>NZ_BJDX01000005.1 GCF_005405365.1 Enterococcus xiangfangensis
TGGCTTCCATAAATCACTAAATGATTTATGGAAGCCAATTTTTTCCTATGAAGGACTATGACTTATGTCACGGCCTCCTCTTTAGTGAGATTATTTTTTTAGATGATAGTTATACGTGCCGACAATAATGTCATCACGATAAGATAAACGGAAGCGCAGACGCATCGCTGTTTGATTGTGCAGCGAACGTTTCCACGTACGATTTGGGACAAATTCCGGTATCAAAACGGTCGTAGTATAATTATGTTGTCGTGCATTTTTGCTTACACGGTCAACATAGCGGCTGACTGGATTGACGATTGAACGATACGGTGAACGAACGACAGAGAGTCGAACATCTGGGAATTTCTCACGGAATTCGTGACGGATCTCCCGTTCTTTCTCTTCGTTTTCTTCTAGCGAAACGTGCATAGCGATCACATAGTCACCGATTGAACGCGCGTAGTTGATTGCTCCGATATTTACTTGTGTTACATTTCCGACTAATACGATGACTGTGTTTCCATCATATTCATGCAATTCCACATCATCGACCAAACGTAATTGTTCCGCTACGTTTTTATAGTGTTCATGGATTTTATAAAAACCAAAGATTAAGATTGGCATGATGATAAAGAATGGCCAAATATCTGGTAATCGATAGATGAACAAAATCAAAACGATCGCAAAGGAAATCACCGCACCCACGATATTAGCCAGTGATTTCCTGACCCAATGTGCTCCTTCTTTACGCCATTTCAAGACCATCCCAGTTTGTGACAAGGTAAATGGAATAAATACTCCGACTGAATACAATGGAATCAAACGTTCAGTTGAACCTTGGAAAATAAAAAGCAAAACGATCGAACCAAGTGCCAAAGTGATGATCCCGTTAGAGTAGCCTAATCGATCTCCACGGTCTTGGTAACGATGCGGCAGGAACTTATCCTTAGCCAAGTTGTAAGCCAAGACAGGAAACGCTGAGAATCCTGTGTTGGCTGCTACAGCTAAAATCAAAGCCGTAACAAATTGTAAAACATAATACATGATTCCTTTACCAAAAACTGATTCACCAACTTGTGACAACACGGTAACTTCTGTCGTAGGAACAATCCCGTACCAATAGTTCAAGAATGTGATTCCAGTAAAGAAGAATCCTAATATCAAGCCCATCATAGCTAATGTGCCGGCCGCATTTTTTGCTCGCGGTTTTTTGAAGAATGGAACGGCATTACTAATTGCTTCGACCCCGGTCAATGAAGACGAACCTGATGAGAAAGCCCGCAGCAAAAGCGCCATGGAAATCCCTGGCACGACTGCGCCAACTTGAGCGGTCGCATGCAGAGGGACGGTGCCGGTTAGAATTTTCACTAGACCGACAACAATCAAAATAGTGATGACTGCAATAAAACTATAGACTGGCAACATCAACAGTCCCGCACTTTCGCGCAATCCGCGTAAATTCATCAGCATCAATAATAAAACAATAATGACAGAAATCAAAACACGATGATGATAAAGCGCTGGAATCGCAGAAGCGATGGCTTCAGCACCAGCTGAGACAGAGACGGCTACAGTCAGCATATAATCGACAAGAAGTGAGCCTCCTGCGATCAATCCGGCATTCTTTCCTAAGTTCTCACTGCTGACGACATACGCGCCGCCGCCATGAGGATAGGCATGGATAATTTGACGATAAGATAAAATCAATGACGTTAACAAAACTAAAACGACGATCGCGATCGGCAACGAATACCAAATCGCCGCTGCTGACAAGGTGACTAAAACGACTACGATCTGTTCTGTTCCATAAGCTACAGAAGACAATGCATCTGAAGAAAGCATCGCTAACGCTGCAAAACGCGACAGATTTTGATCATCATTTTCAGATGATTTCAGTGGTCGTCCAACCAGCAAACGTTTAAGATAATCCACTAAGACTCACTCCTTTAATAAAATACAACAAGCGAATATTACTCGTACTCTATCTAAATGTCAATGATTTTTTTACTGACTTTTTACGAGCTGAAAAAAATACAAAAACAGGCAAGAAAACAGCGATCTGCTGTCGTCTTGCCTGTCTTTTTTTAATGGAATATTTTGCTTTCGTGAGCGACTTTCGTCAATTTTTTCAAATGCGGTTGTAAAACAGGATAAGCCCACGTTCCTAAGATCCCAAATACGATGAAAAGTACGACCATCACAATGATATCTTGCGTCGCATTTGGCCAATAAATCCCGCCGGCACTTTCCCGTAACAGATTGACTGCGTGGGTGAATGGCAACCACGGATTGACGGCTTGGAAAAACTTGCCGGATACTTGGATTGGGTAGTTCCCGCCACCACCGGAAATAGAAAGCACTAGGATGATGATTGCGATCCCTTTGCCGACCGTTCCAAAAAGCGCCACGAGCGTGTAAACGATCATCATAAAGGCTAGCGCCACTAAGACCGCAAACAGAATGCTGTACACTGGATTTTTTACGTAAACACCCAGCAAGAAAATATTTCCCAATGTTACGATCAAAGCTTGCCCAACGCTAACTGCTAAATACGTCAGCATACGTGCACCAAATTGTTCACGTTTTGTGTATTTACCGCGCTCTTTTTTATCCAAAAAGAATTCTGTGGTTGTGACACTTGAAAATAGTACCGCGCCGACCCATAAACACAATGCTGTATAAAATGGTGTGCTGGCTGAACCATTATTCGCGATTGGATACATCGCGTTTGTTTGTAGTTCCACTGGTGTTGTGAAGAAATCACTTTCCTTTTGAGCATCCAATTTCAGCAATTTCAAAACTTGGCCAAGATCAACTTTTTGATCTCCTTGCTGGATCGCATTCGCGGCTTTTTGAATACCTGCTCGCAGTGTCGGCCAATCATTTTGAATCAAATCAGTAGCAAGATCTAATGCTTGTTCGACCTCTGGCATTTTATCATTTGCGATTTTCAACCCGCCGGTCAAATCTTCTTTCACCCCTGGCCAATCATTTTGCATGAAGTTTGCGGCTAGAGCTAATTTTTGTTCTACTACCGGCAATTCATTGTTATAAAGATCGGCACCTGTATTGATACCATTCACGATGTCCGTCATATGACCATTCAATAGTACATTCGCATCATGAACTTCCTGACCGATCGCTGGCATTTGTTTTTGATACTTTTCCAAGAAAGTGATCGCGTTGCTGACTGTGCCTTCAGTTGAATTCAAAAGTGAGGCGAAATCAATTTGCTGCGCTTGGTTCAAGACACCTTGGGCCGTGTTGATCATGGCAATCAGCTTATTCAGAACTGTGCTGACTGTCTGCCCTACTTGCTCAGCATTGATACTTCCGACTAAATTAGCAATTCTTCCAGCCGCAGTATTAATTTCGCCTAAATATGCTTTTGCTCTGTCAGTTGTTTCTTCGTTTTGAACAAAGTCATTCAACTGACCGAAACGGTTGCTTAGATCGCCAAGTGAATTACTTATGTTTCCTAGTCGACTTATAATCGTTGCCAAGTTTTGACTTGCATCTGTGTTCCCATTATCATCGGCTACTTTTTTTAAGTCGCTTAAAAATTGGTTTAATTTAGTAATTGCTGCTTGCTGATCAGCTAAATTACTTTGAAAGTCACTAATGATTGCCGCAATATGTGCTTTTTCTTCAGCTGTTAATTTTTCTTTATCTAATAAAGCAGACAGATCACTAGTAATTGATTGTGTCGTCGTAGCTACTTGACCAATGGATTCCAACGTGACTTGAACGCTGCTTGAAATGCTTGGTATAGCCGTTTGGAGTTTTTCTGCGCCGTCTTTTGTTGTATTCGCAAAATCGTTGGCTTGATTGCCAAGCTTTTGAATGTCCGGCAAGATCGTCTGTACTTGATGAATGATGTTCAGCCCTTGTTTGGCTTCATTGATTCCGTCATTCATCGTCGTTTCGATCTCAGAAAAATCATTATCGACTTGGGCGATTTGATCGCCGGCTTGTTGAATCTCAGGGATCTTTTGCTGCAGCGTCAAAATGACACTCGCTTGTTTTTTGATCTCCGGCATTTTTTGATTCAACGTGATCAATTTTTGTCCCATCGCGTCCACTTGCGGCAAATATGCTTGCAATTCATTTGCCTTAGCTAATTTTTCTTTTAGCTCAGGTAGCTTGCCTTGCACTTCGACGACTTCTTGCGTGTATTTATCAATCTCGTCTAAATTATCATTGGTCGTCAGAATCAAATTTTTGACTTTATTGATGCTTACCAAGTTGGCGTCGATGTCGTAGCCAATCTCATTAAAAACTTTCAGCAAGGTCGAACTGGCAGTTTTAATAAATTCTTGGCTAATCTCTTGTTGAATCGAGCTGGCCCCTTTATCAGTGATTTTTGGGGCGATTGCATTGATTTTTTGATTCAAATAATACTCGATTTTTGGTTTTTGGATCTCGCCGGAAGTAAAACTCAATAAATCTTTAGAAAAATTTTCCGGTAAATAAATTCCTGCATAATATTTCCCTGACTTTACACCTTCAACGACTTGTTTTTTCGAGTCGACAAAGCGCCAGCCAAGTTGTTTATTTTTATGCAAATTTTTGACCACTTCATTTCCAATCTCGATATCTTTGTTTTCAAACGTGGCTCCTGCATCCGCACTGTAAACCGCAATTGGCAATTCGCCAGTATTCGAATACGGATCCCATAACGCCTTGATATTGAACCAAGCGTAAAGAGATGGGATGATGACTAAAGCTGCCATCAGAAAAATGGCGATCGGATTTCTAAAAATCCGACGCCAATCTAATTTAAAGAGATTCCATGTATGTTTAAGCGATTGAAAAACGTTCATTGATTTCACCTACTATTTTTTCTTGCTGAACTACTGTAGCATGGATTTTCAGCAAATTTCAATTCTAGCGAGTGTCTGGAATCTGCTTTTTTGACATTCCTAATGATTTGTCACAATTGTATCCCTTTTCATTCAATAAATACTAAAGAAATGCTTAAAAATTAAGATTTTTTCTCATGATAAAGCGTTCCAATAGTTGCTCGGTCAATTCCTCGATCTTAGCTGAATCTGCTTGTGTTAAGTTTAAAATCGGTGTTTCTTCTAAATCGCGCAAGCGAATCGGTTCAACCTGATCATCTACTTGCCGCAATGTCACTTCTGGATGCGGAACTTTTTCGCCGCAAGGGCCGGCTGCTAAATAGGCCAATTGATACCCGTCTTCGATCTCCCGCAACCGATAATAGCCGTCAGCCAGATCTTCTGTGCCATCATAATTTGCTTTTACTAATGACCATTTCTTCTGATCCATGTTATTGCTCCTTTTTTATAATAATTTTTCCCGCCGATGGGTGTCCTTCTAATTTTTCATGTCCGTAAATCACGCTTGCTAGAGTAAACGGCAAAACTTCCGCGATCTTTAACTGGATTTCATCAGCTACTTCTGTTAAAGCTGTTAACGCCTCAAAATCAGAATATTCTTTTGATGGTCCAAACGCCAAATAATTTCCAGTTTTCGTTTGTTCCTTCGGTAAAGCATTCAATGCTACAAAATTTCCGCCGGTTTTCATGATCTGTACGCCCGCTTCTCCAGCAACTCCGCCTTTTGTCGCATCAATCACAGTATCTGCTTGATTGGCAAATACTTTTCCAGCATCTGCTTGATCGTAAGCTGCGAACTGATCTGCGCCCAATCGGGTGACCCATGATTCGTTTCGTTTAGAAGCTGAAGCAAGTATGGTTTTGCCTTGTTTTTTCAAAAATTGGACCAATAATGAACCAACCGCCCCGGAAGCTCCTTGTACCATGACGGTTTGACCGATCGTATCTCCTAATAAATGTGTGACTAGATTATAAGTCGTCAGCCACGGTGTCACCAAACCTGCTGCCACTTCCCACGATAAAGCAGCCGGTTTTTTCACGATTTTTTTCCCTGGAGCAACGATTTCTTCACCGTAAGTCCCGCTGATTGCATGAACGATCACTTCATCACCAACTTTTACATGAGTGACTGCCGCACCAACTTCAGTCACGATCCCTGCACCATCATTTCCTAATACATACGGAAACTTCACTATCCGAAAGTCGCGCATTGCTCCTTGGCGCAAAGCAACATCGTACGGATTAATCGCGAAAGCTAATAACGCTACACGAACATGGGTTTCATCGACTGGACGAGCTTCTGCTTGGATCTCAATCAATACATCTTTGGCTGTTCCATAGTCTTTTAATGCAAATCGTTTCAACTTCATCCATCCTCTCTAACTGCTGAAAATAATTTCTTGCGCCCAATTCTTTTTGATCATAAATTTTTTTACTTCAGGAAACCTGACAAAGCACTTCATAAAATTAAACTCTCCCTTGGAATCGTTTCCTTTTCGAAAATCTTTATCCTTATTGTAGCGATTATCGTTTACTTGTTCCAACAAAAAGGTGTGTCTCGCATATGCAAGACACACCTTTTTTGATAAGCGTTAATCTAATTCAACTTTTCCAGTATACAATTGATAGTACATACCATGTTCAGCCAGTAAACTTTCATGATCGCCACGTTCGATAATTCGACCATGATCCATCACCATGATGACATCTGAGTTTTGAATCGTCGATAACCGATGGGCGATAACAAATACTGTCCGACCTTCCATCAAGCGATCCATCCCCGATTGAACGATACTTTCTGTTCTAGTATCGATACTAGAAGTCGCTTCATCCATGATCATCACTGGCGGATCAGCAATCGCTGCTCGGGCAATCGCTAATAATTGGCGCTGTCCTTGCGACAACCCTTCCCCATCACCGGTAATCACTGTATCGTATTTTTCCGGTAAATGTTGAATAAACGTATCTGCATTCGATAATTTGGCCGCTTGATAGACTTCTTCATCCGTTGCACTCAAATTTCCATAACGAATATTTTCTTTGACTGTCCCAGTAAATAAATGCGTATCTTGCAAGACGATCCCTAACGAAGAACGCAGTGAATTTTTTTCGATTTTCTTGATATTGACTCCGTCATAACGGATTTTTCCTTCTTGAATATCATAGAAACGATTGATCAAATTTGTTATCGTCGTTTTACCGGCACCAGTCGCGCCGACAAAAGCAACTTTTTGTCCTGGTTCAGCGTAAAGATTGATGTCACGCAAGACTAAATGATCATCATTGTACCCAAAATTGACATCCTCAAAACGAACATCACCGGTCAAGCGGACATAAGAGAGTGTGCCATCTTCATGGGGATGTTTCCAAGCCCAGATTCCGGTCCGTTCATTTGTCTCGATCAATTCTCCATTGACCTCTTTGACATTGACTAAAGTCACATAGCCATCGTCAACTTCTGATTCTTCATCTAATAGCTGGAAGATCCGATCTGATCCAGCCAACGCCATGATCACGAAATTGATTTGTTGAGAAATCTGACTGATTGGACCGTTCAATGATCGACTGAGCTGTAAGAATGCAGCGATCATTCCGACTGTCAACGCAGAAACACCATAAACAGCAAATAATCCACCGATGATCGCAACTAAAACATATTGGATGTTCAAAAGATTCATCATAATCGGCATCAACGTATTTGCGGTAGCATTGGCTTTAGTGGCACTTTCTTGCAACTGATCGTTGATTTCATCAAAATCATTGATCGCTGCTGCTTCATGATTGAAAACTTTTACCACTTTTTGACCGTGCATCATTTCTTCAATATAACCATTGACCGCGCCTAAAGAACGTTGTTGTTCGCCAAAATAGCGGCCGCTGCGATTCGTGATGAAACGCAAGATCACAAACATCAGCGTGACTGAAACAAGGACAAAACAAGTTAATGGCACACTCAATGAAAACATTGCGATGAAAACCGAGACAAAAGTCACGAGCGCCATCAGCAAGTTGGGAATACTTTGTGAGATCATTTGTCGCAGCGTATCGGTATCGTTGGTAAAGTGACTCATGATATCACCATCCGCATTTGAATCAAAATAGCGTAGAGGCAATGTCTCCAAATGATTGAACATCTGATCACGGATTTTTTTCTGCGTTCCTTCTGATACTTTTACCATGATCAAATTATATGAGAGCGTCCCTACGATCCCGACAGCATAGATCAACGCCATCGTTAAAATCGCCTTTAATAATCCGGTGAAATTCGGATTGTTTTGTCCAATCAGCGGTGTAATATAATCATCGATCACGACTTGCAAGAACAATGAGCCGCGAACATTGGCAAATGCACTGATTAAGATCATGAAAAAGACAACGATCAGCTGTGCTTTATGTTCTTTTGCCATGATCTTCAATAAGCGTTTGATCGTTCTGAGCGGATTGGATTCAGCTGCAAATTTTTTATTCATCCCGTTCACCAAATCCTTTCTGTTGCGAATCAAAGACTTCTTGATAGATCGTGTTGTCTGCTAACAACTCGTCGTGTGTCCCGACGCCATTGATCTTTCCATCATCTAACACGATGATCCGATCAGCATCTTGGATCGAACTGATCCGTTGCGAGATAATAAATGTAGTGGTACCTGGAATTTCCTTGACTAGACCTTCACGAATTGCTCGATCCGTCTTCGTATCGACCGCACTCGTTGAATCATCCAAAATCAAGATCTTCGGTTTTTTCAATAATGCGCGAGCGATCGTCAAGCGTTGTTTTTGTCCGCCAGAGACATTATTCCCACCTTCAGAGATCATCGTTTCGTATTTGTCAGGAAATTCTTGAATAAAGGGATCCGCCTGTGCGATCGTTGCGGCATGGATCACTTCTTCTTCAGTTGCCTCTGGATTTCCCCAACGGAGATTTTCTGTGATGGTCCCGCTGAATAAAACATTATTTTGTAAAACCATCCCGACTTGATCACGTAGCGTTGCCAAATCATAATGCCGAACATCGTGACCGCCGACTTTGACCATTCCATGTGTCACGTCATAAAGTCTTGGGATCAACTGGACAAGACTCGATTTTGAGCTCCCAGTCCCGCCGACGATCCCAATCACTTCACCAGACGCGATCTTCAAATCAATATTTTCTAAAACTAATTTATTCATGTCATCTTTATAACTAAAACAAACATCTTGAAATTCCACTGAACCATCAGGTACTTCCAGTAACGGTTCAGCCCCATTTTTCAAATCACTTTCTTCACTGAGTACCTCTGTGATCCGTTCAGCAGAAGTACGAGCGATCATCAATTGAACAAAGGTCATCGACATCATCATCAGGCTCATTAAAATTTGCATCGTGTAGTTGAACATGCTGACTAATTCACCAGTTGTCAAATTCCCTTTATCCACGATCAATTCAGCTCCTAGCCATGAAAGCAACAGCATACACGTATAAACTGCAACTTGTAACAGCGGCATATTGAAGGCAACGATCCGCTGAGCTTTCGTAAAATTATCAAAAACCAATTTTGATACTCGGCTGAATTTTTCTTCCTCATATTCTTCTCGAACGTAAGATTTCACTACCCGAATTCCTTGAAGATTTTCATGGACAACGTTGTTCAAGCGGTCATAGGTCCGAAAAACTTTTTCAAATAATGGGTGGGCAAAACGAATGATCAATCCTAGCCCGATGACCATGATCGGTACGATTGCTAAATAGATCATTGATAATTCTCGATTGATGTGAAAAGTCATCACCAAAGAAAAAATCAAGATCAACGGTGAACGGACTAAGATTCGGATTACCATTTGGTAAGCATTTTGCACGTTCGTTACGTCTGTCGTCAAGCGAGTAATCAAGCTGGAACTGGAAAAACGGTCAATGTTTGCAAAAGAAAAACTTTGAATCCGTTCAAATAGATTATGCCGCAGATTTTTAGCAAATCCCGCCGAAGCGACCGCAGCTGTCCGTCCTCCTAGCGTTCCTGTAATTAGTGCGAACAGCGCACACAAAAACAACAATCCGCCATAACGCAAGATCGTATTCGGATTACTTTTGTCAATTCCATGATCGATCAAGCCGGCCATGATCAACGGCATGATCACATCCATCAAGACCTCTCCCATGGTAAACAGTGGCGTTTGTAAACTTTGCTTCTTGTATTCACCGACGTTTGCCAGTAATTTTTTTAACACACACTCACGTCCTTTCATTTCTGTATCCATAATTGCTTCTTATAGTATAGAGACTTTTTCTTAAAAATTCTAATGAATTTATTCCGTTTGATTAAAAAACATGATTGAAATCCCCGTCTTCTTTAGGCCAAATCATTTCCAACCGATAGACAGTTTCAAAGATCAACACCTGTTTTCTAATAGAAAATGTGTTTTTAACCAGCTAGTATAGTACTTGCTGACACCTACTTTTCACACTAACTATCTCCCTCAAACTAATCGCTTCTTTTCATTTCAACGGTTGAATCTTTTTGAACGATTCAAAAAGGACGCAATGCATGATCGCGCCCTTCGAACCAACAAACTTGATTTGATTTTTATGTAAGATTTGGCGCAGCTGCAGACATCGTTTCAATTCCGACACTGATCCGCAAAGCTGCATCTACTTCTGCCATTAAACAGTTGTCTAAATGACACACTTTTTCTTTCAAACGAGTTTTATCGATCGTACGAATTTGTTCCAATAAAATGACCGAATCTCGCTCGATCCCAGTACCATTTGATTTGATTCCAATATGTGTTGGTAATTTAGGTTTCGCCATTTTCGCTGTGATCGCGGCGATGATAATCGTTGGACTAAAATGATTGCCTAAATTATTTTGGATCACCAACACCGGACGAATCCCTCCTTGTTCAGAACCAATAACTGGCGATAAATCTGCGAAATAGATATCACCACGCTTAACCATACTATTCTCCTTACCCCTTTTAAAGTAGCCGTTTTTCTAATGAAAAATGACCCTGCTTAGACCGTTTTTCCAAACACTTTTTACCTTGTTCCATGATATTTTACTTATCTTCATTCTTGATAAATTCTTGGTACCCGTTCTGAAAGCATACAACAAACTTCATAATGGATCGTCCCAAGATGATCGGCTACATCTTGCATCGTGATCTCTTGGTCTTTGCTTTTGCCGATTAAAGTCACTTTTGTTCCGACTTTGAATTCCCGCGGCAATCGGATCATCAATTGATCCATACAAACACGACCAACAATTTCGCAAAATTCGCCTTCTACTAATAACGAAAAACCTTGCATCTTTCGCAGCCAGCCATCCGCATAACCGATTGGAACAGTGCCGATCCATTCCTTTTTAGATGTATCATACGTTTTTCCATAGCCAACACCTTCGCCAGCAGACAATTCTTTGACTTGGATCAATTCAGAAATTAATTCCATCGCCGGTTTCAATGGATACGTTTCAGCTAATTCATGACCCGATGGATTCAACCCGTACATTCCTACACCATAGCGAATCATATTCCCCGGCATGTCTTTATCATGCCATAAAGCCGTCGCGCTGTTGCTGGAATGCACATACCGCGGCAAATGATCAAGTGCCGTGATCACTTTGGTGAAACGATCCGCTTGTTTATGCCAATAGGTCGTGTCTTGTTCATCTGCTGTTGCAAAATGGGTAAACAATCCTTCCCAAAGCAGATTTGGCGAAGCATCAATGATTTCGACCGCCTCTTTGACCGCTTCAGGTGTTTGAAACCCGAGCCGTCCCATCCCTGTATCAGCTTTGATATGAATTTTTATCGGCGTAGTCGTTTTAGTTAAATCTTTTAATACTTCTTGTGCTTCGATCAGCCATTCTTTTGTTGCTACTGTAATCGATAGATCATAGTCGACAACTAATGATAAATAACTTGGAAAAACAACACTCAATACTAAAATCGGTTCAGTGATCCCTGCTTCGCGCAATTCGATGGCTTCGTCCAAAGTAGCTACACAAAATCCAGTCGCGCCGGCAGCTAATGCCTGTTGCGCTGTAGCTACTGCACCGTGTCCGTAGCCATTGGCTTTGACTACTGCAAATAATTCTACCGATTCAGGTAAACGCGCCACCTCATTTTTAATATTTTCGCTCATTGCTTTCCTATGTATGATAGCTCTCGTTGGTCGATGATAGGTTACAACCATAAACTAAGTGTCCTTCTTTCTATTCCTCCAGCAATACTTGTGCAATTGCTAGTTCCTCTGTGTGAGTCAAGCTGACAAAAACTTTTCCCTGATGAGGTGATTTTGTAAAGGCGGGGGCACCATTGTCATTTCGTAAAATCTCTAAATCCTGAAAGCTGACTTTTCCGATGCCGGTTCCCCAGGCTTTAGAAAAAGCTTCTTTACATGCATACCGTCCTGCTAAAAATTCTACCTGACGATGCGGAGAATGACTAGCAAAAAGGGTCTGTTCTGCTGGAGTTAGTATCCGTTCGACAAAATGCGGCCGTCGTTCAATAATTTTTGCGACTCGTTTCAGCTCCGTCGCGTCGATCCCGATTCCTTTGATCATGCTCTCAACCCTTTCAGCAATATCTTTATTTTACCAAAGACTTATTTAAATGCTATGTTTTTTTCAAAGAATTCTTTCAAAAAAACTCCCCAGTCATACAAAAAGGCCATCAATCAAAAAGATCGATGGCTTTTTTACTGATAAATTAATCGTTCGAATTCGTACGGATCACAAAACCGCGTTTTTTGTCATTGCTGCGGTTTGTGTTTTTATTGTTAGTGTGTTGTTTGCTTCCGCCGTAGTTTTTGTTTTTGTTGGTGCTGCTATTGCGGTCACGATCTTTACGATAGTTGTCTTTGCCACGGCCGCCGCCACGGTTGTTACCACCGCCACGATTGTTGCCGCCTCCGCGTTTGCCGCCGTTACCACGATTGAAGCCGCCTTTTTTATTTGAAGGCAATGGACGTTCTGGCGTGATTTTTACAGGTACTGAATCAGCAGGATCTTTCGCAGTCGTCTTCAACAGCATCGCTGCTAATTCTTCTGGCGAATAAGTTGCTAACAATTCTTTTGCTGATTCGGCATATTTTTCTAGACTATCGGAATTTTCTTCCATTTGGCTTTGGATTTGTTCCATCGCCGCGCCTAATTGGCCTTTGAATGCTTCTTTTTCGGTTGGCGGACGAAGTGGTTCCATCCGTTTCTTCGTCAAGTTTTCAATGACATGCAAGTAGCCCATTTCATTTGGTGTAACGAATGTAACGGACATCCCGCCTTTACCTGCACGACCAGTACGGCCGATCCGGTGAACATAGCTTTCTGGATCTTGTGGAATATCATAGTTATACACGTGGGTAACACCTGAGATATCTAATCCGCGAGCGGCAACGTCTGTCGCTACTAAGATGTCAAGATCTCCGCGTTTAAATGAACGCAAAACGCTCATTCGTTTTTGTTGTGATAAATCGCCATGAATTCCTTCAGCTTTATAACCGCGAGCTTCAAGTCCGCGAGCTAATTCATCAACACGACGTTTAGTACGACCAAAGACAATCGCCAAATCTGGTGTTTGTACATCAAACAAACGAGTCATGATATCGAATTTTTCGTAATCTTTTCCACGAACATAATATTGATCGATCAAATCAGCTGTCATTGCTTTAGTCTTGATTTTCACATGTTCAGGATTGTTCATAAATTTAACGCCGATTTTTTTAATTGCATCAGGCATTGTAGCTGAGAACAATAACGTTTGGCGTTCTGCAGGGACTTTACTGATAATTTTTTCGATATCTTCTAGGAAGCCCATGTTCAACATTTCGTCTGCTTCATCTAAGACTAATGTTTCCACTGTTTCTAGTTTTAATGTGTGGCGATTGATATGGTCGAGCATCCGGCCGGGTGTTCCGACAACGATATGCGGACGATCTTTCAATCCACGAATTTGGCGACCGATGTCTGCACCGCCGTAAACAGCTTGAACGCGAACTTTTTTATCGCGGCCTAAACGATACAATTCTTCTTGTGTTTGGATCGCAAGTTCACGAGTTGGTGAGATTACCAATCCTTGTAATGCATTGTTCGTTGTGTCGATTTTGTCTAGCATCGGCAACCCAAATGCTGCAGTTTTACCGGTACCTGTTTGTGCTTGTCCAATAACATCTCTTCCGTCTAAAGCTAAAGGAATAGTTTGTTCTTGAATCGGTGTCGCTTCTTCAAAACCTGCGCGTTCAACCGCGAGCAATAGTTCTGGTGATAATTTTAGTTCTTTGAATTTCAAATGATATCCTCCTAATGTCTGTTGACCTTATCATTTAGAGCGTATGGTCTGGTATCTGCGTTTGGTCTGCAACTGTCCCTTAGTTGCCGTCCTTAGCGATACTACCGAAAAACCGCTCCGCGAAGTCAGGCGGAAGGATCATCTCTCACAAAAAGTGGTTGAGACATCGTTCAATTGAAAAATGCCCCAACCGCTTCTCAAAAATAATTGGTAAGCCAGCAAACAGTTTGCTAGCGAATCTTTAATTTATTGGATGACTCATTCAATCATTACTTCATTTCTCGGCAATGGCTCATTCTAGCACATCATTTCATTTTCTGCAACTTTTCACTACTTCTGTAAAAACTCGACAACTTCCAACAAGCCCATTCCATTACTGCCTTTTAAAACTACGCTGTCATCTGCTTGCAAACTATTTTTTACAGCTTCCATCATTTGAAGTTTTTCTTCTTTATTGAAATAGTGAACGGCTAATGCCGGATAACGATCCGCCAAAGCGACCTTCAATCCCTTCATGTCTTCACCATATAAAAAGATCTCTTGAAAATCTTGATCGTTGATATGTTTTACCATACTGGTATGCAATGATAAAGAATCTGCGCCTAACTCTAGCATATCTGCCAAGACCGCTAATCGGCGACCTTCTGTCGGTAATTTCGCAAATGTATCCAATACAAGACCCATCGCTGTTGGATTGGCATTATAAACATCGCTCAAAATATCTGCACCATTAGCTGCCTTCAACCACTGTGTCCGGTTTTGAGTAACTTGCACATAAGCCAAGCCTTGGAAGATCTCATCATTACTCAAATCAAACCAGCGCCCAATCGCCATTGCGATCAAGGCATTTTGAACATTGTAGCTTCCTGGTAAAGGAATTTGATAGCCGTTGTCTTCTACTGAAAAAACAGTCGCGCCTTTGCTTTCATTCAAGATCGTAGCAGAAAGCTCGCCGTTTTGGATCCCGACTGTTTTGACTGTTTGTGACAATGAGTGCGTCCGTTCTGCTAACAATGGTTCATCTGCTGGAATGATCAACAGTCCATCGGGTGCAAGTCCTGTTGTAATCTCCATTTTGGCATCCGCGATTTTTTCTCGCGAGCCTAAGTTTTCGATGTGGGCTTCTCCGATGATCGTGATTGCAGCAACATCCGGCTCAGCCAATTCAGATAAAACACTGATTTCCCCGGCATGATCCATTCCCATTTCTAAAATTAATTTTTCGGTTCCTTCCGGCATATGCAAAATCGTATAAGGCAAACCGATATCATTATTGTAATTACCTTGGGTTTTATAGGTTCGGAATTTTTGGTTGAGAACCGCTTCCGTCATATCTTTAGTCGTAGTCTTGCCATTTGAGCCTGTGATCGCGATCACGTCTGGATTTTCTTCCAGCAAATAATAGCTTGCTAACGCTTGAAAAGCCAACAATGTATCTTTTACTAAGATCACTGCGATCCCTTCAGGCGCCGTTTCAGCAGCTCGGCTCCACAATGTTGCCGTTGCTCCATTTTCGATCGCTTTTGCTACAAAATCATGGCCGTCGTTTGTCCCTTGCAACGGGATGAACAAATCGCCTGCTTCAATTTTTCGTGAATCGAATTCGACACCAGTAACGGTCACCTCATTTTCCGTCAATACTTCACCTTGAACGGCCTTGCCGATGATTGTCGTTGTAAAATTCATGGTGTTCCTCCCATTTTTTTGGTTTCTGACTTAAAAAGACTACGCAAGCGCGCTAATTTTGATCAAGCAGTCAGCGCATTTGATCCATTAAAAGAAACTTGAGGCATCATTCATCCAGAATCATGTCTCAAGTCCTGTGATTAAGCTGTCTGATTATTCAAAAGCAGCTTGCTGTTCGTAACGTTTCAGTCCTAATTGAATCAATTCTTCAATCAAGTCGCCGTACTTCAGCCCCATGTTTTCCCATAATAATGGGTACATACTGAATTCTGTAAAGCCAGGCATCGTATTTAATTCATTCAAGAACAACTCGTTTTTGTTGGTCAAGAAAAAGTCGCAACGGCTAAGTCCTGATCCGCCTAACATCGTATACGCTAACTTCGCAAAATCACGTGCTTTTTGCATAACATCTTCCGGCACCTCTGCTGGTATTGCCATTTGAATCGTGTTGTCGATATACTTGGCGTTGTAATCGTAAAAAGCAACTTCTTTAACAACTTCACCAGGCAGCGTCGTCCGTACATCGTCGTTGCCTAACACAGCAACCTCGATCTCACGCGCATCGATTCCTTGTTCTACTAACGCCCGTGAATCATAACGATACGCTTCTTGCAGCGCATTTTGTAATTCTTCACGATTTTCTGCACGAGTGATACCAACACTTGAGCCCATGTTGGCTGGTTTGACAAACATTGGGTACAATAACGTTCCTTCACATTTATCAAAAATTTGTTTTGGATTTTCTTTCCATTGATTTTTCAATACAGGTACATATGGAACTTGCGGAATTCCAGCAGCTTGCAAGATATATTTAGTCATGATCTTATCCATCGCACAAGCACTAGTCATCACACCAGTACCCACATACGGCATGTCCAATGTCTCTAAGAATCCTTGAATCGTTCCATCTTCGCCGTTAGGACCATGTAAAACTGGAAAAACAATTGCGTTATCTTCTTTGATATCGCCAGGCGCAATGACTTTTCCGCTGAATCCTTCGACTTCATGACCCGCTGTGTCCCAAGTCAACCGCAATACTTCGTCTGTTTCTGGTGCTTCCGTTAGTAATGGGCCTTGGACCCATTGACCGGTTTTATCGATATAAATAAGCTGTACTTGATAATAGTCAAAATAAACCGCAGAAATAACTGAAAAGGCCGACAAAATTGCAACATCATGTTCTGGACTTTTCCCACCATAAAGTAAAATAATTTTCAAATGAATATCCTCCGTTACTTTCTGATCCTTAATATTTTAGCACAAAAATCAAAATCCCCAAAAAGAAATTTCACAAGTATTACAAAGCTTATCATTTTGATTACATTAAAGACCGTCGAATCAGACTTTCTAAAACTTCTTTAAAATGTTCGCGGTCGTCATTTGTGAAGGGTTTGGGCCCTTTTGTACGCTGCTTGGCTTGCCGCATTTTGCTGCCGATAAATCGTTGGGTCAATAACGCATCAATATTCATTTGAGTATATTCCAACCCGCTCTGATGCAACACGTGCGCCGCTTTTGTCAACGTCAAAGATGCCAATCCATAGTCTTGCGTGATTAAAATATCTTCTGGCTGAATAACTGAAACGATCTTAAAATCAGCCGAATCTGAACCCGGATCGACATAAATAAAAGTCACAAAATCTGGGTATTCTTTTTTTGAATAATGATCGATACTCGTGACGATCACCACTGGCAGCTTGAATTTTCCAGCGACGGCGATCGTTGTATCTTTTACTGGCGAACCATCACCATCGATGATCAAACGCATGTTTATCAACCTCTCCACTTAACCAAGTCTCCTTTGATTGCTTGAGACTTTTTCTCTCCCCATTGTTGCAAGGATCGCAACAGGTTGCAAGTGGTACTGACAGAAAATTTGATCTTTTGTTCTTTCCAGCTGCTGGCTTTGTCATTGAAAACTTGCTGCCTTTTTCGCCAAAAAATTTTTACTGACTCTACGATTCTGCCTTTTAATAAGGAATTAATGTGATTGCTTGGCGGAATTCTTCGATCAAGTGCTGCTCTTGATACGCGGAAAATTCTGCTTGATGTTTTTTTAATAAGCTGCGCATCTTCATCGGAAGATATACTTCTGCTAGTTGATTCGCTAAAACAAAATCTCGTGTAATCTTCCATTCATAATAATAACCTAACGGCCGACAGCTGTAGATCGTATCATGGAATAGTTGATCTTCGAAACGGCGATGGGTATGACCAAAAACGACTTGCCGAATATTGGGGTACTGATCCAGTAATTCGCCTAACGCTTGCGATCCTAAGAAAGCATTTAGTTTGTTCCAAACTTGATAATTGCCACTTTGATGGATCACAAATTCTGCTTTTGGGACAAAATGCGTGGCTAAGATCACTTGATAATTTTTTTGCGCTAAATCATCTAATACTTCCCGCAGTTGGTGCAAAATTGCTTGATTGACTGTCTGATCATCCGAAAAACGTTCAATGATGCGATCAAACCAATAAATATTTTTAATTGAGCGATTCTGCTGCGGATCTTTTGTTTCAGAAAAACTATAATCATACCAGCCGTTGAAACCTAACAAGACTGTCCGCTGATTCAGCGGCAAGTAACGAAGATTTAAAAAATGGCTGTCTGGATAATGTTCAATCATCTGCTCGCCTTTCAGCTTGCCCATCTCGTGATTGCCCAGATTAAACGTTGTCGGCAAGCCGCGGCGGCGGAAAAATTGATTGACCGCCAATGTTTGCTCGATCTGATTGGCCGTGTCGCCTGCAAAGTGCAAACGCGTCACCTGTTGTTCGTTCAACACACTAAAAAGTATTTCCAACTCTTGTTCGTTGAAATGATTGATATCTGCATGCAAATCTGTTATCACAGCTAAATTCCCCATTTGACCGTCTCCTTCTCGTTTACTGTACACAAACCGTTGAAATAATGCGAATCAAATGCTGATCTGCCGGCAAGGTTTTTTTCAGATGTGCTATACTTAATTAACAGATATTTAAGGAGGGAACTTTGATGGTCACTTATCAAAATTTGCAAACCGATTTATTGCAAGCGCTTGATTTACACATCGATATTTTGAAAGAAGTCGATGATATCGAAAAAGAAGAGCTGCCAGGGTTTTTATTTATGATGCGCAGTTTAGGCTTCATGCTGGATCGTGCACCGTTGGTTTTAGCTAGCAGTGACGATGAGGAAATGTACTATATGATGTTCCAATATTACTGCCTCTTAAAAGAATTAAAATTTAATCTGGCGATGAGCTTTCCCCATGCTAAGATCCAAGGCGAGCCTTTGATCGATACTGTCGAGCGCTTCCCTGCCGACTACGAAAAAGAAATGAAAGTTTGGTGGGAAGAAAAAACAGGATTGACTGTTGAAGAAACAAAACAGACGATCGAACTAGCTGAGTAAATTATCCGAATGAATCAGGAGGCGATCGAATGCGCATCGCTGTATATTGCGGAGCTCATCTCGGAACTGATCCAGCCTATCAAAAAGCCGCACAAGAATTAGGCAGCTGGATTGCCGAACAGAATTATGAGCTCGTTTACGGTGGCAGTAAACTAGGGTTGATGGGAACAGTAGCTGACAGTGTGCTGGCTAATGGCGGGACAGTGATCGGAATCATGCCGCGCTTTTTGTATGACGAAGAGCGTGTCCATCCTAACGTGACACGATTGATCACTGTAAATGATTTAGACGAACGCAAGAAAACTATGATGCAGCTGGCAGATGTTTGTCTTGCCCTGCCTGGCGGTATCGGTACATTAGAAGAAATCAGCAAAGCCTATTCATGGTTGCGGGTCGGACAAACGGCTAATCCTTGTATTTTTTTTGATGTAAAAAATTATTATGATTTATTACAAACTTTTTTTGATCAGATGGTCGAACACGCTTTTTTATCAAAAAAAGATCGACAGTTAGTTTTATTTTCCAACTCACTGACCGAAATTCACGCCTTCATCCACACACATTACCAAAAATGACCCGTGCTGACAGCACGGGTCATTTTTTTGAGAATACAACAGAATTGGATGGTTGCTGAAATACTCTTTTTTAGATGTTCATTTCTGGATATAAAAAGCGTAAAACATCTGTCGTCAAACGGCGGCTTTTGCCGATGTATGGATAGATGTGCATATGCATCATCGGATTGAAATTTGCTTCAATGATGCCATAATCTGCTGCTGTTTCATACGGTTTGTCTTTATCCGGGATGATCAAATCGATCCCGCTGATGCTGGCGCCCAAAACAGCGACAGCCTCGATTGCTAATTGTTTGTAGCTTTCATCCATTTCATCAGTTACGTCGATTGAATCGCCGCCAGTCGAGACATTTGAATTTTCCCGTAAGAAGACTTGCTGATCTTTTTCAGGAATACTGTCAATCCGCAGTCCTTGTTCTTTCAACATCAATTGTTCCAACTCGCCTAGTTGAATTTTTTCCAACGGCGACCGATGATTGATTCCTCGCAATGGACTTGCATTTTTTTCAGCAACAAGTTCTTCGATTGATCGTTTTCCATCACCGATAACATTGGCAGGTGTCCGTAATAAAACTGCCTTCACTTGGTGATCGATCACAAAGAAACGATATTCCGTTCCTGCCAAAAATTCTTCAATGATCACTTCATCATCTTCAGCAAAGGCGATCGCTAAACCAGCATTGTAATCAGCAAGTGCCGTCTCGCCTTTAAAGATCGTGATGCCTAAGCCGTAATTCGTCGTTTTGGGTTTAATGACAAAAGCATTTTGGGCAAAACGCGGATAGGCTTTTTGTGCTTCTGCTATCGAAGCGAATGTTTCGCCTTGCGGAACATGGAAACCGGCCCGCGCCAATACGATTTTAGTCACTGTTTTATTCGCCATCAACAAAGGTGCGATGTACGTATCTTTACTGGTCATATTCCCATTTTTAACTAATTCTTGATGATCTTTGTGTTGCAGTTTTACAAATTGATCTTGCCGATCCAATACTTCGGTTTCAATACCTTTTTGGATCGCATCAAACAGCAAGTTCTGCGTGGACAATTCCATTTCTTGGAACCCAGCCAATTGATAAGGGCGAGCCCAAGCTTGTTCATAAAACTGCTGCCCAAGTTCCAACGCGACTGCCGCCTGTCCTTTAGCTTCATCTAAAGCTAAGATTCTAGCTGCCAACGTTTCTTCTGGATGGTCCAACCAACGTTGATAGTTCTTCAATAAGTCAGCACCCGTCAATTCCAACTCATCGACCATTTGCAGCATTTCTGCAAAAATAGCATGGCCTTCTGCTAAATATGCTGTCGTTTCTGTCGGGCGCTCTAATGAAACAGCGTCACTGATACGATTGCCTTCAGCTACCCATTCATCGGCTGACAATTTTTCTTCTGTCCACAACAAATAAAGCATGAATAAATGTAGAAATTCGATCTCATCTGAGCTGATTCCCACACGTTCAAAAGGATTCAAGTCGATATTTCGCAATTCTATATAACGGATTCCGGTTTGGAACAAATCTGCTACTTTTTTCCCGCCGCGCATTCGGATGGGTGCATAAAATTCTTTTTCTTCAGACAAACGTCCTTGCGCAACATTTTCTGCCAATTCTTCACTATAGCGTGCCAACGTTTCATAAGAAACTTGTACGTCTGGCTTATTTACATACCCATAACGGCTCGTTCGAATGCTACGCACCGGTTCTTTCGGGCGGTCAGCGTTGTCAAAATAGCGTGCCTCGCTCAGCGGACTTGCACCAAATAAATAGGTGATCAACCAGCGATAACGTAAAAAATTACGGGCAGTCTTCATATATATCCGGGTCTTGAAGTTTTCCATGGAAGCTTCTTCAGTCTGTGCCAAAAATAATTGTTTGATTAAATCTAAGCCGTATTCAAAATTAAAATGAATCCCGCTCACCATTTGTTTTCGTTTGCCATACTCCCGCGCCAAATAACGCCGATACAAAACATCCGCGTGATTTTCTAATTTTGCGATCTGGATGTCTTCTTCTTTTTCAGGCAGTGCTGGCGGCATCGAAAATGGCCACATCATTTCATCTTTTGGCATACTTCGTTGAGCCACATCGTGAATTGCTTCTAAACTTGCTAACACTTCAGCCACTGATTCAGTAACTGGTGTGATCAATTCTAATTGTGTTTCAGAAAAATCAGTCTGGATGTAAGGGTGGAAGCTCCGACTCCCTACCGAAGCTGGATGATCGGTCCGTACTAGATTGCCTTCCAGTGTAACTCTTTGACTTTCCTTTTCAATTCCATAGCGCGCTTGCAACAAGAAAGGTTTGACCATTTCTTGTACCATCATGTTTTTTGTATTCATTTGTCCATAGCCTCCCATGCTACATTATATAGAAGAACCTCCAGAAACAGAACGGAAATGCTTGGAAAAAAATTTGAAAAATCCCCTAATGCCGTTTCTTTTTAGAAATGTTCCTTGCAGATCCCATTTGGACTCATCCAACGTTTGTTTCAAGTGATAAAAAAAGGCCGCGACAGTTGTCGCAGCCCTTTGCAGCTGAGTTTTGAAATGCTCAACTATTCTTCTTTTAATAATCCTTTGAATAATCCAATCGCAAAATCATTTGAATCAAACACTTCAAGGTCATCGATGCCTTCACCTAACCCTACTAATTTTACCGGCAGATGCAATTCATTGCGGATTGCTAGAACAATTCCGCCTTTAGCTGTTCCGTCGAGCTTAGTCAAAACTAAACCTGTGACATCTGTCGTTTCTTTAAATTGGCGTGCTTGGACTAACGCATTTTGTCCGGTCGTCGCGTCAACAACTAATAGCACTTCATGCGGTGCTGTTGGAAATTCTCGCTGGATCACCCGTTTGATTTTTTCCAACTCATTCATCAAATTGACTTTGTTTTGCAGACGTCCGGCTGTATCAATCAATAAAATATCATAATTTTCATTTTTAGCTTTATCTACCGCATCAAAAACTACTGCCGCTGGATCGCCACCAGCATTACCACGGACTACTTCCACGCCAGACCGTTCACCCCAGACAACTAGCTGGTCGATCGCGCCGGCTCGAAAAGTATCCGCTGCTGCCAATAGAACTTTTTTGCCTTCTGCTTTGTATTGCTTCGCTAATTTCCCGATACTTGTTGTTTTTCCTGTGCCGTTTACTCCGACAAACAAGATCACACTCAAACCAGGTTGTAAATTGATTGCATTATTTTCGTTGATTCCTTCTGCTTCATAGATGTCTACCAATTTTTCGATGATGACATTTTGAATCTGAGCTGGCTTTTTAACATTTTTTAGTTTCACTTCTTGCCGTAGTGAATCTGTCAATTTAATCGCCGTATCAAAACCGACATCGGCACCAATCAATGTTTCCTCTAATTCTTCGAAAAAGTCTTCATCGACTCGACGGAAGCGGGCAAACAATTCGTTCATCCGTTCACCAAATGATTTGCGAGTCTTCTCCAGCCCTTTGTCATATTTTTCTTGAACGCTTACTTCTGCTGAATCTTCTTGTTCAACTGAGACTGCTTGCGGCTCTGCTGGAATCGTTTCTTCCTGTATTTTTTCTTGTGTTTCTTCCAGTGTTTCTTCCAGTGCTTCTTCACTTTCATTTTCTGCTTCTAGTTGTTCAGCTGAAGCATCTGGTGTTGCTTCAAAACGTTCTGGTTCAACTGAAACTTCTGAAGAAAGATCGGGTGACTGTTCAGCCGGTTTCGCAGCATCCGTTATTTCTGCAGTTTCTTCAATTAGTTCAGCAGGCTCTTCATGATCGGTTGCTTTGGTCAATTCGGTCGGTTCTGATTTTTCAGCATCAGCATCGGCATCGACGACATCCGCTGTTTCTTGGTCTTCGATGACTTCTTCTGGTTTTTCAGTTTCTTTTTGTTCACCGGTAAAGGCTTTTTTTATACGGTCAAATAATCCCATTTAAATCCCCCTTAATTCAATTCATCAAAGACAAATTTTTGAATAGCATAGGCAACGCCATCTGCTTGATTCGTTCCAGTTATAAAGTTAGCAGCAACTTTTACTCCATCGGTCGCATTGCCCATTGCCACGCCCATGCCAGCATAGTCGATCATTGAAAGGTCATTGGCTTCATCACCTAACGCCATCATTTCATGGGTCTCGATTCCAAGATGTTTGCCTAAAACAGACAAACCAAAAGCTTTCGTTACGCCTTTAGGCATGAATTCCAATAAATTCGGCCGAGTCTTGAAGATCTCAAAACGTTCATAAGCTTCTGTTGGAATCAAAGCAATCTGTTGATCCAAATATTCTGCGTCGATCGCCGCCACAACTTTATTGTACAACGTATCTTCTTCCAACGCATCGATTGTTTTAGGAACAAAAGTCAATGCTTTGTTCAAACGTGGATAGATTGAAGGATAATCCGCTGCTGTTTCAAATTGGAAACATAAAGCATCTGATAAAACATCCATCGGTAAATCCAGTTTAGTCAGCAGTTGATAAATATCTTTCACATCTGCCAACGGCATCGCTGATTTCCCTAGAATCTCGCCCGTATTCGTTTGAATCAAACCACCGTTGAATGTGATCGAATAATCATTTGCATCAAGCAAGTTCAATTCCGCCAAATAATCTTTGATTGCAACCAATGGGCGGCCTGTACAAATCACGATTTTTACACCGCGAGCTTTTGCTTCTGCTAATATTTTTTTATTTGTATCAGAAATCGTTTTTGCATCTGTCAACAATGTACCATCTAAATCAATCGCAATTAATTTTATCATTCTAAAGAGTCCCTTTCTTTTACTTGAAATTTCCCATCTTCTTTTACTTCTTCAAGCCGAACCGAGATCATTTTGGAAACCCCGGATTCTTGCATCGTTACACCATAAAGGACATCTGCTGCTTCCATCGTGCCCTTTCGATGAGTGACTACGATAAATTGTGTATCGTTTTGGAAAGAACTTAAATAGCGTCCAAAACGTGTGACATTGGCTTCATCCAACGCCGCTTCGACTTCATCTAAAACACAAAACGGTACAGGTCGAACTTGGATGATCGAAAACAACAACGCGATCGCAGTCAGCGCCCGTTCACCACCGGAAAGCAGTGATAAGTTTTGTAATTTTTTACCTGGCGGCTGTGCTTCGATCTCGATACCAGTATTTAACAAATCATCAGGATCCGTTAAAACTAGTTCCGCCCGACCGCCACCAAACATGTTCGGAAAGACTAGATTGAATTTCTCACGGATGGCTTGGAACGTCTTATAAAAACGCGCTTTGACTTCGTCATCCATCTCGCCCATCGTTTCAAACAACTGTTCTTTAGCCGATAATAAATCATCACGCTGGGTCGTGAGAAAATCATACCGTTCTTCAACTTGCTGATATTGTTCGATTGCATTGAGATTAACTGGACCTAAGTCTTCGATTGCTGATTTCAAACGATCCACTTCTGCTTGAACCTTTTGCTGATCGATTTCAAGATCTGCTTGGGCTTTCGCCCCTTCAAAAGTCAAACTATACTCTTCTTGCAAATACGTCAAAGCATTGTCTAATTTTAATTCGTAACGATTTTTTTGGACGTCCGCTTGTGACTGACGTGCCAACAATTGTTTTTGTTCTCGATTGACTTGTGTCAACGCTTGATCAGCTTGATCAATTTGCTGCTGCCATGTTTGCCGTGTTGTTTTCCAAGTTGTTAACTGTTCTTGCAGCTGTTCACGCGCAGTACTCAACTCGATTAAGCGCTGATTCAAACTTTCTTCTGTCTCTTCATGACCCGTCGAATCACTGGAAAGTGCCAGCAGTTGATTTTCCAAACTCGTGATCTGACCATCTAACTCATTGATCTGTTCTTCAAAACTCAACGTTTGCCGCTCCAAATACATCAGCCGCTCGTCTAAGACTGCATGATCTGCACGTAAACGACTCAATTGAGTATTGATGCTAGTGCGTTTTTCTTCTAACTGATCACTTTCTTCATTCAACTGCCGAATTTCTTGATTAATTTTATCTTGTTGGACTTTCAATTCGACTTGCTGGATCTCTAAAATTTCTTTTTGGTCTTGATAGTCCGTTAAAAAGCTTTCCAACTCTTTGACCTCATAAGAGAACAACGCTTGTTCTTTTTGCAAACGCGTCAATTCTGTATTGACCCGTTCTTCGCTGCTTTGCGCTTCTTGATAAGCAAGACGCGTCTGTTCACCTTGTGTTCGCAAAACTTCGATTGCTTCGGTTTGTTCCGCGACTTTTTTCTGTAGCCGACGAACCGTTTGTTCTTTTACTTGCAAAGCTTGATTGATCGCTTCGTGGCGTTTCGTCCACTCCGCCAATTCATGACCTTGATTGAATAAGTTTCCGCGATTGCCTTGCTTGGTCGCCCCGCCGGTCATAGAACCGCCGGCATTCATCACATCACCTTCTAATGAAACGACACGAACTTGATAACGCAATTGTCTTGCAAGTTGATTGGCACTCGTCAAATCCCGCGCGATGACGATTGCGCCTAATAGATTTTGCATGACGGGCGCGACCGTTTCTGAAAAGGAGACTAATTCGCTAGCCAGTCCTAAAAAACCGTCCGCATCTTTGATCGCTTGATATTGATGCGCACCTAAACTGCGTGGCTTAATCGTTGTCAACGGTAAAAATGTGCCACGTCCGCTGCGCTGTTGTTTCAAGAAAGTAATTCCTTGCTGCGCATTTTTTTCGTTTTCCACAATGATGTGCTGGGCAGCTGCTCCTAGTGCTGTCTCGATCGCTAATGTATATTCTTGTGGTACTTGGATCAACTCCGCCACAGCCCCAACGATTCCGTCAAGTTGTTCCTTGTGCTGCAGGACGCTCCGAACCCCTTGATAAAAACCGCTATAATTTTCTTGGATCTCTTGCAGACTTTTTTGCCGTGCACGGGCTTGCTGGACTTGGCTCATCAAGTCATACATCTGTTGCTGGTCTTTTTGTAATTTTTGTTGCGCCGTATTTTTTTCTTCGATCAAATTGCGGTACTTTTCCTGCTCTTCTTTTAAGCGAGCTTCCAATGCTTGTGTCTTGGCTTTTGCGGCATTTTGCTGAGCAGTCAATTCGGTTAACTGTTCCCGCAACGCTTCAAAACGTGTAACGCTCCGTTGATTTTTCGTAGTTTCTTGCGTGTATTGGCGCTCCAAGTGTTTCAATTCATTGCTGACGTTTGCCGATTCTTGCATCAGTTCAACATACGTTCCCCGCAGATCTTCCAATAATTCTTTGGGTGATTTTTGATATTTTTCCGCTTTTTCGGTCAGCTGTTGAATCTCGGCTTCCAATGCCGTTTTTTCTTTTTGTTTGTTAGTTTGCTGTGTTTGAACATCTTGCAGATCCAATTGAGCCGCTGTTTTTTTCTTCCGCTGTTCAGCCAACATCACTTGATACTCCGCACTGGATTTCTGCGTATTTTTTGAACGTTCGCTCAATAATTCTTTTTGGCCTTCAGCTTGTTTCAACGCTTCCGCTAAATGCAATAATTGCTGCTGACCTGTCTCGATTTGTTCATCCAGCGATGTCCGCTTTTCACGTAATCCGCCCAACTGACGTTCAGTTTGTTGAATAAAGCGTCCTTTTTCTTCAACTGTTTTCGACAGCTCATCAAATTCGGTCTTAGCCGCTTGCCAAGTATCGCGAGTTTGTTGAATCTTGGCTACAGTCAAACTGACGTCTGCTGTAGTCAGCTCTTCTTTAAACGTCAAAAACTCCTTGGCCGCTTTGCTTTGCGCAGCTAAAGGAGTCAGCTGATCTTCTAATTCATAAACAATATCTTGGACCCGACTTAAATTGTCCTCTGTCTCAAAAAGTTTTTGTTCTGCTTTGCGCTTGCGCTGTTTATATTTTAAGACGCCGGCAGCTTCTTCAAAGATTCCACGACGATCTTCTGGTTTGCTGGCAAAAATAGCTTCGACCTTTCCTTGAGAAATAATTGAGAAAGATTCTTTTCCTAAACCAGAATCCATGAATAAATCTTGGATATCTTTCAGCCGACAGGCTTTTTTATTGATAAAAAAGTCGCTTTCACCCGATCGGCGATACCGCCGTGTGACGCTCACTTCACTAAAAGCCAGCGGCAAATAGTGATCCGTATTATCCAATACTACCGTTACTTCTGCGAGATTCAGCTGTTTTCGCGAGTCAGAGCCGGCAAAAATGATATCCGGCATTTTTCCTCCCCGTAAACTTTTTGCCGATTGCTCGCCTAAGACCCAGCGAATCGCTTCGGTGATGTTGCTTTTTCCACTGCCGTTTGGTCCAATGACCGCGGTTACCCCTTGCTCAAATTCGATCTTCGTCCGTTCAGCAAAAGATTTAAAACCGGCGATCTCAATTCTTTTTAAATACAAAATGTTCCTCCTAAAATTTCATAAAAAAGGCTGCCTGAATTTTTGGCGGTTTGACTGACCGCTGGGCTGATCAGCACCGTTCACTTTTCCAAACAGGAACTGACAGGAATTGTTTTCCTGCAGCTCACTGTATTTGGAATCGGCTTACTTTGCAGCGATTTTTGCTAACGCTTTTTCAGCGGCATCTTGTTCTGCCAATTTCTTAGATTTTCCTTGTCCTGAACCAATCACTTGATTGTCCGCATACACTGCGATCGTGAAGACTCGTTCGTGCGCTGGTCCTTCTTCATCCACTAACCGATAATCAATCGTCACATCGCCGCCTTTTTGCAAGACTTCTTGCAGACGCGTCTTATGGTCCATTTCACGAGTAAAGACACCCGCTTCGATTTTGGGAAAGACAACGGTTTGGATAAAGTGCAATGCTGTTTCATACCCTTGATCCAAATACAATGCACCTAGGAACGCTTCAAACAAATCACATAAAAGCGCCGCACGCGCACGACCACCAGAATTTTCTTCGCCCTTGCCTAACAGAATATATTGATCAAAATGACATTCTTTCGCAAATTTTGATAAACTTTCTTCCCGTACAATCGCTGAACGCAGTCGTGTCAATCGACCTTCTGGCAAGTTGGGATAATGATGATACAAATAGTCCGATACTTGAAGCTCTAAGACAGCGTCTCCTAAAAATTCTAACCGTTCATTATCTGAAATATTCATGTTACGGTGTTCATTCACATATGATGAGTGGGTAAACGCCTGTTCTAATAAGTTGACATCATGAAAGACGATGCCGTAATTTTCTTTCAATTCGTTGACTAACTGTGTATCCATGGGCTCATTCCTTTTTTTGAGATTTCCATCACGCTCTATTATACTGTTTTTTCTATAAATTTTAAATCAGAAGTCGTGATAGTAAGAAAATTTCAAGGAATCCGTGAAATTTTCGCCTTTATTAAAAAAATCGTTGTCCTAAAAGAAAATTTGCTCGCATCCAACTATTCCTGCGCTCACCGTTCTTTTTCGACAAAAAAGTACACCAGCAAAAGCTGGTGTACTTTTTGTGTTAAGCTTGGTTGTTTTGCATAATGTAATCAACTGCGGCTCCAACAGTTTCAATTTTTTCAGCATCTTCATCTGAGATTTCTGTTCCGAATTCATCTTCTAATTCTAAAACAAATTCCATGATACTGATTGAATCTGCATTTAAGTCGTCTTTGATACTCAATTCAAGAGTCACTTTATCTTTATCGATTTCAAAGTGATTTGAAATTATTTCAGCAACTTGGCTAAATACTTCTTCACGAGTCAACAACATTCACCTCCACTTGATCAACTAATATTCGTCTATGTCTTACCAGAAGGTCACCACTCATTTTACTGGTGTTTGACTTCTTTGTCTAGCTTTTTTAGTAAAATGCTTGGATGCTTACTCGCCTTTAGGTGTCTCGAAAAACTGGACCAATTGTCCAACGACATTCGTCTCTAACATCGTGTGGATTTGACTGATCGTGTTCGCTACTGCTTCAGGCCCGGTCGAACCATGTGTTTTGATCACTGGTGCTTTCAAACCAAACAATACTGCTCCGCCATGAGCAGAATAGTCCAATTTGTCTTTTAGCCCGTATAATGTTTCTTTTAACATCAATGCTCCAAATTTACCTTTGATGCCGGCGTCATTGATGCTGCTTTTGATTAGATTCATAAAGCCCATCGCTGTTCCTTCGATCGTTTTCAAAACGGCATTTCCAGTGAAGCCATCCGTTACAACAACATCCGCAGCACCATTCAAAAGTTCCCGCGCTTCCACGTTACCGATAAAATTGATGCTCTCTTCAGCTTGCAATAATTTGAATGCTTCTTTTGTCAATTCGCTGCCTTTGGTTTCTTCTGTTCCGTTGTTTAACAAACCTACGCGCGGATTTTTTATCCCACGGACATGTTTTGCATAAAAAGAACCTAAAATCGCGTATTGTTGTAGATGTTCTGCTTTATTTTCGGCATTCGCGCCAAGATCCAGCATATCAAATCCACTATCACCGGTTAAAACTGGCAATGTCGACATCAGACCTGGGCGTTCGATCCCTTTGATTCGTCCTACTACGAATAAACCAGCTGCCAATAAAGCTCCCGTATTCCCCGCTGAAAAAATTGCGTCGGCTTTGCCTTCTTTGACTGCTTGCGCAGCTAAAACCATCGATGCCGTTTTTTTACGACGGATTGCTTTGACAGGCTCGTCGTCGCTGTTGATTTTTTCATCTGTATGAATGATCGTGATATTGTTTTCATTCGTAAGGTATTGACGGATCGCATCTTCTTTTCCATATAATTGAAATTCAATATCCGGATGTTTTTTTTGTGCTAACATGACACCTTCAACGATCGCTTTTGGTGCAAAATCCCCACCCATCGCGTCTACAGCAATTCTCATGAAAAACTTCTCTCCTTTTTTCCAATTGATTTATTTTCTAAAAGCCGTTTTATTTAAACGAAACTAAAGTTAAAGCGGCCATGATTTTCTCCAGTATAGCATATTAATCAAAATATGTTTCGCCGGTCTCCGTCGGCTTCAGCGCCTTTGCTAATGCGGAAAAAGCTGGTTGACTCTGCCAATTATCTACTTGCCAGATCTGGTTGGCTTCATCACGTGCAACTTCTAAAACATTGGCATCATTGACAAGATCTGCGATCAAAAATTGCGGCAGCCCCGATTGACGGAAGCCGAATACTTCCCCTGGCCCGCGCAACTCTAAATCTTTTTCGCTCAATACAAATCCGTTGTTCGTCTCTGTCATGATCTTCATCCGTTCTTTTCCCATTTCATTTTTAGGACTAGCGACTAAGATACAATATGAGGCGGCTGATCCGCGTCCGACCCGACCACGTAATTGATGGAGCTGCGCCAAACCGAACCGATCCGCATCCATGATGAACATCACTGTCGCATTCGGAACATTGACACCTACTTCGATCACAGTGGTAGAAACAAGAATCTGACTTTGATTCTCTTTAAACTCTTCCATAATCGCGTCTTTTTCTATATTCTTCATTTTTCCATGCAACAAGCTGACTTGATACGTCGGTGCATAATATTCTTTTAGATGCTCATAAATTTCAGTCGCATTTTTTACATCCAGTGCTTCAGATTCTTCGATCAACGGACAAATCACGTACAGTTGATGTCCGCTTTGCAATTCTTGTTTCGCCCAATCCAACGTGTGTTCTAATTGTTTGGGTTTGATCCAACTAGTTTTAACTGGAATCCGACCCGCCGGCATTTGATCAATGATCGAAACATCCATCTCGCCATATGCTGTGATCGCCAATGTCCGTGGAATCGGTGTCGCCGTCATGAACAAAACATCCGGATGTAATCCTTTTTCTCGCAATACTTTGCGTTGATTCACACCGAAGCGATGCTGTTCGTCAGTAATGACCAAGCCTAAATTAGCAAACTGGACCTCGTCTTGGATCAATGCGTGAGTTCCAATGATCACATCAATCTCCCCATTTTTCAGCCCAGCCAAAATTGCACGGCGCTCTTTTGTCTTCGTTGAGCCGGTCAGCAATGCCGTCGTCAATTCTAACGGATCAAATAACTGATTCAAACTTTCTAAATGCTGCTGCGCCAAAATTTCGGTCGGCACCATCAACGCCCCTTGGAATCCAGCCGTCATCGCTGCATACAGTGCGATCGCCGCGACAACTGTCTTCCCGCTCCCAACATCACCTTGCAACAAGCGCTGCATATGTTTTTTGCTGCGCAGATCGTAACAGATCTCGTTAGTCACTCGTTTTTGCGCATCCGTTAATTCAAAGGGCAGTTTTTGTGTGAATTGTTTTAACCGTTCTACATCGTAACGAACCGCGATCCCATTTTTTTCACTACGTTCATTTTTTTTCAACCCTTGCATTTGCATTTGGAACAAGAAAAATTCTTCAAAGACCACTCGCCGTTTGGCTTGCTGACTCTCTTGAGGATTTTTAGGAAAATGCATTGCCCGCATGGCTTGTTTACGTGGCATCAAACGATATTTTTCTAGCAAATAATCCGGCAGATTTTCTGCCACCTGCTCACCAAATTTATCAAATGCCGTTTTGATCAAATCGACCAGTGTACTTTGACGAATCGACTTTGTCACATGATAGATCGGTGCATATTCTTCCGTCTGTTTGCCGCCTAAGATTTTCATCCCCGTCAAAGACTTGCGTTTCGCATCCCATTTCCCATAGACAGCCAATTCTTCACCGACTTCTATTTTATCTTTCAAATAAGGTTGATTGAAAAAGGAGACCATGAAAACTGCGTGATCTTGCATCATACGAAACTGCAGTCGACTTTTTTTATAACCAAAACGGCTAACAACCGGCGCCGAGACGATCACACCTTTTAAGGTCACTTTTTCTTGGTCGTTGATCTCTAATAGATTTTTTTCTTGAATGTCTTCGTAACGAAACGGGTAATAGCTCAATAAATCTTCGATCGTCACGATCCCCAATTCAATTAATGTCTGTGCACGCTTAGGTCCTACGCCAGGCAAGACCGATACAGATTCTTGCGTTGCCATCACTAGCCTCCTTTCGCTTTTTTAGCTCTTGATTTTTATTTAGGTTCTTCTTTAATTTCTAAAAATTATTGAGAATAAAAATAATTTTTGCTTGCCTTGCCGGAGCTTTTATTAAACTGCAAAAAAAGCCGGGAAAGAATTCCCGACTCTGACTTTATAGGATTATTCCGCTGAAAGCAAGTATGGATAAACTGGTTGTTTTCCTTCGTGGATCTCAACTTCTAAATCAGGATAGCTTGCTTCGATCGCAGCACTTAGTTTTTCGGCTTCTGCTTGTGTACCTTCTTCACCGACGATGATCGTAATGATCTCAATCTCATCATTGATCATTTTGTTCAACGTATCAAAAGTAGCTTGATACTTATCCGCTTCTGAAAGAACGATCTTACCGTCAATCATCCCTAAGTAGTCGCCTTCATGAATTTCCACTCCGTCGATCGCTGTGTCACGGATTGCATTTGTGATTTGTCCGCTGACAACTGATTCAAGCATGTCGGTCATCGCTGTTTTGTTGTCTTCCAAGCTTTGATCGCCATGGAATGCCAACATCGCAGTCATCCCTTGAGAGACTGTTTTACTTGGTACGACTGCAACGGGAATATCTGCGACTTCTGCCGCTTGATCTGCAGCCATGAAGATATTTTTATTGTTCGGTAAAACAACAACTTGATCTGCGTGAACTTCTTTGATTGCTTCTAAGATATCTTCTGTACTTGGATTCATCGTTTGTCCGCCACTGATAACAAAATCAGCACCTAGACTCTTGAATAATTCTTGGACCCCTTCACCTGCCGCGATTGCAATAACCGCTTGTGGTTTGCGTTGAACGGGTGTTGTTTCAACTGTAGATTGTTCATCGTGCTCCAAAATCGTTTCATGTTGCAAACGCATATTATCGACTTTGACTTTGATCAACGCACCAAATTTTTGACCGTAATTCATGACTTCACCCGGATGTTCCGTGTGCACATGAACTTTAACGATCTCATCATCATTGACCACCAATAATGAATCACCGATTCCATCTAAATAATTGCGGAAAGTATCATAGTCGAACTGACTATCCACTGTCGGGCCTTCACCTAAACGAACCATGATTTCAGTACAGTAGCCAAATTTGATATCTGCTGTTGCTAATTGACCTTGGACACTGCGGTGATGTTCAGCATTGACCATTTCGTCCATTTCAGCCGGACTTGGTTCATACGTGTCATCCGCTTGGAATTCGCCATTTAGTGCACTTAAAAAGCCTTCATAAATGAACAACAACCCTTGACCTCCACTATCGACAACGCCGACTTCTTTCAAAACAGGCAGCATATCAGGGGTTTTATCCAATGCTTTTTTCCCATATTGAACAACTGTCGTCATGACTTCGATCACATCATCTGTTTGCTTTGCTTTGCGTTCGCCAGCTTTTGCTGATTCCCGCGCCACGGTTAAAATTGTTCCTTCTACTGGTTTCATGACTGCTTTATAAGCAGTTTCCACTCCGTGAACAAACGCTTTAGCTAAATCTTCAGCGTTCAACGTATCGACTTCTAAGATTGCTTTAGAAAAACCACGGAACAATTGTGACAAGATAACGCCAGAATTTCCGCGTGCTCCCATCAATAATCCTTTAGCTAAAACATTTGCTAATTCGCCGACTTTTTCTGAAGCAGAGTTGACAACAGCAGTCGCGCCGCTGGTCATGGATAAATTCATATTGGTTCCAGTGTCACCATCTGGTACTGGAAATACATTTAACGAATTGACATATTCTGCATTGACTTGCAGACGTTTAGCGCCAGCCTCTACCATTTCTTGGAATTGACTCGCGCTGATTTCTGTTACCTTCACTTACTTAGTCCTCCTTAAGAACGCTGCCTTTAGTCAGGCAGAACACGCACACCTTGAACATAGACATTCACTGAGTTAGCTGTAACTCCAAGCATCGTTTCTAAATTGTATTTCACTTTTTCTTGGACATTGCGCGATACTTCTGAGATCTTCGTGCCGTAGCTGATGATCGTATACACATCGACTGCGATTCCATTCTCTTCTTGACGTACAACAACGCCGCGTGAATAATTTTCTTTTCTTAAAATCTCTGTAATATTGTCTTTGATTTGATTTTTGCTAGCCATACCAACGATACCAAACACGTCAGTAACCGCACCGCCGACAACCGTCGCGATGACGTCGTTTGAAATTTCGATCATACCAGCCTGTGTATTAATTTTCACAGCCATAGTTGTTAGCCTCCTTAAATAGACACACTCGTCCATTTTTTCTACTATAATAGTTTATCATAGCCCTATGACAAATAAAAGAAAGTTCCGTTGCGATTTGCTGATAGGGCGCTCCCTGCTTGCCGCAAATTCCCGCCAACTTTCCTGCATCAAAACTTTTGTTAAAAATTTTTACGCTAACAGTCTATAATTTACCCGCAAATCCCTTGAATGTCAATCTTTCTAAAAAAATTCACTTGCTAAACTTGTTAATCTATGCTAAATTATTTTAGTATGAGCCAAAGAAGCGCTCCAATATCAAGGCAAAAGGAGGAAACATCATATGGCAAAAGTTTGCTATTTTACTGGTCGTAAAACAAGAAGTGCAAATAACCGTTCTCACGCTATGAACGCTACAAAACGTACTGTAAAACCTAATTTACAAAAAGTTCGCGTTTTAGTGGACGGAAAACCTAAAAAAGTTTGGGTCTCAACTCGTGCTTTGAAATCTGGAAAAGTTGAGCGCGTTTAATATTATCCAATCAAGCCAAACCGTTCGATTACGAGCGGTTTTTTTTGTGCCTTCAAAAACTATGTAGCATTTATATATCTATCAAAAAAGACAAGCCGAAAAATCAGGCTTGTCTTTTTTGACTTGCCTTTTCAGTTAGAAAGAAAATCCGTTGTCTTCTCTCATAAAATAACTTATTATCAAAATATTGTTCAGCAGTATTCACACCTGTTTCCATTACAAAATGTTTAAATATTCGTTTGTGTTTCATAGCTCTTTCACAATATTTTGTACTATCTATGGTAAAATTTGGATAGTCTGTTGAAAGAAGTTTGGTGATTTTTATATGAAAAACTATCTTAAAAAAAACCGTTGGTACTTATTGGCCAGTTTTTTTCTGCCACTAGTACTCATGGTAATCGTCTACTTGACGATCGGCATTTATCCTGGCTCGAGCCGCAGTGTTTTAGCTAGCGATGCCTTTTCTCAATTTTCAAATTTCCACGCAAGTTTTCGCAATATGCTTTTAGGCAAACAAGGACTTTTTTATAATTGGAGCGCCTCGATGGGCTTAAATTATCTTTCGTTGATTTCCTACTATCTCGGCGGATTCTTTACACCGTTGGTCCTTTTCTTTCCAAATCAGCTGATGCCAGATGCGCTCTATTTTTTAACCTTGCTGAAGATTGGTTCTGCCGGACTAGCCTTCTGGTTTTATGCGAAAGGCAGTTTCAAATTACCGGATTGGTCGCGTGTGGCGCTAAGTGTCTCTTATGCGTTGATGTCCTTTACCATCGCCCATTCGGAGATCATCATGTGGCTGGATGCCTTTGTCTATCTGCCGCTGATCATCTGGGGCATCAATCGAGTGATGGATTTCAAGAAGCCGACTGTCTTGTTTGTTTCCTATTTAATGTTGTTTTTGACAAGCTTTTACATGGGCTTTATGATCGGAATCTTTTCCGTACTGTATTTTATCGCACGCCTGCTCACGAATTGGCGAACGTATAAAAAAAGTATCATCCCATACGGGATCACATCGCTGTTGGCTGGTTTTGCTTCGATGATCATGATCTTGCCCTCGCTGTTAGATTTACGAACAAACGGCGAAGAATTGACCAAGATTACGACTTTCAAAACCGAAGCAACCGACTGGTGGGATTTTATCGCAAAAAATTTGATTGGTTCTTATGACACAACCAAATACGGTTCGATCCCTTTTATTTACATCGGTCTGTTGCCGTTGGCCTTGTGTCTGTTTTATTTTATCTGTAAGAAGATCCCTTGGAAAAATAAAATTCTTTATGGGGCAGTCGCTGGGATCTTAATCGCTAGTTTTTATATCCAGCCACTAAATTTATTTTGGCAGGGCATGCATGCGCCAAATATGTTCTTATTCCGTTATGCGTACTTGCTTTCCTTTTTAGTGATCACACTTGCCGCTTGGGGCTGGGAAAAATTGGCTCGCGAAAATGTTTTGCAATTAGTCGCCGCCTGCCTTTTATTAATCGCTTGTTTTGCGATTTTCTGGGGCATGAAAGGAAAAGATTATTCTTACCTCAAACCAATCTCGCTTTATATTACTCTCGGCTTTTTAGCAATCTATGCGCTTCTCTTTACCGGTTTTCACTCCAATAAGATTCCTGTGAAAACACTCAGCCTGCTACTTTTGGTATTGATGTGTGCAGAAGCTGCCGTCAATAGCGACTTTATGGTCCGAGGTATTTTAAAAGATTGGAATTATGCTTCACGCAGTCTTTATACCGAACCTTATCCAGCAATCAAAAACTTAGTCGACAAAACAAAAACCGACAATGACGATTTTTATCGTCTTGAAAACTTGGATCCAGTGTCGGCCAATGATTCCTTTAACTATGGTTATAATGGGATTAGCATGTTTTCTTCGATCCGTAATCGCCATTCTTCTGGTTATATGGATCAATTAGGTTTTCGTTCAAGAGGAACTAGTCTGAATATTCGTTATCAAAACAATACGCTGCTAGCAGATGCCTTCACTGGGATCAAATATAACATTGCTAAAGCGAAAAACTTAAATAAATACGGTTTTACGAAGACCGACAGTTCTGGTGAGTACCATCTGTTTGAAAATAATTACGCATTGCCGCTAGCATTTTTGGCACCGACAAGCATCGATAAATTACAGGCATTGCCAAATGATAATCTCGGCACGCAAACACAATTATTTAACGCCTTGTCGCAAGAACAATTCCAATACTTCCAGTTTTTACCAATGACACAAGTTAGAACAAAAAATGCCACTGTCACTAATGCTGGTACTATTACGACCATTACAGAAAAACAAAGCAACGTTTCAAAAGATGTCACTTGGAAAGTTCAAGTCCCAGCAAATACACAGGCCTATTTAAGTCTTTATCCCTATGATTTCTCAGAACTTGAAAGTTCGACAGCAACTATTACAGCTGCTGGTCAAACGCGACAAGCACAGATCAGTATCAGCGGACAATACTACGACTTAGGCTATTATCCAAAAGCCACGACTGTTACTTTTACCGCTAGCTTTTATGGAACAAAATCAATCAGTTTCCAAAATCCACAAGTATTAGCGTTAGATACCATCGCCTATCATCTAGCCATTGATAAAATCAAAGAAAACGGCGTAGCTATGAAGACTGGCAAACAAAGTGCTGAAGGAACAGTAACTACTGAAAAAGCTCAGACACTCATAACGACCATTCCTTACGATAAAGGTTGGACTGCTAAGATCGACGGCAAAAAAGTAAAAACAAAAGCGTTCCAAAACGCTTTTATCAGCATCCATGTGCCAAAAGGCAAACACAAAATAACTTTTAGTTACTTGCCACAAGGCCTTACCATCGGCGCAATTTCGTTTGTCCTTTCGATTGGTCTGTTTCTCCTTTACTTGCGAATATTAAAGCCTAAAAAAGGCCATCGCCATTGAAGAAACTGACACAGAAGCCGCTGAAACAACCTTTATTCAAGAAGAGGAGGTGTGACAAAATGTCACACCTCCTCTTCTTACACAAAAAATAATCAACGGAAAAGCTGCGGACTTGAATAAGCTCGCGGCTTTCGTTGGTTATTTATTCTTAGCTAATTTCCATTATTCATATTTTACTTCTACTAAGTAAAGACCTTCTGGATGTGCCGTTGGTCCAGCGATATTCCGATCTTTTGCTGCAATGATCGCTGGGATACTGTCAGCCGGAATCCGACCATTTCCAATCTTTAATAGCGTTCCTACTAAAATTCGAATCATTTTATACAAAAAGCCGTTTCCGCGAAAAATAAAAGTCAATTCTGTTTCTGCTTCATTTACTTCTAAATCTGCTTGATAGATTGTCCGAACTTTATCTTCAATCGACCCGCCAGTGGCGCAAAAAGAAGTGAAATCATGTGTGCCCAATAAATCTGGCAACGCGCGGCGAATCAGCTCTAAATCGAGTGGGTAGGGATAATAGGCAGCATAATAGCGCCTAAACGGACTCCGCGGTTTAACGATCTGAACTTTGAAATGATAGGTCTTTTCTACCACATGATAACGAGCATGAAAATCATCTGCTGCGAACGCTACCGATGAGACAGCGATGTCATCCGGTGTTTGTGTATCTAAAGCAAAACGCATCCGCTCCAACGGACGCTCTTGCGGATAATCAAAATGGATCACTTGCCCAACCGCATGGACCCCCGCATCTGTTCGCCCCGATCCAAAAATCGTTATCGCTCGACCATCATTCATTTTTTGCAGCGTCTTTTCAACTTCTGCTTGAACCGTGCGGCCATTTGGCTGCCGCTGAAACCCATTAAAATTTGTACCGTCATAAGCAATCACTGCTTTGTATCTAACCATTTTTTTCTCCTTAAAACAACAAAATTCTGCCGGAGTCATTATAACAGCTTTTCTGACAGATTCCAACGCACCAAAATTGAGCATTCATTTTTTCCACATTGATCAATCATTACTGTTAGAAAAAAACGCTGGCAATTTTAAACAAAAAAAGCTTGGATCACTCCAAGCTTAGCTACGTAAAAAGAGCAAAATAATTGTTGCGACTGCAAAAACACCGATAATACTCGTGTCACGTGCTGACCATTGCAATTTCCGATACTTGCTGCGACCTTCGCCGCCGCGATAGCCCCGTGCTTCCATCGCAGTAGCCAGATCTTCTGCTCGATTAAAACTGCTGACAAATAAGGGAATCAACAAAGGCACGATTGCTTTAACTTTTTGAATCAAATTTCCATCACTAAAATCAACCCCACGTGCCCGCTGAGCATTCATGATCTTTTCTGTTTCGTCCATCAACGTTGGTACAAACCGCAAAGCGATCGACAACATCAAAGCGATCTCATGTACCGGCAAATGTAATTTTTTCAATGGATTCAATAAAGATTCGATCGCATCTGACATCGATAATGGCGGTGTCGTTAATGTTAACAGCGTTGACATAAAAATAATCAATACAAATCGGCAAAAGATGAACAAGCCATTTTGAATCCCATAAGATGAAAGACTAAATACGCCCCACGACCAATACAAGGTTCCCCCTTGCGTAAAGAGTACTTGCAATGCGACAGTAAAAATGATCAGCCAGATCAATGGTCTGACTCCTTTTAAGAAGAACGTTAAGTTTATCTTTGATAGCAACACCGCAACCATCGTAAACACCGCTAAAAACAAATAACTTTGCCAATTATTTGCCAAAAAGATGATCCCGATAAAATAAAAACTGGCGACTAATTTCGCACGCGGATCTAGCCGATGGATCAGAGAATCACCGGGGATAAAACGTCCGAATATCAATTTATTCATCATGTGCAGGACCTCCTGCTTGTTCAACGATCCAATCCGCTAATTCATTTTCGGTCAACGGCAGCTTATCAAAAATCGCCCCGCGTGCCTGCATCTCTTCCGCAAAAGCACTAGCTTGAGGAACTCCTAGTTGTTTTTCTTTCAGCCAAGCCACATCATCAAAGACTGCTTGAGGTGCACCAGCTTTTACTACATGCCCTTTTTCCAAAACGTAAACATAATCAGCAAAGTTTGCGACGTCATCCATTAAATGCGTCACCAGTACGATCGTCATGTTCTTTTCTTGATGCAGTCGCCAAAACATCTCCATCATTTCTTTGCGCCCCAATGGATCCAAGCCCGCTGTCGGCTCATCTAAGACTAGAACTTCCGGTTCCATGGCTAATACTCCCGCAATCGCTACACGGCGCATTTGACCGCCAGAAAGCTCAAAAGGCGAACGCTCAAGATATTCTTCATCTAGACCAACTAATTTTAAATTTTCTTTTGCTAATACTTGTGCTTCCTCGTCACTGATCCCAAAATTTTTCGGACCAAAGGCGATATCTTTTGCAACAGTTTCTTCAAATAATTGTGCTTCAGGAAATTGAAAGACGATCCCAACCTTTTTTCGAACCGGTTTCAAATTTTTATTATCCGTCGTCGGTGTGATTCGTCGATCTCCAATGATGACTTGACCCTCCGTTGGTTTCAGCAAAGCATTTAAATGTTGCAGTAAAGTCGACTTTCCACTTCCAGTATGACCGACTAAAGCAGTATAAGAACCTTCTTGGATATTTAGATCGATATCATACAGCGCACGCTGTTCAAAGGGTGTATTTGGTTGATAAACGTAACTTACTTTTTCAAAACGGATGTCCATAACCAATCCATCATCCCTTCTTCATCTAAATAGTTTGTCGGTACATTCACACCGCGCGCTTTTAACGCCGCTTTCAATTTTTCAGGAAACGGTAGATCCAGTCCTAACGCAACTAGCTCTGGTCCAGCAGAAAAAATTTCTTCTGGTGTTCCTTCTTGATACAGTTCGCCTTCACGCATCACAAAGATCCGATTGGCACTAGCTGCTTCATCGATATCATGAGTGATCGAAATAACCGTCAGATCACTTTCTTCTTTGATCTTTTGAATCGTAGAAATGACATCGTCGCGTCCTTCAGGATCCAACATACTCGTTGCCTCATCCAAAATAATGATATCTGGACGCAAAGCTACTACACCAGCAATTGCTACCCGTTGTTTTTGTCCACCAGATAAGCGGGCTGGTTCGCGAGTCGCAAAATCTTGCATCTTTACTTTCTCTAATGCGTCTTGAACTCGACGCTGCATTTCACTTCGTTCGATCCCTTGGTTCTCCAAACCAAAGGCGACATCATCTTCTACAGTTGCTCCGACAAATTGGTTGTCTGGATTTTGAAAGACCATTCCTACCATTCGGCGAATATCCCAAACAGATTCTTCAGACAGCTCCATCCCACCGACTGTTACAGTTCCTTTTTGCGGTAAATGAAGACCATTGATTGTTTTGGCTAAAGTCGACTTTCCTGATCCATTATGTCCGACGATCGCAATCCATTCACCTTTTTTTATCGAAAAGCTGACATCTTTTAATGCCGGTGCTACTTCTTCCTGATAACTAAATTCAATTTGACTGATCTCAATAATTGGCTCCATGGTTACACCTTTCCACTTCTTTGCAAATATGTACTAAGACTAGCAAAAAAGCCACGTTTTATCAATCGTTGATACTCAATAAAATGCTTTTGTATACCGACCTGTCTTGACAGTATTTTTGGGTATAAAAAAACACTTTATGATGAGTGCCAGCTTCCCAGACAATCTGGGAAGCGGCGCTGAGCTAGACTCGGAGAAAATCTCCAACATCATAACACTCTAAAAGAATCATCTATAAAGTGAAGAGTGATTATTATACAAGTTCTAAAACAACCATAGGGGCGTTGTCGCCACGACGAGGTTCAGTTTTTAAGATACGAGTGTATCCACCTTGGCGTTCAGCGTAACGAGGAGCGATGTCATTGAATAATTTTTGTAATGCAGATTCAACAACGATTGCTTCGTTTTCTTCGCGAACATCAGCGACTTCATTACGTACAAAGCTTGCAGCTTGGCGACGTGCATGAAGATCCCCGCGTTTTCCTAAGGTAATCATCTTTTCAGTAGTTGAACGAACTTCTTTCGCACGAGCTTCAGTCGTAACGATACGTTCGTTGATAATTAAGTCAGTTGTTAAGTCACGCAACATTGCCTTACGTTGGCTAGATGTGCGTCCTAATTTACGATAACTCACGTAGGTTTCCCTCCTTTGTCAACAATATTAATCGTCTTTACGTAGTCCTAGACCAAGATCATGTAATTTAGCCTTAACTTCTTCAAGAGATTTACGACCTAAATTACGTACTTTGATCATTTCAGGTTCAGACTTATTCGTTAATTCTTGAACCGTATTAATTCCAGCACGTTTCAAGCAATTATACGAGCGTACAGACAAGTCTAGTTCTTCGATGGTCATTTCCAACATTTTTTCTTTTTGTGTTTCTTCTTTTTCGACCATGATTTCAGCGTTTTTCGCTTCATCAGTAAGATTTACAAAAATATCCAAATGTTCAGTTAAAATTTTCGCTGCAAGACTCAATGCTTCTTGAGCAATGATCGATCCGTCAGTCCAAATTTCCATCGTTAATTTATCGAAGTCATCACGACGACCAACACGTGTATTTTCAACTTGATAGTTTACTTTACGAACAGGTGTATAGATGGAATCGACTGGAAGGACACCAATTGGCATGTCTTCCTTTTTGTTTTCGTCTGCTTGAACATAGCCTCGACCAGGTTTTACCGTTAGGCGGGCATGGAATGTCGCACCTTCAGAAACAGTACAAATGTACATATCTTTATTTAAGATTTCAACGTCGCTGTCAACGATAATATCGCCGGCAGTTACCGTAGCTGGTCCAGTAATATCGATCTCAAGGGTTTTTTCTTCTTCAGCGAATAATTTTAACGCTAAACCTTTAATATTCAAAATGATTTGTACAACGTCTTCTCTTACACCTTTGATGGTTGAAAATTCGTGTAGCACCCCATCGATTTGAATATTTGTAATGGCAGCGCCCGGTAAAGAAGAAAGTAGAATACGACGTAGAGAATTACCTAAAGTAGTTCCATAACCTCTTTCCAGAGGTTCAACAACGAACTTGCCATAATCTCTGTCTTCATCAATTTTTGTGATTCTTGGTTTTTCGAATTCAATCATTCTTGTCTTTTACCCCTTTCAAAACGAAAAGTGTCTTGTTCAATGACGTTCCTGTAAAACTCATAGAGTTGGGCACTCATTAAACACGACGGCGTTTTGGAGGGCGGCATCCATTATGAGGTACTGGAGTCACGTCACGAATTGCAGTTACTTCTAAACCAGTTGCTTGCAATGAACGAATTGCTGCTTCACGACCAGAACCAGGTCCTTTAACAGTTACTTCAACACTTTTCAAACCATGTTCCATTGCAGCTTTTGTTGCAGTTTCAGCAGCCATTTGAGCAGCGAAAGGAGTTGATTTTTTACTACCTTTGAATCCTAACGAACCTGCAGATGACCATGCTACAGCGTTGCCGCTTGCATCAGTAATCATGATGATTGTATTGTTAAAAGTCGAATGAATATGAGCGATACCTGTTTCGATATTCTTCTTCACACGACGTTTACGATTGACTTTCTTTGCTACCATGAAGATTTAAACCTCCTTCACTAATTATTTTTTCTTGCCGGCAATAGCGCGAGCTGGGCCTTTACGTGTACGAGCGTTGTTCTTAGTGTTTTGTCCACGTGTAGGTAAGCCGCGACGATGACGGATTCCACGGTAAGAACCGATTTCCATCAAACGTTTGATGTTTAAGTTAGTTTCACGACGAAGATCGCCTTCAACCTTTAATTTATCAACTTCAGCACGGATAGCGTCTGTTTGTTCGTTTGTTAAGTCACGTACACGAACATCTTCAGAAACGCCTGCATCGGCTAAAATTTGTTTCGCTGTAGTATTTCCAATTCCGAAAATATACGTAAGTGAAATTACCACGCGTTTATCACGAGGAATATCTACTCCTGCAATACGAGCCATACTTAATTACACCTCCAATTATCCTTGACGTTGTTTATGTTTTGGGTTTGCTGGGCAAATCACCATAACACGTCCATTACGACGAATTACTTTACAATGTTCACACATTGGTTTTACTGATGGTCTTACTTTCATGATTATACCTCCTGAAGTTTTACGGAGTACAACTTACTTAAAGCGATAGGTAATACGACCACGGCTCAAATCATAAGGAGAAAGTTCAACTGTAACCTTATCTCCAGGTAAGATTCGAATATAATACATCCGGATTTTACCAGATACGTGCGCAAGAACTTCGTGTCCGTTTTCCAACTCGACTTTAAACATTGCATTCGGCAAAGTTTCGACGACTGTTCCTTCGATTTCAATCATATCTTCTTTTGCCACGCAGAGTACCTCCTTGTAGTTGTTTCGCATTTTCACACGATAAAATGGCGGAAACTGCAGTTCCCACCCTAATTCTAAAGTTAACTTCCAAAAAAGCCAGAAGTCAGACTGACAAATTCTATCATAAAACATCGAACTTGGCAAGATAAACTGCATCTCAAGTCGGTAGGCAAATTATTTCTTGATAATTTTTTCTACATCCGCAAATACGGCATCAATTTCACGATCTCCATCAACTGGATACAACAGACCTTCTTCATCATAATAAGCTAAAATAGGTTCACTATTTTTAACATTAATAGATAAACGATTTTTAACAGTTTCTGGCTTATCATCTTCACGTTGGTAAAACTCATGACCCCCGCAGCGATCACAAGTTCCTTCTACTTTCGTAGGGTTGAAGACTTTATGATAAGTCGCACCACAATTGCGGCACATGAAGCGTCCTGCCAAACGATCAACCAACACTTCTTCTGCTACTTGAATATCAATCACAGCATCAATCTTTTTGTTCAAGTCTGTTAACATTTCAGCTAATGCCTTGGCTTGATCTAAAGTCCGAGGGAACCCGTCCAATAAAAACCCTTTGTCTGTGTCTTTTTGGGCTAAACGTTCCTTCACGATACCGTTAGTAACTTCATCTGGGACCAAATCCCCTGCATCCATATAAGATTTTGCTTTCAATCCGAGTGTTGTCTCGTTTTTGATTGCTTCTCGGAACATATCCCCCGTGCTGATATGCGGAATATTGTACGTCGCAACAATTCTTTCTGCTTGTGTTCCTTTTCCTGCCCCCGGCAGTCCCATTAAGATCAGGTTCATTGCTTTCCCTCCTAGAATATTACCAAAGAATTCAAAAAGAATTCCATTTCATTCATATATAGATTTATTCATTTCAGACTGGCAGCTGACTTCAGTAAATGTAAAAGTGAGAACGGCGTTGAGGAAATCCCTCAACACACGAATCTACTCTTCATCCATGAATCCGACATAGCGTCGTTTCAACATAAGTCCTTCTAATTGTTTCGCAGTTTCTAACGCAACACCGACAACGATCAAAAGACTTGTACCGCCCAAACCAATCGATTGAGGCAAGTTCCAAACCATTTGTGCGATAATCGGAATCAAGGCGATCAGACCTAAGAAAATAGATCCGACTACACTTAAGCGCATCAAAATTGCTGAAACGTATTCTTCTGTTCCTTTACCCGGTCTTACACGCAGAATGTAACTTCCTTGTTTTTGTAAGTTCTCTGCCAATTTCTCAGGATTAACCTGAACAAATGCATAGAAAAAGGTGAAAGCAACGATCAGAACTGTATAAATCGCAGCACCTGGAACCGTGTTATAACTAAATAATTTTGTTAAAACATCGTACCAGCCTTCCGCGCTATATTGGCTAGCTAGTGCTTGCAACACCGCATTGGGAGTAGCAATAAACGAGCTGGCAAAAATAACTGGGATTACTCCGGCAGCATTTACTTTTAACGGTAGATAACTGCTCGTTGGAGCGCCAACGACTTGTTTTGTATATTGAATTGGGATTTTTCTTTCCGCTTGTTGAAAATACGTTACAAAGAAGACAATCAACACGATTGCGATAAGTAAAATTACGACAAAAATAATTGATTTCCATAGATCACTTGGATCGATGTTCACAAAATAATCATCGTAAATATCTTTGATCCCTTGTGGCAAACCAGAAACGATCCCCGCAAAGATGATCATCGATACCCCATTACCGATTCCTTTTTCAGTAATCTGTTCTCCCAGCCAAGTCACGAACATCGTACCGGCTGTAAGAATGATACCGATCGTAACGAACGTTTGAACATTACGATTTGGCACGAAACCAAATTGAGCAAAATAGTCAAATCCAGCCGTGATACTCACAGACTGAATGAAAGCCAAGACTAAAGTCAAATAGCGAGTTGCTTGATTCAACTTCTTACGACCGACTTCCCCTTGTTTTGACCATTCGACAAATTTAGGAACGATATCCATCTGCAACAACTGAATAACAATCGAAGCAGTGATATATGGAGAAACCCCCATTGAGAAGACCGAGAAGTTTTGCATGGCCGAGCCGCTCACCATATTCAGCATTCTGAAAAATGGCATTTCGCTCAACCCTTGCAAACCACGCGCATCAACTCCCGGTACAGTGATCTGTGCACCTAACCGGAAAACCAATAACATTAAAACGGTAAATAAAATCCGTGATCGGATGTTCTTAACTTTGAATGCATCTTTTAAAAGTTTGAACATTAGATCACCTCGATTGAACCACCGGCAGCTTCAATTGTTTCTTGAGCATGTTTAGAGAATTTTGCTGCTTTAACGATTAGTTTTTTATCTAATGATCCGTTTCCTAGAACTTTGATCCCAGCTTTTTCGTTTTTCACGATTCCAGCTTCAACTAAAGCAACTGGCGTTACTTCAGATCCATCTTCAAAACGATTTAAGACATCTAAATTAATTACAGCATATTCTTTACGATTCACGTTAGTAAATCCACGTTTTGGTAAACGACGGAATAAAGGAGTTTGACCACCTTCAAAACCTAGACGCACACCGCCACCTGAACGAGCTTTTTGTCCTTTTTGGCCACGTCCAGCTGTTTTCCCGTTACCTGATGAAGTACCACGTCCAACGCGGTTGCGAACTTTACGAGAACCTTCAGCAGGTTGTAATTCATGAAGTTTCATTATATTGGGCACCTCCTTAGATTTAAATTATCAATATTGATTAAACTTCTTCTACGTCCACTAAATGAGACACTGTGTTAACCATACCTTTGATTGCATCATTGGCAGGTTTAACAACTGTGCTGTTCATTTTTTTAAGACCCAACGCTTTAACAGTGTCGCGTTGGTTTTGAGGACGTCCGATAATACTGCGTTTTAAAGTAATTTTTAATTCAGCCATTTCATTCGTCCTCCTTAATTAGCTAAGTTTTCAACAGAGATACCGCGTAATGCAGCAACATCTTCTGCTTTTTTCAATTGAGTTAAACCTTCAACAGTTGCCCGAACAACGTTGATTGGTGTGTTTGAACCTAAAGATTTAGAAGTTACATCGGCAACCCCAGCTAATTCCAAGACGGCACGAACTGGTCCACCAGCGGCAACTCCAGAACCTTCAACGGCTGGTTTCATCAAGATGCGTCCACCACCGAATACACCAATAACTTCGTGAGGAAGCGTAGTTCCTACCATTGGTACTTCGACTAGGTTTTTCTTAGCGTCTTCGATTGCTTTACGAATTGCTTCAGGTACTTCTTGAGCTTTACCGGTACCAAAGCCTACATGACCGTTTTTGTCACCGACAACAACTAGTGCTGCGAAACGTAGACGACGTCCACCTTTAACAACTTTAGTAACACGGTTGATCGCTACAACGCGGTCTTCTAATTCCAAATGTTTTGGATCGATATAAACCATGAATGGTGTTCCTCCTTCTCCTAAAATTCTAGTCCATTTTCGCGAGCTGCTTCGGCTAAAGCTGCTACACGGCCATGGTAAAGGTATCCACCACGGTCAAAGACTACTTTCTTAATACCTTTTTCTGATGCACGTTCTGCTACTAATTTCCCAACAGCTTGTGCTTGTTCAGTTTTTGTTCCACCTGAAATTTCTTTATCCAAGGCAGAGGCACTTGCTAGCGTCACACCCGCTACGTCATCAATTACTTGCGCGTAGATGTTTTTGTTAGAACGGAAAACGTTCAAGCGTGGGCACTCAGCAGTACCAGAGATCTTACCACGAACGCGCATGTGGCGTTTTTGGCGTGTTTTATTCTTGTCTGGTTTTGTAATCACAATTGTCACCTCTTTAATTAAGCTGGCCTAAGCCGCGTGTAGGTTTGACCTACTATTTACCAGTTTTACCTTCTTTACGACGTACGTATTCGCCAACATAACGGATACCTTTGCCTTTATAAGGTTCTGGAGGACGAGTTCCGCGGATTTTCGCAGCTAATTCGCCTACTACTTCTTTGTCTGATCCTTTAACAACTACTTGAGTGTTAGCAGGAACTTCGATTGTAATACCTTCTGGTGCTACGATCTCAACTGGATGTGAGTAACCAACATTCAACACAAGTTTTGAACCTTGTAATTGTGCACGGTACCCAACCCCGATTAATTCTAGTGCTTTTTGGAACCCTTCTGAAACACCAACAACCATGTTATTGAAGTTTGCACGAGTTGTTCCGTGAATTGTTTTCATTTCTTTGCTGTCATTTGGACGAGTAAATGTTACTTCGTTTCCTTCGATGCTCATTTTGATATCAGAAGAAAAAGTACGAGTTAATTCACCTTTAGGTCCTTTAACAGTAACGTCGTTTCCGTTTTGAGTTACTTCAACTCCTGCAGGTAAAACGACTAATTTATTACCAATACGGCTCACTTATAGACACCTCCTCATGGATTGTTTGATCTTACCAAACGTAAGCTAGCACTTCGCCGCCGACGTTTTTGCCTCTTGCTTCTTTGTCGGTTACTAAACCTTCAGAAGTAGAGATGATTGCGATACCTAAACCGTTTAATACTTTTGGTACTTCGTCAGCTTTGACATAAGCACGCAAGCCTGGTTTAGAAATACGTTTTAAGTTCGTGATAACACGTTCGTCATTTTTACCGTATTTAAGGAAAACACGGATCATGCCTTGTTTGTCATCTTCGATATATTCAACATCACGTACGAAACCTTCACGTTTAAGGATTTCCGCGATGTCACGTTTGATTTTTGAAGCAGGTACTTCTACTGTATCGTGCTTTACCATGTTGGCATTACGAATACGAGTTAGAAAATCTGCAATTGGATCTGTCATGACCATTGAACTATTTACCTCCTTTATGCGAGTATATTTTACCAGCTAGCTTTCTTCACGCCGGGAATTTGACCTTTGTAGGCAAGTTCGCGGAAGCAAATACGGCAAAGATGAAATTTACGATAAACTGAATGTGGACGTCCGCAACGTTCGCAGCGAGTATATTCTTGCGTTGAATGTTTTGCAGGGCGTTTGTTTTTAGCAATCATTGATTTTTTAGCCAATTTTTTCGCCTCCTTGATTATTTTTGGAATGGCATTCCAAGTTGTGTTAATAATTCGCGAGATTCTTCGTCTGTTTTAGCAGTTGTAACAACAACGATATCCATACCGCGGACTTTATCAACTAAATCATAATCTACTTCAGGGAAGATCAGTTGTTCTTTGACACCTAAAGTAAAGTTACCACGGCCATCAAAGGATTTTTTGCTTACTCCGTGGAAGTCACGTACACGGGGAAGTGACACAGTCACTAATTTGTCTAAGAATTCATACATTCTTTCTCCACGTAGTGTTACTTTCGCACCGATAGGCATTCCTTCACGTAAACGGAAACCAGCGATTGATTTTTTAGCTTTTGTGATGATTGGTTTTTGACCAGAGATCAAGGCTAATTCTTCAACAGCTTTATCAAGGTTTTTTGTGTTTGATACCGCATCACCAACACCCATGTTGATGACGATTTTTTCAACTTTAGGAACTTCCATAACTGAATTATAGTTAAATTTTTCCATCAAAGATGGTGTAATTTCACTTACAAATTTTTCTTTTAGGCGGTTCATCTATAAGATCCTCCTTTCTCGTTTAATTATTTATCTAGAGTTTCGCCGGTTTTTTTAGAAACGCGGACTTTCTTGCCGTCAACCACTTTGTAGCCAACGCGTGTCGCTTCTCCATTTGAAGGGTCGATCACCATAACATTAGAAGCGTGAATTGGTGCTTCTACCTCAACGATTCCGCCTTGAGGGGCTTCTTGAGAGGCTTTTTTATGTTTTTTCACGACATTGACACCTTCAACAACGACTTTGTCTTGTTTAGGAAGGGCTTCTAATACAACGCCTTCTTTATTTCTGTCTTTGCCAGAGATAACTTTTACTTTATCGCCTTTTTTAACGAACATTACTGTTGCGCACCTCCTTTAGTTGAATCTCTCGATTATAATACTTCCGGTGCCAATGAAACGATCTTCATGAAGTTGCCTTCGCGTAGTTCACGAGCGACAGGTCCGAAGATACGTGTTCCTCTTGGGCTCTTGTCATCACGAATGATAACAGCTGCATTTTCATCAAATTTAATGTAAGAACCGTCAGTACGACGAGCGCCTGATTTAGTTCGAACGATAACGGCTTTAACGACGTCACCTTTTTTGACAACACCACCTGGCGTTGCTTGTTTAACCGTAGCAACAATCACATCACCGATATTGGCAGTTTTGCGACCAGATCCGCCAAGAACTTTAATAGTTAAAATTTCACGGGCGCCTGAGTTGTCCGCGATTTTTAAACGGCTTTCTGCTTGGATCACTTGTGTATCCTCCTTTCAGATTTAAAGAACATCTATATAGGAAAATCTCGTGTGATTAGATAATCACTGCTTTTTCAACGATTTCAACCAGACGGAAACGTTTGGTAGCTGATAACGGACGAGTTTCCATGATTTTCACGATATCGCCAATTTTTGCTTCATTGTTTTCATCGTGAGCTTTGTACTTTTTAGAATATTTCATGCGTTTACCATAGATTGGGTGGTTCTTTTGGGTTTCAACGATAACAGTGATCGTTTTGTCCATTTTGTCAGATACCACGCGTCCTTGATAAACTTTACGTTGATTTCTTTCTTCAGTCATACTGGAAATGGCCTCCTTCCACTATTTGTCAGCTTGTTCACGCAACACAGTTTTGATGCGTGCAATCGATTTACGTACTTCTTTAATACGTGCAGTGTTTTCTAATTGACCTGTTGCTAATTGGAATCTAAGATTGAACAATTCTTCTTTTAATTGTTTTTCTTGATCTAGCATTTCGGCAGTGGTTAATTCTCTGATTTCTTTAACCTTCATTCGATTCACCACCCATTTCCTCACGTTTTACGATCTTAGTTTTCATTGGTAATTTGTGAGAAGCAAGACGTAATGCTTCACGAGCAACTTCTTCAGGAACGCCGGCGATTTCAAACATGATCTTGCCGCGTTTAACTGGTGAAACCCAGCCTTCAGGAGCACCTTTACCAGATCCCATACGTACACCAATTGCTTTGGCAGTATAAGATTTGTGAGGGAAAATTTTAATCCATACTTTCCCACCACGTTTCATGTAACGAGTCATTGCAATACGGGCAGCTTCGATTTGACGGTTAGTAATCCAATGTGAATCAACAGCTTGTAAGCCGAATTCTCCAAATGCGATTTCTTTACCACCTTTAGCTTCTCCACGCATTTTACCGCGGAATTCACGACGGTGTTTTACACGTTTAGGTACTAACATGATTATTTCCCTCCTTTCTCAGTGTTTTTCTTTGTAGGAAGAATTTCTCCACGATAAATCCACACTTTAACTCCTAGTTTTCCGTATGTTGTATCTGCTTCTTCCCATGCGTAGTCGATGTCAGCACGTAATGTATGAAGAGGAACTGTTCCTTCTGAGTATCCTTCTGAACGGGCGATATCCGCACCGTTTAAACGACCTGATACTTGAGTTTTGATTCCTTTAGCGCCTGAACGCATTGTGCGTTGGATCGCTTGTTTTTGTGCACGACGGAAAGCAACACGGTTTTCTAATTGACGTGCGATTCCTTCTCCGACTAATTTTGCATCTAAATCTGGTTTTTTGATTTCAATGATGTTGATATGAACTCGTTTACCAGTTAATTTATTTAATTCTTTTCTTAGGCTTTCAACTTCAGATCCGCCTTTACCGATAACCATGCCAGGTTTGGCTGTGTGAATTGAAATGTTTACACGATTTGCAGCGCGTTCGATTTCAACAGTTGACACAGCGGCATCAGCAAGCTTAGTTGCGATGAACTTACGGATTCTCAAATCTTCGTGTAGAAATTCAGCATACTCTTTTTCGGCATACCATTTAGCATCCCACTCACGGATAATGCCTACACGCATCCCAATAGGATTTACTTTTTGACCCACTGATTATCCCTCCTTATTTTTCTGATACCACAACGGTAATATGACTTGTACGTTTGTTAATTGGTGAAGCTGAACCTTTTGCACGCGGACGGAAACGTTTCATTGTTGGTCCTTCGTTAACAAATGCTTCAGAAACTACCAAGTTTTCAACATCTAAGTCAAAGTTGTTTTCTGCGTTAGCAACTGCTGACATCATAACTTTTTCGATGATTCCTGCAGATTTATTTGGTGTGAATTTCAAAATTGAAATTGCTTCTGCTACGCTTTTTCCTCTGATAAGATCGATTACTAAACGTGCTTTACGAGGAGAAGTGCGAACTGTTCTCGCAGTTGCCTTAGCTGATGTAATTTGTTCTGCCATGTTAATATCCTCCCCTCAAAATTAACGTTTTGTTTTCTTATCGTCGGCGGCATGTCCACGATAAGTTCTTGATGGTGCAAATTCGCCTAATTTATGTCCTACCATGTCTTCTTGGATGTAAACTGGCACATGTTTGCGTCCGTCATAAACAGCAATTGTAAATCCTACAAAACTAGGGAAAATTGTTGAACGACGAGACCAAGTTTTGATAACTTTTTTCTTTTCAACACCTTGTTGCGCTTCGACCTTTTTCATCAAATGATCATCGACGAAAGGTCCTTTTTTCAAACTACGACCCATGGTGTACCTCCTCTCAAAATATGCGACACATAGTCAATGGTTTTATTTAGTCTTACGACGACGTACGATAAGCTTGTCTGATGCAGCTTTCTTATTACGTGTTTTGTAACCCAATGCAGGTTGTCCCCAAGGAGATACTGGAGCTTTGCGTCCGACTGGAGCTTTACCTTCACCACCACCGTGTGGGTGATCGTTAGGGTTCATTACGCTACCACGTACAGTTGGACGTTTGCGCATCCAACGAGAACGACCAGCTTTACCAATGTTGATCAATTCGTGTTGTTCGTTACCAACAGAACCGATAGTAGCACGGCAAGTAGCTAAGATCATACGAACTTCGCCAGAGTTTAAACGTACTAATACGTATTTTCCTTCTTTACCAAGTACTTGAGCACTTGTACCAGCTGAACGGATTAATTGTCCGCCTTTGCCAGGTTTCATTTCGATGTTGTGGATAACAGTACCAACTGGAATGTTTTCTAGTGGTAGTGCGTTTCCGATTTTGATATCTGCATCTGATCCAGACACGATTGTCATGCCAACTTCTAAGCCTTTAGGGGCTAAAATGTAAGCTTTCACTCCGTCTGTATAATGAACTAATGCAATATTTGCTGAGCGGTTTGGATCGTACTCGATCGTTTGTACTGTAGCAACCACGTTATCTTTATTACGTTTGAAGTCGATAACACGGTATTGACGTTTATGTCCGCCACCTTGATGACGTACAGTGATGCGACCGTTGTTGTTACGACCGGCGTTGTTTTTCAATGGTTGTAATAACGTCTTTTCAGGCGTTGAAGTAGTGATTTCAGCGAAATCAGAACTTGTCATATTACGACGACCATTTGAGGTAGGTTTGTACTTTTTAATCGCCACGTCTAGTTTCCCTCCTATTTACTAGTGATTTTCTAACGCTTATTCAGCGTCGAAAAGTTGGATTTCTTTTGATTCTTCAGATAAAGTCACAACAGCTTTGCGACGTTTTTTTGTGAAGCCTTGGTATTTACCCATACGTTTTGCTTTTGGTTTAGCATTCATAATGTTTACGTTTTTAACTTTAACGTCAAATGCAGCTTCAACCGCTTGTTTGACTAAAGTTTTATTTGCGCGAGTGTCCACTTCGAAAGTATATTTCTTTTCGTCCATGTCTAACATAGATTTTTCAGTGATCACTGGGCGTTTGATTACGTCTAGTAAGTTCATTATGCAAGCACCTCCTCAATTTGAGTAAGAGCGGTTTGCGTTGCTAAGATTTTTTCATTAGCGACTACATCTAATACAGTAACGTTGTTTGAAGTAGTTACAGTCACGTTTGGTAAGTTACGAGCAGCTAAGCCTGCAACTTCGTTTTCTGTTTCTAAAACAACCAATACTTTTGAATCGATAGACAAGCTAGTTAAAACTTGTTTGAATTCTTTTGTTTTAGGAGCGTCAAAGCTTAAAGCGTCAACAGCAACTAAATTATTTTCAGCAACTTTTTCTGATAAAACAGATTTGATTGCTAAGCGACGAACTTTTTTAGGAAGTTTGTAGCTGTATGAACGTGGTGTTGGTCCGAAGACGATACCACCTCCACGCCATTGTGGTGAGCGGATAGAACCTTGACGAGCACGTCCAGTTCCTTTTTGGCGCCATGGTTTGCGACCACCGCCACGAACTGCGCTACGATTTTTCACAGCGTGTGTTCCTTGTCTTAATGAAGCACGTTGCATGATGATTGCATCGTAAACAACATTTTCATTTGGTTCGATTCCGAAGATTTCTTCATTTAAAGTGATGTCACCGTTTTGAGTTCCATCTTGTTTGAATAATGCTACAGTTGGCATTCCTTAGTTCCTCCTTTCCTATAACTAATTATTTAGCTTTCACAGCTGATTTGATAGTGATTAAAGATTTTTTAGCGCCAGGAACATTTCCTTTAACTAAGATAACGTTGCGGTCAGCGTCAACACGAACAACTTCAAGATTTTGAATTGTCACGCGGTTGCCACCCATACGGCCAGCTAAACGTTTGTTTTTAAATACACGGTTTGGTGCAACAGGACCCATAGATCCAGGACGACGGTGGTAACGAGATCCGTGAGCCATTGGGCCGCGGCTTTGTCCATAACGTTTGATAACGCCTTGGAATCCTTTACCTTTAGTCGTTCCGGTAACATCAATGATGTCTCCAGCTTGGAAAGTATCAACTTTCACTTCTTTACCTACTTCATAGTCTCCTAGCTCAACATCTTTGAATTCTCGAATGAAGCGCTTAGGAGCCGTGTTTGCTTTTGCAACATGACCTTTCGCAGGTTTGTTAGACAAAACTTCACGCATATCTTGGTAACCTAATTGAACTGCTTCGTAGCCATCGTTCTCCATTGTTTTCACTTGTAAAACAACGTTTGGAGTAGCTTCGATAACAGTAACTGGAATAAGTTCGCCAGATTCTGTGAAGATTTGAGTCATTCCCACTTTTTTCCCTAAGATTCCTTTGGTCATGATTACACCTCCATTTTCTTATTATAGTTTGATTTCAATATTCACACCTGATGGTAAGTCAAGCTTCATTAAAGCATCAACTGTTTTCGGTGTTGGGTTCACAATGTCAATTAGACGTTTGTGAGTACGCATTTCGAATTGTTCACGCGAATCTTTGTATTTATGAGTCGCACGGATTACAGTGTAAAGACTGCGTTCAGTTGGTAATGGAATTGGACCAGACACGCTAGCTCCAGTTCTTTTTGCAGTTTCCACAATTTTATCCGCTGATTGATCTAAAATACCATGTTCATACGCTTTTAAACGGATACGAATTTTTTGTTTTGCCATCTTATTCCCTCCTTCGCCTATTTTAAAAGTAGACATAGCTCCACGAAAATCTCCGTCACGCTCGTTCGTGGCAAAGCGTCCGGGCGTGTCGCAACCTCTCGTTTCAAAGCCGGTGGATTCTTTTTTTGAACCCCCAGTGTCATTCGCACTTCTGCAAACAGCACCTTTATGATTATATTACATGAGGTTAACGATTGCAAGGATTTTCTCAGCTTTTTTGGATTTTCTAGTACGTTTTCAGAAAACACCCGAAACACATAATCGATAATTTTTTCTTCTATAGTAATAGCATTTATTTTATCCACCCAATCCGATCTTCGCCTTTTAAAAAATCCGCATCCCAATAACTATTTCAGTTTTCGCAACCGCATCCGATCATTGCAATCGATTTCCGTTATATTTTTTCAATAGATTTATTCTCGAGTTAAAAACTTCAGCGTTTTCGGATCATCGAACGTATCAATTAAAGCGACAAAAAAAGAGCCGCCAGAAACTGGCGACTCTTTACGTCCGAGCATAATTTTAAAATGTAAAGCTAATTAAGCTTTGATTGCAGTTACAACGCCTGAACCAACAGTACGTCCGCCTTCACGAATTGAGAAACGAGTTCCGTCTTCGATAGCGATTGGGTGGATTAATTCAACTTCCATAGTTACGTTGTCACCAGGCATTACCATTTCAGTACCTTCTGGTAGATCAACTACACCAGTTACGTCAGTTGTACGGAAGTAGAACTGAGGACGGTAGTTAGTGAAGAATGGAGTATGACGTCCACCTTCTTCTTTAGTTAAAACGTAAACTTCTGCAGAGAATTTTGTATGTGGAGTGATTGAAGCTGGTTTAGCTAAAACTTGTCCACGTTGGATATCTTCACGTGCAACACCACGTAATAATGCACCGATGTTATCGCCGGCTTCAGCGTAGTCTAACAATTTACGGAACATTTCAACACCTGTAACAGTTGTTTTAGCAGTATCTTCAGCGATACCAACGATTTCAACTTCGTCACCAACGCGAACTTGTCCACGTTCAACACGACCAGTTGCAACTGTACCACGACCAGTGATTGAGAATACGTCTTCGACTGGCATCATGAAAGGTTTGTCAGTATCACGAACTGGTGTTGGGATGTATTCGTCAACAGCAGCCATTAATTCTAAGATTTTTTCTTCGTATGAAGCGTCGCCTTCTAAAGCTTTTAAAGCTGAACCTGCGATAACTGGAGTGTCGTCGCCTGGGAAATCGTATTCTGTTAATAGATCACGAACTTCCATTTCAACTAATTCTAGTAATTCTTCGTCATCAACCATATCCATTTTGTTTAAGAATACAACGATGTAAGGAACACCAACGTTACGTGATAACAAGATGTGTTCACGTGTTTGAGGCATAGGGCCATCAGCAGCAGATACTACTAAGATAGCTCCGTCCATTTGAGCAGCACCAGTGATCATGTTTTTAACGTAGTCCGCGTGTCCTGGGCAGTCAACGTGAGCATAGTGACGGTTTTCTGTTTCATACTCAACGTGTGAAGTGTTGATTGTGATTCCGCGTTCGCGTTCTTCTGGAGCGCCATCGATTGAAGCGTAATCCATAGCAGTCGCGCCGCCTTGTTTAGCAAGTACAGTTGTAATTGCAGCTGTTAAAGTTGTTTTACCATGGTCAACGTGTCCGATAGTACCAATGTTAACATGGGGTTTTGAACGGTCAAATTTTTCTTTAGCCATTTAAAATGTTCCTCCTAGTAAATGAGATTAGTTTTTTGATAGGTCCGTACTGCAAAATACAGCACGAGCCCATATCATCAGTTAATAATATTACATGAAATACCATAAAAAATATAGTTCTTTTTAGTAGAAATCTAGCCAAATTCAATTGACTTTTAAGAATTATTCAGCTTTGCCGCCGTTTTTCTTAATAATTTCTTCTTGAACTGATTTAGGTACATCTTCATAGTGGTCAAAGACCATCATGAATGTTCCGCGTCCTTGCGTAGAAGAACGAAGAGTTGTTGCATAGCCGAACATTTCAGCCAACGGCACGATTGCATTCACGATTTGTGAATTACCATGTGCTTCCATACCTTCAACTCGACCACGACGTGCAGTTACGTGACCCATTACATCACCTAAGTAATCTTCTGGAACAGTAATCGTAACTTTCATCATTGGTTCAAGAATTGCTGGGCTAGCTTTTTTAGCAGCAGCACGTAGCGCCATAGAAGCAGCTACACGGAAGGCTGTTTCATTTGAATCGACATCATGGTATGAACCATCATAAAGCTTAGCTTTGATGTCAACTAATGGATAACCAGCTAATACACCGTTTGCCATTGCATCTTCTAAACCTTTTTCAACTGCTGGGATGTATTCACGAGGAACCACACCACCGACAATTGCATTTTCGAATTCGAAGCCAGCACCTTCTTCGTTTGGTGTGAATTCGATCCATACGTGACCGTATTGACCTTTACCACCAGACTGACGTACAAACTTACCTTCTGCATTTGTCGCAGAACGGAATGTTTCACGGTAAGATACTTGAGGCGCACCAACGTTTGCCTCTACTTTGAATTCACGACGCATACGGTCAACTAAAACGTCCAAGTGAAGTTCACCCATACCAGCGATAACAGTTTCGCCAGTTTCAACGTTTGTTTCAACGCGGAATGAAGGATCTTCTTCAGCAAGTTTTTGTAAAGCAACACCCATTTTATCTTGGTCAGCTTTTGATTTAGGTTCAACCGCAACTTCGATAACTGGATCAGGGAATTCGATAGATTCTAAGATAACTGGTGATTTTTCATCACAAAGTGTATCCCCAGTTGTTGTATCTTTCAAACCAACAGCAGCAGCGATATCGCCTGAGTAAACCGTTTCGATTTCTTTACGGGTATTCGCGTGCATTTGTAGGATACGTCCGATACGTTCACGTTTGCCTTTTGATGCGTTCAAGACGTATGAACCAGAATTTAGTACACCTGAGTAAACACGGAAGAATGTTAGACGACCTACGAATGGGTCAGTCATAACTTTAAACGCTAGTGATGAGAATGGAGCTGAATCATCAGCTGGACGTTCAGTTTCTTCGTCAGTTTTAGGATTGAATCCTTGGATTGCTTTTACGTCAGTTGGAGCTGGAAGATAGTCGATGACTGCATCCAACATCAATTGAACACCTTTGTTTTTGAAGGCTGATCCACATAGAACTGGGAAAAAGTCTACAGCTAAAGTAGCATTACGGATACCTGCTTTTAATTCTTCTTCAGTGATTTCTTCACCTTCCAAGAATTTCATCATTAGGTCTTCATCAGTATCAGCAACAGCTTCCACTAATTTTTCGCGCCATTCTTCAGCTTGTTCTTTGTATTCTTCAGGAATTTCAGTCTCTTGGATTTCAGTTCCTAAGTCGTTTGTGTAGATTTCAGCTTTCATTTTAACTAAATCGATGATACCAGTGAAGTCATCTTCTGCACCAATTGGTAATTGGATCGGATGAGCATTCGCTTGTAAACGATCGTGTAAAGTGCTTACTGAGTAAAGGAAGTCCGCACCGATTTTATCCATTTTATTACAGAATACAATACGTGGAACAGAGTATTCTGTTGCTTGACGCCAAACAGTTTCTGTTTGTGGTTCTACACCTGATTGTGAGTCCAAAACAGTTACTGCGCCATCAAGAACACGTAATGAACGTTGTACTTCGATTGTGAAGTCCACGTGTCCTGGAGTATCGATGATGTTTACGCGGTGACCTTTCCATTGCGCTGTTGTAGCGGCAGAAGTGATCGTGATTCCGCGTTCTTGTTCTTGTTCCATCCAGTCCATTTGAGAAGCGCCTTCGTGGGTTTCACCAATTTTATGGATTTTACCAGTGTAGTACAAGATACGCTCAGTTGCTGTAGTTTTACCTGCATCAACGTGGGCCATGATCCCGATATTACGAGTATTGTCTAGAGAAAATTCTCTTGCCATTTCTTTGTTTGCTCCTCTCTTAAATTAAATTCAGCATTGTCTAATCATTTTTCTGTTGGTTTTAACCAACAGAAAAAATCTTACCAACGATAATGAGCAAATGCACGGTTGGCTTCCGCCATTTTGTGTGTATCTTCGCGTTTCTTCACAGAAGCACCAGTGTTGTTAGCTGCATCCATAAGTTCTTTCGCTAAGCGTTCTTCCATTGTGTGTTCGCCGCGCAAACGTGCGAAGTTTACAACCCAACGTAAGCCTAAAGTCGTCCGACGTTCTGGACGTACTTCAACGGGAACTTGATAGTTAGAACCCCCAACACGGCGAGCTTTAACTTCTAATACAGGCATGATGTTTTCCATTGCTTGTTCGAAAACTTCCAACGGATCATTTCCTGTTGATTCTTTGATTGTGCTAAAAGCATTGTATACGATATTTGAAGCAGTACCACGTTTGCCGTCAACCATTACACGGTTGATTAAACGAGTTACTAACTTAGAGTTATACATAGGATCTGGCAAAACATCACGTTTTGCAATAATTCCTTTACGAGTCATACGTAACTCCTCCTTCCGAAAATATGTCTTTATCTATTCGTTTGATTAAGCTTTAGGTTTTTTAGTACCGTATTTAGAACGGCTTTGTTTACGATCGTTAACGCCGGCAGTATCTAGCGCGCCACGAACGATATGGTAACGTACCCCTGGTAAATCTTTTACACGTCCACCACGTAATAGAACAACACTATGTTCTTGTAGGTTATGGCCGATACCTGGAATATAAGCTGTTACTTCGATTAAGTTTGACAAACGAACACGAGCATATTTACGTAACGCTGAGTTAGGTTTCTTAGGTGTCATAGTCCCCACACGTGTACAAACTCCACGTTTTTGTGGTGAGTTCACGTCTGTTTGAGCTTTCTTAAAGCTGTTATATCCTTTGTTCAATGCTGGTGAATTTGATTTTTCCACCTTTGATTTACGAGGTTTACGTACTAATTGGTTAATTGTAGGCATTCCTTGTTTCCTCCTTCCTCGATTCGCATTCTAGTACCACACATCCTGGTGGTTCTTTTTTAGCGATAAAAAATAATGCATCCCTGCATTCTCTATCAAGTGTACTTCGACACAGTCAGCACGTCTCATGTGAGAGACCTGTTCACAAAGCACCTTTGATAGCATATCACGATTAGTTTTAGCTGTCAACAAACTATCCAAGAGTTTTTTTCTTTCATCATAAGTCGATCTTTTTTATTCATAGCCGCTTGATAAGAAAATTCTTATTCTTAAGCAAAAACTGTCTCTTTGTTGCAACTGCAACAATTAAAACGCTTTTTTATTTTTGGTCTTTTCTACTTAAAAGCCTATCTTTTTTCTTTTTTTGCGATTACAATAGAAACAACTTAATAAAAGGTGGGATATTTCAATGAATTTGAAAGAGTTAGTTGGGATCGAGGCGGCTAAATTTGTTAAAGACGGTATGATCGTAGGCTTAGGAACGGGTTCAACAGCTTATTATTTGGTCAAAGAGTTGGGTCGGCGCGTAAATGAAGAAGGTTTAAAAATCACAGGTGTCGTGACCTCTTCAAAAACTGAAGAACAAGCAAAAGAATTAGGGATTCCATTAAAAGCGATCGACGAAGTAGAATCAGTTGACCTTACCATTGATGGTGCTGATGAAATCAGTGCAGATTTTCAAGGAATCAAAGGCGGCGGCGCAGCTTTGCTTTTCGAAAAAGTAGTTGCAACATATTCAAAAGATTGCATTTGGATCGTTGACGAAAGCAAAATGGTCGACAAATTAGGGAAATTTCCTTTACCGATTGAAGTCGTTCCTTTTGGCAGCCACAATATCTTCCGCTTGTTTGAAGCAAAAGGCTACAATCCAACTTGGCGTAAAAATGAAGCCAACGAACTTTTAACAACCGACGGCGGCCATTACATCATCGATCTGCACTTAGATGTCATTGAAGATCCACGGGCCTTAGCAAAAGAATTGGATACTTACGTCGGTGTAGTCGAACACGGCTTATTTATCGACATGATTTCACGCGTGATCGTGGGTACACCGGAAGGACCAAAAACTTTAGAAGTCCCAAATTAATTTGAAAAAAGTCTCCTTAATGCTCCTGATTTAACAAAAATGAACTCAATTTAATGGAAATCACAGCTGAAACATTGTACAATGAATCAGAAATTGAAAATTTCAGAAATTTCAAAAGGAGAGAATGATATGCCAAAATTAGTTTTTTCTCGTCATGGCTTGAGCGAATGGAACAAATTAAACCAATTCACAGGCTGGGCAGACGTTGATTTGGCTCCAGAAGGTGTCGAAGAAGCAAAAGAAGGCGGCCGTAAAATTAAAGAAGCAGGAATTGAATTTGATGTAGCTTACACATCTGTTTTAACTCGTGCGATCAAAACTTGTGACTTGATCTTAGAATATTCAGATCAACTTTGGGTACCAACTTTAAAATCTTGGCGCTTAAACGAACGTCACTATGGTAAATTACAAGGATTGAACAAAAAAGAAACTGCTGAAAAATACGGTGACGAACAAGTTCATATCTGGCGTCGTTCTTACGATGTATTACCTCCATTGATGGAAGCAACTGACGAAGGTTCAGCAGCACAAGACCGTCGTTACGCTACATTAGATCCTCGCGATATTCCTGGTGGAGAAAACTTGAAAGTTACTTTGGAACGTGCATTGCCTTTCTGGCAAGATGAAATCGCTCCTGCATTGAAAGACGGAAAAACTGTCTTAGTTGCCGCTCACGGTAACTCACTACGTGCATTAGCTAAACATATTGAAGGTATTTCTGACGAAGACATCATGGATTTAGAAATCCCAACAGGCCAACCGCTTGTTTATGATTTGAATGATGACTTAACAGTTGCTAAAAAATACTACTTATAGAAATTTTTCCCGACTCGAACTTGAGTCGGGATTTTTTATTTGCTGAGGACTCCCCCTTTCATAATATTTTTTTTGTGCTAAAATAAATAAGTAATTTATTTGCGGTCGTGGCGGAATTGGCAGACGCGCTAGCTTCAGGCGCTAGTGATAGCAATATCGTGGAAGTTCGAGTCTTCTCGGCCGCATAAAAAAGTTGTACAGAAATAGGCAGCTTCAAAAAATAAAAAAGTTTCGAAGACGCCGTTGGAACGCTAAATACAAAAAGAGTCTGTGATACTCACAGACTCTTTTTGTATTTAAATTTTTTGAGACGTTTGATTTAATCATGATTCAAAAAACTTGCGACCTTAGTAGCAATCAGATCGATCGCCACATGATTTTCGCCACCTTCTGGCACAATGATATCTGCATAGCGCTTCGTCGGCTCGATAAATTGGTGATACATTGGTTTTACTACAGTCAAATATTGGCCAATAACTGATTCCAACGTCCGTCCCCGTTCATTCATATCGCGTTTGATTCGGCGGATAATCCGGATGTCGTCATCAGTATCCACATAGATTTTGATATCCATCATATCTCGCAGACGTTCATCTTCTAAAATCAAGATTCCTTCTAATATGATGACTTCTTTTGGTTCTTGGACATAAACTTTTTCACTACGCGTATGAGCGACATAATCATAGATCGGAACTTCGACCGATTGGTATTGTGTCAATTCTTTTAAATGTTCGATCAACAGATCCGTATCGAACGCAAAAGGATGATCGTAGTTTGTTTCTAATCGTTCTTCAAAGCTGATACCACTTTGATCCTTATAATAAGAATCGTGCTCCAACATCATGATGGAATGATCGGGAAACCGATTGTAAATCGCACGGCTGACGCTTGTTTTTCCACTTCCTGAACCGCCCGTTACACCAATAATGATCGGCTTGTTTTTCATGTAAATAAAACCTCTTTCGTTTTTCATTAGTCCTATTATAGCGAAACACCGTCAAATTACTATCAAAAACTTAAAATTCTTCCAAAATCTGATAGAGGTCAGTTAATTCTTTAATCTGAAATGTCGGTTTGATTGCTTGTGCTTGCTTTGCTTGCGGATTCATCCAGATTGTGTCAATCCCTGCCACTTGCCCGCCTTTGATATCTGAAGTCAAAGAATCACCCACGATCACTGCTTTTTCTTTATCAAAATGCGGAATCTCAGCAAAAACAATATCAAAAAATTCTTTCATCGGTTTATGTACACCCAGCTCTTCAGAAATAAAGAACTTTTTGAAATACGGTGCCAAGCCTGATTTGGTCAAACGTTGGTGTTGCGTTGCAGAGACGCCATTAGTCACTACATACAGATCTTTTTTCCGACTCAAGGTTGCGACAACTTCTAAACTATTAGCGATCAGTTGATGGCCTTGATTTAAATAATGACGATAGCGTGCTTCAGTCTTTGGTCCATCCACTGCTTGCTCGTATTGAGCAAAAAATAAACGGAAGCGATTGTCTAACAACTCTTGCCGCGACAGCAAACCGGCTTCATGGTCTCGCCAAAAGCCTTGATTCATTTCTTTGTACGCATTTTTTACTGCGGACGAGGGCTCTATCCCCATATCTTGGAACAGCCAGCTCAATGCTTGTTCTTCTGCTGCTTTGAAATCTAACAGCGTATCATCAATATCAAATAAAATCGTCTCGTAACTCATTATTAACCCTTCTATCTAAAATATGTTTTTAATTGTTGGAGCTCAGCAAGTGTCAGAGGGCGGTACTCGCCTTCAGCTAATTCTTGCGGTAATTCTAACGGCCCCATCGTCAGCCGTGTCAGACTAGTTACTTTTTTTCCGCGGGCCAAAAACATTTTCTTTACTTGATGAAACTTGCCTTCTTTGATTGTCAGCAAAACCTCTGAACGTCCCGCTTCTGCGCTTAAAATGTTTAGTTGTGCCGGTTGACAGCGAACGCCGCCATGAAAAACGATCCCACTAGCAAAAGCAGCTACATCTGTTAATGTTACTTGCTCATTGACTACTGCCCGATAAGTTTTCTCAACTTTTGAATGAGGCTGCAAAAGATCGTAGCCTAACTGTCCATTATCAGTCAACAGCAGCAAACCAGTCGTGTCCCGATCCAATCGTCCAACCGGATACAACTCAAGAGGTCGTTCTCCTTTTGCAATCAATTCGGTTGCAGTTTGAAAGTTCGAATCTTTTTTGGCTGTTACAACACCGGCTGGTTTGTTCAGCAAATAATACACGTGATTGGTCGTTAACGCTTGTCCTCCAACAAAGATTTTATGCAGACGGCTATCCACATTGCGTTGCGGATTAAGTTCGACTCTTCCATCGACAAAAACTTTTTTCATCAGAAAAAGACGCTTCATCTCTTTGCGCGTCGTTTGTAAATTTTGTTCGATTACTTTGTCTAACCGCATCTCGCAAACCTCCAAATATACCGGCCTTATTATACCGAAATTTCATTGAAAGACCAACTGTCCAAAGCGGTACAAATCATTGGAATTCATTTATTATAAAAAAAAATATTATTTTTGCCTAAATTAAAAAGGGTTTATCCTTGCTTTTTATTGGAAGGAGTCCTACACTTTTAATATACGGATCAGAGATTCGTATATTAAGTGAATCGACACCCTGGTGTCAAAGGTTTCTCATACACAGCGTTACGACCTGGTAGAGAAAGTTGAACTTAGACTTTTTTGGACAGTTGTGTAGACAACTGTCTTTTTGCGTTTTTTCGCAAAGCCATTGTGCTGAGAATAACCCGTCACTTAAATAAAATCTGTCTGACAACCGCAGACAGTCACATTTTAAGGAGGAATTTGGTTATGGCAGTATCATTAAAAGTAGAAGAAAGAGCAACTCGTCCCCGTTCCATTCGTAATAAACTTCGTCACGAAGGCAGAGTTCCCGCAGTCGTTAACGGCTACCAAGTGGAAAGCACAACTATCTCAATCGACGAACGTGAATTTTCAAAATTATTACGTGAAAATGGCGCAAACACAGTTTTTGCCATTGAAATTGGTGGAAAAAAGGTAAATACGTTATTACGTGATGCACAATTAGATACCTTCACTCGTCACTTGACCCACATTGAGTTACTATCCGTTAACTTAACAGAACAAACGGAAGCTGAAACAGAAATCAACCTAGTTGGTGAAGCAGCTGGCGTAAAAGCTGGCGGTGTGTTGACTCAAACACTTTACACAGTCACTGTTTCTGCAACTCCAGAAAAACTGCCTGAAGGTATTGATGTCGATATCTCTAAATTAGAAATCGGTCAAACAATCGCAATCAGCGATCTACCTAAGAACGCTGACTACACGATCATTACAGATGCAGAAGAACAAATCGTTGCGATCCAAGAAGCACAAGAACTTCCTGAAGAAACAGCAACTGAAGGCGCTGAACCAGAAGTGATCGGCGAAACTAAAGAATAAACTATTGACCAGAGGTTGTGACAAGAGTCTTGTCACAACCTCTTTTTTTGTACAGACAATTCAACTCGTCAATCCCCCTCTTCAAAAATTATTTTTTAGATATTGAGCGTAATGAGTGGTTTTTTTAGTCAAAAAGAATTACAATTAAACACTACAAAGTTTATTTGTACTTTAAGTAAGTGATTCCAACTAAAGGAGGAAACATCTATGTTTGAAACATTTGATTCGAAAAAAAGCCGTTATGCCTCTGTCGGTGTGGTATCCAGCTTGCCAGGCGAGCTGATTGATAGTATCTGGTATATCATTGACTTAGACTTAAAGGGATTGATTCCCTTAGACAATATCTTAAGTTTTGATCTGGTCAACAACGACGGCCGTGTCACGATGCACTTTTCACAAGAAGGCAGTGAGGTTGAAATGGGGATCGATTTGCCATTTGGCTATTCTTACGATTTCCCACAAGAAGTCTATGCTTATGACGACGGCAGCCGTCAAACGATCTTGTTACCAAACGAGATTCGTCAACGTTAATTTATCAGACAGCCTTAGAGGTTGTCTTTTTTTTGGCAAAAGATTTGTTTCCGATAATTTTTGTGGTACGATCAAGCAGAAAAAATTATTAGAGAGCGGGAAAAAAATGAAAGAATTGACGCACGGGAATCCAGCAAAACTAATTATTTTGTTTGCCTTGCCGTTGTTTGTAGGAAATGTTTTTCAACAGTTTTACAGTATGGTCGATATGGTCGTCGTTGGTCAAACATTAGGCAAGGAAGCGCTGGCAGCTGTAGGCGCTACCAGCAGTGTAAGTTTTTTGATCATTGGGTTTGCGCAAGGTTTGACTGCTGGTTTGTCAATCATAACGGCACAGCGCTTCGGGGCGAAAGATGCCCAAGGTGTCCGAAAAAGTTTTGCGACCTCCATTATCATCAGTCTTGGCGTAACGATTGTTTTAACGACAGTAAGTCTCGTCTTCTTACGCCCTTTATTGCTCTTGATGCAAACTCCGCCTGAGCTTTTAGATCAAGCACAGGAATTTATTTCAGTGATCCTTGGCGGGATTTTTGCCGCAATGAGCTTCAATCTCTTATCAAATATGGTCAGAGCCTTGGGTGACAGCCGAACACCGCTGTTCTTCTTAGCATTTGCGGTAGTAGTCAACGTGGTCTTGGATCTGATTTTTATTACTCGTTTTCATATGGGCGTCGCGGGTGCCGGTTACGCTACTGTGATCGCGCAAATTTTAGCTAGTTTGATGTGTCTTTGGTTCATTCAACGAAAGATCCCTTTACTGCAAATCAGTCGCAAAAATTTTGTTTTTGAAAAAAATGATTTTCGGGTTCATTTGAACGCGGCACTGCCGATGGGATTTCAATCTTCGATCATTGCAATTGGCGCAGTCATCTTACAGGCGGCTCTGAATACATTAGGAACCGATGTCGTAGCGGCTCAGACGACTGCCAATCGTATCGATCAATTTGCTATTTTACCGATGATGTCTTTTGGTATCACTATGGCGACTTTCACCGCCCAAAATTTAGGCGCGAAAGAATACGGTCGGATTTTGAAAGGTGTAAAACAATGTTTAGTGATGAGCGGCGCCTTCAGTATCTTTGCGGGGATTTTAGTGATAACTTGCGGTCATTATTTTGTCGCTCTTTTTGTCAACCGCAGCGAAACGCAGGTCTTTGAACTGGCACAAGTCTATTTCAACATCAATGGTTCCTTGTACTGGATCTTAGCTATTTTATTTATTTTGCGTTATACCTTGCAAGGTTTAGGCCAAGCAACGATTCCCACGATCGCTGGGATTATGGAACTGGTCATGCGTTCCTTTGCTGCGATCATCTTGACGAATGCCTTTGGTTTTATCGGAGCCGCCTTTGCTTCACCACTGGCTTGGATCGGTTCGACTGCCGTCTTGTTAGCTTCATATTTCAAAGCGATGCATCATTTGAAACAGCTAGATCAGGCACAGCAACTCAAAAGCGAGGCATAGGACTCTTGATGAAATTTTTAACAACGGCGTTAAAAGAAGTCACGGCAAAAAGAAATAACTTCAAGAAATAAACAGACCCTCCCCAAAATCGCTGCTCAATTTTCGTGGCCTTTCAGCTTATTTTAAAAGATACTAGAATACCGATTATTCCAAAAAAATGGAGGTGACAAAAATCTTGTCACCTCCATTTTAATTTTGGATTTTTTCTGCAAAAGCCACAAAATCAATGACAGCTGGCGATGTTTTCTCGAAAGCTTGCAACATCATTTGAGCTTGAGCATCTAATTTTTCAGGTTTTTTCTTTTTAAAAACTAACAGCATTGGTTTAATGAGCATTTTGTGTTTCAAAGCCAACGTTTCATAATTTACCGCACCTTGAAGATGGTAGATTCCTCTTAATTCCAACTGTTTTTCCGCGATTTTTTTACGCAGCGGTTGTTGAAGCTCGGTAAGCAACGTGGGATGGGCTGGATCGGTCATTCCGACTGTCACAAGGGTCAAACGATGTTTCTCCGGTTCCAATACTTGCAAAACTTTTTTCAGTCCCGTCATACGTCCAGCATAAAGCGCGCCGACAAAAACTACTTCCGGTTCGTCGATGTTTCGCGGCAGCTTGCGGTAATCAACGGCAGCAGCTCCCATGATCGCCGCTAATTTTTCTGCATAGTTCTTGCTTGTTCCATATTGTGTTCCGTAAATAATCAAGCTCATTTTCTCCACCACCCTTTTTTTAAGTATAACAAAAGCTGCGATCACAACAAAAATTATTGCTGTAATCGCAGCTTTAAATAAACCGTGAGAAGTAATTTTCAACTTTATTGGTTTCGTTCTTTCAACCAAGTCTTTCTTGTCTCACCGACAACTAACGGTACTGTCTCATAGGTGACTTCGCTGTATTCAATTCCGAACCAGCGTTCTGGCGTTACCGCATGATGTTTGATTGCAAGCCGAGCTTGCATAACTTGACGGTCCCATTTATCAATTCTCGTCATATTCGACAACTCTTCTTGGATCATTACAAAACGAAAATCTCCGACTTCTCGGCCTGGTGTCAATGAATAGTGCTGCGGTTGTTTTGGCAATCGGCCTTGTTTCATCAAGTCATGAATGATCTGACGCAAATAGACATTGACTTCTTGCGCGATTCGGAAACCTAAATACAGTTTTACTTTCACGATGAAATCAGTTCCCATCATGTCAACACTGTATTCTTCGGTATAAGGCTCATCAGTCACTTCGACATTGACGAACCAATAAACTTTTGCTCGTTTCAAACGTTTATCTAAAATTGAATAAACAAATTGTTGCGGAATCATGTCTCCTTCTAAACGAGGAACTAAGAAAACGACATTGGTTTGGTAATAAGGGATCGTATCGTCTTCGTGCAGCTCTTGTAGTTGCGGCAGATACTCTTTCAGACTGACATCTTGGCTGGCGTCTTCTTGGACGCGATTGCTGCGATGCCAAATATACATGATAGCTAAGATCAGCAAAGCCATTGCTACTGCTACAAAACCACCATGGAAAAATTTCGTGACACTTGAGATAAAGAAGAAACCTTCTAATGTACCAAAAAAGAGCAGCATCAAACTAGCTAAAATTTTTGGTGTCCCATTTTGTAGCAAATAATGATACAGCAAGAAGGTCGTCATCAACATGGTGACGGTGATCGATAGACCATAAGCCGCCTCCATATGACTAGAAGTCCGGAACGTTAATACGATCAATGAACAGGCTGCCCATAAGATCATATTGACCGCCGGAATGTACATCTGTCCGATACTTTTCCCGGGATAAATGATCCGCATTCTTGGCAACAATTTTAATTTGATTGCTTCAGAGACTAACGTGAATGAGCCGGAAATCAATGCTTGCGAAGCGATGATCGCCGCGATCGTTGCAAAAACAACACCAAAAATCATCCAACCTTCCGGTAAAATTTGGAAAAATGGATTTAAATTTTCGATTCCTTCAATCGCTGGATTGCCTTTTGCGTGCAAGATCCACGCCGCTTGCCCAGCATAATTCAGCATCAAGCAAAGCAAGACGTACGGCCAGCTGAAATGAATATTCTTCTTGCCGACATGGCCCATGTCAGAATACAACGCTTCGGCACCCGTCGTTGCCAAAAAGATACTGCCTAAAATAAAGATCCCTATTTTATTATTAGGATCAAACAGCAAGTGGATCGCGTAATAAGGATTCAATGCTCGAATCACACCAAAATCATAAGGGATATTCAAAAGTCCCATCAATCCTAAAAACGTGAACCACAAAAACATGATTGGTCCAAAAGCTTTGCCGACAAAATCAGTTCCAAAACGTTGAATCAAAAATAAAAAGAGCAAGATCACTAATGTAATGATCACAATAATATTTTGATTATTGCCAAACTCTTGATAAAAACTTGGTATCCCCCGCAGACCTTCGATCGCAGTCGTCACGGTTACCGCTGGCGTCAATACACCGTCAGCTAACAAGGCCGCACCGCCGATCATCGCTGGCACGATCAAATATTTCCCGCCTTTACGCACCAAAGTATATAAAGAGAAAATTCCGCCTTCACCGTGATTGTCCGCCCTTAAAGCAATCAATACATATTTGACTGTCGTTAAAAGCATCACCGTCCAAAAAACTAACGAAACGGCTCCCAGTACAAAATCTTGCGTAACTGTACTCAGCCCGCCATTTTCTTCTAAAATAGCTTTCATTACATACAGCGGACTCGTTCCGATGTCTCCGTAAACGACACCTAATGTGATCAATAACCCAGCTGCTGAAAGCTTTTTGGCATGATCTTTCTTTTTTTCCATTTTGCACACTCCTATTACAGTTAACTACTGAATTTCTCTTTCATTTTTGATACTCGTTAAGTTTTATATTTATTGCAGCAACTGCTTGATCAGAACAATTGAACTAAAAAAAGACCTAAACAACAGCTTTCACTATTGTTTAGGTCTTGCAAATTATCTCTTAGACCAGCGCTAAACGCTAGATGTTGATCTAAAAGCATAGAAGCGATTCTATGTTGCTACTCCCCTAAAACTTATCTCGTATTATCCAGTCTGCAGAGAGAATTGTCAACGAATATCCTCAGAATATAGACTATTTTTCTTCTTTTTTGCTTTCTTCGTCTTTCAATAACGCTTTGCGCGAAGCATTCACACGACCTTGACGATCGATTTCTGTTACTTTGACTAATACTTCGTCGCCTAATTTCACAACATCTTCTACTTTGTTTACACGTTCATTAGCCAGTTGTGAGATGTGGACCAATGCGTCTTTGCCTTTAATCAAGTTTACAAACGCACCAAATTTTTCAATCCGAACGACTTTACCTAAGTAAACTTCACCGACTTTGACTTCTTTCGTTAATTCTTCAATGATCTTGATGGCTTTTTTGATCATATCTGCATCAGAAGAAGCGATGCTGACATTTCCATCTTGATCGATGTCAATCTTCACGCCGGTTTCATCAATGATACCGTTGATTGTGTCGCCGCCTTTACCGATAACTGTCTTGATCTTATCTGGGTCGATTTGGATCATTTCAATTTTCGGTGCATATTGGCTTAATTCTTCACGTGGAGCAGCTAACGTATCCGTCAACACTTCAAGAATTTCCATCCGAGCTTTTTTCGCTTGCGTCAATGCTTCTGTCAAGATTTGTTCAGTGATTCCTTGGATTTTGATATCCATTTGTAATGCAGTGATCCCTGCTTTCGTTCCGGCAACTTTAAAGTCCATATCGCCTAGGTGATCTTCCAACCCTTGGATATCTGTCAAGATTGTGTAATTTTCGCCATCAGAAACAAGTCCCATCGCAATCCCAGCAACTGGTGCTTTGATTGGTACACCCGCATCCATCAAAGCCAATGTTCCGGCACAGATACTTGCTTGTGAGGAAGAGCCGTTTGATTCCAATACTTCCGCTACTAAACGGATTGTATAAGGGAAATCCTCTTCACTTGGAATAATTTGTGCTAACGCACGTTCGCCCAATGCTCCATGTCCAATTTCACGACGACCAGGAGATCCGGCACGTCCTGTTGAACCAACAGAAAATTGTGGGAAGTTATAGTGATGGATGAATCGTTTGCTTTCAACGGAACCTAAACCGTCAATGATTTGATGTTCGCCAAGCGGCGCCAATGTACAAGCAGACAATGCTTGCGTTTGGCCACGAGTGAACAGCCCTGAACCATGAACACGCGGCAATAAACCAGTTTCAGCAGCCAACGGACGAATTTCATCCAACTTACGACCATCTGGACGGATTTTGTCGATCGTGATCAATTCGCGAACAACATCTTTTTCAAGATCCTCAGCGATTTGTTTCACTTCTTTTGTGATTTGAACGATATCTTCAGTTTCGACTGCTGCAAATTTTTCTGCATAGACTTCTTTGACCGTTTCTTTTACTTTTTCGATCTCGTCTTCACGTGCCAATTTGTCCATCGTCATAACAGCTGTTTTCATTGTTTGATAATAGCTGGCAAAGATTTCTTTTTTCAATTCAGGATCGACTTGCAATAAAGCAACTTCCATTTTTTCTTTGCCGACAGCGGCAACGATTTCTTCTTGGAAAGCAACTAATTCTTTGATAGCGTCAAAACCGAATAACAATGCGCCTAACATGTCTTCTTCAGAAACTTCTTTTGCACCGGATTCAACCATGTTGATTGCTTGTTTTGTTCCGGCAACAGTTAAATCAATATCTGATTCTGCATGTTGTTCTACTGTAGGATTCAATACATATTCGCCATTTACACGACCAACATCGACACCTGCGATTGGACCGTTAAATGGGATGTCTGAGATCGATAATGCTAATGAAGAACCAAACATCGCTGCCATTGAAGGGGAACAATCTTGTTCTACACTCATAACAACATTTGTTACTTGTACTTCATTCCGGAAGCCATCCGCAAACATTGGACGGATCGGACGGTCGATCAAACGGGCTGTCAATGTTGCTTCGGTACTTGGACGACCTTCACGTTTGATGAAACCGCCAGGGATTTTCCCTACTGCATACATTTTTTCTTCATAGTTGATCGTCAATGGGAAAAAGTCGGTATCTTTAGCTTCTTTTGAAGCGACTGCCGCACTTAATACAACTGTGTCGCCATAACGAACTAATACTGCGCCATTGGCTTGTTTGGCAAGTTGACCGATTTCAACTTGCAGAGGGCGTCCGCCCCAAGTGGTTTTAAAAACTTGTTTTTCTGACATAATTTCTCCTCTTCCCTTTGACCAGTGCGACGCTACTAAACAAATGGAAACAGCGAAAATTTCGCTTCTTGCATTTGGTTAGTAGAGTGACAACACGCCAATCAAAGGTTTTTTATTTTTCTGAGCACTCTCAGTGTTAGATTGATTTAGAAACAATTAGCGAATACGTTGAGCTTTACACTATCATCCAGCAGTCTACTCATTTTCAAATTATTTTTCTACAAATAAGAAAAATGAACGGATCTTCGGATGCATAAAGTCTATTGCTAGAACACAAATGTTCACTACTGCAAAAAACCAAACTGTCAAAAAAAGTGAGATTCCTAGGAACCTCACTTTCATAGTAGTACGAATTAACGACGTAGTCCTAGACGTTGGATTAATTCACGGTAACGTTGTACTTCATTCTTACGTAGGTAAGCTAACAAGTTACGACGATGACCAACTTTTTTCATTAGACCGCGGTATGAATGGTGGTCTTTTTTGTGGACACGTGCATGCTCATTTAGTTGATTGATTTCTTCCGTTAATACAGCGATTTGTACTTCTGGAGAACCAGTATCTCCTTCATGGCGAGCAAATTCATTGATGATTTCGTTTTTACGTTCTTTTGATAATGCCATGGTTTTCACCTCTTCCTTTTTTCTTCCTATGACTGAGTAAAGCGTTGGTGAATCGCCTAACCAAGTGATAGGTAGTGCGTTATACACACTTTAACACTTTACTTGATTTGTTCCAAAAAATCAAGCTGTACACTAATTTAAGCCGATTTTTTATAATCATTATATTTTTTTAAAGACGCTTGCTGACAAAAATATTTTTTTTACCTTACTTACTTTTTGTGTTAAACTAATATGATGAAATCATGTCTGAGAGGAGACTTTTTATTGATTACAATGGATGATATTATTCGGGAAGGCCATCCAACCTTGCGGGCAGTTGCCAAAGAAGTCCCGCTTCCTCCAACTGCTGAAGAAGTAGAGCTTGGAAAAGAAATGCTGCAATTTCTTAAAAATAGTCAGGATCCCGTAAAGGCAGAAGAACTGCATTTGCGCGGTGGTGTCGGACTGGCAGCTCCCCAATTAAATATTTCAAAACGGATCATTGCTGTCCACGTTCCAAGTATTGATCCAGAAAAACCAGAAAATGGACTTAGTACTGTGATGTACAATCCAAAAATATTAAGCCATTCGGTCCAAGAAGCTTGCTTAGGTGAAGGCGAAGGATGTTTATCTGTTGATCGTGAAGTACCAGGCTATGTTGTTCGTGCGGCACGGATCACTGTTTCTTATTTTGATGACAAAGGGGAAAAACACAAGATCCGTTTGAAAAATTATGAAGCAATCGTTGTACAACATGAGATCGATCATATCAACGGCATCATGTTTTACGATCATATCGATGAGAAAAATCCATTACATTTAAATGACGGCGTTTTAGTCATCGAATAATGGATCCAAGCAAAACAAAACCGTCACGTTTACGCGTGACGGTTTTCTTCATATAAAATACCTTTTTCCGAAAGTGCCTGTTTGATTTTTGTTAGAACCTCCAACGATTCATAAGCAATCGTGTGCAGATGGATTCCTGCTGTCAGCTCTGACAACAGTGTCACACCTGAACTGTCCGCTTCTTTGATGAACATGGCAACGTCTTGCACTGTCGCCAAATGCAGACCGCCGACTAATTCACCGTACAAAGGATGCTCCACTACGACATCAATGACTTCGCCGCCTTGCTCGATGATCGTTCGCAGTTCTTCTTCTGTCTGTTCAGGCGTATGCTGAACGGCCAGTTTGCTGATCAATTTTTCAGATTCACGTTCTAATAAATACCCGCGTGCAGTGGCGATGATCGTCGCGCCGGACGCTCGCAACAATGCCACGTCGCCGACAACGATCTGACGGCTCACGCCAAATTTTTTCGCAAAACTTGTTGCGCTGATCGGTTTTGTTGCCTGCTGCAAGGCAGCTAAAATAGCAGCTTTCCGCTGATCACCATCAATCATCTTGTTTCAACCGCCCTCCTTGATAGTTTCGCGACTGTTTCATAATATCTTTGAAGGTCTCAACGATCGTCTCACGATACTTTTCATCTTGCACCAAATCCGCTACATTTTTCAAAACTGTCTCTTCACGACTAGTGTCTAAGACTGCTTTTTTTGTCTGTGCTTTGTAAGCAACAACTTCGCTGACTGCCGACATCCGTTTTTCTAATAATGCTACGATTTCACGGTCGATGTGATCAATCTTTTCCCGCGCTTGGACCAAGGCATCTTTTTCAGGTTCTTCTTCGATTGTTTTGATAATCTGTGCAGGATTTCCGCCGACCACGACATTGTTTGGAAATGATTTAGTCACCACGGCCCCCGCAGCTACGACTACATTGTCGCCTAGCGTTACGCCAGGAACAATTACTGCCGAGCCGCCGATCCAAACGTTATTGCCAATTTTGATCGGTTTTCCTAGCTCCAACCCACTATTACGCTTCACCGGTTCAATCGGATGGCTGGCCGTATATAATTGAACATTCGGACCAAACATACAATTGTCACCGATTATGATTGGACAAGAATCCAAAAAGATATTGTGAAAGTTACAATAGAAGTTTTCTCCTACAAAAATATTGTAGCCATAGTCAAACGAAATCGAAGGCTCCACATACACATGTTTTTTCGTTCCGCCAAACGCTGCCTTTACAAAGGTTTCCCGTTTTTTCTTATCTTGTTCATGATTGATCGCATGTAATTTAACACGAGCATCTTTTCGATCAGCTATTAATTCAGGATCCCCTGCAAAATATAATTTGCCGGCAATCATTTTTTCTTTTTCAGTCAGCTCCATTACTTGCCTCCTAGTTAGTATTTTCAGCTAATATTCTGCGTCTTCAACATCGCCGCCAGTTTACAATTTTTCAAAAACCGCTACGCCATTTGCTTGGACAAAATTGTTGTCGCCCGCCAATTGGATCGGTGTTTGGTTGATCACCAAAATTTTTGCCGCGCTACTTTTTTCATAAATTAAATCACAAAATGGATGAACTTGGAAGCTCGTTCCAACAATTACGAGCAACTCCGCTTCTTTGACTGCCCTTATCGCTTGCTCAATGACTGACTCTTCAAATCCCTCACCGTACAAAACAATATTCGGCCGAATCTGTCCGCCACAATCCTTGTGCCGATCTGACTTTAAATAGTCTTGCCAAGCCACCGCCTGATGACATTTTTGACAATAACAATCATAAAGCGATCCGTGAAAATTCACCAGCCGCTGACTCCCAGCCGCTTCATGCAACCCATCAATATTTTGCGAAACGACCCAAGTCTTTTTCGTTTTTTCCAACTGTGCCATCGCTTGATGAATAACATTTGGACGCGCTTCTTCATGATACAAATGTTTCACGAAACCATAAAATTTCTCCGGTTCCCGCAACAAACACTCTTTGCTCAGTAAATACTCCGGCGCTTCCAAGCCATGATACACCCCTTGCAATGAACGATAATCCGGCACCCCTGAAGGCGTTGAGACACCTGCTCCTGTTAAAAATGTAATGGCCTTACTTTGCTGAATCATTTCTACCGCTCGCTCGATCGTAATTTCCATTTTTGTCACCTCACAAATAAGTATAGTATAAAAAGAGAGAAAATAAAAAGAGACCCCTGTCAAAAAAGACAGAGGAAACTTCTTTTTACAAACCTGTGATTTGTTCTAAAATCTTTTTCGTAGTTAAACCAAACTCTTCTTGTAAGAAACTTGGTGTTCCAACCTGACCAAAAAGCTCATTAACACCAATGCGTGTCAATGGTATCGCTAATCCGTTATCTGCTAAAACTTCAGCAACGGCACTACCTAATCCGCCTGTGATTGAATGATTTTCAATGGTTATAACAGCCTTTTTCCCAATAAACCGTTCGTTCAATAATGTTTTGTCGAGCGGCTTGATGGTAAACATATCGATTACCTCAGCTGAAATGCCTTTTTCTTCTAGTGCTTCTGCGACTTCTAATGCCTCAGATACAAGTTGTCCCGCGGCAACAATCAAATAATCTTGTCCCTCACGTAACAAATTCCCTTTACCAAGTTCAAAAGTTGCTCCAGGTGCATAAATATTTTTTACACCTTTTCGATTTCCTCGAACGTAATGGACACCATTTAGTTTTGCAAACTCTTTGATGATCCAATCCATTTGTACCTCATCAGCCGCATCACAAATGACGACATTTGGAATCGATCGTAATAATGCGATGTCTTCCCACGTTGTATGTGTACCACCATTATGACCTGCCGTGAAACCTGGATCAGAACCGTAAATATTAATGGTATTCTTTGCATAAGCACCAGAAAGATACAGTTGATCTAATACTCGTCGTGTCGCGAAGGGACCAAAAGTATGGATAAATGGTGTATAGCCCGTCAAGCTTAGTCCTGCTGCTACTCCAACCATATTGGCTTCTGCAATCCCTACATTAATAAAATGATCAGGTGAGCTTTTGACAATATCTGTCCATTTACTTGCTCCGCCAAGATCTGCATCTAGTGCAACAATTTTTTCATTGCTTGATATCAAATCTTTTAAAGCATCAACGACCGTTACTCGTAATTCTTTTCCAACCTCATGATTATCTGCTAATGTAAACATATTAGATATGCCCCTTTCTTAATTCTTTTAGGGCTTTATCTGTTGCTTCTTGCACAGCTACACTGTTAAATTTAACTGAATGATTTGCATCCATTTCTTCAAAGAATTTTACACCTTGCCCTTTAATGGTATCCAAAACGATACAAACAGCTTGATCTTCAATTTTTTTACAGTCTTCGATTGCTTGATCAATTGCTCCTAGATCATCGCCTTTTACTTTTTGGGTAGCAAATCCGAACGCACGCATTTTTTCTGCTATATCAAAAGGATTTAGAATATCTTTTGTTGTTCCATCCAATTGTTTTTTATTCTCATCAATGATTACAATACAGTGATTTAACTTGAAGTGAGCGATATACTGGAAGGCTTCCCAACATTGGCCTTCATTCAATTCTCCATCACCTACAATTAAATAAACATAATTTTCACTGCCTTGCATCCTCAAACCAGTTGCGATTCCAGCTGCTAACGAGGTCCCTTGCCCTAATGAACCTGTGGTAGCATCGACCCCAGGAGTTTTTATCCGATCAGGATGTGAGGGTAAGTTTGTTCCGCCTTCATTCAAAGTCCATAGCCACTCTTCTGGGAAGAAGCCGACTGCTGATAATGCACTATACAAAGCTGGACCTGCATGCCCTTTTGATAGTACCAAACGATCCCGCTTTTCCCATTTCGGATTTTTAGGATCATAGGTCATTTGTTTCCCATAAAGCACAGCTAATAAGTCAGCAATGGAAAGTGAACCTCCAATATGTCCTGATCCGACTTTACGAATCGCTTCGATACTATTGATTCGAATTTTTGCCGCCAAGTCTTCTAATTCTGCAGTTAATTCTTTATTCATTTACTCTTCTCCTCTTATTCTGAAACAGCGTCAACTTTTTTATTTTTAAAGAAGACAGTTAAACCAATTAGGACCGCTAGCACAGCAATGATGCCTGAAATAACTGCGATTTGTCCACCGGCGTTAGCCAAGTTTCCTAAAAAGATTCCTACAACTCCGTAATCAGTATCTGAGAAAGTTGAGCCTTGGAAACCTAAGTCACCCATGACTGGCATTAAAAGAATTGGCATGAAGCTGATAATAACTCCGTGAACAAAAGATCCAATCACAGCACCACGCAATCCACCCGTCGCGTTACCATATACGCCCGCAGTTGCACCACAGAAGAAATGAGGAACAACTCCTGGAATAATAACGGTCGTGCCTGTAAGAACCATGATTACCAAGCTAAAGATTCCGCCAACAAAACTTGTCAAGAAACCAATCAATACAGCATTTGGTGCGTAAGGGAAAACAATCGGACAGTCTAATGCTGGAACAGAATTTGGAACCAATCTTTCTGAAATACCTTTAAATGCTGGGACAATTTCCGCTAATATCAAACGAACTCCAGCCAAAATAACAAATACTCCAGCTGCAAATGAACCTGCTTGTTGTAATGAATAAATAATATAATTTGTACCATCACTTAAATTCTTCGTAACAAAGTCATTTCCTGCAAACAATGCTACGATCACATAAACGACCGCCATTGTTAGAGTGATGCTGACTGTTGAATCCCGTAAGAACGACAATCCTTTTGGAAAGTTGATATCTTCGGTCGATTTTTCTTTGTTACCGACATATTTCCCGATCAGACCGCTGAGTGCATAACCAAAATTTCCGGTATGCCCTAATGCAACGGTATTATTTTTAGTAATTTGTTTCGTAAATGGTTGGGCGATTGCTGGAAAAATCGTATTAGCTATTCCCAATGCCAAACCACCGAAAAAGACTAACGGAACCGTTCCCATTTTTGTTACACTCAAGATTACCGCGATCATACAAGACATATATAGAGTTGCATGACCTGTTAAATAGATGTATTTAAAGCGTGTGAATCGTGCAATCAAAATATTAAAAGCCATTCCTACTAACATAATAAGTGCTGTATAAGTACCATATTTCGTCAAGGCCAATGCAACAATTGCTTCATTGTTAGGCACAACTCCTTGCATATTGAACGCCGCTTGAAACATTTCGCCAAAAGGTGCTAATGACCCTTCAACAACTCCAGCTCCAGCAGTTACAACTAAGAACCCAACAAAAGTTTTAATTCCTCCCTTAACAATTGATGCAGTGTCTTTCTTCTGCAAAACATTTCCCAAGACTGCAATCAGCGCAACTAATAGAGCTGGCGTACTTGCAATATCAATTAATATATCTAAAATCCCGTTCATTTGTATTCCTCCTGTTTAATTGATTATAATAAGTCTTTTTCTTCGCAAACAGATTGAACTTTTGTTTTTAATTCATCCATATCGATGATACTGTCTAAGACGATAACCTCTCCCAAATGTTGCGCGCTATCAGCTAAGTCAGATCCGACAAAAAAGACATCTGCAAGGTCGGGCGTTGCGCTTCCCATGTCATAATGTGAAACTTCCACATCACTTACTCCTAATTCTTTCAAAACACTGTTGATATTCATTTCTACCATAAAGCTTGATCCTAAACCTGATCCACATACTGCCGCAAATTTCATTATTCATTCTCTCCTCTAGCTAAAATAGTCATAATTTCTTCTTTTGTTGTTGCTGCTAATAAATCATCTAAGTTTTCTCGATTAGATAATAATTTAGTTAAACTCGATAAGGCTCGTAAATGGGCTTCATTGTCGATTGCCGCTAGACAAACAAATAATTGAATGTCGTGCTTTTCATCATCTAGCAATAAAACCGGTTTTTCCACCTTCAATAGTGACATCCCTAATGCTTTGACACCTTCTTCTGGTCGTGCATGAGGTAAAGCAATACCTTTACCAATATGAATAAATGGTCCATATTGTTTAACTTTTTCGATCATAGCATCTGAATAGCGGTTCTCAATTTTTTGGCTGTCTACCAAAGGCTGTGCCGCTAAACGAATCGCCGTTTCCCAATCAGCAACTTCATCGCTGATTTGAATCATTTCTGGAGTAATAAGTTCTGTTAGCATTGGACGATTGTCCTCCTTTTGTTCAATTAATCGATTCATTTTTTTATTCAGTACTTTGTATAACTTCTCCTCTGTCACACCTTTTTTCAAGTCAATATATGGACTTAACGCTTTGATGATTTCCTCAGCGCTGGGCATTGAAAAACCGGGAACAAGCAACTCTTCCTGAACTTGATTGATCAATTGATTTTTTTCTAATTGCGACATCAATGGTTTGACAAGGTAGACACGTTTTTTACTATTATCTAAAGGAATCGTTGAGAAAACTACATCGTACTCTTCTTCCGAAACACTCTGCAATTGATTCACCGAACTCGCTTCCTGAAAATGAATAGTTGAGAACATTTTTTTTAATTCTGTTTGTAAAATTAATGAAGAACTAATTCCACTTGGACAAACAATCAATGCTCGTATTTCTTTTTCAACCGCCTCAGCTTGTTGATTCGTAATCTCTCCGCCAAATAAAATTGAAAAGAAACCAACTTCTTCGATTGGAATTTTTTGTTTCATAACTTTTTCTAGCGGAGCTAGAGCTTTTTTTGTGAAATCAAAAATCTCTGGATAATCCATTTGAATATTTTGAATTAAAACATTGGGTAAATAAAAGCCAAAATGAATCCGAAAATATGCTGGAACAAGATGATAAAATAAGTTCATTAACAATTCTCGGAAGTTTGAAAATCGAATTGCCGAATAATTCTCCATACGATGGATTATTTCAGCTGAGCAACTCAGCAAAAAATCTAATTGTAAATCACGAATTTCACCTTGTACGATGGTCATCAGTACAATTGTCATGTATCCTACTTCATCTGGGCTTCCTCCATTAAAAAAGATCTGAAAGAAATTCTTACTAGCTTGATAAACTGTTAATGATTGTAAAAGATTCAGATCAGCTAGATCAATCAAATACTGTTGTTGGATCCGTTTGTAGGATAACCCAATCAATAAACTAACTTCATCGATCCGGCTAGGTACAATAGTCAGTCCCAGCTCACTTGTCTGTTTTTGAATCACATCACGTATTTTGGCATAAAGCGTCAGATCAAATTGATTCAACCAGTAAAATAAACCAAATTTACCAACAGTATCTTGTACTAGGCGTGCAACATAATTTTGTGCAACACGACGAATTTCTAATTCATCTCCAGCTAGAAAAAAACCTTCTTTTCTGGAATAAACAAGCTCAATTTTTTGTGTAATTAAATGTTTACGAAGTTTCTTAACGTCGGCAATTGCCGTCCCCTTCGAGATCTCTAGAAAATCCTGAAAGTGAAAAAGTGATAATTCTTCAAAAGCAGAGTAACTTAGCAAGTAAATTAATGCCTGCCGTTGTTCTTCAGAATATACAAAATACTCTTGTGTTGCATTCACGAGCTTTTTAGTCCATTGTTCTGTCGTTATCGGTGTGATAAATACTTGTTGTTCTTCGGTACCAACAATTGACTCCATAGTCAAATTTAATTCTGCCAATTGAGTCGCGATCTCTCTAGCAGATAAACCGGTTTGTTGTGTCGCTTCTTTTAATGTTACGTAACGATTAAAATTGTTGGATAGGAGATAGCTTATCTTGTAATTCACTTTCTCCTCACCTCCTGACTAAAGTATAGGTTGTAACCGTTTTATTATCGACTGTTCTTCAGTACAATTTACGTTTCAAAAATTCATTTGATTGTACCAAAACCATTTTGGATAGATGTATTGCAATACATAACCCTATCATTAACCATTAAATTTATCAGCTATATCTTGCCAAAAAAATTCGAAAAACGGACTTTTTTAGTCTTTTTAATTAAATAAATTAATATTAATTAAAAAAATGAAACATTTTTTTATTCATTTCAAATGGTTTCCATTGACTTTTTCATTTTTAGCCTTTAGACTGTGAAACATAATAACTGAATACGAGATGCCTCAGTACAATGAGGTAGAGGTCGCGAACCTTATTAACCCTATGGAGTGTAGAGACACGTTGAGATAGGTCTAGGAAGTTTCGCCGAAATATGCAGGATTCTCTTTGTTCTGTATGTTGGGACGCAAGCAAATAACTTGCGGACTGTCTTAGCAGTGATGCTAAGTTGCGCTATGTTTTTGTGAGAGGGGATACCATCTTCTTATTATCTGCAAGCGGCCTTATATTCAAATCGGCGGCTTTTTTTGTTGCAGATTTTCAAAATCACCCTTACCCAATCTCGTCATTTCAAGAAAGGGAAAAATTATGAATAAAAGAAAAGCTTCAGTTGTCGCACTTGTCGCATTGTTTGTCGCATTTTTAGGCGCACCGCTGATCACGCAGGCTGACGAAAAAACACCTGACGGAGAATTACGTGTCGGAATGGAGGCTGGCTATGCACCGTTCAACTGGACGCAAAAAGATGATCGAAATGGTGCTGTACAAATTCAAGGAGACAAAGCATATGCCAGCGGCTATGATGTTCAAATGGCGAAAAAGATCGCCGAGAAAATGGATCGCAAACTAGTCGTTGTTAAAACCGAATGGGATGGTCTGCTGCCTGCCTTGCAATCAGGCAAAATCGATGCCATCATCGCTGGGATGTCGCCAACTGCTGAGCGTCGCAAAGAAGTTGATTTTTCTGATCCTTATTATGAATCACAACTAGTCATCGTTACACGCAAAGATACAACTTATGCAAAAGCGACTTCTATTAAAGATTTTGCTGGTGCAAAAATTACTGCACAATTAAGTACGTTTCATTATGATGTAATTCCGCAGATCCCTGATGTGAAAAAACAAGGTGCGATGGATAATTTTCCAGCGATGCGGGTCGCTTTAGAATCTGGCACGATCGATGGTTATGTCAGCGAACGTCCTGAAGGTGTGACAGCTGAAAGTGTTAACCCAGATCTAAAAATGGTGGAATTCGATGAAGCAAACGGCTTCCAAACAAATCCAGAAGATGTTCAAGTTTCAGTCGGTATGCGTAAAGGCGATACGGACATCGCGCAAGTGAACCAAATTTTAGCTGGAATCTCACAAGATGATCGGGTCGATATCATGGACCAAGCAATCAAAGATCAACCAGCAGCAGATGAAACAGAAAGTTCGACTGGTAAAAAAGAAAATGTTTTTGTTCGTATCTTAAAACAAAATGGTTCGATGTTCTTACGTGGAACCGGTGTAACTTTATTGCTGGCAATCGTTGGTACGACCGTCGGAACATTGATTGGATTATTAGTCGGCGTCTTTCGGACAATTCCCGAATCAGCGAACCGCGCAAAACGCGGACTGCAAAAAGTTTTCGGCTGGTTGTTGAATGCTTATATCGAAATTTTCCGCGGAACGCCGATGATCGTTCAATCCGCTGTGATCTACTACGGAATCGCGATGGCTTTTGGGATCGATTTGAATCGGATAGCAGCCGCTTTGTTCATTGTTTCTATTAATACGGGTGCCTATATGTCTGAAATTGTTCGCGGTGGGATCTTCGCCGTTGATCAAGGACAATTTGAAGCCGCTCATGCAATTGGTATGACTCACGGGCAAACGATGCGCAAAGTCGTTTTACCGCAAGTATTGCGCAATATCTTGCCGGCAACGGGGAATGAATTGATCATCAATATCAAAGATACTTCCGTATTGAGTATCATCTCTGTTTCCGAATTGTTCTTCCAAGGTAAATCAGCAGCGGGAACAAACTACATGTTCTTCCAAACATATTTCATCATTTGTGTGATTTACTTCGTCTTAACATTCACAGCTTCTCGTATCCTGCGGGCAGTTGAGAAGAAAATGGATGGTCCTTCTGCCTATGTTCGTTTAGACGATACTGACGCAGCAGTTGAAGACAACTAATTTTCATCCATTTTAATTGGTAAATGTTGCTTTGGATTTAGTGAACAGCTGAAGTTTCAGCAGAAATGATTGATTGAATCGTATAAGGAGGATCATTATGAGCAGTATCATTGAAATTGAACATCTGAAAAAAAGTTTCGGCGATAATCTCGTCTTAAAAGATATCAGCATGAACGTCAACAAAGGAGAAGTCGTGACCATCATCGGTGCATCCGGTTCTGGTAAATCGACGCTGCTGCGTTGCATCAACTTATTAGAAACACCGACTGACGGAAAAATCATGTACCAAGGAGAAAATGTTTTAACACCCGGTTATAACTTGCCAAAATACCGGACGCATTTAGGAATGGTTTTCCAATCATTCAATCTCTTCAACAATATGAATGTTTTGCAAAACTGTACGAGTGGGCAAATGACTGTCTTAGGCAGAAAAGAAGCCGAAGCCAAAAAAATCGCATTGGAAAACTTGGAGAAAGTTGGTATGGATCGTTTTATCGATGCCAAACCTGCACAACTTTCCGGCGGACAAAAACAACGGGTCGCGATTGCACGTGCTTTATCGATGAACCCGGAAGTAATGTTGTTTGACGAACCAACTTCTGCACTTGATCCAGAAATGGTCGGCGATGTATTGCAAATCATGAAAAAGTTAGCTGGAAGCGGCTTAACGATGGTGATCGTCACTCACGAAATGGCTTTTGCCAAAGAGGTTTCTGATCGGGTAATCTTCATGGATAAAGGCGTTATTGCCGAAGAAGGTAGCTCAGAAGACATCTTTGTTCATCCGAAAGAAGCCCGAACCAAAGAATTCTTACATCGAGTATTGCATCCACAACCTTAAAAAAACGCGACAGGGGCTCCTTCTGTCGCGTTTTTTAATAATATACAACAATAACACGCGTGAGTGTTCAAATAACCTGGATAAAAATAAGAAAAATGAACACAATTTCCTTGTTCAGAAACGCTATCAATCGCAAGCTGGTCGTTTTTTGCGTTCTTTCTTAGAAGAGCATGAAAATTATTTTTTCTTGTATAATTTTACCGGCTCTTTATCAATTAATAACTGACAGGTTTATGTAAATAAAGTACAATATAAGAGAATATACTTAAAATAATTCAGATTAATAACCTTATTTAATAAAGGGGGAAAAAAGATGTTATACGAGGAACTTATGTTTGATACGTCGCTCCTCTTACGTTTTAGTATCTTTAAATACTTGAACCAATCGACTAAAAAAGTTTTGGCGATCAGCCAATTGTCAGAAGACTTAGATTTAAATTATCAACAAAGTGTTATCGAATTAAATGAAATAGATCAAGAATTAGCAGAGATTCGGCCAAATTATGAAACGATCATGATGCGGGCAGGTAAAGTAAACCTGGAAAATTTGAATGCTTCGATTGATGAGTACCGTTATCACTTGCTGAAACAAGCGGTACCTTTTCAATTTATTCTATATTTCTTGAATGAAGAAGAACCCACGATCGAACAGTTTTGCGAGAAATACTTCGTGAGCCGCTCCACCGTTTCCCGTAAGATCGATAAACTAAAAAAACATTTGAAACGTTTCAACATTCGTTTTACTTATACCGAAGCCGGTATGTCTGGTGACGAACGCTTGATTCGGTTGGCTTTGTTTGACCTTCTGTGGCTTGGAACCCGCGGGATCGAGTGTCCAGTAAACGTTGAGCCGCATCAATTGAGTCGGCTGGTCGACAGTTATAAAGATTATTTCCCGCTGTCACGGACCTATTTTGGTACGCAAGAGCTTAGATTGTTCGCTGCTATCGATTTGACCCGCATCAAAAATAAAAAATTTGTCAAATACGATCCGCGCTATAATTTCTTGATGAAAGACAATTCATATTATGATTTTACTTCATTGCGTGAGTTGATCGATGTCCCTATGACGACGCGTCAATTGAAAGGCGAAGCTAGCTTTATTTATTTCTTAGCACATTTTGCGCCATTCTATACGATTCGTGAGGATCAAAGTTTAAAACAAACATTGCTTGATTTTGATGCTAGACAAAATCCCGTGAACGACTTTGTCATGGAGTTTCGTAATTTTGCGAAAAAAGCATTGTTCCCTGATCGAACAGAAATAATGGATGATCCATTAGTCATTGGTAATCTGTTGAATATCACTTTCGGTTACTTTATTTTCCGGCAGCCGTTTCCAAATATCATCGATCTAGTAATGGATCCAAATGAGAAACAAACGCGCGGAGAATATATTTTATTCCAAAATATCCAAAATTTTATCCAAATGGCAAAAGACAATCCGTCTTACAGCTTTATCAGTTCCGTTCATCCATTGATTACACGAGCGTTCAAACGATTATTGTTGCCATATTTCAATCAGTTTCCTTATACACATAATCTAAAAATCGGAATCGCCTTAGAACACAACGCGATCTTCGTTCGCGAACTGTATCGTTTCTTAGAAGATCTGCGCTTTATCGATGCGGAGCCGTATGATATTTCCTTAAAAGATGATTATGATTTGATTATCAGCACTTCTTCTCTGCTGAAAAAAGAAAAACCAAATATTCCATTATTTCAACTGGATTTTCCTTATACGAAGAGCGAACTTATCTCCTTGTATTTAGATCTGCGTAGTATTTACGACAAAAAGAATCGAGTCTACGAATAGAAATCACTAGCTTCAAGAAATAAGAAAAGAGTGTGACAAAATTTTTGTCACACTCTTTTTTTGATAAATTTGTGCATCTTTTTAGCGCTTCAGCACAATTTTTGATAATTAATAGTTTCGCTATTCTTTCATCACATTTTATTCATAACTAGTTGCTATTATATAGACATACCAACAAACAACCCTAATACTTTTTCATTTTTTAACTCCTTTACTCATCGGCCACCCACCGATGGGTTCTTTTTTTATCCGCTCGACAGCCGAAAGATCTTCCATTTTCTTTAAAATTAGTTTGTTTTTATGCCAAACTTCATTCACAAATAATTCACAACTGGTTGCTATTATATAGACATACCAACAAACAACCCTAACACTTTTTCATTTTTAACTCCTTTGCTCATCGGCCACCCACCGATGAGCTCTTTTTCTGCATTATTTACTTATCCAATTAAATTGCATTTTCTTTAATAATTTTTAATTTTTTTGACAAACTTCGTTCACAAATAATTCATATTTAGTTGCTATTATATAAACATACCAACAAACAACCCTAACACTTTTTCATTTTTTAACTCCTTTGCTCATCGGCCACCCACCGATGAGCTCTTTTTTTGTTGACTCAAAACAAAATTCCTCTCTCGTCTTTGTCGACATATCCTTATAAAATCCTTTAAAAATAATTTATCCGACTTAAGCAACAGAAATTACAAAAATTGGACTAACCGTACAAAAAAATAGGTACCCCGCATGGAGTACCTATTGGATAGAACTATTTTTTAGGTGTTTCAAATAATGGACTAACTGGTTTGTTTTCGTGGATCCGTTTGATCGCATCGCCCATCAATTCACCAACACTGATTTCATCAATTTTATCGATTTTACGTTCATCAGATAAGTAGATTGAATCCGTCACAACTAAATGTTCGATGGCTGAATCTTGGATCCGTTGCATTGCTGGACCAGATAAAACAGGATGCGTACATGAAGCATAGACTTGTTTTGCGCCAGCTTCTTTCAACGCATTTGCAGCTAGTGTGATCGTACCCGCTGTATCGATCATATCATCGATGATGACACAAGTTTTGCCATCGACTTTTCCGATAATATTCATTACTTCAGCAACGTTTGCTTTCGGACGACGTTTGTCGATGATCGCGATCGGTGCTTTTAAAAATTCTGCCAATTTACGTGCGCGCGTTACGCCGCCGTGGTCAGGGGATACGACAACAACATCATCGCCGTAAATTCCATTTTCCAAGAAATAATTAGCAATCAATGGTGCACCCATTAAATGATCCACAGGGATATCAAAAAATCCTTGAATTTGAGAAGCATGCAAATCTAAAGTCAATAGCCGTGTTGCACCAGCTTTTTCAATCATATTAGCAACAAGTTTAGCCGTGATTGGTTCCCGTGCACGTGCTTTACGATCCTGACGAGCATAACCGTAATAAGGCATTACGACGTTGATTGTTTTTGCACTCGCCCGTTTTAAAGCATCAATCATAATCAAAAGTTCCATTAGATTATCATTTACAGGACTACTTGTTGACTGAACCACATAGACATGGCAGCCACGAATACTTTCTTCAATGTTTACTTGAATTTCACCATCACTAAATTGGTTTACTGAACTTTTTCCTAGCTCAACACCAACCTCTTCGGCAATTTTCTCAGCTAAGTGACGATTTGAATTCAAAGCAAAAATTTTCAATCTTGGATCAAAATAATGTTTCGACATGGGGACCTCCACTTTCTTTTTAAACATACGTTATCGATTATATACCATTTCAAATAAAATACTAGTCATTTCCATTTAAGAAATCAAGAGATTTCCCTTAGAATGGCAACCGGTTGGCATAGCCGGCTTTATTTATTTGACGTGCACGCGCGATCGCCATATCGCCAGCAGCGATGTCTTCTGTAATCGTTGAACCCGCCGCCGTCACGCTGTTGTCTGCAATCGTGACCGGTGCGATAATATTTGTTCCAGAACCGATGAACACGTGGTCACCCACAGTTGTATGATGTTTGTTTTTGCCATCGTAATTGACAAATACAACGCCGCAGCCGACATTGATGTCTTTGCCAAGTGTTGCATCCCCGACATAAGTTAAGTGGCCAACTTTGGTATTTTCGCCAATCGTCGCTTTTTTCACTTCTACATAATTACCGATATGCGCATTTTCGCCAATTTCTGCCTGCGGACGTAAATGCGCGTTCGGACCGACATCCGCATTTTTGCGTACAATAGCTTCTTCTAAAACAGACGCTTTGATTTCCACCGCATCTTCGATCGTGCTGTCCACAATTTTTGAATGAGCTCCGATGATACAATCTGAACCGATCACGGTATTTCCTTGGATCAGTACACCCGGTTCAATAATTGTATCAGAACCAATCTCAACCCCAGCATCAATATACGTCGTTGCTGGATCAATAAATGTCACCCCATTGACCATATGTTGACGATTGATACGGCGACGCATGATCTCATTAGCCGTGGCTAAAGCGATCCGATCGTTCACACCGATTGATTCTTCAAAATCATCTGTTTGATAAGCCGCAACTGTTTGGCCTTCATTTTTTAAAATTTCAACGATATCCGTTAAATAATATTCGCCTTGCGCATTATTCGTACCAATTTTTTCCAACGCTGCAAATAACTGTTCATTATCAAAACAATACGTTCCCGTATTGATTTCTTGTACACGTGCTTCTTCCGCTGTCGCGTCTTTTTGTTCGACGATTTTTTTCACGATACCAACATGATCCCGTAAGATTCGGCCATAACTGGTTGGATCCTCTGCGTGAGCCGTTAAGATCGTTGCACTCGCTTTTTTTCCTTGATGATAATCAAATAGATTATTCAACGTTTGCGTTGTAAGCAGCGGTGTATCTCCGCTAATAACTAAGGTCGTTCCTTTTTTTCCTTTTAAAAATTCAGCAGCTTGCATGACCGCATGACCCGTTCCTAATTGTTCCGCTTGCAGCGCATATTCGCTGCGCTCGCCCAACTGTTCCTTGACCATTTCTGCACCATGTCCAACAATTGTTACGATCTCAGTCGGCTGTGTTTCGATTACTCGTTCGATAATATGTTCCACCATCGGTTTTCCTGCAACCGAATGCAAGACTTTATATAACTTTGATTTCATTCGGGTCCCTTTACCCGCTGCTAAAATAATCGCATAACGATTTTCCAAAAGAAGTCACTCCTCATTCATTTTAATGAAATAATTTTCTGATAAAATTATCTCTGATTTTCATTCCGTATACCATTCCACTACTATACTACACAAAGTGGAACTGGCATCCTCATTCATTTTAATGAAATAATTTTCTGATAAAACTATCTCTGATTTTCATTCCGTATACCAGTTCACTACTACACTACACAAAGTTGAACTGGCAGTCTATTTTGATTTAATGATTATTTACTTTTGTCTTTTATTATTTTACTAGCCTGACGCAAAAAAGGCTAGCCGGTTAGACTCTTTGTAAAAAAGAATCCAACCAGCTTAGCATTTCTTTCAGCTATTTATCAAAGCAGTTGCCGGGTACAACCGTAATTGTTTTTGTGCTTGTATCAACATCTTGCACAAATAATAATGAGTTGTAGTCGTCGATGGCACGTTCGCCCTTAAACTTAGATTCAGCAAAGACTGTGATCCCTACAAGCTCGGCTTCAAATTCTTCAATTAAGCTCTTCATGCCGTTGACGGTCCCGCCGCCTTTCATGAAGTCATCCACGATCAAGACTTTTGAACCACGTTTCAAGCTGCGTTTTGACAACTCCATTTTTTCTATCCGCTCAGAAGATCCTGAAACATAATTCACACTAACTGTTGAGCCTTCCGTGATTTTAGAATCACGTCGAACGATCACAAACGGCGCATTCAAATAATAAGAAACAGCTTGGGCGATTGGTACGCCTTTTGTCGCAACCGTCATAACTGCATCAACTTTTTTATCTAAATATTGAGCTGCAATGATTCGACCAACTTTACGTAATAAGTCGGGTTGTCCTAACATATCAGATAAATACACATACCCGCCTGGCAATAAACGATCTTCCTCTGATAGACGTTCAGCTAAAGATTCGATATATTCTTGCGCCTCTTCATCCGTAATACTCGGTGTAAAAACGACACCGCCGGCAGCACCAGGAATTGTTTCTAAAAATCCTGTTCCTCGTTCTCTGAAAGTCTTTTTAACAATGGCTAAATCTTCACTGATTGAAGACTTCGCCGAATCATATCTAGCTGCAAAAAAAGTCAATGGGATCAAGTCGTGTGGATGATCCAACAAATATTGTGTCATGTCGATTAATCGTTCGCTTCGACGCACTTTCACGTAATTCACTCCTATTTCATTTTAGTATAATTATTTTTCAGCGCGAAAAACAATTCTGATTCTCACTGTCTGTCATTGCTTTCCCCTTGCGAGCAAAGGACATTGACAACACATTCTGATTTATCGTTTCCCATTATAAGGGTTTAGTTGATAAAATTCGAGCATTTTCTCATTTTAAAGTGTAAAAGTTCGGAGTTTATTAATTATTCCACAAAAAAAGAGGAAAAGCTTTCGCTTTCCTCTATTTTTGTGCTTGTTTTCGTTGGATCATTATCCGTAATTGTCGAATTCCGTTGAGTATTAAGAACAATAAGATAAAACCAAGTGTGATCGTCGCTCCTGGCGGCGTGTCTAAATAATAAGAACTGGTCAATCCACCGATCATCCCAATGAATCCGACAAGAACGCTGACTAAGATCACAATATTAAAACTTTTTCCTACTCGCATGCCAATCGCAGCTGGCAATACCATAATCGCAGAAATCAATAACGCGCCGGCAATCGGAATCATGATCGCAATCGCAATTCCAGTCACTACATTAAAGATCATCGACATCATACGAATCGGCAAACCGTCTACAGCAGCGATATCTTCATCAAACGTCAATACATACATCGGACGCTTGAACAACAAGAACAAGATGCCGACTAAAACAAATAAAATTCCTAGGAAAATAACTTGTTGTTGCGTGATCGTCACGATCGAACCAAATAAATACGATTGGATGCTGACAGCGGAATTTCCCGGTGCTAAGCTCATCAATACCAATGCTACAGCTAAACCAGCTGCCATTAAGATTGCGATCGATATCTCAGAATAAGAGCGGTACATATTTTGCAAATACTCCATGATGATCGCCGCAATCACAACGACAAGCAATGTCGTTCCCGTAGGATTTAAATTCAAGAAAAATCCTAACGCGACCCCAGCCAACGAAACATGTGACAACGTATCTGCCATCAAAGACTGGCGGCGAATAACTAGAAAGACTCCCAGCATTGGCGCGATTCCAGCAATAAAAATCGCGGCTAGAAAGGCTCGTCTCATGAACTCATATGAAAGCAACGCCATTTGGAATTCTCCTTTCGCACCAATCGAATATGACGATCGATATATTTTTTTGTATCTTCATGATCGTGAGTGATCATTAAAATACTTTTATCATGTGCATGCGCACTATGCCGCAATAATTCATAAAAGTCATTCCGTGATTTTTCGTCCATCCCAGTTGTCGGTTCATCCAAGATCAATAAATCAGGATCTTTAGCAAATAAACGCGCCAAACTGATCCGTTGTTTTTGTCCACCAGATAATTCTCCGACTTTTTTATGACGCATATTCCACATATCCACCGATTCTAATGCTTTTTGAACATGCTCATGGTCACGTGCAGATAATTTTTTGAACCATTTGCCTTGCGGGTAACGGCCAGATGATACCAGTTCTAAAACTGTGCTGGGAAACCCAGCATTGAATGACGCTACTTGTTGCGGAATGTAGCCGATACTCAATTTTTTACCTTGAGCATTTTTTTTAGCGATCGTTACTTTCCCGCTAGTCGGTTTTAATAAACCTAATGTCGCTTTGATCAATGTCGATTTTGCGGCACCATTTTCTCCAGTTAAAATGACGAACTCACCCGGATCTACGTGATAAGACACATTTTCTAAAACCGGCTCATTGTCATAATAAAACGAAAGATCTTCCACCTCGATATACGACATTTTCGTCTCCCCTTTTTCCTACTAACGTGGTCTTTTTCAATGAATGAAAAAGACCACACGATCGAGTCTGCCATTTCTCTAAGTACACTTTTTTCAAAAGATTCCTGTCCTTGTCCATTGAACAAAGAAGAACTGGCATCCGTTTTCCTACTACTATTAATGGATCGCTTGCTTCAATGCTGTTAAATTCTCACGCATAATAGAGAGATAATTTTCGCCAGCTTTGATTTGTTTTTCCGTCAAACTTTCTAACGGATTCAATACTGCTAATTTTACACCAGTTTCTTTAGACAGTGTTTCGGCAACTTTTGATGAAGCATTTTCTTCAAAATAGATCACTTCGACTTGATGATCGTCGACATAATGCTTCAATTCGCTCAAGCGACTTGGTGACGGTTCTTGATCTGGTGAAACCCCAGAAATTGCTTCTTGTGTTAGCCCATATTGTTTTGCCAAATACCCAAAAGCCGCATGCTGCGTTACGAATGTTTTGTTTTTCGCATCTTTAAAAGCTGTTTGGTACTCAGCATCCAATGCTTTTAATTCATCGATATAACTTGCAGCATTTTTTTCAAATGTTGCTTGATCATCAGGATATTTTTTACTTAATTGATCACGAATCGTTTCAACTTCTTTGATTGCTAATGCTGGATCTAACCAAACATGCGGATCTAGTTCGTGTTCATGATCATGATCGTCATGGTCGTGATCGTCTTCATGGTCGTGTTCTGCACCATCCATCAACTCGATCTCTTTTGCCGCTTGGATGATCTTCGTCTTGTCAGTATCGATCGTATCAGTCAGGTTTTCTGTCCATGTTTCTAGTTCTGGACTATTATACACAAATACGTCTGAATCTGAAATTTTTGCCAAGTCTTTGGCAGAAGGTTCAAAATCGTGCGGTTCAGTCCCCGCTGGAATCAACAGTTCCACGTCTCCTTTATTGCCCACTACTTCTTTGGTAAATTCATACATGGGATAAAAAGTCGTCATTACTTGAATCTTATCATCAGCTGATGCCTCTTTTTTCTCTTCGCTGCCGCAAGCAGTCAGCAAGATTGATACTAACACAGTTCCTAATAAAAGTAGTCCTTTTTGCATTTTCATTTATCTACACACCTTCTCTTCGCTTTTTAAGACAAGAATTAATTTAACAGATGTTTTTCTATCCGTCAACACAAACCGTAAAATTTACGATTTAAGTCGCCATAAACGTGATAAACCGTAATATAGATGACATTTCATTCATATGTATAACGAAACCTGTATCCGTTTTAAAATCTGTATCGCGTTATTTAATCGCTGATTTATACTCAATAAAAATTCGTTTTTTGAAGCAGACTACTTGAAGGTCCAACAGATCATTTATTTTTTGAACATCGCTGTCAACTTTCGTTTTCCCGACTTCGACTTAACTGAAACAAACAGTCTATTAAAAAAGCAGACCCCGCAGGATCTACTTCAATGTACGAACAAGATAAACTTCCTCACAAAACCCTTTTAACGCATTAAATACGTGCTTGGCGCGCGAGTATTTGTGACACAAGGCATAAACCGTCGGACCACTACCGCTCATCATTGCCGCATCTGCGCCATATTTCAGCATTCGATCTTTTAACTGCTGGATAATTGGATGCTTTTTGATCGTCACGACTTCCATAGAATTACCCAAGTTTTCAGTCATCTTCTGATAATCATTTTCTTCAATAGCAGAAACAAGCGCTGCAATGTCTGGATGATATAAATCTTCCATCACGATTTTAGCAAAAATCGTTCGAGTCGACACACTCATCCGCGGCTTGACTACCACAACCCAGCACTGGGGCATTGGTGCAAGCGGTGTTACTTTTTCGCCGAAGCCTTCTACCAATGACGTTTGACCATAAACACAATAAGGAACGTCTGAACCAACCTCGGCACCAAGGCAAGCTAATTCTTCGATCGACAACCCTAGGTTCCATAAACGATTAACTGCACGCAAAGCCGCCGCTGAGTCTGTTGAACCGCCTCCCAAGCCGGCTGCCACTGGAATTTCCTTATGAATTTTGACTTGCAGGCCTTTTTTTATATCAAAACGTTCTTTGACTAATTCCAACGCTTCATAAACGTGGTTCTTTTTATCCGTGGGCAAAAAAGCCTTATTGGTCTCAATGATGATTTTATCTTCAGGAATCTCTTCTAAGTACAAACGATCTGCTAGATCGATACTCGCCATAACCATCGCCAACTCATGCAACCCATCCGGTCGTTTGCCTAAAATGTCGAGGCCTAAATTAATCTTCGCTGGGGCTTTCTCCATAATTTCCATTTTCTCACCCGTTCAAATTTTTCATTAGACGATTCTATCACAGCCCATAATAAATGTATAGATAATTCATTTTAGCATAGACGCTTCAAATAATTTGAATATTTTTAGCTGAGATTTTATTATTAAAGAAAGGGCTGTCATCAGCACTGCAACACGCTCCAAAATTTCTAGTAAGAACCGATTTCCATAAGATCCAAAAAATTATAATTTAGGAGGAATAGTGTATGAATTTACTACCGAAGAATGATTGGTTGGATGGCGAAGATTTAGTTGGAAAACTGATGAACACGTTTTGGGAAGATCGAAAAATGAGCGTCGATATTCGGGATTTGGATGATCACTATGAAGTGAAAGCAGACTTGCCTGGATTTGAAAAATCAGAGATTTCTGTACACTATAACAATGACCTGTTGTCCATTGATGCTGAACATACTACAGAAAACGAAGTCAAAGACGATGGTCGGTTTGTTCGCAGAGAACGTTCCAGTAGTGCTTATCGTCGGCAATTTGTCGTCAAAGATATTCTTGCAGAACAAATCAACGCAAAATTTGAAAATGGCGTACTTACTTTGAAATTGCCTAAAGCTCCTCATGAAGAGAAAAAAGGCAACTCCATCGCCATTGATTAGCAAAAAAAAGACGAGCCGCGGCTCGTCTTTTTTAAAGTTCGATCATTTCTTCTGAAATGGTCACTCCCTTGTTTTTTCCTCGACCGATTAGCAACAGTAACTGCAAAGCAGAAAATAAGAAGCTGCTGTCTTTCATATAAGCAAAGTAGCGCGGCCGCCAACGATCGACATAGACGGTCTTTTCTTCTGCCACTTGTTGAAAAGCATAGATTGAATGACCATATTTATAGATCAAATTCATGATTCGCTCACCCAAAAAGGCAAACGAAGTCTCTCCGACTTTTGCTAACGGCGCCATTCCTTGATACACTTCCCGATACCCTTGTTCTTTCAATTCATCCATCAAATGCAATTTCAAGAAAGTCGGTAACTCATTGGGAACATCGTTTCGAAAACGTAAAAGATCAAATGAAGCCTTTTCTTGATTGACCGGTTGTTCAGTAATAAAGCCAACGATTCGATTTTGCGGGTCCCGTGCGATTCCGACATTGCTAGTCTCGATATAGGCGCGGTTAAAAAGTCCCACTGAAAAACATTTCTCTTTTTCTCCATTCAACCACTCATCTGAAATCTCTTCTAGTTCTTCAAAGACTTCCTCCGGCAACTTTTCAAAATAAATAAATTGATAGCCTTCATTCGCCAAGCGTTTAAATTCAAAACGATCAGAAAAAACATCGTGCTCGTGACGTGTGAAATCAGTAACTCCGGTCTCACCGATCTTATCAAAATGAAAACCTAAATCGTGTAACAGCAGCACATATTTTTCCGATATCTTATAGAACGCCAGCTGATAACCAAGTTTGTCGGCATGTTCCATAAAAGCAAATGTGGCCGCTTGCCACTTCTCAGGATTTCCTACGGGATCACCTAATACGAAACATTTATTGGCCCGTGTTTGGAAGCCAAAAATAATTTGATCGTTCCCATTTTCTTGATAATAAAAATACTGATACCCAGACACCCGCAAATAATGACTCGCTGGTGTTCCTCCATAACGATTGATCAAATAGTTGAACCGTTTTTCATCCCAAAGATCGCCTAGTTTCGTCTCGCTTTGCGTCAAATATTGATACAAAAGTGCCAAACATAAAATAGATAAAATCAAGCCGACCAACCCTGAAAACCAGATATCGCCTGAAGGAAAAGCAAAATATTTTGTTGTTAAGCGTTCGGTACTCCAGATTTGACCACTATGGTATCCCGCTACCGCATAAAAAACAAACAACAAACCAAACAAGATACCATCAAAAACTAACGCACCCCAAGAATAAACAAATCGTTCACGATAAAATTCCCGCCGTGACAGCCAAACGACCAATAAAATCACCAAGTACACGACGATCAGCCGAATCGAGGCAGTCCGTGCGACAGTATTGATAATTCCAAAGATTAATAACAAAATCGTCGGCCAAAACGCCCGCTTCACTTTTTGCGAGATCCCTCGTGCAAATCCTAACAGTAAAAATCCAATCAATAAATTCAATGTCTGATCCAAAAAATCAAAAGAAAACGGCAGCAAGACTTGAAACATCCGGCTGATGTTAGATAAATTGGTCAATGTAGATAATAAGATCATCATGATCCCCGCAAAATAAACAGCACTGACCATGATCACATGGGCAACTTTTTGTGAAAGTACACGCGGCAAATTATCAAAGTAGCGATTCATTTTAACACTAGTATTTGTCAAAAAGATCACGATTCCTGTGATAAAAGGAATCAAGTAATAAAAGATCCGATAAAACAAGATCCAAACTACTGCGGTACTTTGATCTAATCCGAGATGTCCAAGACCTAAAATCATCATGACATCAAAGGTCCCTGCTCCACCTGGCACCATCGTCAACATTCCTAACCCTGTTGCGATCACAAACATTGGATAGACTTCACCGATATTCAGATCTACGCCCATCAAGTAACCAACGACTAAAAAGACCATCAACGCGCCCAGCCATTGACCTAGCGAAGCTACATACAATTCAAGGATCTGCTTCAGGCGAAATTCTTTGAATATCGTGCGACGGCGGCTATAAACTAGCCAAAACAGCAACGGTGCGAATGCGCCGCCGGCTAACAGCCAAAAACGATAACGAACAAATGAATTTTCCGTTCGAAAAAACAACAGATCTAAAGACGTGATAAATGCCATGATCGAAAGTCCCGCTAACATGAAAATAGCGATCTTAGAAATCACAGCCAGTACTTTTTTCTTTTCCAGTCCTTTACCGTAAAAACTTGAGCGCAGACTCACACCGACGACTCCGCCAAAACCGGCTAAGTTATTGATTGTATTCGTAGTCCATGCAGAAACGAACCACTCTTTGCGATTCATCCGGGGCCGTCCCGTCGATTCAAGTATTGTGATCGCCACATGATCATATAAAAGCATCGGCAGAACACCACATAGCCCGATTCCAAACATACTAAATAAAGCGATATGGTCTTGTTGCTGAATTGTTTGCCAAACTGTCTGCCAACTCATTCCATGGGCAATATTTTTCACTTGATTGGCAACGAAAAATAAGACAATTCCAAAGAATATAATTTTGAGCAAGGTGGCATAGCGTTTAAACCAGCGACTGATAGTCGTCATCCTTCTACTCCCATTCTTTCTTTTCTTATAGTCTATTTTAAATGAATTCTTGTTTTGAAGCTATTCTTTTAAATGCAGCTCCAATAAAAAAAGCCGTTCTTCCGATCCCAAACTAACTGGAGAAACAGTAACAAAAAAAGGGACTCCCAGCTTACTTCCAATGAAATTTGAACTTTATTTATCCAGAAAAAAGGGGATGTGACAAGACTTTTGTCACACCCCCTCTTAACTACAAACGAATCCTATTTTTGAAACAGTTTGTAAAGAAATCGTTTAACTTCATTTCTTTACAAAACTAAATGTTTCATTCACAACTAGTCTATTTTGCGTAGTCAGTTGCTCGTGTTTCGCGAATAACGACCACTTTGATATGTCCTGGATAATCCAATTCATCTTCGATTCTGCGACGAATATCGCGAACTAAACGAGTCGTATCCAAATCAGAGATTTCTTCTGGTTTAACCATAACACGAACTTCACGTCCAGCTTGGACGGCGAAGCTTGATTCTACTCCATCAAAACTATTTGAAATATTTTCTAAGTTTTCTAAACGACGGATGTAGTTTTCTAGCGACTCGCTCCGTGCACCTGGTCTAGCAGCAGACACTGCATCCGCAGCAGCAACTAAAACAGAAATAACTGAAGTTGCTTCAGTATCTCCATGGTGAGAGGCGATCGCGTTGATCACAACCGGGTTTTCACGATATTTAGCGGCAAGTTCTGCCCCAATCTCAACGTGCGAGCCTTCGATCTCATGATCTAACGCTTTACCGATATCATGCAGCAAACCTGCGCGTTGTGCTAACTGAACATTTTCGCCTAATTCTGCGGCTAAGACACCAGTTAATTTAGCAACTTCGATTGAGTGATTCAACACATTTTGACCATAGCTGGTACGGAAATGCAATCGGCCTAAAATCTTGATCAAGTCTGGATGCAAGGTGTGGGCGCCCACTTCAAAGGCCGCTTGTTCCCCGTATTCACGAATACGTTCATCCATTTCTTTGCGAGATTTTTCAACCATTTCTTCGATCCGAGCCGGATGAATCCGACCATCTTGAATCAATTTTTCCAATGTCATCCGGGCAATTTCCCGTCTGATTGGATCAAAACCGGATAAAACAACCGCTTCTGGTGTATCATCGATGATTAAATCGATTCCCGTCAACGTCTCTAATGTACGAATGTTACGGCCTTCACGTCCAATGATGCGACCTTTCATCTCATCATTTGGCAATGTGACTACCGAAACAGTCGTTTCAGAAACAGCATCCGCACCGCAACGTTGAATTGCCATCGCCAAAAGATTTTTCGCTTTGCGATCCGCTTCTTCCTTAGCGCGTTGTTCAGATTCCTTGACCATAACGGTTAATTCATGGTTCAATTCCTCTTCAGTCGTCTTCATGATTATTTCTTTTGCTTCATCTTTCGTTAAAGCAGCGACGTGTTCCAATTTTGTTTGTTGTTCTTCAATTAGTTGTTCTACATCTTTTTCTCGCTCGTCAATTAATTGCTGTCTAGCACTGATTTTTGTTTCTTTTTCTTCCAGTGAGTGCTCACGCTTCTCGAGAGAGTCGTCTTTACGATCTAAAGTCTGTTCTCTTTGAAGCAAGCGATTTTCTTGTGATTTTAATTCTTGTCTGCTTTCTTTCAACTCACTTTCAACTTGTGCGCGATACTGCTGGTTTTCTTCCTTGGCTTCCAACAAAGCTTCTTTCTTCAAGGTTTCCGCTTCTTTATTTGCATGCGTAATGATCCCTCTAGCTGTGTTTTGTGCCCCATCAATTTCCTTTTCATGACGTGCTTTCGCTGCCATGAAACCCAAACCAAGACCGACAATTAAACCGATGATAGCGAGGAGAATAGGAACTAACATTAAATCCACCTCCGTACTATCTTATTTACCTATCTGTAGTTTTTTGATAAACGAATGTCAAATTATCAATATGCCTACTTGCATATGTGCTTGTCACACAACTTTATTCTAATGTTTGTCTGATAGCGTGTCAACTTTATTTCTCTTTTGACGCGTTCAGCCATGCACGGCTTCCATTTAGTACAAAATAGTGCAAAAAAAACACTAATAACTGCGCAAAAGCACGAGGTTATTAGTGTTAATTTTATTTTTATTCTTCTAAAGGCAATTCTTCTTGCCCAGCGTCTTCTTTTTTATCCGTTTCTGTTTCCAGCTCTTCACCAATACCATAAGCTGCTCGTACACGTTTCGCAACTTCTGCCATCATCTCTGGATGATCTGCAAGATATTTCTTCGCATTTTCACGGCCTTGACCGATCCGATCTTCTTTATAGCCATACCAAGCACCGCTTTTATCGACAATGTCCTGTTCGACTGCCATGTCTAATAATTCGCCTTCTTGTGAAATTCCTAAACCGTACATGATATCGACTTCAGCAACTTTGAAAGGCGGCGCAACTTTATTTTTCACGACTTTGATCTTCGTCCGGTTACCAATGATATCTGTTCCGTTTTTCAATTGTTCCGCACGGCGCACTTCTAAACGAACCGTCGCATAGAATTTCAATGCGCGTCCTCCCGGTGTGATCTCTGGATTCCCAAACATGACACCGACTTTTTCCCGAATTTGGTTGATAAAGACTGCGATCGTTTTGGTTTTATTGATCGAACCTGATAATTTACGCAAAGCTTGCGACATCAATCGAGCTTGCAGGCCAACGTGTGAGTCGCCCATTTCGCCATCGATTTCCGCACGGGGAACTAACGCTGCTACAGAGTCGATCACGATGATATCGATCGCGCCACTAGAAACTAAGGCATCAGCAATCTCTAACCCTTGTTCACCCGTATCCGGTTGTGAAAGTAATAGATCGTCAATGTTTACGCCTAGACGTTGTGCATATTGAGGATCCAGCGCATGTTCGGCATCAATAAATGCTGCCGTACCGCCATGTTTTTGCACTTCTGCGATTGCATGAAGCGCAACGGTTGTTTTACCTGAACTTTCTGGACCGTACACTTCGATGATCCGTCCGCGAGGATAGCCGCCTACACCTAATGCGACATCCAATGCCAAAGAGCCACTTGGGATTGTTGAAATTTGTTGATCGATCTTTTCCCCTAATTTCATGATCGAACCTTTTCCGTAATTCTTTTCAATCTTCTTCATTGCAGCATCTAAAGCCGCTTTACGATCATTAGCCAATAGCTGATCCTCCTATTTCTTGATGTAATTTATTTCGTTTAAAAAAATGATTTTGATATTCTTACCGTAGATTTTTCTATCTTGTCAAAAAAATCCACAGCCATTCATCTCCATCAATCATACGGTCACATCATTATTGCTTTTTCAATATCCTTAGTTTATCGGTTTGAAATCAAAAAATCAAGCAAAAAGCGAACAAACATTCGGTTTTTTAATTTTTATTTAGAATTGTTCGACGGACCATATCCAAACCTTTCATTACGGAGCTGTGACGGATATATGAACGGTCGCGAGTAAAGTGATTTTTAGTAACGATCGTTTCGCCATTTTTTTGTGCTAATCCAATATAAACGGTCCCTTTTGCTTGGCCTTCTAGTTCATCCGGACCTGCTACACCGGTAAATGCTAAAGCGTAATCCGTTTTAGCAAGTTGCAGCGCTGCTTCCGCCATTAATTTCGCGCATTCTTCACTAACAACTCCGACACGATCCAATACTGTTGAATCAATACCTAAAAAACTTGCTTTCGTCGCTGAAGAATATGTTACGAATCCGCCTGGAAAGACTTCAGAAACACCGGGGATCGTTCCTAAAGTAGCTTGGAATTCCCCGGCCGTCAAGCTTTCAGCAGCAGTGATCGTCGCCTGCTTCTCTTTTAAAAGTCCAACTACAACTTCAACTAAACTAGTTTCTTCTCCATAACCATAGAAAAATTCACCGACTTTTGCTAGGATCTCTGCTTCTGCTTGATCTAATAAAGTATTGGCCGAGATTGCATCTTCCGTTTTAGCTGTGATCCGCAGTGTTACTTCATTTGGCTTAGCATACGGAGCGATTGTTGGATTGGATTGGTGTTCGATCATTTCCGCCAGATCGGTCACTAATTTCGATTCCCCGATCCCGAAGAACCGTAAAACCCGTGACGTTAATTTTTCCGTTGTTGGAAATTCTTTTTCCAGCAGCGGACGCGCTTGTTCTAAAAACATCGGTTTTAATTCACTTGGTGGTCCCGGTAGTAAAATATAATTATTTTTCTCGCCTTTATATAAACAACCGATTGCTAGTCCCGTTCGATTCGGCAATGGGATTCCATCTTGCAACGTTTCGATCTGACGCAAGTTGTTTGGCGTCATCGTACTTTGACGCTGTTCAAAAAATTCATTCAACGCTGCTAGTCCAGCTTGATTTTGGACTAGCGGCACACCTACATGATCTGCTAAAACATTTTTTGTTAAATCATCATCTGTGGGTCCTAAGCCACCACATAAAACAATCAATTCACTGCGCGTATCTGCTAATTGAAGCAATTCTTCCAAGCGTTTAGGATTGTCTCCTACGACTGTGTGAAAATACACCTCGATTCCCATATCCGCTAATTTTTCTGATAAAAAGGTCGCGTTTGTATTTACGACTTGTCCCAATAAAAGTTCTGTACCTACAGCAATGATCTCTGCTCTCATTTTTTTCTCTTCTTTCTAACATACGCCATTTTTCCTCAACTATAACAGAAAAAACGATCGGTGCGACAAATTTCACATCGCACTGACCGTTTTTTTCTTGCTTTTTTCTTACATTGAACCTTTGAAAAGAGCTGTGTTTTTTGCAAAATAATCATACCCTGAATAAACCGTAAAGAATAAGCAGATGTACAACATGATTTGGTCCATCGGAATGCCGATGAAATTAAACGGCACATTGTTCAAGTATAATAATACGATCCCAACCATTTGTGTGGCAGTTTTGATTTTTCCAGGCATTGCTGCTGCCATAACTCCGCCACCTTGTTCTACGATCAACAACCGTAGCCCAGTTACCGCTAACTCTCGACAAACGATAATAGCGATTACCCAAGAAGGGGCTTTTCCTTGTTCTACTAAAATAATAAACGCCGTCATCACCAACATCTTATCTGCCAGCGGATCCGCAAATTTCCCGAAATTAGTAACCAATCCCCGCGCACGCGCGATTTTTCCATCTAAATGGTCGGTGTAACTAGCTATTGCAAAAATAATTGCTCCGACTAACTGTGTTACTGCTAAACTCGTATTGCCAGCTTGCAGCGTTCCCCAATCCCATGGGACTAAAACAATGACCATAAATAACGGAATCATAAAAATTCGAACAACGGTCAATTTATTTGGTAGATTCATTGTACTTCCTCCTAATTCTTACTAATATACTTGTTTCTCTTCAGCAAAAATATATTGTTCTGATCGTCTTTGATTATTGAAAACACGTCAGATAATTGTTTGCTGCTTCAACACGTCATCAAGCGGCATAGGCAATGTTCAATGTCACATTTTTTTGCAACAGTGACTCTCCCGGTTGGAAATCAAGCGCTTGATCATTGACTTTGATCTCTGCGTATTTTGCCATCCCAACTGTAATGACCGCTTGTGCAGTATCTGCAGGCAGTTCCGTTGTTTGCGACTCTCCTACTTGCAAAGTATATTGATAAGTCAAAGTACCATTGATCTGCACACCGACCCACACGCGCTGTTTACCAGTGAACGTGATCTTTAACGGTTTTTCTGCATGCTCGACTTTCATCGTCGCGGCATTTGCTGTGTTTGATTCCATCGCAAAAGCCATTTGAGGTTTTTCCTGCTTTTGAGAAGACTCCGTCGTTTGCTCTGGTTGAGACGAAACTTGTTCTGTCGATGAAGAAACGCCGGAACGCTCGACTTGAACAGAACTATTTTCTGGAATAATAGCAGTCTCTTGATGATCTAACCAAGTCACATAACCTACCACTGCAATAATGGCCAGTGCTACCAGACCTAAAGAAATCATTGGCAGCGTCGCTCTGAAACGAGCATGGGTAGGATTTTCAGCATGTTTATTTTTTCTCAGCTCGTCAACTGTTTCAAGCTCAGGATAAGACGGCAACGGCCGATCCTTACCATCTAGCACGTCGATCAAATAATCACTGTCTAGTTTTACCTCATCAGCATATTGTCGAATGAACGTCCGCAAATAATAATCACTAGGCAATGCTTGAAACTCATTTTCTTCAATCGCCAGCAAATAACGTTTCTGAATCTTTGTACGCTGTTGCAGTTCATCTAAACTAATTTTTTTGTCGATACGGGCTTTGCGTAACGTTTCTCCAATATTAATACTAGCCACTTAATTTTCTACTCCTAGTTCGTAATAATGAAATTTTTGCTTCTTTCAACATGTCTAAGGATACCATAAAAAAAACTTGCTGAGGATAACGTTTCGGTAAGTCTGAAACGAAATTTAAGACTTTTTTGACGATTAGAGCAGCACAAAGATCTGCTTTACCCAACCGCTTTTTTTCAAACAGCTATCCTCATCGTCTCAGCCGTTGTTCCGTTTGTTTTCAAATCGTTTTTTCCTGATTTAATCCACACTGACCGTTTTTTCCATATAAAATCGGGTGAAGGCTTTTTCTTGGATAAATAATTCACCGGCAGCCAAGATATCCTTCAATTCGATGGCTTGAATAATCTCTGGCATATCAAACAGTGTCCACTCGCCAAATAACGACTGCGTAAATTGATTCGCAACGTATTCCAACGAATTTAGTGATTGGAAATATTTTCCCAACATTTTTTTCTTTAATAAGTCCAGATTTTCTTGATTAACTTCTGAATCGCTGGCAAAGGCCTGCAAAATCTCAGTCAAACGATCCGCAAGCTTTTGCGGTTCTTCACTATCTCCGCCAAAATCTGCAAAATAAAAACTACGATCCAATGAAAATTCAAAACCGAAGCTGTCGTCTAATAATCCTTCATTGTACAAGCGCAAATAATTTTGCGATGTCGGACCAACGAGCATTTGGAATAATAAATCCAATGAGACTTTGAAAATCAGCCGTTTCTTATCATCTTCAGGCAGTTCTGCTAATCCCTTGATCCCAACAATGGCTTTTGGTAGTGTGATCGGCATCTTTTCTTCGCTAAGTCTGATGATTTCTTCGGCAGTTTCTTCTGGGAAGCGCCGTTGAATCGGTTCTGGTGCTTCAAATGTTTTAGCTGCTTGATTTTCACGAATAAAAGTCATCAACGTTTCCGGTTCCAAATTGCCTACGACAAATAGGGTCATATTGCTAGGATGGTAGAAGGTATTGTAACAAATATACAGATCTTCAGCTGTGATCTGTGCGATCGAGTCAATCGTCCCAGCGATATCGATGTGCAGTGGATGCTTGGGATACATATTTTTCAAAATAGCGAAAAATTGTTGCCAACTTGGATCATCTTGGTACATTTGGATTTCCTGTCCGATGATCCCTTGCTCTTTTTGAACCGATTCTTCCGTAAAATAGGGTGCTTGAACAAAGTCTAATAATGTCGCCAAGTTCAATTCCAATTGATCTGTGGTAGAAAACAAATAGCTGGTTCGTGTAAAACTAGTGAATGCATTAGCTGATGCACCTTGTTCACCAAACTTTTGGAAAACATCCCCATCTTCTTTTTCAAACATCTTATGCTCTAAAAAATGGGCAATTCCATCAGGAACTTTGATATAGTCTTTGCCACCACGGGGAATAAACTCATTGTCGATTGAACCGTAATTCGTACTAAATAACCCGTAAGTCTTGTGGTACCCTGCTTTTGGCAGTAAATAGACCGTCAATCCATTTGGCAAAACTTCCTTATATAAGGTCTCATTGATTTTTTGATATGCTACTTTATCCATTTTGCTGTCCTCCATCTAAAAAGAAGATCGCTTGCAGACGAATTTTCTTCGCAACTTTTTGAACATCTTGCGGTGTCACCGCCATCAAATGTCTCAGCCATTCTTCATCCGTTAGTTTACTTTGCGGCAGCCAGTGCGCCAAGTAAGTTGTCTCGATCGTATTTTGCATACTATCTAACCCAAGCAAATAGTGATTTTTTAACATCGCCTTTGTTTGTTGGAAAGCCAATTCAGTAAAATTACCGGCTTGCAATTCAAGCAATTGTTCGTTGATCAAGTGCAAGGCTTTTTCGCGATTGTCCCCGTTGATACCTGTTTGTACTTGCAAATATCCGCGGAAAGTATCTAGCGAGCTAGACGCATAATAAGCCAACCCAGCTTTTTCGCGAACATTCATAAATAATTTCGAATGTGGGAAGCCACCGAATAACCCATTAAAAACTAACAACGCAAAGCGATCCGGATCTTCATAGTAAACATCTGTTGCATAAGCAAGATTTAGTTTCCCTTGGATCACTGCTTCTTGCATTTGTTGTTCACGAATCACATTATCTTGAGTCTGATAATAATAAATTTCCGGAGAATTTTCTTCTCGTTCAACAAACGGCAGTCGCTGGAACAATTCTACTATCTCCGCTTCGTCCACATCGCCGATCACAAATAGATCGACTTGATCTTGTGTGATCATCGCTTGATAATAAGTGGCCAGGCTCGCACTCGTCTCATCTGCTAAAGCTGCTACGGTACCAAAACTTGGCAATTTTTGCGCTTCATCCGTGAAATAAGTCTCTTTGATTTTTAAAGAAGCTAGCGTTTGTTTATCTTCTTGCAACGTTTCGATATAGCTTTGCAAATTTTCTTTTTCTAGTTGGAAAGTGGCTTCGTCAAATTTTCCTTCATGGATATTGGGATAAAACAATACTTCTTTCAAAAAATCCAACGCTGCCGGCAAAAGTTGTGGATCATCAACATATTTTCCATTAACAACACCTAAGCCGATATCTAGCCAATGTAAATTTCCTTTGCGTCCAACATTCAAGCCAAAACTTGCGCCGTAAAGTTCTGCCAACTGGCCGCTTAATTTAGTTTGGTCGGGATAGTGCAGCGAGTTTGTCTCCAATAGATTAGCCAACAATGCTCGTTTAGTCATGATTTCTTTAGTCAAACGAGTTGTAAAACGTCCATAGATTTGAATCGTTTTATATTTTTTGGTCGGGATAACGTGCAGATGCACGCCTGTTTTTAGTTCGATCATTACAAATCTCCTTATTCAATCGATTTATTTTTGTATGGGATCAGCCAATTTTTTGAAAAAAAGTTGGTTCTTAGTTAAAAAATCCAACTACTATTTTTAGTCTTCATACTAAGCCTAATTATAGCACAGGCATAGGCTAAGAATCGCGATTAGCGCTAGCTGAGAATCGCTTTTATTTCAAAATTTTTCTTCTTTCGCTATACTGAAAATAAGAAAGAGAGGAGTGACAAGATGTTTAAAGAATTTAAAGAGTTCTTGATGCGCGGCAACGTCATCGATCTTGCCGTTGGTGTAGTCATCGGGACTGCTTTTACCGCAATCGTAACGAATGTCGTCAATGGATTGATCACGCCGCTAGTTGGATTGATCGTTTCATTATTTACTAAAGGGAAAGATTTGAACGAGGCAATGTCTGTTTTAGACTGGACACCAGTCAAAGGTGTAACTTTTGCTTTTGGCGATGTTGTCAGCGCGTTGATCACCTTTGTTATCACTGGTTTTGTATTATTCTTGATCGTTAAAGCAGCGAATAAAGCCAGAGAAACTGCTGCTAAGAAAGAAGCCGTCGTTCCTGAAGTTCAAATTCCGACAGCCGAAGATTATTTAGCGGATATTCGCGATCTTTTAGTTGAACAAAAAAAAGCGGCGCAAGAAACACACGAGGACAAATAAAAACCATGGAGCAGCTGCTCCATGGTTTTTAAATTGCTTCTAGAAATTCGATTTCTACTGTGCGAGTCAATACATCGGAATAGCTGTATGAAACACGTTCGAAAGAATTTTCCTCTTGATCCAAATCAACTACAAATACGGAAGGGTATGTCTCAGTTAAGATTCCTTTGCGTTGAGTTTGACGCTTGCGCCCTGTTTGAGCTACGAGCATGATTGGCGCACCAATCCGATCTTCCAAATTTTTCTTGATAGACGCTAAAGTTGTTGGCATACAGTTCACCTCAATATACATTATAGCACAATTACAAAACTTTACAATGTTATCATAAGATAAAAAGATTTGCAAACTTTTGTCTATCCAATAAATTCGCACGATTTGCCTTATATTTTTGCGGTGCTTAGTTTTTTCTTCAATTTATTTTTTGCACGATTCAACGCATTATGGACCGCCTTTTCAGACTCACCCAATCGCAGCCCAATCGTCCAAGGCTCTTCCCCTTTTAAATAAAAGTACAGCGCACGTTTTTCTAAAGAGGAGAGTGTGAGCTCGCCACTTAGCAGCATCTCACTGATATAAATGCTTTCTTCCACACACTCATGATAGTGAAACTGCTCACTGAAAGTCTCCAAACCGACTTTTTCGATCGATACGGCTTGTTGCTGTGCCAATCGTTTTTGGGCTTGTTGACGGCGTAAAAGAGAGCGGATCCGATTTTCAAAAACCATCTTATAATACAGCCCAAATGTTGTTCCTTGTCCTTGACGGTAACTGCGCAACGCGTCGTTCAGCGCGATCCGCCCCTCTTGCAACCAATCATCTGCATCAAAATCACGAATCAAGTAACGCGACTGCATGCTGTAAACAATTGGCAAATACTGACTGAACATTTCCTCAAAAGCTATGCCATCGATTTCTTCCAAACGTGTTGTTTCTTTCATTTTCCACACTCCTCTCAACAAAAGCATACACGCTGAGAGGATGGTCAGGGGAAAATAATTAGCGATTTATTTTTTTCGGCTTAATTCGTCCAGTTTTTGCGACAATTTTTGTAATTGTTCATTATCCCATGGAGAATTGCGACGAAAATTTTGAAAATGCGTATCTTTAGTATCTCCAGCAATCAATGCTTCAGTTTGCTGAACCGTTTTGTACAATTCGCGGGCAGATGTTCGGAGTGCTCCTTGAGAAAAAATGGTCCATTGCTCCGCCAAGTCACTAGTTGCCACCGTTACTTGTGTCAATCGATCATTTAATTCACCAGCGATCCGTTCGATGTAACTATCAGCTGTCTCATCTTCCTTTGTAAAAACGACGGTCAGCTGATATTTTTTATAACTCTGCGTGATCCCCGGAACAAATTGTGCATCAAAGACAATAATTGTTTCTAATCCCTGATACTTAGCAAAGTTAGAAAGCCGAAATAGTAGTGCTTCCCGTGCCTCTTCTAATCGATCTTGATTTTTTAATGCGACTAATTCCGGCCAAGCACCGATCATATTATATCCGTCAACAATCAGTAACTGTTTTTTCATCACAGTTCACTTCGCTTTCGGAAAACTTCATACATCAATAAACCCGCAGCCACACCCGCGTTCAAACTTTGAACATGTCCAGTCATGGGAATCGTCAACATTTCATCGACTTCTTTTTTCAAGCCGGCACTCATGCCTTTTCCTTCATTGCCGATGATTAGAGCGATTGGTCCCGCCACTTTCCATTGACGATAATCAGTCCCTGCCATGTCCGTGCCGAAGATCCAGTAACCCGCTTCTTTTAATTGTTTGATACTTTGAGCTAAGTTTGTCACTCGTGCGATCGGTACATATTCTACTGCGCCCGTCGATGCCTTTGTCACAACTGGCGTGATCCCGACTGATCGATGTTTTGGAATGATGACACCCGATACACCGCTCGCATCTGCTGTTCGCAAAATCGAACCAAAATTATGAGGATCTTCTAAACTATCTAAAATAAGCAGAAAAGGCGCTTCTTCCGAAGAAGTTTTTGCTAATAGATCTTCTAGCGTTAAATATTCATAAGGTGTGATCCCTAAAACGACGCCTTGGTGAACACCGCCGTCACTTAAAGTGTCTAATTTTTGTTTTGGTACCCATTTCACTGGAACCGCTTGTTCTTTCGCTAATTTTTTTAACAGATCGATTTTGTCGCCGTGTGCGTCTTCTTGTAAAAACAATTTATTTCCGCGGCCCGCTTGCAACGCCTCAACGCTGGCATGATGACCAAAAGCAAAGTTGTTTTCTTCTGCTTCAGCTGCCTCAACAGGTTCATGCCGTTCTTTTGGGCGGGTATTTCTTTGCTTGCGTCGATCATTTTTTTGCCATTGTTTTTTATCCTTCACTTGCTTCACCTGCTTTCTCTAAACACCATGTAGTCAATTCTTCTAATCGTTCTTGCCGTTCTAATAAATGTAGATAACCCATCAATGCCTCAAATCCTGTCGACATTCGATATGTCATGATATCGGTATTTTTAGCAGAAGTATAACTTTTAGCATTCCGCCCGCGGCGATAGATCCCCTGCTCTTCTTCTGACAACATATTTTCATCCAACATTTTTTGGATCAGTGTCGCTTGGGCTTTAGCTGAAACATAATGCGTCGCTAAATGATGTAGTTTATTAGGCCGTGTCTGACCTTTGCGAACGAGATGATCTCGGACATACGTTTCATAAATCGCATCACCGACATAAGCCAGTGCCAATGCATTCAATTGTTTATAATCTGTCATTATGCTCGTCTCCAACGGACGCCTTGTGGGGTGTCCTCTAAAATAATTCCTTGCTCTTTCAATTGATCACGAATCTCATCACTACGAGCGAAATTTTTATCTTTCCGTGCCTGATTGCGTTCTTCGATCAATTGATCGATCTCTTCATCCAATAATCCCGCCGTTTGAAATTCGATTCCAAATACTGTCAGCATCTTTAAGAATTCATCCAGTGCAGTAGATAAAATCGCTGCAGAAACACGGGCTTGTTCGCTATAGTGATTCAACCATTTGGCAACTTCGTAAACGACTGTGATTCCATTAGCCGCATTGAAATCATCGTCCATCTCTTCGATGAAACGGTCTTTTAAGTGCTGTAATTCTGCTGCTTTTTCTGGATCATCAGGTAATTCTGCTTCAGCGGTCGCTTGACGGAAAGTCGCGTTTTCAAAAGCTGTCCGTAATTTTTGAAGATTTGCTTGTGCATCTTTCATCGTCGCCTGACTGTAGCGAATCGGACGGCGATATTGAGTCGTCGCCATGAAGAAACGCAACACTTGCGGATCAATTTCTTTGACTAGATCATGGACCGTCACAAAGTTGCCTAGCGATTTGCTCATCTTTGCGTCGTCGTCACCAATCGTTACATAACCGTTATGCATCCAATAATTAGCAAAACGTTGACCGGTCTTCGCTTCACTTTGTGCGATCTCATTTTCATGATGAGGAAACTCTAAATCTTGACCGCCGCCATGGATATCGATCGTGTTACCTAAATGTTTCGTCGCCATCACAGAACATTCAATGTGCCAGCCTGGACGTCCTTCGCCCCAAGGAGATTCCCAATGGATCTCATCTGGTTTGGCACTTTTCCATAAAGCAAAGTCTAGCGGATCTTCTTTAATTGCTTGTTCAGCGCCTGTCCGTTGGCTTGCACCAATTTCTAATTCATCGATTGATTGATCACTCAACTCACCATAATGCTCAAATTTACGCGTCCGATAATAGACGTCGCCTTTTGCTTCATACGCAAAGCCTTTTTCAATCAAAACTTCGATGAAGGCAATAATATCTGGAATATGATTGATCACTCGTGGGTGCAAAGTCGCAGGTTTTACATTCAATGCCGCCGTATCTTCTTCAAAGGCAGCGATAAAACGATCCGCTACTTCAGGCGCAGTGATCGATAATTCTTTGGCAGCTTTGATGATCTTGTCATCTACATCGGTAAAATTCGATACATAATTCACTTCATATCCCCGATACTCAAAGTAGCGGCGAATAACATCAAAAGCGATTGTGCTACGGGCATTGCCGATATGGATATAGTTATAAACCGTCGGTCCGCAGATGTACATTCGGACTTTATTCTCTTCAATTGGTTTAAATAGTTCTTTTTCTCGCGTCAACGTATTGTGTATTTTAATCATGTTGAACCTTCTTTCCTTTTATTCTGACTACTTTTGCTGGTACTCCTACAGCAGTCGTCTCAGCTGGTACATTTTTTAAAACTACGGCTCCAGCACCGATCTTGGCTTTTTCACCAATTTCGACGGGACCTAAAATTTGTACATTAGCAGAAATAAATGCGCCTTGCCGTACCGTGGGATGGCGTTTCCCCGTATCTTTTCCTGTTCCGCCCAATGTCACACCATGGAACAAAACCACATCGCGTTCAATTTCCGCCGTTTCGCCGATCACTACACCCATGCCGTGGTCGATAAAAACGCCCGGAGCGATCTTAGCACCCGGATGAATCTCGATCCCCGTCAAACAACGCCAAATCTGTGAGTGGATCCGTGCCAATAAAAAACGCCGATGTCGATAAAGAAAATGCGAAAATTTATGAAAAAATAATGCATGGACTCCCGGATATGTAAGAACTACTTCTAAGCCTGACTTGACTGCCGGATCATTTTTTTTCGCAGCCGTGATCGCTTCTTGCCACCAATTCATTCACTTCAACTCCTTCACCTTCATTTTTTTAACTGTTGTCAGCTCTTCAAACGCTGACTTTGACAACTGTTTTTTTGCGACATTTTTATGTATGCTTGTTCATCAGACTTTTACTAGAAAAAAAAAGCGTCTTTTGAGTTTCCTCAAAAGACGCTTTTACGTGGTCCCACTTTTGTTTGCAGTTATGCCTTGAAACAGGTAACGTCTGTGAACCGTTCCCAGCTACATATCGCTGAAACCACTCCGAGATGCATTTCGTAAACGTTGATTCAACTGCTCTCACCATCCGCAGTCTCTCTGAAAAATCGCCGCTTGCTACTTCTTCTCTTCATCATGTTTAGATTACTTGATTTAAATGTGCTAAGGCTTTTTCTTTGCCTAATAATTCAACTGTTTCTGGTAATTCTGGTCCGTGCACCATGCCGCTGACCGCTACACGAATCGGCATCCAAAGATTTTTACCTTTTATGCCTGTCTCTTTTTGAACTGCTTTGATCGCTGCCAAAACACTTGCCGCGTCCACTGTCTCCAACGCTTCTAATTGTGCTTTAAAAGCATTTAGTACGGTTGAAACATCCTCGCCAGCTAAAACTTCTTTCGCTTCATCTGCTAAATCAAGTTGCTCTTGGAAAAACAAACTAGAAACTTCAGTGATTTCTGCTGTATAACTCATTTGCGGTTGATACAAGCTGACTACTCGTTTCACCCAAGCTTTGCGTTCAGGTGTCGGATTTTCTTCGACTTTACCAGCCTTGATTAAATAAGGCAAGCATAATTCCGTCAATTTATCCAAGTCCAGTGCTTTGATGTAATGGTTGTTCACCCATTCCAATTTCTTCTGATCAAAAGCAGCGGGTGACTTGCTCAAACGTTCCGTATCAAAAATCTTGATCAATTCATCTTGCGAGAAGATTTCCTCTTCCCCCACTGGCGACCAGCCAAGCAAAGCAATAAAATTAAACATCGCTTCTGGTAAATAACCTAATTCACGATATTGTTCGATGAATTGTAAAATACTTTCGTCCCGTTTGCTTAATTTTTTACCAGTTTCGGTATTGATGATCAGCGTCATGTGCCCAAAGATCGGACGCGGCCAGCCAAATGCATCATAAATCATTAATTGTTTCGGTGTATTAGCGATATGATCGTCGCCTCGCAGAACATGCGTGATCTTCATCAAATGATCATCTACTGCCACTGCAAAGTTGTAAGTCGGCATTCCATCACGTTTTTGGATGATGTAGTCGCCGCCGATATTATCAGATTCAAAACTGATCTCACCTTTGACCATGTCGTCAAAAGCAAAGCTAGTATTGCGAGGAACACGGAAGCGAATAACTGATTCCAATCCTTGTGCTTCTTTTTCTGCTTGTTCTTCTGGTGTTAAGTTTGCACATTTCCCTGAGTAGTGGGGCATCTCACCACGCGCACGTTGCGCTTCACGTTCAGCTTCCAACTCTTCAGATGTACAGTAGCATTTGTAGGCTAAGTTGCTGGCTAGTAATTGATCAACTAACGGTTGATAGATTTCACGCCGTTCGGATTGACGATAAGGACCGTACTCGCCAGGATTTTCTGGTGATTCATCCCAGTCAATTCCCAACCATGCTAAATTTTCTAACTGGCTTTTCTCGCCGCCTTCAATATTTCTTTTTAAATCGGTGTCCTCGATTCGAATAATGAAATCTCCATCATTGTGGCGAGCAAATAAATAATTGAACAAAGCTGTTCGGGCATTTCCGATGTGTAAGTGTCCGGTTGGACTTGGTGCGTAGCGCACACGAATTTTCGACATATATTAGTTCCTCTTTCCCGCTTATTTAGCAAATCAAAATCATTTACTACTCAACCCAAATTGTACAATCAATCGACTGTTTAGTAAAGCTGCACCGCTATTTTGCTGCTTTTTCTTGCGTGTAATCCAATTTTTTGTCCGGCGATTCATCTTTGATATTTCGGCTTGAATGCGCTGGTTTAGCAAAAATCATTCGACCGGCAGCCGTTTGCAAGGCACTCGTCACGACAACTTCGATATGTTCATTCATATAATGTTGACCATCTTCTACGACTACCATCGTACCATCATCTAAATAAGCGACCCCTTGTTGTCGCTCAGTTCCTGCTTTTACAACTAAAACATTCATGTTCTCGCCTGGAATCACGACTGGTTTTACAGCATTTGCCAACGCATTGATATTCAATACGGCAACATTTTGGAACTCTGAAACTTTATTTAAATTGTAATCATTCGTCACAATGACGCCGTCTAATAGCTTAGCTAATTTGATCAACTTGCTATCAACTTCGCTGATGTCTTCAAAATCACCATCATACATCTCAACGACGATTCCTTCTTCTTTTTGCAATGCGTTCAAGATATCTAACCCGCGACGGCCTCGGACACGCTTCAAACTGTCGCCGGAATCAGCAATATATTGCAATTCATACAAAACAAAATTAGGAATCATCAAGACACCTTCTAAAAAACCGGTCTTCGCAATATCGTAGATTCGACCATCGATAATGACACTTGTATCTAAAATTTTATATTTGTGAAAATGATCATCGGCTTTGCGTTCAAGCACTTCACCTTCATTTGTTTCCGCTTTTTTATTGCGGCTGCTGAAAAATTTCTTCAATTCATCGATCCGCGTCGTTCCCATCCGAAAGCCCAAATAACCTAACAGCAGCATAATCAAAATCGGCAGCGCGTTATTGATAAACGGAATCGGAATCTGATAAAGCGGAGTTGTTCCGATCAAGCCCAAAGTCAATCCTAAGATCGCACCGACTACTCCAAATAAGATATAAGTCAAGCTGAATTCATTTAATTGTTTTTCAATTCTTTTCACACCAATCGAGATTGGTTCTACGATCGCCAAAGAAATAATATAAAAAATAATTGCACCGATTAGGCCATCCGTAAGTGAATTATTCAGCCATATGTTGTCTGCATAGCCAATTGCTGTCCACGCTGCTGGTAAGAAAGTAATTCCTAAACTGATTCCAACCAGTAACACGATTACTGTCAACACACGTTTTTGCATGCCATCCCTCCTAAATTCTATCAAACTATTTTTTTATAGGCGTGCCAGAAATTAACTCTGGCACTGCCATTTATTAACGAAATACTTTTCTCAATGTTTCTGCTAACGTTGCCACCGGGATCAATTCAATCCCTTTTGGCGGTGTCCAATCGCCCATGTTGTTCTTGGGCAGATAAATTTTCTTAAAACCTAACTTGCTCGCTTCTTTGACCCGTTGTTCGATACTGTTGACTCGCCGGATCTCACCAGTCAAACCAATTTCACCAATAAAACATTCGGTCGCATCCGTACCATTTTCTTTGTAACTGGAAGCAATCGCCACCGCAACAGCCAAATCGATTGCTGGTTCATTCAATTTCACGCCGCCGGCAGCTTTTAAATACGCATCTTGATTTTGCAGCAACAAGCCCGCGCGTTTTTCCAAAACCGCCATGATCAATGAGACACGATTGAAATCAAGCCCCGTCGTCGTTCGTTTGGCATTACCAAAAACAGTCGGTGTCACTAGCGCTTGCACCTCGACTAAGATCGGCCGGCTGCCTTCCATCGCTACCACGATCGCCGAACCGGTCGCACCCTCTAACCGTTCTTCTAAAAAAACTTGCGAAGGGTTCGCAACTTCGACTAACCCGCCTTCCCGCATCTCGAAAATTCCGATTTCATTGGTCGAGCCGAAGCGATTTTTTACTGCTCGTAAAATTCGAAAGCTGTGATGTTTTTCGCCTTCAAAATATAAAACAGTATCGACCATGTGCTCCAACATTCGCGGTCCTGCGATGTTTCCTTCTTTTGTTACATGGCCTACGATAAAAATTGCAATGCCATTCGTTTTTGCCAGCTTTAACAACTCTGCAGTAGTCTCACGAACTTGACTGACTGAACCCGCCACACTGGAAATATCTGGTTGGGTCATCGTTTGAATCGAGTCGATGATTACATAATCTGGTTTGAGGTTTTCAATCGTCCGGCTAATCTCGCCCATGTCCGTTTCCGCATACAAATAAAAATCCGTATCACTTGAACCTAAACGTTCCGCTCGTAATTTTATTTGCTGTGCACTCTCTTCACCGGAAACATACAAAACGTTGCCGCCAGTTGCCGCTAATTGATGAGATACTTGCAACAGCAAAGTCGATTTCCCGATACCGGGATCGCCACCGATCAGTACCAATGAACCTGGAACCACACCACCGCCTAAAACACGATTCAATTCGACTAATTCTGTTTGAACCCGCGTTTCTTTTTTAAAAACGACATCTTTCAGTTTCGTAGGCTGCGCGCGTTCTCCCGTCAGACTGACCCGATTGCGCCGATCGTCGGTATTTTGTTCCACTTCTTCCACCATTGTATTCCAATTGCCGCAGTTAGGACATCGGCCTAAATACTTAGGCGAAACATACCCGCATTCTTGGCAGATAAATTGGGTCTTGGATTTTTTTGCCAAAATATTCGCCTCACTTGTTTGCTTAAATTTTTATTGATTGTCTGAAGAACCGAATCCCCCGGTTCGTTCAACGGTCGCTTCATCATTATCCGCTTTTAGAAACGGTAAGAAGATGCCTTGCCCGATTCGTTCACCTTTTTTGATTTGAACATCGGCCAAACCAAAATTTGAAAATTGGAACATGATATGTCCTTCATTATCAGGATTATCATAATAGTCACTATCAATCACGCCCACACCATTGCTTAATGCCAAAAAACGTTTCAGCGGATTACTCGAACGATTGGCTAATTGTAAATATTCATCCTGATTCATGTATGCCTTAATACCAGTAGGAACTAAGACTGGTTTGACAACTTTTTCGGCAACAGCCGAACCTTTGACAAAATGTTGGATGATCTGTTTCCAAACCGCTGGGATCACGATATCTTCTGCGGCTTCAAAATCATACCCTGCCGCGTTTTTTGTTGCGCGTTTTGGTAAATTGATTGCCTGATCCTGATACGCTGCGATTACTTCAAAACCTCGTTTTCTCATTGTAAACTCCTTTTTATAAAGAATTGATTTTCTAAAAAAAACAATTCTATTTTCAACTAGGAAACTCTCATACTTCTTGAATCACTCTTCAACTCAACCAATTCATTTCGTGCTGAAAACTGCGAAAAGTGAGACAGATTCCTATTGTGAAATCTATTGTTATTCTACCATAGAGCAGGCAGCACTTCGAAAATCTTTTACGAAAACTCTATGGAAATTTAATGAATTTTTTTCGCTTTATTTTATTGTTCGCTGATTCGTTCATCCAACGAAGGCAAACGATTGATATAGATATCGAGCCGCTTCGCATAGGAAGGATTTTCCTTATATATTTCGATTTGTTTTTGCAACGTTTTCAGATCATCCGTCACGATACCATTGACATTCAATGAGACCATTCGATCCATCGAATCTACATCATTGACCGTCCAAGCATAAACATCTTTTCCTGCTTGATGCGCCTGTTGAACAAAATCTCCTGTCAATGTGGTTTCTTCCATTGTATACGCGTCAGCCGACGTTTGTGGAAACACCAAATTGTACGGCAAAACATAACTAACATACAATTTAGGCGCTTTTTGTTTCAACTCGGTCACTACGTCATAGTCTAAAGAATGGATCCGATGCTGATGAGTCAAAATAGTTTGTTGGTACTTTTTGATGAAGCGATCTATCATCTGCTTAGAGTCAGCAGAAGTTGTTTTGATTTCAATCAATAACTTTTGCTGGTGCTCATTAGCAAAAGCTAAATAATCATCAAAACTTGCGATCGGAGCTATGTGGCCATTTTCAACGGCTTGAAGACTTTGCAATTCGCTTAAAGTCAGATCATGCGTCGTTTTGTCCTTGCCAGTCAAATTTTTTAGATTTTCATCATGAAACACAACAAATTGATGGTCTTTGGTTTCTTGTACATCCATCTCAATATAATCTGGTTTTTCTTTGATTGTAGCTGCCATCGCCGGAATCGTATTTTGAACACCATTTCCATTATCAACACCGCGATGAGAGATCGTTAAGGGAATGGAATCTTTTAATCCCGCTAAATAAAGGACATTGTTAAACAACTGCGAGCCGCCGAAAAAGATGCACAAAATAATCGCCGCGATTCGCGTCCACAAACTAGGTCGGATCATCTGCAAAGGACGTTCCCCACTAATCACTAGAGGATAAAATTTTTGAACTAAGATACTAAAGTATAAAACAGTCGCCCAAGCCAACATCAGCTGACTGAAAAATTGGATACTCGTCAACGTGATCATCGCACCGACTGCTGGAAACGGCTGCGGCAACAAATCTATAATAGCTTGCACGATAAAACTTACGCCGTAACCTGCATAAGAGACTAGCGTTAAAAACATCGTTAAAATAAAGATCCGCCAACCATAATGCCAAAAACGCTGATGAGTCAGCGCCAAGCTTTTAGCGACTGCTTGTCTTGGTGCTTGATCTGAAAAAATCATCAGCGGCAGCACGAACAACAGACGAATCCCGATATAAGTGACGACGAATGAAGCAATCAGCAAAAGTGAAAGGATCAATAGATTCTCACTCAAATGTTCCAAAACGAAAACAGGAATCGTCACTTTGCTCAACAATGGTGTCCGAAAAATAGCATTGGCAAATGGCAAGATCAATAAAAAGTAAAATAGAAAGAAAAAGAATGTTCCCGGACGCAAGTGCCGCATGTGATACAGCGATTGTTTCAACAACTCCCACAACGAACGATCTTCTTTTGTTTGGATACTTTTAATCCCGAATAACTGAAAAGTAAATTGCAAAAAAATCAGAGTCAAAACTAACGCTAAAAGCAGTAGCAAAGCCACTAAAACCGCCGGATGTTGCGTTAAAATCGTTAGTATATTTGTATTTGACACATAAGGGATGTTCCCTTGCTGTAAAATAAAGGCGATCAAAAATTGAACGCAAGGAATAACGATCATTTCTAAAGCGATATTCGTTCCAACGATCAGAAGAATGTAACTCCCCCAATGGCGTAAAAACTCTCGTGAATAAGTAAAGAAAAAGCGTAATGAAGACATCTCTTGCCCCTCCTTTCAAATAATTAATGCAGATTCCGACAAGGCGCAAAGAATGTTAAAAAATCGGGCACAAAAATTATGTGCCCGATGGATTCTGACGTTTTCGATCATAGTCAGGATCAAACTCGTCGGTCTCAATATAAATATACGCTTTTTTGTCAGGTAAAGCTCGACGGATTACCTGTTCAATCTGATTCACGACATCATAACTGACCCCTTCATACGCGTCTGCAATGTCGATCTTGGCCGCGATCATAACCTCAGTTGGCCCTAAATGAACAGTTTTGATATCAATCACTTTTTTTACTTCAGCGCGTTTGAAAGCATTCCGAATTTTTTCCAGATCATTTTTAGAAACACTTTCACCGATAATTAGACTATAAAATTCTCGTGCCAAAAAGATAGAAGCAAATAATAGCATCAATCCGATCAATAACCCGCTCAGCGCATCAAATACCGGATTTCCCGTTGCCATCGTCAACAGCGTTCCGACCACTGCTAAGACTAAACCAATCACCGCACAAAAATCTTCCGTAAAAATAATCAAGATCTCGCTGTGACGACTCTCGTGCAAAAACTTTAAGAGCGGTAATTTTTCTGTATTCAACTCGTGAATTTCTTTCACGGCTACTCGCAAAGAACTGCCTTCAACTAAGATTCCGAAAATCAAAATTCCTAATACGATCAAAGGATTTGTGACTTCATGGCTGGGATGAAATAGTTTTTCCAGTGCTTCCCAGATTCCTAACGCGCCCCCACCAAAAAATAGCATTGTCGCTACGATCGTACTGAAAAAATACTTTGCTCGTCCTTCACCAAACTGATGCAGCTCACTTTGTCCCCGAGCTGCTCGGCGATTGCCAAACAATAATAAAATTTGATTGCTACAATCGACAACACTGTGGATACTTTCATTCATCATTGCAGCACTGCCGCTAAGCATGTAGCCGATAAATTTGCTAACAGCCACTAGCACATTAGCTAGCAATGCCGCCAAGACTGCCATCGACCCTTGCGTTTTTCCTTCTTCCATCTAGTTCACTCACTTCCTAATTCATTTCTATTATAAATCAGAAAGTAAAAATCATAAAAGCAAAACCTCTAGTTTGTCCCATGATTTAACAAGTAAAAACTTCGAACTGCTAGTCTAAATCATGCCATTTCAATGATGAATCCGCACTCAGCCACCCATTTGTCTCTAAGAATACTCCTAAAGACGGAGGAAGATCTGCATAAATTTGCTATAATCAACTCATCAAAGAGGAGTGTGGAGAAGATGGAACGGAAACAATATGTTTGTGATAAGTGTGGCGGACAAGAATACACTTCCGATCAGTTCCAAGCAACTGGCGGAAATTTTGCAAAAATGTTCGACGTCCAAAACAAAAAATTTACTACCATCAGCTGTAATCGCTGTGGTTATACAGAGCTTTATCGCAATGCGACTTCCGACGGCTGGAATGTCCTTGACTTCCTGATGGGCGGAAACTAAACACGCCATAATCGATCAGTTGCCAAAATATTTTTTCGGAGTGGAGAAATCCACTCCATTTTTTTATCCAGCGTTATAATTTATAGAAGTTTCTTTTAAAAATAGGCAGAAAAATAATGATGAAAGAGGTATACTACAAATTGAACATGTAAGAAGGAGAAAAATACGATGGATTCAATTATTTGTATCGTTTTAGGTATGCTGTTCGCGAATGGTATTCCACATTTTATCAAAGGAATTACCGCTGAAAGATGGGATGTTCCTTGGAAAAAAGCCGCTTCTGCTCCCACAAATGTATTATGGGGCACCACGAATTGGTTGATTGTCGTGATCCTCGATGCCCTCTTCAAACCAGACATAAATAGTTTCGATGCCGCATGCTTTTTAATTGGTATGGGTATTACTGGTTATTATCTCGCCTTGCATTGGTCAGAGAAGAAAAATAAAGATTAAAAAATGGATGCCGTACTTGGCATCCATTTTTTAATTTCCATTATCCACGGTCTCAAAGTTTTCTACACCGCCAAGATTGTCGATCTGAAACTTGTCTTCGTCCTCGTTATAATGGAGCGTGGCTTTTTTGTAACGGAAGACTTGGTTCACATCAGCGGTGTCATCAAGATAGATTGTGTCGTAATAAATCAAATATTGCACGGTATAGGTATCTTTTCCTGTCATACTGAAGGTTTCTACTTCGGCTTCGGCGTCGACTCGTGATTTATTTTTACTCGTCCGAATATCGTTGATAAATTTCTCAAAATCTTTTTCCTCTGTATTGTTCAGTCCGTTAACGAAATGCTCGGCTAATTCGCTTTTTTCTGATGCACCAAAATCGCTGTACGTTGAAGTGTATGAAGCTACATCACTATATAAACTATCCAAGTAGTTCTGAACATCGGCTTTTGATTGAACATCGGCAAAATCTAAATTGATTTCTGAAGTGTAGCTGTCTTCATTGTACTCATCAGCCAAATATTCGTTGTCGCCAATTTGATACGAATCACTTTTCAGCTGATCATTTGCCGCAGTAAAGGATAGCTGAACATCCAATCCTTGATGCCAAACGACATCTTTGATCTCTGCTTGTCCATTGCTGATCGTTCCGACTTCTTTCCCATTCAGTAAAACTTTTGCCCCATCGATATTCGAAGTGACCTTGAAAGAGATCTTGTGCAAATTGATTGTAAGATGACTATCGGTCTCGAAGTCAGAATTATGATAGCGAACCAAATTTTGAGTAGAGACCGCTTTTTCGCCGGCTAAATCTCCTTCAACTTGGTAACTTCCCGGTGTCAGCGGTCCAAAAGTCGTTTGGTAATCATGACCTTTAGAAGTGGCCAACTTTTTATTGTCCAACGCTAGTCGCATATCTGCTTGATCTGTCGCAACCGTCAAATAAACAGGCTGAATCACTAACTGATAACGAGGAAACAAGCCAAAAAATTTTCCTTTTTCCTGAATCGAAAAATCTGCTAACTGGCTCGGATCATTTTTCAGATCGTTCAAAAAGCTAGCAAAATCTTTCTTATGCGCGTCTTCTTGATAATAACTGACAAATTTTTTGAGCGCGGTCGCCGATACGTTGTAGTTTGGATCTTCTGAAGTAGTGATCTCTGCGATCTTATCTGGATCTTGTGTTTTAAAAGTCGCTGCAAAACGGCTCAACTGTTGCGGGTAACTATAATAATGATGACCAACTATCAAACTGCCCACTAATAATATAAAAACGGCCAATCCCACACCCAATCCAGTTTTTTGTTTCTTTGATAACGACCGTTTCACAGAAGCCGTTGGTCTGATCACTTTTTTTAATCCATGCCCGCAGTTGGGACAAAACGCAACATTCGTTGGCACCGTTTTTCCGCAATTAGGACAAACTTGTTCATCGCCCGATTTCTTTGCCGGCAACTCCTCTTGTAAAATTTTTGTTTCTTTAGAATCTTCCCCTTCAAACACCTGTCCGCATTCTTCACAAAAACGAGCACCTGCCAGATTTTCGTGACCACACTTAGGACAATTTTTCATTTATCTCACCCTGTTCTTTTAACCTTGATTTCAACTACTTAATAATACAAGAATTATTTATTAATTGTAGCAAATATCCCGGTAAAAAAGGAATTTTTTTATAAAATAGCTAATGCTGTGATAAAAGCGGCTAGCTTTGATAATTTTCGACTTGTTTTAAAAAAACATTGCTCACTTATTGGGAAAAAGGACGTGTGACAAAGTTTTTGTCACACGTCCTTCTAAATTTGCTTTAAACAATCGACATACCACCATCAACAACGATAAATTGCCCATTCGTATAACTTGATGCTTCACTTGAGAAATAAAGAATTGTTCCATTCAGTTCTTTGTGTTTTCCCGGACGGCTCATTGGATTCAATTTCTGATATAGATTTAAGAAATCAGCTGATTTGAATAAAGTATCTGAGGTCATCTCGGATTCAAATAGACCAGGCCCAATAGCGTTAGTAGTAATATTATATTTTCCATAACTAGCCGCCATGCCTTTGGTCACCCCTAAGACTGCGGCTTTGCTGGCATTATACGAGTGGCGAATAAATAGGTCTTCTTTATCCGCCATGATTGCATTGATCGAAGCGATGTTGACGATTCTACCATAATTATTAGCGATCATATGTTTCACTACATATTTGCTGACTAAAAAAATTCCTTTCACATTGACATCCATCGACTTATCAAAGTCTTCCACTGATAAAGAGTCTACTCCGCCGCGCACGGCAATCCCTGCGTTGTTCAATAAAATATCCAGCTGACCAAAATAATCATATGCTTGTTGGATCCCGGCTTTGACATTGGCTTCATCGGTTACATCCATTTTGATGGCTAACACATCGCGTCCCATTTTTTTGATTTCTGCTGCTACTTCTTCTAATCGTTCCAAGCGTCTCGCTAATAAAACTAAATTTGCTCCCGCTTCTGCATAGGCGATTGCCGCATCGCGACCTAACCCGCTGCTTGCACCGGTTACCACTGCTACTTTTCCATTCAAATCAAACATTGAACATTCCTCCGCTTCATGATAACGCATTCACAACCGTTTTGTTAACGGTACCTAAAATGATGTAGGTCTGTCAATAGCTGTTGCCAAAAACAGTCTTTAAAAAAGAATTCTTTAAATTCCATGGCTAGAAGTATGTCTGATAAAACAGACTAATTTTTGCTTGTACCGGTTCTTACTGATTGGATTTTTTTCAAGGACGCTTCTCATAACAATGAAAAAATTTAATCGCAATACGCTTTCTTACAGCCGTTAAGAATAATAATAAATAACACTTAGATCTAATCAAGGAAAAACCTTTTACCTCCTTATTTGTCACTTAATTTATTTTTCTCTACCATTCATTTAAAACAAAATCGCTAGCTATTCTCTTTCATTTATTCTACTGAATAGTTCATCGGAACCTCATCTGTTATGAAAAGAAGATTCCTTTTTGCTAAAAACAACTTGCATTTGTTTTGTTTTTCCCCTAAACTTTATAATTAAAGAGAATGAGAATCATTATCATTTATGAAAGAGGTGAGTGATTGAGACGAAGCCGAATTTTTTTTGCATTAATTTTGTTAAGCGCTCTCTCGATTTTTATTGGGGTAAAAGATTTGATGCTGCAAGCGTTACTTCAAGGTGACTCTCAGCAATGGCTGATTCTTTTGACCACGCGGATTCCTCGAACTGTTAGTTTGATTTTAGCTGGAGCAACGATGAGTGTTTGTGGATTGATCATGCAGCACCTGACTCAAAATAAATTTGTTTCACCGACAACTGCTGGGACAATGGACAGCGCGCGCTTAGGAATTTTGATCGTGATGCTTTTTTTACCCAATGCTTCTACTACCGTTCGAACTTTTGCAGCGTTTATCTTCGCCTTTTTCGGAACGATGATCTTTTTAGCATTGAGTCGTTTGCTTCCAACAAAAGATCCCATCTTTCTACCGCTGTTAGGTGTGATGTTCGGTAACATCGTTGGGTCAGTCGCTACGTTTTTTGCCTATCAGTTTCAATTGATTCAAAATATGTCCTCGTGGCTGCAAGGAAATTTTTCGTTAGTGGCTAAAGGCAGCTATGAATTGCTTTATCTGACGATCCCGCTATTTTTTATTATTTATGTATTTGCTTATTTCTTCACAATCGTTGGTTTGGGTGAAGATTTAGCGGTTAATTTAGGGATCAATTATCCTTTGATCCAACTTTTTGGGATTGGGCTAGTTGCCGCTGCCAGCGGATTAGTCTTGATCATGGTCGGGACTGTTCCTTTTTTAGGGGTGATCGTGCCAAATATCGTCTCGCTGATTTACGGCGATCATGTAAAACAAAATTTATTGATCACTGCATTATGCGGCAGCCTCTTTCTGATGTTTTGCGATATTCTTTCACGTATAGTCATTGCGCCTTATGAAATTCCCGTCAGCTTGACCGTAGGCATTTTAGGCAGTCTAATCTTTATTTATTTGTTGGTAAGGAGGCGGCACGCATGAACACTTTTCGACCAAAAAAATTGCTGCTATTGCTTAGCCTCTTCATTCTTGCGGTACTCTTATGTGGATTTTATTTAACTTATAATACTTATGGAAATTTTCAATTTGCATGGATGCTGCGCGGAAAAAAAATTGCTGCTTTTCTATTGGTCGCTTTGGCAACGGGAATGGCTACGGTTAGTTTTCAAACGATGACCCAAAATCAATTTTTGACACCCAATATTCTTGGTCTAGACTCCTTGTACGTTTTGATCCAAACGCTGCTGTTTTTCAGCGTGGGCGGTGTCAATATGTTGGTCCAAAAACAAACGGCGACTTTTTTGATCAGTATTTTATTGATGGCACTCGTGAGTTTATTACTCGCGAAACTATTATTGAAACGCCAGCAAAATGATTTATTTATCTTGTTGATGCTAGGCATGATTTTAGGAACTTTATTCAGCAGTACGAGTAATTTCTTGCAAGTGATGATGGATCCGAATGAATATGATCTGCTACAAGGTCGACTTTTTGCCAGCTTCAGTAATATCAATACCGTCCATCTGAACTGGGCGGCTGGGATCATTTTGCTGGGATCACTTGTTTTATTTGCAGCAAATCATTATTTGGATGTTTTGCATTTAGGTAGTGACCAAGCGACCAATTTAGGGATTTCCCTCAATAAATTTCAGATTTTGTTATTGTTTTTGATCAGTCTTTTGACTGGGACCGCGACTGCTTTAGTTGGACCGATCACCTTTTTAGGTTTCATCGTCGCGAATATCAGTTACCAATTGATGCCGACGTATCGTCACCGTTATCTATTTCCCACCGCGATTTTACTCGGAATCATTTTTTTAGTTGGTAGCCAATTTTTAGTTGAACAAGTTTTTCAATTAAAAACGACAGTCAGCGTCGTTACGCAATTCATCGGCGGACTGTATTTTATCTGGAAAATTATTTATGAGCGGAGGAGACAAAAATGATCGATATCAACGACGTGTCAAAAAATTATGGAACAAAAAAAGTGATCTCCGAGATCTGCTTACCGATCAAAGAAGGTCAGCTGACTGCTTTTATCGGACCTAACGGCGCTGGAAAAAGCACCCTGCTTTCAATGATCAGCCGATTGATCACGATCGACGCGGGACAAATTTACCTCGATCATAATGAAGTGAAAGCTTGGCGCTCCAATGAATTATCAAAAAAATTATCGATCTTAAAACAAAGCAACGGCGTCAATTTGCGGATCACTGTCCGTGAATTGGTCAGTTTTGGCCGCTTCCCATATTCAAAAGGTCGCTTATCGGCTGAAGATCGAACTTGGATCGATTATGCTTTAGAAAAACTAGGATTAAATGAAATGGCAGATGCGATGATCGACACTTTATCTGGTGGGCAGCTGCAACGGGCATACATCGCCATGATCTTGGCACAAGATACAGATTATATTTTACTGGATGAGCCGCTGAATAACTTAGATATGAATCATGCGGTCCATCTTATGCAGACTTTGCGGCGTTTAGTAGCAGAGGATCATAAGACCATACTGCTGGTCATTCATGATATTAATTTTGCGGCCAGTTATGCCGATGAGATCGTTGCGATGAAAGCCGGTCAAATTTTTGCCCATGGAACGACCGATGAAATGATCCAACCGCAGATTTTGAATGCACTATACGAAATGGATATCAAGATTTGCGAACTAGACGGCAAACGTTTTTGCATGTATTTCAACTAAAAAATGATAACTAGTCATTATTTGGGAACTCGTTTTATAAAAACAATACATCATACAGAAACTAGGAGGAAACAAAATGAAAAAATATATCGTTGGATTGTCGATTGCCCTACTGAGTCTAGGATTGGCGGGCTGCGGTTCGACCAATAGCGCTGAGACGGATAGTTCGGCCAATACAACTAACAGCACAAGTACAGAAAAAACCATCGAAGTAACTGATTCTAATGGCAAAGTGACCGTTCCAAAAAATCCGGAAAAAGTCGTCGTTTTCGATAACGGCTCGCTAGATACTTTGGATGCTTTGGGGGTCGGCGGTAAAGTCGTAGCGGCAGCAACTGATAATTTGCCAACTTATTTAAAAGATTATAAAAAAGTGGAATCGGCCGGCGGGATCAAAGAACCTGATTTAGAAAAAATCAATCAGATAAAACCCGATTTGATTATTATTTCTGGTCGGCAAAGTGATTTTCTAGAGCAATTAAAAGCGATCGCACCAACGATGTATTTAGCTGTGGATACTTCTGATACTTGGAATTCGATTAAACAAAACGTTTTGACACTAGGACAAATCTTTGACAAAGAAAAAATGGCTGAAAAACAATTATCTGCACTAGAAGCAGACATCAAAGAAACAAAAACTAAAGCAGAAGAAGGCCAAGATAAAGCTTTGACAGTTTTGATCAATGAAGGCCAACTCTCTACTTATGGAAAAGATTCCCGTTTTGGAATCATTTATGATACGTTTGGTTTTACAGAAGCAGATGATACGATCAAAGCCTCTACTCACGGACAAAGTGTCGCTTATGAATATGTCTTAGACAAAAACCCAGAAATCATCTTTGTCGTGGATCGAACAAAAGCGATCGGCGGCGATACTAGCGACAACAATGTTGCGGACAATGAATTGGTTGCTCAAACAACTGCTGGTAAAAATAATAAAGTCATTACATTGCAGCCCGACGTTTGGTATTTAAGCGGCGGTGGACTAGAATCTGCTAAAATGATGCTAGAAGACGTCAATCAAGCATTTGAATAATCGCAAAAAAAAGGTTGTGACAAAAATTGTCACAACCTTTTTTGCTGATTGAAAAACTATAGATCTTCTAATCCATCTCGATCTAACAAAGTGATGGTTCGTCTCTTACGACTGATCAACTGTTTGCTTTCTAACAGTTTTAGTTTTCTCGACAATGTCTCTGGTGTCGTTCCTAAAAACAAAGCCAACTCTTTCATTTTCATCGGCAAGACTAATTCGTTAGATTCCGCTACTTTTGCCAAATCAAGTAAATATGTCGCTAAACGTTCCTCGACTTTTTCCATCATCAGAAACTGGGTCTGCTGTTCTGTCTTCACCATCTTTGTCGCGTTGATTTCTAATAGTTTTAGACTTAACTGCGGATATTTCAATAACAAGTTAGAAAAATCTTGCTGTCTTAAAATACAAACTTCGGTAGGTTCTAACGCTTCGCCGAACAGCGCATCGTTTTGCACGCCAAATAATTGGTTTTCCCCTTCATATTCACCCGGCTCTACTACCCGTAAAACTTGTTCTTTTCCATTGGAAGAAAGCTGGTACACTTTCATATTTCCACGAGCAACGATGACCAGCTGTTTCTCGCCGTCAGGTGTGAAGATCTGCTCACCTTTATCTACCATCCGATGTTTGACCAGCGCGTGGATCTTTTTTTGATCTGCTACCTCCAGATGATTGAATAATGGTACTAAAGAAACGCATAGGTGTTCTTGACTCATGGAAATCCTCCTCAATTAATCGTCTTCGTCCTCTTCAAGCTCGGTTACGTCATTTCCTAAGTAACGTTGCCAAACTAAGACTTGATGTTTGATCCAAGCATACAATGTTTTTAGAAATTCAGCTAACCCAAATTTCCCTTCTTTTTCGGCCAACACGATTCCGCGAGTGATAAACAAGTTTTGTGTAGCTAAATCTGCCACGATCTCATTAAGGATCGTTTCGGCATCTTCATATTTCAACTTGCCGCTGTCTTTGATCATGGCATACTCTGTAAACTCAGCCAAAGTCGTTGGGATCAGTTCCCCTTCATCTAACACCTTCTGACTCAATTCGTCAAATAACTGATCTTCTTCAGCGATCATAGCTGCTAGCTTAGGTTCTGCAAACCCCCGGACAGATCCTTTCAAATAATAATCAGCTTGTCGTAATTTGACTCTGTGAACAAATAAATTGGACAAAATATGGCTGATCATCGCGCCAGCTGTCGGGGTGTGGTGATCTTGATCGCTTTTGATTTTTTCTGCTTGATACTTTTCTTCAATCGTCATCTTATGCCAACTCCTTTACTTTGATTCCTTCTACTTCATAACCTAAATTCTCGATCACTTGTTTTAAGGCTTCTGGACTAGTCTTATCTGGTTCAATATCCGCTTTGACCTTGCTGGCATTGAACAAAACTTTGACTTTATCGACACCTGATTGTTGACCCACCGCATTTTCGATTTTTTGCATACATGATGGACACGTTAATGTTCCTAATTGGATAATTACTTTTTGCATGACTGTTTCCTCCTCGTTCATTTGATACTCTTATTCTAACGGTTCTTTGGGTTTAACAAATTGACCTCTATCAAGTTTTGCTTGTTTTATTTGACCATTATCGAAAAATCCGCGGATACTTTAAACTAATTGTTTCGAATCAAAAAAAGAGTTCCCGTTGTGACGAGAACTCTACTGATTTTTATTCTGTTTTTCCATCCAACAAACGATTTTGGCCTTTGATTGCTTGGATCTCAGTGATATCTTGCGTTGCTTCTAAACAACCAAGATACTCGCCTTGTTCATTTTTTAATGCAAAGTAGCGGATATAGACTTTCTTACCGCGGATATCGATCCAAAAATCGGCTTCTGAGCGAGCACCCGAACGAAAATCATCTAAAATCTGCTGAACGATATGCATACTTTTTGGCGGATGACAATTCACAACTTCACGTCCGACAACAGATTTTGTCCGTGGAAAGACACGATTTTTGCCTTCTGAGAAAAAGCGAACGCGGTCGTCTTTATCTACAAAAGTCAAATCAACTGGCAATACTTGGAACATCGCAATCATTTCTTCCAACTTCATAGTTCCAGTCGGTAAAACGATTGTTTCTGCTGACGTTTCATTTTCCCAATCATAATGCTCTTCAAGCACGGCTTCCTCAGCTTCAGCAAGACCTGCCGCGATTCCTTCAGTTGTTTCTTTTGCTTGTTGAATCGCCAGCTGGCGGGCTGGTTCGCGTTCTTGCTCTTTTTCTAATGCGGATTTGCTGGCTTTCCATGGAAGCGGTTCTGGAATGAAAGCAAAACCGATATCAAAGCTGTCTTCGGCGATTTTTTCCCAATCCTTCAAACTAAAAACATCAAGTGTCATGGGTGCCATGATTTCTTCTTCTTTAAAAATCATCTCTTCAATTTCATTTTTAGCTTCTTCCCATTTTTCAGCTAGCGGGTTATAAGCAACTTTTTCTGAAGCGACTAATTGGATTAATGCTTTGACTTGGTCACGAACATCATCGTCCACTCCCCACATAACTTTAGGCGGCGCTGTGATTCCATATTTTTCCATGTAAGAAAAAATCAGTGTTTCTTTGCGAGCATAGTGTTTATCGATCTGCATCAGATCTCCTAATGCACGTAGCAAGCGATCTTTTTGCGACCAATCCCCTGCTTTGATCTTTACTAACAGACCATCGATTTCATCTGTCAATAAAGATTGCAAGACTTGATTTTCTAATTTCAGTGTATGGATCGGGTGTCCTGGCTGTTCGTGTTCTAAATTGGAACGATGGATTTCATTGATCGATCCTTTGAAGACTGCCGCATGGATGTTGCATAATTTTTGAATTTCTTGCGGATTCAAGCCACCTTGGATCAGCGCCTTTTCGGCTGCAGTAATCTCAGTGACATCCACCCCTTCAAATTCTTGGTTGAATAAGTCTTTAGCTTCTTCAAATGAACCGCCTTTGTGTAGCAGCGACAAGATCTCTACGATTCTTTCTTGGCGCTGTTCTCTTGTTCGTTCCATTAAACCACTCCCTTCACTGTAAAGCCATTTGCTTCAAATGTTTCGATGATTTGTTCCATCGGGATATGTTTCATTTTTGCTCCTTTAGGGATCGTCACATAGCGGCCTGCCGTTTGCAACATTCCCGGTTTTGCAATCGCGTCAAAACCTAATTTATACATTAAATCCTTAACTTCAGGATAAAGCGTGACCAATTCGAATAAAGATTTAGATAAGTCTAATTCCTTCATATACGGCTCTCCTTTACATGCTGTTTATTCATTATACGCATAACCTAAATATTTCACAGCACTTGTTGAAAAAACTTTGAAAAAATCCTTTGATACCCAGATCAACTTAATGCAAAATACAAAGGCGCAAGTTCTTCTAATGTTCGCACCGTTTCTTGGACGATGCTCGGTGTAGCTTTAAATGTTAATTTTCCTAATTGGAAACTGCGATCTTGCATTGCTGCTTGTAATTTTTGCGGCTGGTTGTTGTCGGCTAAAAATTCTGTCAGCGGCAAGTGATCGTCTAATTCATGTTCTACTTGCGGCCAAATATAATAGTCCTCAATATTTGCCACACCTTTGCTCCATTCATGTAAGCTGGTCAACAATTTATTGTATTCGGCTAAACTCCCTGCCCGTTCGTCGCTTTTATAATGTTGGAACATCAAATAGACTTGAAATTGTTTTCTATTTAACAATGCGGCCAAACAGGCATTTTGATTTCTGTGTTGCGGATCACGATAGGCGCTCCAAAAATGATTCCGTAAATTCCATCCATTGGTCCAACTTTCAATTTTGGGTTTTTCCATATGGTATTCTGTCGGCAGCTCCTTAGCAACAGCTTGCTGCCATGCTTTCCACTTTTGCCAGTGTTCTTTGTACTCTTGTTTTATTTGTTCCACTTCTTCTATTGAATAAAATTCCTTTAATTGTTTGAAGGCAAAAAAATCACGTTCAAATAATTGAAAGTCATCGCTCATTAATTCCATGAAATCGCCTCTTTTCCTTAAATCATCCTTATTGTAAACATTTCAAAATATTTATTCAAACAAAATTTGCAAGCAGAAAAAGACCCCTTCCTCAAACTGAGAAAGGGGTCGAGCGGTTTTAAAATTTTTTTGTAACCGTCCGAACTGTAATTAACGCAAGCCTTTGCGAATATAGGTGACACCTGAGTAGATAACTACTGCGATCACGATCCAAGTCAAAACATCCATGTTTAATCCAGTAACGAATCTAGTCGCAATGACGACGCCGATAATCCCACCGATTGTAATAGCCAAACTAACTTTTCGTGCATAGTCACCAGATTTGATGAAGTTCACGCCGGCAACTGGCATCAAGCCCGCACATGAAGCCATCATGATTGGAAAAGCGACTAATGGATTCAAGCCCAACATATAAACTAAAGCCATACATGGTGCATACAAACCAACACCGATTGTCATCAACGCACCTAAGATAAAGTTTCCAACGATCCCGATGATCAATTTGATTCCCGTCAAGCCAGTCAACGCATTTCCTGTTCCTAACATATCAAGCAAGCCTAATTGTTTCAAAGCCATCAAGCCAGCCGTGATGATCAGAGCGATCCCCATGTAGAACTGTACTTTTTTCTCTGGCAGTTTGCTGACTGTTTTAGAACCTACATAGGAACCAACGATTGCAGCAATAACTAGCGAGAATAATGTCAACGGTGCCACTTTTACAACGGTAATAAAAATAAATGCTTCGATAATTACTGGAACCGTGTGGGCGACATTCAATGTTCCCGGTAGTTTGCGGTCATTGTCTAACTGTTTCGTCATTTCCAACAACATCGTCGTCGGAGCGAAACTTCCAATTCCTAACGTATCCATCGCATCAGTCACCAGACCGATCACTCCTGAGACTATGGCGTTTCCGCTGCCCCAATTTCCTCGTTCCGCAGCTAAATCGCGAATAAAATAAAAAAGATAATAAACTAATAGGACGCCTAGCAATCCCAACAAAATTTGTACCATGATTTTCTCCTTTGACAATTTAATAATAAAGCGCTTTTTCCTTATAAAATAATACAGCAATCCACAAGGAATTTAACTTAAATCAACTAACAGTTTGATGATATTCATCCAATAAACAGTACATTATTCAAAGGGGACTGTCAAATCGTTTTCAAAAAAAAGAAAGCGGATCAAAAGTGAGCCGCTTTAAGAAATAAGCAGGTCTTTTCAAAAATCGCTGTTCAAATTTTTATGAAATTTCAGCGTGTTTCTAAAGATGCTGCTAAAACACCATTGATCCAGAAAAAAAGGCGTGACAAGAATTTTGTCACACCCACATGGTTGCCGCATTCGAAAATTGGATACTGCTGTGTTAATTCTGATTATTCTTCACTCAAGACAAAATAATTATTCTCAGGATCTGAAAAATTGAATAATTTTTTGCCTGCTTGTTCTACGATTGGATTTACCACTGGACTGATCTTTTGCAGTCGCTCATGATAGCCCTCCAAGTTCGATACTTTTAATAATAATGAAGGGAAATTATCGACGACTTCCGGAGAATACTCCGCAATGAATCGCCGATCAAACAAAACTAACTGGACCGACTCAAACAATTCTACCGTTACTTGCTGCGAGCCATCGACCATCGTTTGCTGCGAGCGGATCGTTCCACCCAATCCTTCTTGCCAAAAAGCCGCACAAGCAGCGACATCATTGACATACAACATGATTTCGATTCCTTTAAGCATCGTTAGTCACCACCTCTTCTAAACGAAAATGAACCATTCTTTTGATCAACTCGATCGGTAATTCTTGCTCATACGGAAACTGCACGGCACCTTTTGAAGTTTTGTAGTCTTTCAACTGTTCTTGAAAAGCCGTCAACACGCTAGGTGTCGGGTAAAATCCCAAATGCTTTTTCATCGCGCCAAAGTGGACCAAATTTTCTTTTAAGTAAAAAGTCGGCAGCCCATAAGAAATTTTTTCAGTTGTTTCTGCTGGAACGATTTCTTTGATGAGCTGATAAAGCTCTTTCAGCAAAGCTTGTTGCCCTTTTTCAGCATCGTTGATGTAAATTTCAATCGGCGACATCCATTCAGCTCCTTATTCATAATAGCCTTTTCATCTAGTTTAGCGAAAATAACTAAAAAGCGATATAAATTTGCTCTACTCTTTCAATAAATCGCCTAACGAAAACCCGTCAAAAGTTTCACCGTCATAGTATTTCAACAACTGATCAGCCGTCAATAAAGAAGACGTCATTTCCTCCTCTTTATCCTCAACTTGGTTCAAGGCTACATATTCTTGGTATTGCTCAGCCAATTGGCGATACATCGCTTTTTTTGATGGACCTGCGCCAGTGATAAAAGGCAGTTCTTTGATGTGTCCACGATAAAACGGCAAGCCATCAACCCATTCGATTGGCTGTTCTGCAACAGTCAGCTGAACTTCGGCAAAAATTTCTTCATACATTCATTTTCTTCCTCTCGTTTTTTCGATACTGACTCGGCGTGACTCCTTCGATCTGTTTGAAACGTTTATAGAAAAAGGCTTTGTCTTTATAGCCTAAGCGTTCCACAATCGTTTGCACCGTCAATTCTGTCTGTGCTAAATAACTTTTACATCGCTCGATTTTTCGAAATAAAACAACTTCGGTGAACGATTGACCCGTTTTTTCCTTTAGTAAATTGGACAAATAATTGGGATGAAAATGAAATTTCTGCGCAACTTCTGCTAATGTCACTTGTTCTAATCGTGCATCGATGTATGCTAAGATTTCTTCAGTCAACTGTCCATTCGAAACAATATCATCTTTAGCGACTAAACGTTCCGGCGCCGCCTGACTGATCTCAACGATCAAGAGCACAAACGCTGATTTGGTTACTTTATTATTAAAATAAGCCATTTTGACGATTTGTTTCAACAATAGTAACGCATAAAAATGGACATCCGTCTCCTCAGTAAAATCATAGACCAAATAACGACCAATGCCGCTAAACTCCTCGCTTAACGCCTCAATAAAAAAACGATAAAGCAGCGGTTCTTCGAAAAATTGTCCCAGCAACGACTCAGTGAAATAACTCGGCTTGAAATAAAAGGCGAGTACTTCAGAATCAACATCTCCGCTGTAAGAAAGGTTTGCCGCAGTATTTGTTACGATCAGTCCTCCCGCGTTTAGTGTCGCTGCTGAGTTATCTGTTCTAACAACTGTCGAACCTTTTATCATGTATAAAATCCGAATAAAACCTGTAGGAACACAAATCTGATCACATGTTTTTTTAGTCACGAAGGCTGCAATTTCTCGTTGCGGATTTTCTGTAAAACGCCGAACTTCACCGAGCATTTTACCATTGTCGTCTAAATAGCAATCCAATGTTTTTAGGAATCGATAAAAATCAGCATATTGTGTCGCTGTTACATCCAATGAACTTCCCACCTTAGAATCAAACACTTTCTTCTGTTTCTAAACTATTTTAAATAAATGCCTAACAGCATATACTTACTTTATTGATTGTACCATTTTTTCAAATTTTAAACATTTGATTCAAACACTTTCATCATTAGTTTAATTTTGTAGCTTAAAAACTAGCTGCAAAAAACGGGAGGAATAAACATGAAAATTGGTTTTATCGGTGCCGGCAATATGGCGACGGCAATCGTTACAGGAATTATCCAAAAAGGTTTCAGTCAACCAGAAGACATTTATCTATACGATATCTCAACTAAAAAAGTCCAAGCCTTTGCAAAAGAAGTTGGCGCACACGCATTGGAAAATCCGCAAGAAGTTATCGAAACCGTTGACACTTTGATTTTAGCGGTCAAACCGAACGTCATCAAAGGCGTTTTACTCACCGCAAAAGACGCAATCTTAAAAAATGATCCGCTGATCGTTTCCATCGCCGCTGGAACTAGTACCGAAACGATTTATGAAGTCTTTGAGACCAATCAGCCGATTCGGATTGTCCGTGTGATGCCGAATATGAACGCAATGGTCGGCGAAGGCGCAGCCGCTGTTTGTGGAAACACAAGTGCCACACAAGCAGATATATCAACAATCATCGACCTGTTTAACGCTGTAGGCAAAGCTTGGCCGCTAGAAGAAAAATATTTTTCCATCTTCACAGCGATCGCTGGAAGCTCTCCCGCCTATGCCTTTTTATTTATCGATTCCATCGCTCGTGCTGCGGTGAAAAACGGCTTGCCAAAAGACCTTGCTTTAGAAATGGCGACCCAAGCCATTTTAGGCAGTGCAGAAACGTTGGCTCAGAGCAAAGAAAATCCGTGGACCCTAATCGACCGCGTAAGCTCTCCCGGCGGAACAACCGTTGCTGGCATTGTCGAATTAGAAGACCACGGCTTCATCTCCACTGTGATCAAAGGAATCGACGCAACCATCCGCAAAGACGAAGAATTAGGGAAGAAATAAACTACGGGCAATATTATTAAGGAATATGATTTCTAGAGCCATGAAAATATAAATCGATACCATACACACAGGGTCTAGCTACATTTTAGATATCATGAATTACTTTGGATATTTTTCTATATTGCAATTTACACTCTATAAAAAATTAGATACACAAAAAGGTATGTCGAATATTCAACATACCTTTTTGCTATATATGAATTGGTAGCCCTAATCCAACTTCACAAGTATCCATAACCATTTCTGATAACGTTGGATGGCCATGAATCGTTAGAGCAATATCTTCTAAAGTTAAATATGATTCAATCGCTAAAGTAATCTCAGCCACTAGATCACTAGCGTTAACTCCAACGATTTGGGCACCTAAAACTAATTCTGTCTCTGCTTCAAAGACCAACCGGACAAACCCTTCGGTAGCATTCAAGGATAAGGCACGCCCATTTGCCTGCATTGGAAAGCTCGCAGTCTTAGCTTTAATTCCTAATTCCTTAGCCTCTGACAAAGTATAACCTACAATTGCAACTTCTGGATCAGTGAAACAAATTGCCGGAATTGCTCGATAGTCTTTCGCCACATTTTTCCCACCAATTACTTCTGCTACAACCTTTGCTTCGTAACTTGCTTTATGAGCGAGTGCTAACCCTTCTACAATATCGCCAATCGCAAAAATAGTTCTTTGCGAGGTCCGATATTGTTCATCAACTTTGATTAATTTCCGCTCAGTCAATTTGACACCAGCTTTTTCTAAGCCTATGCCTTCCGTATTTGGCCTCCGACCGACTGTCACCATCACATAATCGGCTTCGATAGTTTGTATCTTACCTTCAGCCTCGAATTCTACGACTACACCATTTACAGATTCTACAGCTTTTTTAGCTTGTGCATCTGTAAAAATCTTCACACCGTTTTGTTTAAAACGTTGTGCAACAATCTTTTGAATATCTGCTTCAAAACTTGGTAGGATATTTGAACTCCCCTCAATAATTGTTACTTCTGAGCCAAGATTTCTATAAGCGCCGCCAAGCTCTGAGCCAATTATTCCACCACCGATAATAATCAATTTCTTTGGAATCTCTTTTAAGTTTAGTCCGCCAGTAGAATTTATTACACGGCTACCAAAGGAAAAACCAGGAATTTCGATTGGATGGCTGCCTGTTGCAACGATTGCATGCTTGAACTCCAGTTTCTCTTCACCCATTTTTGTTGCAATCGTTAGACTCTGTGGACCAGTGAATTTGGCATACCCCATAATAATGTCCACACCATTTTTCTTCAAAAGCATCTCAACACCTGATGTTAGTATTTTTACAACCTGCTGGTCCTTCCATTTTTGTGTCTTAGTAAAATCTAGGTCTGCTGATTTGACACTTAATCCTAGAAAATCAGAGTGCTGTGCTTCTTGATAACGATGCCCTGCTGTGATCAATGCTTTAGATGGAACACATCCTACATTCAAACACACACCACCAATATAATCAGCTTCTATCACGGTGACTTTTTGTCCCAATTGCGCCGCCCGAATTGCTGCTACATAACCACCAGGTCCTGCACCAATTACGACTGTTTCAGTTTTTTTTATCATTTCGGTGCCTCCTATAACAACAAGCTCATTGGATTTTCTAACAGGTCAACGATCATACTTAAAAATGCTGCAGCTGGTGCACCATCTACGACCCGATGATCGAAGGATAGACATAGATTTAATGCAGTAATTGTCGCAACTTGAGAACTTTCTGATGTATCTTTTACAACTAATTTCTCATAACTGCCGCCAATCCCCAAAATTGCCACTTCTGGTAAGTTGATGATTGGATTAAATGTTTGAACTTTACTACGACCTAATGAACTGATTGTAAAGGTTCCTCCACTCATTTCTTTCGGCATCAATTGACCGTCCCGTGCTTTTTTCGTTATGTTTTTTACTGCTACAGTCAACTCACTCAAGCCTTTTTGATCAGCTTGCTTTATGACAGGTACTACTAAACCATCAGTAACTGCTACTGCTACTGCTACTCCAAGATTAACATGATCAAATTGCTGAATACCGTCTTCATAGGCATTGGCATTGAATTCTGGGTATGCTTTCAATGCAACCATCACCGCTTTTGCAATAATTTCTAAGAAAGACAACCGTTCACCAGTACATTCTTCTACCATTGGCAATAATTGCTCCCGTAGTTCGATCACTTTTGTCATATCGACTTCCGCATTCATTGTGACATGCGGGATCGTGTGCTTGCTTTCTGACATCTTGTCTGAGATTACTTTACGCATACCGCTCCAAGGAATCAGCTCGTCTTCAGTTGCTTGTGTTGTCGGCATTGATGCAGTTATAGATTCTTGGTAGTCTTTTACATCTAATGATTGGATTCGTCCTTTCGGCCCTGTTCCTTGAATTTTTTGTAAATCGATTCCTTTTTCCCGTGCAATTCGTCGAGCTGCTGGCGTTGCTCGAATTTTTTTTGTCGCAACCATTGTTTCCTCGTCCGATTCAGCTGCTTCCACTACTTCATCATATTTATTTTCTTCCTTGCCTGCTGTTTCAACCTCGGATATTTTCGAGGGAACGTTCTCACCCACTTCACCGATGTAGGCGATCACTGAATTCACCGGAGCACTTTCACCCTCACCGATGTATTTTCGGAGTAAAATCCCTTCATCATAGGCTTCCACTTCGATCGCGATTTTATCAGTCATCACTTCAAAAATTGCTTCTCCGATTTCTACGGAATCACCTTCACTTTTTAACCAAGTTGTGATTGTTCCAACGTCCATTGTGGAACTTAACTTTGGCATCAATACTTCATTCGCCATCTTTATCCCTCCTATGCCATCAATCCACGACAAGCTTCAACAATATCTTCTACTTGAGGAACGGCTTTTTTTTCGAGCTCTGGATGATAAGGCATCGGAATTTCCTTGCCTGCTAAACGAATGATTGGTGCATCTAAGAAATCAAAACATTCTTCTTCTGCAATCACACTAGCTAGTTCAGCACTGAAACCACTACGTTTTACTGCTTCCGTTACCACGACTGCCTTACCTGTTTTAATAACTGATTCAATAATCGTTTGTTTATCTAATGGCACCAATGTTCGTGGATCAACAACTTCAATCTGAATGTCCTCTTTTGCTAAGATATCTGATGCTTCCAATGCTTTATGAACCATGATTCCTGTAGCTACAACGGAAATATCTGTTCCTTCTCTTTTTATATCTGCTACGCCAATCGGAATTGTATACTTTCCTTCCGGTACATCTGAACTTGTTCGATAGCAAAGCTTGTGTTCATAAAACATTACTGGATTATTATCTTCAATCGCCGCATGCAGTAATCCTTTTGCATCATATGCAGTCGCTGGTTGAATAACTTTCAGCCCCGGGACATGAGCTGTCCAGTTTTCTAAACTTTGTGAATGCTGTGCCGCCGCACCTGTTCCAGACCCCCCAGGAGTTCGCATTACTAAAGGAATTTTCGCTTTTCCACCATACATATAGCGAATTTTCGCTGCTTGATTAACTATTTGATCTAGTGCAATTGTAATGAAATCTGAAAATTGAATTTCAAAAATCGGACGCATCCCTGTCATTGCTGAACCGACTGCCGCACCAGCAATCACAGATTCAGAGATTGGAGTTGAGCGAATTCGCTCTTCACCAAATTCTTCTACCATACCGCGGCTTACCCCGAAAGCGCCTCCATAAACACCGATATCTTCCCCTAACATGAAAATATCTTCATCTTCTCGCATTGCTTCAGACATCGCTTCTCTGACCGCTTCCGCGTACGTGATTTCTCTCATTTTTTCTCCTCCTATTTCATACTGAAGTATTTATTTTTCTAAAAGAAAAATAAATCTGATTTTCACCACGTCTACTATTTTAATAATCTACTAAAGTAGAAAGTAAAACTGGCATCCACTTCTTCTACTCGGAATAAACGTCTTCATACATGCTTTCAATTACTGGCATTGGACTTTCTTCCGCAAAGGCTACTGCATCTTCAATCGCTTGCTTTGCAGCTAAGCGAATCTCTTCCGCCTCTTCTTCAGTAAAGAGTCCCGCTGTAACAAATTTTTCACGAGCCAATTTGATTGGGTCATGATTTTTACGCCAATCTTCTTCCTCTTCTTTTGTACGATATTTTTTCGCATCAGATTTCGAATGTCCTTTCCAGCGATAAGTCATTGCTTCAATTAACGTTGGTCCTTGCCCTCGACGTGCTTTTTCCACCGCATCATAAGTTGTATTAATTACTTCAATAACATCATTTCCTTCAATTGTTATCCCTTCGATTCCATAAGCTTTTGCTCGTTCAGATAAACGTTCGACATTCATCATCGTTTTGAATGGTCCGCTCATGCCATATTGATTATTTTCAATAAAGAAAACGACCGGTAAATCCCAAATAGAGGCTAAATTCAATGATTCATGGAAGCTGCCTTCATTGGTTGAGCCGTCTCCAGCATATGCTAATGCAACCGCATCCTTTTTTTTAAGTTTTGAAGTTAAAGCCGCGCCGGTAGCGATTGGGAATCCTCCCCCTACGATACCATTTGCTCCAAGATTTCCTGTATCAAGATCGGCAATGTGCATAGATCCGCCTTTACCATTATTCGTACCTGTTGTGCGGCCGAATAGTTCCGCCATCATTTCATTGATATTCGTCCCTTTAGCAATTGTTTGTCCATGGCCGCGATGTGTAGCAGTGATCCAATCTGTTTTTCGCAGAACAGCACCACTGCCAGCTGCTGTTGCTTCTTGACCAACCGCTAAGTGTGTTGTCCCGTGAATTAACCCTTTGGCAAATAACTGGTCAACTTTCTCATCAAAGAACCGAATTTCCCACATTCTTCGATAAAGTTCTACCAAATTCTTATCCGTCAAACCCGCTCGATTTGGAATTGAGATATTTTTTGTTGCTACCATCATCTATGCGCCTCCATTTTTATTTATCTTCATCTAGTAATGTTTTAGCTGTTTCTTCATCGGTGATCAAAATATTAACTAATTTTCCTTTTAACGCAGCACGGATTCCACTGACTTTCTCTTTTCCCCCAGATACACCAATACGTTTTTGAATTTTCTTGAGTTCTGCTAGACTAATCGCCAAAACCTGATCGTTCCAAGTGCAGTCTGCTAGTTTGCCCTCCTCATCAATAAAGTTGTAACAAATATCTCCCGACACATTGCCAGCAGATAGTTCCTTTCTTAAAGGTACTTCTTCATTTGGCAAATACGCTTTAGTCATCGTGGAATATGCTGGTAGGCCACCGATTCCAACTAATGCAACATCGGCTTTTTTTCCTTTATCAAAAACTTTCCTGATGAACGACTGTTTCATAAAAACTTTTTTTGCTTCGGCAGAATCTACGGTAATCGGTGCATGTAGTTCTAGCACTGAACCACCACTCTTACGTGCAAAAATCTCACAGACTACATTTGCTTGTAATGCTGTATGCTCTTGACCTAAACCACCAACTAACGGAATAAAACGAACATCGTCCATTTGATTTTTTGGCAAGAAATTTTGTGCTGTTTCGTGAACCGCCATGCCTGCTGAAACACCAACTGTCTCATCTCCTTTTAAAATTCGAGACAAGTATTTTCCCGCCGCAATACCAATTCGTTTGTTTAGCATCTCAGCTCCCACAGGTGCAATACAAATTACTTCCGTTAAACCATACTTCTCTGTCAACTTTTCTTCTAATAAACGATATGGGTGAATTAAATCATCGTGAATTATGATTTCTACTAATCCTAAAGATCGTGCCTTTGCTAAATACTTGGAAACTAGTGAACGGCTGATGTTAAACTTTTTTGCAACATCTGATTGTTTAGCGCCTTCCTCGTAATACATCGAAGCGATCTCTGTCAGTAATCGTGCATCGTCAGAATAACTCATTTTTTATTCCCTCCTAAAGCGAATATTTCCTAGCCGTGTTGTTTTTTGTCATATGCTATACCATTTAACATATGACATAATATCATCATAAAAGTTATCACGCTGAGTGTCAACGCTTTCAATAAAATGATTTTGTTCACAAACTAATATTTACAAAATGTTATGTCTGTGTCATTTTCGGAACATATGTCACAGATTTTCACAGTTATCTAATACTTTCAAATTTTATAGTACATATAAAAATACCATAGTGAAAATCATAAGTTATCGGAACTATTTTGGTAATCAGTCAATTATCTTAGAAAAAAGCATGCAGATTCTTTAGAATCAGCATGCTTTTACATATTTTATTTCTTCCACTCTGCAACTTCTTTTTGGTGGTCTTTGATCCAATCTTTTGCGGCTTGGGAAGGATCTTTGCCTTCATTGATTGCTAACATGACACTTTCCATATCTTTTTGTTTCCAATGGAAATTATTTAATACGTTGTACGCTTCAGGTTGATCTTTTTCCAATCCTTTGCGGGCCATCGTATGAATGGCTTCTGCTGTTCCCATCGTGCCTTTTGGATCTTCTAAGTATTTCAATCCATATTTGGCAAACATCCAATGGGGAGACCAGCCTGTAATGACGATTGGTTGTTTCTTTTTGATTGCTTGATTGAGTGCAACGGTCATAGCGCCTGAAGAGGATGTTGAGACTTTCCAATCTGCAAGGTTTGGATAAGTCTTCACTGTATTCTCTGCTGCAGTGACTACACCCGCACCAGGCTCGATTCCCGTGATTGTTTTATCGGCTTGGTCCGTCAAGTCTTCGATCGAATCCACATCCATATAGTCTGGTACAACGATTCCGACTTTGGCACCTTTTAAATTGACACCAAGATCATCTACTTGATCTTTGTATTGAGCATATTGTGACTTGTGGGTATTTGGCAGCCAAGCAGCGACCATCGCATCCGATTCGCCTTTTACTACAGATTCCCACATGATCGCATTGTCTAGCGGTGTCAGATTGACGTCGTAGCCCATCTCTTTTAAGACTTCGCCGACCACATGTGTCGACGCGACTTCTGAATCCCATTCAACATAGGTCAGGTTGATTGTGCCTTTTGTTTCTTTAGACATTCCGTTAAGGCCAAATGAAGCGAACACGATTACTGCCGCGACTACACCCGCAATGATCCCAATTTTTTTCTTATTTGTTTTTGGTTTCTTTTCAACCGCGTGTTGTTTTGGTTTGTTGATGTTTTGTGTAAACCGGTCAATGATAATGGCTAAAATCACTAACGCCAAGCCATTGACGAAGCCATTTCCGACCTGTGCACGCTGTAAAGCAGATAAGACGCCCCGACCTAGACCGGGAGCACCGATCATCGATGCGATCACAACCATTGATAAAGCTAACATTGTCGTTTGGTTGATCCCGGCTAAAATCGTACTTTTAGCTAACGGTAATTCTAATTTAAACAGTTTTTGTTTTCCGGTTCCGCCAAATGAATCCGAAGCTTCGATCAATTCTTTAGGAATTTGACGGATTCCCAAATTAGTAAAACGAACGGTCGGCGGTAATGCAAAGATCACAGAAGCAAATACCCCAGGTACCATTCCGATTCCAAAGAAAGCAACCGCTGGAATCAGATAGACAAATCCCGGCATCGTCTGCATGAAATCTAAAACCGGTGTGATGATTTTTTTAGCTGTTTCATTTTTAGCCATCAAAATTCCTAGCGGTACCCCGATGATAATCGACAATAGACTAGATAAAAGAACTAATGTAACAGTACTCATCAGATCGATCCATAATCCCTGATTATAAATAAACAATAACCCAATCAATGTAAAACTCGTCAGTCCCCATTTTTTATTCGAGATAAAAAAGGCGATAACAGTCAAAACAAGAATAAATAATAACGGTGGAATCATTGTTAATAGATTGGTCATTCCATCCATCAAAAATTGTCCCGCATGCTGCAAGACAGAAAATAGTCCGGCAAACGTTCCAGTCAGCCAATTAGTAAATCCTTCGACCCAATCAGCAACAGGTAAGGATTGTTGTAAAAAATTAACCATGGATTTCCACCTCTTCCGCTTCTGTATTGGCTAATGCCTCTAACACACTGCCGCGAATGACGACGCCCACTAAGCGATCGCCTTCGACTACCGCCAGCGGTGCCGGCGAGTCAAAAATCAGATTGAAAATATCCGTGACCAGCATATCTTTAGGAATCCGACGGACATTTTTATCGATGACTTCTTTCAACGTTAAATTATTTTTACGAGCTTCTAACGCTTTTTCTGCCGTCAGACTGCCTTTTAATTTTCGTTTGCGATCTACTGCTAAAAGCATGCTGACTTCTTCTTTACGCATTCGATTCAACGCGACATTGGGTCCATCGACTTCGATATTTGTCGTAAATGCCGGAACCATGATATTTTGTGCAGTTAACACTTTTGAACGATCCACATCTTCAACAAAATCGCGTACATACTGATTGGCTGGATGGGTTAAAATTTCTTCGCCGGTACCGATCTGCATGATTTGGCCGTCTTTCATCAATGCGATTCGATCACCGATTCGCAAAGCTTCATTCAAATCATGCGTGATGAAGATGATCGTTTTCTGTACATTTGATTGCAAGTCTAACAATTCATCTTGCATTTCACGGCGAATCAACGGATCCAACGCAGAGAACGCTTCGTCCATCAACAAAATTTCAGGATCATTGGCTAAGGCTCGTGCCAAGCCTACTCGCTGCTGCATTCCGCCAGATAATTGATTGGGATATTGATCTTTGAAGCTCAATAAACCAGAATTTTCTAATGCTTGTTCTGCTTTAGCTTGACGCTCGGCTTTTGGTACGCCGCGCACTTCAAGTCCGTATTCTGTATTTTCTAAAATCGTCCGATGAGGAAACAAACCAAAGTTTTGAAAAACCATATTGATTTTATGGCGGCGCACTTCTCGCAGTGCTTCTTTATCCATTTTGGCAATATTTTCTCCATCGATGTAGATTTCCCCTGAAGTTGGATCGATCAAGCGATTTAATAAACGGATCAGTGTGGATTTTCCGCTACCGGAAAGTCCCATAATAACAAAAATTTCTCCTTCATTGACTTCAAAATTTGCGTCATACACACCAACAGTTGCACCTGTTTGTTCTAAAATTTCAGTCTTTGCGCGATTTTCTTGGATCATCGCAAGGGCTTGTTGCTGTTTCTTACCAAAGATTTTAGTCAGATGTTCTACCTTAACTTTACTCAAAAACATATCCTCCTCTTAAAAGTGACCATACAACCTTAACATCATGTGGTCACTTTTGTCAAAAAAGATGATGAAAATTTTCTGCAAACAAAAAAAGAAAAAACCGCAGCTTTTTCTTTTGGACTAAATTATTTATCTGGATAGAACAAATGCTGCATCCGTTGCAAAACCAATTCATTGCCGACAAAAAATAATGTGTCGCCGGCACAGATCTTGGCGTAAGGTCCAGGAGACAACAACAATTCGTTTTTTTGCTGGATTGCGATGATGGTCGCACCGGTTTCATGCCAAATATTCAACTCATTGATCGTTTTTTCCAAGTGTGCCGCGGCTTCTGTCAGCGTCAATTCATAAGGGACAAACGGCGCAACATTATGGACGCGTTTTGTTTGTAAGATCAATTGATTCAACAGTTTGCTAACAGAATCCAACTCTTGTTTCTGTTTTTCGACACGAGCTTGGATTTCGGTATTTATTTCTTGGATCGATTGCACATCTTGATACTTTTCAAAATAAACTTGCGCTTTTTCCCGCGAACGGACGTAGGCTCCGCTGCCGTGGCGGACTTCCATGATCCCAAGATCTACTAAAACATTGATCGCTTTGCGCGCCGTTTCTGGCGAGACATTAAAATTACTGGCCAATGTCGAACGTGCATGGATCTTTTCTCCTACTTGATATCGTTTATCGGCGATTCGTTCAGCGATTTCTACTGCTACTTGTTGGTAGCGCGGCAACAAAATCCGCTTCTTGTTTTCCCCTTCCATTCCGATCCCTCTTTTTCTGCAGAATTCTTTCCAAGCATAGCATATTTTTTTCAGAAAAGCTGTAATCACCCTGTATCGATAAAATGAATTTGTTAGTGTTTTCCTCTTTAGAATTTAATCATAGAAGCAGATTTTTTTGAGATATCTTTCGCAATTTCGGCTAAAAAAAGTTACGCTATCTCAGATTGCCGATTCTGCTGAATGTTACGGCAGCATGATGAGGGAAAAGGCATGAAAAAAATGAAGTGAATTTATAGAAACTAGGAGTGATTTTTTGCATTTTTTGATAGGTATTATTGGGTTGATCATTGTTTTAGCGTTAAGTTTCTTGATCAGCAGTGATCGTAAAAATATTCGCTATACGCCGATTTTGGTCATGTTAGTATTGCAATTTTTATTAGGATTTATTTTATTACGAACGACTGTAGGAACGACCATTGTCAGCGGCTTAGCGGGTGTATTTGATTCCTTACTGAGTTTTGCCGGTTCAGGGGTCGCATTTGTTTTTGGCGGGATCGCCAACAAAGGCAGTTTTCCGTTTTTCCTAAATGTTCTGATGCCGATCGTCTTCATCTCTGCGATCATTGGAATCTTGCGCTACATTAAGATTTTGCCGCTCTTCATGAAAGGGATCGGGCTCGCACTCAGCAAAATCAATGGCATGGGAAAATTGGAATCTTACAACGGAATTGCTTCGGCGATCTTAGGACAGTCTGAAGTATTTATTTCCATTAAAAAAGAACTTCCTTCATTATCTGAACAACGTTTAACGACTATGGGAATCTCGGCAATGTCGACAGTTTCTATGTCGATTGTTGGTTCTTATATGGCATTGATCCAACCGCAGTATGTGATCACTGCGTTAGTGTTAAATCTATTCGGCGGCTTTTTGATTGCCTCGATCGTGAATCCTTATCAACTGGAAAATGACGAATTAGTGATTGAAGAAGACAAAGATCAGACCTTCTTCCAAATGTTGGGTGAATATATTTTAGACGGCTTCCACGTAGCCGTGACTGTAGCGGCGATGTTGATCGGTTTTGTGGCATTGATCGCGATGATCAACTTTATTTTTGCTAAGATCACCGGTTTGACCTTTCAAGAGATTTTAGGTTATGTATTTGCACCATTGGCTTTCATCACAGGGATTCCTTGGAAAGAAGCAGTTGACGCCGGTAGCTTGATGGCTACAAAACTAGTGACTAACGAATTTGTAGCTATGACTGAGTTAGCAAACGGCAATTGGGATTTCTCAGCTCGTACGACTGCGATTATTTCCGTTTTCTTAGTCTCTTTTGCCAACTTCTCTTCTATCGGGATCATCTCCGGTGCTATGAAGGGTTTGAATGAAGAAAAAGGCAATTTAGTTGCCAAACACGGCTTAAAAATTTTGTTAAGTGCCAGTTTAGTCAGCTTTTTAAGTGCGATTATTACGGGCTTGATCTTCTAGCCAAAAACACCGATCAACACCCAAAACGGGCTGTTGATCGGTGTTTTTTTACATTCTGATAGTCCTACTCCTCTAGGATCAAGGGAGCATGATACTTGTCATCATTTTTATTTTAGCTGATTAGATTGTTTTTAATTTGATAAAATGCCCCGCGGCAGATTCAATAACTTGTTCTACTTGATAATGAGGAACAAATTGCGGCTCATCGATCTCAAATAAAGTGACTTCCTTACCAAAGCCGGGAATCCCCACGACTAAGTTTTCTGTTTCTAAATGCAATTGCATCACATTTTGCAGTTTGCTTGAGATATCCAAGACTGTCTGCTTGTCTTGGCTTTGATACCAACTTTTTTGACGCAGCAGTCGCAAGCCATTTCGCAAGATGGTATTTTGAATCGTTTTTTGGCGAATAACTTCTTTCCACATCATCTGCTAAGCCACCTGCTCTTTTACTGTGACCGTTACTCTGACTCCTAAAGCGCGGCCAGTGTCGATCAGCTGTTCTGCGATTTCTGTAGGGCAATCTAAGTAAAAGACAAACGCTGTATAATTTTTAGCAAACCGCTCTAAAAACTGTTTCCCTTCAGCGAGTAAAGATTCTCCAGTCAGACTTTCATAAAAAATAACTTGTTTGTTGCGTAAGAAGGTCTGCGGAAGACCTTTTTTTACTCCTACGACAGCTACTTTCTCACCTTGATAGTGACGTTTGATATGGTTCCATATCTGTTTTTCTGGTTCCGCTTTCTTTTTAAGAATAAACAATTTATTAACTTCCTTTCAGATTTTAATTCATCGCGTGCAGGAAATAGTCCTGCTGCTGGTAAATCATGCAAGACCATCACCTCCCATTCTTGAAAAAAATAACAAACCATATTATATCTATCATATCAGCTTCTAATTTTAAAGCAAGCCAAAAAAAGACTTTTGAGTTTTTCTAAACTCAAAAGTCTTTGGATTTACGGTTGTTCGTCTTCAACAACTGCGTATTCATAAGGGGAACCTTCATAGAAAAATTGGGTCGAAACTGTCGCTTCATTATCCTGCGCGATCAATTCTTTACGAAATGGAAATCTGACTGCTTGTCCGTTGACTGTTTGATCACTAGGTAAAATGTAGACAAGTTGATCATCTGGGATCGGTTTATTCAACTGTTCCATCACTTCATCGATCACTTGCTGATCGGTCATTGCCGTTTTTGCCACCTTTTGATAATCTTCTAAAAATGCTGTTTGTCCTTCAAAATAGGTCTTATCCATTTTTTCCGTCCTTCCCTCTGCATTTATTTTAAAGACTCGCTCAATCAGCCAAGTCCAGATGCCCTGCTGCTGTTTGATATACTGGCCAACTGCCTGCCAATTCCACCCGAATTAACGTCAATTCCGGATATTTTTTGATCGTTGTCACAATGGAATCAATCAATTTTCCTTGCATCGTCAACTGTTCTTGCGGTGATAACAACGTATCTTGATCGAGTATTTTTCGGTATTCTTGATTTGCTTGAACGATCCCACGAAAAGCTGCTTTAAAAGATCGTTCAATTTTGCGGGCAAATTTTGCTTCATTATCAGTTGTGTAAGCTATTTCTGCCTTTTCTACTGAAAAAGTTGTATAGATTAACGGTACCGTCGAAACCGGTTTGACCGGCGATACATAATAAAAAGCCTCTTCTAAAATATCTAATGAGATTGTTAGTTTCATAACTTCTCCTCTTCTTTACTGAAGGAATTTCCAAAAACAGTCTTCTTTTCTATATTTTGATTATACCATTGCCTTCAACTTTTTTACTTTGATTTATCTCCCGCAAAAAAAAGGGATGCGACAAAAGTCACATCCCTTTTTCCGAATAAATAGTCTGTTACAACCGCTTAGAGCATCACTGTCATCGTTGCGGCAGCTAAAATCAATACCAAGCCAATGATCGTAATCGTCATTTCTTTTTTTGTTTTTCTTTGTCCTAAGAACCAAATACCTGTCAATGTTGCTAATACAACTGATGTTTGAGATAAAATGAAGCCGGTCGCTAAACCGTTCATATTTGGTTGTGCAGAAATTAAGTAAGTCAATGCAGCAAAGGCGAAAAAGAAACCAGAAAAAATATGTTTATAAGAAACGGCTTCTGCAAAAGCAGATTTTTCTTTACCTTTAACACTCAGAAATGCTGAATACACAACAGCAACTAAGAGCATACCGATTGCTTGCGGTAAGAAGGCATGCATGCCATCGATGCTTGTTGCTTGCGGTGCAGCTGAATATGCCCAATAACCAATTTCTCCAACTGCTAATAAAATTACGGCTTTTTTCAAAATGCTTGCTTTTTCTTGTGTTTTTTCTTCTGTCCAAACAGTCATCCATGCACCAAGAATAATTAAAATCAAAGCTAGTCCGCCTAATAATTTTGCGCTTGTTCCTGGCCAGTTTCCTAATGCAAGTACGCCCCAAAGAGAAGCTCCTAACAATTGGAAGGCAGTAGTGATCGGCATTGCTCGTGATGAACCGACCATTGTGAATGATTGGAAAGTAATGATCTGTGCAGTCGCCCAGCCGATACCTGAAAGAATCGAGAAGACCAGATCCATTCCGGTTGGCAAGCTGATACCGTTAACTGCTGCGAAAACTAGAGCAAAGATCAATGTTCCTAAAGTGGAACCTAAAATTTGATTAACTGGCCGTCCGCCAATTTTTGATGCGATTGTAGGATACAATCCCCAACCAAGTAATGGTCCTAATCCGATTAAAAGTGCTGTTGCGTTCATATTTTTTCTCCCTTCACCCGTCTAGAATACGACGCCGCTTTCTAATAAAATATTGGCATAAGGAGTCATTTCTCCTGTCCGAATAAATGCTCGGCTATCATGCAGTGCAGCTTTCATTTCACTATGCGGGATAAACGTTATCGGCATTTCTGGTAATCGTTCTTGAATTTGTTTCAACATTGTTGGATTTTCTGTTTTGATTTCTTCAGCTAAATAAATTCTTTGAACTTCTAATTCTTCCAACACATTATTTAAAACATCCATAAAACTTGGAATACCATTATCGACCGCTAAATCGATTTTTTCTGTTGTCATAGGGACCGGCATACCGGCATCGCCGATACTTATTTGATCGAAGTGCCCCATTTGTGAGATCACGCGTGAAATATCTGAATTAATAACTTTTCCTTTTTTCATTGTAAACATCCTCTCCTTATTTCAATTCATTTTTGTATGGGATAGAAGGTTGCGCACCAAAACGTTGAACAGTTAGTGAGGATGCTTTGTTTCCATATTCGATGGCTTCTTCTAAATTACTAAAATCATGGGCTAAGACACTACTCATCGCACCGATAAATGTATCTCCTGCCGCAGTCGTATCCACTGCATTTACTTTGAACGCTGGTATGATCCCATTTCGGCCTTGCACGTCATAATAGGCTCCTTTGCTGCCGATCGTGATGATCACTGCTTCGATTCCTAATTGGTGTAACTGATCTGCTGCTGCTTTCAAGCTAGCTTCATCTGTAACTTTGATCCCAGTCAAAATTTCTGTCTCAGTTTCATTTGGAACGATCATATCCGTAACTTTCAATAATTCTTCAGGAACATGTTCTAAAGCAGGCGCTGGATTTAAAATTGTCTTTACTCCAGCTTCGCGGGCAATTTTAAAAGCTTCGACAGTGCTTTCTAAAGTGCTTTCAAATTGAGCAATCACGAAGTCACTTGCCTTGATCACATCGGCTTGTTCTTGTACTTGTTGCGGCGTGAATACATTGTTGGCACCTGAATGGATCATGATGCTGTTTTCTCCTTGATCATCCACAATGATGTAAGCTTGACCGGTTGCTTGCTTTTCTAAGGTTTGTACACCAGCCAATTCAATCCCTTCATCCGCTAATAATCCGCGCATCATTTCACCAGCTGCATCGTTTCCGACTGCACCGATAAAATTTGTAGCTGCTTCAGAACGTTTAGCTGCAACGGCTTGATTTGCGCCTTTGCCTCCGCCGGCTGAGAAAATTTCTTTCGTATGCATCGTTTCACCTGGTTTTGGCATTTGCTTCACTCGGATCGTACGATCAAGATTTATACTTCCAATGATTGTAATCGTATTCATTTTATTCACTCCATCTCTAATTCTTAAGATTTATTTGCTCATTTAGTTTGAATTAAAACGTTTTATTAAAACGTTTTAATTCGACACCAAAAATATAGCACAGCTTGAAAACTATTTCAAGTGTGCAGTTGAAAAACGTTTAATTAATTGTACGGGCAAGGTTTTCTCTTCCCAATCTTTCTCAGGCCGTTCCACTCTTTCCAGTAATAATCCCGCCGTTGTCTGCCCCAATTCATAGATGGGCTGAGCGATCGTTGTCAATTGCGGTGTCACGTATTCACACATATCGACATTATCGTAACCAATCACACTATAGTCTTGCGGAATTTTTTTCCCCAGCTCAGCAAAACCTAAATACAAACCAAAAGCCAATTCATCATTAATCGCAAACACCGCCGTCACGTCTGTCTCCACAACTGCTTTGGCTGCTTGGCGCCCACCCTTTTTAGACATTTTTGCATAAATTAAAACAGCATCCGGATAAACTGTTTGAAACCCTATCAGTCGTGTTTGAATATTTTCCGTCGCATTTTCTGGTAAAACAACGGCAACACGTTGATGACCGAATTGTTTCAAATGTTCGGCAGCCATGTTTCCGCCTGAAAAGTCATCAGTCAAAACAGCATCACTGAATCCTTCTGCTTTTTTTTGATCCAAAACAATATATGGAAAATTCTTTTTTCGCAGCGTCTCGTTGATCGCTCGGTTAGAAATCGCCGAACTAGCAATAATGTAGCCGTCGACACCGCGGCGACTCAATTCTTCTAAATAATCCGTCTCTTTTTTTGTATCCAAATCGGCATTGCACAACATCGTCACAAAATTCTCACGATATAAAACGCCTTCAATCCCACGAACTAGCGTACTAAAAAAAGGATTCGTGATGTCTGGGACCAATACACCAATGGTCTTGCTTTTTTTCATGATCATTCGCCGTGCAAAATAATCCGGTTCATAATGCAAATCGGCTTTAGCCGCCAAGACTTTTTCAACTGTTTTCGGACTAAACTTTTGGTCATTTCCATTTAAAATCTGGGAGACTGTGGCAATTGAGACCCCTGATCTTTTGGCAACATCTTTAATGGTGATTTTTTTGTTTTTCATCTGATCTCTCCTGACTCAACTGCTACATTTTCTCATGAAAAATCGACCCTGTAAATACGCTCAGATGTAAACTTGCTATGCCGTGCAGTTTTTTCTATACTGCTAATGATGGCTTGATCAATGTTCTCGGCTCAGTTTTTTTAATTGTAATCGATCGATTAACCGTTAAAAAATAGAAAGAAGTGAAAGAATGAATCGAACGGCAAAAATCATTTTAGGTATCGCTTTGTTTCTAGTTGTTGGACTGATTATTGCGGGAAATTATTTTTACGCGTATGCTGTCATTCCAACCAAAAAAGACTTCATCGCAACGCGTTCTGAGAAAAAATCGACCCAATTAAGCGAAGCTGAAAATTGGTTCAAAAATAATCATCGTACATGGCGGCTCACTTCAAAAGACGGTTTGAAACTAGCGGCGTATTATCTGCCCGCCAAAACGACTCAGCATAAAACAGTTATCATTGCCCATGGCTATATGGGACAAGCAACTGATATGCCGCAATACGCCAAGATCTATCATGATCTCGGCTACAATGTCTTGATGCCTGATGCTCGTGGTCATGGCAAAAGCGAAGGGGATTATATCGGTTTCGGCTGGCCAGAACGAAAAGATTACCTTCAGTGGATTAACCAAATCATTGAAAAAGATTCCCATGCCGAGATCGTGCTTCACGGAGTCAGCATGGGCGGAGCAACAGTAATGATGACTAGCGGTGAAAAATTACCGAATAATGTCAAAGCCTTTGTGGAAGACTGCGGCTACAGCTCAGTCACGGCTGAATTGAGTTATCAATTAAAACAACTCTTCAATCTTCCCGCATTTCCGTTGGTCCCCGTTACTAGTTTGATCACAAAAATTCGAGCAGGTTATTTCTGGAGCGAAGCAGACGCAATCAAACAATTGAAAAAAAATCACCGTCCAATGCTCTTTATTCATGGCGACAAAGATGATTTTGTCCCTTATTCAATGCTTGCTGAAGTCTACCACGCAACAAAAGGACCAAAAGAACGCTATGTCGTCCACGGTGCCAAACACGCTGGATCATTGACCAAAGATCCCGATATGTATCAAGAAAAAGTCACTCATTTTGTTCAGCAATATGTTCCGTGATCTACAAGAGAAAACGAGACTTTCAATATGTCTCGTTTTTTACTTGTTTTAATAAATATTCAGCTATACTATCCGTCACTATAATATGAGTAAAAATTTTCGTTTTCATACCTATATATAGCACATCTTTTTTATTATCTTCATAGCAAACTACTGCAACATTAGGAATTTTTCGTATATCGTCGATACCTAAACCAATTACATTCTCGTTTATCTTACAATTGACTTCCTGTCCTGCCTGATCAATAAACCTTGAATTGATATCCCCGATTACATCAAGCTTTTCCAATTCATCAATATCTTGCTGATTCACATAGCCAATTTCTGTCATTGTATTATTTTTAGAAAACGGGTTAGCAAATCCAACTAATGCAAAATCAACATTCTTTCCTGCCTCCAATACATCGTGGATTCCATCATTTTCAAGCAAGCTTTTTTTTATGAGTATATTATCTACTAATGCCGGTGCATATAAATATTTGCACTTTGCTCGTAGCTTCTTCGCCAAATCATAGGCCAATTGATTAGAATGAACATCCACCATCTCAGTTCCCAATCCACCTATTAGGGGAATGATGGTAGTATCTGAATGATTCTCATAAGGATATTCATCAACAATTCCCCGCATCATTTTACCCCACGAAAGTCCAATTGTCTTTGCTTTTACGATTTCTTTTTGTAAAGCAATGATCGCTGTTTGAATTAATAATCGTTCAATCTCATCTTTTCGCAAACTACTGGTATCTAAGACCACTGCTTGTTTTAGCCCGAATTTCTCTTCTAAATTCATCTCCAATTCAATCGAGTAGGCACTCTCACTCTTAATAAAAATATCAACTATACCTTCATTTTTTGCATCATTTAAATACTTGGAAACTAGCGAACGGGAGATTCCCATGTGTTTAGCAATTTCCGACTGTTTTAGATTTTTTTTATAATACATCGTGGCCACTTTTACGATGTCACGATTATGTTTTATGGCCATTTTGATCCCATCCTCTAAATAGCTTTTGATTCTCATTCACTATACGAGTGATTCTAAGTGCATGCAAGTAGTGTGGGGGACAAAATCTATTTTCTAAAATAACTTAGAACAACAAAGAAAAACTTCTGTCCCAAAAATTTACTTCTCCCCTTATCGTTTTGATAAATAAGTTGAACTAACAAATGAGGATGCACCAGATCTGGTACATCCTCGACCTTTTAACTAAATAATCTCTATCACGCCACCGATTTCAAAAGTTGGAAAAATGCCAGGGGTGACGATAATTGCTCCAGGTAATATTTCTCCAATTTCGTTACGGAAATAAATTGAAATATGTCCTAATTCTTCAAAATTTGAATTAGCTTGTGATCCCACCTCTTCAATTGTGAACTCTTGATCTCCAAACTTGATTTTACCACCAATTTTCAACGTACCTTTAGGGCGATCCTCAAATTCATGAATCACACAAATATCTCTCAATTCTGCTGGCGCAGAAGGACCAAACAAAATAATTAAGCGTTCTTCTTCGAAAGCTGGAACCATGCTACCGATTTCAATAATTTTAGATTTTACCATTCATCTATTCACTCCATTCAAATAATTTTAATACATACCAAAACTAGCTAACCATGCTAAAATTACAGCTGTAAATCCAGTCAACATTCTGCCATATAAAATTGCGGGCACTCCGATTGCCACTGTTTCCGGTTTTGCTTCCCCTAATGATAATCCTACTGGAATAAAGTCACACCCTACGTGAGCATTGATTGCAAACAATGCTGGTAATGCATACTGCACTGGAATTGATCCATTGGCAATTTGAGTACCGATCAACACGCCAATAACTTGTGAGATTACCGCTCCTGGTCCCAAGATTGGAGACAAGATCGGAATGCTACAAATTAAAGCTAGAATGATCATACCTGGTAATGAACCTGCTAATGGTGAAAGTACATTAGCCAACCAATCGCCGATTCCTGTATAATTGATAATACCAACAATCATACTAATAAATGCCATGAATGGGATGATATTTTTCAATAGCATATCTAGTGCATCACGCCCCGATTGATAGAATGTACTCATTACACCACCGATACCGCGAGAAAAACGCACTAAGAAGCTATCTTTTTTTGCTTGTTCTTCCTGATGCTCTTCTTTAATTTTTGAATATCTTTCTCGAAATTCTTCTTCAGTTTCTCGACCTTCAGCTAGCATCTTTTCAGTTGCTGCTGCCGATTCTGCATCTTCAGCATGTGCATGATTGATTGCTGCGATTTGTTGATCTTCTAAATTTGCATCTTCTATCTGGCTTACATCCTCTGGTCGAACACCAGAAACAAAAATATCTTCTGTAATATGTTTTGATAGTGGTCCAGATGGAGATGACGATAACACGTCAACTGTTGGAATTCGTTTCATTGGATAAACACCAATTCGCGCTGTCCCACCACAGTCAATAATAGCGCATAACATTTCGTCTTCTGGGATCGCATTTTTGAACCCATCACACGCAATTCCCCCCGTTAAATCAGCAATTTGCTGCGCTACCGGATGGATACCTCCGCCTGTAACAGAAACAACTTTATTTTTTTTATCCGTTGGTGTTAATTTTAGTCCAACGCCCCAACCTTTATTTCCAGGTTTTACAAATACTGTTTTGTACATCACAATTCCTCCTTTACGCGGTTGCCTTTTTTGCTTCTCTAGCCATCATAAACTTAGTAAGTCTCTCAGTTACGATTCCTCGAATCAAAATCACGACAATCCCAACTAAGAAATAGCGAACAGCCAAACTTGATTGACTAAACCCAGCTTTAGTCACACCATTAGCGATTCCTAAGTAAACAAATAATTCGCCCGCATTAGCGTAAGGAAATAGACCAGTAACCGGATGAACAAATGATACTGCTGCATCATAAAATGCTGGTTTTTCTTCTTCTTTAACAAATTTACCAAACGTATAAGCCATTGGGTTCGTTAGCATCAGAACAGCTAAAATCGGCATTAACGAATAACGTAGAATCATGTATTTTGAACAATAGCGGATAGCCCTGTCAACACGTTCTTCACCAATAAACGCAATAACTGAATAAGTAAAGGTTAAAAGTACAATCAATAATGGTACGATTCCAGTCATATATCCCATGAATTGTTCACCACCGGCTTCAAACATACCAATAAAGTTTTTTCCTGCCCATTCGATATATTTCATTATAAAATCCTCCCTCTTTTAAGTAATCGCTTTCAATTTCCGTGTATAAATTTTCGATAAAGCCTTCTCAATTTGTGATCCTTTTTTCTCTTGTGTAACTTCTCTATAATTGACTAATTGTGCTCCTCTGTAGGACTGTTCTTCTTTAAAACGGGCAAAAATGGTTAATCCTTTGCAGATATAACACTGAATAACTTTCCCCTCTGAATTGACAACAACTGCAACAATTGTACGTAATACTTTCCCTTTAACAACTTCAGTGTAAAACTCATATTCTGTGCCAGCCTGTTCAGTTGTAATTTTTTTGATAAAATTTTGATAGTACTTCACCTGAACGATACTTAGCAAACTTTGGCTAAACATCAAAACAATTAAAATAATCATTAAGCCACTCATGATGTCCATCCTCTCCAAAAGCAGATGAGGAGTATCCCCATCTGCTTTAAATTTATCTTAGTCGCCGAACGTTGAATCTTGAAGTTTCCGTAAGCGATAAACTGTTGTTGATTCATCAATTTCAATATCATCGTAAGTCAAGAAGGTACCATCCTTGATATCACGTTTTGCAACAGAAGATCCACCAACTAAGCCAATCGGTACATTATTATTTTTGACTAAATCTTCGTGGGTCTCTAATACACCCCGTACGCAATACCCACCGATACCATCAATCTTTTCTCCAGCTTTGATATCTTTTTTTGCTACCGCAACTGTTTCTGAAATCGGTGAGCCTAGTGGCACAATCGCGTGATCATGATTTAAGACTGCTTTAGCAATCGTAAGTGGTGTTTCTAAACTAGCCAAGTGGAACGGGCGATATAGAATATGGTGATCGCGATCCCCTTTTTTCATCAAATAACTTAATTCATGACGAACACCTTCATTTTGTCCCTTGACGATGACAAACACACCAGGTGCTAGTCCATCAACATACTCAACCACACCGTATTTATCTAACACTCCGCCATTTTCTTTCAAGTCTAAATCATTAACTACTGAATCTAGGTCTCCACTAATGCCATGCATCCCTACTTTATCAGGAATAAATCCGATAGAATTTGATAATAAATTCATTTCAGCCATGGTCTTCGTACCATCTTGGAAAGCAGCTAACATGTGACTAGACATTTTTTTTGAATCAGCTTCTGCTTGGGCGGTATCAGGATTGGCACCGACTTTTAATTTATTATTTTTACCTTTACCAGCAACTAAAACTTCCATTCCCATACTTTTTGCAAATTCAAATAATTCTGTTGTCGCAGCTGGTTCATCACCGTCAGACCCTGTATAAACTAAGTTTGCTGAATCATACATCTTTTTCATCAATGGCCCAATCGTGATGTCTACTTCCACGTTTAACAAGACAATGTGTTTTTTCGCCAATAGTGTTTCCAAGGAAATTTGTGCGCCTACTTCTGGAACTCCTGTCGCGTCGACAATAACTTCCACTTTATCCGAATGAATAATTTCTTTAAAATCTGAGCTGACTAGAATATCTACTTTTTTCTCAGCACTTGCGTTATAAGCATCTGCCGCACGTTGTGCACTATCCTTATTAATATCACTAATTCCTGTTACTGCCATTCCTGGAATTGTTGAAATTTGCGCAACCATTCCAAACCCCATCTGGCCGGCACCAATTACTCCAACTTTGATTGGCGCACCGTTCTTTTCTCTTTCTAAAAGCTTTCCATAAAGTGTCATTATTACTCCCCCATATTTTTTGACATATGACAATATATTTGTCTTATGCCATAAGATAGCTTTAGTATAACATTAGGTTGTTTTGTGTCAACGCTTTCTTTTCACAAACTATCTTTGTATATTAATTAGAACATATGTTACCAGCTGATTAACATCTATAAAAAAAGTGATATAACTCTAAATTTATGAATTCCCCTATTAAATTAATATGTCTCATTGAAATTAAAATCACAATCATACTATTTTTAAAATAACTAATGTTGGATTAGCTACCCTCTTTAGAATTTTCAATACGAGAGTAACATGATTCTATTTAGACTTTTTTCACAATGTATATAAAATACAACCGATCTATAAACCATGTTATTTATTAGTAAATAATACCTGACTTTTCTTTGCCAAGACAGCTTATTTCCAATTGTTGTGAAAATAAATACTATACGATTTTTTCAGAATTTTTTTCAAATATCAATGTTTTACTGAATAAAAAAATAGCGAATTTATTTAATAGATGGAGTAAGAGCATATACAACTAGTTTTGGGGAATTATTAACAAAAACTAGAAATATCAATTTGAAACACCCAAAATAATAATTTCCCATTCTGTATACCAAATTTTCGTCATATAAATATTAATAAGAGTATTGAAATTAAATCAGATCTATGTAAAGAATAAGCTGTCAGAGAAATTTTTTTCTCTGACAGCTTGACAAGAATATCTCTAGCTTTTTCTGATTCAATTGTACTTACGCAATATCCTTTTGACTAAAAGCTCTCATTCCCATATTGACAGGATAAATTTCTATATTACTCTCAGATAATTGTTGTACTCTTTTTCTTCAAAAACTCAATTAATTGCGTGCTACTTACAATTTCATCTAATGTATGATAAATATTTGTTGCCACTAGACATAGAAAAACTCCCTTCGCTAAATCAGCAGTTGGTAACCACTTATTTTATAGAAGGAAGTTTTTATCGCTAAATCTGGTTTGTCCGTATGTTTCTACATATGATTTTTTTATTGTTGTCCATATGTCGCAAATTTCTCCAAGACTTCTTGCATTTGTGTTTGATTCAATAGTTTTGGTGTCCCGATACAGCGGGCGCGATAGTCTAGTTTTGCTAAGAATTCAATATCTTTTGCCACGCTGAAAGCGCTGGGAAGATCTGGACCAATCGTTAAGACGCCATGATTTCCCAATAAGATTCCATTGTCTTCATGGATAAAATTAAAGGCTTCTTCAGCTAATTCGTAAGTTCCAAAGGTTTTATACGCGCAGCACCGGACTTTTTCACCTACTGAACCGATAATGTAATGCAACGGCTCGATTGCTTGCTGCAGACAGGCAAAAGTCGTCGCGTATTCTGAATGTGTATGAACGACAGAGTGTACCTCTGGTCGATTCGCATAAAAAATACTATGCAGTTCATACTCACTTGATGGTTTACGCGTTCCTTCCAAAACATTTCCTTGTAGATCCATCAAAACGATGTCTTCGGGTTTTGTTTCAAAATAGGGGACACCGCTTGGACTGATCAGCATGACTTGTTCTTCAGGCAAATACAGACTGATATTGCCCCCAGTTCCGGTAGTTAAGTTTTCAGTGATCAGCTTTTTGCCGTATTCGACAATCAACTCGCGTTCTTTTTGGTACTTCATTTTTTTGCTCCTATCAATAAAAATTATTTTCAGGTTGTTCCGCTAAATAGCGAGTTAAATCATAAGGTGAAAAAATTCCCCGATCAGTCACGACCGCACCGATCAATTCCGGTGGCGTGATGTCAAAGGATGGATAAATGGCTTTGACTCCTGCTAACGTGTGTTTGATCCCATTTAATTCCATGACTTGTTCCGGATCACGCATCTCGATCTTGATACTTTTGTGCGTCAGTTTATCTGTATCTGGAATTCCAGTAACAAAATAAGGGATGCCAAAACGTTGCGCTAAAATAGCAATTTGATACGTACCGACTTTATTGGCGATGTAGCCGTCTTGGGCGATTGTATCGGCTGCCGAAGTAAAGAGGTCGATCGTCTCATGTTCCATCAAATACGCGATCATATTATCAGAAACGACTGTCGTATCAAATCCCATTTCCGCACAACAACTAGCAGTCAGCCTAGCCCCTTGCAAATACGGACGTGTTTCAGCACAAAAAAAACGCAGCGTTTTTTGCTGTTCCAGTGCTTCACGCAACAACATTCCGATGATTGTTTCACCGAAACATTGCGTTAAGACGGTTCCGTTGTCAGGAATTTTTGCGATCAAGTATTTTGCCACTTGATTCATTGTGTAATAGCGGCGATTCAAAGAATCAATCGTATTTTGCTTGATTGCTTCGGTGGGATCTTCGCCCTTTGCTAATACTTTTTCTGCGACTGCCACACATTTTTCAGTGATCAATGTCATCCGATTAGCAGTTGTCGGACGCGCATTAGCAATCGTTGTTGCCGCTTTTTTTAAATACAACAGCTGAGCTTCAGGCGCTAAGTTTTTGCTTTCTTCTGCAGCTAATGCCATACCCATTCCTGCTGCAGTGTATGGTCCGGCACTTTGTGTCACCATATCTGTAATGGCTTGTGCGACAGCTTGATGGGTCTCGCATTCGACAAACTCTACCCGTGTCGGATAAATCCGCCGATCTAAGATACGAACTTTACCGTCTTCGTACCAGGCGACATTTTCATATTGCAGCAATGTCGGCATCGTATAATCTTGTCTTTCCAACTTATTCACCTTCTAATTCATTAATTCTATCGATCAATTGACTGCCGCTAGTCATGTGCTGGCGATCGATAATTAATTGGATTCCTAATTTTAATAGCATTTGCTCTGCTTCTACTTTTTTCTCTAACGGGATCAAAGACAGTTCTTTGACCTTTGAGTTGCCTACCACCCGTCGAATGATCTCTGTTCCGGCATAACCCACCGCATCCGTCAAAATCTCTTGCAACAGCGTCTCTTTAAATGCCTGGTGGCGATAAAGCGAAAAAGTCACCGCTTCATCGTAGAATTCAGCTAATTTTCGTCGTACTTGATCATAAACTGTTCCGATTGTCTGTTTGATCCACTGATGGAACGCTTGATCGACTGTCGGATCAAATAAGTTTTTGACTAGCGGAAAATAAAGATGCGCGAGAACATTGCCGATGTCATAGCCCGCTGGTCCATAAAAAGCAAACTCCGGATCGATGACTTTCAACCCGGTTTGATTGATAAAAATAGAACCGGTATGAAGATCCCCATGCACCAATGATTGGGCATTGTTCATAAATTTATTGCGCAATAGTGCGACCTCGACTTGCAGCGGGGCATTCTCATATAAATTTTTGATAACAAACGGCTCGTTGCCAGGAGTCAAAACATTTTGTTTTTTATAGTCATCGTAAGGTTCGGTAAAAACCAAATCTTCACTGATGTCACACATCTCAGGATTAATAAACTTTTTAACCCGCAGCTTTTTCACTTCACGGTCCAAAACAAGATCACTCGTAAAAAGCAGGGTTCGAGCCAAATACTCCGTGATTTCCTCACTAAAATCAGGGAAAATTTTCTTTTCGATCAATTCATAACGCATATTTTGATAATCTGAGATATCTTCCATCGTCAACGCATACATTTTTTGATCATAATGATACACTTCCGGTACAAATCGCGGTGCCAACTCATTTTGCAACCATAAGATTTCCACTTCGATCCGATTGCGATCGATGGTCAATGGCCGCCCAGAAGAACGCAGTAAGACGTCCGCTTGCTTAATGATCAGACTTTCTTGCGTCGCTTGATTTACCACTCGAAAAATATAATTGATGTTCCCATCGCCGATTTCAGTTACCGTTAGCGGATCAGCGCTGGAAAAAGCACCTAATTTCTCCACAACATATTTCTTGACCGCTGCGCTGTCCATTAAAAAATGCTCTTGGTATGCCGTTGTTTCATTCGGTGTGATCCTCATAATATCACCTCATTCATTTCATTTTACTATCGAGAAACGTCTTGCATACTCGATTAGCTTTCTAATACGCCATGTCTTTTTCTTTCGCTATCGGCAAGAAAACCTAGTTTAGCAAGAAAAAAACACCCACCTAAAAGTTTACATTTAAACAAGTCAAATGCAACTTTTCGGTGAGTGTTCTTATTTAATCATAATTTTTGTGCCAATGGTAATGGTCGGTAGTTCTTTGTCTTCCACATAGAGTGTACCCGGAAGTTCCGCCGTTTCTGATCCATCGAAGCGTAAAGTGATATGGCCTAAGTCATCTAAATTTTTCTTTACCACGTCTCCGACTGCGGTGATTTTGTAGCTTTGATCGTCAAAGAAAAATTCCATTCCTGCGATAATCTCATCGGTCGATGGCGACAACTGGATATTGTAACAGTAATCTGCTAATGTTTCCGGTGCGTCATTCCCAAAAAGAATCAACATTTTTTCTTGTCGAAACATCTCTGCTTCAGGTCCAATGTGCGTAACATGTGTCTCAAAAATCATCCTTCATCTCTCCAAACATTTTTAACTATATAATCCAAAACTTGCTAACCAAGCAACAATTACTCTTGGTACCCCATTTAAGAAGCGGGAATACAAAACGGATGGTACCCCAACTTCAACTGTTTCAGCTTCGGCTTCTTCTAATCCTAAACCAACTGGGATAAAGTCACAGGCATTTTGCGTGTTGATCGCAAACAATGCTGGCAATGCTAATTGTGGCGGGATATTTCCTTTTCCGATCTCAACCCCGATTAAAGTTCCTAAAATTTGGCTGATAACCGCCCCAGGTCCTAACAATGGGGATAAGAATGGCAATGAACAGATGAAACCAATAATAATCAATCCAAAAACATTTCCTGCCAGTGGTTTCATTAAATTAGCAAAAACTGTCCCAATCCCAGAACCTTGAATGATCCCAATCAATAATGAAACAAAAGCCATGAACGGAATCACAGTGTTAATCATTGTCTGTACGCCTTCACGTGCAGATTGATTGAAGGTTGCTACAACTTTCCCTGCACCCATCCCGATTTTAGCGATAAAACTTTGCTGTTCTGCTCGTTGTTCCGTAATTTTTTTGTCAGTTGAATATTTGTATTTCTTTTCAGCGGGTTCTTCCGTTGCGTGAAGGGTTGCACCTTCTTCAGTCAATGTGATTTGATTGGGACCTACTGCGGAAACATAAATATCTTCAGTAATATATTGTGCTAACGGACCGCTTTTTCCAGTAGGGACGATATTGATCGTTGGAATATTTTTCTTTGGATAGATTCCACAACGTAATGTTCCGCCACAGTCGATGATTGCTAAAGCGATTTCATCATCAGGAATAGATGTTTTGAATCCATTAACAGATTCCATACCCGTTAACTCAGCAATTTTATCTACGATCGCCGGTTTTTCACCGCCGCCGGTTACATAGATAAATTTATGTTTTTCTTCAGTTGGTGTGATTACTAAAGGGCCGCCGAATCCGCCATTTCCCTTCACTACTTTAATACTATTATAAGCCATGTTTGTTCCTCCTAATAGATTCTTCTCTACTTTTTATCTTGGATACAACGTCATAGATCGTGCTAGTCGACTAATTTAACTTCTTTGCTTAGTTCGATTCCTTGCTGTTTGCAAACAAATGCCGTCGTGAAGTCTGTTACCCAGCCGCCGATAAAGTTCATTACGATCCCAACGAACATATAGCGAATGGCTAGTTCCATCGAGTTTAGACCTAGTTGAGTAATCCCTTGGGCAATCCCCATCCAAACAAATAATTCGCCGGGATTGATATGAGGGAAAACACCGTTACTTGTATGACAAAATTGCGCTTGAGAAGCATAATAACTTGGTTTGTAATATTCTGGTAAAAAGCGCGCCATAGTGAAAGACATTGGATTTCCTAACATAAAAGCGGAAACAAATGGCAAAATTAAATAGCGCGTAAATGGATTTTTTGAAGACGCTTTCGCTATTTTCGTTACACGTTCTTCTCCTAAAAAGGCAATCAATGTGTTCATGGCAACCATCAACATCAAAACAACGGGAACAATCCCCGTCATCCAGCTAATAAAAGTTTCTGCTCCAGTTTGGAAGAGACTCATAAATCCTTCCGCAAATTTTGTAATGTAATCCATTCTTATACACGTCCTTTAGTGAATTTTGTTTGAATCGAATGTTTCATCAACGATAGCTGAGTCCCTAAATTCATCAATGGAGAAACAGGTTTCGTTTCTTGATAATTTCCTTTTTCAACTGCTAAATAGACCTTTTGTGCATTTTCTGCTGCTTGTCGCGTTAATTTATTTTCCTTTGCTAAGATTGTTGACTCCATTAATTGATGGATATCGATCCCGACAAATTGGGGACGTGCTTTGAACCGAGCCACTACGGAGATTCCTTGCATCATCTCTGCTTCTTGAATGACCCCCTCATCTGAAACACCTAATAATAAAATCGTTCCCGAAGCAATTTTTCCAGGTCGGCGGCCAATCGCCACTTTTCCTTTACGTTTCATCCTGATATAGACTGTGTTAAAATTCTTAATTTGCTTCATTCCTAACAAAATCTGAAAAATGTAAGCAATAATAGCAATGACTCCTAAAACGATGATGTTCATTTGACTCCGTCTCCTTCCACCATCAACTGACAGTAATCTTCTTTATTATTGATTCGTTTGACTTCTTTTCGCAGCGTATCATTCGCTGAAATGACAAAAATCGTATCATAAAAACTCAATAATTCTTTTTCCATAGCGAGTGTTAAATTTTCTGGAATTGCCACTAAAAAAACTAATTCAATATCTTCCAAAGAAGAGCCTTCTGCATAGGTTCCAATCATTACTAAAATCTCTTCGATCTGATGATTGATTCCGTGAGGAAAAGCAATTCCATTGCCGATTACGGCAGATTCTTCTTTAGCTTTTTCTAAAATATAACTTCTAAATGTCTCATCAACCTTCTGTTTGACCATCAATTTGTCTAACATCATCGTTAGATTTTCTTCATAAGAACGTTGTTTTTCCAATTGTATGAAGTCCATCTGAATATGATCAAAAATAGCCGCTTTCGTCGCAACGATCCGTTTCCACTCACTCAGCAGCCAATTTTCGTTGAACAAATCCGTCAACTTGATCACTACGGTCGTCGCCTTTGTATGCTTCAATGGAACCGTGGTAAAAACTGCAAAATAACGATCCAGGTCCTTGGTCTCATATTCTTCTTCAGAATAATGCGAGATTCGAATGTTGGGACCTAGGACGGTCTCTAGTTGACGTTTGATCATCAATGCTGTTCCTTTGCCTGTGTTGCAGACGACGGCGATTTCTTTCATCTTTGTCTGATTATCAGATTTTAATGCGAGTTCAAAATAGATCGCCAAGTAAGAGATCTCTGAAATTTGCTTTGGCTTTTGTAAAAATTGTGCCAAAGCATTGATTCCTAATTCTGCCAGTTCATGAGCAAAAGCATGTTTTTGCTTGAATTCCTCGTGAAAGATATCATACGTTTCCACTTGAAAAATCAACCGATTGATTAAAAACATGAAATGAGTGCGCAGATTAATGAACAATTCTGCTTGATCCAAATTAATAATGACCGCAGCATCGATCTGATCCATCATGAATTGAAATAATTTTTTCACTTCAGCATTATCAGCTTTCGTTTCAAGCACCAAATTATTGTTAAAAATATTCAGTGGAAAACATAGAAAGTCAAAATCAAATTGACTAATCGTCAAACTATATTCTGTCGCCAAACTGACAAACAAGTCTTCTAACAGCGAGTCGCCTTCAAAATAATTGATATAATGAGGGACTTTTTGTGTAAGAGCATTGCCTGAACGAATCCGTTGAATAGTTAAAATGATCGTTTTTTTCATCAAACCTAACGTTCGGAAATCTAATTTTTTATCCAACGCGATCGAATCGATTTGCTGCAATAATTCCTCACTCAAGCTCGACTGTTTCAAGTAATCATAAGCATGATGCAAATACAATAGGCGTAGTTGTGCTTCTGCTCCTTCCATCAACAGTCCTTTATTAGGTGTACCAATTAAAGAGACTTGATAATTTTTCATGATTTTTTTCAGATGATTTAAGTCTTTATTCACTGTTGACCGACTGACTCCTAGAATTTCAGATAAATCATCAATCACGATATAGTCTGTTTGGTTCATAAAACAATCAATCAAAACAGCCATTCGCTTCGTACTTGAATTGAAATCTGTTTGTTGTTTTAAACTTCCATTCATGATCTCTGAAAATTGTTGAGAGTCGATTATTTTCAATGAATAAATAGTGTTATTTTCTTCAACAATTGCCGTACGTTCCATCTGATCGTTTAATAATTGAATTGTTTTTTTGGTGGTTTGAGCACTCGTACCAGTTATTTTCTGCAATTCACCCAAACTCAAATAATCTTGAGTAATAAAATGTTGCAGTAATTGATACCAGCGGTTAATTAATGCCATCTTGTTACCCCACCTTCTGTTTATCCGCGAGTTTTTCCTCCAGCAACATTGGTTGTAATACCGGTAATGTAACTAGACCGGTCAGATAGATAATAGCATACCAAATCGGCAACTTCACTGAGTTTTCCACTGCGGCCTAACGGGATGGTGGTTGTCTTGCTATAATTTTTTCGCAAATCATCGACACTGATTCCGCGAGTATAAGCTAATGCCGTTTCATATTTCACCGTTCGCAAGCCTGTTTCTTCCATAATGCCTGGAGCAATTCCTACTACACGAATTCCTTTTTTGCCTAATTCTTTTGCCCATGAACGCGTATAACTATTAACTGCCGCTTTTGTTGCAGCATATGGACTCTGACCTTCTGAACCTTCAAGCCCGCTTTCAGATGACATATTGATGATGACACCTTCACTTCTTCCCACCATATTGCGTACAACAGCTTGCGTCATTAAAAATACACCTTTTTGATTGATGGCTATAATCTTATCAAAGACTGCATCTGACAATTCAAATTCTCCATGAGGATCAGTTGGATCTACTAATAACCGCGGCACATTGATTCCCGCATTGTTCACTAATCCATCAATCTGACCAAAATCTTTCATAACTTGTGCCACGTTTTCTTCCACTTGCTGACGATTAGAAATATCTGTTTGATAAAAGTGCAGATTTTCATGCGCCTGCTTTCCTTCTTGCAGATCAAAATTCGCTACCGTTACATCTTGTTCCAGTAATTCATCAATGATACTTGCGCCAATCCCTGAAGAACCTCCTGTTACGATTACTTTCTTTCCTACAATGTCTAACCAATCTGACATCCATTGTTCCCTCCTCTTATTTACAAACTGAGTATAAAGCGCTTTCCGCAAATGATTAATACACTCTTTTTTTTATCAGCAAAAAAAAAGAGAGACTAATTTGTGAAAAAAAAAAAGCTATACCAGAATTTCTGGTATAGCTTTCTTGATTTAATTAGAATTCTCCGGGATTGGATTCGATCATTACTTTGATCTCATTGCCTTCCATTACTTTGTCAAAGGCTTCGCGCCATTCTGTTAATGGGTATTTTTTCGTGATCATTTCATCGATATTGATCGCACCTTTGGCTAATAGATGGATCGCGATTGGCCAATCGTAAGGATTTTGTGACCGGCTGCCGATGTATTCAATTTCTCGTTGGATAATCGATTCAGTATCTAAGTCCACCATTTTATTAGCAAACAGACCAACTTGGACGAATTGTCCTTGTTTGCGGAGCAATGGCAAGCTGGCATTAACTGCTGGTACCGCTCCTGATGCATCGTACACTTTATCAACCCCGTAGCCATCGGTTACTTCATTGACGATTGCTGCTAAGTCTTCTTTCATTGTGTCGACTACGATATCTGCGCCAAGTTTTTTAGCCAAAGCTAAGCGATGGGCATCTTTTGTGATCCCTGTCATGATGACAAAAGCACCGATTTCTTTAGCGATTTGTAACAGGAATAAGCCGATTGGGCCAGGTCCCATGATAATGATCGTATCTTTTAATTCTAGATGGCTTTTTTGATACATCGCATGGACACAACAAGCCAATGGTTCACTCATCGCAGCACCTTCATAACTTAAATGGTCTGGCAGTAGATGGATACTTTCTTCTCGTGCCAATACGTAATTTGCCATCGAGCCATTTTGCTGCGTCCCGATTCCTTTACGGTGCGGACATAAGTTGTATTGTTTTTCTTTACAGTAGTCACATTCGCCGCAGACATAAAAAGTAGTTTCACTTGTTACGCGATCACCAATTTTGACTTTGGTTACCTTGTCGCCGACTTCCACAACTTCGCCGGAAAATTCATGACCCAGCACAACCGGTGTGGTAGGGTTTTTATATTCGCCCTTAAAAGTGTGGATGTCTGAACCGCAAATACCGGTATAAGCAACTTTGATCAAGACTTTATCTTCTGTCGCTGTGGGAACTGGCAGATCGATAAATGCCATTTTGTCATATCCTGGTTCTTGTTTTGAAACGCCCTTCATCATTTTCGTCATTTCTGTCTCTCCTCATTCATATTAAGGAAAATAATTTTTATCGAAAAAATTATTTTGATTACTTTTTTTTAATTTAAATACCTTTTGATTTTGTAATCATTCGCTAAAGATTAGATCACTTGTGCAACTAGTTCTGAGAATTTCAAGAAGATCCACTTCAAGAAGTTACCGCCAGTGTCTAAGTTTGTGATTTGAGCTGCACCATCAGGAAATTTTACGATTCCTTGCGCCATTTCAGTAATAACTGGTGAAAAATCAGTCGCCATCAATAATGCTAAAGCCATAACGACAGTCAATGAAATAACTGAATGCAAGATATTTCCTTTACGGCTAGGTACAACTAAAGCTGCGAAGAATGGAATCGTTGCTAAATCACCAAATGGTAATACACGGTTTCCTGGTAAAATGACTGCTAAAAATAATGTGATCGGTACCATCAAAAGACCTGTCGATAATGCTGCTGGTGAACCGGTTGCTAAAGCTGCATCCATTCCTAGATAGATCTCGCGATCGCCATAACGGCTTTGTAATAATTTTTGTGCGCCTTCTTGAATTGGGATCAAACCTTCCATCAAGATTTTTACCATCCGCGGCATCAAGAACATTACACCGCCCATGTTCATTCCCATTTGTAAAATACCGATAAAGTCATAACCGCCTAATAAACCAAGGAACATCCCGATGATAATACCCATGATCATTGGTTCCCCAAAAATACCAAAACGTTTTTGAATTGTTTCTGGTTTCACGTCTAACTTGTTGATACCAGGAATTTTATCGACTAACCAGCCAACTGGTAATGCCAAAATAGCATACCCTTGAGCAGAACCGGTTGTAATACTGATTCCTTCTAATCCGTAATACTCTTGAACTTTTGGTGCTGTTTTATCCGCGATGATTTGAATGATAATCGTGAATAAGATGCCGCATAAGATGCCAAAGAAAAAGCTTTTTGTTACAATATAACCAGTTGCTGCTACAGAACTAACGTGCCAGTAGTTCCAGATATCGATGTTTAGTGTTTTGGTCCGATTCAATGCTAACATGATCAAATTTACCACTAAAATGACTGGAATCATTACAGCCGCGATTGGTTGCGCCCATGTCCCGGCTGAGACTGCTGGCCAGCCTGCATCAATAATCGTCAAGTTCAATCCGAACCGTTCAACCATTGCTTGTGCTGCTGGACCTACATTTGTGGTCAAGACATTGATGACCAAGTTGATCCCGATCATCCCAATACCTACAGTGATTCCTGAAATAATTGCTTTTTTAACTGGAACTCTAAAGATAATCCCAACAATAAAGATGATGATTGGCAGCATAACACTTGCGCCAGCACCTAAAACACTCTGTACTGCATTCATTAAACCATCCATAAATTCCTTCCTCCCAATTCGTTTTAGTCTAGTTTTCAAAGACCTTGCTGTTGTTTAACTATCCAGCAAACGGTCGTTACATGGTATTAACATCATTTTTCGTACATCTATTGCACTATACTTCGTCTTATTCAAAATCTGTATTCACAGCTTTGTCACTTATAAAACAGCATTGGAAAATCGCGCTAGTCGCCAAGCATCAGACACCCGTTTACAGAAAAACGAACGTACTTTGAAACTCATGAACTAGCGCCTTGTCCAAAGTTATTAAATTCCTTTAGCTGCTTCAATGATTTGATTTTCAACTTTTTCTGTTCCAATCCCTGTTAAAAATGCCATTGCAGAAATTGCTGGAATTTTGTATTGTGTTGGCAACATTGTTGTTGAAATCAACATGTCTGCACTGTCTTGTCTTCCGGCTGCTTCTGAAATTTTGATTTGTGTGATTTCTACCGGCAAATTATTTTTGGCGAATAACTCCTCAACTTTTTTCATTACTACTGTCGATGTTGCGATTCCTGCTCCACATGCTACTAATACGCGAATTGTTTTCATAATAGTTCTCTCCCTTTTTATAATTGATTGTTTTTAATCGTGCTGATTAACTCAGCTGCTGTTGTCGCTAATAATAATTCTGATAAAACTGTTTCATTTTGTAATAAGCCCATCAACGATTGCAGCATTTCTAATTGCGCATGAGGTTGATTCAGTCCCAATACAAAGACGATCTGAGCTTCTACTTGCTTGCTGTTGTCTTCCATGCTTTTGAAAGCTACTGGGTCTTGCAAAGTCACCACTGCAACAAATTCTTCCAATACACATTCTGCATCAGTATGGGGAACCGCCGCGCCGAAATTCATTAATTGAATACCAGTGGGAAATGTTTCTTCCCGTTTTTTGATTCGTTCTAAAAAGTCTTCTCGAACCCACCCTAGGTCTGAGGCTTTTTGATTAACTTGTTCAAACAACTCATCACTTGAAGAAAAGTTCTCTTGTGCGAAAACTAACGGTTCTTTCACATAGGAACTTAGTGTCGCTTCTGTCATTATTTTGCCCTCCAATATTCATCGTTGAAATCAATCAGCGATTCCCGAATTTCTTCTTTCGTTGTTGCTTTCTCTAATTGTGCCAATTCATCGGCGCCTGCCAAACTCATCATTTCAAAAATCAAATCTAAGTGTTCTTCTTTATCGTTTGAAGCGAGCAAAATTACTGTATGGATTTTTTTGCCATCCTCCGTGAGAATCCCTTTTTTCACCAGTCCTAAACTGATTCCTACACCGATTGCCCCAGCTTCAGCTACTGTATGAGGCAATGCGATTTTATGACGTAAAACGGTATAGGCTGGCGGTAACGGCATTTCTTTTTTCAGCGTCTGTACATAATCAGTTGTGATGACTTGTTGCCGTTCCAACGGTTGTGCCAGCGCTTCTAAAACATCTGGCCAGCTGATCGCTTCTTCAAAAATTTGGATCGTTTCTCCTTTTAAAAGATCGATCAAATGCGGCCGTTTCTTTTCCAGAATTTTAGATTCTTTTGACGCAAATAGGCTTAGCAATTCGTCATAAAAACTCGTTTCGTCTGCGATGACCGCGTGTTTTTTTACCACTGCCAAGATTTTTTCCGGTGTGACGATCTCCGTTTGAATGATCGCTGTGGAACGTAAAACGCGTTCTCTTAATTGCCGTTTTTCTTGTTCTGACAAAAAATTGTTTACGACAAAAATTTTCTTTTCCGTTTTTAGCGGAACTGCCGAGAAAATAAAGTCCACATCATAATCGGTCCGATAAAATTCACGTGCTGACATCGATGTGACAAAATCAATTTCCGGCAATAAGTTTTTCAATGTGTTTTCCAATAAAACGGTGATCGAGATTCCATTCGGACAAACGACAATTGCTTTTTTTCGATTTTCCGGATGGACGATTTCTGAGCTTTCCACGATATGACTGCCGATGAACAACGAAATAAAAAATAATTCCGCATCTGGAACTGATTGTCCAAAATAAATCTCCAACGGTCCGCTAGCTTCCTTGACTAAATAAAATAGTGAAAATAAATTAGCATCTTTATTTTCTTGATAATACTGTGTCTGCAGATTCAAGTGATATTTGATGCGATAGTAAGCTGGCCGCATATGGACAAGCAATCGCTCCAATAATTTTTCTTTTTCCTCTAAGCTGACACTAGCGATTTGTTCAAAATTTGCGATGACTTGTTCTAAAGCTTCCTTCATTTTGTTGATCTCTTTCACCGATAAAATATCACCGCGGGAAAGATTAGTCGTCAGCAGCAGCATCGTCAAGTAAACGCGTTCATTTTCACTTAGACCATCCACATCCCAAATGACCCGATCAGCAGCTAAATATTCTTTCGTGTCTGCAAGTTCGCGATAATTGACTTTAAAACTGTACGAGATCAGCTTGCCTTTTTGCGCCCGACGAATCACTAAAATAATCAATAGCGGTAAGGTTCTTAATCGTTCGTCCGTAAATTGGACTTTCAACTCTTCTTCTACTAACTCCACTCGCTTGCGAAAGACTTCGATCTGTTGCGGATCAATATTGGCAAATTGACCGATAAAATTGATCCCATTGTACATCGCCGCCAAATTATTTAATAAATTGGAAAGAACATTGCGTTTGTTCCACTCATCTCCTTGAATGAAATACCCTTTTTGACGGGTGTATTTCAAAACCAATTGATTTTTCTGCAACTGCTGAGTGACTTCTTTCAAATCCCGCAGTACAGTGTTGCGGCTAACGTTCAATTCATCAATAAAATGATTCAGCGATATATAATCTTCTTTGCTAAGTAACATCAATTCAATTATGGCTGCTCGTTCTTTCCCAGAAAAAACATAATTTTCTGTTGATTCTCCGAGCTGTTCACCACCACCTTTATAATTTGAGAGAATCTCATTTGCGATGAGAAAGTGACCATTTTTTGTTCGTTTGATCTCACTCAACTTTTCATCTAGCAAAGAATCATTGATTTTCTTCAACGCATAATTCAATTGCCCGCGCGTCAAGTCGAATTTCTCGCACAATGTTTTGCTAGTGATCTGTGGATTGTTGATTAACTCAACAAAAATCTGATTGGTTCGTTCTTCTAAGTTCATCCTTATCCCTCTTTACATCCTTAAATTTAAATGAAAAACGCTTACATTTCCATCATATTTGTTCACCATTAATTCAGTGTTCTTTATTTAACCTGGTACTGATAAACCTTATTTTTTTACAAAAAAAATAAGCGAAAATAAGAAACGCTTAAATAATAGCACGAATCAGTCGTCCAATTCCTATTTTTTACTACGTATTATGCAACTTGATTCTCTTATTTTCTCCCCATTCTATCAAGAGTCTCATTGTTTGTCTGTTTTTTATGTAAGCGAGACTTTCTCATTTTTACAGTTAAAATAGCTTTAGCCTAGGTCTAAACGCTAAATAATCTAAAAAAGAGACTGAAATGGACGAATTCTCATCCTTCAGTCTCTTTTTTCGTCATGATTTCTTTGATACTTTTTTCAATGATAATTTAAAAGGGGTACTGTTTTTTTCCAGTTTTGGTTGTCACCCATTGAACACGAGTAAATTCTTCTAATACCCACTCGCCGTTGAAACGTCCGATCCCAGAATTTTTTTCACCGCCAAACGGTGCGTTCGGCTCATCCGCAACAGTTAATCCATTGATGTGGCACATGCCGGATTCTAACTCATTGGCTAACATCCTACCGTGAGTTAAATCCCTGGTAAATAGTGCGCTGGATAACCCATAATCTGTATCATTTGCTGCTGCAATCGCGGCAGCTGTGTCTTTTACTTTTAAAATTGGTAGAACTGGACCGAAAATTTCCTCATGAAAAACTGCTAGGGCAGGATCTTCTGAAACTAAAACGAACGGCTCGACAATCTGTTCTTTGATTGTTCCTTCTATTAAAAATTTCGCCTTAGATGATCGTGCCTGTTGGATGATTTCTTCGATATGGTCGGTTTGTTTTTGATTGATGATCGGACCGATGATTGTCTGCTTATCGGCAGGATCACCGACAACTAATTTTTTCACTCGTTCGACTACTTTTTCGACAAACGCATCAAAAACCGCTTCAACTACGATGGCGCGATTAGCGGCCATACAAATTTGACCGGAATGCATAAATTTGCTGACGACCAGCGCATGGGCAGCTTCATCGAGATCAGCGTCTGCCAATACGATAAATGGGGAATTCCCGCCTAATTCCAAGGCTACTTGTTTAATCCTTTTTCCGCTCAGCGCATGACGGGCAATATTTTTACCGACTGGTGTTGATCCGGTAAAGGAAATGAAGGTGGGAATGGGATGGCTGACAAAATAATCCCCGATCTCGCTGCCGCTGCCGATCGTCACATTCACTAAACCTTTGGGAACACCGGCTGCTTCAAAAATTTTTGCTGGCAGCAGACCACCGGTCACCGGACTGTCGCTTGCTGGTTTGATGACTACACCGTTTCCCGCAGCAAGTGCAGGCGCCAATGAACGCATGGTCAAATGAAAAGGAAAATTCCAGGGACTGATGATTCCAACGACACCGACTGGGCGGCGCATCACAAAACTTTCTTCACCAGTACTTGCTGGCAAGATTCGGCTCTCGATTCTCAATGGAAAACTAGCTGCTTCTTCGGTGATGCCTTTCGCCAAATTGATTTCAAGTCCGGCTTTTATTTTTGTAGCTCCGCCCTCTTTGACTAACCATTCCATAATTTCAGCTTGCTGTTCTTCAATTAAATCTGCCGCTTTTTTTATCACTTGTCGGCGTTCTTGAGGTGTTTTGGCGATCCATTCTTTTTGCGCTTTTTGAGCGGCCTGATAGGCTTCATCAACATCTTGGGTATTTGCACCTTGGATCGTAATGATCGTCTCTTGAGTATACGGATTTTTATCTTCATTCACATGATCTAAATCATTGCCTTGCTTCCATTTTCCGCCAATAAACTGCTTATCGAATTGTCTTTCCATAGTTTCCATCCCTCCTATCTTCTCATCATAGAATACGCTTTCATTAAAAAGCAAAAAATAGGCTTACTCCATTAGAAACTAAAATGAGTTCGCTTATCTATTTACCTAATGGAAACTTTGCTAAGGTTATCGGCAGTAAAGTTTTACAATCTAGCACAGCAAAAAGGAGCTGTGACAAGAAGTCACAACTCCTTTCAATAAAAGGTACGCTCACTAATCAACTGCTATTCTGATTTCGTAAGGGTCGATTTTGAACAGCCTTGCTAAAATTTGATTGACTTGATCAAACAATTGGTCATTGTCATCAAAATTTTTTTGGGTTTGAATCCGTTGTGAGGCTGTTTGATAAATGATTTGGTCCCCAAGCGGTTTAGGTTCAATCACGTCGTTGCCTTTTTTCAAAACGATTGTCTCTTCACCAATCCCTGTCGGAATGACCGCCTCCCGCCAACCATTTTTCTGGACCAATGTTTGAACAAGTGATGGAACATCAAAATTATCCAATACTTCAGACAAATGATCTTCAAAATGAATAGTGAATGTCTCTGTATTCTGCATCTTACAAGCGTTGCATCCGCCATCAACTAAAAATGCTCTACTGGAAATTGCTGCTTTAGGCATGCGGCTCTCTTCCTTTCTGATAAATAGTATTAAGCTTTTTAGCATCCAATTCAGCAAAAGTCGTTATGATTTGATCTGCAAAAGCTAAATCTTGCTTAGGAAAAGCTGGATTGGCAAAGCCGACACAAACCATTCCAGCATTAGAAACAGCACCTGTACCGTTTTTCGTATCTTCAATTCCCAAACAATTTTTAGGATCTACTCCCAACCGTTTAGCGGCCGCTAAATAGACATCCGGCGCTGGTTTTGAATGCGCCACTTCTTCGGTACTGACGACTTCTGAAAAATAGTCAGTCAACCCGAGCGCTGCTAAATTTGTTTTGATCTCTGCTAATGAAGAGGATGACGCCACCGCTAATTTTAATCCGCTTTCATGCAATCGTTTAACAAAATCCTGTACATATGGAATGACTCTGATACCGTCGCGTTCAATCATCGCTTGGCGCAAAGATGTCATTTGCTGAACATATTCTGGTACGGATAAAGGCAATGAAAATTCTTGTTTCATCTGCTCCCACATATATTCTCCAGTTGTGCCCATAAATTGAAAATGGTAACTCTCCGCCACTTCATGACCCGCTTCTTTTAAAATCTGTGATTTGCTTTGAAAATACGTATATTCTGAATCGACTAATACGCCGTCCATATCGAAAATAATCGCTGCTAACATACTGTTCCTCCATGCAAGTATTTGCTTAAACTCTACCATAGATCTCAAAAAGTGGGTAGCCTTCTAGCAAAAAGACTTCTGCTGACCTGTTCTATTGCTTCGCACTTTGACTCCTTCTAAATTTTCCCAAACAAAAAAGCTGTGATTTCTCACAACCTTTTTTGCGCTTCAAGGAGCGTTCAAGCATTCCATGTGTTAATTAATTTTTTGCAACACTAGCCGTTTTATAATATATTCTCAATTGCTTTTTCTGGAATAAACCACATCAATAAAATCAAAACATTGACAATCAACACCGCGATTGGGGCGATCAACTTGCCTAAAATCAACGCCACGATGGCTAAACCGATGGTTAAATATAATTTGGGATAATGTCTGAACATCTGACCAATCTGAGAATCTTTTCCATTCGCGCGAACCAATGCTCGGACTAGTAAATAATAAGCAAAATCGGTCCCTAGAATAATTAGTCCGTACAAAGCTTGCGGCGCCCAATCAAAGGGATAGTTGCCGACCCAAGCCGTCGCATACGGAAACAAGGTCATCATCAAAATCAAAAAATTATTGGCCCATAATACCCAGCCATCTACTTTTTTTACTACTTGAAAGAGATGGTGATGATTGTTCCAATAAATCGCCAAACTAACAAAACTAATTAGATAGACAATAAACTTATGTTTCATAACAAAAAAAGCTGACCATTCAGCTGAAGCAGGCTCATGCAATTCCAAGACGAGCAAAGTCATAATGATCGCAATGACCGCATCGGTAAACGCCTCTATTCGTGATTTTGACATTTTTTTCTCCTAACTTTTTTCTCCTACAGTTACTAACAAAAAATAAGTTCCCTCTATGGCTTCTATTAAACAAAAAAAATCACAAAATATCAAGGATAATACTGCACTATCGGGCGATTATCAGTCGTTTCTCATTATTCAAAGCGGTTGATGTTTCACTTTGAATCAAGAGAAATCTGATCATAAATACGTCTTAAGTTGGACGTAAATCAAAACTTAATTTGCTAAACTAGATTCAGTTAAACAAATGGAAAGAAGGAATTTAAAATGATGAAAGATTATCCTCTAGTTGTCCGAATTTTAGCTGTTATCGGCTTCTTTTTAGTTGGTAGCTTGATTTTAAGTATTGTTGGTCCAGTACTCGCTGGTTTGATCAAATTATTCTTTAAGGTTGCTATTCCGTTAGCCGCAGCCTATTTCTTGGTTAACTGGTTAACTAAACGCCGCGGGCGGACTTATTAAGCAGTCAAAAATCGTAGAAAATCAGCTTTTTACTGATTTTATCTACGATTTTTTTGCTATTTATCTGAGATTCAGTTTATTCAGATCCATTTAAGCTTCAATTAAGCTTCGGCTATTATATTATGTTCATCCCAAATAATCTTTTTCATTTTGCCAGTTGCTTCGGTGACTGGCACCCTTTTTTTATATCGAGAAACGATTTTTTAAAAAAAGAAAAATTTGATTGATCCATTGGGTTTTAGCTGTCTTAGATTTCTATTGTTAAACAAAAAAAGCTGGAAACCTTTTTTATCAAGACTTCCAGCTAATTGGACGTTGCTATCCTAACGCAACATCTAGGATCATCATAATAATAAAACCAGTCATCGCACCAAACACACCGAAATGATGCTTGCTGTCTGTTGTTGCTTGGGCTTCTGGGATCAACTCTTCCACTACAACGTAGATCATAGCACCTGCGGCAAACGATAGTGCATACGGCAAGAGCGGTTCGACACTAGTTACTAGCAGCGCCCCGATCACAGCTGCGATTGGCTCTACTAGACCGGATGCTTGTCCATAAAGGAAGGACTTTGTTCGGCTCAAGCCTTCTTGTCGCAAAGGAATCGAAACTGCGGCACCTTCTGGGAAATTTTGGATCCCGATCCCCAATGAAACAGAGATTGCTGCTAAAACCGCCACCGCTGGATTCGCTGCTTCGCTTGCAGCTCCAAAAGCTACTCCGACTGCCAACCCTTCTGGAATATTGTGCAAGGTGATCGAAAATACCAACAAAATCGTCCGTTTCAAATGACTCGGCAAGCCTTCTTTTTCCTTATTCGGTCCAAAGTGCATATGGGGAATCGTTTTATCCGCGATGTATAAAAACAATCCTCCTAATCCAAAGCCTAAACTAACTACCAGCCACGGAATTGAACCATTCTCTTCTGCAGCTGCGATCGCTGGGTCTAACAATGACCAAAAGCTGGCTGCGATCATTACGCCCGATGCAAAACCTAACATCAAATTTAATACATTCCGATTGATATTCTTAAAGAAGAAGACTAACGCGGCACCTAATGCCGTCATCCCCCAAGTAAACAGTGTTCCTACCAGTGCCTGCTGCCAAGCCGCTAAACCTAATAACCACCCAATCATAACGTCCTCCTACTTTTTATTATTCTGCTATCTAATTATTACAAAAAATTTGATCTGATGATTCCATGACACTTTTTGAAATAGATCACGCATTCCCTTTAGTTTAGGAATTTTCAACAGTCGCTCTTTTGATTATTTGAAAATAATTAAAAAAAACAACTAACTATCCTTTTGAAACCGTTTTGTTCGTACTAACTTTATCATATTTTAGGTATACCTGTAAACTTTTTCTCCCGAGACACTTTCTTTGCCGGTTTTTTTAAGACACGTTATAATTTTTAATAAGAAACTTACAAAAAGAAAGTGAGTGAAGAAAATGTCAGAAATTAATGCAGGCGTTGCAATGGTCAAAGTTTTAGAAGCTTGGGGAATCGATCATATTTATGGAATTCCTGGCGGTTCTTTCAATTCAACAATGGATGCGCTTTATAAAGAACGTGAATCAATCAAATACATCCAAGTTCGTCATGAAGAAGCTGGTGCACTTGCAGCAGCAGCAGATGCAAAATTGACTGGTAAAGTCGGAGCGGTCTTTGGTTCTGCGGGACCGGGGGCTAGTCATTTGATTAATGGACTTTATGATGCACAGATGGATCATGTCCCTCTTTTAGCTTTGTTAGGACAAGTTCCTTCTACTTCGATGAACTACAATGCTTTTCAAGAGTTGAATGAAAATCCGATGTTCGCAGATGTCAGTGTATACAATCGAACAGTGATGACTCCTGAAAGTTTGCCGCATGTAATCGATGAAGCAATCAAAGCAGCCTATCAACAAAATGGGGTCGCCGTTGTTACTATCCCTGTTGATTTTGGTTTTGAAGAAATTGAAAAAGTTGAGATCGCGACTGCAAAAAATCATAAGACCGGCGTACTTCTTCCAGCTGAAGCAGATTTAAAAGCGGCACTGCCATTAATCGAAGCGGCTAAACAACCGGTACTTTACATCGGTCAAGGTGTTCACGGTGGATTTGATGCGATTAAAGCATTCGCTGAACATTTTTCAATGCCAGTTGCATCAGCCGTCTTAGGTAAAGGGATCGTTCCAGATTTATATGAAAATTTTTTAGGCTTTGCGGCACGGGTAGCAACTAAACCCGCAAACGAGGCGTTAGCTGAAGCAGACTTGATCCTATTTGTCGGCAGCGATTTTCCATTTGGACGTTACTTCTTTAATCCCGCTGCGAAATTTATCCAAGTCGATATCGATGCAGCGAAATTTGGCCGGCGCCATCATGTCGATTACTCTGTTTTAGGTGATGGCGCAACGGCGCTTCGTAGATGGGTCGAACTTGGAAAAGCCCGCCCAGCAGACGACTGGTTGAAAGCCAATCAAGCAAATATCCGTAACTGGCACACTTGGCGCAAGAGCTTCTACAATGACGATTCGACGCCATTACGTGTAGAACCAGTCTTTAAAGAAATCAATCGTATCGCTGAACAAGATGCCGTCTATGTTGCCGATGTTGGAAATGTTACTTTGAATGCGATCCGCCACTTAGAAATGAATGGTGAACAGCAATTTACTACTTCCGGCTGGTTTGCGACGATGGGCAATGGTGTCCCTGGCGGAATTGCCGCTCAATTGAGTTATCCAAACAAACAAGTCTTTACATTCAGCGGCGATGGCGGCTTTGCAATGCAAATGCAAGATATCATCACACAAGTAAAATATGATTTGCCAATCATCAACGTTGTTTTTTCTAACAATGCTTTTGGTTTTATCGAAGCTGAACAAGAAGATACAGAACAACAAAAATTCGGTGTCTTTTTAGAAGAAGCAGATTTTGGTAAAGTCGGTGAAGCGCTAGGTGCTGATGGCTTCACGATCACTGAATACAGTCAATTAGAACCTGCGTTCACTGCTGCTAAAGCAAGCAAACGGCCGGTCGTAATCGATGTCAAAATCAAAGACGAACGTCCCTTGCCAGTCGAAGCTTTAGAATTAGAGCCAGAAAAATTCTCAGCAGAACAAATCAATGCCTTCAAAGAAAAATACCAAGTTCACGATATGCCAACTTTGCGAGAATTATTGAAATAAAATAAAAGGAGCTGTGACAGACTTTGTCATAGCTCCTTTTTACATTCTGCGAATCGTTTGTTTTGTTTCTAATTCTAACTGTGTTGTCAACGCTTCAGCTGACAGCTCACGATTCACTAAGGCTTGTAAGACCATCGGCAAATTGACTCCGGTCACTAAAGCTTGCCGGGAATCATTCATCACGCAATAACTGGCGTAGCGAAATGGTGTACCACCGAACATGTCTACTAACCAAACGAGTTCGTCGACTTCTTTCAATAACTCTTCAGCAAAAACTTCGATTTTTTTTTGCAAACCTGTCGCCCCAGGATCAATATTTAATGTTCTTACATAACTTTGTTCACCTAAAATAGCTTCAGCTGTTTTCAACAGACTATCTGCTAAATGGTCATGGGTCGCGATTACTATCCCAATCATGCGGACACATCCCTTCAATTTCCCAGTCTATCCTATTTTAAACTGCAAGTAAATTCTTAAGGAAGCTTGAAACTTCAGATGTTCCCCGATATAATGCAAAGAGGCCTTAAGCCAATACTGATAAAGCGAGGAAAATCATTGATTACAGTAAGTGACGTTAGTTTACAGTTTCCTGACCGTAAATTATTTGATGACGTAAATATTAAATTCACTCCCGGCAATTGTTACGGGTTGATTGGTGCAAATGGTGCCGGCAAATCAACTTTTCTTAAGATTTTAGCAGGTGATATTCAGCCTTCTACCGGCTCTGTTATTTTGGGTCCTAACGAACGAATGGCTGTGTTGAAACAAAACCATTTTGACTTTGAAGAATATACTGTTATGGAAACAGTCATCATGGGCCACCAACGTTTATACCAAGTCATGCAAGAAAAAGACGCCATTTACATGAAGGAAGATTTTTCTGACGAAGATGGTATTCGCGCAGCTGAACTAGAAGGCGAATTTGCTGAACTAGATGGCTGGGAAGCTGAACCTGAAGCAGCCGTCCTATTACAGGGCTTAAACATTCCTGAAGACTTGCACCAACAAAAAATGAGTGAATTGACTGCCGGACAAAGAATCAAAGTTCTTTTAGCACAATCACTTTTCGGTAAGCCCGACGTTCTATTACTAGACGAACCAACGAACGGATTAGATATCCAATCAATTAACTGGCTGGAAGAATTCTTGATCAATTTTGAAAATACCGTAATCGTCGTATCCCATGACCGTCACTTTTTAAACAAAGTGTGTACCCACATGGCCGACCTTGATTTCGGCAAGATCAAATTGTATGTCGGCAACTATGACTTCTGGTTGGAATCAAGCCAATTAGCAGCAAAATTACAATCACAACAAAACACTAAAAAAGAAGAGCAGATCAAAGAGTTGCAAGACTTTATCGCTCGTTTCAGCGCCAACGCATCAAAATCAAAACAAGCGACTTCACGGAAGAAAATGTTGGATAAAATTACACTAGATGATATTCAGCCTTCTTCTCGCCGCTATCCTTTCGTTCAATTCAAACCAGAACGGGAAATCGGCAATGATTTATTACAAGTAGACAATGTCAGTGTGACACTCGATGGCAAGAAGATTCTTGACAACATCTCTTTTACTTTGAACCGCGACGACAAAGTGGCGTTCATCGCTGAAAGCGACTTAGTGACGACGACACTGTTCAAAGTCATCATGGGCGATCTTACACCGGATACAGGTACGATCCGCTGGGGTGTGACAACAAGCCAAGCATACTTGCCAAAAGATACAACAAAAGAATTCGATAACACAATGCCGATTCTTGACTGGCTGCGTCAATATGCCAGCAAAGAAGAAGATGACAATACTTTCTTACGTAGTTTCTTAGGTCGGATGTTGTTTTCTGGCGACGAAGTCATGAAACCAGTCAACGTTTTATCCGGTGGCGAAAAAGTTCGTTGTATGTTATCAAAATTGATGTTGTCAAAATCAAACGTCTTAGTCTTAGATGATCCAACAAATCATTTAGACTTAGAATCGATCTCAGCATTGAACGATGGCTTGATTTCATATAAAGGTTCGCTTTTATTTGCTTCCCATGACCATCAATTCATCCAAACGATCGCCAACCGTATCATCGCGATTTCTGAAAATGGTGTCGTGGATCGTGCTGAAACGACGTACGATGAATTTTTAGAAAATCCTGAAGTTCAAAAACAATTGAGTCAATTGTATTAAACAAAAAAAGACTATGACAAAAATTTTTGTCATAGTCTTTTTTTGTTTAACTGGCATTCCCGCAGCTTCTGTCACAACTTTTTTTAATTGCGTTTTTCACCGCGAGTAAAGACTGCGATACAGCCAAGTCCTGTATGACTGGCGATCGTCGTGCCTAATGGAAAGATCCGAACTTCTTTCGGCTGGATACTTTCTTCTAAATGACGCTTCACTTCTTCGGCGCCTTCTTGGTCAGCACTGGTGGTAATAAAAATCGTTTGATTTGCGGGATCTTTCGTCGCTTCGCTGATTTTATCAGCAACTAACTGCAACGCTTTTTTGCGTCCCCGCACTTTTTCAACATTTTGCAATCGACCTTCAACATCAACCGTGATGATCGGCTTGATGTTCATCAATCCGCCAATTGCGGCACTCGTTTTAGAGATACGACCGCCGCGTTGCAGATGTTTCAAATCATCGACAGTTACCCAATGATGATAGGTTAGTTTATTTTCTTCTAGCCATTCGTACAAATCGGTCAGAGACATTCCTGCTTGCTGTTTCTGAGCCGCTTCATAGACCATTAGCCCTTCACCGCCGCTGGCAGCTAACGAATCGACTACGTAGACTTCTGCCGCTGGCAAATCTTCTTTCAAGATCTCAACTGCCTGCATCGCACTTTGATAAGACCCGCTCATGCCAGAAGAAAAGCAAATATACAAAATCGGGATATTTTTCTCCGCATAGCTGCGGAAAAATTCGACATAGCGGCCAACATTTACTTGTGAAGTTGTCGGCATCGCGCCATCTTTGATTTGTTGATAAAAATCGGCAATCTTAAAATGACGCCCTAAATCATCAGCGAATTCGGTATCGCCGATCGAAACATGCATTGAAATAAAATCAACGTTGTTTTCTTCTAGTAATTCATAAGGCACATCGCAACATGAATCTGTCAGAATTTGATACATTTTTAAAGTCCTCCAAATACCCACTTAATAGTAAATCTATTTTACTAGATAATTGGTTGCTTGTCTCATAATATGTTAGATTTGTGCCCAAACACTCTCCATAATGTTTGTTTGTGTCCGATCAGGGCCGACAGAAAACGTTGAGATACGAACACCGACAAGTTCAGAAACACGACGAACATAATTTCTTGCATTTTCCGGCAGATCAGCTAGATCACGACAACCAGTAATATCTTCGCTCCAGCCAGGTAATTCTTCATAAACTGGTTTGCAGCGATTCAATTCTTTCAAACTTGCTGGATAATGATAAATCAATTCACCGTCTAATTCATAAGCGGTACAAATTTTAACCGTCTCTAATCCGCTCAAGACATCGATTGAATTCAAGGAAAGATTGGTAATGCCTGAAACACGTTTAGAGTGACGCATAACAACAGAATCGAACCAGCCCACACGACGCGGACGGCCGGTTGTCGTTCCATATTCATGACCCACTTCACGAATCTGTTCGCCAACTTCATCAAATAATTCTGTTGGGAAAGGTCCATCACCAACACGTGAGGTATAAGCTTTACATACACCGACAACTTTATCGATCTTCGATGGGCCGACACCGCTGCCGATCGTTACACCGCCGGCAACTGGATTAGATGACGTAACAAATGGATATGTTCCTTGATCGATATCTAACATAACCCCTTGGGCGCCTTCAAACAGTACCCGTTTGCCATGATCCAACGCATCATTCAAAATAACTGAAGTATCCGTTACATATTTTTTGATTTGTTGGCCGTATTCATAATATTCTTCAAAAATATCATCAAAGTTCAATGCTTCATCATCAAACATTTTAACGAATTGACGATTCTTTTCTTCTAAATTGATTTTCAAGCGTTCTTCAAAAATTTCCTTGTCTAATAAATCAGCGATCCGGATACCGACACGAGCAGCTTTATCCATGTAAGCTGGTCCGATTCCTTTGATTGTCGTACCAATCTTGTTTTCGCCTTTTGCATCTTCTTGCAATTGATCCAGTTTGATATGGTACGGTAAAATCACGTGCGCGCGATCAGAGATTCGTAAATTATCCGTCACAATGCCTCGTTCATGTAAATAAGCCAATTCTGTCACTAATGATTTCGGATTGACTACGACACCATTCCCAATAACACTGATCTTTTCTTTGTAGAAGATCCCCGAAGGAATCAAGTGCAATTTATATGTTTCATTGTCAAATTTGATTGTATGACCTGCATTGTCTCCACCTTGGTAGCGAGCAATGACTTCTGCATTCTCACTTAAAAAGTCCGTGATCTTTCCTTTACCTTCATCGCCCCACTGCGTCCCTACAACTACTACAGATGACATCTGAACACCTCATTCAATTTTATTTAATCCTGAATCATTGTATCAAGAATAGCCTGATACTTCAATTGAAATTCGAATATTAAAATAATATATATGAAAAAAACAAGTAAATCACGAACATTATTTTTAGTTTTTTCGATAAATCTAGTGAAGACCCGTCATGCCAAGATTTTTTTATGAGCTGAAGATTATACCGATAAAACACAAAACAAAAAAGCACAAGTTCAAAACTTGCGCTAAAATTCTTCTCTAGGTGATAACGAAGAAAACTTATTGTATTGTTTGATAAAGAGCAGCTCAACGGTTCCTCGTGCTCCGCTCCGATTTTTTTCGATAATTACTTCAATCACGTTTCGGTTTGCAGTCGATTCTTCCTCTTCTTCGCCTTCACGTTCATAATAGTCTTCACGATATAAAAACGCGACGATATCAGCATCTTGCTCAATGGATCCAGACTCTCGGATGTCACTTAATACCGGCCGTTTGTCTTGCCGTTGTTCGACACCACGGGAAAGCTGTGACAACGCAATGATCGGAACTTTTAATTCTTTGGCCAGTTTCTTTAACTGTCGTGAGATTTCAGAAACTTCTTGTTGCCGGTTTTCACGACCTGTTCCTTCGATCAGTTGCAGATAATCAATTAAAATTAAACCAAGATTGCCTTTTTCTTTGGCTAATTTATGACATTTCGCCCGAATCTCGGAAATTTTGATGCCGGGAGTATCATCAATAAAAATATTTGCGCGGGACAAGCTTCCCATCGCAACGATCAAGTTTTGCCATTCTTCTTCAGACAATTGTCCTGTTCTAAGATGGCTCGCTTCAATCGAACCTTCCGCACAAAGCATTCGGTTGACTAACGACTCTGCTCCCATTTCTAAACTGAAAATAGCAACGGATTTATCCGTCTTCGTTCCGACATTTTGTGCGATATTCAAAGCAAATGCTGTTTTCCCTACCGCAGGCCGCGCCGCTAAGATGATCAATTCTTCCGCTTGCAAACCAGCCGTCATTTTATCTAACGCCGCATAGCCCGTTGGTAACCCGGTGATTTCTTCATTGTTTCGCGCTAGCTGATCGATATTTTCGATTGCAGTATTCAGCACCTCGCTGATGGTCAAAAAACCGCTCTTGTTGCGTCGTTCTGATACTTCCATAATATTCCGTTCGGCAGTATCTAAAATGGTCTGTACGTCGTCTCCTTGCTCGAATCCTTGGGTCACGATATTCGTAGCTGTTTGGATTAAGTTTCGCAATAACGATTTTTCTTCAACGATTTTAGCATAATAGCCTACATTCGCTGCTGTTGGAACACTCAAAGCCAGTTCAGACAAATAACTCAAACCGCCAGCATCTTCCAGCTGATTTTGCTGTTCGAGCAATTCTTTGACTGTTACGACATCGATCGCTTCATTGCGATCATTTAATTGAATCATGCCGCGGAAAATCAATTGATGGCCGCGACGATAAAAATCTTCTGGAACTATGTACTCCATGGCTGTAATCAAAGCATCAGTCTCCAAAAAAATAGAGCCTAGCGTCGCTTGTTCGGCTTCAATGCTTTGGGGTGGCACACGATCTTGTAACATTTCGCTCATGTCTATTTACGCTCCTCTTCGTCCATCTATTTTACAAAATCTACCCACTAAATACAACAAAGAAAAGAGTACAAGGGATTCTCTTAATTTCAAGAACTCTCATACTCTCTTGCAATTATTCGTTTATTATAAGTTATTCCTCGACTACATGTACGTTGATGATTCCTTCAACTTCAGTATGAAGTTTGACTGGAACTTTTGTATAGCCAAGTGTGCGAATCGGATTTTCTAATTCGATTTTACGTTTATCGATTTTTAGATCGTATTGTTTCTTCAAACCTTCCGCAATTTGTTTTGAAGGGATTGAACCAAATAAACGACCATCTTCGCCGCCTTTCGCTTTGATTTCAACGACTGTTTCTTCTTTAGCTAAAAATTCGGCTAGTTTTTTAGCTTCGGCCAAAACTTCCGCCGCTTTTTTATCTTGAGCTTTCTTTTGACCGCTCAATTCAGAGATACTACCTTTAGTAGCTTCTTTAGCTAAATTGTTTTTCAATAAATAATTTTGGGCATAACCTGTTGGGACTTCTTTAATATCGCCCTTTTTGCCTTTGCCTTTGACATCTTGTAAAAAAATTACTTTCATTCTTCTGTCCCCTCCGTCAACTGTTTATTAATGACATCTAATAACTGTTTCTTCGCTTCAGCGATCGTACTATCCGTCAATTGAGTCGCCGCATTGGTAAAATGTCCACCGCCGCCTAATGCTTCCATCACTATTTGGACATTAATCGTCCCAGAACTGCGTGCACTGATTGCAATGACTCCGTCGGTTCTTCTAATAATGACAAACGCGGCATTGATATCCACCATCGATAATAATGTATCTGCCGTTTTTGCGGCTGTTACACTATCATATTCTTGTTCATCCGTTCCGGTAGCAACTACAATGTCATCTTTGACGTACTCGCTTTCTCCTACTAGTTTACTAATTTCTAAATAGGATTGAATATCTGTACTCAATAAATATTGTACTAAAGAAGCATCCGCTCCACAAGTCTTTAAATAACTGGCAACATCGAAAGTTCGTGCCGTTGTTCTTATTGCAAAATTCTTTGTATCGACCGTGATACCTGCTAACAACAGACTTGCTTCCATTTTACTCATTCTTTGCCGTTCATTGCTCTCGAATTGGATCAGTTCTGTGACTAATTCTGAAGCTGAAGATGCTGAGGACTCGATATAGGTCAATAAAGATTTTTCAGGAAATTCTTCGCCTCTGCGGTGATGATCGATGATAACAATATTTTCAAACTGTTCATATAATTCTTGATCGATCGATAAAGAAGGACGATGATAATCCACCATTACTAATAAATCACCTAATCGTCGTTGTTTTTTAGCAGCCTCTGGTGCGATCAATAGATCTTCCAACTCGCCATTCTTATGGATTTCCTTCAAACAACGTTCCACATCAGGGATCGTTTCTTCTTCATTGATAACGATTCGAACTTTCTTGTCATGGTAGCGAGCCAGGCAGGCAACACCAAATGCCGAACCGATCGCATCCATGTCAGGAAAACGATGTCCCATCACGAAGACGTTTCCTGTTCGATCAAATACTTTCTTCAGTGCCATTGACATAGCTCGCGAACGAACTCTTGTCCGTTTCGCCGCGCTGGCAGAATTGCCGCCATAAAAGATCGGTTTTTGGCCTTCCTGCGCATTTTTAACGACGACTTGATCGCCGCCGCGAACTAACGCAATATCTAAATTATTTTGCGCCTCAGCTCCGATTGTTTCCACTGACTCTGTTCCATAGCTGATTCCCATGCTGACTGTGATCAACATATCTTGTTTTTCAGCTGAGGTTCGAATATGTTCCAACAAATCAAAATTGTTCTCAATCATTTTTTCCAAATCATCATAACGAGCAAAAATAAAAAAGCGCTCAGGATTCACACGTTTATAAAAGATGTGATAAGAATCCATCCAATCAGAGATGATTGTTGTGATAAATGAATTTAGATTGGAAATTTCCTTATCATCTCGCCGATCGATCACATCATCATAATTATCGACTGAAAGAATCCCAACCACCGCTTGCTGCTGTTTCTCTTTATTTTCTAATGTATATTCTTTGGTGACATCAATTAAATAAACGACTCGTTTTTCCTGATTCAGTTCAAAATGATACAAAATAGTACCTATCTTGTAAATACTCTTGCCTTTTTCTGCTCGCTGCAGCAACTCATTGATCATATCCTGCTGATCTTCTTTAGTTAAATTTCGAACGCTCTCAGTTATTGCTGGATTCGTCCAACTAAACTTATAGTCATCATCCCACGTGATGATTCCCACCGGCATGTCATCAGATACATAAGTCAAAGCCTCTTGAGCTCGTCGAGAAGCGTATTGAATCTTTTGTTGATTGGTGATTTCGATTCGATTACGCAAAACGACCGTATAGATCCACAACAAAAGATCGATTAGTATAACAATTCCCGCCGTCAAAACATTAAAGGTAATTGGCAGTAAAAAAAGCGCAGCTAATTGAATCAGCAGTAAACAGAGCAAGAAAAAGGACCATTTTAACTGAGGATTCTTTTTCATCTATGACCTCCTACTCCTTATCTCTAAGATCAGACAAGCTAACAGTGTAATTTTATCACAGTCTCCTTGCGTGTGCGACTTTCTTGAATGTTTCACGTGGAACACAAAAAAGAGACTTCATAATGAAGTCTCTTTTGAAAAATGCTTTTTATTCTTCAGAAACGAATGCTAATAAGCCCATAATACGTGCGCGTTTGATAGCGATCGTTAATTTACGTTGGTTTTTAGCGCTTGTTCCAGTTACACGACGAGGTAAAATTTTACCACGTTCGCTGATGAAACGTTTCAATAATTCAATATCTTTATAATCGATGTACTCGATATGATTTGCAGCAATATAGTCTACTTTACGACGTTTGCGACCTCTTCTTTGTTGTGCCATTCCGTTTCCCTCCTATTCAATTGTTAGAATGGTAAATCATCATCTGAAATGTCGATTGAGGATCCACTAAATGGATCTGAATCTCGATCGAAGTCAGGCATAGTGTTCTTAGCTGACTGAGAGGATTGATTATAATTGTTGTCAAAACTATTTCCTCCACCTTGGAAGCTGTCGCTAGAACCTGTATTTGGATTCTGTTGACGCTGTTCATTTGCAGAACGCGATTCCAATAACTGGAAGTTTTCAGCAACAACTTCTGTCACATAGACACGTTGCCCTTGCTGATTTTCATAATTTCTGGTTTGGATACGGCCAGTCACACCTAAAAGAGTTCCCTTGCGCGCATAATTAGCTAAAGTTTCAGCCGATTTCCGCCAAATCACACAATTGATAAAGTCCGCTTCGCGATTCCCGCTTTGATTCGTAAAATTACGATTCACCGCTAAGGTAAACGTTGCAACACCTGTACCATTTGCTGTATAGCGCAAATCAGGATCCTTTGTTAAACGACCAACTAATACAACATTATTAATCAAAGTAAAGCCAGCTCCCTTCTCGTCAATTGTTTCACATGAAACAATTATTCTTCAATCTTAACGATCATGTGACGAATAATATCGTCATTGATTTTTGCAAGACGATCGAATTCGTTAACTGCACTAGCTGTTGTTGGCGCAGTTGCATTGACGATATGGTAGATGCCTTCACGGAATCCGTTCATTTCGTAAGCGAAACGGCGTTTTTCCCAATCTTTTGAATCGATAATTTCTGCTCCATTATCTTTCAAAATTGTATCGAAACGTTCTACTAAAGCAGTTTTTGCTTCTTCATCAATGTTCGGACGAATAATGTATGTGATTTCATACTTCGTGTTTTGACTCATTGATTTTCACCTCCCTATGGACTATAAGGCTCTTAAATGTCTTAAGAGCAAGGAGAGCGATCTAAAATATATAGACTACTCACAAATATTCATTATACATAATCATCCTGCAAAAATCAATTGTTTCTTTACTTTAAGTTACGAAAAAAGACTGAGATTGCTCTCAGTCTCTAAAATTTTATTCTTCTGTGTCTGGCGTTTCTTCAGAAACTTCAATAACCTCACTTGTTTCAACTAGCTCAGGTGTCTCTGTCTCAGGTACTTCGTCTTCTTTTTCGACGATCGCCATCGTGACAACTTTTGTGTTTTCTTCCATCTTCATCAGACGAACACCTAATGTTGCACGACCTGTTTGTGAAACACTACCAACGTTGAAGCGGATGATGACACCTTTATCTGTGATCAATAGGATATCTTCATCGCCGTTAACCGTAGCTAAACCAGCTAATGGGCCATTCTTTTCTTTGATATTGGCAGTCTTGATCCCTTTACCGCCGCGACCTTTGATTGGGTATTCAGCAGCTCTCGTCCGTTTGCCGTAACCTTTTTCCGTGATAACTAACACTTCTTGATCTTTCTTCAGCATCGCTGAACCGATTACGTAATCTTCCTCACGCAGTCGGATACCGCGGACCCCGCTTGCTGTTCGACCCATATCTCGGACAGCTTCTTCTTTAAATGTCACAGAATAACCATTGTGTGTCCCGATAATAATCGTTTCATCGCCTTCTGTTGACATCACATTTACCAATTCATCGCCTTCGCGCAAACCGATCGCAATCAGACCATTTGCTCGAATATTTGAAAAGGCGGTAACTGTTGTCCGTTTGACCGTTCCTTTTTTTGTAACGAAGAATAAGAAATGACCGTCTTCTGCTTGTCCGTTGACCGAAATCACCGCTTGGATCGTTTCATTTGAATCGATTCCCAGCAAATTAATGATCGGGATTCCTTTAGCTGTGCGTCCATATTCAGGCACTTCGTAACCTTTCGCCCGATAAACACGTCCGCTGTTTGTAAAGAACAACAACGTATCATGCGTCGAACAAGAAATCAGCGTCTTCACGAAATCATCATTGTGGATGCCCATTCCTTGCACGCCTCGTCCGCCGCGGCGTTGTGCGCGGAACTCTGTTGATGCAACCCGTTTGATATAACCGTTGCTCGTCAAAGTGATAACGACATCTTCTTCTTCAATCAAGTCTTCGTCTTCTAAACTTAAAACTTCACCGATTAAAAGTTCCGTACGGCGAGCATCACCGAATTTTCCAGCAATTTCTGCTAGTTCTGTACGAATGATTTCTGTCACACGCTCAGGACGCGCTAAAATGTCTTCTAAGTCGCTGATTGTCTTCAACAACTCTTGGTATTCATTTTCTATTTTCTCGCGTTCTAAGCCTGTTAAACGGCGCAGGCGCATATCTAAGATTGCTTGAGCTTGGCGATCAGATAAATTGAAACGTTCGATCAATGTCGCTTTCGCAATATCATCTGAAGCGGAACTGCGGATCGTCGCAATGATCTCATCGATATGATCCAATGCGATTCGTAATCCTTCTAAGATATGTGCACGTGCTTCAGCTTTTTTCTTATCAAAAATTGTCCGGCGAGTGATGACTTCTTTTTGATGTTCGATATAGTTTTCCAAGATTTGTTTCAAATTTAAAATTCGAGGAACACCTTTTTCGATTGCTAACATGTTGAAACTAAATGATGTTTGCAACGAAGTCATTTTATACAAATTATTCAAAACAACTGATGCGCTGACATCGCGGCGAACTTCAATCATGATCCGCATGCCTTCGCGAGAAGATTCATCCCGCAAATCAGTGATCCCTTCGATCCGTTTATCACGATGCAGTTCAGAGATGCGCTCGATCAGTTTGGCTTTATTGACCATGTAAGGCAATTCAGTAACGATGATTCGTTCTTTGCCGTTCTTTTGTTCTTCAATCTCGATTTTTGCTCGAACAGTAATCGAACCTTTACCTGTTTCATAGGCCCGACGAATACCAGATTTTCCCATAACTAAACCGCCAGTTGGGAAGTCTGGTCCTGGAATCACTTCCATCAGTTCTTGGGTCGTAACATCAGGATTTTCCATCAATAATTCGATTCCTGCTGTGACTTCTTTAAGATTGTGCGGCGGGATATTGGTCGCCATCCCGACTGCAATCCCGGTAGCTCCGTTGACTAATAAGTTAGGAAAACGTGCCGGCAATACATCTGGTTCTCGTTCGCTGTCGTCATAGTTGCCATGAAAATCAACCGTATCTTTATTGATGTCTCGCAACATTTCCATCGCGATTTTACTTAACCGCGCTTCGGTATAACGCATCGCTGCCGCACCATCACCATCGACAGAACCAAAGTTTCCGTGACCGTCGACCAACATATTGCGGTAGCTGAATGACTGAGCCATCCGTACCATTGATTCATAGATCGCACTGTCGCCGTGGGGATGGTACTTACCCATTACATCCCCAACGATACGCGCAGATTTTTTATGAGGCTTATCAGGGGTGACCCCTAGCTCATTCATTCCGTATAAAATTCGACGATGAACAGGTTTCAATCCATCCCGTACATCGGGTAAAGCACGTGCCACAATAACGCTCATTGCATAATCAATGAAGGATTCTCGCATTTCACTGGTTAGGTTGACGTCATGTATATTCTCTCTTCGATCTTCCAAATTGATCCTCCTAGTTCGTGTTAATGAATTTATTTTTCTTAAAAAATAAATCTGCTCCTCATCACGCGAGTCATTTCGCTACTCACACAAACGTAATGAGAAACTGAAATCCTCACTAAATATCCAAATTCTTAACGTAATGTGCATTTTCTTCAATGAATGCGCGACGTGGTTCTACACGGTCACCCATCAACATTTCAAAGACTTGATCCGCTTCAATCGCATCATCAACACTGACCCGCAGCATCAACCGATTTTCTGGATCCATCGTTGTTTCCCACAATTGATGATCGTCCATTTCACCTAGCCCTTTATAACGTTGGATATTTGGTTTAGGTGATGCAGGCAATTCTGATATTTTTTGCGCCAATTCTTCTTCTGCATTTTTACCTGGTTGGATATACGTAATATTTTTACCTTGCTTGATCCCGTACAATGGTGGCTGTGCGATATAAACGTAACCTGCTTCCACGATTGGTCGCATGTAGCGATAGAATAATGTCAGCAACAGTGTACGAATATGCGCACCATCGACATCGGCATCCGTCATGATAACTAATTTGTGGTAACGAGCTTTTGATACATCAAAATCCGCACCAAAACCAGTTCCCATTGCAGTAAACAATGACCGGATCTCTTCATTGGCCAAAATTTTATCCATTGAGGCTTTTTCCACATTCAAGATTTTCCCACGAATCGGTAAAATCGCTTGAAATTCTCGACTACGGCCTTGTTTAGCTGAACCGCCGGCGGAGTCTCCTTCGACGATGAACAATTCGCATTTTTCTGGATCATTACTTGAACAATCGGCTAATTTCCCTGGCAAATTGCTGATCTCCAATGCGCCTTTGCGCCGGGTTACTTCCCGAGCGCGCTTAGCAGCTAAGCGCGCTTTGGCTGCCAACATTCCTTTTTCGACGATTCGACGGCCAACCGATGGATTTTCCATCAAAAACTTCAAGAAATTCTCTGAGAAAAGACGGTCCGTAACGGTCCGAACTTCAGAATTACCAAGTTTTGTTTTAGTCTGACCTTCAAACTGCGGTTCTGGATGCTTGATTGAGATAACCGCCGTCAACCCTTCTCGTACATCTTCCCCGGAAAGATTTTCGTCGTTGTCTTTCATGATTTTTTGCTTACGAGCATAATCATTGATCACGCGAGTCAACGCTGTTTTAAACCCGAATTCATGGGTCCCGCCCTCATAGGTATGAATGTTGTTCGCAAAACTCAAGATATTGGTGTGATAGCCGTCTGTGTACTGCATAGCCACTTCGACCGTGATATCATGTTGTTCACCTTCCACATAAACCGGTTCGTCAAAAATAACCGCTTTGCTATGGTTTAGATGTTCAACATAACTTTTGATCCCGCCTTCGTAATGAAATTCACGCAAAACAGGATTTTCTGCACGTTTGTCTTCAATCGAAATTTTCAATCCGCGATTCAAAAACGCCAATTCGCGAACACGAGTAGCCAATTTATCAAAATTGAAAACAATCGATTCAGTAAAAATTTCAGGATCGGGAACAAAGTGAACCGTTGTTCCGTGCTGATCAGTATCACCGATCACTTTTAAATCGTCTACGACTGCTCCGCGACGATATTCTTGGAAATAGATTTTACCGTTTTTGAAAACACGCAAATCCAAGCTGGCAGACAAAGCATTTACGACAGACGCCCCAACACCGTGCAACCCGCCAGAAACTTTGTATCCGCCACCGCCAAATTTTCCGCCGGCATGCAAGATTGTATAAACAGTCTCGACCGCTGGACGACCTGTTTTCGCTTGAATATCTACTGGAATTCCGCGTCCATCATCGCTGACCGTGATACTGTTATCTTCTTCAATCACTACATGGATATGCGTCGCAAAACCTGCTAACGCTTCATCGATAGAGTTATCCACGATTTCCCATACAAGGTGGTGCAATCCTTCCGTACTAGTCGAACCAATATACATTCCAGGACGCTTCCGGACAGCTTCTAGTCCTTCTAATACCTGGATCTGACTAGCATCGTACTCTTGAGCACGTTCTAGTAAACTCTTTTCCTCTTCTGTCATCTACGTTTCTTTCCTTTCTATCTGTCCTTGCTGGACATAAAAAATATCCGGATGGACCGTCATTTTTCCTGCAACATGATTCAACGTCGTTGTTGTCAAAAACGTCTGGACTTTGTTTTCGATCGTCTCCAATAAATGGATCTGACGGCTGTCATCAAGCTCACTCATGACGTCATCTAAAAGTAAAATCGGATATTCGCCTGTTTCTTCTTTCATCAAATCGATCTCTGCCAATTTGACGCTTAATGCAGTAGTTCGTTGCTGACCTTGCGATCCATAAGTCTGCACATTTTGCTGATTGACCTTAAAGATCAAATCGTCTCGATGAGGGCCTAAAAATGTATTGCCTTTAAAAATCTCCCGTTTGCGGTTTTTCTGTAATTCAGCCAGAAAAACACTGTGGATCTCTTCAACACTCTCGCCTTTTAAAGGAATACTTGCAGCATATTCAATCGCCAATGCTTCTTTTTGATTAGTGATCTTGCTGTGAAGATCATTGGACCAATATTCCAGCTTTTTAACAAATAGAAGACGACTGGCTAAGACCTTGCTGCCAAAATCTACTAACTGCTCCGTTAAGATATCGAGATAAATCTCATCTGTCTGCTTTTTCTCGGACAGCTGTTTCAAATAAAGGTTGCGCTGTTTCAACGTCTGCTGATATTGGGCTAAGTCATAAAGATAGACCGGATTAATCTGGCCTAATTCCATGTCGATGAAACGTCGTCTCGTTTGCGGACTTCCCTTTACTAAGGAAAGATCTTCTGGCGCAAATAAAATGACGTTCAATTGACCAATATAACTGCTTAGTTTCTTTTGTTCGATATGATTGACTTTGGATTTGCGGCCTTTTTTTGTTAGTAACAGTTCCAACTCCAGCTCGCTCGTCTTGCGTTCGATTCGACCTTTGATCTGAGCAAAATCATCTTGCCAGCCGATTAATTCCTGCTCACTGCTGGTTCGGTGGCTGCGAGTCAACGCTAAAACATAGATACTTTCCAAAAGATTGGTTTTTCCTTGGGCATTCTCCCCTAAAAAAATATTCAATCGATTTGGAAATTCCAACTGAAGTTCTAAATAGTTACGATAATTTCTTAGCTCAAGCTTATTCAGCCGCATCTTGTTCTTCCTTATTTTTGACCATAAAAAAAGTTCCTACCTCAGGAATCTCGATCATCATTCCCGGATAGAGCTTTCGGCCGCGGCGGTTTTCCAACTCGCCATCTACAAATACTGTTTCTTCCGCTAAAAACCACTTGGCTTGTCCACCGCTAGAGATCACATTGATCTCTTTTAATAACTGACCAAGCGTCATGAACTCTGTTTCTAAAAAAATTTTTTGTTTCACATTCATCCCTCATTTTCATGCTAGAAACACCTCTTTATTATACCCTTTTTTTACCGATAAAACAAATGAACTTGTTGTATTTTTCGATTTAAGAAGTTTTAAGCCGTTTTAATTATTTTACTCAAAAAAAAGAAAAAGGTCTTAAAAACGATTTTAAGACCTTTTACTGGAATTTTATTCTTTTCATATTTTTTCATATTTTTCAAAAAACTTGTGAAACTCAGTGTGTTTTTTTAGTTCGTCCGCACTGGCGTAATCAATTGGATAAAGGAAACATCCCCTTCGCTAGGTTCCAACGTAAATGGACGGATCGCTGAGATGAATTGGATCTTGATACTCATATCCCCAAAAGCACGCAACGCATCTTTCATGTAATCAGGATTGAACGAGATCTCTAACGGTTCGCCTTCAACTTTTTCATAGACCAATTCTTCTTCTACTTTACCGATCTCTGGTGAATTCCCGTAAAGAATTACTGAGTTGTCGGCAATAGCTAGACGAACGATATTATTGCGGCCTTCATGTGAAAGTAAGGAAGCCCGTTCAATCGCTGCTAATAAAGTCGGGACGGAGAAAGTCAGTTCCGTATTGAAGCTAGTCGGGATCAAACGATTCGTATCAGGATAGTTTCCTTCAAGCAAACGAGAATAGAAATACATGGACGGTGTTTTGAACAACACTTGATTTTCCATGATGCTGATCTCAACTTCTGCTTCTTCATCAGATAACGAACGGGAAAGTTCAACTAAACTTTTCCCTGGAATCACGATATCAAAATCATTGTTCGCATTTTCAACAGGAACGATTCTTTGACTCAAACGATGAGAATCCGTAGCCACAGCTAAAAGCTGTCCATTTGCCATGGTGAAATGGACACCTGTCAAAATTGGACGGCTTTCATGTTGCGAAACAGAAAAGACCGTTTCACTGATTAATTTTGTCAACATGTGGACAGGTAATTTCAATTGATTTTGTTCTTCCACTACTGGCAGATGTGGATAATTGTCGGCATCTAAGCCATTCACGGTAAAGTGCGCGGCTCCAGAAGTGATCAATACTTGATGATTTTCTTGGACTTCGAGCGTAAAGGTCGCTTCTGGCAAGCGGCGGATGATTTCGCTGAAGAAACGTGCTTGTAAAACAATTGTACCTGTTTCTGCAATCTGTAATTCAGCTTTTTCATCGTCAGCAGCTAAAAAAGTTTCGATAGAAATATCTGCATTGCTCCCGGTTAGGTTCAGCCCTTCATGATTCAACTCGATTTTTACCCCGGTTAAGATCGGAATAGTCGTTTTGGACGAAATAGCACGTTGAACAGTTTGTAATTCTTGAATGAAGCGAGCACGATTGATCGTAAATTTCATAATGGAACTCCTTTTTCAGTTTAATTAGTTTCAAATGTAAGTCGTTAAGATTTCTTTTGTCCAGCGAATAAGCCGTTAGTTTTATTATTTAGTTAATAAATTAAGTAATAACAGTAATAGGCCCTGTTGATCATGTGGAAAAGTCAACTAAAAGCTTGAATTAATAAGTTTTCCACTTGTGGAAAAGGTGTGGATAAGAAAAGTCTTTTTGCACTGATTTTCCACAGGTCAGCCAAGTAGCAGATTTTTGATCTCAGCGAGTTCTTGCTGGATGCTGCTGTCCTCTTTCATTAAACGAGCGATTTTTTCGTGAGCATGGATGACGGTCGTATGATCTTTTCCACCAAATTCAGCTCCGATTTTCGGTAATGAATTTTCGGTCATTTCACGAGCTAAATACATCGCGATCTGCCGTGGGACAACGATTGCTTTGACTCGTTTCTTCCCTTTTAGATCTTTTACTTGGATATGATAGAACTTGGCAACTTCCTCTTGGATCTTGCTGATGGAAAGTTGCGCATTGCTGGTCCCTTTCAAACTTTTCAGGGCATCCGCCGCAATACTTGTAGTGATATCAGCACTATTCATTGTAGCGAAAGCTTGTACGCGGACTAACGCGCCTTCTAATTCGCGAATATTGGAATCAATCTGTCCCGCGATATAACTCAACGTGTCATCAGGGATCTCAAGATTTTCTGCTTGTGCTTTTTTCCGCAAGATCGCTGTTCGCGTTTCTAAATCAGGCGGTGTGATGTCAACAGACAATCCCCAAGCAAAGCGCGAAACAAGCCGCTCTTGCAGTTTAGGAATCTCATTTGGCAGCCGATCACTAGTTAATACAATCTGTTTATTATCATTATATAGATTTTCAAAAGTATGGAAAAATTCTTCTTGGGTCGCTTCTTTGTCCGCGAAAAATTGAATATCGTCGACCAATAACAAGTCAACTTTGCGGTACTCTTGACGAAATTCTTCCGATGTTTTGTTTTTGATCGAATTGATAAAATCATTTGCAAAAGTCTCGCTGGATACATATTTCACTTTTGCTTGCGGGTTGATAGCCAACATTTGATGGCCGATAGCATGCATCAAATGGGTCTTCCCTAAACCAACACCACCATAAAAGAATAGTGGATTATAAATCGACCCCGGTTCTTCCGCTACGACTAATGCTGCAGCGTGGGCCATTTGATTGCCTTTTCCGATGACAAATGTATCAAAGGTATATTTTGGATTGAGTATTGCTCGCTTTGTTGTACCAACTTTAGGAGTTTCTGCTTTTTCTACGATGCTGACGGGCGGTGCTTCATCCGGTGTGACAAATAGCGGCATGATTTCATCCCCTGTTACTTTGAACCCAATCTCAACGATTTTTGCAGCCAAATGTTTCTCCCAATAGCGTTTATGAAGATCACTGGTCACTTCGATCGTTAATTGATTGTTTGTTAAAGCTAAGGGTCTAGCCGTGCCTACCCAGGCATCATAACTGGCGGGATTGAGGTCATTTTTGTAACTATCCTTCAATTCTTGCCAGAAACTTTCCAATGAGGTCAAATAAGTCGCCTCCTCTTTAATAAAATTCAGATAGCCTTACTTTATCATTTTTTCAAAGAGTTTTCCACAACTAGCGAAAAACTAGCTCAAGCTTTTACCTTTTCCACAAATTGTATAAAAATACAAAAAAGTTGTTAACTAGCAGGTAAAAACATATCCACAACCATGGAAAAAAATGTGGGAAGTTCCTGTTTTCCACGAAATTATCGACAAACAAGCCAAAATAGAGCCCTTGATAGGTCAAGCAGAGGAAGAGTTATGAACAAAAGTTATCCACCTTGTGGAAAAGTTGTTAATCACGACTATTTTTGGGGAAAAGCTCGGTAAAAATTCTATACAAGTTTTTTTGCTGAAAAATGTTGTGCACAATTTTAACGGAATTATCCCCAAAATTTGTGGATAATTTTTTTATTTTCATAAAGTTGTTGACTGCTGATTCTTTAGCAGTTTTTGTCCAAAGATTATTTTCAAAAAAATAGAAAAACAAATGAAGAGAAACGAGGAATTGTTTCAAAGATTGTGAATGAAGGAAGTATTTAACAAAAATAAATGGAAAAAAGTCCTTATAATGTGAAAAATCAGCAAGTTCAGCGATCCTTTTTCATTTCATGATTGACAAAGTAGGGGATGAGTCGCTATAATATTCGAGTATGTCTATGTAATGTTATATGGAGGTGTATTTAAATGAAAAGAACTTATCAACCAAATAAACGTAAACGTCAAAAAGTTCATGGATTCCGTAAACGCATGAGCACTAAAAACGGCCGTCGTGTATTAGCAAGCCGTCGTCGTAAAGGAAGAAAAGTACTTGCTGCTTAAGCCACTGCCGGTCAGTGGTTTTTTTTGTATCTAAAATAAGCTTTTTAATGAGTTTTTCTGTTAAATAAGGATGATTCCTTAATTTGAAGTATGGTATTATTGTCAGGTATAGATTTAAAAGAAACGAAGGAAACTAGATGAAAAAAAAATATCGGGTCAAAAAAGAACGAGAATTTCAAAAGGTGTTCCAAGAGGGGGCTTCTTTTGCGAATCGAAAATTCGTAGTTTATCGTCTAGAACCTTCTGGTCAAAAACATTTTCGAGTAGGTCTGTCAGTCGGTAAAAAAGTCGGTAATGCTGTCGCACGAAATCAAGTAAAGCGCCAAATCCGGGCGATTTTACAAGAATTAAAAACCGAATTGCCGCCATTAGATTTTATTGTAATCGCGCGGCCAGCCACAAAAGATCTGCCTCATGATGAAATGCGTTCGAATCTTATACACGTTTTAAAATTAGCAAAAATATTGAGTTAGGAAGGAAACAGATCTAGGTGAAGAAATATAAAAGAATAGTATTAATGACAGGATTACTGAGTCTCGTCTTCTTATTGTCGGCCTGTGGAACTAAAAACATCAGTGCAGACAGTACTGGGATATGGGACCGCTACGTAGTTTATTACTTTGGGCAAGCGATCCAAGGACTCTCTTTTGGCAATGTCGGAGTCGGAATTATTTTATTTACGATCATTGTTCGGATCATTTTGATGCCGTTGATGCATTTCCAAACGAAGAGCATGCGCAAAACACAAGAGCTGCAACCAAAAATCAAAGCATTGCAAGCTAAATACAGTACGCGCGATCAAGAAACACAACAGAAACTGCAAGAAGAAACGAAAAAGTTATACGCGGAAAATAATGTGAGCCCTTACGCTGGTTGTTTACCGCTATTAGTTCAAATGCCGGTCATGATGGCTTTGTATCAAGCGATTTTACGAGTTCCGGAGTTACGTTCGGGTCATTTTTTATGGTTGAATTTGAGTGAAGCGGATCCTTATTTTATCTTGCCAGTCCTTGCGGCAGTCTTTACGTTTGCCAGCACGTACTTATCTAGCATGAGCCAACTTGAATCCAATGCTTCAATGAAAATCATGAACTTCGCGATGCCAGTCATGATCTTCGTGATGGCGTTGAACCTTGCGAGCGGGTTATCCCTTTACTGGGTGATCTCAAATGCTTTCCAAGTCGTTCAAACTTTCTTGATCAATAATCCGTTTAAGATCCGTCGTGAAAGAGAAGAAGCTGCACGTCAGATCCGTGAAAGAGAACGAGCACTTGAAAAAGCAAAACGTCCGAAGAAAAAACGGAAATAGCAACCATTGTTTCAATCAGTGGTTGTTCCGCATTAACATCAGCTTTTCATAAATATCACTTATAAAATAAGGAGGTTTAAAAAATGCCTGTTTATGAAGGTCTAACGATCGATGAAGCAATCGCACATGGATTGCGTACTTTAGGGTTGAAGAAAGAAGCTGTCGATATTGAAATTTTAACGGATGCCAAAAAAGGTTTCCTAGGAATGGGAAAAAAAGCGGCACGTGTTTCGATTGAACCAATCAACGTTGAAGTAGAACAAGAACCAGCAGAAGAACTTGTGAAAGAAGCCGTACAAGAGCCAGTTGAAGCAGCAGAGTTTGAAGAGAAAACTGCAGAAACGGCGCCAAAACAAGCCAGTCACTTAGAGGAATTAGAAAAAGAAGAAGCCGTCAAAGAATTGGCGCTTTACTTGACGACTATCACTAATGACATGGGTGTACCGGCACTAGTCAAGATTCAGCATGAAGCGAATGGTTTGATCGTGATGAATTTAGAGACTAGCAAGCAAGGAATGCTGATCGGTAAACATGGAAAAATCTTGAATGCTCTGCAATACTTAGCACAAGTTTTCTTACACCGAATTGCAAAAGAAAAATTGTCAGTAGTTGTGAATGTTGGGAATTACCGCCAAAAACGCGAAGAAGTTCTTACGCGTTTAGCACAGCGTACAGCAGAAAAAGTAAAAGAAACCGGTCGACCAGTCTTTTTAGAACCAATGCCGGCTTTCGAACGAAAAATGATCCATTCAGCGTTGAGTAAAGATGATTACATCAAAACTCATTCTGAAGGCGAAGATCCTTATCGTTATTTAGTGGTCGAACCAGCGAAGAAGTATTTTTAATTCCTGGAATGGTTAATCAGCGTTAAGTAGCTTTCGTCTGCTTAACGCTTTTTTTGAATCTTTTTTGAAAATTACGGACTGTGAATTGTAAGAAAGAAGGGGTATCGTGGAAAAATTTTATTTAAGCTACAGTTCTGGAAAAGACTGTATTTTGGCATTAGATACATTGACTAAACAAGGCTTTCAACCGGCTGGATTGATCACCAGCTTAAATGAAGAGATCGACCGTTCTTGGTTTCATGGGGTACCTGAACGTGTTTTAGCCAATGCAGCTGCGGCATTAAACTTACCGTTGGTGATCGTGCGGACAAATGGCGAGAACTATGAAGAACAAATGACTCTGGCGCTCAAAAAAATTAGGGAAGCTGGAATTACAAATATTTGTTTTGGTGATATTGACATCGAAGAAAACGGTGATTGGGACAAACGAATCGCAGCAAGTGCCGGACTAACGCCGCATTTGCCATTATGGCAGCGTGGTCGGAAAGAACTTGTAGCAGAATTTCTAGCTAGTGGCTATCAAGCGATGATCAAAACTGTTAGTAAAAAATCAAGCATTCCGTTAGAATTTCTAGGCAAACCGCTAGATAAAAATTTTGTTGAATATTTAGCGAAACATGAATTAGATGTTTGCGGGGAAAATGGGGAGTACCATACACTGGTGACGGATGGACCGCTATTTTCACAGCCGCTAGCTTTCAAAACAAAAGGAATCTATGAAAGTCCGCATGCATATTCTTTGATTATTGAGTAATCAGTTATTTTTTATTTACTAAAATTTTAGAAAATAAACGGATTTCGGTGAGGAAGCTTGAATTGTTAAAAAAAATATGCTAACCTTACACCAGAATTTTGTAGAAAAAGCAGTCAAAGTGCTCAATCTGCTCCTTTAAGGGGTGGAGTAGGCACTTTTTTTATGCTCTTAAAGACAAAATAGGAGGAAAAAAAGTGGCAGAAATCACCTTAGAATTTGATACGATCGCAGCGATTTCGACCCCGCCAGGCGAAGGTGCGATCAGTATTGTCCGCTTGAGCGGCGATCAAGCAGTTGCGATCGCTGACAGTGTGTATCGCAGCGGGAAAAAAAGTTTGACAGATGTCGCAACACATACGATCCATTATGGACACATCGTTGATCCTGCAGATCAGCAAGTAGTTGATGAAGTGATGGTTAGTGTGATGCGGGCACCTAAGACGTTTACTAGAGAAGATGTCGTTGAAATCAATTGTCATGGCGGGATCGTAGTGGTCAATCAATTGCTGCAGCTGATTTTGCGATCAGGCGCGCGCTTGGCAGAACCAGGTGAATTCACTAAAAGAGCGTTCTTGAATGGCCGTGTGGATCTGTCTCAAGCAGAAGCAGTGATGGACTTGATTCGGGCAAAGACAGATCGGGCGATGAACGTTGCGATCAATCAATTGGACGGCAACTTGTCTCAATTGATTCGTCAGCTGAGACAAGAGATTTTAGAAACGTTGGCGCAAGTCGAAGTGAACATCGACTATCCAGAATATGACGATGTCGAAGAATTGACGACACAATTATTATTAGAAAAAGCCCAACAAGTCGGTCAGCAGATCGATGCTTTGTTGCTGAATGCTAAACAAGGAAAGATTTTGCGAGAAGGCCTAAGTACGGCGATTATTGGCCGCCCTAATGTTGGAAAATCAAGTTTATTGAATTACTTGCTGCATGAAGAAAAAGCAATCGTGACAGAGATTGCCGGTACGACTCGCGATGTGATCGAAGAATACGTCAACGTTCGCGGTGTACCGTTGAAATTGATCGATACAGCAGGAATTCGTGAAACAGATGATGTAGTAGAACGAATTGGCGTAGAACGCAGTCGAAAGGCGTTAAAAGAAGCCGATTTGATCTTATTGGTCTTGAATCAAAGTGAGGCTTTGACGGCCGAAGACAAAGGATTATTGGAAGCCACGCAAGGTTTGAAACGAATCGTTCTATTAAATAAAACGGATCTGCCTAGTCAGTTAGCACAAGCAGAACTAGCGGCTTATTTAAGCGAAGATGAAGTTTTTGCAATCTCAGTTTTAGAAAAAGCCGGTTTGGATCAATTGGAAGAAGCCATTGCGAAACTTTTCTTTGGCGGTCAAACAGGAGAAAAAGACGCAACGTATGTGTCGAATACGCGCCACATTGCGTTGCTTGAAAAAGCTGGACAATCACTGAGTGAAGTTCGCAATGGGATCATGGCCGGGATGCCGGTAGATTTAGTTCAAATTGACATGACGCGTTGTTGGGACTATTTAGGCGAGATCGTTGGCGACAGTGTGCAAGACGAACTGATCACACAATTATTCAGCCAATTTTGTTTAGGAAAATAAAAGGAGCAGTGCAATGGAATACAAAGCAGGAAATTATGACGTAATCGTCGTTGGCGCCGGACATGCAGGCTCTGAAGCAGCCTTAGCAGCAGCACGGATGGGTCAAAAAACTTTATTAATTACGATCAATTTAGATATGGTGGCATTTATGCCTTGTAATCCGTCGATCGGCGGGCCAGCTAAAGGTGTCGTTGTACGGGAAATCGATGCACTTGGCGGAGAAATGGGGCGCAACATCGATAAGACCTATATCCAAATGCGGATGTTGAATACTGGGAAAGGCCCAGCAGTACGAGCGTTGCGAGCACAAGCAGACAAACATGCTTACGCAGAAGAAATGAAACATACAATCGAAAAAACTGAAAATCTGACGTTGAAACAAGGCGTGGTGGATCGTTTAGTCGTTGAAGATGGGATCTGCAAAGGAGTAGTGACTTCGACCGGGGCAGTCTATTCAGCCAAAGCTGTAATTATTACAGCAGGAACAGCCTTGCGTGGTGAGATTATTATTGGTGAATTAAAGTATTCATCAGGACCAAATAATTCACAACCAGCGATTAAATTAGCGGATCACCTACAAGAATTAGGTTTGGAGATTCATCGCTTTAAAACTGGAACGCCGCCGCGAGTAAAATCAGGCTCGATTGACTACAGCAAAACAGAGATCCAACCAGGTGATGAGAAACCCAACCATTTTAGTTATCAAACGCCAGACAGTCAATATCTGAAAGAACAAATTCCTTGTTGGCTGACTTATACGAACCTAAAAAGTCATGAGATCATTCAAAATAATTTGCATCGTGCGCCAATGTTCACGGGGATCGTTGATGGAGTAGGTGCTCGTTATTGCCCGTCGATCGAAGACAAGATCGTACGTTTTTCAGATAAAGAGCGTCATCAATTATTTTTAGAGCCAGAAGGTCGCCATACAGAAGAAGTTTATGTGCAAGGATTGTCTACATCATTGCCGGAAGATGTTCAAAATACTATTTTACATTCCATCGAAGGATTGGAAAACGCAGAGATGATGCGGACAGGCTATGCGATAGAATACGATATGGTAGCACCTCATCAATTGCGCCCAACATTAGAAACAAAGGTAATCGAAAATCTTTATACAGCTGGGCAAACCAATGGAACGAGCGGTTATGAAGAAGCTGCCGGACAAGGTTTGATGGCCGGAATCAATGCAGCATTGAAAATCCAAGACAAAGAACCGTTTATTATGAAACGCAGCGATGGCTATATCGGCGTCATGATTGACGACTTAGTAACTAAAGGAACCAATGAACCTTACCGTTTGTTGACTTCACGTGCGGAATACCGTTTGATTTTACGTCATGACAATGCGGATTTGCGTTTGACTGAGATTGGTCACGAGATTGGTTTAGTAGAAGAAGAGAGCTATCAAGCATACTTAGCTAAAAAGGCCCATATTGAGGCAGAGCTGGCTCGTTTACGATCAATTCGGATAAAGCCTAATGAAGCAGTTCAAAGCTTCCTACGAGCTAAAAACAGCGCAGAATTGAAAGACGGTGTTTTGGCGAGTGATTTCTTGAAACGTCCCGAGATCTCTTACCAAGAATTGTTGCAATTCATTCCTGCTAACGACGAATTAGCAGAAAAAGAAATTGAACAAGTAGAGATCCAAATCAAGTATGAAGGCTACATCAAAAAAGCGATGGAAAAAGTAGAAAAATTGAAACGAATGGAAGCAAAACGTATTCCAGAACGGATCAATTACGAAGCGATCAATGGTTTAGCTACAGAAGCAAAACAAAAACTACAAAAAATCCAACCAGAAACAATTGCCCAAGCCAGCCGGATCAGCGGTGTGAATCCCGCAGATATCAGCATTCTTATGGTTTATGTGGAACAAGGGAAAATTGCGAAAGTGGATAGTGAAACGGCTTAGTCTTAAGCCGTTTTTTCTTTTTTCTAGAACTCACAGCAGCTTCAGCAAGAAAAGCTCTTTTAATCCTAGCGGCTATTTGCTAAGCTAGAGGCAGACTGGGAGTGATTAAGTGAAAAAAGTAATAGTTGGTTTCAGCATTGGTCTTTGTTTGCTTGGTTTAGCAGGGTGTAGTAGTAAAAAAGAAGCCAGTGAAACAAAAAGTAAAGATACGATCAAAGTATCAGAGACGTATTCAACAACTGAAAAAAGTGAGCGCAAGTCCAGCAGTTCGAGTGAAAAAACGGCGGAGTCTTCAGCGGAAAAGTCTAAGAGTTCTGCTAAGGAAGCTGCTCTTTGGGATTCTCAAAAGGCCAGCACACTTCAAAGCTTTATGAATGATTGGGGCAGTACGATGGGGCAAACGTACAAGGAATATCAGCCGAAGCAAAACGTTGATTTCTATGGGTTGGATTTGCCGGATGGCGTATTAGGAGATACTAAAATCCAGCCAATCGCAGTCAACGATCAGATTGTCTCAGCAGAATGGTCTGAAAATGGAAAATCAGCAGCTGAGTACACGATTGTTTCCGTCTATTCAGATGCAGAAACAGCCGCTTATGCGGTCAAACACGTTTATTTCTTTGGATTTAATAATAATCAGCCAATTGTACTAGTCTCGATGCAAAACCAAGGAATGCCAGACGGGGCGTTACACTTTAGCGCAACAGAAAATAAAGAGCTGAATGCGGGCTTTCAAAACATCGCAACAGGGACAGCAAGTCAGACGACTCAAACAACTCAGACAAGTAATGCATGGACTATGGATGAAGCCGTTCAATTTTATGAAGAAACGTACAAAAATCCAGCAAATGCAATCAGTAAAGATTTGATTTGGGAAAACTACGATAGAAGTTGTTGGAGTGTAACAGAGCAGAGTGGAGATCGAATCGTCTTACACTGGACTAATCTTGGGGCAGGCGGTAGTTATGATGAATTCATCAAAGGCGGTGATACTACTGAACTGATCGTTTATGGTGGCAATGCTGCGTATCCTAATGATCCCAGCGCCAAATATACGATCCGAAATAGCGATCATGTCGTTATTAAGACAGAAGAATTTTGAGATGAATAACGTAAAAATAAATTATAAATAAAATGTTAGCAGTAAAAACAGCTCCTTGATTTATTCTCAAGAGCTGTTTTTTTACTTAATCCTAATAAGTAGTTGAAACGTATTTAAATGATGAAAACAAGAAATTTTAACGAATCCAACCAATAACAATCATTTTGGTAATAGAAAAAATGGGAATCTAGTTCAAGGAAATCAATCCAAAGCGAATGATGCAAAAACTACTGACGGATTCTTTTTTATCTGAATAAAATTTTGTAATATTCAAGAGTTGTATGGGGTAGAAGGATTCGGAAAAGAAAGTTAGGTAGTAAATTTTTGTTTGAGCCATTAAAAATTTTAACAATGAAACAGGTGTTTTTGTTCTATGTATGTTATTTTCTTGTTGAGAAAAAATTAAAGGTTAGGAATGTTTCATGTGAAACATTCCTAACCTTTTTTGAAAGAGTATTTCTTGCTGAGGTATTTTTAACAGATCAATAAATAACGATAAACGAAAATTAGAATAACGAAAATATATTTTTGTTTATCTGTCAGTATTGATTAAGTTAATTGCAGTGTCGTCAACATTTTTCGTAATTCCGCAACGGGAACTTGTCCGGGCGCAGAAGCTGTGGCAGCTGAGCCAAAAGTTGCGGCCGAGCCGAAGAGTTGACCGGAAACGCGGCTGATCATGCCCAGTGCACCCATTGACATCGTGATCAAAGGAACTTCAGCGTGTTCTTCGTGCATTTCGCGAGTAGCTTCTAACAGCGTCAGCACGTCAGCGGAACTCTGTGGCATCACTGCGATCTTGCAAATATCGGCGCCTTTATTTTGCATCGCTTGCAGACGTGTGACGATCTCATTTTTTTCAGGTGTTTGGTCAAAATCGTGGTTGCACATAATGATTTGAACAGCGTTTTGATGTGCCAAATCAATCGTTTCAGCAACTTGTTTTTCTGGCATGAATAATTCCACATCTAATAAGTCTAAAGCGCCCTCAGTGAGGATCGTTTGATACAAAGCGAAGTAATCATTGTCGGATAATTCATGCACACCACCTTCTTTTTTTGTCCGGAAAGTAATCAATAGCGGTTTTTCCAGCAGCGTTTTTAAGGTGTGTGAAAATGCAGCAACTGCTTGCGCATCTTGAACTTGCTCAAAAAAATCGATCCGCCATTCTACTAAGTCGCAATCCAATGTCTGAATCAATTTTGCTTCTGTTAAGAGTTCTTTTTTGTTTTTTCCCACCATCGGCACGATGATCTTAGGCAGACCGGCACCGATTGTAACGTTGCCAACAGTTACTGTTTTCATGTTGTTCCTCCTAGTCTTTAAATAGCAGCTCTTTGATGTAGCTGACCGGCATGTCTTCACCGGTGAATAATTTGAAGGCTGCGGCACCTTGATAGAGCATCATACCAAGTCCATTGATGGCTTTTTTGGCGCCGTGTTCTTTGGCGAATTTCAATAATTTTGTCTCACGCGGAGCGTAAACGACATCAAAAACAACTAAATCTGGGCGAATGACAGCTGGATCTGTGATCAAACTCAAATCTTCTAATGGCTTCATGCCGACACCTGTTGCATCGATGTAGATACTGCTTTCGGCGATCGATTGTTTGAAAGCTGTTTGATCGGCTAAATCAGTGACTGTTGCGCGACAATCGGTATTTTCGTTGATTTTACGTGCAGTCTCTTTAGCGTTTGCGAAGACACCGTCATTGATATTGAAAATTCGTAACTCTTTCGCACCATCAAAGGCTGCTTGGATCGCAACGGCTGTTCCTGCACCGCCAGCACCTGTTAAGGTAATGATTTGATCGTTTACTTCGACTCCTTCATCTTTCAATGCGGACATCGCGCCAATCCCATCTGTATTGTACCCTACAAGATGACCTTTGCCATCAAGATTGGTTACAGTATTGACTGCACCAATCAATGTTGCTTCAGGCGATACCTCGTCTAAATAAGGAATAATCGCTTGTTTGTTGGGCATTGAAACGTTCGACCCGCGAATTCCCATGGCACGAATGCCTTGCACGGTATCCTTTAATTCTTCATTACCGACTTCAAAAGCTAAATAAGCGTAATCAAGTCCTAACTTAGCGAAAGCTTCGTTGTGCATCGTAGGAGACATGCTGTGACGAATCGGTGTTGCGATCAAGCTGATTAACAAAGTGTGGCCAGTAAGTCGTTCAGTCATTGGTAAATTCCTCTTTTCAAATTTATTTGTTCAATTATTCTCAAGCGAAGCGTTTTCTAAAAGTGCCGCTTATGAATAAAATCACAAGTTGCTATCTCCATTTTAGAATGGAATCTGCTTAAAGACTAATGCTTTATATTGATGAAATCAATAAAGCAAATGAATAAAACGACTAGCTCAAGACTAGTCGTTTCACTAATTTATTGTAACGATAGGCGATCACGAGTGAAGCCGCTAAACCAATTGCATTTAAAAGAATCACGAACCAGAAAACATAAGTAGTTTTTTGCTCGCTGAGCAGACCGGTGATATAGGGGGTGACCATAATCGAAACGGAGGTAGCCAGCGAATAATAGCTAGTGCATTTTCCTTTTTGTTTCGGAAACAATTCCAGCATCAAAGCCAGTCCTAATTGCCAAATACCGCCGGCAGCAAAGATCCCGATACAGATTGCCGCTAAAATGACTGTGACAAAGTTTGGATGGATCAACATAGCCAGCAGCGAAAGTCCTGAGACGCTAAGGCAGAAGCTGATGAACTTTGGAATATTCACGCCTTTTTTTACGATCCCTGAGGTGAAAAAGACTGAAATAAATGAGCCGGTACTGTAAAGACTGACGAGGATCAAACTGTTTTCGTGAGAAACGACCCGCGTATTTTCTGCGTACTGCGGAATCCATAAAATAAAAATATTGAATAATGAAACAGACACAAAAGAAAAGATCAGCAAAGCAACGCCATCGATCTTAAACTTTCCACGATTTTTGGGGAGGGTCGTCGCGACAATGTCCTCGTTGGTTTCTTTTTTTATAATCGTCGCAGATTTTGGAAAACGAGCAAATAATAAATAGAACATATTGGCAAACAAACACAAGGCAGCCAAGATAAACGGCCAGCCGAAAAACAGATCGTGCTGCAGTAAGTAGCGAGTGATAAATGGAAGTAGGAATTGGCCAAGTGAGATGAATGCTTTATTTAAAACACTCAAAGAACTATTTACCCGCTCGTCAGGATACGCTTCCACAAGAGTCGGATAGGTACTAGTGTCCAAAAACGCGTTGCTGACCCCACCGAACATAGCTAAGAAAAAGGCTAGTTGATAGTTTGGGCTGACGAGCATGCCGATAAAAAAGATCATATAAGAAACAATAGCGATTAGCACCGTTTTTTTGCGGCCAAATTTATCTGAAAAGTACCCGGAAAAATACAGGCTCAAGATCCTGCCTAGCCCGATGGCGCTCATAACTAATGTAACTTGAGCAGTAGTGGCTTGCCAATGGAGTTTCAAGTTGGCCATATTTTGTGACAAAAGAATGGCTGCCATTCCTTGAAAAATATAGTTGAAATAGAGACTTGAGATCAATAGCTGATAATTATCTTTTTTCATTGAAGACTCCTCTCATGTGATTTAATTCACTTAAAGTCACACACATACTAACGTAAATTTATTATAAAAACTAATGATTTATATCAATAAAATTGATAAACTCTATTTATTGAAAGCGGCTCAATTTTTAGCAAATGAGGTGAAGAAATGAATTTGCGGCAATTAGAATTTTTTGTGACACTCGCTCAAACGGAACACATGACCCAAGCAGCCAAGAAATCCAACACTTCGCAGCCAAACATCAGCCACGCGATGACGATGTTGGAACAAGAAGTTGGCGTCACGCTGTTTGAAAAAAAAGGACGAAACATTCAGTTGACTCGCCATGGTCGAATTTTTTATGAATATGTTGCACCAGCGTTAGCTGAGATTGAAAAAGGTCAGAAAACATTACAAGAAATGGTCAATCCTGATTCAGGAGAGATCCAGTTTGGATTTATTTTTACGATGGGGGCCGAATTAGCACCGCGATTGGCACAATCTTTCCATCGTCAAGGCAATGACAAAATCACTTTTGAATTTCAGCAAGGAAATTCGAATCAGATCATTCAGATGCTGCTTGAAGATCGAATCGATATTGGTATCTGTTCAAAAGTAGGCAGTGAATCTGAGTTAATCTATCAAATTTTAACACAAGAAGAGATGGTATTGGTAGTTCCGTTGGATCATCCATTAGCAAGTTGCGACAGTATTTCATTAGTTGAAACGGCGGAGTATCCGTATGTTTACTATAATAAACAGAGCGGTCTGCGCCCTTATCTGGATCGGCAAATCAAAAATTTACAGTTAGATTTGGAGATCATTTGCGAATTAGAAGAAGATCACAGTATTTTAGGCTTTGTTGGTCAAGGATATGGGATCGCCATTATGCCTAATATTCCGTCGATCAATTCATTTCCAGTCAAAAAAATTACGATCACAGATACACTGGAGGATCGCAATATTTACTTAGCGGTCAAAAAAACTAATTTGGAAATTCCAGTCTTGAAAAAATTCTATGATTTTTGTCTGGAAAATCGCATTTAAAAATGGGGTTAAAGCTTTCTTAATCTCCTTGTGAAACATACGGAAACCATTGCATGTAACGTAATAATGCGTTAAAGTAGAGGATAGTCTGTGAAACATTTTGCTGTTTCACGAAAATGAAAGGATTTCTTATGACACCAGAAGAATTTCAAGCGGAATTAAAGAAACAAGGGATCGAATTGACTGCAAAACAGCTGGATCAATTCGCAACTTATTTTCACTTATTGGTTGAATGGAACCAAAAGATGAATCTTACCGCGATCACTGAACACGAAGAAGTTTATTTGAAACATTTTTATGATTCGATTACTTTGGCTTTTTCTGATACGTTCAAACCAGCTGGAAAGTTATGCGATGTCGGGTCAGGCGCGGGGTTTCCCAGCTTACCATTAAAAATCGTGTTTCCAGAATTAGAAATTACAATCGTTGATTCATTGAATAAACGAATCACTTTTTTGACCACCTTAGTAGAGGCTTTGCAATTAGAAGGCGTACAGCTTTATCATGATCGTGCTGAAACTTTTGGGCAGAACCCTGAATTTCGTGAAGCATTTGATTTTGTTACCGCTCGAGCGGTGGCACGGTTAAATGTTTTGACGGAACTTTGCTTGCCATTAGTGAAAAAAAATGGCTACTTCTTTGCTTTGAAAGCAGCAAAAAGTGAAGAAGAGTTAACTGAAGCACGACCAGCAATCGCATTATTAGGCGGCAAGCTGATTCAAGCTGAAGATGTCTCGTTGCCCAATGGCGATACACGTCACATCATCACGGTGCAAAAAAAGAAAGAGACCCCCAAAAAATATCCGCGCAAACCTGGGGTACCGAATAAGCAGCCATTGAAATAAGTTGTTTTGAAAACTCAAAACCAATAGAAAAGACCAGTTTTGCAAGTGACTGTTAGGATGCAAAAAAGGCTATGCGGTGAAAATCAGACTTATTTTTCTCAAGAAAAATAAATTCTTTAGTATGAACTAGGAGGAAATTAAATGGCACGGATCATATCTGTTGCAAACCAAAAAGGCGGTGTCGGAAAAACGACAACGACTGTTAATTTGGGTGCGTGCTTAGCCTATGATGGTAAGAAAGTCTTATTGATCGACAGCGATGCGCAAGGAAATGCTACAAGCGGTCTAGGCGTGCGCAAACCAGACGTGAAACAAGATATTTATGATGTTCTAGTCAATGAGGTCCCTATCAAAGAGACGATCATTGAGACCTCACGAGAAAATTTATCAATCGTTCCTGCAACGCTGCAATTAGCCGGTGCAGAGATCGAATTAACTTCTATGATGGCTCGGGAATCTCGCTTAAAGAGTGCACTGGCAGAAATCAGTGACGAGTATGACTTCATTTTGGTGGATTGTCCGCCATCTTTGGGGCACTTGACGATCAATGCTTTTACAGCCAGTGATGCGATTTTGATTCCAGTTCAATGTGAATATTATGCTTTGGAAGGATTGAGCCAACTACTGAACACGGTTCGTTTGGTCCAAAAACATTTTAATCCCGGCTTAGAAATCGAAGGCGTATTGCTGACGATGTATGATGCCCGGACCAACTTAGGCGCGGAAGTGGTCGAAGAAGTTCGTCGTTATTTCCAAGAGAAAGTATATGATACGATCATTCCGAGAAATGTTCGTTTATCGGAAGCGCCTAGTCATGGCAAACCGATCATTGATTATGATCCACGCTCAAAAGGTGCCGAAGTTTATCAAGCTCTAGCAAAGGAAGTGTTAGCTCGTGAGCAAAAATAAAGGGTTAGGCCGCGGAATCGATGCGTTGTTTCAAGATTTGTCTGAGATTGAAGAAGTCGACATGAAAAAAGATCAAGTGATCGAGATCCCATTAAGCGATTTACGTCCCAATCCCTATCAACCACGAAAATCATTTGATGAGGGAACACTGCAAGAATTAGCCAACTCGATTGAGCAATCAGGTGTTTTTCAGCCGATTATCGTCAGAAAATCAGCGGTGAAAGGCTATGAGCTGATTGCTGGCGAACGACGGTTTCGTGCGTCCAAACTAGCGGGCAAAGAAACAATTCCAGCAATCATCCGCGAGTTTGACGAAGAGGCGATGATGCAAGTCGCAGTTTTGGAAAACTTGCAGCGGGAAGATTTGAACCCGTTGGAAGAAGCCGAAGCTTACGAGATGCTGATGAAAAATTTAAAACTGACCCAAGCCGACGTGGCGAACCGTCTAGGTAAAAGTCGACCATATATCGCGAATTATCTGCGCTTGTTGACCTTGCCTAAATTAGTAAAAGAGATGGTCCAAGATGAACGTCTGTCGATGGGCCAAGCCCGGACTTTGTTAGGTTTAAAGAAAAAAGATCAAATTTTAAAATTGGCAAATCGAGCGGTGAAAGAGAATTTGACTGTCCGCCAATTAGAACAGATCGTCAATGAATATAATGAAGGCAAAGCCAAGGACAAGAAAAAAGGTCCGCGGCTGGCTAAAGAAAAACCTTACTACTTGCGTGAAAGCGAAGATCGCTTGATGGATAAATTCGGAACTGGCGTCGAGATCGTTGAAAAAGACGGCAAAGGCAAGATTTCGATCGAATACTTATCGCCATCAGATCTGACCCGTATCTTAGATATTTTGAATATCCATTTTGATGAAGCTTAACAAAATAAAAATAGGATTTCTATTAAAGTATAGAGCTAATAGTGATAGGAGGTTTGCCAGATGTATGACTTAGGTGATATCGTTGAGATGAAAAAACCGCATGCCTGCCAGACAAATCGCTGGGAAATCATTCGGATGGGTGCGGATATTAAAATCAAATGTATCAACTGCGGACATATCGTCATGATGACGCGCCGCGATTTTGAAAAGAAAATGAAAAAAATCCTTGAGAAGAAAATCGATTCGACTCAAGAATAATTCCTTAGTAGAGAAAGAGTGAAGTGGACCATGGCCTTAACAGCCGGAATCGTAGGATTACCTAACGTAGGTAAATCTACCTTATTTAATGCAATTACTAAAGCAGGAGCAGAAGCTGCCAACTATCCGTTTGCGACGATTGATCCCAATGTCGGAATGGTCGAAGTACCTGATTGGCGTTTAGAACGTTTGACTGAGTTGGTTCATCCTAAAAAAACTGTTCCAACAACTTTTGAATTTACCGATATCGCCGGAATCGTCAAAGGTGCCAGTAAAGGTGAGGGATTAGGAAATCAATTTTTAAGCCATATCCGTCAAGTAGATGCTATTTGTCATGTCGTTCGTTGTTTTGACAATGAAAACATCACCCACGTGGAAGGGCGCGTTGATCCGTTAGAAGATATCGAAACGATCAACTTAGAGTTAGTTTTAGCAGATTTGGATTCTATTAACAAACGCTACACTCGAGTAGCAAAAGTAGCAAAAACAAAAGAAAAAAATGCAGTGGCTGAGCTAGCCGTTTTAGATAAATTAAAACCTGTATTAGAAGAAGGCCAATCCGCTCGAACGATTGAGTTTACTGAAGAAGAACAAAAAATCGTCAAAGGATTGTTCTTATTGACAAGTAAACCCGTTCTTTACGTAGCCAATGTCGATGAAGAAACGGTCGCGGACCCAGACGGCAATGAATATGTACAAACTGTTCGAAACTTCGCTGCTAGCGAACACTCAGAAGTGATCGTAGTCTGTGCCGAAGCAGAAGAAGAAATCGCTGAATTGGAAGACGAAGACAAGGCCGAATTTTTAGAAGCGATGGGGATCGAAGAATCTGGTTTGGATCAATTGATTCGTACAGCTTATGATTTATTAGGCTTAGCAACTTACTTTACTGCCGGAGAACAAGAAGTTCGTGCTTGGACGTTCCGTAAAGGGATGAAAGCTCCGCAAGCAGCCGGAATCATCCACACCGATTTCGAACGCGGCTTCATTCGTGCAGAAACAGTATCTTTTGAAGATTTAGATAAATATGGCAGTATGCACGCAGCCAAAGAAGCTGGACGTGTCAGATTAGAAGGGAAAGATTATGTCGTGCAAGATGGCGATGTAATGTTGTTCCGTTTCAACGTTTAGGGAGGAAAGAAACAATGGAACCAGAGAAATTGCAAACGTTGCAGGCAGAAAATGTACAGCTTGAAGCAAAACTGACCAAGCGGAATGAACAATACATTTTTGACTTGAAAAAAGCTTTAAAAGCAGCAAATTTAACGGAAGAACAAACCATCACCGCTTTAAATGAGATGCTGCCAACTTTAGTCGAAGAACAAAAAACAGGAAAGACCGCCCGACAATTATTCGGGACAGTATCCGAACGATTAGATGCGATCGTAAATAAACCTGTTGAAAAGAAAAAATCTACTACCGCTTCATTAATGTGGTTGGATAATTTCTTATTGCTGTTCGGTATGCTAGGGATCGTATCCGGAGTGATGGGGTTGTTTGTTTCACGTGGAACACAACCAGTCACCTATGGGATCACCGCGTTGGTCGTAGCCTCAGCAATCGGTGGGATCGTATTTTACATGATGTATTTATTTGTTTACCAGTATGACCAACCAGGCGCAGATAAATCAAAGAAACCAAAAACTTGGAAGACAGTTCTGATGTTGGCGTCTGTTACGCTCGTCTGGTTTTTAGTATTCAATGGTGCGGCATTACTACCAGCAACATTGAATCCTATTCTTGATCCAATAGTCTTAGTCATAGTATCTGCTTTGGCTTTAGGGCTGCGTTACTATTTGAAAAAACGTTTTGGCATCATCAGCAGTTTGGCCTCAGCACCACGCAAATAAAAAGCAAAGGAAGTTCAGTGACGAACTTCCTTTTTTTGTCTTTTGTTAAACTATATAGCGGCGCCTCATACGGATCAATGATAGAAAAAGCAGAAAATTATTGAGAGAATAAGGTGAATGTTAAGAAAAATAAGGGTTAGATGAGGATTTCGGCACAAGTTGTTGACTTCACTCGCTCATTCTGTTAGTTTTTTTATTAAAAATAATTCTGGGGAGTGGTAACGAACGATGTCTAATTGGGAAACGAAATTTGCAAAAAAAGGTCTGACATTTGATGATGTTTTATTGATTCCGGCGGAGAGTCATGTATTGCCGAATGAAGTGGATATGAGTGTGCAATTAGCCAAAAATATCAAATTGAACATTCCATTGATGAGTGCAAGTATGGATACTGTGACAGATAGTAAAATGGCAATCGCGATGGCCCGACAAGGCGGACTTGGAGTCATCCATAAAAATATGAGTGTCGCAGCCCAAGCAGATGAGGTTCGCAAAGTAAAACGATCAGAAAGTGGCGTAATCATTGATCCATTTTTCTTAACACCAGAACATAAAGTACGAGACGCTGAAGAGTTGATGAGTCGTTATCGGATTAGCGGTGTGCCGATCGTAGAGACATTGGAAAACCGTAAGTTAGTTGGAATCATTACGAACCGTGATATGCGCTTTGTGACAAATTACGAGATCCCCATCCACGAAGTAATGACTAAAGATGGTCTAGTAACAGCCCCCGTTGGTACAAAGTTACAAGATGCTGAAAAAATATTGCAAAAACACAAAATCGAAAAATTACCGATTGTAGATGAGGCGGGGCGTCTAAGCGGCTTGATTACAATCAAAGACATCGAAAAAGTTATCGAATTTCCTAATGCAGCGAAAGACGAGCATGGTCGTTTGTTAGTTGCTGCAGCAGTTGGTGTGACAAGCGATACTTTTGAACGTGCAGAAGCATTGCTGGAAGCTGGAGCTGACGCGATTATTATCGATACTGCTCATGGTCACAGTGCGGGTGTTCTGCGTAAAATCCGTGAAATCCGCGAAACATTTCCCGAAGCAACGTTGATCGCAGGCAATATCGCTACAGCGGAAGGCGCAAAAGCATTGTACGATGCGGGTGTAGATGTAGTGAAAGTCGGGATCGGACCAGGTTCGATTTGTACGACTCGTGTAGTTGCCGGTGTCGGCGTACCTCAATTGACTGCGATTTATGATGCAGCTTCTGTAGCACGCCAATATGGCAAAGCCATCATCGCTGACGGTGGGATCAAATATTCAGGCGATATCGTAAAAGCTTTAGCAGCCGGTGGGCATGCCGTCATGCTTGGTTCAATGCTAGCTGGGACAGATGAATCTCCCGGTGAATTTGAAATTTATCAAGGTCGTCGCTTCAAAACATATCGCGGCATGGGTTCATTAGGCGCAATGGAAAAAGGTTCAAGTGATCGTTATTTCCAAAGTGGCGTTAATGAAGCCAACAAATTAGTTCCAGAAGGAATCGAAGGTCGGGTCGCTTATAAAGGAACGGCTGCAGATATTATTTTCCAAATGATTGGCGGATTGAAAGCCGGTATGGGTTATGTCGGTGCAGGCAATTTGGAACATTTACGTGAAAATGCTCAATTTGTTCAAATGAGTGGCAATGGCTTGAAAGAATCTCATCCCCATGATGTTCAAATTACAAAAGAAGCACCAAACTATTCAGTTGAACAATAAAAATCTAACTAAAAACAGCGGCTTCGCAAAAGCGAAGCCGCTGTTTTTTTACTTGTTATTTTTCTTTTTTGATCACTTTTACATTGCCCATGTATGGTACTAAAACTTCAGGAATTGTTACTGAGCCGTCTTCGTTTTGATAGTTTTCCAAGATTGCAGTCACGGTTCGGCCGACAGCTAAACCTGAACCATTCAATGTGTGAGCATATTGGACTTTGCCAGCTTCATCACGATAACGGATCATTGCACGACGAGCTTGGAAATCTTCACAATTTGAGCAAGAACTGATCTCACGATACGTATTTTGAGCAGGTACCCAAACTTCTAAGTCATAAGTCTTCGCAGCAGAGAAGCCCATATCCCCAGTTGATAAAGCAACGACACGGTACGGCAAGTTTAGTTTTTGTAAAAGGATTTCCGCATTTTGTGTCATTTTTTCTAATTCGTCATATGAAGACTCTTTGTCGCTGAATTTTACCATTTCCACTTTATGGAATTGGTGCAAACGGATCAATCCACGTGTATCGCGTCCAGCGCTACCGGCTTCAGAACGGAAAGAAGGAGAAAGTGCTGTAAAATAGATTGGCAATTCTTTGCCGTCTAAAATTTCATCCGCGTAATAGTTTGTTAAAGGAACTTCTGCAGTTGGGATCAATGTTAAATCACGATCTTCAATTTGGAAGACATCTTCTTTAAATTTAGGGAATTGTCCGGTACCAAACATTGATTTGCTGTTTACTAAGAACGGCGTGATCATTTCAGTATAGCCTTGTTCATAGACATGTTCATCCAGCATGAAGTTATAAACGGCCCGCTCTAATCGTGCACCCAAACCTTTGTAATAAACAAAACGGCTGCCTGATACTTTTGCACCACGTTCAAAATCTAAGATATCTAAATTCTCTGCGACTTCCCAATGAGGCTTTGGTTCAAAAGCAAATTGGCGCGGTGCACTCCAGCGACGCACTTCGATGTTGTCATCTTCGTCTTCGCCAACGGGTACAGAATCATGAGGCAAGTTTGGCAATGTCGTTGCAATCTCTGTCAATTGCGCATCGATATCGGCTACTTGAGTATCAAAGTCTTTGATTTTTGTGCCGACTTCTTTCATTTCCGCGATTTTATCAGCGGCATCATTTTTTTCACGTTTCAATTTGGCGATTTCATTTGATACGTCATTCCGATATTTTTTCAATTCTTCTGTTTTTACCAATAGCTGACGACGTTGTTCGTCTAATTCTAAGAACCGTTTCAAAACTTCTTCCTTTACGCCTCGAGTTGCTAATTTTTCGTTTACTTCCGCAAAGTTGTTGCGAATCATTTTTACATCTAGCATCCTATTCTCCTCCTTTTAAAATAAAAAAACACCGCTTCATCCCATATTAACAGGGACGAAACGGTGTTGAATTTCGCGGTACCACCCAAATTCAGCCTAAGCTGCACTTGATCGACGGTTATCGACGTCACCCGGTTTCTCTTTCGAAAAACGCAGATCATAAAACTGGATTTCCCTAAGTTGTTTTGTTGATTCCCACCAGCCATCAACTCTCTAGAAAAACAAACTTACGTACTTGGTTTCCTGCATCTCTTATTGAGACCAGTATAAGCAATCAAAAATTTAAAGTCAATGATTATCTGGCAGAGATTTTGTTTGATTTTTATAAAGCGGCAAATGAATGATGAAAGAAGTCCAGTCATCGCTCGATTGTGCATAGATATAACCGCCATGAAGATTTACGATATTTTGAGCAATAGCCAGTCCTAAGCCAGTCCCGCTAATTTCTTGCGAACGGGAACCGTCCACTCGATAAAAACGATCAAAAAGTTGTTCCAGTGCTTCTCTTGGGATAGGCTGCCCATTATTTTTGACAGTAACGACTGCTTCATTTTTCATTTTTTCGATTTCAATAATTATTTTGTCAGCGTCAGCGCCATACTTCAATGCATTGGTGATCAAATTATTAAAGACACGTACGAGTTTTTCTGTGTCGCCGTCCATGATCAGCTGATTCTCTGTGGTCTCTACTTGAATTTGAATATTTTTTTTCTTAGCTTCCAACTCAAAATCAGCAGCCAGCTGTTCTAGCAGTTGTACCATATCAAAGGAGACATTATTAACGGGAACAGACGGTTGGCGGACCTTGGAATATTCGAATAAATCTTCAACTAAAGATTTCATTTGTTTGGCTTTATTGTAGGCAATACTTGTATATTTCAGAATCTCTTCGTCATTTTGATACTGACCGTCTTCAATTAAACCAAGATAACCGATGATTGAAGTCAGCGGTGTCCGAATATCATGACTGACATTTGTGATTAATTCATCTTTTGATTTTTCGATTTCGCGTTCATCTTCAATGGCTGCAACAGTACTGTCAACCAAACCATTGATACTATCAACGACTTTGCTGAGATCGCCGCGCAATTCAAAAGGAATCCGATAATCGTAATTCCCGTTAGCGATATAATGCAACTCATTGATGATGTGCCGCAGCTGCATTTGATGATAGCGGCGAATCAACCGCCAAAAAATAATCAGTACATCGATAATAACAAAGAAGGGGATCACAAAATTACGTCCGCTCCAAAAAATATCACTGCCTAGATTATTTGCAAAAATATCTTTTGAACGATAGATCGCATCAGTCAGATCCGGTGAGTTATTCAGCATCTGAGTGAAAAGGACCATAATTGCTACATTTAATAGAAGCAATAAAATAATAGTGATGATTCCTTCCGCGATCAATTCGCTGACTTCTTTGGAGGTAAGGGTGATTCGTCTTTTCTTTTCTCTTTTATTTTGCATCTATTTTATAACCCACACCCCAAACGGTTTGGATCACTTTTTCACCATCCGTCGCTTCTTCGATCTTATCACGCAAGTGGCTGACGTGAACCATGACGGTTTTTGCTGAGACGATACTTTCTTGTTTCCAGACCCGTTCAAAAATTTCATCCGCACTGAAAACACGATTTGGGTGACTTGCTAATAAATATAAAATACCAAATTCCAAAGCAGTCAGCTGGATTTCCTTTCCATCAACTGTTTTAACTTCATGAGAATCTTTGTTGATGATCAACGACTGAATCTCAAGAATGTCAGGCTGGTCTTCAGCGATATGCATTTTTGTCCGGCGTAATAAAGATTTAACCCGAGCCATGACTTCTAAAGGATTAAATGGTTTCGTTACATAGTCATCAGCACCAGCAACCAATCCTTTTATTTTGTCCATATCGGTTGTTTTGGCTGTTAACATAATAATTGGTATTTGCGATTCTTTTCTTAATTCCTTCACAACTTGCATGCCGTCCATCACCGGCATCATAATATCCAATAAGAGCAGTTCAATGTCATTTGTAGTTCGAAGCTTACTCAATGCTTCTTTACCATCATAGGCTTTAACGACATCATACCCTTCATTATGCAAATAAATACTTAATAGTTCGACAATTTCCTTGTCATCATCTGCAACTAATACTTTCATTAAATGTTCCTCCGTCCATCATAAAAATAATTACATCCCTATTTTACCAAAGAAATCATCGGAAGGCGAAAGACAGCACTAGGAGTTAAAGAAAAATCAAAAATAAAATACCGAAAGTTAATCTTTGAAGATCATAGAAAATCTCATTCTTAAAAAGAAAAAACGAACAAAAACCCCATATTTATATTTATTCATCGTGTTTAAAAAAAGTGGATAAAATTACCATCTTTTCGTTGACCAAACTGCATAAAACTGATATATTATTTTATGTTCTGAAGCGGCGATAAACCGTTTGGAACACCTAAAATTATTGTTGACAGGTGACTGATTATCAGTTATTCTATCAAAGTCGCATTAAGCAGTGACAATAATTCATTTGAAAAACTTCAAAAAAGTTATTGACATTCACTCAGCAAGCTGTTAAGATATAAAAGTTGCTGAAACAAAGCGACAAACAATGTAGACCTTTGAAAACTGAACGAATAAAACAAACCAAATGTGTAGGGCGTTTCTATTTAATAGAAACA
>NZ_BJDX01000006.1 GCF_005405365.1 Enterococcus xiangfangensis
CGAACACAGAAGTTAAGCTTCTTAGCGCCGATTGTAGTGAGGGGTTGCCCCTTGTGAGATTAGGACGTCGCCACGCAAACTTATGGGGGTTTAGCTCAGCTGGGAGAGCATCTGCCTTACAAGCAGAGGGTCAGCGGTTCGAACCCGTTAACCCCCATTTGAGCCGTTAGCTCAGTTGGTAGAGCATCTGACTTTTAATCAGAGGGTCACTGGTTCGAGCCCAGTACGGCTCATAAGAATATGCGGGTGTGGCGGAATTGGCAGACGCACTAGATTTAGGATCTAGCGCCTTACGGCGTGGGGGTTCAAGTCCCTTCACCCGCATTGTATTTTTTTGTAGTTGCCGGCTTAGCTCAGTTGGTAGAGCATCTGATTTGTAATCAGAGGGTCGAGGGTTCAAATCCTTTAGCCGGCATCATGCGGAAATAGCTCAGTGGTAGAGCACCACCTTGCCAAGGTGGGGGTCGCGGGTTCGAACCCCGTTTTCCGCTTTCCTGAAGACCAGGGGAAAGCGCCGGGGTGGCGGAACTGGCAGACGCACAGGACTTAAAATCCTGCGGTGAGTGATCACCGTACCGGTTCGATTCCGGTCCTCGGCATTAAAAAAGAATACGCACCCGTAGCTCAATTGGATAGAGTACTTGACTACGAATCAAGGGGTTAGAGGTTCGAGTCCTCTCGGGTGCATAGTTTTTTTTGTTTTCCGGGAAGTAGCTCAGCTTGGTAGAGTACTTGGTTTGGGACCAAGGTGTCGCAGGTTCGAATCCTGTCTTCCCGATCAAAAAGAAGGTGAAAACCTTCTTTTTTTTTATCTTAATTTATTAAAAAGGCGTTCTCCTTTATTTCGTGTTGCAAATTCGCTATAATTATGGTCAGAAATAGTCAATAGGAGACAATATTATGGGCAGAAATACTTCTGATCTGATCGAATCTTACTTGAAAGATATTTTAGAAAATAGCGAGATAATCGAAATTCGTAGAGCTGAGATGGCTCAGTTATTTAATTGTGTGCCTTCTCAGATAAATTACGTAATCAATACGCGTTTTACTTTTCAACGTGGCTATTTAGTTGAGAGTAAACGAGGTGGCGGCGGCTATATTCGAATAAGTAAAGTTAAGATTTCTGATCAGCATTATTTTTTGGAACAGTTAATGGATTCTTTTGGTAGTGAGATTTCTGAAGCGAATGCTTTTGGGATTATTCAAAAATTATTTGAAGAAGAGATCATTACCGAAAATGAAGGCAATTTGATGTTGAGTGCCGTATCAAAAAATGTTCTAGGCATCAGTCAAATTGAAAATAGGCTGCGTTCCCGAATTCTTCATGGATTTTTAGAACGTTTAAGTTATGAGAAAAAGGAGTGAGGATATGGATCAGCTGTATACAGAACGTGCAAAAGCAGTATTAACAATTGCGCAACAAGAAGCTAAGTATTTTAAACATCGCTCGGTTGGTTCTGAGCATTTATTGTTAGCGTTAGTGATCGAACAACAAGGAATCGCAGGTAAAACATTACGTCAGATGAATTCAAACGAAAATGACATTCGTGAAGAGATCGAGCATATGACGGGCTACGGGTCTGTTAAATCCTATCCTGAAGGCAGTTATTTGCCTTATTCTCCGAGAGCTAAACAAATTTTGATTTTTGCTGATGATGAAGCAAAACGGTTTAATGCAAAATTGGTTGGAACAGAACACATCTTATTAGGTCTTTTACGTGATGATGAGATTTTGGCCTCCCACATTTTAGTGAATTTAGGATTAAGCCTACCTAAAATGCGTCAGCTTTTATTGAAAAAAATGGGTGTGAATGAAGCTTCTAATGGAAATCAAGGAGCAGGTAATCGACGGAAGACACCAATAAAACCAATTCAAAATAATTCGCAAGGAACACCGACATTGGATGGATTGGCTCGTGATCTGACAAAATTAGCACGGGAAAAACGTTTAGATCCAGTAGTTGGCCGTGATGGCGAAGTACGGCGTGTAGTTCAAATCTTGAGCCGTCGGACAAAAAATAATCCAGTTTTAGTTGGAGAACCAGGTGTTGGTAAAACAGCGATTGTTGAAGGATTGGCTCAACGAATTATTTCTGGTGATGTCCCTGAAGACATGCGGGGAAAACGTTTGATGATGTTGGATATGGGTGCTTTAGTAGCCGGTACGAAATATCGCGGTGAATTTGAAGATCGGTTGAAGAAAGTAATCGACGAAATTTATCATGATGGTCAAATCATTTTATTTATTGATGAATTGCATACGTTGATTGGTGCGGGTGGCGCTGAAGGTGCGATCGATGCATCAAATATTTTAAAACCAGCACTGGCACGCGGCGAATTACAGACGATCGGTGCGACAACGCTCGATGAATATCAAAAATATATTGAAAAAGATTCTGCTTTAGAACGGCGCTTTGCTCGTGTACAAGTGGAGGAACCAACACCGGAAGAAGCAGAAGAAATCTTAAAAGGGTTGCGTCCTCGATATGAAGAACATCATGGCGTTGAGATCACTGACGAAGCGTTGCATGCAGCCGTTTCTTTATCCGTACGCTACATCAATTCACGCCAGCTGCCAGATAAAGCAATCGATTTGATGGATGAATCTTCCGCAAAAGTCCGATTAGATTCGACCGATGAAGTATCAGAATTGACGGAATTGGAAGAAGAAGTTCAAGAGTTAGTGGCTGAAAAAGAAAAAGCGATCCAAAATCAAGATTTTGAATCCGCAGCTCGTTTGCGTTTGCGTGAAAAACAATTAGCCGAAACGTTAGAACAAGCAAAAATCAAAGCGGCTAAACAAGAAAATGGCTATATTGATCAAGTAACTGACGAAGATGTGGCGGCAGTTGTATCACAATGGACAGGTGTGCCGTTGCAACAATTAGAGAAAAAAGAAAGTCAGCGTTTATTAGATTTAGAAAATGTGTTGCATAAGCGTGTAGTAGGACAAGAAGATGCTGTCAAAGCGATCTCTCGTGCGATTCGTCGGGCCCGCAGCGGGTTGAAAGATCCTAATCGTCCAATCGGTTCTTTCATGTTCTTAGGCCCAACTGGTGTCGGAAAAACCGAATTGGCCAAAGCGCTGGCTGAAGCAATGTTTGGTAGTGAAGAAGCATTGATCCGAGTAGATATGTCTGAATTTATGGAAAAATATAGTACCAGTCGTTTGATTGGTTCGCCTCCAGGTTATGTTGGTTATGAAGAAGGCGGACAATTGACAGAAAAAATTCGTCAAAAACCTTACTCAGTAATTTTGTTAGACGAAGTGGAAAAAGCCCATCCAGATGTCTTCAATATTTTATTACAAGTTTTGGATGATGGGCATTTGACAGATTCCAAAGGACGGAAAGTTGATTTTCGCAATACGATCTTGATTATGACTTCAAATATTGGTGCGACTGAGATCCGCGAAGAAAAAAATGTTGGATTCAACGTAAAAGATATTACTAAAGATCACCAAGCAATGGAAAAACGTATCTTAGAAATATTGAAAACAGCATTTCGTCCCGAATTCCTTAACCGGATCGATGAAACAGTAGTCTTTAAATCATTGGATCAAGAACAAATCCATGAAATCGTGAAAATCATGAGCCGTTCGGTTTTAGATCGCATGAAAGAACACGAGATCAAAGTGAAGATCACAGCAGCAGCTTACGATGTAATCGGAAAAGTCGGATTTGATCCTGAATATGGGGCACGCCCTATTCGCCGAGCGTTGCAAAAAGAAATTGAAGACCGACTTGCTGAAGCATTGTTATCAGGTCAAATTCAATTGGGGGACGCTGTGACGATTGGTGCCAGCAAAGGCAAGATCACATTGACAGTAAGAAATTCTAAAGAAGAAAAAATACCGGAAAAAGTTTAATTTTATTGAGGGTGTGACAGAAGTGGGCAGCCTTAAGAAATAAGAAGTCAAAGGAGTTGTGACAAGATTTTTGTCACAACTCTTTTTTTCTTTTAGCGCTAGTTGGAAACTTTTCAAAGCTGTGATAGTATAAAAAAGTCTAAGGAAGGTTGAACGAACGGTTTTTTTTAGGCAAGTTCAGCAATCGTTGAGTCAGAAAAGAAGTGATTGTAACTATTGCTGGCAAGTTGGTATGGACGGTGAATTTTAGCCTTATTTCAGAAAAATGAATTTACCGATCGGAACTAGGAGGATACACAATGATCGAATTAATTGCGACGGCAGAATCGATGGCACAAGCGGAAGAATTATTAGCTGCCGGCGTGGATACTTTATATATTGGAGAAGAGACATTTGGTCTGCGATTGCCGCATTCTTTTTCCCGTGAAGAACAGCAAGCAGTGATCGAGATGGCGCATGCGCAAGGAAAAAAAGTAAATATCGCTGTAAATGGTATTATGCATCCGGATAAAATGAAGCTGGTTCCGGAATATTTGGCCTTTCTTGCCGAAGTCAAGCCTGATCATTTAGTTGTTGGTGATACAGGAGTGATTTATTTATTGCAAGAATATGATTTGTCCTATATTTATGATGCGGAAACATTGGTGACGAATGCGCGGCAAATCAATTTTTGGCAGAAAAAAGGAGCAGTTGGAGCGGTCTTAGCTCGCGAAGTTCCTTTTGAAGAAATGCAAAGTTTAAGCCAACATGTCACTGTGCCGGTAGAAGTATTGGTTTATGGAGCGACGTGCATCCATCAATCGAAAAGACCGTTATTAGATAATTACTTCAATTATACGAAGCAGACAGAAAGTGCAACAAAAGAGCGGGGCTTGTTTATTTCAGAACCTAAAAAGGCAGAGACCCACTATTCGATTTATGAAGATCAGCATGGCACACATATTTTTGCCGACAATGATCTGAATTTGATCAAAGAATTGCTGGAACTGAATCAAACAGGTTACCAAACGTGGAAATTGGATGGTTTGTTTACGCCGGGAGCTGATTTTATTGCGATTGCCAAAATTTTTGCTTCAGCCAAGGCAGCAATCGAAGCAAATACTTGGGATGAAACAGCAGCAATCAATGCACAACAAGAAATTCAAAAATATCATCCTGTTGGTCGAGGAATGGATACTGGTTTTTATCATTTAGACCCAACAGCGATTAAATAGGGGTAATGGCAACATGACAGAGAGAAAATTGAAACGGCCGGAAGTTTTAGCACCAGCCGGAACCTTAGAAAAATTAAAAACCGCGATCCATTATGGCGCGGATGCAGTATATATCGGCGGGGACGCTTATGGTTTGCGTTCACGTGCGGGAAATTTTTCATTTGAAGAAATGGAAGAAGGCGTGCTGTTTGCAAAAAAATATGGCGCGAAAGTCTATGTGGCGGCAAATATGGTGACACATGAAGGCAACGAAAAAGGCGCCGGCGAATTTTTCAAAAAATTACGCGATATCGGAATCTCGGCGGTGATCGTCTCTGATCCGGCGTTGATCGAGATCTGTGCCACTGAAGCACCTGGGTTAGAGATCCATTTATCCACGCAAGCATCAGCGACTAACGCGGAAACATTGAACTTCTGGAAAGAAGAAGGTCTAGAGCGAGTTGTTTTAGCCCGCGAAGTTTCGATGGAAGAATTAGCAGAGATCCGCAGCAAGACCGATGTTCAAATCGAAGCCTTCATCCATGGCGCGATGTGTATTTCTTATTCCGGCCGTTGTACTTTATCAAATCACATGTCGATGCGGGATGCGAATCGCGGCGGTTGTTCGCAATCATGCCGCTGGAAGTATGAATTGTTCGACATGCCTTTTGCCCAAGAACATCGTTCGTTGACAGAAAATGGAGACGTGACGGAAGAATTCTCAATGAGCGCTGTTGATATGTCAATGATCGAACACATTCCTGATTTGATCGAAAATGGTGTAGACAGCTTGAAAATCGAAGGTCGGATGAAATCTATCCATTATGTGTCGACGGTATCGAACGTGTACAAAGCGGCAGTGGACAGTTACATCGCAGATCCAGACAATTATGTCTGCAAACAAGAATGGATCGACGAATTATGGAAAGTTGCGCAACGTGAATTGGCGACCGGGTTTTATTACCAAGTACCGACCGAAAATGAACAGTTATTTGGTCCGCGGCGGAAGATCCCGATTTACAAATTTATTGGCGAAGTCTTGAGTTATGATGAAACAAACAAGATCGCAACGGTTCGTCAACGCAATCATTTTAAAGTAGGCGATGAGATCGAGTTTTATGGACCGAATTTCCATCACTTTGAACAAACGGTTACTGAGTTGAAAAATGACGAAGGAGAATCAATCGATCGTGCCCCAAATCCAATGATGATCGTAACGATGCCAGTCGCTCAGCCAGTCAAACCCGGTGATATGATCCGAAAGAAAAAAGATTAAAGATTTTTCAGTTTGATAGTTAATGCAGGTTCCAAGTTTTTGAGCTTGGAACCTGTTTTCATCTAGAGCCATTTAGTTCAGCTTGGTCGTACAAAAAATGGTGCAGCAAAAAAGCTGGGCAAATAACGGTGCTTTTTTAGTAAATTGTATTAAAATGAACGTAAGTTTGACGCTGCGGGTCGTTAAAGCTGTTTTTAGCTTTTTTGTGCGGACCTGACCAGCTGCGTGACAAATAGGAGGAAATTAAATGAAAGAATATGATTATATCGTCGTTGGCGGCGGGAGTGGCGGAATCGCTTCAGCTAACCGCGCGGGGATGTATGGCGCAAAAGTGTTATTGATCGAAGGCAACAAAATCGGCGGGACGTGTGTCAACGTCGGCTGTGTTCCTAAAAAAGTAATGTGGCAAGCGAGCAGCATGTTGGAAATGATCGAACGAGATGCACCTAGTTATGGTGTTCAAGCAGACATTGAAACATTTGATTTCAAAGGATTAGTTGCACGCCGCGAGAAATATATCAACTTTTTACATAGTGCCTATTATCGTGGGCTAGACAGCAATCATGTGGAACGTCTAGAAGGCTATGCGACGTTCAAGTCGGATCATGTTGTTAGTGTGAATGGAGAAGAGTATACAGCACCGCATATTTTGATTGCAACTGGCGGTCGGCCAAGTCAAATGAATATTCCTGGTAGTGAATTTGCGATGGATTCGAATGGGTTCTTTGAATTAACCGAGCAACCAAAAGAAGTAGTCGTCTTAGGTGCCGGCTATATCGCGGCAGAATTGAGCGGTGTCTTGCAAGGAATGGGGACACAAGTCCACTGGGCTTTTCGTCATAGTCGTCCTTTGCGAACGTTTGATAATATGCTGGCGGATAATTTGGTTGAGATCTACCGCGAGAATAAGATGAAACTTTATGATCATCATGTCGCAAAAGAAACCAAACAAAATACGGACGGAACGTATACCGTCTATTTTGAAAATGGCAATTCATTGACTGGCGATAAAGTTTTATTTGCCGGGGGTCGTCTGCCAAATACGAATGCATTAGGCTTGGAAAATACAGCGGTGACGTTGAACGAGAAAGGGTTTGTGATCGTCGATAAATACCAAAACACAACAAGTGAAGGGATTTACGCGGTGGGCGATGTCATTGGCAAACTTGATTTGACACCCGTTGCCATTGCGGCAGGCCGTCGATTGTCAGAGCGGGTCTTTAATGGCAAATCTGAAGAATTTTTAGATTATGAAAATGTTCCGACCGTCATTTTTACGCATCCAACGATTGCGACGATTGGTTTGTCCGAAGAAGCTGCGATTGAACGTTACGGCAAAGATCAGATCAAAATTTATCATTCGCGTTTTACACCAATGTATTTCGCCTTAAGCGATTATCGGCAAAAATGTGATATGAAATTGGTTTGTCTTGGAGAAGAAGAAAAGATTATTGGTTTGCATGGAATTGGTGTCGGTGTCGATGAAATGCTGCAAGGTTTTGCTGTAGCGATCAAAATGGGTGCGACAAAGAAAGACTTTGATGATACCGTTGCGATTCATCCGACAGGCAGTGAAGAATTTGTAACAATGCGTTAAAAAGAGGTCGTAATAGCAGCCGGTTTGATTTATTTCGAAAAACTGCTGCGAAGCCATTTATTCAAGAAATAGGTATGACAAAATTTTGTCATACCTATTTTTTTATTGAATCGAACTTAAGCTGATCTCGCCAGAAGAAAGAGCAATCTGTTCAGTCCCTAGATCGACTATTAATTCGCCAGTATCGGCGATCGCAACAGCAGTCCCTAAATAAGAACGGTCTTTACGTTTGAAGGTGATTTTTTTTCCTAAGACGAATGACTTTTTACGATAAGAAGCCAGAAAGTCCGTCGGTTCTGCTAATAGATCAAAGAAACGATTCCAAATAGTGATGATCAATTGATTGCGGGTAGTGGTCGCTTGACCGTCAGGAAAGAGCGAGGTCGCTTTTTCTTGCAGTTCTGTTGGGTAATCTTCTTGTGGAATCGAAAAATTGATTCCCATACCGATAATGATATATTTCAGCGAATTGCTTTCAACATCCGTCATCGCTTCTGATAAAATCCCAGCGACTTTTTTTTCATTTAAATAAATATCATTCACCCATTTGATTTGGCTGTCGACGCCCAAAAGTTCATCGATCGCTTCAGCCGCCGCTACCGCCATCAAGATCGTATATTGCGGCAGTTCGTGCAACTGTTCGTTAGGTTTCAATAATAAACTCATGTAGATCCCTTGCTGTTTTGCCGCAAAAAAAGGGCGATCAAAACGGCCATGGGGAGCTTCTTGCATGTCAGCTACGATTAGCAACGGTGATTTTTCTCCGGCTAATACGGCCAATTGTGCATCTTTCATTGTTGAGTCAGAAGTTTCTAAGACACTTACATCGATTGGATAGCGGATCTGGTCTTGAATTTCTTTAGCATCTAAAATATCAGAAGGCTGGTAGCGGTAACCGGTGGCTAAGTGCTGGATGCGATAGCCCTTTTTTTCTAATTCTTTGATCGCTTTCCAGATTGCGGTGCGGGATACAGCCAATTCTTGTGCTAAAACTTCACCGGACAATACTTCTTGTGTCTCTTTTAAGCGTGCCAAAACTTTTTCTTTCGTAGTCAACCAAGACCCTCCTTTTTTTGCTTTCTTTCGTAAAGTTAGTGTAACAAAAAAACAGACTGCATAAAAGCAGCCTGCCAAGAAAGAAGTGAAGCAATCATTTATCGATCAGCTTAATAACAAAGCATCGTCTTTCAGTTCGACGCCGGAATTTTGTTGGAAGAGTTCCATCAATTTTGGTACAGTCAAATGTTGTTTTTCAGCTTGGTTCAAGTCCAAAGCAATCTGTCCTTGATGCAGCATGATCAATCGATTGCCATACTGGATAGCATCTTCCATATTGTGGGTCACCATGAAGGCCGTCAGCTCCTGTTCACGAATCAAACGTTCAGTCAGCTGCATTACAGTCAATGACGTTTTTGGATCAAGCGCTGCAGTATGTTCATCTAATAAAATCAGATCAGGTCGTTGCAAAGTTGCCATCAACAAGGTGATCGCTTGGCGCTGTCCACCAGACAGCAAACCGATCTCAGCATCTAGCCGATTTTCTAAATTTAAATTCAGCATCGCTAATTGTTCTTGGAAGAAACTGCGATCTTTGCTCTTCACTCCAAGTGAGAAGCCGCGTTTATGGCCGCGCTTTAATGCTAATGCTAAATTTTCTTCGACGGTCAAACGGACGGCTGTCCCCATTTTGGGATCTTGGAAGACACGGCTGATTCTTTTCGACCGTTTAGTTACGGAGTATTTGGTAATTTCTTCTTCATTTAGAAACATTTGGCCTTCTTCGATCGGCAAAGTACCGGCAACGCTGTTCAGCAAAGTCGATTTACCAGCACCATTTCCGCCGATAATGGTTACAAATTCACCCGGTGCTAAGCTTAGATTGATTCCGCGCAACACGTGATTTTCATTGACGGTCCCGCGTTCGAAATATTGATGAAGGTTGTTGATTCTTAAAACTGGCTGCATCTAATTCGCCTCTTTCTGTTTAGGTTTTAAAGTAAATTTTGATCGAATTTGTGGTAAAGATAAGCAGATAACCAATACGATCGCTGAAGCTAATTTTGAATCAGTCGGCTCAACATTCATTTCGAAGACTAACGCCAAGATGAAACGGTAAATAATTGCTCCAGCAACGATCGTAACTAAACGAACCCAGATTGGCTTATTGTGAAGCAGCACTTCTGCGATGATAATCGAAGCCAATCCGATAACGATTGTTCCAACACCGGAATTCAGATCAGCAAAGCCGTTGTTTTGTGCTAATAACGCCCCAGAAAGAGCGATGCTGCCGTTTGAGATCATGTAGCCTAAGAGTTTCATGTTTTCTGTTTTGACCCCGTTAGCTTCACTCATATCAGGATTATCACCTGTTGCTCGGACAGCTAACCCAATCTCTGTTTGGAAAAATAAGACCAATAGAAAGATCACTAACAAGGTAATCAACAAACCAATCAAGATGACCGCATTGTTTTTGCTGATGCCCATTGTTTGAGCTGCGGTAAAGATCGTATTTTCTCCCAATAACGCGATGTTGGGAGCGCCCATTACACGTGAAGTAATGGAGTACAAGCCTGTCATCGTGATGATCCCGGCTAGCAATGCGGGGATTTTGAATTTTGTATTTAAGATTCCAGTTACTAAACCTGCTAACATTCCGCCGCCAAAAGCTAATAAAGTAGCTAGAATGGGATGGATCCCATTAACGATAGCAACGGCAGCAATCCCACCACCTAAAGGAAAACTCCCTTCAGCAGTTAGATCGGCAATATCTAAAATTCGAAAAGTCATGTAAACGCCGATTGCAAGCAATGACCAAAGGATCCCTTGCGACGTCGATGATAATAACAACGTGATAATATTCATGCTTCTTCCTTCTTTCTGGAACTGTCGTTCAACGGCTTCCTTTATTTTGGTTCTTTAATGCTGGCTGGATCGATTCCTAAAGCTTTCGCCATGTCTTCATTGACGACTAATTTCAATGTGTCCGCAGATTCAACTGGAGTATCCGCTGGCTTTGCATCACCGTCTAAAATCTTGGCAGCCATTTTACCAGTTTGTTTACCTAATGATTTGTAGTCGATCCCAACAGTAGCTAGACCGCCATCAGTCACTTGTTCTGTTGAGCCTGCAACTAATGGAATTTTCTTTTCTTTAACGACATCGCCGATCACTGCGGCGGCACTCGCGAACGTATTATCTGTTGGAACATAGATTCCATCAGTTTCGTTTGCTAAAGATTCTGTTACTTGTTGAACGTCGTTAGTTGTGTTGGCTGTTTTTATTTTCACGGCAACACCAGCTTTTTTCAGCGCTTTTTCAGCAAGATCAGCTTGGATCTTGGAATTGGCTTCGCCGGCGTTATACATGATTCCAATTGATTTTGCATCGGGAACGATCGACAATAAAAGCGCGATTTGTTTATCAATCGGTACCATGTCTGTGGTTCCTGTAACGTTTCCGCCAGGTTTTTTATCGCTTTTCACGAGCTTTGCTTCTTTTAAATCGGTCACTGCTGTAACGGTGATTGGAGTTTCCGTCGTTACATTCAATAGAGATTGAGCGGCGGGAGTTGCGATCCCTAAAAGCAGATCCGGTTCATCATTGACTAATTTTTCACTCATACTTTTTAGATTGTCTTGATTGTTTTGAGCGTTTTGGTAATCGATCTCTAAGTTGTCACCTTCTTTATAGCCACCTTCAGCCAATCCTTCTTTGAATCCTTCATACGCATTGTCTAATGAAGCATGTTGAACGAGTTGCAAGACACCCACTTTTTTTACACTATCGTCACTTGCTTCTTTACTGCCGCAAGCACCTAACATCAATAAACTTACCAATCCAATTCCTGCTAATACTGTTTTTTTCATTATTTTCTCTCCTTTTGTAATAAAAAATCACCCGCTTAGAATGAACGAAATTCTAAGTGGGTGATACAAATACAGAAATAGTATGATATTTCAGCCACTTAGATTTCTCTATGCGGCCGGTGATACGTTGAAATGCTCTAGCCATCATAGATACAAAAAACACTGAGGTCGTTTGTATCCATTGTGATGAATACAAACCTATCTAAAATAGCTAAAGTAATAGCGGTTATTCAGTTGTGAGTTTTTCGGATTCAGCATGTGAACAACCTCCAACTTGTTAAGATGTAGATTAGTATACGGTAAGAAAAATGAGATGTCAATAATAAACTGAAGAATATTCAGAATATTCATGAATGTAAACCGATTTAAAATGAAATAATCTCATTGAAAGTTTTAAGAAAACCTTGCGTAAAGCTCCCGCAACTGCAGAGGCTATTGACTTTTATGTTGATGTCATGTATCATATTAAGTTGCTAAAACTATCTGAAATGATAAAAGGCAGGAACGAAATATTGTCCGTTCCGGCTTTTAATAAGGAAACAAAAGTAGAAGCTCGCGAATATTTTCAAGAGAACGTTCTATTTTTGGTTTTTTTTTGCCTAAAAGCCGCAAAAAATGTCAGGTGTTACATGAATTTAATTTATGTAACATAAATGTAATTTATCTTCGGAACGGTTTTCAAACTTTTAAGAGGGGTGAAGAAACTTGGCTGGACACGTAGTGAAATACGGGAAACACCGAGAACGCAGAAGCTTCGCACAAATCAGTGAAGTGTTGGAATTACCGAATTTGATCGAAATTCAAACAGATTCTTATCAATGGTTTCTAGATGAGGGCTTGCAAGAAATGTTTGAAGACATTTTGCCAATTGAAGATTTTAATGGAAACTTGTCACTTGAATTTGTGGACTATGAATTGAAAGAACCTAAATACACCGTGGCAGAAGCACGCGCACACGATGCAAATTACTCTGCACCATTACACGTAGTTTTACGCTTAGTAAACCGCGAAACTGGCGAAATCAAATCACAAGAAGTATTCTTTGGCGATTTCCCATTAATGACAGAACAAGGAACATTTATTATCAACGGAGCTGAGCGGGTTATCGTTTCCCAATTGGTTCGTTCTCCCGGTGTTTATTTCCATGGAAAAGTGGATAAAAACGGGAAAGAAGGCTTCGGTTCAACAGTCATTCCTAACCGTGGTGCATGGTTAGAAATGGAAACAGACGCAAAAGATATCTCTTATGTCCGAATCGACCGTACCCGTAAAATTCCTTTGACCACGTTAGTCCGTGCGCTAGGTTTTGGATCAGATGATACGATTTTTGAGATCTTCGGCGAAAGCGAATCATTACGTAACACTATCGAGAAAGACTTGCACAAAAATCCAAGTGATTCTCGTACTGAAGAAGGATTGAAAGACGTTTACGAACGTCTGCGTCCCGGCGAACCAAAAACAGCAGACAGCTCTCGTAGCTTGCTAACTGCTCGTTTCTTCGATCCAAAACGTTACGACTTAGCAAATGTTGGTCGTTACAAAGTAAATAAAAAATTAGACCTTAAAACACGTCTATTGAACTTGACGTTGGCTGAAACGTTAGTTGATCCTGAAACTGGCGAGATCATCATGGAAAAAGGGACCGTTATTACTCATCAAGTAATGGAAGAAACACTTGGTGCGCATTTAGAAAACGGCTTGAATTCTGTGACTTACTACCCATCAGAAGATGCTGTCGTAACAGATCCAATGACTGTTCAAGTAATCAAAGTCTTTTCACCAAAAGATCCAGAACGTGAAGTAACAGTGATCGGTAATGCTTATCCTGATACTTCTGTCCGGACTGTTCGTCCTGCTGACATCATCGCTTCAATGAGCTATTTCTTGAACTTGATGGAAAACATCGGCAACGTCGACGATATCGACCATTTAGGAAACCGTCGTATTCGTTCAGTCGGTGAATTGTTGCAAAATCAATTCCGTATCGGGTTAGCTCGGATGGAACGTGTCGTTCGCGAACGTATGTCGATCCAAGATCAAGAAACATTGACGCCACAACAATTGATCAATATTCGTCCAGTTGTTGCCAGCATCAAAGAATTCTTTGGATCTTCTCAATTGTCACAGTTCATGGACCAAACCAATCCGTTAGGGGAGTTGACGCATAAACGTCGTCTATCTGCCTTAGGACCTGGTGGTTTGACACGTGACCGTGCTGGCTATGAAGTCCGCGACGTTCACTATTCTCACTATGGCCGGATGTGTCCGATTGAAACGCCTGAAGGACCTAACATCGGTTTGATCAACAGTTTGGCTTCGTATGCCAAAGTTAACAAATTCGGTTTCATCGAAACACCTTATCGTCGTGTCGATCGTTCAACAGGTAAAGTAACAGACAAGATCGATTACTTAACTGCTGATATCGAAGACCATTATGTTGTTGCTCAAGCAAACAGCAAATTGAACGATGACGGAACATTCGTTGAAGAAGTCGTTATGGCTCGTGCAACTTCTGAAAACTTGGAAGTTACGATCGATAAAGTTGACTACATGGACGTATCTCCTAAACAAGTAGTTGCTGTCGCTACTGCTTGTATCCCATTCTTGGAAAACGATGACTCGAACCGTGCCTTGATGGGAGCGAACATGCAGCGTCAAGCCGTGCCTTTGATCAATCCTAAGTCTCCTTGGGTTGGTACCGGTATGGAATACAAAGCCGCGCATGACTCAGGTGCCGCGTTATTATGTAAAAATGATGGTGTCGTTGAATTTGTTGACGCCCACGAAGTTCGTGTACGCCGCGACAATGGCGCATTAGATAAATATGATATTACCAAATTCCGTCGTTCAAACTCAGGGACTAGCTACAACCAACGTCCATTAGTTGGATTAGGCGAAAAAGTTGAAGTTGGCGACATTTTAGCTGACGGACCTTCTATGGAAAACGGCGAATTGGCTTTAGGTCAAAACGTTGTCGTAGCCTTCATGACTTGGGAAGGATACAACTACGAAGATGCGATCATCATGAGCCGTCGTTTGGTCAAAGATGATGTGTATACTTCAATTCATATTGAAGAATATGAATCAGAAGCACGTGATACAAAATTAGGACCTGAAGAAATCACTCGCGAAATCCCGAATGTCGGGGAAGACGCATTGAAGAACTTGGACGAAATGGGGATTATCCGCATTGGTGCCGAAGTTCATGATGGCGACTTATTAGTGGGTAAAGTCACTCCTAAAGGGGTAACTGAACTATCAGCAGAAGAACGCTTATTGCATGCGATCTTCGGCGAAAAAGCGCGTGAAGTCCGCGATACCTCTCTACGTGTGCCTCATGGCGGCGGCGGAATCGTTCATGATGTGAAGATCTTTACTCGTGAAGCAGGCGACGAATTATCTCCTGGTGTAAATATGTTAGTGCGCGTCTACATCGTGCAAAAACGTAAGATCCATGAAGGGGACAAAATGGCCGGCCGTCACGGAAATAAAGGGGTCGTTTCTCGGATCATGCCGGAAGAAGACATGCCATTCTTGCCAGACGGTACACCAGTTGACATCATGTTGAATCCTTTAGGGGTGCCATCACGGATGAATATTGGACAAGTATTGGAATTGCATTTAGGTATGGCAGCTCGTCAATTAGGAATCCATGTTGCAACACCAGTCTTTGATGGTGCGCAAGATAGCGATGTTTGGGAAACTGTCCGTGAAGCTCGTATGGCTGCAGACGCTAAGACTGTTCTTTACGATGGACGTACAGGTGAACCATTCGACAACCGGATCTCAGTTGGCGTGATGTACATGATCAAATTGGCCCACATGGTCGATGATAAATTGCATGCTCGTTCAATTGGACCTTACTCTCTTGTTACGCAACAACCATTGGGTGGTAAAGCTCAATTTGGTGGACAACGTTTCGGAGAAATGGAAGTTTGGGCACTGGAAGCATACGGTGCTGCTTACACATTACAAGAAATCTTGACTTACAAATCAGATGATGTAGTCGGTCGTGTGAAAACTTACGAAGCCATCGTCAAAGGTGAACCTATTCCAAAACCAGGCGTGCCTGAATCTTTCCGCGTATTAGTGAAAGAATTGCAAGCTCTTGGTTTAGATATGCAAGTCTTAGATATTAATGACAAAGAAATCGAGTTGCGAGATATGGATGATGATGATGACGACTTGATCACAGTTGACGCTTTGACAAAATATGCAGAACAACAACAATCTGCAAAAGAAGTTGAAGAAAAAGCAGCTGCTGAAAAAGCGGAACAAAAATCAGATTTGATCCAAGAAATCGAAACTGCTGAAGACTTATAAGCGTCGCGCTTGCCATACGTAAGTCAGCTAATCCTTAGCTGACTTACGATAAAATGAAATGGAGGGAAACCCTTTTGATCGATGTAAATAAATTCGAAAGTATGCAAATAGGTTTGGCTTCTCCTGAAAAAATCAGAAGCTGGTCATACGGTGAAGTAAAAAAACCGGAAACCATTAACTATCGTACATTGAAGCCTGAACGCGAAGGATTATTCGATGAAAGAATTTTTGGGCCAACCAAAGACTGGGAATGTGCCTGTGGAAAATATAAACGGATCCGTTATAAAGGAATCGTCTGTGACCGTTGTGGTGTAGAAGTTACCCGCTCTAAAGTTCGTCGCGAACGGATGGGTCACATCGAATTAGCAGCACCAGTAACACACATCTGGTATTTCAAAGGAATTCCTTCTCGCATGGGTCTTGTCTTAGACATGAGTCCTCGTGCGTTGGAAGAAATCATCTACTTTGCATCTTATGTCGTGATTGATCCAGGTAATACGAGCCTAGAGAAAAAACAATTGTTAACTGAACGTGAATATCGTGAAAAACGGGATCAATACGGTCAAGAATTCCACGCGGCAATGGGTGCCGAAGCGATCAAACAATTATTAGATAAAGTTGATCTAGATGGTGAGTCCGCAGAATTAAAAGAAGAATTAAAAACAGCTCAAGGTCAAAAACGGACCCGTGCGATCCGTCGTTTAGACGTATTAGAAGCATTCCGTTCTTCTGGTAATCTTCCAGGTTGGATGGTTATGAATGTGATCCCTGTCATTCCGCCAGATTTACGTCCGATGGTTCAATTAGAAGGTGGTCGTTTTGCAACGAGTGACTTGAACGACCTATACCGTCGTGTAATCAACCGTAACAACCGTTTGAAACGTTTGTTGGACTTGAATGCACCAAATATCATTGTTCAAAATGAAAAACGGATGTTGCAAGAAGCGGTAGATGCGTTGATCGATAATGGTCGTCGCGGCCGTCCTGTTACAGGACCAGGTAACCGTCCATTGAAATCTTTATCTCACATGTTGAAAGGGAAACAAGGTCGTTTCCGTCAAAACTTGCTGGGTAAACGGGTCGATTATTCTGCGCGTTCAGTTATCGTTGTTGGACCGTTCTTGAAAATGTATCAATGTGGTCTGCCAAAAGAAATGGCGATCGAATTGTTCAAACCTTTCGTAATGAAAGAATTAGTTCAACGTGAGATTGCATCAAATATCAAAAATGCCAAACGTAAAATCGAACGTCAAGAAGACGTTGTCTGGGATGTTTTAGAAGAAGTTATCAAAGAACATCCTGTATTGCTGAACCGAGCACCTACGTTGCACAGACTTGGTATCCAAGCGTTCGAACCAATCTTAGTTGAAGGTCGTGCAATCCGTCTTCACCCATTAGTATGTGAAGCCTACAATGCCGATTTCGATGGTGACCAAATGGCTGTCCATTTACCACTAGGCGAAGAAGCACAAGCAGAAGCTCGGATGTTGATGCTAGCTGCAACACATATCTTGAACCCGAAAGACGGCAAACCAGTCGTTACGCCATCACAAGATATGGTGTTAGGTAATTATTACTTAACAATGGAAGAAGAAGGTCGCGAAGGTGAAGGAATGATCTTCCGTGACATGAATGAAGCTGTCTTAGCATGGCGCAACGGCTACGTTCATTTGCATTCACGTGTGGCTGTTGACCCTAATACATTAGGCGACAAACCATTTACTGAAGAACAAAAAGAACGGATGCTGATCACGACTGTTGGGAAAATTATTTTCAACGAGATTATGCCGCAAGAGTTCCCTTACTTGAACGAACCGACTGATTTCAACTTGACGCAACACACACCTGACAAATACTTTGTCGAAAAAGGTGCGGATATTCCTGCAGCGATCAAAGAACAAGCGATCATTTTACCATTCAAGAAGAAAAATCTTGGAAATATCATCGCTGAAGTCTTTAAACGTTTCAAAGTAACGGATACGTCAATGATGCTTGACCGAATGAAAGACTTAGGTTATAAACATTCGACTCATGCGGGTATGACTGTTGGTATCGCTGATATCATGGCTTTGGCTGAAAAACAAGAAATCATCGATAACGCCCACAAACAAGTTGGCACGATCACGAAACAATTCCGCCGTGGTTTGATTACGGATGACGAACGGTATGAACGTGTTATCGCAGTTTGGAATGCGGCTAAAGATGATATCCAACAACGTTTGATGGAATCCTTAGATGCTAAGAACCCAATCTTCATGATGTCTGACTCTGGAGCCCGTGGTAACATCTCCAACTTTACTCAGCTTGCTGGGATGCGTGGATTGATGGCCGCTCCGAATGGACAAATCATGGAATTGCCGATCATTTCTAATTTCCGTGAAGGACTATCTGTCTTGGAAATGTTTATCTCCACTCACGGGGCTCGTAAAGGGATGACCGATACTGCCTTGAAGACTGCCGATTCAGGTTACTTGACTCGTCGTTTAGTTGACGTTGCCCAAGATGTGATCGTACGTGAAGAAGATTGCGGAACTGACCGTGGTCTAGAAATCTCTGCGATTCGTGAAGGAAACGAAATCATCGAATCATTGGAAGAACGTCTAGTTGGACGTTATACGCAAAAATCAGTAATGCATCCTGAAACAGGCGAAGTAATTTTACCTGGCGATGCATTGATCAGCGAAACAGACGCTAAACGAATCATGGATGCTGGCGTTGAAAAATTAACGATCCGCTCAGTATTCACATGTAATACTAAACACGGAGTATGTAAACATTGTTATGGCCGCAACTTAGCAACTGGCGACGACGTTGAAGTCGGTGAAGCAGTTGGTACTATCGCCGCTCAATCAATCGGCGAACCTGGTACTCAATTAACAATGCGTACATTCCATACCGGTGGGGTTGCTGGAGACGATATCACACAAGGTCTTCCTCGTGTCCAAGAAATCTTTGAAGCACGTAATCCTAAAGGTTTAGCTGTTATTACTGAAGTTACTGGTGAAGTTGTTGAGATTGCTGAAGATGCTGCAACACGATCAAAAGAAGTCACTGTCAAAGGTGAAACCGATACGCGTACGTATACTGTTCCTTACACCGCTCGGATGAAAGTGGCAGAAGGCGATATGATTCATCGTGGAGAACGCTTGACAGAAGGTTCAATCGATCCTAAACACTTATTGCAAGTGCGCGATGTCATCTCAGTTGAGACTTACTTGCTGCGTGAAGTTCAACGTGTTTACCGAATGCAAGGGGTAGAAATCGGCGACAAACATATTGAAGTAATGGTTCGTCAAATGTTGCGCAAAGTCCGCGTAATGGATCCAGGCGATACAGATATCTTGCCAGGTACATTATTGGATATTGCTGACTTTAAAGACCAAAACTACAATACATTGGTTGCTGGCGGAACACCCGCAACATCTCGTCCAGTCTTGCTTGGTATCACTAAAGCATCATTGGAAACAAACAGTTTCTTATCTGCCGCATCATTCCAAGAAACAACGCGTGTCTTGACCGATGCTGCGATCCGCGGTAAGAAAGATCCATTACTTGGATTGAAAGAAAATGTTATTATCGGTAAGATTATCCCTGCCGGAACTGGTATGGCGACTTACCGCAACATGGAACCAAAAGAAGTTGTTGTGGCTAGCGAAAATGTCTACAGTATCTCTGATATTGAAGCACAAATGGCAGCCGAAGACGCTTTGAACAATCCATTGAATTAATGGAAATTCTAGACCACAAGATTCTTTGAATCTTGTGGTCTTTTTTCATGCGATTATTAAGCAGTTATCTGGTAAAATGGCAGCGGTCACTTTAGACAGATATTAAATTTCGTTTAGAGCACGGGATAAAAGCTATTGTCAAAAGATAATTTGTGAGAAAATGAAAGAAACTATTCTAGTAATATGTAAAAATTTTTGAGGTGCTACATGAGCAGAGCAAAGAGAATCATCTTGATCGTCGTAGGAATCATCGTATTGTTAGTCGGAGCAACGACTGTTTATTTGTTAAAAGTGAACAATGATGTGGACCAGTCGATCAGTAAAATGACTAAAAAAGTTAACTATAAGAATACGCGGACGGGTTCTGTCGATTTAAAAAGCGGGGAGCCGTTTTCGATTTTATTAATGGGGACTGATACGGGTGATAAAGGTCGAACGTATCAAGGTCGTTCTGATTCCATGATGTTAGTGACGATCAATTCGAAAAAAAAGCAGACGTTGCTGACTAGTTTGGATCGTGATATTTATACGCAAATTGTCGGCTACAAAGGTGATGAGAATAATTATGTTGCAAAAGGCGACACGTATTATGATAAATTGAACGCGGCGTATTCGTTAGGCGGGACTAAGACGGCGATCGAATCTGTCCAAACAATGATGGATGTTCCAGTCGATCATTATGTAGAGATCAATATGAAAGGTTTGAGAACGTTGGTCGATGCCGTTGGCGGGATCGAAGTCGATAATAAGATTGATTTTACTTTGGACGGTGTGCACGTAAAAAAAGGCAAACAAACTTTAGACGGCAAACATGCGCTAGAGTATGTCCGGATGCGTCATGAAGATCCAAAAGGTGATGTGGGTCGGCAAGCACGGCAGCGGGAGATTTTATCAAAGATCATCCATAAGATCCTTTCGGTCGATTCTGTTACTAAGTATAAAAAGTATCTGAGAGCGGTAGAAGATTATGTCCAGACTGATCTTAGCTGGAGCGAGATGCTGCTGATCGTAAAAAACTACACGCCTGCAGCCGAAACAATCAAGCAGACGCAAGTAAAAGGGCAAGGCGAGATGATTGATGATATTTATTTTCAAGTACTAGGGTTGAATTCTTTGCTAAAAGAACAAAATAGTCTGAAAAAACAGTTGGAGTTGCCAACAAAGAAAAAACTACCAAATTTAGATGAAGATGATGAAAATCAATTGTTTTTTGATGACAGTGATGAGGATGAAATCAGTACGGGAACCCATTATGATTACACTGGCTATGGAAATATCATTTATCCAATCGATGAATATAATTATTAAGAAGAGAGGAGCTGACGATCAGGCGGCTCTCTTTTTTTGTGCAGCTGACTGAGCAGATTGGTTTCAATTTTCTAAATAATAGTTATGATGAAGTCAAAAGGGGGCTTTTTGTATGACAGAAGAAAGAGCAATTTTTGCCGGTGGTTGTTTTTGGTGTATGGTGAAACCATTCGATCAAATGCCTGGGATCAAACAGGTTGTTTCAGGCTATACCGGCGGTCATGTACCAAATCCAACTTATGAAGAAGTCTGCAGCGGTACGACTGGTCACACTGAAGCAGTCGAGATCACATTTGATCCGACGGTGATTTCTTATCGACAATTAGTCGATATTTATTGGCAACAAACAGACCCGACTGATGCATTTGGTCAATTTGCTGATCGCGGAGATTCTTATCGTCCAGTGATTTTTTATGCTTCTTCAGAACAAAAAACAGCAGCAGAAGCATCAAAGCAGCAATTGCAAGCGAGTCGGCGGTTTAGCGAGCCAATCGTTACAGCGATTGAGCCGACTCAAATATTTTATCCTGCTGAAGAATACCATCAAGCCTTTTATCGCAAAAATCCTGAGCATTACGCGGCTTATAGTGAAGGATCAGGGCGTAAAGGGTTCATCCGCCAGCATTGGCAAGCTTAAAAATTTTTCAATAGGACAATCAAAAGCCCGATAAATAAAAAGGGCAGAAAAGGCAGCCGCTCGAGATTTTTTTTGCGAAATTTTTGATAGCCGAAAAAAAGCAACCCGTTGACAGAAGCGAGGAACAGCAGCTGTAGCAGTTCATACCCAGTCAAAAACAAGCTCCACAAGCCGATCATCCAAAGATCTCCTAAACCTAAGCTGTTTGGGAGTATTTTTTGACTGAGATAAAATAAACTGAAAATGATCAAGGGGTGCTGCCAATGGATTGGGACTAGCCAACAACCGCTGAGTAGTAAGAGCGACCCAGTACTCCAAAAAATCGTCTGTTCAACGATCAAGTGATCCCAGTCGATTACGGCTAAAATTAAAGAACTCAATAACCAAAATAATTGCCAAAGTTTGAGCCACTGAAAATCTTGTAAAAAGATCAAACAGAGGATTCCGCAAAAGAATTCCAGCCCAAAACTGCGGGGAGAAAATTTTTGCTGGCAGTAAGAACAGTGAAATTTCTGGCGTAAAGCAGAAATCAACGGGATCATTTCAATTGGCCGCAGCTGATGGCCACAAAAATCACAGTGAGATGGCGGATAAAGCAGGGATTCATTTCGCGGAAGTCGGACACAGACGACGGCTAAAAAAGACCCGATGACCGTGCCGAAAATAAACTGTCGAATTGTTCTCACCACCTTTTCAATAAGATACGAGAAAGCCGTGATTTTTCAGCGTTTTCTTTGTACTTTTGTCATAATTGTATTATGCTGTTAATGGAGTAAAAAATTAGGAGGTATAAAAGAATGAAATTTGAAAAAACAAAAGAAGTCTTGAACCAACTAGTAGCAGATTTAAGTCAAATGTCTATGATTATCCACCAAACACATTGGTATATGCGTGGTCCTGGTTTCTTGACCTTGCACCCTATGATGGATGATTTCATGGATGACGTAAACGATCAATTAGACGAGATCTCAGAACGTTTGATCACATTAGACGGTTCTCCTTACTCAACATTACGCGAAATGGCTGAACAAACAAAACTTCCAGATGAAACTGGCCGTTGGGATCGTTCGATGGAAGAACGCTTAGCAACACTTGTTGATGGGTACCGTTACTTGGCAGATCTTTATCAAAAAGGAATCGAAGTTTCTGGTGAAGAAGGCGACGATCCAACACAAGATATCTTTATCGGATTTAAAACAGCAACAGAAAAACGTATCTGGATGATCCAAGCTCATTTAGGAAAAGCACCAGAAATCGATGCATAAAATTTAGCAAAAGAAGCGCCTATCACTAAAGATAGGCGCTTCTTTTTTGCGTGTTTTACAAAAATGTATTTGTATTTAAGCCGAGAACTCCATCGACGGGGATCGACAACAGAACGCCTTGAGCGTCACTTAGCAGTCCGCATTGGTCGCTGATTGCTTGCATAATGGCTATTTTTTTAGCTTGTTCCACTATAATATAAACCATTTCTTTTTCCGGTTGGATGCTGATTCCCCATTTTTTCATTGTTTCTTGCGAGTCTAGGCGGCGAGCGTGGACGACCGTTCCACCGCCAGCACCAGCGGCAGTCGCTGCTGTCATGACTTCCTCGCTGAATCCTCGATTGATAGTGACAATTAGCAAGCTGTGTTTTGCTTCATGGATCATTTGACTTTCCTCTCTTTCGTCAGGCTTTTGAATAGTTTCAGGTGTTTTAGCGGCTAAAATTTTTGTGATATAAGAACTTGCTCCAGAGATAGGAAAAGTGAAGGCGCAGCCTCTATTAGGTTTGTACAAGCTCAGACCTTCAGCGAGGGCTTTGAATAAATCAGGGACTTGGGAGTTTAATACCGGGCAGAAAAGAATCGCTTTTTCGGATATTCCGAGTCCTAAAAGATCGAGGATCTCATTAGTGGCGGTCCCTTCACCGATACATAAATATTGAAGGGGAGCATTTTGTGAAGTGAAAATAGAATGCGCCTTTGCCATATTTTTTTGACTGACGATTACTACTAACATTCGAATTGCTGATTTATTATACATTATTCGAATCCTCCCATTCCTCAATTCGATTGAGTTCTTTGTCTATTAAAGCATCTGTCCGTAAAGACTTCGCTGCTTTTTGTTTGTAGATGAGCCCCATGATTTGAACGGCAATCAATGGGGTCAATGCGACAAGTGCGACTACGCCGAAAGCATCGGCCATAATATTTCCGCCGAGAGACTCACTGACACCGATACAAAGCGGTAGTAAAAAGGTACTCGTCATAGGACCGCTGGCAACACCGCCAGAGTCAAAAGCGATACCGATAAAAATCTTAGGGACAAATCGGGAAAGGAGCAGGGCGATGATATAACCGGGAATAATGATCCAGTAAATACTGATACCTGTGATTGCCCGCAACATCGCTAACCCGACACTGATCGCGACTCCGATTGAAAGACAAGCGTTCATGGAAGTTGCCGTAATCGAACCGCCGGTAACATTATCGACTTGGTGATTTAAAACTTGGATGGCCGGCTCTGCTTTTACGATAAAGTAGCCGATCAGCATCCCGATTGGAATCAATAACCATTTAAATTCACTAGCCGCCAGTTCACTGCCGAGCAGACTGCCGACAGGAGCAAAGCCGATACTGACTCCTGTTAAGAAAAGGACGAGTCCAATATAAGTATAGAGAAATCCGATGATCATCCGGAGATATTGTCGATGATGGTAACGGCGGCTGACTAATTGAAAAATCAAAAAGAGCAAACCAATCGGAAAAATCGAGATCGCAACTTCTTTTGCGTAATGAGGCAGTTCCAACATAAACTCTTTTATCACGTCTTGAGTGGTAGCCACATGCAAAAATTCAATCGGGGTATAAGGGGTGTCGGTGGGGTGAAAGAAAATTCCCAGCAGTAAAACGGCTAAAATAGGTCCGATACTGGAAATAGCTACTAAGCCGAAGCTGTCGTCAGAAGCATTTTTATCACTTCGTACAGAAGTAATCCCAACACCTAAAGCCAAAATAAACGGCACAGTGATAGGTCCAGTTGTTGCACCCCCTGAGTCAAAAGCGACTGGGACGAAATCGTTGGGCGTCAGAAAAGAAAGCAAAATCACAATAAAGTACAATATCATCAGTAATAGCGACAAATTGATCTTAAATAAGATTCGCAAGACTGCAATCGTCAAACAGATTCCTACGCCGACAGCAACAGTCCAGACTAACAAGCTGCTAGGAATAGCGGGCATTTGATCTGCTAATACTTGCAGATCAGGCTCGGCAATCGTAATAACTGCTCCAATAATAAAAACACTGAGAATCAATAAAACGATTTTTTTGCTCTTTGAAAGTTGAATCCCGATTCCTTCACCAAGTGGGGTCATTGATATTTCTGCGCCTAATTGAAAGAAGGCCATTCCGATGATCAACATCACAGCGCCAGCTAAAAACATAGCAAACGTCCCAATCTCCATTGGGACTAAAAAAACGCTGATGACTAAAACAGTAATTGTGATCGGCAAAACGGCCGACAGTGATTCATAAATATTTTCTTTTAGTTTTTGATTCATAGGTTCACTCCTTGTTTGATACAGAGGAATGTTGTCTCTGCGATGATAAAAGATAAATTAAGACAATAGATTTATTCATGGAGAAAGGATCAGTGAGAGAGTTAAATCACGACAGATTGTGTAAGGGGAAAAGCGGCAGTTTTTTAGTTAACAACAAATAGAACAATAATTTGATACGACAAGTTTGAACGAATTGTAGGATCGTTCTTTTTAATCAGTACTAGTTAAACGTATCATGTTTTGCAAAATAATGTAAAGCTTTTCAGGAAATTAATCAAAAAAAGAGGGGATACCCTTAAAAGAGTCATTACTTCTGCTGATAAGAACACATAAAAAAACCGACGATCCTACGATCATCGGTTTTCTTCTATTATAAGGTTGCTTTTACTAATTGAATTTGTTTTTTGACTTGGTCGAAGCCGGTTCCGCCTAATGAATGACGGCGAGTGACAGCTGTTTTAGATGCCAGTGTGTCGTAAATGTCTGCTTCAATCACGGGATTGATGGCTTGGTATTCTTCTAGCGGCACATCTTGTAAATAAATGCCTTTTAGCGTACAATCCAAAACCAATTTTCCAACGATTTCGTGAGCTTGGCGGAAGGGGATGCCTTTGGTCGCCAAGTAATCGGCTAATTCCGTCGCGTTTGAGAAGTCTTTTTCCGTTGCATCATGCATAGTCTGGGTGTTGACTTTCATAGTCGCAATCATTCCAGCCATGATATCTAAGCTTGTCGCTACTGTATGAACAGTGTCGAACATGCCTTCTTTGTCTTCTTGCAGATCTTTGTTGTACGCTAATGGTAAACCTTTGATAACGGTCAATAGACCCATTAAATCACCAAAAACACGACCGGATTTTCCACGGATCAATTCTGCCATGTCTGGATTTTTTTTCTGGGGCATGATCGAGCTGCCGGTAGAAAAAGTATCGGTCAGTTCAACGAATTTAAATTCATGACTGCACCACAAGATGATTTCTTCGCAAAAACGTGACAGATGCATCATCAAAATCGAGCTGTTGCTTAAAAATTCAAGAATGAAATCGCGATCGCTGACCCCATCCAGACTGTTCATATAAAGATCAGCAAAACCTAATTCGTCTGCTGTCATTTGCCGATCGATTGGGAAAGTCGTCCCGGCTAAAGCGGCACAACCTAAAGGGGAAATATCCACTCGTTTGAGACTTTCTTCTAGCCGAGCCTGGTCACGCGTCAACATCCCATAATACGCCATCAAGTGATGACCAAAGGAAATTGGTTGAGCGTGTTGCAGATGGGTATATCCCGGCATGATCGTTTCGATATGTTCTTCCGCTTTAGCGACTAAGACAGTTCTGAAATGTTGGACTTTTTCAATAATCTCTTTCAAGTGTTCCTTCAAATACAAATGCATATCGGTGGCAACTTGATCATTCCGACTGCGGGCAGTATGGAGTTTGCCAGCTACAGGTCCGATTTCGTCGTGGAGCATTTTCTCTAAATTTAAATGAATATCTTCATTTTCAATCGTAAAAGTTAATTCATGATTGGCCGCTTTTTGCGCCAATGTTTCTAAGCCAGCTGAAATCTGCTGTGCTTCTGCTTCTGTAATGATTCCTGTTGCACCAAGCATTTTGACATGGGCCAAACTGCCGGTGATATCTTGTTTAGCTAATTGTTGATCAAATGGAATCGAGGCACCGAATGCGTCGATCCAAGCTTCATTTTTTCCGTCAAAACGTCCGCCCCATAATTTTGCCATCGTTTTATCCTCGCTTTTATTTATAATTTTAGCAAAAAAGACCGTCGCAACGGTCCTTTTTACCTTAACGTATCAATCCTATAGACTTGCCGGCTCGCTGCTTGCAAATGGTGCAAGTAGGAGTCAGCGCAGCTTTTCTTTTAAGGAGGAGGCATCTTCTCAGATACCTCAGGATGAAAACATTGCTGGTTTCCTTATTTCCTCACCGGAAAAGAAACTCTCCTAAGAGCAATGGCAAGATGTGAAACCGGACGGCCTTATTTACCGGCAAGTAAAAGCCGCCTCACATCTGGTTCATCTTGCACTTTTTCTATATCCGACTGAACAAATAAATCTGTTTAGTCGATCCTAGATACTTGGTTGTTTGTTTTCTGCTTGAACTTCTGCATTTACTTTTGTTGGCAGACCCCATAGTTTGATGAAGCCGACTGCCGCATCTTGATCGAATGTATCAGCAGAAGTATAAGTTGCAAGATTTTCATTGTATAAACTGTTGTCAGATTTACGTCCTTCAACGATCACGTTTCCTTTGAATAATTTCACACGCAATACGCCGTTTACAACTTCTTGCGATTGTTTCAAGAAAGCGATCAAGGCATCCATCGTTGGATTGAACCATAGACCGTCATAGATCATTTGACTAAGTTGTTGTTCAATGATTGGTTTGAAATGGGCCATTTCGCGAACGAAAGTCAAATCTTCTAACTCTTTATGAGCTTTCAATAATACTTCAGCACCAGGACATTCGTAAACTTCCCGTGATTTGATTCCTACCAGTCGATTTTCGATATGGTCGATTCTGCCGATACCATGAACGCCTGCAATAGTATTCAATTTCATGATCAATGCTGCTAATGATAATTTTTCACCATCTAATTCAGTTGGCACACCTTTTTCAAAGGTAATTTCAACGTGTGTTGGTTTATCCGGTGTATCTTCTAATTCTGCAGTGATCGCGTAAGCACCAGCTGGCGGTGTAGCCCAAGGATCTTCCAAGACTCCACATTCGCAAGCGCGTCCCCATAAGTTTTGGTCGATTGAATAAGGATTGTCTAAATCAGCAGGGATAGGCACACCTTTTTCAGCCGCATAATTAATTTCTTCTTCCCGTGACCATTTCCATTCACGAACCGGCGCAATGATCTTCAAGTTTGGATCAAGAGCAGCGATGGAAACTTCAAAACGAACTTGATCGTTTCCTTTCCCCGTACAGCCGTGAGCGATTGTTGTTGCACCTGTCTGATGAGCAAGCTCTACTAATTTCTTCGAGATCAACGGACGCGACAATGCCGAAACTAATGGATAAGAATTTTCGTAGTAAGTATTTCCTTGCAGAGCAACTAACACAAAATCTTGTGAGAATTCTTCTCGTGCATCGATTGCGTAAGATTCGCTAGCGCCAACTTGTAATGCTTTATTTTTGATAAATTCAGTATCGCGGCCTTCGCCGATATCTAAACAGCAGGCAATAACGTCATACCCTTCGTCAACGAGCCATTTAATTGAAACTGAAGTATCCAAACCACCTGAATAGGCTAAAATCACTTTTTCTTTCATCCTGATTACTCCCTTATTGCTTTTTCATTAAATTCTAACTTAATGTGTTGAGGCTATAGTAGCACCGTAAAATACAAAAAGCAAGCATTTTATAAATATTTATGCAAAATAATTTAAAATTCCGTTTCTTTATTCATTTTATCCATCAAATCGCTATCTATTATGAATAGTAGAAAAAAGATCGGGAAATGAAAATTGTTTCTGTTTTCAAAGAGAAAAACATTGACAGGGCAGGGCTTTGCAAGTATCATGGTAAATGGTATTGTTTGCCCCATGAGAGCCCCGGAAACTCAAGTGTTTGTCAAACATTCGAAATTGAAATTGGAGGAAAAAAACGTGCGTACAACATATATGGCTAAGCCAAACGAAGTAGAACGTAAATGGTACGTAGTAGACGCAACAGATGTTCCTTTAGGACGTCTTTCAACAGTTGTTGCATCTGTACTACGCGGAAAAAATAAACCAACATTCACACCACATTTAGATACTGGTGATTTTGTAATTGTAATCAATGCAGATCAAATCAAATTGACAGGTAAGAAAGCAACAGACAAGATTTACTACCGTCACTCAAACTTCCCTGGTGGATTGAAATCAATCTCAGCAGGCGAATTACGTGCTAAAAATTCTCGCCGCTTGGTCGAAACTTCTGTTAAAGGTATGCTTCCTAAAAACACTTTAGGCCGCGCTCAAGGCATGAAACTTCACGTATACGGTGGAGCAGAACATCCACATGCAGCACAACAACCAGAAGTCTTAGACATCACAAACTTAATTTAATAGGAGGGAAATTCATTGGCACAAGTTCAATATAGCGGCACAGGCCGTCGTAAAAATGCAGTTGCTCGCGTACGTTTAGTACCAGGAACTGGTAAAATTACTGTAAATAAAAAAGACGTTGCAGAATATATCCCACATGCTGACCTACGTTTAGTAATCAACCAACCATTTGGCGTTACTGAAACAGCTGGTTCATATGATGTATTCGTAAACGTAAACGGCGGAGGTTACGCAGGTCAAGCCGGCGCTATCCGTCACGGTATCTCACGCGCTTTATTAGAAGTAGATCCTGATTTCCGTGCACCATTAAAACGCGCTGGATTACTTACACGTGATTCACGTATGGTTGAACGTAAAAAACCAGGTCTTAAGAAAGCACGTAAAGCATCTCAATTTTCAAAACGTTAATCGTTGTTATACCAACGATTTCAAGCACTTTCCATTCAGTTGGAAGGTGCTTTTTTTATTTTGGTTACGAGTTTGGTTACGACTATTTTTCTCAACTTGTTTTTTGCCGATAATCCTCCAAATGTTTGACGGTTTCTTTTTGAACTTCTGGATTTACATGTCCGTAAACATTTCGTGTGATTTCAGATGTTTCCGCATGACCGACTAGAGATTTTACAATTAAATCATCGACACCATTGTTTAAAAGGTCACTGACAAAGGTATGCCGCAAGCCGTGTGGTGTTATTTTAGGAAGGCCGAATTTCTTTGAAAGGGCATCAAGTTTGTTGTTAAGATAGTCTGGATGCAAAGGTTGATTCAGTTCTCCCTTTTGAGTCGTATAGGTGAAGATAAATTGATCATCGGTTGGGAAAATATTGACTTGTTGAAGTTCATTGAATTGTACCTTTTTCCATTTTGCCAATAAATCAATGACGGAATCTGCTACTGGAATCGTCCGAAAGCGATAGGAGTTTTTCATTCCTTTTACACGTTCGTATTTTCCGGTAGCTTTATTTTTCACCAATTTATGCATGAGGGAAATCGTCTTGTTTTTGAAATCAATATCTGACCAGACCAAGGGATAAATTTCTCCTTTGGCTGCTCCTAATTGATAAACCAAAGAAAGTAACGTATAGTCTCGCACCCCATATTCTTGTTTCATCAAAGTTAACACCTGTTGAATGAGTTCCTTGGAATAATATTTTTGCTGACGTTTTTCTTCCTTTTTGTTTTTTAGGTCTGCATTTACAGGCATCTCCAACAAATCATAGGGATTCTTCTGGATATAACCTTTCACTAGGGCATAGCGTAATACTTGTTTGGTGTAGGAGACACAGTGTTTATAGTTAGCGTAAGGTTTAATCCCTTTTTCCTCATTGCCAAATGCCCACAAAATTTGGGTATCTTCTAATAGGTCATAGGTAATCTTATTAATTGGAATATCCCCTAGGTAAGGAAGAATCCGCTTCTTAAAACAAGTCTTAGTTCGATCCAAGGTGGATTGCTCATGATGTTGGGTTACCGTGTATTTCTTATCCCACCACATTTGGTAAACCTCTTTGAATGTATAAGAACCTTTCTTCTTTTTCACTTCTCCTTTCAATTTTTTTAATTTTGCTTCTGTTTCTAAAATCTCTGCTTCGTGTTTGCTGTCCGCATAAGCCACGTATCGAGAAGCATCTGCCCCCATATAAACATTGACTTTATACGAGCCATTTTCCATTAGACTAATTGCCATTTCTATCTTCCTTTCAAAAATGGCATATCAGTATCACTACACACTCATCATACAGCGCCTTGCTGTGCTTTGGAATACTCCCTTAGCCATTTATCTATCTCTTCTCGCTGGAATCGTACAACACCCCAAAGATGTATCATGGGAAGTCCTGCATCAATCCATTTATCAAGCGTGTTGTTGGCGATACCTAAATACTCACACGTTTCTTTCTTTGATAAATAGCGATTCTCTAAATGTACGGCTATTCGTGCGTTTCTCACTTCATCTACCATTAAGGTATACATATATTCTCTTAAACTCGTCTCTTGATCAGGCGAAAGTGTAATTTCAACTGCCATTAGCTAATCTACCTCCAATCTGGAAGTGAAAAGAAGAAAGGTGCTATTCAGTTTTCAAAGGCCATTCCAAAAGTACTTATAAAAGTACTTTTTATCATCGTACACCCAATCCAATAGAATGTCAATAAAATAAAGTTCGAAAATAAGTACTTTTATATTTCGATTATTAAGAAAGTTTGATATGATTGAATTAGAAAACTATCGGAGTGATGAGGATTATGAAAGTCGATCAACAAAGAGTAGCGAAAAAAATCCGTGAAATAAGGACGGATTTAGGATACAGTATGGCTCAGTTTGGTGAGCTAATCAGTAATTCTCCCAAAACTACGGTTAATAATTGGGAGCGGGGTATTAATCTACCCAAAGAAGACAAACTCAAAAAAATCGCCTTATTGGGTAAGACGACTGTAGAAGAGTTATTGTATGGTACGCCAGAAGAAGTACTGACAAACTTATTGAAAGATCATTTTCAGTTACAAGTGAATCCAGCATTTCTACAACAAATGTTGGTATTTTTGAAACAGCAAAAAGTGGACGTTTATGATGAAATGACGATTATGGAATTTCTACAGGGCATTATGGACTCGGGGATGTTAGTGGAGAGGAACGATCCGTATTTAACGTATTCCAAAGTCGAAGGAACAGAATCACTTTATACTGCGGCCGCGGCCAATGACCCGCTGGATCCATCACCACGTTATTATGCCCATGTAGACGTTAAGAACAACCGAGTTCATTTATTACCATATACATTTGCGAAGCGACAAAAGTATTTGTATCACAACTTGCCGGACTTAACGAATCAGGTAACGATTGACTTCTTTACCCGAGCTTTTCCATTGTTGGGCATTGATTTGGAGAAGTCGGAAATTGTTTATTATGGGATCGAGAGAAGAAACGAATCTTTGAATATTGAGGAATTTAGATATGATAGGCAATTATGTGTATTTGAAACTGTAGAAGTAGTGGAAGAGGTGTCTTCGTCTTTTAAAGCTGAGGTTATGAAGATGACCCTATACTTGAAAAAACAACAATAAGAAACCAGTCAAAATTTGACTGGTTTCTTGACTATAATTTTTGTAGGGTATCTACAAAATATTGCGGGAAGTCCTTTAACACAGTTTCTATGGAATCTTTTTTTTCTCTGATTAATCTTTTTGTGAGCTGCTTACTAATTGATGGAAGTGAACTGAAAAAGGAATCTTTATCAATAATTTTTGCTATTATTTGAGCAACACCGCGATCAGAAAACCCAAGTTCATAAATATTTATTGATAGATTATTTGGAAGTCCATAACGTATTTTTTTTTGTAGCTTTTTAATTAAATTGATATTTAAATTATTTTGTGAATCATTCATAAATGCCACAATTCCATTTAAAGGTAATATTGTACTATAAGCTAGGATGCTATCACATATTTCAATAACATCTTGTATGGTAAATGAAGCTAATTTATTATACCGAATAAGTGTGAAATGATTGTTTTGACAGTAAATCAATATCTCTCTGTAACTTTCCCCCTGAATCCATAATTCACATAATTTAGAAAAAATAGAAGAATCCGTGATCTTCTTTACAAGAGCATTTTCCCTAAGTAATACTAATTGTGGGAAAATAATATTAACTAATTCAATTTCGGAATTTACTTGATTAATTTCTTCTATTTTTTCAGAGAGCCATTGCGATAAGAATTTGGAACTATCAAATCCTAGGGAGGTAATAGTATATAAATTTAACTCCCCTTTGGTAAGCAAAAGAGAATGATTTTTTATTGTATCAAATAAGTGAATTAATTTTTCTTTTTCATCTTCACTAGCTAATTGATATCCTAAAGTTTGTTTAGTTACGATATTCGTAAAATTTGCTTCATCTTTACCAAAATAATTCATAAAGAACATTACGTAATTCTCTACATCATTTAAACTATTGAGTATGGTTTGTAATTCATTGCTGAAAGGTAAATATGACTCAGGAAACTCTTTTTTTATTACCTGTTTTAGTAGATTATTTTGGCGATTAAATTCATCTGAGTTAGAATATTTTAACAAGATAAGTGGCAATAAATTTATTGAGGGAAGATTCTTAATATCGATATCTCGAACTAGTTTTAACAAATTACTCAGGCTATCCTCTGAGTTTGCTATGTTTAACATAGATTTGTACTTTCTCCATTTCCAGTCTCTTTTATTAGAGTGTACAAATGGTTCTGATAAAATAACTGTACCTTCAATATGTTTGCCAGCTCTTCCGGTTCTTCCAAGAAGATTATGAAAGTCTCTTACTTTAATTTGACTTTGCCCCTGATACAAATTTGAAATTATTAAATACTTTATAGGTAAATTTACTCCTTGAGCTAGTGTAGAAGTACAAACAACAAAATTAATTAAATTATGCGACATTGCATACTCAATTGATGTGCGAATTCCAGAAGGAATATTTCCATGATGAATAAAGACGCCTTTTAAAGCTGCATAGTAGTAGGTGGCACTATCTCCTAAATTAAGTTTAATGAGATTGGCTATTTTTATGTTTTCATCTGCGTTGTTATTGTTTGAAAACGCGGCGATAGGTAGTCCTCTACGTTCAATTTCTAATATTCTCTCAATCGTTTTATCTGCTGATGCTTTTGTTCCGGAAAATATAGCAGTTGCACCGTTATGAATCATTTTTAAAGCGTAATAAATTTGCATATCATAAGCATTATTAAGTTTCTTTTTTTTGAAATCTACATCTGGAAAGTATCTTTTTACACGTTCTCTTCCTAGCTTATTAATTTCTTGTATATCAACAATTTTTGGAACATAAAAATCGTCTATATCAGGATTCTCTTGGTTTAAGAAATACAGTTGTCCAGTATGACCTATCCAATCCCCCATGGCGATTGATCGTTGTGCGGAAATAATATTGTTATTTGAAATGACTTTTCCGTCACCATCATTTAACCAATCGTTGATCATTGAGCTATTTGTAATAACAGCAGAAATCAATATTTTTTGTGAAGATTTTTTCAGGTAATACTTTATTGTTGAAATAAGTAGCTCGTAATTAGTGCCTCTGGAATTATCATCAAATAAATGTGCTTCATCGAAGATAATTAAGTTAAGGTCTTCTAAAATTTCATTCTTATTTCTTATTAAAAAAAGTAATTTTTCAGGGGTGAGTATAATAAGTGTGTTTTTCTCTGTAGTATCAAAAAAATCTATATCATCTTTTTCTGCAATATCTGAAAGTTCGTTAACGATCACTTCATCATGTGAAAAGAAGTCAGTTAAATTTAAAGTAATTTCTTTACAAAGAGCTTTGAAGGGTGCAACAACAATAGCAAGTTTTGTTCGATTAGTGATAAAAGCAGATCTAATTATTAAACCAATTGAAGTAGTTTTTCCTGAACTGGTTGGCATTTGAATAACACCAGTGCTACCCTTAAATATACTTTCTTTACCTAATAATATTTGGCTGGGCCATAATTCTTTTATAGAACTATTATTTAATAATAAACCATTCCAATCTTCGATGGTCGTGCCAGAATAATTTGGTAAAAGATTTAAAGAAGCATTTTTATATTTTTTAATAAAAACTGCTAACAGTGCATCTCCGAAAAGAATTTCTCTTGGGTTTTGAGATTCATAAATTTTTTGTTTCAATATAACTAGGCTCTCAATGTTAATCAGTGTACCATTCGAATAGAATTGGGAGTATTCCTCAATCAATGAATAGAATGAATAGATATATTTACTTGGGAACTTATAGCCGTTTAGATCATCTAGTCTATCTGCCATAAGATATAAGAGAACTGTTTCAATTCCATTAACCTCTAAATCCATCGACCAGTCTATTTTATTGAGCATTACTTTTGTACTTCCTAGGGAGTCTGAAAGATAAAAAGAGATGGCGCCTAATATCCCAAAGTAATCATTGTAATTTGATTCACCAATTTTAGAGGTAATTAGAGAATTGAAGTAAATTGATGTGAAATTTAGATTTTCAATCAATTCATCATTCAATGATAAAGAAGTTCCAACGTTTCTGTTATCCCAAATAAAATTAGAAGCATCGCCAATTGTAGCAATTGCAAGAATTATTAATTCTTGTGCCATGTATTCTACTTGAATATGTTCTTCAAGTGGAACACCATATTCAAACATTTTTGATTTCGCCTGAACTTTTTTTAAATAATATTTTGAATTACTTTCAATTAACATTGGCAGCCCTCACATACATTTGTTTGATAAATTCTAAAAATTTAGGAGAATGTACAGCTATCAACTGAACATCTTTATCTGGATGTGTGGAGATATCTACTGTTTTTAATAAATCTCTAGAAAAAGCTTTATCTGAACAGACAGCCGCAGCAGCAAAGATCCTTTTATAGGGACGATCAACGGAATTTTGAAATCTTTTTACTAAATTAGCTTGGTCACTATTACCATAATAATTTAACATTTGGTATGAGGCATTTAAAGATTCGCCAATTCGTGTAAGATCCTTGGCTGAATGATTAACAGCATTTTGTAAAACATTATCAGGAGCAGATTCGCTATTTCTTGCTTTTACCTCAATGACAATCATTTCATCTTTTTTGTTAGTTTGCCCAACAGTATTAAGTTTGTAACCAATTAAATCACTACCTTGTGTGGATGTATTTCGATTAAATTTTTGTTTGTATCTCACCTTCGGGACAACATAATTTAAAACATACTCAATATAGCTAGCTATTAATATCTCTGAAAAATCTCCAGACATAGTGCTAGGACCAAGGCGGTCTGTAGGATCAGGAAATTTCATATTTAGTAAAAAATCCTTTCGGGAGATGCCAAAACCATCACGCTGCATATCGAGGTCAGCTAACGAGCAATAATTGTCTCTTAAATACTCAGCCCATTGGTTTAGAATTTCTTCATCATCGGCTATATTTACATGTAGAACAGTAATCTCTTTATCCTGGGCAGTTACAATATTTTCTTCTTGAACAAAAAAGTCAATGAACTTTGGATTTTCCATAAAATTCAACTCCCCTGAAATCAATTCAATTCATTATATCATCAATTCCAAAGGAAAGATTAATCTCTTTTGTACTAGTCAAAAGAGATAAATATACGGTTATAGTTTTCTCGTTTTTTTGACGGAAAAAGCTCGCTGGAAGTTTGATATTAATTTCAATGAAATAGATATTGATTATATTGACTATAAGTAGATAGATTTCTCCAGTAGAGTGGTTGATTGATGGGGGGAGATGTCTTTATTATTGTAAACGGTAGAGTAAATCCTGTTGCTAATTTTTACTGATATAACATCTAAGAGGCGCAGAGCTTTTCAAAATATACTGCTTTTTAGATGGAAAATACTTTAAAAGAAGATTTTCTAATTTTCTCCGCCACTATTTGTTTTTCTCCGCCAAATAAGATAAAATGGCGGAGAAAAGAGGTGGATGGCGGTGAAAGAATTTAATTATCGTGAGTTGAAAAAACTCTCTCTTAGTCACGATTTGTTGAATATGATGACTAGGATTCATGAGTATAAGGGAAAGCAAGAACTCTATATTGCGACCAAACCAGAAATTTTAAGTAAACTGACGGACTTGGCTTTGATTCAAAGTACAGAGGCTTCCAACAAAATTGAAGGAATTGCGACGACAGATGGCCGCTTGAAGCAAATCGTGGCAGAAAAGGTCAAACCTCGTAATCGAGACGAAGAAGAAATTGCCGGTTATCGGGATGTTTTGAAACTGATTCATGATAGCTACGAGTACATTCGCGTAGTGCCAAATGATATTTTAACGTTACACAAGAACCTCTATAATTACTCAGCTAAAAGTTACAAAGGTAAGTTCAAAAGTGGTGATAATGTTATTACGGAAAAAGATCTGGATGGTAAGGAGCGAGTTCGGTTTGTACCAGCTCCTGCTTATTTGACACCTGATTTAATTGATGAGTTGTGCTACCAATACAATCAAGCCGTTCAGAAGGCTGAGATTGATCCGTTACTGCTGATTCCTTGCTTTGTTTTAGACTTTCTCTCGATTCATCCATTCAGTGACGGGAATGGGCGGATGTCGCGCTTGTTGACGCTGTTATTGCTATACAAGTCAGGCTATTTAGTCGGCAAGTACATCAGTATTGAAATGTTGATTGAAGAATCGAAGCAAACCTATTATGAAGCGTTACAGGCAAGTTCTGTAGGATGGTTGGAAAATGAGCAAGACTATACGCCTTTTGTTCGCTATCTTGTCGGAATCATTTTGCGAGCGTATGAAAACTTCTCAGAGCGTTTCGAGATTATTATTAATCGTGAGCTAACACCTGCAGAGAGGGTAGTAGAGGAACTAGAAAAGTCCTTTGAACCTTTGAGTAGAGCTAATCTGGAGAACTTATTGCCGGATATTAGCCAGCGAACGATAGAACGTGCTTTAGCTGAGTTACAAACAGAGAATAAGATTCAAAAAGTCGGGCAAGGCCGTTCGACTAAGTATCAGCTAATAAATGAATTCAAATCGTAATATAATTCACGGGCCATCAATAGAAGCATAAAATCGGTAATTTAAAAATCAACGAGGCTAATTGAAAGTTGAATAGCTAAAAATATCAGTTTGATGCGCTATTTGAAACTCGTTAGAACCAGTGAAAACAAAATGTGAACTTTTTTAAATTAGTTTACACTTGTCAATAAGTGCTTATTTCCTTGGTATAACAGTGTTTGTACGTAGCTTTTCGATTGTTTTTCGTGTTTTTGTACCCCCCTGTTAGATAGGGGGGGTGAAACAACACTCGCGGGCTGGCGCCCACTCGTGTTCAAGGCGAACTCTTTACGAAGGGGAATTCGCTTGAGGCGAACCCCTCCGCAAAGAGCGCCTAACATTTGGAGAATTTTATATCAATTCTATCTAGCAATCAATAATGAAAAAATATCAATTCATAAAGTCGTTCAAAGCGCTATGTTTAGAAAGCAATGACTGAAAAGGGGAAACTATGGACTTTCAACATCCTGATGATCAAATTATGTCTGAATTAATTGAACGGCAATGGACTCGGCATTCAATTCAATCAGCTATTGTAAATCCAGCGGGTAAGGTTATTTGTTTTGGTGAGACAACTGTAAGTGAGAGTCATGATCCTACTGCTCATGCAGAGATTAACAGTATTCGAAAAGCCTGCACTATACTGGAAATAGCAGCTTTTCCGAAAGGATATTGGCTGTATTCTACTTTTGAACCTTGCCCTTTGTGTAGTTCAGCAGCAATATGGGCGGGAATAGATGGAATTGTTTATGCAAATAATCCAGATTACAGAGGGAATGAACCAAATTGGTCATTCATGTCTTGTAAGGAGGTCTTAGCAGCCGGCAGTTCTATTCATCCAGTATCATTAATACAAGATTTTAAAATTGATGATATAAAAGGATATTTTATTCGCCATGATGTTTAGTCCTACAAGTTTTGAGGAATTTGTTCTTTTATCTTTGATTTGGCAACGATAAAAAGACTACGTGGATTTACCATGCAGTTTCTTCAATGGAAAGTTTTAAAGGAGTGTAGTTGATACTGATATGCTCTGAACTTATCGTAACTAAATTGTCTTACGTTGAAAATTGGTTACGAATCGTGGTTACGAGTGCCTAAAATCGACTGAAATACAGTACAAATTTTGAGGCGGAAAATACTGGTAAATCAGCACTTTTGATATTCATTGATTTAAAATAACACATTTGAACTGCCAACCAGGTCTTAAAAAAGCCCGTAAAGCATCACAATTCTCAAAACGTTAATATATCCTTATATATCAACATTTTCAGGCGTTTCGCAAGTCATTTTGCGAAGCGTCTTTTTTGTTATTCCCACCAGTCAATTTCTGATAAGTAATCTTACCAACAGGCATTTTAATAATATTTGGTGTGTTTCGTAATATTGGATTGTCTTGCCAAGGTTGAGCCTTATGTCGTAGTTTGTACGGTACCGCATGGGCGTGGTTTTTATGATATCTTTGATTGGTATTTCCTTTGTCATCAAAGGTGGTACAGAGTAATCGTTCCTTAGTTTATTCAATTTCAAATTCGATGGCTCTTTTTATTGAACTTTCTATTGTTGAATCAATGGATTTAGTTTACCTGGAATGTAAAAAATAGTAATCATCTTTACTTCTGCGCTTTTCTGATTATCGAATGTATTTAATACTTTATCCACCATAATTTGAGAGACCATAAAATTTGTATTTGTCCATCTTCTCATAGTAATAAAAAGATGGACACTTTTAGTCTGCTTTATAAAGCGGCTATTTTTGTCAATATTACTTCTGCCTTGATTCTTTGAATAGGTATCGTTGTTGTTCAAATCCATAACAGGGTTCGGCTCTAATGCGGATCTTTCGCTTTGCTTCTTCTTTCAAAGCTTAGTATAATAGCGTTGTTTTGGTAAAAAGTGCTGAACTAGGAGGAAGTATACATAATGGCAAGTAATTTTTGGGCGGAATTGCCGAAGCCCTTTTTTATATTGGCACCGATGGAAGATGTGACAGATGTCGTGTTTCGTCATGTTGTCAAAGAAGCGGGAGCACCGGATGTCTTTTTTACGGAGTTTACGAATTCGGATAGTTTTTGTCATCCGGAAGGAATCGAAAGTGTCCGTGGACGGTTGGCTTTCACGGAAGATGAACAGCCGATGGTCGCTCATATTTGGGGCGATAAACCGGAATTTTTTCGCCAAATGAGTATCGCTTTGGCGGATATGGGATTTAAGGGAATCGATCTTAATATGGGGTGTCCGGTCCCGAATGTTGCCGAACGTGGCAAAGGCAGCGGATTGATCTTGCGTCCTGAAGTGGCGGCGGAATTGATCGACGCAGCGAAAGCGGGTGGTTTGCCAGTCAGTGTGAAAACACGGGTCGGCTTTACGGAGCTGGCTGAAATGGAGCAATGGATCAGTCACTTATTGAAACAAGACATCGCCAATCTTTCAATCCATTTGCGGACACGAAAAGAAATGAGTAAAGCAGCGGCTCATTGGGAATTGATTCCTCAAATCATAAAAATACGCGATGCGCTTGCACCGCAAACGTTGATCACGATCAACGGCGATATTTTGGATCGTCAGATGGGGCTGGAATTAGCTAAAAAATATGGAGTCGACGGTGTGATGATCGGTCGCGGAATTTTCAAAAATCCTTATGCCTTTGAAAAAAATCCGCAACCGCATACGCCCAAAGATTTGATCGATTTATTACGGTTGCAGCTTGATCTGCAAGATAAATATGCGGAGCAAGTTCCCCGGTCTATCGTTGGCTTGCATCGCTTTTTCAAAATTTATGTCAAAGGTTTTCCTGGAGCAAATGATTTGCGTGTTCGTCTGATGAATACGAAAACTACCGCAGAAGTCCGCACAATTTTAGCAGCGTTTGAAAGAAATAATTAAAAAACCTTTAGCCCTCAAAAGTCAGCCTTTGAGGGCTAAAGGTTTTTTTGAAGACAATATTAAATAACGTTCTTTCTTTAAGTCAGAGCGACATCTCGGTTCTTCACGGATAATTAATTATTATTTTCGATGATTTGACTGACAAGGGTCAATACGTTTTTCAGTTTATCGATCTCAGTCGTATCACGGGATAAGTCATAATCATTTTTGGTTCCTTCACTGCGCTAATCGATCAGCTCAGCTTTTTTCAAAATTTTCAAATGATGAGAGACCGCTGGCCGAGAAAGTTTCGTTACTTCAGTCAGATCGGTTACCTGCAAGCTTTGCATGATATCATGACACTGACTGACAAGGACTAAGTTTTGATACAAGTAAGTTCAGGTGGAGTTAGGACGATCGCGCCCTCGTTAGCTGATATCCAAGAAGCCTTCGACTATTCTGAATCTGGTCGGGCAAAGGGCAAGATTATTATTAAAATGGCGGATTGATTGCTGGAACGGGTGATTTTGTTACAATGAAGGAGATGGAAGGGGCGAAAAACGATGATCGAAATAAAACTTGGTGATATCGCGCATTTAGATTTTCAAGTAGATGCAATCGTCAATGCAGCCAATGCGGCACTGATTCCCGGCGGTGGCGTAGATGGTGCGCTCAATCGCGCGGCGGGTCCTGAATTGAAACAAGCGATGGAAAAAATCGGCGGGACTACGGTGGGAAGTGCAGTCATCACACCAGCGTTTGCTTTGCCGGCGAATTATGTGATCCATGCAGTGGGACCGCGCTACATCGACGGTAAGCATAACGAGGCAGCCTTATTGTCTGCAGCTTACGAAGCAGTTTTTCAATTCGCCCATGAATACAAGTTGCATTCACTTGCGCTGCCTGTGTTGAGTTCTGGTATTTATGGCTATCCGAAAGTTGATGCCGCAAAAATCCTTTACGAAGTAGCTAATCGACCTGAAAACCAGCACTTCGCTATGTCGGTGATCGTGTTTACTGAAGAGTGGCTGTCGATTTTTGAAAAGCTCAAGTGATTCGTATCCGTCCTAAAATATTGGTTATTAGTTAGTAAATAATCTGGAGCAAGCGCTGAGCCTGGCAAAAGAGATTGGATTTGTTTCTATGATAAAATAGTAGCGGAAAGAAGGTTGACTATGGATAGTATGGAAAAAATCAATCGGTTTCGCGATGAACGAAACTGGCGACCTTTTCATAATGAAAAAGATTTAGCTTTGTCGATTTGTTTAGAAGCGGCGGAGTTGTTAGAACTTTTTCAATGGAAAGATTCAGCCGAAGCACGGACTCAAACGGAACGATTGAAAGAAGAATTGGCGGATGTATTAATCTATTCGTATATGATGGCAGATAATTTGGATTTTGACATTGATGAAATCATCAGTGAAAAATTAAAGAAAAACGCGATTAAGTATCCGCTGGAAAACGCGTAAGGAAATCGCTGAGGGTGTGACAGAAGTTCTGTCACGCTCCTTTTTTCTAAATAAACGGTGTTCCAGAAGCAGTTTCTTCGAAAATCAGCCGAAATTTCATAAAAGTTTAGAAGTAATTTTCGAAAGTTACTTTTTACTTCTTGAAGCTGACCACTTCTGTCACACTCTCTTTACTAATTATTCGTGTAATTCTAAGGGCAGTCCGTCTGGATCAAAGAAGAACGTCATCTTCTCGCCAGTAAAATCATCTGTTCGCAATGGCTCGCATTCAACGCCGCAACTCGCTAAGTAAGCGACGGTCGCCGCGATATCAGTTGTTTTGAACGCTAGATGACGCAGTCCAGCTGCTTCAGGAAAACTTGGACGCTGCGGCGGATTTTGTACCGCAAAAATCTCTAGTTCAGCATCATTTAATTGCAAATCCAATTTATAATCGTTTCGTTCAGGACGATAATTTTCGCGAATGATCGGTAAGCCGAGGATATCTACATAAAAATGTCGCGCTTTTTGATAATCTGACACAATGATAGCGACGTGATGAATCGCGGAAAAATCTGGTTTCGCCATAAAAACATCCTTTCTGATTTATGATAAGTCGGTTAAATACTGAATCAAATTAGGGGGTGTGACAGGATTTCTGTCACACCCTCTTTAGTTTGCCTTCAAATAAACGTCTTGTCCTTCTTCTTGCAAATGAGCGACGTGCTGCTCACCCCAACTGCATAAACTGTCTAAAATATCTGAAAGGCTACGCCCATATTCGCTTAATGAATATTCAACTTTCGGCGGTACTTGCTGGTATACTTTCCGATCGATGATTTTGTCATCTTCTAATTCGCGGAGTTGTTGCGTTAACATTTTTTGACTGATGCCGGTGATGCCGCGTTTCAAATCACTAGGACGCATGGGTCCATGGCGTAGGTTACAAAGAATGATTGGTTTCCATTTTCCACCGATAACATCCATTGTTGCTTCTACGCCGATCATATATGCACGATTTTCCAAAAAAATTCCTCCTTAAAACCCTTGATACAATTCAAAAGTCACTAAAAGGTACCTATGATACAAAAAAGTGGGTACTTATCAAAAGTTCATCAACAGTATATAGTATCTTCTTGTAGCTTACAAATAATCTTTTTTGGAGGAAAAAAATGGAAAAGAAAATCTCACCAAACTTAACTTTACTGGCTCTCGCAATCAATGCCTTTGCGATCGGGTCGACTGAATTTATCAGCGTCGGATTGTTGCCGATGATCGTCAAAAGTTTCGATGTCACACTCGCACAAGCAGGTTTGACCGTCTCTTTATACGCGTTAGGCGTAACAATCGGTGCCCCGTTATTAACTATTTTGACCGGCAAGTGGAACCGGCGCAATTTGATGATCGGGATCATGCTTTTATTTATCGCCGGGAATGTATTAGCCGCGTTTGCTCCAACGTTTATGATTTTATTAGTGGGTCGTATTTTAGCAGCATTGGCACATGGAATCTTTATGTCAGTTTCAACAGTTGTCGCTGCTGATGTCGTTGCGCCGTCGCGGCGTGCAAGTGCGATCGCCATCATGTTTACCGGTTTGACTGTCGCAACTGTGACAGGAGTACCATTGGGAACATTTATTGGTCAACAAACAACATGGAATATGTCCTTTATTTTTATCGCAGCAGTTGGGTTACTTGGTTTGATCGCCAGCAGTTTCTTAGTTCCGCGTCAATTACCGATTCCTGGCAAAGTCGATTTGAAAGGTTTTGTCCGAATCTTTTCGAATAAACCGTTAGTGATGTCTTTCTTGATCACCGCATTCGGTTACGGCGGGACGTTTGCTGCATACACGTATCTTTCACCAATCTTAGAAAATTTTGGTTTTTCCGCAAATGCAGTCGTGATCATTTTGATTGTTTATGGCGTGATGGTCGCGATCGGCAATACCGTCGGCGGGCATTTGGCCAATGAAAAACCACTTGCTTCATTAATCAAGATGTTTGGTCTTTTACTAACATCCTTGCTGTTCTTATTTATCACGATCATGCTTGGAAATACGCTTCTCGGTTTGCTGGCAGCGATCCTTTTAGGACTGTTTGCTTTCATGAATGTGCCGGGATTGCAGTTATATGTTGTGCAATTGGCTGAAAAATATGTACCACAAGACATTACATTGGCTTCCGCATTTAATATCGCGGCTTTCAATGTCGGGATTACGTTAGGTTCGACTGTCGGTGCACAAGTCACAGGTAAAATGGGCATTGCTTACACACCGATTTTTGGTGCGGCGATTGTTTTACTAGCGATTCTTTTGATCGTGCAAGTGAAAAGAAGCGAAGCGCCGAGTTCTTTGAATGAAACAGCCGGCTGTGAAGAGTAACAGTTATAAAAAAATCGAACCGCAAAAGCTATTAAACTGACTTTTGCGGTTCGGTTTATTTTATTTTAAAATCAGCCGCGAACGGGTTCTTTACGAAAATGGATCAAACAAGCGATCAATACCGCTAACAATAAAATTAGTAGTACGATCAGCGAGAGTTGCGAGCCGGTAACAGTCGCGGCGATAAAATCAGTTTGCGATTGTTGTGCTAGATTGATGATCGTAGCAACGATCGCCGTAGCAACTGCTCCAGAGAATTGCTGCAGTGTGTTGAATAAGGTATTGCCGTCGCCATACTCAGCTTCTGGCAGCAAGTTCATGCCTGTAGTCATCAGATTGCTGTAAGCAAAGCCGATTCCGATCATATAAAAGACATGACCCGCGACAAAACCCAATAAAAGGGGCGAGCGTAATAACAAGGTTAAAGCGATCCAACCGATCGTTGCAAAACTCAAGCCAAGCAAAATCGGTTTTTTTGAACCGAAGATATCTAAGATCCGACCAGAAATGGGTGCTAAGATCGCACCGACAGCGGCTCCTGGCATCATGACTAGACCCGCGATAAATGCGTCTTTGTCTAAAACGATTTGAATGAAGTTCGGTAAGACGAAAGAAATTCCTAACAATAAGAACTGACAAACTAAAAAACCGCATAAAAACAAGACAAAGACTTTATTTTTCAAGACAGTGAGCCGCACCAATGGATTTTTTCCGCGCGTTGCTTGGCGGTAAAAAATGAATAAGCCGAGAATTCCGACTGCTAGTGAAAGCAAACTTAACCAGCTGCCGATTTGATTTAAGAACATTAGCAGCCCGCTGAAAAGCAATGCGACACCCAACAGACTTATAATATCCAGTCCGCCCTTTTTCTTGACCGGCATTTCTGGAATCGCGTAAAGTCCGATCACTAAAGAAATCGCTAAGACGGGTAATAAAAATAAGAAGATCGCGTGCCAAGACAGGTTGGCAGTCATTATTCCGCCATACGTCGGACCGATCGCAGGAGCAATCGAAGTCGTTAACGTGCCGACGCCCATCATCGTGCCGCGTTTGTTCATGGGTGTGAAATTTAATATGATGTGGAACATCAATGGTAAAGCGATTCCTGTGCTGATTCCTTGGAGTAAACGCCCAATCAATAAAATACTAAAGGTCGGTGCCCATAAATCGATTACTAGTCCGGCAATAAAAAAGAGATTGGCGATGATAAATAATTTGCGGATCGAAAAATTTTTCAATAAATAATTAGAGAAAGGAACCATAATGGAGATCACTAGGAGATAAATAGTCGTCACCCATTGGACTGTACCGGTAGAGATCCCAAATTGTTCGATCAAGGTAGGAAAGGTCACGTTCATGGCGGTCTCGATCAAGACACCGGCAAAAGACATGATCCCTGTGGCAAGGACTGCTGACAATAAATGGATTTTCTTTTCTTTCATTCAATTCCCTCACTTTAATAAGATCGTTCACACCGATGAATGATCGGACAAACGACTGCATTGTATGAATTTTTAATAGAAAAATTCAATTGATTTCGTACAGGAGCTCACTGATTCGCTAAGACGCAGTGAAACAAAAAAAGAGAGCTTGTTTCTAAATTAATAGAAACCGCCTCTCTCTCGACACGCTGTGCGTGTTATCTGTACGATTTATTCACAATCAGCATTGTAAAACTTTTTGTTCGTCAGGTCAAGTTTAGCGTTGAATGAAAAAACTGATAAGTGCAAACAACGTGATGTGTGCAGGATAAAAGATATAGAAGAAATTCCGCATGCCGCGCCCTTTTTCACCATTATAAAGAACGATTGGGATCGCCGCTAAAATCATCATCCATTGATAATTGTAGGTAAAGGCATGTTGGAAACCGCCTGTGACTAAAGTGATCAATGCAATGACCACGATTGCTGAAATCTGCAGTGCTTTTTTTCCATGGAACAAATAAAACAGAACTGCCAGTACGATAAACAAAACGCCGCCTTCGATCATCATGAGTGTAGGGATGAACAAAGTGAATACTTGGAAAAAGAGAAGTCCAAGATTCGAATCAAGAAACTGATTATTAGATAACAGCATCAACGCTAAGAAACTTAAAATAAGTGGAACGAGGAACCAGATCAGGCCTTTGAAAATCTTTTTTTGTTTGAAATATTCGCAGGCTTGCATGTAGACCGTCCCTAAAAATAGCGTTCCAAAAATATTATTGATTACGATTGAACTGCCGATCGCAAAATACTTATTTAAGATCAAGTTGATGACACCCATCAACCAATAACCGGCTAATAAACGAAACATATATTTTTTACGATTGCTTGTATGGATGAAACCTTCTGAGCTTTCAAATAGGAAAATCGGTGCCGCAATCCGGCCGATCCAATGAAACCACACAGGTACTCCTAAAAATAGAAAAAATTCCCCGATGTGATCGATCACCATCGTTATGACTCCGAGAATTTTCAACTGGAAACCAGTCATTCCTTTACGCATGTAATAAAAACCTCACTTTCTTTGTTACCACAATAATAGGAATTTTAAATAGTTACCATAGAACAAGCAAGGAATCAGCTTACAAAAATGAGAGATAAACTATCAGAAAATTCTTTAAACTTATTGACAAATGATAAAACCTCCGTTATTATTACAATCATAAATTAACTAAACTATCATTTAAATTTAATTTTTAAAAAAGGAGAATCATTATGAACACGATGACTACTAAACAAATGATTATTATTAGACTGAGGACTTGAGACCTGTTTTGATTAAAACGGTTTGAAGTCCTGTTTGACATTTGTTGAGTGGGATTCTCCAAGCATCTCACTTAACGAAGTGAGATGCTTTTTTTGTCAGTAAATTTTAATAATAAACAAACTAAGCGAACGATTTGGCTCAACGCTAAAAACGCGAAAGCCTGCTAATTAAAAAGGAGTGGAAAAAAATGGAAAACAACGTAACTAAAGTAAACTTTCAAAAACCAGCTGTTCTTACAGTCGAAACTGCAGAGGCACCACAAGCAATCGGGCCTTATGTCCAAGGAAAAGTCGTCAAAGGTATGTTGTATGCTTCAGGACAGATCGCGCTAGATCCAACAAACGGTGAATTGGTCGGGAAATCGATTGAAGAACAGACGTACCAAGTTTTGCGCAATGTTGGCGGGATTTTAGCAGCTGCCGGCGTCAGTTATGATCAAGTAGTAAAAACAACTTGCTTCTTAAAAAATATCGCTGATTTTTCTGCCTTTAATCAAGTTTATGAACGCTTCTTTAATAATGAAAAACCAAGTCGTTCATGTGTCGGCGTCGCAGATCTGCCAAAAGGTGCATTAGTAGAAGTAGAAGTTGTCGCAGTGGTAGAGTAGGAAGTCATTGTGATAGAAATAAACAATCAAAAAAAACAGCCTGTTTCTAAAGTGGTTGGAACATTATTTATTCTAAAAACGTGTGACAAAAAATTGTCACACGTTTTTTAGATATGCAAAAGGAAAATAAACAAGATAGCGGCAAGTGTCTGTAGTGTTCCAACAGATAATCCATAAAGTAAAAAGCGCGGTCCTTCTTTCAAAAATTTACAAAAATCTAACCGCAAGCCAATTGCCGCAAGAGCAGTAGTCTCAAACCAAGTGCTGATAAAATGCGCACTCTCACTAAAAATTAACGGCAATGAAAAGAGACTGTTGATGATACAAAAAAGTAAAAATCCCGTGACATACCAAGGAATCGGAAATTTTTTCTTTGTTCCTTTAGCTTTGACTAGTCCGGTTCGTTGAGCCTTGCGTTCAAAGAGGAATACAACGACGACTAAAAAAATGATTCGAGTGATTTTAAACAGCATCGCGTATTTGACCGTTTCAGGATTAATCAGACTGGCACCGGCGACGACTTGGCCAACAGATTGTAAAGTCCCGCCCAGCAAGGCGCTTTTTTGTAATAAGTTGTCGCCAAAAAGCGACAAGCCTAAAAACGGCAATGTCAGCATCATAACGGTGCCTAATAAATTGACGAGGGTGATGATCTGGCCTTTTTCTTCGTCGTTTGCGTCAATTGCCGGAGCAATCGCACCAATCGCAGAGGAGCCGCAGACGGCATTTCCGCCAGCCATCATCAGCGCCATTTTTTCATTGAAGCCTAGTTTGCGACCGACCCAATAAGCGCCGGTGATGACAGTCGTCATAATCAATAAGATAAAGATCAGACCTTTGATCCCCATCTCACCAATGGTTTGGAAAGTCACAGTAAAACCGAGCAAGACAACAGAATACTCCAACAGTCGGCTTTCCGCAAACTTAGTTCCCACCGCTAAAACCGGTTGATGAAAGACTGTATTGCCTAAAATAATTCCTAACAAGATCGCTAAAGTAGCTCCGCCTAACTGCGGCAAAAGCAATGCCAAAAGTTTAGCACCAATCGCGACAGCCAAAGCTAAAAGAAATCCTGGTAAAATAGGGGTCCATTTATTTTGTAGAAACATCAGCTACTTCCTTTCTTAATAATAAAATTTGACTAGCTATCATTCACGCCATTTGAAGACGCGTTATTCGTCAAATAGATTATAACCAATAATTTTCATTATTATAATTTATTGATATAATAGTTTAGATAGAAAAAAGTAATGAAAGGGATCTTAATGTTTAAGTGGCTTGAAACGTTTAAAGTAGTTTATGAGACGAAAAATTTTTCCAGGGCTTCAGAGATTTTGTTTATTTCGCAGCCGACAGTTTCGTCTCAAATCAAACAGCTGGAAAATGAATTAAATACGCAATTATTTATTCGCAGCGGAAGAAAAGAAGTTTTGGCGACACCGCAAGCAGAGATCTTGTATGAACGAGTGATCGATCTGATTGATGATTGGGATAATTTGTATCACGCTGTCCAAACGAATCAGCAGCAGATCATTCGCTGTGTGATTGGTGCCTCCCATACGTTTGCGAATTATATTTTACCGAAGCTCTTGATTCAGCTGCATCAAAAATTTCCGCAGATCCGTTTCAGTGTTCAGATGATGAATTCTTTAGAAGTTTTACAAGCAGTTGAGCATCATGCAGTAGATCTTGGCTTTATCGAAAAACCATTGTCTGCGCCGACGATCAAACGTGCCTCATTGATGGAAGATCAACTCGTCTTGGCAGGGGATACCCAAGCGGGTCCGTGGCTGGTCCGAGAAAATACTTCGGGCGTCTATTATTATACGAAGCGTTTTTTAGAAGAAAAAGATATCGGCGATCCGGTCATCGAAGTCCAAAACAACGAAGTCATCGTTGGATTACTGAAACAAGGATTCGGTTGTTCCGTGATTTCAGAGCGGGCGGCAGAAGGGATCGCGTATCAAAGACTGGATGATAGTTTCAAACGAAATTTTTATTTGATCCGACGAAAGACCAGTACCTTTGATGCGATTGAAGAATGCGCCAAGTTCATCTGCCAGTGGAGTGAGGCACAAGAAAACAAAAATAATGAGGAGACGATTGAATGAAAAAGATAGGTTTGTTGATAGGTCTAATGATTGGAATGATCATTTTACCTGTTTCTGCACAAGCCGGAGTCGCGATGTCGCGGCTTTATAATCCTAATAGCGGGGAACATTTTTATACGGCGAATACAAATGAACGGGATAATTTGAAACGAGTCGGCTGGCGTTACGAAGGCATCGGCTGGAATGCGCCGACAAGCGGCAATCCGGTGTATCGATTATATAATCCTAACGTAGGCGATCACCACTATACATTAAATGCGAATGAACGGGATAATCTGAAACGAGCGGGCTGGCGTTATGAAGGAATCGCTTGGTACTCTCCTGCAAAAGGGACGCCGCTTTATCGTTTGTACAATCCTAACGCAAAAACCGGCACACACCATTACACGTTAGATACGAATGAACGAGATAATTTAAAACGCTCAGGTTGGCGCTATGAAGGAATCGCCTGGAATGCTGAACCAATGGATGCGTCTAATGATATTCTATTAAATGTTCCGTACATCAACCAAAATTCAGCAGGTCTGCCGATGGGGTGTGAAGCCGCCGCTTTATTGCAAGGGTTGCAAGCAAAAGGCTACGCAAAAAATTATAGTTTAAAAACTTTTATCAAAGAAATGCCCTTAGCTGCAGATAAAAATCCTAATCATGGGTTTGCTGGTCGTCCGGATATTGTAATGTCTGGCGTTTACCAATCGATTTTCCCCGCACCGTTAACTAGCTGGGGTAGTAAATATGGGAAGACGGTTAATATTTCTGGCAGTTCACCCGCAACCTTAAAACAAGAATTGCGCAATGGCCATCCGGTTGTCGTCTATGTTACATTGAATTTTGCAAGTCCGCAGTATGGCAATTATTTTTGGGGGACAGGAATCGATAATGCCCACGTTCTAACCTTGGATGGGTACAATCAAGCTAAAGATATGTATCATGTCTCTGATCCAAACGCTGGAAAATATTGGGTGACGGCAGATAAATTCGAAACTAGTTATCAATTGAAAAAATTTGCAGTTGCCATCAGATAATATCGTTAATTGTAAGCAGTCGTAAAAGAAAGGCTGCTTATTTTTTTAGCTTAAAAAACCTAATGAGTAAAGAAATTATTCTAAAAAATGGGTGATTGCTGGGCTGTTTAACTGGAAGAAGTTTTTCTTTTTGTTAACGAAGCGAAATATCAGTCAAAAGTCTGAGGTGTATGCTTGTGTGAGTGCTATAATTAGCTCAATCAGAAAGAAAAAAATAAAAAAGGTTGGGATAAAAATGAAAAAAAGAGGCACAGGTATTGTCGTTGGGATTGCCGTCATCGTTTTAGCAATCGGAGTGTATTTTATTGCCACCTATAATTCGCTAGTTTCAGCTGAAAATAATGTCGATGCAAAATGGTCTCAAGTTGAAAATGTGATGCAGCGCCGAGCCGATTTGATCCCAAATCTAGTAAATAGTGTCAAAGGTAGCATGCAGCATGAAGAAACCATCGTCAAAGAAATCACGGATGCACGTAAAGCCTATAATAATGCGAACACGCCGGCTGAAAAAAATGCCGCAAATGAACAAATCAATCAAGGGTTAGGAACAATGGTGAATGTCATTCAAGAAGATTATCCAACATTGGCTTCAAATGAAAACGTCAAAACACTGATGGTTCAATTAGAAGGAACAGAAAATCGAATCTCAGTCGAACGGAAAAATTATATTGAACAAGTCAATGAGTACAACCAAAGTCTAGTTCGTTTCCCAAAAAATCTGGCAGCAAAAGTTTTAGGGTTTGAGAAAAAAGCGAACTTCGAAGCTGACGATACGGCAAAAGAAGTGCCAGCTGTCAGTTTTGAATAAGAATGGGTGAAAAAAATGAAACAAAAACAGCGTACTTCAGGCAAACGACTCCAGCAAGAAATCGTTGAGAATTATCGCAAGTTACGCAGACGCAATCGATTCTTGTCTTTGATTTTAGTCGTTATCTTAGTGATCAGCGGCCTAGGTCTGTACAATCTTTTAGCAACTGACGGATATGGAAATAAAAAAGCAACCTACGATCAGCAGTTGACGACTTTGAGACAAGACCGAGCAGACATTTTGGACGGAAAAAAAGCCACGAACAACCAGTCTTTTAAAACGACCTTGAATAACAATTTAGCTAATTTGAAGGAATATCCCCAAAAAGCCGATAATTATCAGGTAGCGATCGACGGAACAGATAGTCGTTTGACTATCAATAAAAACAATATTTTTGTTTCCGATAACGCGGGTATGTTGAGTCAGAAAACCAAACGTAAAATTTATCAGTTAAACAAACAATTGGCAGCAAGTACGAATGGCGCGCAGTTAGAAGTTGTCACGGTGCCGGAATTGCCCCGCGGAGAAGATATCGAATCCTATGCGAATGCGATCTTCAATCAATTAGGAATTGGAGATAAAACCGAAAACAATGGTGTTTTGTATTTGATTGCGCTGGATGATCGAGAATTTCGCTTGGAAGTGGGTTACGGCTTGGAAGGACTGATTCCTGACGGTAAGGCGGATGACATTATCAACAATGACGATGTCGTCGATGCGTTCAAAGATGAAGATTATGACACTGGTGTCAATCAAGTGTTGGATGAAGTCTTTGCGATCATGAATACGAAGACTGCCTTAGTCGATTCACAAATCAAAAATGTTGAAAGTCAGCGGACACAGCTAGTATTTCTTCACTGGGCCGCAATGGTAGGCTTAATTCTGCTCGTTTTCATCAGTGTACTTGTTGTGAGCAATCTTTTCCGAGCACGGGCTGCATTGAAGCGAAACTATAAAAACTATCAATCAGAAACGGCTGCAGTCACAGAAGAGGAAGACTTGCTGCAAATCAGCAAACAAACGGAACTATACAACATTTTGCTGAGCGGTCTATTGATTGGATTATCTGCGGGAGCTGTTCAGCGTGCGATCGCTCAAGGAAGACTATTGCAAAATCCAGCTGCGGAAAAGAAAATGTTCGGCCGTATTTTGATTGGCGATACATTGTATGGAGGAAACGGTGAGATATTGACAACCGCGTATCTAGCATCGAATTATAATTCCAGCAACTGGTCAGACAATGACAAAGGATCTGGCGGCGGCTCTTCTTGGGGATCTTTTGGCGGCGGTTCATCCGGCGGTGGCGGTGCCTCGGGTGGTTGGTAATTGAAAAAAATTCTGGAAGCAAGAAGTCTCAAAAAACAAGAATTTTTTTGAAAATTGTTTCTTAGTTCTTTTTAAAATTTTGGCTTATGAGAACACTATCTATATCAGAGGAAGAAGTGGTGACAATTTTTTGTCACGGCTTCTTTTTTCGCGTATTTTTTGATTTGCGGAATGAGCAGCTCGTTGTTTTTTCCCACATTTTTAACTATTCCTGACTATAATAAGTAGGATAGTTTTATTTTTTGTCCGTTGCAACGGACAAAAACGAGTGAAACGTTTTCTTTTTAACAGGTTATGATAAAAACAAGAAGGGGAGGTCGATAGCCATGGGAGCAAAGAAAAATCGTGAACAAGGGCTGTTACTACTTCTAGCAAAACGACATGACTATGTGACGTCTGAAGAATTGGCGGAGCACCTAGGAACTTCGCAAAAAACGATTTATCGCCTGATCAAGAAGATCAATGAAACACACGGCGAAGGACTGATTCAGTCAGAAAAGGGGCGGGGCTACAAATTAAATTACGAGAAATATATCAGTCAAACCAACTTTCAACCCAGTCAACGGAGTCAATATTCACCGCAAGAGCGTAGGAATCGAGTGATGGAGGAACTGTTACTTTCTTCCCCTAATGCGAAAAATGTCTATGATTTATTTGAAGAATATTATGTTGGCGAGTCGGTGATCTTCGGTGATGAACAAATCATTGCAGAATACTTGCAACGTTATGAGCTGAAGCTTGAACGGAAACAACGGACACTGGCTGTTTTAGGCAAAGAAGCCAATATTCGTCGCGCAATTTCTGATTTGATCCAAATGCATAATATCGTCGAGATCGATGACTTAAAGAATAATCCGGAGTTGAATTTTAATAATTATGATGTGTTGTTTATCTTAGATCAAATAAAATTGATCGAAAAGCAACTAGGAATGACGATTCCGTATCCGTATAATATCAATATTTTTTCTCATTTATATATATTGATCAGCCGTTTGCGCAAAGTCCAACAACTGCCAAGTGAGGAACGCGAATTGCTTTCAAAAAGTGAACAAGAACGGTTGCAGCAAGATACAACACTTTATCAAGTTTCCAAAGCAGCTATTCAAAATGTTGAGCAATATCTGCAGCGAGAACTGCCTGAATCAGAGATCTATTATCTTTATCAATACCTAACTTCTTCACGGATGCAAGGATCGTTGAGTAAAGTAACGAAATTTTCACCGAAAGTCGCAGAGATCACCAACGTCTATCTAGATGGAATGAGCCAACGCTTAAATATTCCGATCAAAGGAGATTCGATTTTTCTTGATTTGGCAAATCATATCAAGCCGATGATCAATCGTTTGAATAACGGGATCCATGTAAAAAATAGTTTATTGGACCAGATCAAGATGACTTATGAAGTGATTTTTACAGATGTTACTCACGTTTCTGATGAAGTGAGTCAGCGTTTTGATCTACCAAAGATCAGTGAGGATGAGAATGGCTTCATTAGTTTATATTTTGCTCGAATCATCGAAACAAATCAGTTGCCGATTCGGACCGTCATCATGTGTACGACCGGTGTCGGAACTTCAGAACTTCTACGAGTGAAAGTCGAGAAAAAATTTCCTGAATTAGAGATCGTCGATGTGATCGCTTCGCGCGATGCAAAACGTTTTATGGAAAGATATCCAGGGATTGATCTGATCTTGACGACAGTCAGTGTGAGTGAGGCGATCCAGGTTCCTTCTTTGTTAGTCAGCGCGATGTTTACTAAGGACGATCAAAATCGACTGCAAAAGAAAATCGAGGCGATTTATGATGAACGATAATTTTTTCCAAGTAGTCGTGGATCAACCGCTCTACAGCCGTGAGCAAATCCAACACTTTATTGCGGCACACGCCAATGAAGAAGCCGCAGAGGAATTGGTTGCTTTATTGCAAGAACGAGAAAAAATCGGCAATACAATGATTTCAGAACATGTCATCTTGCCTCACTTAGAAAGTCCTAAAATCAAGCAAAGCCACATTTTACTGATTCGTTTGGCAAAAGCTGTTGATCTAGATGAAGAAACGCCGGAAGTCCAACTGATTGTCACCATTTTGATGAAAAGCAATGAGCATCAAACAATGAAACAAAGAATCGCACAATTCACGCGCCGGTTGGCGGATGATGAGTTTTTAGCAGCATTATTAAACAGTGAAAGTGAAGAACAAATTCACCAACTATTAGAGGAGGAAACAAAATGAAAATCGTCGGAGTAGCAGCATGTACAGTGGGGATTGCTCACACATACATCGCACAAGAAAAATTAGAAAATGCCGCAAAAAAAGCGGGTTATGAAATGAAAGTAGAAACACAAGGAACGATCGGGATCGAAAACAAACTGACTCAAGAAGAGATCGACCAAGCAGACATCGTAATCTTAGCGATCGATGTAAAAATTTCTGGTCGGGAACGTTTTGACGGCAAACGGATCATCCAAGTACCAACCGAGGTCGCTGTCAAATCACCAAATAAATTATTGGAAAAAGCACAAGAAGTCGTTACACAAAAAGCTTAGTCGTTGATTATTTATGGAAGCAGGAGGGATTCAAATGGAAGTAAAAGATATCGTGGATCTAGCAATCGTCAAGACGAACATGACGGCCAAAACAAAAGACGAAGCCTTGCATGACTTGGCGAACCAGTTATTAGCCAATGGTTATATTTCTGAAGTAAGCGGATTCATCGAAGATATTTATGCCCGTGAAGCAGAGGGTCAAACAGGTATTGGCAATTATATCGCAATTCCGCATGGAAAAAGTGCCTACGTCAACAAAGTCGGCGTCGCAATCGGGATCAATCAAGAAGAAATCCCGTGGGAAAGTTTAGACGGTAAAGGCGTGAAAGGGATCATTCTTTTCGCGGTAGGCAATGACAATGAAGGTGCGAACGAGCATTTGAAATTATTATCTTTATTTGCTAGAAAATTAGGAAACGATGAAGTTATTGAAGAACTGTTGCAGGCGAAAAGGCCAGAAGACGTTGTTGAAGCATTCGCTTGATGGAGGGAGAAAAATGAAAAAAATTAAAGCATTAAATCTTAAAGGTCATTTATTGACAGCGATTTCTTATTTGATTCCGATTGTCTGTGGAGCGGGTTTCTTGATCGCTATTGGGATGGCATTTGGCGGGACAAGCCAAGATGCCTTAGTACAAGGGAAATTCACGATCTGGGATGCTTTAGCAACAATGGGCGGTAAAGGTCTAGGATTGTTACCAGTAGTCATTGCAACGGGAATCTCGTTTTCAATCGGCGGAAAACCCGGTATCGCACCTGGATTTATCATCGGGTTGACAGCCAATGCAATTGGAGCGGGCTTCATTGGCGGAATTTTAGGCGGTTATTTAGCAGGTTATCTCGTATTAGCAGTTTTAAAATACGTCAAATTACCAAATTGGGCAAAAGGTTTGATGCCAACATTAGTGATTCCGTTTTTAACCTCGATTATTGGCGGACTCATTATGGTGTATATCATTGGTACACCGATCGCAGCATTAACGTCATTATTAACAAATTTCTTAGATGGACTAGGAAACTCCTCACTATTAATCTTTGGCGGAGTCATCGGTTTATTGAGCGGGGTCGATTATGGCGGTCCAATCAACAAAACTGTATTTGCTTTTGTTTTAACGATGCAAGCTGAAGGAGTAAATGGACCAATCACAGCATTGCAGTTAGTCAATACAGCAACGCCAATCGGCTTTGGACTAGCTTTTTTCATCGCAAAATTATTCGGAAAAAATATCTATACGAAATTAGAAGTTGAGACTTTAAAATCAGCGGTACCAATGGGTGTTATCAATATCGTTGAAGGTGTCATCCCACTAGTCATGAATGATATCGTACGCGGTGTCATAGCGACTGCGATTGGCGGATTTGCCGGCGGTGCAACTACAATGATCTTAGGAGCTGACGCAACTGTTCCATTTGGCGGTGTCTTGATGATCCCAACTATGTCCAGACCATGGGCGGGTGTCATCGCGATTTTAGTTAATGTATTCGTAACTGCGATTGTATTAGCAATCATCAAGAAAAATGTCACAGAAGAAGACGCTGAAAAACAAGTTGAAAAAGAAGAAGAGGACATTAATTTAGAAGATATTCAAATCTTTTAATAAAGAAAGAGTGGTAGCACATGCATAAAGTAGAATTCTCACCATCATTGATGACGATGGACTTAGACAAATTTAAAGAACAAATCACCTTTTTAAACAACCATGTAGATTCTTATCATATCGATATCATGGACGGACATTATGTACCAAATATTACTTTATCACCTTGGTTTATCGAAGAATTACGAAAGATCACTACATTGCCGATGTCAGCACATTTAATGGTGACTGATCCAAGTTTTTGGGTACAGCAACTGATCGGTCTAAACTGTGAATGGATCTGTATGCATGCTGAAGTACTAGATGGATTGGCTTTTCGTTTGATCGATCAAATTCATGATGCAGGACTAAAAGCCGGGATCGTATTAAACCCTGAAACACCGATCGAAGCAATTTTTCCTTATATCGAATTAGTCGATAAAATTACGATCATGACGATCGATCCAGGATTTGCCGGTCAGCGCTTTATCGAAAGTACGTTAGATAAAATCGTTGCTTTACGAAAACTGCGGGAAGAAAAAGGCTACAACTATGTGATTGAAATGGATGGATCTTCCAATCGGAAATCATTCAAACGAATTGATGCGGCGGATCCAGATATTTATATCGTTGGACGCAGCGGACTGTTCGGTTTGGATGAAGACATTGCAAAAGCATGGGAAATCATGGTCAATGACTATGAAGAAATGACAGGTAAAAAACTAGTCTCAGCAAGTCAAGCTTAATTAAACAAAAAAAGACCGAAGATGCCAATACAACAGTTGGCGATCTTCGGTCTTTTTTAAGTGTTTCAGTATAGATTTATTTTATCTCACAACGACAGCATATTTTCTAGCATTGTAAATTGTTTCAAAAGTGGTCCGACTCAACCAGTACGAACCGCTGATCGGGTCTGAGACATGGACTTGATTGCTAGATTTGTTGTAGCCATCAAGTGTGACTGCATGATTGTTATTTGCGGCTACACCAAAATTCCAATTTCCCCATTGAAGGGGTTGAAAGTTGATCGTGACCCAAGTGACAATTGGGTTTCCATTTTTGACTTCATTAAGCAAGGTGTTCAATGAACTTCCAGAGATATTCGTCACATTTCCATATTTTTTCCCCCAGGTAGTAAGCGGAGCGGGGTAAATAGCTGAATACGTATAAGAATTTTCGCTAAAAGGCGAACCGACGAAGCCATTATTCGGATTTCCATTAGTCGATTTAGGGATAGTATTCAAAAATTGAACGAGTCCCCAGTTAGTAATCTTTCCTTTGTATTGCAAAGCTTGAAGCAATGAGGCTCCTTCACAACCGCTTGGTGCACCGAGCGCATATTGATTATAATTTTTAACACCTAACAATTTGTAATTGTCATTGTTTTGTTGCCCGCCGCCGGTTGCATACCAAGCGATGCCTTCATCACGCCAGCCATGTTTGATAATATTTTTTTGTTCATTGTAGTCGATGGTGTAATTGTGAGAGCCAGCCTTAGCATTTGGATTGTATGCGCGATAGACTTTGATACTTTTGTTTTTATCAGAATACCAAGAGATTCCTTCATAGCGCCAACCATGTCGTTTTAAATTGTCCCGTTCACTAGCAAGCATCGTATAATGATGATCGCCTGCATTGGGATTGTACATCCGATATACAGGGTCGCCAGAAAGAGGCGCTTGCCAACCGATGCCTTCATAGCGCCAACCGGCTTTTTGAACTTTGTCCCGTTCAGCAGCATTTCCTGTATAAAAATGTTCGCCGGAATTTGGATTGTACAACCGATACATCGGGATCGTTTGAACGCTTGCTGATCGAGCGGATCTTGCTCTGCTAGCAAATCCTTCACGCAGTTCTTCCTTCGGTGCCTGAGTAGCATCAGCTTCGGCTTTTCCTGCTTTGACTGGCGGTTCAAGTACGACTTGTTCTCCATTTATAATTGCTGTTTGAGGCTTGGTACTAGGAGAAGTTTCATTTTCTTGATTGGCTGTAGCTTCAGTATTTTCAACTGTTTGATAATCAGAACTTTGCTCATTCACCGCTTCTTCAATTTCCGCTGCTGTCGCCGCTTCTGACGAGCTGACAGTATCTTCAGCTAAAACAATTGTGGCAGACATCACCAAACTGGATACTAACATAGTGCCAACAAGTAATACCTTCTTTTTCATCAACTAAGTCCTCCTATATTTAGTTTTTGCTCTTACGTTTTTCTTCAGTGCTTGCTCTTTTGCAGAGTCATTGTCTTTGCAACTTTCTTGTGATAAATCAATTTTAATTTCAATTGATGCCGATTCAGCTTAGTTACATGGACCTTCGTAGTTGCATTGTCATTGACCAAAAAAATGTTTTTGGTCGTTGAATCAACGGTTACTCGCCCATTATCAATGATTTTGATCCCGTTTTCTGTGACATCCCATGTAGTATAGTGCCGATTTTCGGTCTTTAATTTTAATTTTTCATCTTGATTGTACCAGCGGCCTTCCAACCAAGCCAAGTTGTTGGTTAGTAGAAATTTAATAAGCATAAATAATAAAAAGAAGCTGATTGCAACAAAAATAAGAACGATTGCTCGTTTGATTTTCTTGTTTTGATTTTGAAACCAGATAAATAAAGGTTGTTTATTCAGCAAGGGAATCTCCTTTTTTATGTTTTACTTATAAAGATTGGAAACAAAACCATTTTAACATATCTAAGAGGGACTAAAAATTGAAATTAAATTGCTTCAGCAGATTTTTGTAAGCACCAATAAGAAATTCCGATCCAAAGTGAGTAGAAGCACAGCCTAGCGTTGGTTCATCTGCAATAAATACTAGAGAACACCTTGTTTTTTACTGGATTGTTTTTAGTAGTTGAAAGCGATATACTTTATAGTGACTTGAATAGCAGTAGTGATATTTTTGGTGAGGAGTGCGTGTGATGAAAGTAGCGATTATTTTAGAGACAAAGGAACATGAAAAAGCGTGGAATGCTTTTCGTTTTGGTGTAGCGGCATTGAAGAAAAAACATGAAGTCAAATTCTTTTTGATGGGTGAAGCCGTAGAAGTAGAAAGTATCAAAGACGAGCAATACGATGTGCCGGCTGAAATGCAAAAATTAACAGATTTGGGCGGAGAATTATTAGCGTGCGGAACCTGTTTGAAATCGCGCCATTTAGAAGATCAAACTGCTTGTCCAATCTCAACGATGTTTGATTGCGTTGAAATGGTAGAGTGGGCAGATAAGACTGTGACTTTTTAAATAAAAGCAGCCGAATTTTGAGCTGGTTTAAGATAAAGTTCGAGCAAGACAGTCCGTTTCTGACTGTCTTTTTTTACAAATTACTCGCAAGGTTTTTGTGCGAGGAAGCTCATTTGAAAGCTGCGATGATCACAGCGTTTTTGTTGGTAAAAGTTTATTTTGGCTAAGTTTCCGCGAACCATTCAAGAGTTTAGTTATTCGTTATTTAATGTAGCCGGGTTAGCTATTAAACAGAAGTGTCTTAGCGAATAATAAGGACACGTTAGGAGTTGGAAAATGAAAAAGTTTTTGGGAATCAGTTTGTTTGTTTTTTTATTTTTCAGTGGGTGTGGAAATAAATCGGTCGAAAAAACAGTGGGAGATTCTTCTGCTGGTTCGGAAAATTCTTCGGTCCAGTTGAATTTTTCTGCGGTGGGAGATAATTTGATCCATGATTATATTTATGAACATCTCAAACAGCCGGATGGGACGTATCGTTTTGATGAAATGTATGAACCAACGCGTTATTTGAATGAAGACCGGGATCTCTCTTATATCAATCTGGAAACGATTTGCGCGGGAGAAGAATTGGGCTTGTCAGGCTATCCTGCATTCAATGGACCGACACAAGTGTTGGATGCCTTGCATACCGCCGGCTTCAATTGGCTATCAGCAGCCAGCAATCACACGATGGACCGAGGGGAGGAAGGAATCGTCAAGCAATTAGAATATTTGGAAAAGTATCCGGATATTGCAACGACCGGATCGCAAAAATCTGCCGAATCTCCACGATTTCAAGTAAAAGATATCAAAGGCGTAAAAGTCGGTTTGATGTCATACACGTATGGACTGAATGGAATCGCATTGCCTGCTGGAAAAGAGTATTTAGTCAATTTGATTGATGAGGCACAAATTGCGCAAGATATGCAGTTGTTGAATGAGCAAAGCGACATCCAAATCGTCAGTATGCACTGGGGCGAAGAATATCAATTCACGCCAAATGAAACACAAACGCAGTTGGCTCAATTGTTGAGCGATGCTGGGGTAGATGTGATCGTTGGCGGGCATCCTCACGTCATCCAACCGATGGATTATTTGACGGGCAAGTCAGGCAATCAAACATTAGTGATGTATTCATTAGGAAATTTTATTTCTTCCCAAGCAGAAAATGATCGGATGTTGGGTGGTATGGGACGCTGGACGATTGATTATAACAAAGAAAATAAAGCCGTTACCTTCGAGCAAGTTGAATTTTGGCCGACGATCACGTACATTGGTGACAATTATCAAACATATAAAACCTATGCGTTAAAAGATTATACCGATGAATTGGCGGCGCAACACATGATCCATGTCAATCAAGGGCAAGATCTATCTCGCGGTTATTTTATCGAACGGACCAATCAAATCATGAACGAAAAAATCAAACTGGTTTATTAACGGCAAACCATCAGAATAGCAAATAAAACAGGTGTTGCGGTCAATCCGCAACACCTGTTTTTTAGCGCCAGCCTAAGTCTGGAGCGACATCTTTAACTAATGTTTCAAGTAAGTGGATATTGTATTCTACGCCTAATGTGTTAGGAATCGTAACTAATACAGTATCTGCTTCTTTGATTGCTTCATCTTCTGCCAATTCTTTCACGAGTTTGTCGGGTTCGCCGACAAATGTTTTACCGAAAATTGTTGGGTTTTGATGATAAGCAAGGAAGCCGACTTGATCATAGTTTGGATCGTCGCCTTGGTTGCCGAAGAGTTGACGATCCAAATCAGTCGTGATCGGTTGGATCGAACGCGTTACTAATGTCCGCGGTTCAAAGTCATGTCCGGCTTCTTTCCAAGCTTCTTTGTAAGCACGCAATTGTTTTGCTTGCTGAACGTGGAAAGGTTCATTGGTTTCGTAATTTACCAAAGTAGATGATTGTAAATTCATGCCATGTTGCGCAGCCCAGATCGCTGTTTGTTGTGAGCCGGCACCCCACCAAATTCGTTGACGCAAACCTTCTGCATAAGGTTCTAGCCGTAATTTGCCAGGACCTTGCGGAAACATTGGCTGCGGATTTGGTTCAGCAAAATAGCCGCCTTCGAGCAATTTCAAAAATTCCAATGTCCGTTCACGGGTCACATCTTTGATTTCTTCTTCACTGTAGTCATAGCCAAAATATTTCCAGCCGTCAAGAACTTGTTCAGGTGAACCACGACCCACGCCCAGTTGGACTCTTCCTTGGGTGATGATATCTGTTAGTCCAGCATTTTCCGCCATCATATAGGGGTTCTCGTAACGCATGTCGATCAACCCGGTTCCGATTTCGATTTTGCTGGTTTTTGCGCCAATCGCTGAAAGTAATGGGAAGGGTGAACCAATTTGGTTCGCAAAATGATGCACGCGATAATATGCACCGTCGATCCCGATTTTTTCTGCTTCAACTGCTAATTCAATGGATTGTAAATAAGAATCTTCTGCTGTTTTAACAAGTGATCCTTGATCCATCCAATGACCAAAACTTAAAAAACCAATATTTTTCATAATAGATGCCCTCCTTTATGTAAATGATTATCGGAAAGTTTGCTTCCAATAAGTAAGTATATTCTACTACGAAATTCAATTTAAGACGAATAATTGTTCTCGCGAAAGTGGAAGAATCTACTGTATGAAAAAAGGATTGCCGCTGCTACTTATTTTGGTTCACTTGCTGAAAGAAGCAGCGAACGATCTTGGAGATGGCTTTTGATTTTTGCCACACTTTGTTCGACAGACTGTGTGGTCGTATCGATCACATGGGATTCGAAGGCGCCTAATTGATTAAATTGATCCCACATCACTTCGATCAATTCAGTAGTTGTTTGCGCTGTCCGTTTTTCACGCTGAATTCCGCGGGCAAGCGTTTTTTCTTTTGAAGCCCGTAAAATAATATAGTGAATATCATAATCGGCTGCGGCAGTGATCCACGGAGTCAAAAACCACGGACCGATGATTCCGTCGACGATTACTTCATAACCATTTTCAGCAAAAACTTTTGTTGCGGCTAAAAAGGCCGCGATAACGACACCATTTTGAGTATCGGCTGCTGCTAGATGAGGAGCAATGCTGCCTTTTTTGATCAGATGATAAAAATCATCGGTGTGCATATGGACTGATTTTTCTTGATCAGAGTGAGTTGAAAGATAGGCGGAGACCGTACTTTTGCCCGTTGCAGGCGTTCCAGTAATAATGACGATCCTTCCTTTAGTCATACGATCTTCCTTTCAGATTGATTGAATCAGATTTTAGAATTGTGAGCTGTCAATCGGATTATTTTTTGGCGCGATGCCTTTGACTAACATTTCTGTCCATTCGGCTGTGTACGGCATGATTTTTTCATAGATTTGCGGATTGGAGATCCCTTCGATGATCGCTTGAAAATACAACATCAAAAACTCATCCGAATACTTCAAATCGACTTTGCCTTCTTTGCGGCCGCGGTGGAACAGATCCAACATGATTCCAAAACTTTGTTTCGTGTACTCTTCCATCATGCGAGTAAAGCCGGAGTCTTCTTTTTTAGTGTAATACTTCATTAGATCTAGATAAAATTGTTTGTTGATTTTATCGAGGTATTCGATTTTGACTTGACTCATGGCGATCAACGTTTCTTCAAATGGCGCATTTTTTGCCATAATTTTTTTGGCATTGTTGCCCATTTCTTCCATTGAACGAATAAATACTTCATGGATCAGATTTTCCTTACTGCCAAAATATTTAAAAATAGAAGTTTTTCCAACATTTGCCTTTTTAGCGACATCATCGATTGTCAGATTCTCAATTCCTGTATCGCTGTTCATCAAGTCAAAGGCGGCCCGCAACACTCGTTTCTTTTTTTCTTCGGTTCTGCGTTCAAAACCATCCATTAATACTACCCGCTTTCTATAAAAAGAACTTTTGATAATTTATAGTTCAAAACTATCGTCGTACATATTATATAGGAAAGAATACGAACTTACAATAAGATAAAGAGTTCAAAAATACAAATGTTTTTGTTGACTGTAAAAATAAAAAGGAATATTATTGGAGCTGTAAAAGAACTTTGGTTTGAAACGAAGGGTAAACAGGGGGTATTATGAACTATTTTTAAATATAAAGTTCATAATAAAAGACCGGTAGTTTTGGACTGGAAAGCTCGTTATAAAATTATGTCGAAAGAAAAGGGAGTTACGTACCATGACAGAAATTGTGAAAGTACAAGGGCTGCAGAAAAAATTTGGGAAATTTCAAGCGTTGAAAGATGTTTCGTTTACAGTAAATGCCGGTGAAGTCGTTGGGTTTATCGGACCGAACGGTGCAGGAAAATCAACGACGATCCGAACATTATTAGGGATCATCAATCGAGATGCGGGCGATGTTCAAATATTTGGAAAAGATGTCTGGAAAGACAGCCTTGAGATCCATAAACGAATTTCTTACGTGCCTGGTGACGTCGCACTTTGGGGAAGTTTGACTGGCGGCGAGATCATTGATTTATTTATCAAACTTCATGGCGGCGGAAGCAAAGCAAAACGCGATTATTTGATCAAACGTTTTGAATTGGATCCAAAGAAAAAAGCCAAAGGATATTCTAAAGGAAATCGGCAAAAGGTCGGTTTGATTGCCGCACTTTCAGTCGAATCTGATTTGTATATTTTAGACGAACCAACTTCAGGTTTGGACCCATTGATGGAAGCTGTTTTCCAAGAAGAGGTCGAAAAAATCAAGAATGATGGCAAAGCCATTCTATTGTCTTCGCATATTTTGAGCGAGGTTGAACGTTTAGCTGATAAAGTTGCAATCATTCGCCGCGGTGAAGTCGTTGAAACAGGAACACTGGATGAATTGCGTCACTTGACACGGTCGACCGTTACACTGGTGACAAAAGGCGAAGTTGAAAAACTTGCGACAATTGCCGGTGTCCATGACTTTGTACAAAAAGACGGCAAAGCAACATTTTCTGCTGACAATGAAGCCATGAACAATATCTTGATCGAAGCAACCAAATTGGGTGTTACAAAAATCGAATCTGTACCGCCAACGCTTGAAGATTTATTCATGCGTCACTACGAAGGCTGATTGTCGGAACGGAGGAAAATAAAATGAATAAAAAATTTGCCCGTTGGAACGTGTTGTTTGCACAATACGTGAAACGTGATTGGAAAAAAATAATTGTTTGGATTTTAGGGTTAGGGTTGTTTTCAGGAGCATACGTTCCAGCCTTTGAGGAAATCGCTAAAGGACAAGGGTTGTTAGGGATGTTTGAAACAATGCAAAATCCCGCAATGATCTCAATGGTCGGACCTACACCGATCAAAGTTGGTGCCGAGTATACTTTGGGTGCGATGTATGCACATGAGATGTTGCTGTTTTGCGGCTTGTTCGCGATGATCGTTTCAGCATTGCACGTAGTCAGTCATACACGAAAAGAAGAAGAATTAGGTTTGACCGAATTGGTTCGCTCATTTCGGGTCGGACGTCAAGCAAACTCATTTGCAGTAATCAATGAGGTATTGCTGATCAATCTTTTGTTGGGCTTATCTGTCGGCGGGATCATGACTAGCTTTGGTGTAAAAACGATCACTACTGAAGGTGCGTTTTTATTCGGCGCTTCAATCGCGATGGCAGGAATCATCGGCGGTGTGTTGGCACTTGTAATGTCGCAGATCATGGCAACTTCGACCGGTGCAACAGGTTCGACACTAGGACTTGTTGGATTGTTGTATATTTTTCGTGCAGGAACCGACGTATCAAATGTCGATCTGTCGATGTTCAATCCAATGGGTTGGATCTACTTGACGTATCCATTTACGGAAAATAATTGGCTGCCGTTGTTGTTCGCTGTGATTTTTAGTTTAGTTCTGACAGTGATCGCATTTATATTGGAAGGCCATCGCGATATGGGGGCAGGCTATCTTCCTGAACGTGAAGGAAGAGCGACAGCTAAAAAATCATTGTTGTCAGTACCTGGTTTGTTTTTCAAAATCAATAAAGGGGTAATGATCGGCTGGCTGATCGCCTTTGTTGTAATGGGTGCGGCTTATGGTTCGATCTATGGTGACATGCAAGTCTTTCTTGGCGGAAATGAATTGATGAAACAAATGTTTACTCAATCAGGCACATCGATTGAAGAATCCTTTACCGGAACGATCATGATGGTGATGATCGGTTTAGTAACGATTTTACCAATCGCTATAGTCAATAAATTATTTGCAGAAGAATCTAGACTGCATATGAGTCAACTCTATGTCACAAAAGTTACGTGGGGACAGTTGTACTGGACAACGATCCTTTTAGCTATTTTAGCCGGAATCGTCGGAATCGGATTGGCATCAGCTGGCTTAGGTGGCACGGCGATTTCCGCAATGAAAAATAAATCCACGATGGATCTGCTTGATTTCTTAGCGGCGGGCTATAATTTCTTACCATCAGTATTGTTCTACATTGGGTTGGCGGCGTTAGCGTTAGGCTGGCTGCCAAAATTCGGAAAAGTGATTTATGGATATCTAGGCTACTCTTTTGCGTTAAATTATTTCGGCGGGATTCTTGATTTGCCAGATTGGTTCTCAAAAACAGCAATCCAAAGCTGGATTCCACGCCTGCCGATGGAAGAGTTTGACGGTACAGTCTTTGTGGTAATCACCGCGATCAGTATTCTCTTCTTGTTTGTTGGTTACTTGGGATACAAACGACGCGATCTAGTCGAAGGTGCATAATCATTTGTACCTAGAACAAATCAATCAAAAAGACCCTCGATCAAACAAGAGTTGATCGAGGGTCTTTTGTGAACAATCATAAAAAATAGCCTTAGTCAGATGCAAGACTAAGGCTATTATAATAGTAGAAAACTGTTTTACTAAACACAAAAAAACTTAATTCAAGTCTCGATTGTAACTAAAAGTAGCCGCATTGACGATGATCGAAATGAATTCTTCGATGTGTTGAAAATCACTGCTGTAAAATTCGTGATTGATCAAATAGAAATGCTTGCCTTGATTTTCAATGGCGGGGAAATTCACGTTGCTGACGACCAGGTCATAAGTAGCACCTTTTTTCAGCGTAGAAGCTGTAATAAAATCTAAACAATTCAAGCGTTTGATAATCATTGGCGTCAAGATTCTTTTCATCAATAGATCGCCTTCGATATGCACACCAATCGACAATCCCGGAAAATTCCCTTTTAGGAAATAAAGGACCAATTGATAGAGATCACTCTTGTAGTAATCTAAAACATCGATTTTCTGAGCAATCTCAGGAAAATAATTCGCAAAAAAATCAACGATAAAATCACTTGTGTCAAATAAAGCCGCGACTTTTTTAAATTGCTCATGGGTAATCTGAGAATCTTCCGTCACGATCCACCCTTTAAAGAAGCAGTGGTGCCAAGTGACTTGCGTGATCAAATAGGTCAATTCTGCTTGTTGATCAGAAGAGATGATCTGGTGTTCGTTAAAGCAAGCCAAAAGTTTATTTTTGATCGCATAAGTCATGAGATCAGCTTCTGCTTCAACCGCGAGGAGGTTTTTGTACAAGATTGAATCATCGGACAGGATATGTTTTCCCATCAGAAATAAAATCAGTGCCAAAGATTCATCGCCTTTTGGAACGATCCCGTAAGCTGAGAAAAATTTCTTCATAAAGAGTTTACCAGGTTCGTACAACGGACTTTTCACAAGTGCATCAACGAATCGATTAAACGAAGCGTCATCAAAGAACCAATCAGAAGCACAGCTGACAGGAACGACTTTCTTTTGCAAATATCTGTATTTTACGATCATCAAATAGGCGACGATTCGTCCGATCGCGATATCTGATAATTCAAGTTGAAATTGGTCATTCAGCTTGATGATCTCATCAAAGACGACTTTATCAGAGAATTCTTCTGAAGTAGATTTCCATGTCCGTGTCATCGTATAAAATTCTACAAAAAAATGCCGAATTTGAAGTTCGGAACCAACCATCTTTTTATTTTCAATCTTGATGCCGAACTCAGCCAAAATCACATTTATTTCAACCAGTTTTCGATAAAACGTAGAGTAACTGATCCCTAATTTTTTTCGATACTTGGGATATGAAGCGTTTCTTTGTGGAACAACTCTGAAATGATCTGGTATTTAATTGAAGAAAGCAATAAATAATGAAAAATATCATCTAAATTTTTATCAAATGGGATACTGACGGTTAAGATCCGACCTTGTTTGCTGATAGAAAACAAACCCGACTCTGAAGCCAAGGCCTCTAGAGAAACAATCAAGTTATTCAAAACTGACACGTTCAAATTAAGCGTGTGCAGACATTCTTCTTTTGTCGCTGAAAAATTATTTTTATGCAAAAAAGCAAGCAGGTTATATTGTTTTTCATCCCATGAATCTAAAATTTTTTCTCTGTACACAGCAGAGCCCCCAGTCAATAGTTTCAATGAGTTATTTCTTTTTAGTATAAGAGAGGTAATTGTAATTATTTTAACTCAAAAAAACAATAATTTAAAACGAAATCCTTATTTTTTTAACGAATAAATACCTAAAATATTCAACTGAGCAAAAAAGATAAATTTTTACTGACACTTTGGCTAAAATCTCGAAAATACTGGTTCGAATTCCCTTGCTCAACATAGGAAACGTTGCTTTGCAGCAAGACAATTAAGTTAAAAAAGAGGAGCATCCAGCAAAACCGATTGTTGGATTCAAAAGATAGACAGCAACCGCAGACAAAAATTTAATTATACGAAAAATAACCCTGTGAAATGAATCTGGTTTATTTTTAATGGGTATTTTTTCATGAATGAATACGGGAACGTTATCAATAAATGTGAAAGCTGTTTCACGTTAAGTGGTTAATAACTCATTTTTTGAGACAAAGTAGAATTTCTTTTCTGCTATGCTAGTCAAAAGAGGTGAGCGAAGTGTATTTGTGGGATCTTAACTGTGCAAGCTACTTATCGAATCTATCAAAAGAACATCAATTGCCACCGTTTGGCTGTTTTAATGCAGAAATAAACCACAACTTTATTTTTGCATATGAAAAATTAGCGGATCAAGCAGAACAAATCATCAAAACAGCAGACGGCGAGGATTTTTTGAATCAGATCCACCAGTTGATCGATATCGATATGCGTTTGTATTATTATTTACTGCTGATGATTTACAATGATGGTTTTCGGTCGGATGAGCAAATGCTGCAGGAGCTTGAACACAATTACAAATCAGAATATTTTTCTGATGATGAGCATTTTTATCCTTTTTCAGATTATCGTTTGATTGTTGCACATCTTTGATAAATCACTGTTTTTTCGGATTTTTTTGTTAAATTTTGCCGAAAATAAAGCGAGTTTGTTTTCGAACATTTCCAGTTTCAGATTGAGTATTTTTTTGAGCGAAATTTGAGACTAAAGGGTTTACAAAAAGGTTCATAATTATGCCAAGTTTATAATTATACTAAATGCTTTGTTTCCAGAAAGCGTTTAAATGTGGCAAAGAATTCTATTTTTGACATTAAAAATTGTCACAATGATTGTAACGAAGCGGCAAACCTGACAAAAAGTTTGATACAAACTGGGGTGGCTGAACAGGGTCTTTTTAATAGAAGAATATTAAAAAGTATCCTCAAAAAATAACTGCTTTTATTTAAGAAACAACAGGAAACGGAGGGGATGAACGATCTGTGGCAAAGAAAAAAGTTGATAAAAAGAAGCGGAAAAAACGCATCATCTACACTTTTTTCAGCAGTGTCATCCTTCTGGGCGTCTTATTACTATTAGCACCGATCTTTTTCGATATGATTGATCTTGCTAAACGCAAGGATATGGTTGCCGACTATGAACAAAAAGTTCCTGAAAAAGGCAACGCGACGATTGAATTGATCAAAAAATATAATAAGATGATCTATCAGCAGCAAAAAGGTGAAGCGGCAGAAGAAGTCAAGATTACGGATATTCAAAGTGATTTGAAAACACCGATTGGCTTTGTCAACATCCCAAGTATCCACTTGATCAACATGGTGATCCACTTTGGCGATTCTGACTGGGTATTGAATCACGGGATCGGGACGCTACCATTTACCACGTTGCCAATCGGCGGCAAGAACACACTCAGCGGTGTTACGGGACACTCTGGATTGGCAAATCAGATTTTATTTGATAATATCCGCTACCTAAAAAATGGTGATGTCTTCTATCTGAATGCTTTTGGTAAAGAAACGGCTTATAAAGTCTATGACAAAAAAGTCGTTGATCCAAAAGATAAAGATGCGGTGAAAGCTTTTTATATCCAGCAAGACAAAGATCTCGCCGCGCTGATGACGTGTACACCGTTGTTTATCAACAGTCACCGCTTAGTTGTTTATGGCAAACGAATTCCTTTGAAGGCTGCGAAAGAAGTCAAAACAGTTCATCGAACAGTTTGGTCGTTAGACACAATCTGGATCGCAACGCTGCTGATCTTCTTATTGCTCTTGCTGTTGTGGCTGATCTATCGCTACTTCCGCGATCGACGCAAGGAGAAGCAGCCGGAAGACGAGCTGGGAGACAGTGAACATACGGATGAAGCAAACGATGTGAAAACTGATGATTAAACGAATCTTCAAGTATTTTCTCATCCCGACCTTACTTTTTTTTGCGACAACGCTTTGGGTCTATGACGGCTACCATAAATTATTGACGCCGCCGGACACTTCAGTCACTTTGACAGAAGGCCAAGCACAAGCCGCAAAAAATAAAGCAAAGGCTGTTTCACAAACTGATAAAGAACGTGAGAAGATCCAAGACGCAGACATGCAAGTCTTAGTGACGGCCCGCTTGAAGCGCGCCGAAACAATGGCGCAAGCCGGGGTCGGTCGTCTCGCAATCCCGTCAGTTGACCTTGATTTGCCAGTGTTAAATCAAGTGACGGAACTTAATTTATCTACCGGTGCGGCGATGTATTTTCCCGAACGTCCATTAGGTGAAGGAAATGTCGTCTTAGCTAGCCATAATTTTTCAGATGCGGATGTCTTATTGCATCGGATAAAAAATGTGACGACCGGAACAAAAATTTATTTAACGGATTTTACGACCGTTTGGATCTATCGTGTCACCGTCAATCGGACGATTCACGAAAACCAAACAGAGGTCTTAGATCAACCAAAAGACGGACCCGCGCAAGTAACCTTGCTGCGCTGTGAGGACGGTATCGGCACACCATATCGACGGGTCGTCCAAGGTGCTTTACAAAAAACGCAACTTTTTTCAACATTGACCGCAAAAGAGCAACGTGCTCTAGGCATCGATGAAAAAAATGCACAAGCAACAAACAGCGAACGCAAACAACAATCAGAAAATTGGATGAGCAATCAACTAGCCCTCAGCATTCAACAGAAACGACCAACGATTTGGCTGGTCGGAGTACTGTTGGTCAACTTGCTTGTTTTAGCCATCCAAGGAATGTCGTTCGTTCGCAAAGACTAATCGCTGAACCTAGAGAAGAAGAAATCTTCGACTCTATTCAGAAATACACTCAACCTAGAGGAGGAAAAAGAAATGAAAAGTAATACGGTTAAGAAATCCCGCAAATTATTGAGTAGCTTATTGGTTTGCGGAACATTGTTGGGCACGATGAGCGCGGCTGCACTCGTGACAGTTGGCTCAGATAACGGACAAGTAGCATACGCTGCGGCAGAAGTACCAGATACTACATCACCACGGGTACTGAATATCCACAAATATTCAAACACAACAGGCGCAGAAGCAGCAACTGGTTTAGAAGGTGATGCAGCCAATCTTGATGGCACAAATAAACCATTAGAAAATATCTCATTCAAAGTAGAAAAAGTAAATCTGCCAGCAGGTTGGGCAGGCGATACAGCTCCAGCAGCGGCTGACTATGTGGCTGATGCTTCATTTACACCTGTGACTACAAAAACAGATGCAGACGGCTTAGCATCATTTGCTTTAGGCACAGCCAATGGGTACTACCGTGTAACAGAATTACCTAACGCGGCAGTTGAAACACCAGCAGTTCCATTTATCGTAACGTTGCCACTGACAAAAGATCAGGGCACAGAAACAACATCTGATGATACATTGTCTTACACTGTTGATGTTTATCCAAAAAATGATTTAAAAGACATCAACCTTAATCCAGTGAAAACACTTGAAAATGAACCTATCAAAACATCGGTTAAAGCCGGCGAAGATGTAACTTGGAAATTATCGATGGATATTCCTGCTGGTTTGTACACGCCAGAAACTGCAGCTGGAGCTGACGATGCAGTTTACGCGAAGAGCTTGACTCTAACTGACCCAATTGATGCCGCTTCTCTTGGAAAACCAGAAGATGCTGATATTACAGGTACATTCGTTGATAAAGATGGCAAAAACCAAGATTTGGTACAAGGCACAGATTACACAATTGCTACAACTTCTGATGATACAACACACAACTTGGTAATCACATTAACTGAAGCTGGTATGTTAAAAGTTTATGAAGGTTCAAAACTTGAATTCCACGTAATAACTGAAGTTTTAGAAAATAAAACTGACGGAGAAATCGTCAACAGTTTCACAACAAAATATGTTGGACCTGACGGCGGCGAAACAGAAACAGAAACGCCAGTCGACCCAACTGATCCAGGAACGCCAACCATCAAAATGGGGAATGTTACCGTAGAAAAAGTTGATGAAGCAGGTCAACCATTGGCAAACGCGAAATTTAAACTTGCTACAGATGCAGCAGGAACTGAATTTGTAACGAAAGCAGACGGCACAGACTATGAATTAACAACAGACTCAACTGGTAAAATCGACTTTACTGGTTTGGAAGTTGATCCAGAAACTGGCATACAAGATTACTACTTAGTCGAAACATCTGCACCAGTTGGTTTCGATAAAGATGATACAGTCTTTTCAGTTACTGCTGCTAACGATGATACAGTGGACCAAACAGTTGTCAATAAAGATAACCAATGGATCCCTAACTTGCCTGCAACCGGGGATGACGCTCGTTTGATTCTATTAATCACAGCAAGCACATTAATCGTTGTCGGTGGAGTAGCAGTTATCCACTACCGTCGTAAAGAACAAGCAAATAGCTAAACGTCACGGCAAGGAAAGTGTACCTCGGTAACGAGGTACCTCTTTTCTTAGGAAGGAGGATTTTGCATGAAGCACAACATACGATTGTTTAGTGTGCTGATTATCAGCCTTGCTGGACTTGCACTAGGTCAAACGGTCTACGCTTCTGATGTAATGAATAGTCCTTCGGTTACCGTCGTGAAGCGCGAGACTGCAAGTTCTTCCACAGTGACGCAAACAACAACACCTTTAGCAGGTGCTCATTATCGTTTGACGCGCGTTTTACCAATCAATGGTAAAGAAATTGTGCCGACCGATTCGGCTACCTATCTACTGCCTTCCAATGATTTGGCTCTTTCTGTTGAATTGATCACCGATGCGGATGGTCGTGCGATCTATGGAGACACAGAAGCATTAGCAGAAGGCTATTATCTATTGGCAGAACAAAGCGGTGACGGGGTCGAAAAACCTGCTGATCCGATCGTTTTTAAATTACCGTATACTGACGCAACAGGAAAAGTGACCGATGATTTTACTTATGAACCAAAATCGGGACTAGTAGAAACGGACACAGATGATCCTGTCAAAATCACATCCGGTAATGCAACACCTAGTCAAAGCGGCTCTTCCACGATCATGCAAACAAGCGGTGAAGTGTGGCAGGTTTCTTTGACGAAAACATTGTTCAGCACCACTATTTTATTGAGCAGCATCATCGGAGGGACCGTTTTGGTGCGTAAACGTTGGGAGGAGAAGAAATATGAATAAACGAGCTTTAAACCATTTTTTCTCCAAGCAAGCACCGCAGTCGGAGGGTTCTACGAAAAAAGCGAAATACCGTTTAATGCACTTGTTTGCAGTCGGTATCTTAAGCGTTCAAATGCTTACATCAGCAGTTGCGCCGGTGTATCAAGTTGCCGCTGAAACGACGACGCAAACGAGTCAAACAACGGAAACAGCATCTACCGAACAAACCAAGCCGACGACGTCAAGTGAACCGGCAGCAAGTTCTGCTGAAGCTAAGACGACGAGTGAATCATCGACTGAACCTGCTGAAGAAACAGATCCAGCCAAAGTTCGCTCTGATTTGCTCAAAACGATCGCGCAATTCGGCGATACCGCAGGGACGACCGTGACTGTTACTGACAAAGCAATCAAGATCGAATTGTCTCCGAAACTAAGTAAGAAAGCCGAAGAAATCAAAAAAGCAATCACTCCGTTAGTACCTGACGGGTACAAAGCAGAGATCACAGCAAAACAAGCCGACCTGCAATCAATTACAAATCTGGACCAATTGACTACTGCGGATATCAAATCCCTTACGATGACTTGGTCACAAGATCCAGGTGCGGCAACAACTACGGGTACAGCAGTTTATCCAACTGGTTTTGTACTTACCTTCAACACTTTCGAAAATGGCCGGACAGCAACTTGGAAACCTGGCGATAAAATCACGATTCCTAATTTAACCTATACCGGAGCGTACGGGGATGTTTCATTAGAACCAAATTTTGTCAGAACTACAATTGCCGGTCTTGGTTATATTGAAGGAAATACGATTACAGTAACAAATGAAGATATTGGAAAAGAATTAGCGATTAATTTTGGTAATTTAAAGAAATCAGATTTTGCATCTTTTACAACAGATATAAAACTACCGGCTAAAGCGGATGTCACCGCATCTTTCTTAGGCCAAGAATTGAAATTTACCGCTATCGATGAAAGTGCTAGTTGGACTGGACAGATTGGTGAAGTGATCAAAGATGGCGAGGTACCTGGAGGTCGCGACTTTAGTTTCCAATATAGCGGCAGTTTCTTTACTGGTGATAAGAGTCGAGACCTTTCTTATGGTGCTGCTTATCATGACGCGGCAGATTTTAGTGCCTATGTCAATAAGGTAAACGATGAAACAAAGGATTATCAAGGGATATACCCGCTTGAACCTACCATGAAGAAATTAGCAGAAACACCGGGAAATCTCTTCATGGTCAATACTTATCCGGCGACTGAAGCCAACAAAAAAATTCTGACAGTGACTGGCAGTAATCTGTATACCAAATCAACTGTCGGCGCGATATCTGGATTGACAGAAGATGGGCTTCATCCAATGGTTGGCGGTAAAGGCAGTTCGCTCTTTCTCGTGAATACCACGACACGTTACTTTGAACCGGGTACGACAAAAGCAGAGATGAAAGCGGCTCTGGCCGTTGGTGAAACGGGTTATTCCAAACAAGCGGATGGTTCGTTTATCTCACTGGTCAACATGGGGAATTATAGCTCCGATGGCGACCATATCAGTTATGCAGATATTTCGTATCCTAATTCACTTTGGCCGGCGATGATCAGAAATCAACAAACGCAACCAGCTGATAGTTTTAACGCAGCCGATTATCAAGCCAAAATGGTTGCTGCGGATGGAGCAGAGACACCACCGTTGTTTGCTGCACAATATTTATCTACGATTACTGTAGAAGATCCATCTGATGGAACCACAACGTATGATCTTAATTCAACGATTGAAGGAATGGATGACGCGCCTGTCAACGGAACTTCATCCGTATATACACCAATGAAAATGGATCCGGCAACAATTAGTACAGAAGGTTTAGCAGCAATCAAGATCAGCTACAAATCTGGCGATACGATTGTTGGTCAATCGAAGACGATCTATGCAGAACCTGGCACGACCTTTGATGCATACAAACAAAGTAGTCCGAATGAAGTATTTTTCCCTGATGAATTTAAAGTTGATCCATTTACTTATCGTAAGACAGCAGAACCAACAATCAAAGATTTTGGCGCAGTAGGGACTACAACAAATATAGTAGTCGAATACGAGCCGCTGGCTACGCTTCAGTTGAACTATAAAGCTGGAGACAAAACGATTGCGGGTTCTAAATTGATTTATGATGTGGGAGATACTAATCTGAAAGATTATCTTACTGCTAATGCAGATTCAGAAACCAATTCAGAAGCTAAACTGTTTCCTAAAGAAATAAAAAATGGTACAACGACTTATCGATTGAAAGATTCCTTCGATCCAGCAGCTCATACCTTTGGCGCAGGAGGAAGTATGACATCAGTTGATGTAGAGTATGAAAAATTATCAGATATTGGTTTTTGGACACCACACGAGGGCTATGATCTGACTAAGAATACCGGGACTTATGGTGATACTGGCCTAGAGTTATATGTTTCTTCTGAAGATCCATGGCTGGATAGAATCGTTGGTGATCCGACAGCCGATGAGAATAAGACCAAGGTTTTAGCAAAAGGAATTTTTGGTTATAATTCCATAGCTGAATCATCAAAATGGTATATCGATACTGATAATGTCTTACACATCGGGTCAGGTGCTACCGCATGGCTAACAACTGAGAATTCTCCATGGCTTTCGTATAAAGATGAAATTACTAAGGTTCAAATTGAAGGGAAACTGGATATCAATCCTCAGTCTAAAGGACTGTTTGGTTCATTAGACAAAGTTACTAGTTATACTGGTTTAGAAAACTTCGATTTTACTCTTACTCATTCTGGATTTGGGAAGTATGGTGGAATAGATTTAAGCAGTATATTCAAAAATAATACTGCTCTAACTGATCTATCTGGAGAAGAAAGCTGGAATCTATCAAAAGTCACAAAAGCAAATTCAATGTTTGAAAATGCTGGGATAGAGACGTTGGATGCTCCTAATTGGGGATTTGATACGTTAACAGAAGCTTACGGAATGTTTTATAATGCCAAAGACCTAACAGCAATCAATGGAACTGAAAACTGGAAGATGACAGAAGTCACAACGATGTGGAGCATGTTCAATAATGCATCAAGCATCGAACGTCTAGATCTTTCTAGTTGGAATACGGGTAAAGTTGCCTATGTCAATGATATGTTTACCGGAATGACTGCTCTAAAAGAAATTACATTTGGTGAAACTTTTAAAACGAGCCAGTTAAGTTCAGGAAATGTGGCATTACCAAATACCACAAGCACGATAAAATGGCGCAACGTTGATAAAGCGGCTGGCGGGACGATCGCAAAACCGATGGGTACAGCAACTATTGATGCCTATGATGGAACATTGCCAGATACCTATGTGTTAGAATCTGGACTTGGTTTTTGGACACCGCAAACAGGGTATGATCTTAGCAAAAATACTGGGACTTACGGTGATGCGGGTCTAGAAAATTATATCTATAGTACCGATAATCCATGGATTGATCGGGTCGTTGGTGAAGTTGATACGATTAGTAAGGTTGAAGTTAAAGCAAAAGGAATTTTTGGTCCTGATGTGGCTACAGGTGTGAAATGGTACATCGATATGGCTGGTGTGTTGCACTTAAGCCCAGGAGCAATGAGAACTACTGCCGGATTCCTTGATTCACCGTGGTATCAGTACAAAGATAAATTTACTACAATCAGTGTTGATGGGAAGATTACTCTAAACGCAAACGCATCTTATCTGTTTGATAATTTAACTCAAGTTACTAAGTATTCAAATTTAGATCAGCTAGATTTATCGAAAGTCACAACTGTTGCTAGCATGTTTATGGGTAATGAATCGATAACTGAGTTAAACGGGATCGATAAATGGGATACAGCTCAAGTTACTAGTATGAATAGTATGTTCCGAGATACAAAAGCTTTGACAACGATTGGAGATACTTTGAATTGGGATACCAGCAAGGTAACAAATATGCGAAGTATGTTCAATGGTGCTGGAAAACTAGCGAATCTTGATACCTCAGGCTGGAATACTAGTGCTGTCACGAATATGGGTTTTATGTTTAACGGTGCATCATCATTAAAAACCATTGATACGTCAGGGTGGAACACAAGTAATGTTACTGCTATGGACAACATGTTTAATGGAGCCTCTGCATTGACAACACTTGATGTATCTGGTTGGAATACCGAAAATGTTACTACTATGGGTTATATGTTTAATGGTGCTTCATCATTAACAGCTCTAGATACGTCTGGCTGGAAAACACCAAAAGTGACAACTATGCGAACAATGTTTCAAAATGCAAGTTCGTTGACTAAACTAGATTTTTCAAGTGCAAAAACTAATTTAGTAACGGATATGAATTATATGTTTAACGGTACAACCGCTTTACGTGAAATTACATTTGGAACAGAATTTGCGACGAGTCAATTGAAGGATAAGGATCAAAGTCTAGTAGTTGGAAAGGTAGATCTACCTAATACGACAGATAATGTTAAATGGCGTAATGTAGCAGATGGAACAATAACTGCACCAAAGGGAACAGAATTTCTCTCAGCTTATGCAAGTGCTGTCCCAGATACTTATGTTCTGGTTGACACGGTAAGCGATGCGAAAATTCGCTACAATGATGTTAATGATACTGATCCACTTACTACTACAAAAGCAACACAAACAGTAAACGGAAAAGTTGGCGAACCTGAATTAGTTACGTTGTATGATCCGTGGACTTCTCCTGAATTAAAGGATCAACCATATGTCTTTGCGGTTGAAAATAGTACAACGACAGGTTTACCTGATCCAATGACTGCCTTTTACCGCGACCCATTATCAGTTACGATTGTAAGTGGAGCGACAGCCACTGGTGATGACAAAGTTGTTAGCTTACAAAAAGTTCAAGCAAAAGGAATTTTTGGCGATGTGAAGTGGTATATCGATATGGAGGGAACCTTGCATATCGGATCAGGAACGTTTGGCGAACCAGTTCCAGCTCCGGGGATGCTTGCACCATATGAGCCGGGAGAAATGGGTTCACCTTGGATGGTCTACAACGATATAATAGATGATGTCATCATTGATGGTTCAGTTATTGCAAATACTGATTCAACTGCGTTGTTTGGTAGATTAGATGCAGAAAGTATCTCAGGATTAGAGAACATAGATGTTTCTAATGTTACTGATATGGGCTATATGTTCAGCGATATGTCTAATTTGAGTGAGTTAGATCTTTCAGCTTGGGATACTTCATCTGTAACAAATATGACCGTTATGTTTGCACAGAACAATTTTAGTAATGTCGATCTTGGAACATGGGAAACTGAAAATGTCACGGACATGTATGCAATGTTTGCTATGACACCAAATCTAACAAGTCTAGCAACGCCAAATTGGAATACGGAAAAAGTAACTACAATGCAAGGGATGTTCATGGGTGCTTCGGCATTGACGGAATTAGATTTCACTGGTTGGAATACATCCAATGTGACAGATATGACGATGATGTTAGAACCGATGGACCCTTCAATGCCAATGGCTCTGAAAAAAGTTACTTTTGATTCAACTTTTGCAACAAGTCAGTTAGCAGCCAAAGCTGTTGAGTTGCCTAACACCACAGACTCGCTTAAATGGCAGAATCTTGCGGGTGGAACAGTTGATACACCTAAGGGAACTGAATTTTTAACGGCTTATGCAAGTGTTGTACCGGATACCTATGTCTTAGTCGATACAATAACCGATGCGAAGATTCTCTATAATGATTCTACCGATTCTAATGTTGCAACAAAAACAAAAGCGACACAGGCATTAAGTGGAAAAATTGGAGAGACTGAAACAGTTGATCTATATGATCCGTGGACTTCCCCAGAATTGAAGGATCAAAAATACGTCTTTGCAGTTGAAAAGAATGCAACGACCGGCTTACCTGATCCAATGACTGCCTTTTCTCGTGATCCATTATCAGTTACATTCCAAACAACTACTGATGACGATGAAATTGTTAACTTACAACCAGTCCAAGCCAAAGGAATATTTGGTGATGTGAAGTGGTATATCGACATGAAAGGAACCTTGCACATTGGTTCTGGAACGTTTGCGTCACCTGTTTTGAAAGATGGCAGCGCGGTTTCTCCATGGAACGATTATACGAAAATCGTCAATAATATCAGTATTGAGGGCAACGTGACTGCGAATGAAGATTCAAGTGCGTTGTTCCAAGGATTTAAAATGGTCACTGAAATTTCAGGGTTAGATAAGTTGGATGTGTCCGATGTCAAAAACATGGACCATCTGTTTTATGAATTGACAACCTTGAAAACACTTGATATTTCAAGCTGGGACACAACAAATGTTACGAATATGAGTAATATGTTTAGAGATTTGCAACGAGTACCGGAAATCACATTTGGGGACGGTTGGGATACGACAAACGTTACTAAGATGGATTACATGTTTGCGATGATGCCTACATTAAGTAAGATCAATCTTGAAGGCTGGAATACAAGCAATGTAACTACGATGGAAGGCATGTTTATTGCGGATATGGCTTTAACAATTTTAGACTTCTCAAGTTTCGATACTAATAATGTTACAGATATGACTGCAATGTTCGCTTACTTAGTGAGCTTGAATGAAGTAACTTTTGGTGAAAATTTCAAAACTGAGAATGTAGCATTCAGTTCAAATGATTATGGTGTTACTGAAGATGCTAATGGTCAAGTGGTCTTACCTAATACTACGGATGAACCAACTGTTACAAGATGGCAAAATGTCGGAGATGGAACAGTAGCTGCGCCAACAGGTGATCAACATTTGAGCGCCTATGCAGGAGCTGTACCGGATACTTACGTTTTAACTTCTGGAACAATTAAACCAATCTTACCTGATACTGGTAGTGATCAACGTCTGATTGCTTTGATCAGCGCAAGTGCCTTGATTGTTCTAGGTTTGTTGGGAGTAGTATGGTACAAACGGAAAGACAGCGAGATTGAAAGATAATCTTCGTTGACGAAATGTTTGTCACAAACAGCGACATTGACGCAATAAACTAATTTCAATACGAGGATAGGGAATCTTTCCAATTCTGCGCTAGTGATTGTCACCTAAGGCATGAACGGCAGAAAGAAAGGTTCCCTATACCTATATTGGATAAAAGAAAATTTTTGGAATGCGATGGAAAAGGGATAGTCGCTTAATATTAAGCAAGCTTAATATTATTCGAGTGTTTGGCTTTTCAAAGTGTGTGATTATAAAATAAGAGAAATAAAACCATTTTTTTAAGTAGCAATAATAAAAGAATGTTCACTAAGGTGTTATAGTTAACTTGTTGAGAACATGTATTATTTTATTTGGCTCGAAATGATCAAATATGGGGGTGTATTCATGAAAAACAATAGAAAGCATGAGTATCTTATTCGTGTTGACAAGACAAAGCCCCGTGAATATAAGCAAAAAAGTTGGTTACCATTTTTTGTAATCGGTTTCGTGATTTGGGGCTTACTGAGTAGTTTTTTAAGTCCGTTAGTTTCGGTTTATGCAGCAAATGAGTCAGCAAGTTCTGATACAGCAATTACTGACAAAGATACAAACCTGTCTTCTACGACAACTAACAGTTCTGACCCTGGTACAGACACGACAGCAACAACAGATGGATCATCAAGCACACCTGATTCATCAGAAGCTATCGTTTCACCGCTAAGTTTTGATGATTTAACTGCGACAGATTTAGCTAGTAAGCCAATAGTCAGTTGGTCGCAAACTGCTCCCGATGTTGCCGCAAAAACCAAAGTTTATCCTACAAATTTTACGATCAAATTAAAATCAATCAAAGATGGTCGGACGTTCACTTGGAAAGCTGGAGATGTTATCACACTGCCAGCATTGACTTATACTGGCGCTTATGGCGACCTTACTCTGAAATTTGCTTTCACAGATAAAAAAATTAGCGACCTCGGGACAATCAATGGCAATGAATTGACTATGGCTAAAGAAGATACCGGAGAAGCATTGACCATTGAAGTAACAGAGGTGAATGCAGAAGCGATTGATGTGACACTGCCAACGCCTAATTTAGCTAATGCCGCTTCGACTGCTAAGTTTTTAGATTCAGAGTTTAAGTTCAATGTCATCGCGAGCACAACACCCAAGTTGGCTGCAACACCTGTTATGGCAGCGGCTTTAGCCGATGCTACGACGACTCTTAATCCTTGGAAATACTTAAATGATGGTGATCCAAAGATAAATACCGGGACTTATGGCGCAACCTATCCACTAACAGATGGGTCGACGTTAGATTTTGCAAATTATGTGCTGACAGGAAAAGAATTTCTTGATTCTGTCACGGATGATCCGAATACGATCGCAAAAACGCCCGTACTTAAAAAAGGAATTTTTGGAACAGTGAAATGGTACATCGGCACGGATGGTGTCTTGCATCTGAGTGGAGGAACTATGGGAGAAACAAGCAGAACGATTTTTCCGAACAATGAGTCACCATGGAATCAATACCATACTCTGTTTACGAAAATCAAAATTGAAGGAGATATATCCATAAAATCTGGCTATTATCTTTTCGGGAAATTAAGTGAACTGACCCAAATTGATGGTTTGGCTTATTTGAGTTTTACTGGAGTAAAAGATTTAACAGGCATGTTTCAAGGGACAAAAAATTTAATGGAAGTAGCTGGTACAAGTAAATGGAATTTGTCATCAGTAATAACCACTTCGGCGATGTTTTATGGTTCGGGGATTAAATATTTAGATGCAAGTGATTGGAACTTTGGGAATGCGACATCCTTTGCTTCCATGTTCAATAGTGCTAGTAACTTAACGACAGTCGTTGGAACTGAGAAATGGGATACAAAAAATGTTACGAACATGGTTTATATGTTCAATGGCGCATCTAGTCTTACCACGCTTGATGTTTCAACATGGGACACCTCTAATGTAGGAGTAAAAAACCTAGAGACTGATGCAACAAAACCGGCACGTTATGGATCAATGTCAGCAATGTTTAAAAATACTTCTCAGTTGGAGAGTCTTACTCTCGGCAATGCTAAAGATGCGACTGCAAAAAGTTGGAATACCTCAAATGTTGCTAATATGACGGATATGTTTTTAGGAATGAATAAATTAAGTGTAATTACTTTTGGTAAAAATTTTAACACTGCAAAACTCACTACTAAATCCGTTGCTTTACCTAATACGTCTACCACAGTTAAATGGAAAAATGTTGGGGAGGGTACACTATCGATACCAAGAGGAACAGAATCTTTAACAGCCTATGCTGGCAAAGTGTCAGATACGTATGTTCTAGTAGCTACTGACCGTGTTGGAATTGATGTAACAGTACAAGATAGTTTAGGAAACCCACTAACAAATGTTGAAGTCACACTATATAAAGAAGATGGCAGCACAGTAGCTACTATCAAAACAAATTCAGAGGGCAAAGCTTCATTTTCTCCACAACCATACGGGAAATATAGTGTCAAACAGATAACAGACTTAACTAACTTTAGCGAGCCCGCTGCTGAACAAATCGAGTTATCAAGTACAACTACTGGGTTTAAAAAAGTCACCTTGATCAATAATTTTAAACAGATGTTGCCTTCTACTGGTTCTGCAACTCGCCTATGGGTAGTCGTTATCGCCAGTTTGATGATAATTAGCAGCGCTGCAGTCCTAGTTGTTCGTGTTAAATAATAACTGTGTTTCAAGAAGTAAAAATCTCATATCAAACAGCCCAAATCTAGGATAATTTGGGCTGTTTGATATGATCGAAATAAAGAACTACGAGGGAAACATCATTCCAGACTCTAGTCTGAATAGAAAACCGTTTAATCAAATTCTTGGTTGTTCTTAGAAAGAGATTTCAAATATAAGGGATTCTTGATTTTTCAATTCTTTTCTACTGAATAACGCTGTATTAAAATCAGGAGCAAGTAAATTGACAAAATAAATTTTTCTGGTATTTTTAGAATGAACGTTCTAGAAAATAAAACGCAGCATTTTTGTAAGGAAAGGAGCTTTGATTTTGGGAAGAAGTAAAGAATTTGAAGAAAAAGTTGTTTTGGAAAAAGCCATGCATGTCTTTTGGCAACAAGGCTATAGTAATACATCCATGCAAGAGCTTGTCGATGCAATGGGAATTCATAGACGAAGTATTTATGATACTTTTGGGGACAAACACAACTTATTCCTCTTAACTTTGGATTTATACGAAACCACTCTTAAAAAAGCAATTAGGGAAAATCTATCTGAAGAAATGACTATACATGAACAATTAAAAATAATTTTCTCTATTTCAATTGGTGAAGAAAGTCATGCGGGGTGCTTTCTTGTGAACGCTGCTACTGAATTAGCGAACGTGGATCCTCTGATAGAGGAGAAAATTCAAATGTATTTTGACCACGAAGAACAGCAATTGTTCAATATTCTTTTAGCGGCCCAAGAAAAGAATGAACTATCTGCCGCTACGGATATCAAAGCACTGGCTAGTTATCTTCATAATGCTTCAGTTGGTATTCGTGTCTTGTCAAAAACAACAAAAAACACTGAAAAATTAAATCGGATTATTGAGCAAACAGTATCCTTTGTACAATAAAGGAGTAGGCAATCAAGAGATACATAGTTATTACAGGTGCAAGTGCAGGAATCGGCTATGAAACAGCATGAGCTTTTACAGAAAAAAGAGAAGAATTTAATCTTAGTCGCTCGTCAGAAAGATTGATTAGGCGAAGAGTTTAGAAAGAAATGCTTTATGTAAATACTTAGGGAAGCAGGATATACCGACTAGCCAACAATCGATTAAAAATTTGGAAACCGTCAATGCAGAATCAGTAGTGGTTTCTTAAAAAGGAGAAGAATGAACAATGAAAGCAGCGCAAATAAAACGTTATTCAAAAGAGATCAATGTGGAAGTTACAGACATCCCCACACCAAAAATTTCGAAAAATGAGGTACTTGTGAAAGTCAAAGTGGCAGCCGTTAACCCGTTAGAAATTTTGAATATCACAGGAAGTGTGAAACTCATCCAAGACTATGAAAAACCTTTTACTCTTGGAAATGAATTGACGGGAATTATCGAAGAAGTCGGCAGCGAGGTAACGAATTTTAAGAAAGGTGACGAGGTTTATACCAGATTGCCGATTGATAAGATAGGTGCTTTTGCCGAGTATGTGGCCGTGGATCAAGGCGCAATCGGGTACTTACCCAAAAATCTGGATTTTGTGACAGGTGCCGGTGTTCCGTTGACGGGGTTAACCGCTTATCAAGCCCTAACGGAAATTTTACAAGCTAAGCCTGGGCAATCTGTCTTTATTCCTGGTGGATCAGGGAGTTTTGGTCAAATTGCTGTGCCGATTGCAAAACATCTTGGCTTGCGTGTAATTGTCTCTGGAAATGCTGGTGCCAAGGAGCGGATTATCCAAGCGGGAGCTGATCAATACTTAGATTATCGCAAAGAAAATTATTGGGAAGTTTTGAATAAGGTTGATTTTGTCATTGATACGTTGGGAGCAAAAGAGATTGATCGAGAACTTGCCATCATCAAACCTGGTGGCAAGTTACTTAGCCTAATTGCCGGTCCTAATAAACAATTTGCTATTAGGCAAAATTTACCAAGATGGAAACAAGGGTTGTTTGCTGCTGTTGGGGCTAAACTAGATAAAAAAGCTAAACAGCATGATGTGACCTACCACTTTATTTTTGTTCAAGCAAACGGACAACAACTACAAAAAATTACCGAGATTGTCGAAAAGGAAAACATTGTTCCAGCAATTGATCCTCATGAATTTACTCTAGATGAAGTCAATGAAGCGCTTCTGCTGGTAAGAGATGGACATCCCAAAGGTAAGGTAGTGATTAAATTTGACTAAAAAAGAAAGTGAAAAAAATGATGCTCTGGAACAGGATTATTTGACAATTCCCAATCTTTTTTTGGAAACAAATAAGCATACATTTGCTTATCGAGAAATGGGAGAGAGAGTAGGTATTCCACTGGTAATGTTTCACCATTTATCCGCAACTTTGGATAATTGGGATTATCGAGTGTTAAACCAATTAGCCAAAAACCACTGGGTCATTGTTTTTGATAATGTTGGAGTAGGGCTATCCACTGGCAACGTGCCCAGAACCATTGCTGAAATGGCGGATGATGCCTTGGAATTTATCCATGCTCTAGATGTTAATCAAATCGATCTCCTTGGCCTTTCTATGGGGGGGATGATCGCTCAAGAGCTAGTTGTAAAAGAACCTCAACTTGTTCGGAAATTGGTTTTGGTGGGAACTGGTCCGAGAGGTGGGCAAGGCATATCTGATGTAACAAGGATAACAAATAAAGACCTTGTACGTTCGATTTTTACTAGGAAAGACATAAAAAATTATTTGTTTTTTACTTCAACAGCAAATGGGAAACAAAAAGCCCAAGAATACTTGAGTCGAATCCATGAAAGAATCGCTGTAAAAGATAAAACTATTCGACTTTCTAGTTACAATAATCAGTTGAAAGCAATCAACCGCTGGGGAAAAGATTCTCATTTGGATCTATCCAATGTCATCCAACCAACATTGGTAGTGAACGGCGATCATGATCGAATGGTTCCAACGGTTAATTCTTATCAGCTAGCCAAAGAAATTCCTAATACGAAGATCAAAATATATGCAGACGCTGGACATGGCTCATTGTTTCAATATCCAGATGAATTTACGCAATTAGTAACGTTCTTTTTAAAATAAAATAATGCGAAGAATCAAGATACAACTACTTTAAAACAAATGAAAAGTTATTCTTAGACGTAGTAAATTTTAGAGGACCTGCCTCTAGAAATAGTAATACTATACAAGTTTATATCGATATTTCTAGCAGGAATGGCATTTTATCAGTGGCTGGGAAAAATCCTCTTTTGAAAACAACCAGGGACAATGCTTTTTTCTGAAGCTCAGATAGAGCTTGATATACCTGATTAATATCTATAATTGGCGAAAATAAGGACTTTTAAGTTTAATTTTTCCGAAAAGTAATCCGTGTCAAATTAAGCCTAAAGCAAAAATCCCGTCAGATTTCTCTGACGGGATTTTTGCGGAACCCAATTAAAATAGACTCTTTTTATCCATTCCATATTGAGCCAAATGCCGTTAAATCAACATTCTGCAATCAAGTTAGGTTACTATTTTATTCCCACTCTGTTTTAAGGGTATGGCATATAAGCGAAAATGCTGTAATATCAAGGATTTTGGAAACGTATAAAATCGAATAAATTATATTTAAAAAAATAAAAAGTGCAATAAAAGTGCAGTATTTGCACCTAAGCAGACCTGATTAAATTCGAAATGGAATTCTAAACTCAATATTCATTTAAATGATAGACGTTCATAATGAGCGTCTATTTTTTATGCTTTGAAAGGTTGTGATACTAACAAATTTTTAAATGAATAAAGTAAGCCAAAAATATTTTATGTGAGAAAGGAACGATACACTTATGGAATTAAAATATGTCATTCCCAATATGGAAAAAACATTTGGTCAATTAGAATATGCTGGTGAAGGGAATATTGAACAACGTCGAGTCAATGGCAGACCAACTATTCTCTCTCGTAGCTACAATTTATACTCAACGATTCAACGAGCAGATGATATTGTTGTCATTCTTCCCTCCGAAGCTGGCGAGAAACATTTTGAATCCGACGAAAAAGTCAGACTCATCAACCCACGTATTACCGCAGAAGGTTATAAAATTGGCAATAGAGGATTTACCAATTACATTATGCACGCAGACGATATGGTGAAAGCTTAAGAAAGGAAAGGTGAAAAAATATGAGATTAGCAGAAGGTATTGTGATTGAAAAAGACCAGACATTTGGCACATTGAAATTTTCCGCTTTACGTCGTGAGGTTCGTATTCAAAATGAAGATGGTTCGGTTTCCGAAGAAATTAAAGAACGTACCTATGACTTAAAATCAAAAGGACAAGGACGCATGATACAAGTCAGTATCCCCGCTTCTGTTCCTTTGAAAGAATTTGACTACAACGCAGAAGTGGAATTAATCAATCCTGTGGCAGATACCGTAGCGACGGCTACTTTTCGAGGGGCAGACGTTGATTGGTACGTGAAAGCAGACGATCTTGTATTAAAAGGACAGACAAAACCTCATCAGAAATATAAAAAAGAAGCGTCCGAAAGTGAAAAATAGGTGTTGCTTATGACAAACACACCATTGATTTTGAAAGAAATTCCGAAAGATGAAGCCATTTCTTTTATTCGGCAATACCATTATTCAAAGATACTCCCTAGATTGTGTAAATACTTTCTAGGGATTTTTTCAGAAGAAAAATTATTAGGCGTTGTGGAATTAGGCTGGGGTACGCAACCCCTACAAACCATACGCAAACTCTTTCCCGACAGTTCCCTTCAAACCACAGATTATTTAGAAATTGGAAAGATGTGTTTTCTTCCAGAAATGAATCAAACCAATTATTTTGGCAGTCAAGCTCTTTCAGCTCTAATTAAGTGGTTGAAAGAACATACGGACTGTCATTTTTTATATACATTGGCAGATGGAATTGAGGGAAAATGTGGCTATGTCTATCAAGCGTCCAACTTCTTTTACTGCGGGTATTTCAAGACAAGTGTCTATCGTGATAAACAGTCATGGGAAAAGATACACCCTCGAAGTGCTCGCCTTTTATTAGAGGAAAATGCTCGTTTTGAACAGGTAGAGAAAAAGCATTGGCTTTCCCAGGCATTTTGCGAATACAAAGGGATTGAGAAAATCAATGGACGCATGTTTCGCTATCTCTATCCGTTGACAAAAGAAGCGAAAAAACTGTTAGGACACACGCTCTATCGACGTCATTATTATCCGAAAGAAAAAGATTTACGCTTTGAAAAGCGAATCGCTTATCGGAAATATGAAGCCATTTCTCAACCAACTTTTGATAAACAGGCTCGTATCTACAATACACAATTATTTTGATAGATGGAAAGGAGGATTTTTATGCCATTGCTTCATGACAGAGGAAAGCGAATCAAAGCCAACGATAAGGACTTGGTCTATCATTTTGTGCTGATTTCATTGCTGATAGTTTTTCTAGTCGTTCTACTCCCTTTTCATTGGAGAACGTTACAATCGGTGAATTGGCAAACAGTTCAGTTAGATACATTTTTCTATCAACTGCATACGCCATACTTTTGGAGCAGTATTCTCACTGCTTTTTTTGTATGCGGACTCATCAGCTGGCTCTATTATCACTATCGCATAGATTCTATAAAACAGTTAGAGCACCGTCAAAAGTTAGCTCGTATGATTTTAGAAAACCATTGGTATGAAGCCGAAGAAACTCAATCAGAGGGATTCTTTAAAGACTTATCCAGCAAGAAAACCAAACAACGAATCCGCCATTTTCCTAAAATGTATTACCGAATGAAAGATGGACTGATCCATATTCATGTAGAAATCACTTTAGGGAAATATCAAGATCAGCTCTTGCACTTAGAAAACAAACTAGAAACAGGCTTGTATTGTGAATTAGTGGAAAAAACGTTGAAAGATTCTTATGTAGAGTATGTTCTACTTTATGACACCATTGGCAATCGAATTGGCATTGAAGATGTGGTAGCTCAAGATGGACGTGTCAAATTGATGGAATCGGTCTATTGGAAGTTTGATTCTCTCCCTCACATGTTAATTGCTGGGGGCACGGGTAGTGGAAAATCCTATTTTATTCTCACATTGATTGAATCTCTCCTGCATACAAATGCGAAGCTTTATATTCTCGACCCTAAAAATGCTGATTTGGCAGACTTAGGAGCGGTCATAGATAATGTCTATTACCGTAAAGACGATATGCTGGCATGTATTAGTCAATTTTACGACGATATGATTGCCCGTAGTGAAACCATGAAGCAACACCCGAACTACAAAACAGGAGAAAATTATGCGTATCTTGGTCTACCTGCGAACTTCCTGATTTTTGATGAATATGTGGCGATGATGGATATGTTAGGTCGTGATAGTGCACAAGTTATGAATAAACTCAAACAAATTGTTATGCTCGGACGACAAGCAGGCTTCTTTTTAATTCTTGCCTGTCAGCGTCCAGACGCAAAATATTTTAGTGATGGTATTCGAGATAACTTTAACTTCCGTGTGGCTTTGGGTCGTATGTCTGAAATGGGCTTCGGTATGATGTTTGGAAGCGATACACAAAAACAATTTTTCTTAAAACCCATCAAGGGAAGAGGTTATGTGGATACAGGAAAAAGTGTGATTAGTGAGTTTTATACACCCCTTGTACCAAAAAGGTATGATTTCTTAGGAGAAATAGGAAAAGTCATTCAAAAAAAGCAATCTGAGCCTGTACCGCACGAAGTGAAAGGTACAGGTTCAGACTTGCTTTGATTGGTGTGGCGTTAGCCACGCCAATCCTTTAGCCCCCTCTACCTAACAGGGGGGCACAAATACAACTGAAAACAGGCAATTCTCATCAACCAATGTTGATGGTACAAGGAATTGCGGAAAATAGGAAAGATGTAAACTCAAGGGTCATAGTTTACATCTTTTTTAGATTGGAGGTTTGCGAATGGAAAACGAAAAAATTTGGATTAAGGAATTGAAAGAAAAGCGACTGGCTTATGGCGTTTCTCAAAATAAACTGGCGGTTGCTTCTCATATTACCAGACCTTACCTATCGGATATTGAAACAGGCAAGGCAGTCCCTACTCAACAGGTGAAAGAAGATTTACTGAACGCTTTGGAACGCTTCAATCCCGATAACCCATTGGAGATGTTATTCGACTATGTACGGATTCGATTCCCTACCAATGATGTGTCTCAAATTATCGGTGAGGTTTTACGCTTGAATATGGATTATATGCTACACGAAGACTTTGGCTATTATTCTTATCCCGAACACTATCGTTTCGGTGATATTGTTGTCCTAGTCTCTCATGATGTAAGTAAAGGGGTTTTATTAGAACTGAAAGGAAAAGGCTGTCGGCAATTTGAAAACTTTCTATTGGCTCAACATCGGAGCTGGTATGGTTTCTTTCAAGATTGCATGGAACATAAAGGTATTTTCAAACGCTTGGATTTAGCCATCAACGATAAAACAGGGATTTTGAATATTCCAGAATTGGCAAAGAAATGTAAACAGGAAGAATGTATTTCCGTCTTTCGGAGCTTTAAAAATTATCGCAGTGGTGAATTGGTTCACCGTGATGAAAAACCAGACATGGGAAACACCCTTTATATTGGCTCATTAAAAAGCGAAGTCTATTTCTGTATATATGAGAAAGATTATGAGCAATACGTGAAAAATGATATTGCCTTAGAAGACGCAGAAATAAAGAATCGCTTTGAAATTCGTTTGAAAAACGACAGAGCCACTCAAGCCATGAAAGATTTGTTGGAACATCAAAATGCAGAAAAAACAGCGTTTGAGATTATCAATCGTTATATTCGCTTTGCCGATAAGGACGAAACCAAGCGACGGAGTGATTGGCAAACCAATGAACGCTGGGAATGGTTTATCGGCAAAAATCGTGGAGCATTACGCCTAACCATACAGCCAGAACCTTATTCTTTTGAACGAACATTGAACTGGTTACATCATCAAGTCGCCCCTACATTAAAAGTCGCAAGCATTTTAGATATTCTCAACGGTACAACCATTATTTCCACCATGATTCATGAAGCCAAACTGACAGAAAAACATGAGAAATTAATTGAACAACAACATCTAGGCATGGAGGATTTGATTACATGAGCCTCTTAACAGAAGAATTAAAGAAGTTAGGGTTTCAAGCGTATATACAAAATACAGGGAAATATACGTCTCTCATTATTGAGGGAAAACGGCAAGCTGGTGATACCATCTATACCTATGATTTTTACAAAGTGAGCTTTTATAAGAATTATACCAGTCGAATAACTGTTTATGGAGAGCATTTAACTCCTTTTCAATTATTAAAGCGTGTAAAAAGCTATATCTACTATCGAGAAAAATATCTTAAGGAAAGGAGGACAATCACATGAATTTTGGGCAGAATTTGTACAACTGGTTCTTGGATAATGCACAGTCATTGGTATTGTTAGCGATTGTCGTCATTGGACTGTTTTTAGGTTTTAAACGAGAATTTTCAAAACTTATTGGCTTTTTGATTATTGCTTTAATCGCCGTCGGACTTGTGTTCAATGCAGCTGGCGTGAAAGATGTGTTATTAAACTTATTTAACCGAATCATTGGTGCTTAACAGATATTTTTCATGATAAAATAGGAAGTATATATTTTGTTATGAAAGGATCCATGAATATGTTTACAAATGATCAATTTAAATCTCTTTTAATTAAAACATTAGAAAGAAAGAGCTCTTCAAATTATTATGAAGGAGGTAACGAGATTGTTTCTAAAATGAAAATATCAGAGGTAACTTTAGATGAGACTAACGAGTTTACTTATTATAAAGGATACAAAAGGGATTGGAATACGCTTTGCACCTATCTTAAAATAAGAGCTCCTTTTGATGATTTAGACTTTTTTGAAAGTCATAAAGATTTGCTTACCCAGACAGCAAGCTCCATATATGATAAACAAGGTGATAATGTATTAGTGGATACTATTTTAGTACCACTTCCAGAGAATTACGAAGTAATTAACTTTAGTCAGTTGAAAATTAGTGATGTGATTTCACAAGCTATTGAAGACGCTGAGTCTTTCATGAGTAATGGTGAATATCAACGTGCCTTTGACAGAGTTCACACTGCTTTTCATGGATATTTAATTGAAATACTAAAAAAATATGAAATTACAGTTCCTAGAGACGAAAATCTATCTAAATTATATAGTAGGATACAACAATTAATTGAAAAAGAAATTCAACCTACTGAACTTGCTGATATAGTGAAGACAACGATAAGGTCATCAAATGGAATGATTAGCTCTCTTAATGAAGCAAGAAATAGGCATTCACTTGCACATCCTAATACAAATATTATTGGAAAGAGAGAAGCAAAACTAATAATAGGTATTTCAAGTACAGTTACAGATTATATTAGCGGATACCTTGATAAGTAGCGTCATTAACTGATTGCTACTTTTTTTTTGACTATATTTTATAAAAAGGATGTGATAAGAATTGGAATTGAAAGTCTATGTGGCAAATTTGGGACGGTATAATGAAGGTGAATTAGTTGGATCATGGTTTACTCCACCAATTGATGAGGAAGAAATGGCAGAAAGAATCGGTTTAAATGAGAACTACGAAGAATACGCCATACATGATTTTGAGCTTCCTTTTGATGTGGACGAATACACGCCAATTAGTGAAATCAACCGTCTATGTGAAGCCATTCAAGAAATCGAAGGTACACCTATTTATAATGAACTCAAAGAAATTCAAGGCATGTGGTTTAGTAGCTTGGAAGAATTACTGGAAAACAAAGAGAATATTCATTGTTATAGTGAATGTGATTCTATGGAAGATGTCGCCCGTTATTATGTGGAAGAAACAGGACAACTTGGTGAAGTACCTTCTAATTTACAAAATTATATTGATTATCAAGCTTTGGGACGTGATATGGAAATAGAGGGAAATTATCTTATCACCTCTCATGGAGTATTTGAGTATTCTAATTAACATGGATTACTCTAAACTAGCAATACTGCTATAATAATTTTATACGTTCTGAATTAAGGAGGATTGTTCAATTGGTAATAATAGATGTTTATGGGAAAATAACAAAAATAAAATTGTCAGATAAATTGAAACTATATATATCTAATGTTTCTGATGACTGGAAGGAAAGCATTATAGAAGACATGTTACAAGAAATTCGACAACAAAAAGTTGACATGGCAGATAATTTGAAAAGGTATGGTAAAACATTTCAAACAGAATATTCTATATCTTATTTGAAAGAAATCGTTCACGCCAATGTTGAAGACTATACAAAATATAATTTAGATTCTATTGAGTCATGTCTTCAATGCCTTGTTGATAATATGATATGTCTATTCTTTGACTATGAATATCAGGATATGCCTTTTTTTGATTGGACAAGCAATTGCTTTGATGGTCGTTTTTGTGAAGAGGATTACGCTGAAAAAGTGATGTATTTTAGTAACTTTGTAAATCATGATATACAAAATGGTATTCATATGAACTGCATTTATACAAGTAATATGAATCCTAAAGAGCATACTAGGATATTATCAAATCTAAGTTTTAGAATTGATTCAAACTTTAAAGGGTGCAGGACTACAGACGACTACATTACGGAACTTAAAAAAATGGGCAACCGAATTGATTCTATACTAAAATCGGAAAACGATTATTACAAATTAGATTATATTATGAACGGGATATATAGTGATAATAGTTATAATCAAAATCATTATTTAAAGACTTTTACTTTGTTAGAACTTGTATTATTAAAACCAAATCAGAATACAAATGAAATTGACAAATTACTAATACCTTATCTTGATAAGAAATATGGAGAGGTTTCGAGTGAAGTAGCAAAATTATTAAGACAAATGAGAAATAAAATCGGACATGGTGATTTCAAAGGTTTTAACGAAAAAGCAGAAAAATTCGCTCAAAAATTTATGAAACACTTTCATTTTGACTATACAGAATACAGTAGATTAAATTGGGTATTACTTCATACCTGCTGTCTTTTAGATGATTTACTCAGAATAACTATTTTTCAACAATTAAAAGTCACAAAATAATTATTATTTTATAGAGCAATCACCTATTTTGATTGCTCTTTTTCTATTTTTACGGAAAGGACGTGAAGACATGAAAAAAATAAGAAGTTACACCAGTATTTGGTCAGTAGAAAAAGTGATTTATGCAATTAATGATTTACAACTCCCTTTTCCCATAACCTTTACACAAATGACATGGTTTATCGTTTCTTTGTTTGTCGTTATAATCTTTGGCAGTTTACCACCACTTTCCTTGATTGACGGAGCACTACTCAAATACTTAGGGATTCCCGTTGTCCTCACTTGGTTCATGTGTCAAAAAACCTTTGACGGGAAGAAACCCTATGGATTTTTAAAATCTATTATTACCTATGCTCTACGCCCTAAAATAACCTATGCTGGCAAACAAATACGATTAAATAAAGAAAAAATGAATGAATCAATCACGATTGTAAGGAGTGAACAATTAAATGGCACACCCCATTAAATATATCGAAGATAATCTCGTATTTAATCATGATGGCGAAGTATTTGCTTATTATGAATTAATTCCCTATAATTACAGTTTTTTAAGTTCCGATGAAAAAGTTCAAGTTCATGATAATTTCCGTCAATTGATTGCCCAAAATCGTGATGGTAAGATTCATGCCCTGCAACTAGCAACCGAATCAAGTATTCGAGCGACACAGGAACAATCGAAAAAAGAAATCACTGGACGATTAAAAGAGATAGCTTACGAAAAAATAGATGAACAGACCGAAGCGTTAGTTTCTATGATTGGTGACAATCAAGTGGACTATCGCTTTTTTATTGGTTTTAAACTCTTGCTGAATGAACAGGAAGTATCGGTCAAAAATATTGGCAAAGACATTCAAAAAGCATTTGCGGAATTCTTTCATGGCGTGAATCACAAGTTGATGGGCGATTTTGTTTCTATGCCTATGTCAGAAATCGAACGCTTTTCTAAAATGGAACAGTTATTAGAAAGTAAATTATCCAGACGCTTTCACATTCGCCCATTGGGGAAAGATGATTTTGGGTATATCATTGCCCACCTTTACGGTCAAACAGGGATTCCTTTTGATGACTACGACTACCATTTACCCAAACGATATGAAGATAAAAAAGTGTTGGTAAAGAAATACGATATTATTAAACCCACTCGCTGTTTAATCGAAGAAAAGCAACGCTACTTACGGATGGAACAGGAAGATACTACCACTTATGTGGCGTATTTTACGATTAACAGTATCGTCGGCGAATTGGATTTCCCCAATAGTGAGATTTTTTATTACCAGCAACAACAGTTCACTTTCCCGATTGATACCAGCATGAATGTTGAAATTGTTGCTAATAAAAAAGCTCTGTCTACCGTTCGCAACAAAAAGAAAGAATTGAAAGACTTGGATAGTCACGCATGGGAAAGCGACAATGAAACCAGTACCAATGTGGTGGACGCTTTAGAATCTGTCGACGAATTAGAAACCAACCTAGACCAAACCAAAGAATCCATGTACAAACTAAGCTATGTGGTACGGGTATCGGCAAAAAATCTGGACGAGTTGAAACAACGTTGTGATGAAGTAAAAGATTTTTATGATGATTTGTCTATCAAATTAGTACGACCTTTTGGCGATATGCTAGGCTTGCATAATGAATTTATTCCCTCAAGCAAGCGATATATCAATGACTATATTCAATATGTCACGTCGGATTTTTTGGCTGGTCTTGGTTTCGGAGCTACACAAATGCTTGGTGAAAATTCTGGTATTTACGTCGGTTACAATCTCGATACAGGCAGAAATATTTATCTCCAACCCAGCCTTGCAAGTCAAGGAATTAAAGGCTCTGTGACGAATGCGTTAGCGTCTGCTTTTATTGGTTCATTAGGTGGCGGAAAATCATTCTCTAACAATATGCTGGTCTATTATTCGGTACTCTTTGGCGGACAGGCAATCATTGTAGACCCAAAAGCTGAACGTGGCAAATGGAAAGAAACCTTACCTGATATTGCCCATGAAATCAATATCGTTAATCTCACGAGTGAGAACGACAATAAAGGGTTACTTGACCCTTATGTGATCTTAAAACTCCCGAAAGATTCAGAAAGCCTAGCCATTGATATTCTCACGTTCTTAACAGGCATTTCCAGCCGAGATAGCGAGAAGTTTCCTGTCCTGCGTAAAGCGATTCGGAGTGTCACTCAAAGCGAACAACGAGGGTTGTTATTGGTGATTGATGAATTGCGAAAAGAAGATACACCCATCAGCAATAGTATTGCTGACCATATCGAAAGCTTTGTCGATTATGATTTTGCCCATCTGTTATTCAGTGATGGCAATGTCACCCAATCCATTAGCTTGGAAAAACAACTCAATATTATTCAAGTGGCAGATTTGGTCTTACCCGATTCCAATAGCTCTTTTGAAGAATACACCACCATGGAATTATTAAGTGTGGCAATGCTGATTGTCATTAGTACCTTTGCTTTAGACTTTATCCACTCTGACCGTTCCATTTTTAAAATTGTTGACCTTGATGAAGCTTGGAGTTTTTTACAAGTGGCACAAGGAAAAGCTCTATCTATGCGTTTAGTTCGGGCAGGGCGTGCCATGAATGCAGGGGTCTATTTCGTTACTCAAAACGCCGACGATTTACTAGATGAAAAGATGAAGAATAATATTGGCTTGAAATTCGCCTTTCGTTCCACTGACCTAGTGGAAATCAAAAAGACCTTAGAATTTTTTGGCGTGGACAAGGAAGATGAAAACAATCAGAAACGCTTACGTGAATTAGAAAATGGACAATGTTTAGTTTCAGACATCTATGGTCGTGTAGGGGTTATGCAGTTTCACCCGATTTTTGAAGAGTTGCTTCATGCCTTTGATACCAGACCGCCTGTGCGAAATGAGGGGGAAAAATGACACAAAAACAAAAGAAATTTCTTCACTATAGTTGGATAACGCTCCTTTGTGTGGGCGTTATTTTACTTTTATTAGGCACGCTGGGCAATGCAGTACAAGCAACAGGCTTAGTTGATGAAACCATTGATACAAGCAACGAGTATTCCAAGTATGGTTTAAATCATTATCAGCTTGATTATTATGTGGACAATAGCTGGGGCTGGCTGCCGTGGAATTGGAGTGACGGCATAGGGCAATCAGTGATGTATGGACTGTATGCCATTACCAATTTCATTTGGACGATTTCTCTTTATCTTTCCAACGCCACAGGCTATTTGGTCAAAGAAGCCTACGCCTTGGATTTCATTAGTCAAACGTCTCAAGCGATTGGTGAGAACATGCAGACCATTGCAGGGATTACACCGAATGGCTTTTCCAGTTCGGGTTTTTATGTCGGCTTCCTTCTTCTTTTTATTCTGATTGTTGGAATCTACGTTGCCTATACAGGACTGGTGAAACGAGAAACGACCAAAGCTATACGAGCTGTGTTAAATTTTGTGGTGGTGTTTATTCTATCAGCTTCCTTTATTGCGTATGCTCCCGATTATATTGCGAAAATCAATGATTTTTCCAAAGATGTGAGCACTGCCAGTTTAGATATTGGGACAAAGATTGTCCTTCCCGATACGGATAGTCAAGGCAAAGACAGTGTGGATATGATACGTGATAGCCTATTTTCTGTTCAAGTCAAGCAACCGTGGTTATTACTTCAATATGGCTCAACCGATATAGAAACCTTAGGTGAAGACCGTGTGGAAAAGTTATTGGCTACCAGTCCAGATACAAACAATGGTGAAGATAGAGAAAATGTAGTGATTGAAGAAATTGAAGATCATGACAATACCTATTTAACACTCCCGAAGACCATTTCCCGATTAGGAACGGTCTTCTTTTTGTTTGTATTCAATATTGGTATCTCGATTTTTGTTTTCCTTCTAACAGGAATCATGATTTTTTCGCAAGTGCTATTTATTATTTTCGCTATGTTTTTGCCAATCAGTTTCCTATTAAGTATGTTGCCGAGTTTTGATGGCATGGGCAGGCATGCCATTACCAAGTTATTTAATGTGATTATGACAAGGGCTGGTATTACCTTGATTATTACCGTTGCCTTTAGTATTTCCACTATGCTTTATTCGCTGTCAGCAAGTTCTCCCTTTTTCATGATTATGTTTTTACAAATTGTGACCTTTGCAGGGATTTATTTTAAACTGGGCGATTTAATGAGCCTATTCTCTTTACAAAGCAACGACTCTCAAAACATGGGCAGACAAGTGTTTCGCAGACCTCGTCAAATGATGAATCGACAAACCAGAAGATTTCAACGCAGTATGAGTAAGATTTTTCGTGGAAAAGCAGGGTCAACGAAGCAAAAGACAATGACAACAAAGCAGAATCAAACCAATAAAGCTAACCATACTCGTCAAAATGAACGGACTACACCAAAGAAAGAAACAGCACTTTCCAATGTGAAAAAGCAACAAGGCGGTATCGGGCAACGATTAGGTGAAAAGACAGCCCATGTATTGGACACGAAAAATCGTCTAGTCAATAAAAGAAAGCAGGCTAAACAACAGATACAGGCGACACCAACCCATGTCAAATATGCCCTTCATCAAGGAAAAGAGAATGTCACTCATAATGTAACAGACTTTAAACAATCTATGGCAGATACCAAAGCTCAACGCAAACAACAGCGTATGAACCAGCAGGAGCAAAAACGAAAGAACATTGCTCAAAAGCGTTTGGAGCTGGATAAAGCAAAAGAAAAAAGACGAAAAGAAAACCCATCATCTCCTGTTCAGAATAACCAGCAGCATGTTCGCAAGCGTCAGCAAACCGTCACGCCTGTTTTGTCACAAAACACTAAACGTGAAAATCATCAGCGACCATTGAAAAAAGAGCAAAAACAAAAGACACCACCGAAGCAATTCAATCAGAGGAAGCTAAATAAAAGAACGGATAAGCGAGGACAACAAACATGAAGCTAAAAATAACAGTGATTTGTAGTGTGGTCTTCTCTCTCTTCTTTTTTCTCTTATTATTCCTAGTCATTTTCTTTGCAGATGATACGGACAGTGGCGAAAACAACAAGGATTCTTCTATTTCACAAGGCGGTGTGACCGTTTCACCAGAAGTGTTGGCACACCGTCCGTTGATTGAAAAATATGGTAAGGAATATGGGATTGAAGACTATGTTTCTTATATCTTAGCCATTATGCAAGTGGAATCGGGCGGTACAGCAGAAGATGTTATGCAAAGTTCCGAATCTTTGGGTTTACCGCCCAACAGTTTGAGTACCGAAGAGTCCATCAAACAAGGGGTTAAATATTTCAGTGAATTATTAACCAGTGCAGAACAACAAGGAGTGGATATAGATTCTGTTATCCAATCTTATAATTATGGCGGTGGCTTTTTAAATTATGTGAGGAGTCATGGGAAAAAATATACCTATGAATTAGCCGAACAGTTTTCTAAAGAGAAGTCGGGTGGTCAAAAAGCAGACTATCCCAATCCCATAGCCATACCTGTGAATGGTGGTTGGCGATATAACTATGGAAATCAGTTTTATGTTCAGTTGGTTTCACAATACCTAACCGACACTTCCCCAACAGAATTTGATGATGAAACCGTGCAAGTCATTATGGACGAAGCCTTGAAATACGAAGGGTTTCCCTATGTCTTTGGAGGGGCGTCGCCTACCACCTCTTTTGATTGTAGTGGCTTAATACAATGGGTGTATGACAAAGCTGGCATTTCTCTCCCTCGTGTCGCCCAAGATCAGTATGACGCTACGCAAGAAATCTCTATGGAAGAAGCCCAAGCAGGCGACCTTATCTTCTTTCATTCAACCTATAATGCAGGCACATATGTGACTCATGTGGCGATATATTTAGAGGGAAATCGCTTTTATCATGCAGGCGACCCAATCGGTTATGGCGACTTAAGCAGTCGTTATTGGCAAGACCATCTGATTGGGGCTAGACGTGTTATTCATAACTAAGAAAGGAATGAATCAAATGATTATAAAAATCGAGCGAAAAGAAAAGAAGGAGAAACCAAAGAAATCTAAAAAACCGAGCAAGCAAAGAAAAGTTCCGATGATTAAAGTTGGCACGCATAAGAAATTAACCTTTGTTTTATGGGTTTTATTGATTGGTAGTGTCGGATTTGGAATCTATAAAAATTTTACTGCCATTGACACTCATACTGTCCGTGAAACAGAAATCATTAAACAGCAGATTGTCGATACCAACCAAGTAGAAAGTTTTGTGAAATCCTTTGCGAAAGACTACTTTTCGTGGCAACAATCCCAAGAAGCCATTGATAAACGAAATGAAAAATTGACCCATTATTTGACGGAAGAATTGCAGGTATTAAATGAAGAAATGATTCGTAAGGATATTCCTACTAGTTCTAGTGTGAACGATATACAGGTGTGGCAGGTTTCTCAAGTGAATGAGAACACCTTTGAGGTACTGTTTTCTGTTGAACAAGTTATTACCGAAGACAAAGACAAGGAAACTATATCGTCTAGCTTTCATGTGGTTGTCCATATAGATGAATCAGATAATATGGTTATTATCAAAAATCCGACAATGAGTAAGAAACCTCAAAAATCGGACTACCAACCCAAACAGCTAGAAAGTGACCATACAGTAGATACAGAAACGATGGACGAAATCACTAGCTTTTTAGAAACGTTCTTCCAGCTCTATCCTACCGCCACAGAAAAAGAATTGACTTACTATGTAAGTAATCATGTGTTACCTATGATTAACAAGGAATATGTTTTCGAGGAATTGGTGAATCCTATCTTTACCAGAAAAGATAACCAAGTAATCGTGAATGTCGCTGTGAAATATTTAGATCAAGAAACAAAGGCAACCCAAATCTCGCAATTTGAGTTGATATTAGAAAAACAAGATAATTGGAAGATTGTAAAATAACAAATATTGGTACATGATTACAGATACTTTGTAATCATGTACTCTTTTTGATAAAAAATTGGAGATTCCTTTACAAATATGCTCTTACGTGCTATTATTTAAGTGACTATTTAAAAGGAGTTAATAAATATGCGGCAAGGTATTCTTAAATAAACTGTCAATTTGATAGCGGGAACAAATAATTAGATGTCCTTTTTTAGGAGGGCTTAGTTTTTTGTACCCAGTTTAAGAATACCTTTATCATGTGATTCTAAAGTATCCAGAGAATATCTGTATGCTTTGTATACCTATGGTTATGCATAAAAATCCCAGTGATAAAAGTATTTATCACTGGGATTTTTATGCCCTTTTGGGTTTTTGAATGGAGGAAAATCACATGAAAATTATTAATATTGGAGTTTTAGCTCATGTTGATGCAGGAAAAACTACCTTAACAGAAAGCTTATTATATAACAGTGGAGCGATTACAGAATTAGGAAGCGTGGACAAAGGTACAACGAGGACGGATAATACGCTTTTAGAACGTCAGAGAGGAATTACAATTCAGACAGGAATAACCTCTTTTCAGTGGGAAAATACGAAGGTGAACATCATAGACACGCCAGGACATATGGATTTCTTAGCAGAAGTATATCGTTCATTATCAGTTTTAGATGGGGCAATTCTACTGATTTCTGCAAAAGATGGCGTACAAGCACAAACTCGTATATTATTTCATGCACTTAGGAAAATGGGGATTCCCACAATCTTTTTTATCAATAAGATTGACCAAAATGGAATTGATTTATCAACGGTTTATCAGGATATTAAAGAGAAACTTTCTGCCGAAATTGTAATCAAACAGAAGGTAGAACTGTATCCTAATATGTGTGTGACGAACTTTACCGAATCTGAACAATGGGATACGGTAATAGAGGGAAACGATGACCTTTTAGAGAAATATATGTCCGGTAAATCATTAGAAGCATTGGAACTCGAACAAGAGGAAAGCATAAGATTTCAGAATTGTTCTCTGTTCCCTCTTTATCATGGAAGTGCAAAAAGTAATATAGGGATTGATAACCTTATAGAAGTTATTACTAATAAATTTTATTCATCAACACATCGAGGTCCGTCTGAACTTTGCGGAAATGTTTTCAAAATTGAATATACAAAAAAAAGACAACGTCTTGCATATATACGCCTTTATAGTGGAGTACTACATTTACGAGATTCGGTTAGAGTATCAGAAAAAGAAAAAATAAAAGTTACAGAAATGTATACTTCAATAAATGGTGAATTATGTAAGATTGATAGAGCTTATTCTGGAGAAATTGTTATTTTGCAAAATGAGTTTTTGAAGTTAAATAGTGTTCTTGGAGATACAAAACTATTGCCACAGAGAAAAAAGATTGAAAATCCGCACCCTCTACTACAAACAACTGTTGAACCGAGTAAACCTGAACAGAGAGAAATGTTGCTTGATGCCCTTTTGGAAATCTCAGATAGTGATCCGCTTCTACGATATTACGTGGATTCTACGACACATGAAATTATACTTTCTTTCTTAGGGAAAGTACAAATGGAAGTGATTAGTGCACTGTTGCAAGAAAAGTATCATGTGGAGATAGAACTAAAAGAGCCTACAGTCATTTATATGGAGAGACCGTTAAAAAATGCAGAATATACCATTCACATCGAAGTGCCGCCAAATCCTTTCTGGGCTTCCATTGGTTTATCTGTATCACCGCTTCCGTTGGGAAGTGGAATGCAGTATGAGAGCTCGGTTTCTCTTGGATACTTAAATCAATCATTTCAAAATGCAGTTATGGAAGGGATACGCTATGGTTGCGAACAAGGATTATATGGTTGGAATGTGACGGATTGTAAAATCTGTTTTAAGTACGGTTTATACTATAGCCCTGTTAGTACTCCAGCAGATTTTCGGATGCTTACTCCTATTGTACTGGAGCAAGCCTTTAGAAAAGCTGGAACAGAATTGTTAGAGCCATATCTTAGTTTTAAAGTTTATGCACCACAGGAATATCTTTCACGGGCATATAACGATGCTCCCAAATATTGTGCAAATATCGTAAATACTCAACTGAAAAATAATGAGGTCATTATTATTGGAGAAATTCCTGCTCGATGTATTCAAGATTATCGCAATGATTTAACTTTTTTTACAAATGGGCTTAGTGTTTGTTTAGCAGAGCTAAAAGGATATCAGGTTACCACTGGCGAACCTGTTTGCCAGACCCGTCGTCTAAATAGTCGGATAGATAAAGTAAGATATATGTTCAATAAAATAACTTAGTGCGTTTTATGTTGTTATATAAATATGGTTTCTTATTAAATAAGATGAAATATTCTTTAATATAGATTTGAATTAAAGTGGAAAGGAGGAGATTGTTATTATAAACTACAAGTGGATATTGTGTCCTATTTGTGGAAATAAAACAAGACTACGAATACGAGTGGATACTATACTTAAAAATTTCCCTTTATACTGCCCCAAATGTAAGAACGAAACTTTAATTAATGTTCAAAAAATGAATATAATAACAATCAAAGAGCCAGACGCCAAGACGCAGAGCCGATAATTTGAGAAATGAAACTCTCATCTTATCGGCTCTTTTTGTTTATCTGAATTTTACTGACTAGCCTTCAATATTTCTTGCTTCATTGATACCTTTTGCTAGTGCTTCCATTAAGGATAGTTCTTTGTCTGTAAAGCTATCCATGTATTTTTCTATCTGTAGCCTTCGAGTGCTTTTTATCAAATTATCTGTAGGTAAGAAAAATTCATCAATAGACACATGGAGTAATGATACAAGATCATAAAGCACCTGTGTACTTGGGTGTTGCCCTTTATTTTCTATATTTGTTAAATAACGTGGGTCAATTTCAATGATTGTTCCTACTTGTTCACGGGTGAGACCACGTTTTATTCGAGCCTCTTTAATCGCTAGACCAACGGCTCTAAAATCGTATTTATCTTCTTTTTTACGCATAATAAACCACCTCTATACATTTTACTGTTCCTATCCAAGTGGAAACAGGTATAGAAAAACGTGTTATGTAGTTTGTGAGTTCTTTTAAGAGCGCTATTATGCTTATGAATGTGATAAATCCAATCTCAAATAGAAAGGTCGCTGATTTTATTTACCCATACAACTATATAAAATTTAGTTATGCTGCTAAAAAGTAGATAAAATTGGCGACTGAATGGAGGTCACAGTCGCCATGAAAAAGATACGTCACTATCTAATTCTCTTAATTAGGTTCTTATCAAAAAAACTTACCCACCTACACTAGATAAATATGACCATCAATGTGGTTTTACAAATCGTATAGACAGAACAATTGAAGCACATGAACAGAGAAAACAATCTGTTTATGTGTTTTTTTGGCTACTTCGTGAATATCTTTTAAGATTTTTCTTCACTTATGCAACAAATCCCCCTTTCGTGTCGGGACTTAGTATGAAGGGAGATAAAGAAGTACATGCCACTCCCTTTCACGACAGAAAGGGGGTGAAAAACATGAAACCATCTTCTTTTCAAGAAACCATAGAAAATCAGTTTGACTATATCTGCAAACAAGCCATTGAAGATGAACGGAAAGATTATTTCAAACATCTAAGCAGACTGTCCAAAAAAGAAGTTTCATTTTCTGAAATAGATAACTACCTTGTCACCTCTTTTTCTACGGTTGATACGTATGTCACTGATTTTCAACTATTCACATTGTATGGATTAAGAATCAATGTTGAAAGTGATTTGTTAAGCGAAGCCTTACGCCACCTTCCAGAGAACAAGCGGAACATCATTTTACTTCATTATTTTATGGATATGAGTGATGTGGAAATTGCAGAATTACTAAATGTAAATCGTTCAACAGTTTATCGTCATCGAATAAGTGGACTAGCCATGATTAAAGAATTCATGAAGGAGTGTAAAGAATGAAAACAGCCTATCCAAGGGTTCCCTTCCCCCTCATTGTAAAGGCGACAGATGGCGACGTGGAAGCAATTAATCAGATTGTTAAACATTATCGAGGGTATACCTCAAAACGTTCTTTGCGTCGCATGACAGACGAATATGGCAATTCTCATATGGTTATTGATGAAACCCTACGTGGCAGAATGGAAACAAAACTCATCACCAAGATTTTAGCGTTCGAAATTAAATAATCTCATTTTTTCGTGGAAGCGTGTTGAACCGTTCCACGCTTCCCGATTTGGGAGGTTTGTTATTCCATCAAAGCCTACTGTATGTTCAGTATGTTTTGATAGGCTAACAAGCCAAACGTTCTTTGACAATTGAATAAAGCCAATCGAATACGTTTCGATAAGAAAAGAGCCAACGAACTAACACGCCATGATCTATGAAGATAGCGAGCGATTCATGTTAAAACTTCGTAAACAATCTTTAGCAGGATTGTTGCCATGACTTTCTTATCGTGATAATGATACTCCCGTATAGCCACAGTCCGAGCGTTAGTAGCGTCGCAGACAATGGGTACGGCTACATGAAAATCATGCAGGGGTGAAATGCCCGTGAGCTTTGCTAGAGCTGTTCGATTGCTGGGATATTCTTCTCTTGTCAATGTATTATCATAAAAATATTTGATATAATTATAGGTGAATATTGGAGTTTTCCTAGCCTATAATGGGAAAGGAGTAATAATGATAACGGTCACAAAAAAAGATTTAGTTGAGCTAGGATATGGAACTTCTTTTTCAGCAGACATCATAAAAAAAGCAAAAGAATTGATGATTACAAAAGGGCATACCTACTATCAATCTCGAAAGTTAGATAGAGTCCCTCGTGAAGCTGTTGAAGAAATTCTAGGAATTCGGTTTTCAAATGAAAACAGGTCTGAGTAGTTTTTGCACAGTAAGGAGTAAAAACTATGGTTAAAGACCCAATAAAAAAAGCAAAGAATGGAACCTATTATTTTCGTGCAAATCTAGGTTATGATTCTAAAGGAAAAAAAATTCAAAAATATCGTAGTGGATTCACTACTAAAAAAGAAGCAAGAGAAGAATATTCAAAACTACTACTGATGAAACCAGAAGAATTAAGTGAGAATAAGGATAAAATGACGTTTAATCATTATATCTTTGAAATTTTTCTTCCATGGTATAAGACACAGGTAAAGCTCAGAACATATGAAAATCGCTTACCAACTATTAAGAAACATTTCTCTTATTTTGATAAAATGGCTGTTTCCGATATTGAGCCTATTGATGTGCAAAATTGGCAACTAAAATTATCAAAGAAATGTAAGTCTTCTTATGTGAGAGCTGTTCAAGGACTATTTTCAGTTGCTATGGATCGAGCAATTGTCCTTGGGATAACCACCACAAATCCATCTAAGATTATTGGCAATGTGAAAAAGCAAAAGTCTAAAATTGAATTTTGGACAAAAGAAGAATTTGAAAAAGTAATCTCTCTAATTTATAAAGAAGATTACTATCAACACTTTTTATTTATCTCTCTGTGGTTTTTATTTATGACTGGAATGCGAATTGGTGAAGCTACTGCCATTCAATGGGAAGATATTGATTTTGACTCTGGAGTACTAACCATCAACAAAACACTTTATTACAAGAATCAATCGGATTATAGATTTGTTGAACCAAAAACAAAGGCGAGTGTTCGTCATATTGTATTAGATGAATGTACTCTAAATTATCTATCCGAATGGAAGAAAGCACAACAAAATCTAATTCAGACAGACTTTGTAATGAGCTATAACGGTATTCCTACCCAAAAACATACGCTAGCACATGCTATTGAACGCTATGCTAAGCTGGCTAGTATTCATCGAATCAGAATTCATGGTTTACGGCATTCGCATGCTTCCTTGTTAATCAGTATGGGAGAAAACCCACTCATCATTAAAGACCGTTTAGGACATGAAGATATTGAGACGACTTTAGGAACGTATGGACATCTTTATCCTAACAGTAATTTTGAGGTAGCTAACAAATTAAATGGAGCCATTTCCTTTAAAGAAGCAAAACAAAATTATGATACTTCACCAAAGAATCAATTTACTGTAGACTACTTGCGAAACAAAGAAATGAAAAAAGTGCAATAAAAGTGCAGTAAAAAAATAAGAAGAGCCAGAAACCCTTGATAAACAAGGATTTCTGGCTCTCCTACAACTACTCCCACTCTACTGTTGCAGGTGGTTTACTTGTAATGTCATACACGATGCGGTTAACGTGTGCGACTTCATTGACGATTCGAACGGAGATTTTTTGTAAGACGTCCCATGGGATACGTGCAAAGTCTGCGGTCATACCATCGATAGATGTTACGGCACGGATGCCGACAGTGTAATCGTATGTGCGGCCGTCACCCATAACGCCGACTGAACGGATGCCTGGTAGCACAGTGAAGTATTGCCAGATGTCGCGGTCAAGGCCTGCCTTAGCGATTTCTTCGCGTAAGATCGCATCGGATTCACGGACGATCTCTAATTTTTCTTCAGTAAGTTCACCGATCACGCGGATACCTAGTCCAGGTCCTGGGAAAGGTTGACGCCAAACGATTGAGTCAGGCATGCCAAGTTGTGTACCAAGTTCGCGGACTTCGTCTTTGAACAAAGTATTCAGCGGTTCGATTAATTCGAACTGCATGTCTTCTGGCAGCCCACCTACGTTGTGGTGTGATTTGATTGTTTGAGCTGTTTCGGTTCCTGATTCAATCACGTCGGTATAAAGGGTTCCTTGTGCTAAGAACGAAACGCCTTCTTGACCAGCGAGTTTGGTTGCTTCATCGTCAAAGACATAAACGAATTCGTTTCCGATGATCTTGCGTTTTTTCTCTGGATCAGAAACGCCGGCTAATTTATTCATGAAGCGTTCACGAGCGTCGACTTTGATGATGTTCAAGCCGAATTTTCCGCCAAGAGCGTCCATGACTTGTTTGCCTTCGTCTTTACGTAACAGGCCATGGTCAACGAAAATCGATGTTAATTGGTCGCCGATTGCTTTTTGTAAAAGGACACCAACAACGCTTGAGTCCACGCCGCCTGATAGACCTAATAAGACTTTTTTGTCGCCGACTTGTTCACGGATCTTCGCGATTTGCATATCGATAAAGTTATCCATCGTCCAATCACCTTTACATTGACAAACATCTAAGGCAAAGTGACGTAATAATTCGTTTCCGTATTCTGAATGACGAACTTCAGCGTGGAATTGAATACCGAAAAAGTTGCGGTCAGTATCTTGGATTGCAGCAATCGGGCAGTCTTTGCTAGTACCGACTTTTTCAAAACCTGCGGGTAATTGAGTCACTAGATCGCCATGGCTCATCCAAACAGTTTGTTCTTTTGGTGTGCCGGCAAATAAGACGGCATCATCAGAAATGACTTCCAATGTTGCTTGACCGTATTCGCGGTTTTTAGCGGGTTCAACTTTTCCACCTAAGTTATAAGTGATCAGTTGCATGCCGTAACAAATACCTAAAACTGGAATGCCTAATTCGAAGATTTCTGGATCGATAGAGAAGGCGCCTTCGTCATAGACACTGTTTGGTCCGCCGGAAAGAATAATTCCCTTTGGATTGATAGCTTTGACTTCTTCAGCAGTGATACGGTGGCTCATAAGTTCTGAGAAGACACCAAATTCACGGATACGACGAGTGATTAATTGGTTATATTGACTACCATAATCAAGAACAATGATTTTTTCTACATCTGTTAATTCGGTAGAAATGTTTGTCACAATTATTACCCCTTTTCAAGTTTTATTATATAAGAAAGCGAGCTTTCTTTATAAGCTAGTATTTACGCAAAAAGATTTCATCAATAATATGATGTTTTGCCTTGTGCAAGATGATATCAGCTCGGCCTCTAGTTGGCAAGATATACTCTTCCAAATTCTTCAAGTTGATATTTTTCCAGACATCTTCCGCCATTGCTAGTGCGGCTTTGCGGTCACCGACAGCGTAGTCGTAATAATAGTTGTCAGGATCTTTAAAGGCAGTATCCAATAAGGATTCGAACCGCTCTAAATACCATTTTTCGACTAATTTTGGATCTGCGTCGACAAAAATCGACAAATCGAAAAAGTCGCTGACATAGATTTGCTGGTTGGCGGGCAACTGCAATGTATTGATCCCTTCCACAATCAAAATATCCGGAGAATCGATCAGCTCGTGTTCGCCTTCGACGATGTCATACACATCATGAGAATATTTTGGGATTGGGATGTTTTCTTTACCTGATTTGACTTCATTCAAGACATCGATCAGTTTTTCCATATCATAACTTTCGGGAAATCCTTTGCGATCCATGATGCCGCGTTCTTCTAAAACGGCATTCGGATACAAAAAACCGTCAGTGGTGATCAATTGGACTGTTTGATGTTTGAACAAGCGATCCAACAAGGTCTGCAATAAGCGAGCGGTGGTACTTTTTCCGACGGCGACACTTCCGGCGATACCGATAATAAATGGTGGCATCTTCACGTAACGATGCAAAAACAACCCTTTACTCAAAGTCAGCGACTCGAAATCTTTCATATAAAGATGGATCAAATGACACAAAGGAACATAGACATCTGTCACATCTTTCATCGATATTCGATCGTTCAAACTTTTGATGTTATCAAGTTCTGCTTGGGTTAATGGGGTGTTTCCCGGGGTATAAAAATCTTGCCACTGGTCGCGGGCAATTCGAAAATAGTTCCCTCTTTCGTTCATAATGACCTCCTTATTCATATCAAGGTATTCATTTTTTATGCCGTATATCATTCCTCTAGGCATTTCAACTCATCTGTTCAAGTCAATATTCTTTCGTTCGACCCAAATAATCTGTGAAGAGAGGAACTGAGATCCTTTAATAACTGCGCTTATTCTACCATAAAAAAAGCGTCAGAAAGTGCTTCATTTCCAAGAAATCCGAATAATTTCTTGACAAAAAATACTATCTTACATTTTAGCCGAAAAAAACAGCAAAAAGCTATTATAATGGTAAGAGTTTCATTGTTTTTTTAGTTGCGGATAGAAAAACTAGTGAGAAGTTAAGAAAAGGGTGAAGTTGAGCCATACTATTTGATTAATTAATCGAATGTTTCATGCTATGATAAAGGCGATGAATCCAGTTGAGAACAAATGAAAATTGAATCTGCAAAAAGGAGTGTGTATCATGAAAAAGATTGTGTTGTTTGGCGACAGTTTATTGACAGGTTTTATGGATGGGAAAACGAGTGATAGTTTAGCAAAATACATTTTGGCTGAATTGACTGAGATGGGTTTTCCTGGTTATGAATTGGTCGAATTAGGAAAATGCGGAGAATCTTCGTCTGACGGCTTGGCTCGAATTGATGAGGCAGTGGAAGCGGAAGGCGATTTTGTAGTGATTTCTTTTGGGACCAATGATTCATTGCGGCAAAAAAATACGCTGGAAGCATTCGGAGAAAATATCAAAGAGATGATTGAATCTTTCGATGCGTCCAAAGTGATCTTGCTGACAACAGGCTATCTCAACACGGATATTTCAGTTGGTGGCGACAACGAGCAGCAACAGCGCTATGCTCAAAAAGCAAAACAAATCGCTCAAGAAGTTGGCGTGAACGTGATCGATCTTTATCATCACATGACCATCTATCCAAAACCCAATGAGTTTGTTCAAGCGTTTGACGGTATCCATCCATCAAAAGAAGGATATCATTTCTTAGGTGCTTTGATCGCTCGAGATATCAAAGAAAAATTACTAGCAGAAGGGTAAAGTGTATGACAAATCATTACTATTCAGAAAATCCTGAGACGGCTCATGACTTGCATCAATGGTCATTTGAACTAGCAGGAAAAAATTTCCAATTTGTAACAGACAGCGGTGTTTTCTCCCGCGATACAGTGGATTATGGCTCGCGTGTTTTGATCGAGCATTTTGACGCGAAAGATCTACCAACAGGAACGCTGCTAGATGTCGGTTGCGGATATGGTCCGATTGGGATGGCAGTAGCGCATCAAACAGAGCGTCCAGTAGAGATGATCGATGTGAACAATCGTGCGGTGGAGTTAGCGCAAGAAAACGCAAAACGCAACGGCATCGAAGCGGACATCCATCAATCGAATATTTATGAAACCTTACATCAAACAGAATATGCAGCGATTATTAGCAATCCGCCGATTCGGGCAGGAAAAACAGTGGTCCATCAAATTTTGAGCGAGGCAGAACCGTTATTGAAAGTTGGCGGAACACTGACGATCGTAATCCAAAAAAAACAAGGCGCACCAAGTGCAAAGAGCAAGATGGAAGAGGTTTTTGGCAACGCTGAGATCGTGGCAAAAGACAAAGGCTATTACATTATTCGCAGTGTAAAAGAATAGCAGCAACTGCAAGTGTCTTAATGAGCTTGCAGTTTTTTTATTTGAATAGAAAAAAGGCTTTTAACAAAAAAGCTTTCTTTCTAAAATTTCCTTTGCTACACTTAAAAAAATGCAGAAAGAAGGTCCGTCATGAAGATCACTATCAAAGAAATCGCTGAAATCGCTGGCGTTTCAGTCACGACAGTATCGCAGATTTTGAATAATAAAGGCAGTCGTTTCAGCGAACAAACGCGCAAAAAAGTTCTAGCGATCGTGGAAGAATATCATTATAAACCAGATTTTTTCGCGGCAAATTTGATCAATCGTCACTCTAAAACGATTGGGATGATCGTCCCTGATGTGACTGATTTCTTTTTTTCAAAAGTGATCGAAGGGGTAGAAAGTTACCTGAATCCATTAGGCTACATGATTATTTTATGCAATTCACGGCATGACAGTGAACAAGAAAAACGTTATCTAAATGAATTGTCGCACCGTTCAGTTGATGGAATCTTATTAGCCACACCCAATTATTTAGCAGATGAACACAAACTTGGTAGTGAATTTTATCGCAAACACCCAATCGTTTTGATTGACCGCGGCTTGAATGATCGCGACTGGGGTCAGTTACTAGTGGAAGAATATGCAGGCGCGCAAGAAGTTTTGCGGATGTTAGTTGAAAAAGGCCATCGTCATATCGGTATGCTGAAAGAAAGCCAAGGCTATTATCAATTGACGGAGCGGGTGAAGGCTTACCGTCAAGTTATTTTTGAATACCAACTGCCTTTTGACGAAAGTTATATTTGCGCCGGGCAATTGACGATCGCTGGCGGCTATCATGCTGCAAAAGAAGTCTTAAAAAATAAAAAAATCACGGCGATTTTTTGCGGAAATGATGAAATGGCTATCGGTTGTTACCAAGCGATTCATGAAGCTGGATTAAAAATTCCTGAGGATATTTCTGTTGTCGGATTTGATGGGTTAGAGGTCAGCCAATATATGGTTCCGCCTTTGACGACGGTCTTTCAGCCAAGTACGGAAATTGGATTTTCGGCCGCAAAATTTCTAGTTGACGCGATTAATTTCCCTTCACAGCGAATTCCGAATAAAATCTTTCAAACTAAATTAATTATTCGTGAGAGTGTAAAAAAATTGGACCGGGGTTGACAATGCGATTTCAACTCGGTATAGTAACAATGGCAGCGCTAACAGAAAGCGCTTCTTCTTTAAGTAAACTGTTTTACTAAAGTGGTTTACCTTTCGCCATTTTGTTGTATAATATTTTGTGAAGCTTGGAGGAATTCCTATGAGAATGGTAGATCTAATAGAGAAAAAACGTGATGGAAATATCTTATCAAAAGAAGAAATCGATTTTATTATTGAAGGCTATACGGCCGGCAGTATTCCAGATTATCAAATGAGTGCGTTATTGATGGCGATTTTTTATCAAGATATGACGGATGAAGAAATCTCACACTTAACTTTAGCGATGGCAAACTCAGGCGACATCATCGATTTATCCTCTATTGAGGGCATCAAAGTAGACAAACATTCAACCGGCGGTGTCGGAGATACAACGACATTAGTTTTAGCGCCGCTTGTAGCAAGTGTTGGTGTACCAGTAGCTAAAATGTCTGGCCGTGGGTTAGGCTTTACTGGCGGAACTTTGGATAAATTTGAATCAATCCCTGGCTTTAAAATCGAATTATCGGATCAAGAATTTATTGATATCGTGAATAAGAGTAAAGTTGCGGTGATCGGTCAGTCTGGCAATCTAGCACCGGCGGATAAAAAGCTTTATGCGCTGCGTGATGTGACGGCAACAGTTGATTCAATCCCATTGATCGCTAGCTCGATCATGAGCAAAAAAATCGCGGCAGGTGCGGATGCGATTGTTTTAGACGTGACGACTGGCGAAGGCGCTTTTATGAAAAATATTGATGACGCAAAACGTTTGGCAAAAACAATGGTACGGATCGGCAAGCTTGCGGGTCGACAAACAATGGCGGTTATTTCAGATATGTCTGAGCCATTGGGTGAAGCAATCGGTAATAGTTTGGAAATCGTTGAAGCAATCGATACCTTGAAAGGTCATGGACCGGCAGACTTAACTGAAATGTGCTACGTTTTGGGCAGTCAAATGGTCGTGTTGGCTAAAAAAGCAGAAACGTTAGAAGAAGCACGGGCAATGTTGGAAGAAGCCCTGCATTCTGGCAAAGCGTTAGAAAAATTCCGTGAAATGGTCAAAGACCAAGGCGGCGATGCGACAGTGATTGATCAAACGGAAAAGATTTTGACTGCAAACTATGCGATCGAATTACCGGCTAAGACTTCCGGTTATGTCACAAAATTAGTAGCAAATGAAATTGGTATCGCAGCAATGTTGCTAGGTGCAGGACGTAAAACTAAAGAAGACGGCATCGATCACGCAGTCGGTATCAAGCTGCATAAAAAAATTGGTGATCCCGTCACTGAAGGCGAATCATTATTGACAATCTATGCGAATTCAAAAGAGCTTGCCGAAGTTGAAACACTGCTATATCAAAACATTTCGATTGGTGATCAGCCCGAAGAGCCAGTTTTGATCCATGATATAATTACAGAATAGGTATTTAAAACTTTTTTATAAAAAGAAAGAATAGACTATAATAAAAGAAATGACTAAAAGAAATGGGGAATCATTAATGGAAATCAACCGCATGATCGATCACACAATCTTAAAACCAGAAGCGACACAAGCAGACGTGTTGAGAATTATCGAAGAAGCAAAAAAATATCGTTTTTACTCAGTCTGCATCAACCCAACTTGGGTAGCGCTTGCGGCAAAAGAATTACAAGGTGAACCAGTGGCCGTTTGTACTGTGATCGGCTTCCCGCTTGGAGCAAATACAACTGAAACCAAAGTTTTTGAAGCTGAAAATGCGATCGCTAATGGAGCGGACGAAGTAGATATGGTAATCAACATTGGCGAACTAAAAGGCGGCAATGATGAAAAAGTTCAAAAAGATATCGAAGCAGTAGTTGCAGCGGCAAAAGATAAAGCTTTAGTCAAAGTCATTATCGAAACAGCGCTATTAACAAATGAAGAAAAAGTCAGAGCTTGCAAATTATCAAAAGCAGCTGGTGCAGATTTTGTTAAAACATCAACTGGTTTTTCAACTGGCGGCGCAAAAGTGGAAGATGTCCGCTTGATGCGTGAAACAGTCGGATCAGAAATGGGTGTCAAAGCTTCCGGCGGGATCCACAACGCTAAAGAAGCAGAAGCAATGATCGAAGCAGGTGCAACTCGTTTAGGCGTCAGCTCAGGTGTTGCGATTATGAACGGACTTTCCGGTACGGGGTACTAGGAGGCAATTAAAATTGAGTAAAAAAGAATGGATTGACATTGCAGTTGACGCGCTTGATAAAGCGTATGTCCCATATTCAAAATTTCCTGTAGGTGCGTGTCTCGTAACGAAGGATGGGAAAACGTATCAAGGGATTAATATTGAAAATGCTTCTTTTGGCTTGACTAACTGTGCGGAACGAACGGCTTTTTTCAAAGCTGTTTCTGAAGGCGAAAGAGAATTTAGTCATCTAGTAGTCGCCGGTCACACACCAGAACCAATTTCGCCATGCGGTGCTTGTCGGCAAGTTATGGCAGAATTTTGTGACCCAGCGATGCCAGTAACCTTAGTCGGTGACAACGGGACAGTCAAAGAAATGACTGTTGAAGGATTACTGCCATATATCTTCACTGACAAAGATTTATAAACCACGTTCATTCAGTCGCATGACTGTTGAAAAAAACATATTTAGGGGGCTTTACAGAAATGAAAAAAGCAAAATTATTTGGCCTAGGTACTGTAGCGATGGCAGCATTGCTAGCACTAGGAGCTTGCGGCGGAGGCAGCGGCTCAACTGATTCCTCAGGCGGAGCGTCTAAAGAAGATGCAAAACACAGTGTTGCGATCGTAACAGATATTGGTGGTGTGGACGACCGTTCATTTAACCAATCAGCTTGGGAAGGACTTCAAGCTTGGGGGAAAGACCACGATATCAAAAAAGGTAACGGCGGATATAACTATATCCAATCAAACGATGCTTCTGAATATGAACAAAATATCTCACAAGCTGTTTCTAACGGATTCAAAACAGTCTTTGGGATTGGTTATTTGCTAGCTGACCCAATCTCAGCAGCAGCAGATCAAAATACAGACACAAACTTCGTTATCATCGACTCAGTTATTGACGGCAAAGATAACGTTGCCTCAGCAACATTTAAAGACCAAGAAGCTGCTTATCTAGCAGGTGTAGCAGCGGCTGAAACAACGAAAACTAATAAATTAGGTTTCGTTGGTGGTGAAGAAGGAGCTGTCATCGACCGCTTCCAAGCTGGTTTTGAAAAAGGTGTAGCAGACACTGCTAAAAAACTAGATAAAGACATTTCTGTAGACGTACAATACGCTGCTTCATTTGGTGATCCAGCGAAAGGTAAAGCACTAGCTGCAAATATGTACAACGGCGGAGTGGATATTATCTATCATGCTTCCGGCGGTACAGGTCAAGGTGTCTTCTCAGAAGCCAAAGCTCGTAACGAAAAACTAGACGAAGCGGACAAAGTTTGGGTTATCGGTGTTGATAGCGATCAACAAAAAGAAGGTAAATATACTTCTAAAGATGATAAAGACAGTAACTTCTGTTTGACTTCAACACTTAAAGGTGTAGGCGCAGCCGTGCAAGATATCTCAACTCGTGCATTAGAAGACAAATTCCCTGGCGGCGAACACTTAGTTTACGGATTGAAAGACGGCGGTGTTTCTCTAACTGACGGATACCTTTCTGACGATGCTAAAGAAGCTGTTAAAGAAGCAAAAGATCAAGTTGCTAATGGCGACATCGAAGTTCCAGAAACTCCTGAAAAATAATTCAGGTGACCATAGCCTCCGATATGCGAGGCTATGGTTCTCTTTTAAAAAAGCCTTCTTTTTTTAGATAAGTCGCAGCCGGTGCTGGATTTATCTAAGGGAAGAACGCCCTTAGCGTTGCAATAGTTTGTCAGGTAGAAAGCGATAGGATGTGAATAGAAAGTGGCAGAAGAACAAAATGTCATTGAGATGCGCAACATCACCAAACAATTTGGCACGTTTAAAGCGAATGATAACATCAATTTACAAGTCCGAAAAGGAGAGATCCATGCCCTTTTAGGAGAAAATGGTGCCGGTAAATCGACGCTGATGAATGTTTTGTCCGGTTTATTACAACCAACTTCTGGTGAAATTTTGATGGATGGTCAAAAGGTCGACATCTCAAGCCCCACTAAAGCAAATCAGTTAGGAATCGGGATGGTCCATCAACATTTCATGTTAGTTGATGCCTTTACCGTCACGGAAAATATTATCTTAGGCAGTGAGCCAAGTAAAAACGGCATACTAGACCAAAAGAAAGCCAGAGAGGAAATCGAACGTTTGTCGCAGGAATATGGGTTGAAAGTGGATCCGGATGCGTATATTCGTGATATCTCAGTCGGGATGCAACAACGTGTAGAAATTTTAAAAACGTTGTATCGCGGCGCAAATGTTCTGATTTTTGATGAACCGACGGCGGTATTGACGCCACAAGAAATCGATGAATTGATCGCGATTATGGGCGGGCTGATCAAAGAAGGCAAGTCTATTATTTTGATCACACACAAATTAGATGAAATCAAGAAAGTTGCTGATCGTTGTTCTGTTATTCGTCGGGGACAATACATTGGAACTGTCGACATAAAAGATGTCAGCTCGCAACAATTAGCTGATATGATGGTTGGACGCTCTGTTTCATTTAAAACCGATAAAGTACCGGCAACACCAGGCGAAGTCGTTCTTTCAATCAAAGATCTAGTTGTAAAAGAAAGCCGCGGTTTAGAAGCGGTCAAGAACTTATCGCTGGAGGTCCATCGCGGCGAAGTTGTTGGAATCGCTGGGATCGACGGCAATGGTCAAACAGAATTGATCCAAGCATTGACTGGTTTGCGCAAGGTCGAAAGTGGAACAGTAATGATCAACGGTCAAGATGTGACTGGCAAAGCGCCGCGTCAAATCACTGAAACGGGTGTAGGGCATGTTCCAGAAGACCGGCATAAATATGGTTTGATCTTACCACTGCCATTATCAGAAAATATTGCTTTGCAATCTTATTATCATGAACCATTTAGTAAGAACGGTATCTTGAATTATGGTGAGATCGATCGTTATGCCAAACGTTTGATTGAAGAATATGATGTGCGGACGACTGGTGAAAAAGCTCCTGCAGCCTCACTTTCTGGGGGGAATCAGCAAAAAGCCATCATTGCACGGGAAGTTGATCGTGACCCTGATCTATTGATCGTCGCGCAACCGACTCGCGGACTAGATGTTGGAGCAATCGAGTATATCCACAAACGCTTGGTCGAACAGCGTGATAAACAAAAAGGTGTTTTATTAGTAAGTTTTGAGTTAGATGAAATTTTAAATGTCTCTGACCGCATCGCGGTTATCCATGCTGGCGAAATCGTCGGAATCGTGGATCCAAAAGAAACTTCTGAAAATGAACTTGGCTTGTTGATGGCTGGGTATAGTTTAGAAGAAGCACGGGAAGAATTAGCAAAGGCTGGTGAGACAAATGAATGATCGCTCAGAAAAAATTAGAAATATGTTGGTACCGATCGTTTCGGTTATTTTAGGATTTATTCTTGGAGCCATTTTGATGGCAATATTTGGTTTCAATCCAATCGAAGGCTACAATGCGATGTTCAGCTCGGCTTTCCAAAGCAAAATGTCTATCGGAGAAATTTTAGTTGGTGCCGGACCATTGATCTTTACAGCATTAGGGTTCTCTGTTGCTAATTCCGCTGGATTTTTCAATATTGGGCTTTCAGGTCAAGCTTTGTGCGGTTGGGTCGCAAGTATCTGGATCGCCTTGAGCATGCCAGATTCACCAAAATTTATCGTATTACCGGTCGCAATTATTGTAGGTGCTTTAGCAGGTGCTGCAGCTGCAGCAATCCCTGGTTTGTTACGGGCATTTTTTGGAACTAGTGAAGTTATCGTAACAATCATGATGAACTATGTGATCTTATACGTAGCGAACCATATCGTTAACCATGTAATCTCACCAGATGTTATCTCCAATAAAGGGGTCACAAAAGCTGTTGGCTTGAACGCTTCTTTGCGGGAACCTTGGCTGACTAATTTGTTTGGCGGTTCTCGGGTCAACTTGGGGATTATTTTAGCGGTTGTGTTCTTAGTCGTTGTTTGGTTCTTAATGAAACGTACAACACTAGGATTTGAAATTCGTTCAGTTGGTTTGAATCCTTTCGCATCGGAATATGCCGGAATGAGCAGCAAACGGACGATCGTGATCTCAATGATCATCTCTGGTGCTTTGGCAGGACTAGGCGGCGTTGTTTACGGTCTTGGAACATTTATGAATTACTTTGTTCAAGGTTCTTCACTAAGTATTGGATTTGATGGGATGGCAGTCTCATTACTTGGAAACGGCAGCTCGATTGGAATTTTATTGTCGGCCTTACTATTCAGTATCTTGAAACTGGGTGGACAGGGGATGCAGTTCTCAGGAATTCCTAGTGAATTAGCGAATAGTGTGATTCCGTTGATCATCTTCTTTGTAGCGATCAACTATATCGTGCGAGTTGCGCTTGCGAAAGTAATGGGCGGTAAAAAAGAAGTCAAAACTGTTCAAGAAGTAGAAAGTGCTCCGAACGAAGAATCTGAAAAAGGGGGCAAAGTCTAATGAATATGGATTTATTAGCGTCAATTATTGCTCAGACACTCGTGTATTCTGCACCATTGATCTTAACAGCGCTCGGCGGTGTATTTTCTGAACGCGGCGGGATCGTTAACGTTGGTTTAGAAGGAATTATGGTAGCGGGTGCCTTTAGCTCAGTCGTTTTCAACTTAGCATTTGCTGAACAATTCGGTACGATGACACCTTGGCTGGGTGTTTTAGTCGGCGGTCTAGCCGGGATGGTCTTTTCGTTGCTGCACGCAGTAGCGACGGTCAATTTCCGGGCCGACCATATTATCAGTGGGACAGTTATGAATCTATTAGCTCCTCCGTTAGCGATCTTTTTGATCAAAGTGCTTTACGGAAAAGGACAAACAGATACAATCCAACAACAATTCGGTTATTTTGATTTTCCAGGACTAAGCAAGATCCCTGTCCTTGGCGAATTATTCTTCAAAAATACCAGTTTGCCAGCGTACTTTGCTATTTTAGTCGCTGTGATCTCTTGGTTTGTCATTTTTAAAACACGTTTCGGATTACGCCTGCGTTCAGTTGGTGAAAATCCGCAAGCGGCGGATACATTAGGGATCAACGTTTACGCGTTGCGCTATTCAGGGGTCTTACTTTCAGGCTTCTTAGGCGGAATGGGTGGAGCAGTCTTTGCACAATCGATCGCAGGACGTTTTGCCGCAACGACGATTGCTGGACAAGGATTTATCTCATTGGCAGCAATGATCTTTGGTAAATGGAACCCGCTAGGAGCAATGGGCGCCGCAATCTTCTTCGGCTTCGCCCAAAACTTGAGTATCGCCGGTTCAAACTTGCCGATCATTTCGCAAATCCCAGATGTGTATTTGCAATCAGCACCATATGTATTGACTATCATCGTACTGGTTCTCTTCTTAGGAAAATCAGCCGCACCAAAAGCCGATGGCGTCAACTACATCAAATCAAAATAATTCTTTTGCAATCAAAGGGTGGGACTATGGGACAATGTTCTTAGTCACGCCCTTTTTGTCAGTTCTACTACCTGCTTTCAGCAGGTTAGTAGAATGATATGCGTGATGAAGATTAAGATAACTTTTTTGATTAAAAAAGTTATGACACTAAAACGAATTAGCAGCGAATTCCACTTCGCGTTTTAGCGCGCTTAGTGGAATCGTATGCGCGCGAAAATAGAATCATTTTTTGTGTTTTTTGAAAAATGAGTACAGCTATGCTGTCAATTCTGAAGTCTTTTGGTTTACGGGACTTGAGGAACTCAATATACTATAAGATGAGTCAGTATTTGATTGGAAATTATATGTTTGTTAAATCATGAGTAGGATATATCTTGCTTATTGGATATAAATTAATAGAAAGAGGGAATAGAAATGTTTAAGCGCATTCACTTAGTTGTTATGGATTCTGTCGGTATCGGAGAAGCACCTGATGCTGAAAAATTTGGAGATGTCGGATCAGATACACTTGGCCATATTGCTGAGAAAGCGGGATTGACTATTCCGCATTTAGAGCAACTTGGACTTGGGACAATCCGTCCATTAAAAGGTGTTCAAGCTGTAGCAGATCATGATGGTTATGCGACAAAATTGGAAGAAATCTCTGTTGGAAAAGATACAATGACCGGTCACTGGGAAATTGCCGGATTAAATATCAAAACACCATTCCGTGTATTTCCAGAAGGGTTCCCGCAAGAATTGCTAGATAAAATCTCAGAATTTTCTGGTCGCGGAATCATTATGGGTGCCAACAAACCTTACAGCGGAACAGAAGTTATCAAAGATTTTGGCGAAGAACAAATGAAGACGGGTGATTTGATTATTTATACTTCTGCCGATCCTGTTTTGCAAATCGCAGCACATGAAGAGATCATTCCATTAGAAGAACTTTATAAGATCTGCCAATACGTTCGTGATATTACGAAAGACGATCCTTACATGATTGGTCGAATCATTGCGCGTCCATATGTCGGCGAGCCTGGCAACTTTACCCGCACGAGCAATCGTCATGATTACGCGTTGGATCCATTTGGCAAGACGGTATTGGATGCCTTGAAAGATAATGGGAAAGATGTGATCGCTGTCGGAAAAATCAATGACATCTTCAATGGTCAAGGAATCACAGATGCCGTTCGTACGAAGAGCAACATGGATGGTGTCGATAAATTATTAGACGTTATGAAAAAAGATTTCACTGGGTTGAGTTTTACAAACTTAGTTGATTTCGATGCATTGTTTGGTCACCGTCGTGATGTCGTTGGTTATGCCCATGCGATCGAAGAATTTGATTTGCGGATTCCAGAGATTTTGGCAGCAATGCAAGAGGATGACCTCTTGATGATCACGGCCGATCACGGAAACGATCCAACATTTACAGGAACTGACCACACACGTGAATACGTTCCATTTTTGGTATACAGTAAAAAAATGACGGAACAAGGCAAATTACCACAAGGCTACTACTCAGATATCGCAGCGACGATTGCTGAAAACTTTGCGGTTCCAGCAACAGAAAATGGCGAAAGTTTCTTAAAACTATTGAAGTAAAAAAATACTCAGAAAAAGGAGCATTTTATGACAGACTTACGAGACAAAATCCAACAAACGGCGAACTACATTCAAGACAAAGGGGTAGCTGATGTCGCATTTGGTTTAATTTTAGGATCAGGTCTAGGCGAAATAGCAGAGGAAATTGAAAATCCTGTCGTCATTCCGTACAATGAGATTCCACATTTTCCAGTATCAACGGTGATTGGGCACGCGGGGCAATTAGTTTACGGTCGTTTGGCAGGGAGAAATGTTTTGGCGATGCAAGGTCGTTTTCACTATTATGAAGGAAATCCAATGGAGACAGTGACATACCCCGTTCGCGTAATGGCTGCTCTTGGAATTCATTCGATTGTTGTGACTAACGCAGCTGGCGGTGTAAATGAAAACTTCCAGCCAGGAAATTTGATGTTGATCACAGATCATATCAATTTTATGGGAACGAATCCATTGATCGGACCAAATGATGAAAAGATGGGACCGCGTTTTCCAGATATGAGTACCGCTTATACAAAAGACTACCAAGAAAAAGCGCGGGCAGTTGCTGATAAATTAGCGATTGATCTTCAAGAAGGTGTTTATCTTGGAATGTCAGGTCCAACGTATGAGACACCGGCTGAAATCAAAATGGCGCGGATAATCGGAGCAGATGCAGTGGGAATGTCGACGGTACCGGAAGTTATCGTGGCGGCTCACAGCGGAATGAAAGTTTTGGGAATCTCTTGTATAACCAACTTGGCTGCAGGGATGCAAGCAAACTTGAATCATACCGAAGTAGTCGAAACAACTGAGCGGGTCAAAGAAGATTTCAAAAAATTGATCAAAGAAACGTTAACCGTTTTATAGTCTGAGGAGGAATACAATGAGCGTTCATATTGAAGCAAAACAAGGCGAGATCGCTGATAAAATTTTGTTGCCGGGCGATCCGTTGCGAGCGAAATTTATCGCGGAGAATTTTTTAACAGATGCAAAATGCTACAATAACGTGCGAGGAATGTTAGGATACACCGGAACCTATAAAGGTGAACGTGTTTCTGTCCAAGGTACGGGAATGGGGATGCCGTCTGCCGGAATTTACGCGCAAGAGTTGATCCAATCTTACGGCGTGAAAAAATTAGTGCGTGTCGGAACTTGCGGCGCATTATCAAAATCAGTCCATGTTCGTGATTTGATTATTGCTCAAGGTGCGGTGACCAGCTCTTCAATGGTCGAGAAACATTTTCCAGGATTCCACTTTGCACCGATCGCAGATTTTGATTTAATGATGAAGGCCTATGAAGTAGCGAAAGAAAAAGGGTTCACTACGCATGTCGGCAATGTCTTATCAGAAGATACATTTTATAAAGATGATCTAGCATCAACTTTCAACTTAGCAGAGTATGGTGTGTTAGGGGTCGAAATGGAAGCGGCTATTTTGTATTACTTAGGCGCAAAATATAATGTTCAAACACTAGGGATCATGACGGTCAGCGACCATATGATTACTGGCGAGGAAACGACTTCAGAAGAACGGCAAAACACGTTCAAAGATATGATGTATGTCGGATTAGAAGCGATCATTGCTTAAAAAATAGAACCGTCCTTCAATTTTTGAAGGACGGTTTTTTGATTGTTCGTTTATTGATTGGAATAGTATTATCAAAAATCACAAGGTGTGCTGAATGATGAAAAAACTAGTAGAATAAGAGCAGGCTTGAATGGAAGCTGATTTTAAACTAGAAAAAGGGGACAAGTATGAAAGTTGTTGTGCGTAAACGGATGGTGGGGAATATTCCGTTGCTTGAAGTTGTTGCGGAAGATAAAATTTATGAACCATTGCCGTTGATCATTTATTATCACGGTTGGCAGACGGCAAAAGAACTAGTCTTGACGCAAGGACGCAAGCTAGCTGCTAAAAATTTTCGTGTGTTGCTGCCGGATGCCGCAAATCATGGGGAACGCAAAACGAAAATATCTGAGATCCCTTCTTTGACTTTTTGGGATAGTATCCAAACAAATCTCTATGAGTTTGGGTTTTTAGTCGATTATTTTGAAAACTTAGGATTAACAGTCGGAAAAATTGGTGTCGGCGGGCTCTCGATGGGCGGTATTACGACGTGTATGTTGTTGACGCAGCATCCGGAGATCGATGTTGCTGCTTGTGTGATGGGGTCTCCAGCACCAATCAAGTATCGTGAGCGGATCCGACTGCATGCCAGCGATTTAGGTTTTTATTTGCCTAAAGATTACCGGCAGCTGACTGCATGGTTAGAAGGCTACGATCTCTCCTTGTCACCAGAAAAAGTCGCTGATCGGCCATTATTTTTTTGGCACGGCACAATGGATGAGAAAATTCCTTATCAGCATACTGCTGATTTTGTTGAAGCAAATCCCCAGAAGAAGCTCACGTTTGTCAGTGCGGAAGAACGGCATTTTGTTCAAATTGCGACAATGGACCAGATCGCTGAATTCTTTGACGCTGAATTGAATCTGACAGCTTCTTAGAAAAAATTTTTTTCAATTATTGGTTGGCAGAATCTAGCAGCAGTACTAATAAATCAAGGGAAGTTAGTTTCATTTAGTGAATTTTTGGCTTATGATAAAAGGATAGAAGGAACTAGGAGGAATTTTAATGGAAAATTTTGATTTTCATGTGACGACGGACATTCGTTTTGGGAAAGACCGCTTAGCTGAATTGCCTGAAGTATTAAATTCATTTGGCAAAAATGTGTTGCTTGTTTACGGCGGCGGTAGTATTAAGAAAATCGGTTTATACGATAAAGTGATTGATCAGTTGCAAGCCAATGATACTCATATTTTTGAATTGGCAGGAGTCGAACCTAATCCGCGAGTAGAGACCGTTCGGCGCGGCGCAGAGATTTGTCGTAAAGAAAATATCGATGTAGTTTTGGCAGTGGGCGGCGGCTCAACGATCGATTGTGCGAAAGTCGTAGCGGCGGCTGCAAAATTTGATGGAGATGCTTGGGACTTAGTGTTGCAACGTCGGAAATATCAAGGCGGTGCATTGCCGTTAGTAACGATCTTGACGCTGGCTGCAACCGGTAGCGAAATGAATGCCGGTGCTGTGATCTCAAATCTTTCGACGCATCAAAAATTAGGGACCGGCAATAAATCGATGTTGCCAAAAGTTTCTTTCCTAGATCCACAAAATACATTTAGCGTGAATAAGTACCAGACAGCAGCTGGTTCGGCTGATATTATGAGCCATTTGATCGAAAATTATTTCAAACGAACAGAAGGAACGGACGTCCAAGATTCTGTTTCAGAAGGCTTGATGCGTTCTGTCATCAAAAACTGTCCGATCGCACTGAAGGATCCAGAAAATTATGATGCACGGGCGAACTTGATGTGGGCCAGCACGTTAGCGTTGAATGGTTTGACTGGTAATGGTAAAGCCGGCGCTTGGTCTTGTCATCCAATGGAACATGAATTGAGTGCATTTTACGATATTACTCATGGAGTGGGGCTAGCTATTTTGACACCGCGTTGGATGGAGTATGTCTTGAACGATGACACTGTCGATAAATTTGCCAGCTTTGCTTGGAACGTTTGGGGAGTAGAAGAAAAAGTTCCGATGTTGGCGGCTCGGATCGGTATTCAAAAATTATATGATTACTTTAAAGCTTGTGGTATCCCAATGACGTTACCAGAAGTTGGGATCGATGATGAAAAATTTGATGAGATGGCTAAACAAGCTGTCGCACATAACGCGATAAAAACAGACGCATATGTTCCGTTAGACGAAGCGGCAGTTAAAGAAATCTACACCGATTGCTTAACTGAAAGCAGTTTTGAATAAAAGCAAAAGGGAGTGACAAGAATCTTGTCACTCCCTTTTTTTGAATAGGTGTTCAGAAAATTTTTTTGGCAATAAGTCGAAATTTCCGGAAGCTGCCTATTTCTGTCACCTTTTTTTATCAAAAATGATGGAATCGAAATTAATCGTTTGGCATGATAAAATATAATATTCGTGCGATAGTCTTTTGCAAAGTCGTAGCCACTTTTGGTCTGGACAGTAAGTATAAAACTAAAAATGTTCCTGCTACTAATAACAGTAAATGAAGCAGTGGATTTTTTACATATTGGGTAAACTGAACGAGTGGCGCCACCAAATAGACATGAAGCAAGTAGATTGCTAACGTTTTTTGGCCCCATGAAGTAAAAAAATGTGGTTTGGGCGCTGCTAGACTCAAAAAAACAAAGACAAAGGCGAAACCAACTAAATAAAGCAGTACGCTGTTTAAAATATTTTGATAAATCGGTAACTTGAATAATAAGAATGAACGGTCACGCCACAAAATTTCAGGTGGGAGATCGGTCTGGACCCAGAAATAGGCCACTCCTAGTCCAATCAAGATGATCCCGATACTGATCACTTTGCGCCAACGCAAGCGATGGATTTTTTCTAGCAACGAACGATCCATGAAATAGCCGGCTAAGAAGTAGGGTAAAAATCCAAGTGTTCGCGCCAGTGCCATGTATGTCCCAAACTCGGTCAAAAAGCCGGAAAAAATTCCGATGATAAAACTTAAGAGTAAGATTCGCCGAACTTTGACCAGATCGGGTAGCAATAAACGCCAAATGAACATACAATACAAATACCAAAGTGTCCATCCGGGGCTCAAGATCGTAAACACATCGATCTTACCAATCGCCAGCATGATCAAGGATAAGATCATGTTCAACAATAGATAAGGAACAAGAAAAGTTTCTACAGCGGTGGAACGACCTTTGGCTAGATTTTTCGAAAAATAACCAGAAATAAAAATAAAGACAGGCATATGAAACAAGTAGATGAAAACGTAGAAAAATTCACCGACGATGTTATCCAAACGGAAATATTCCAATGCATGTCCTAAGACTACGAGTAGGATCAAGATACCGCGAATATTATCATAAAGGTATTCACGATTTGGTTTTGTGATTGTGGACACCTCCTGCAGATTCCGTTATGCTTAAGACGCAGATTGCGCTTTTTTTCTTAAATCTATTGTAGCATGAAAAGAAGTGTGCTACGCGATTTTATAGGAATTCTTTCAGAGGATAGCGATTCTGTTTACCAGGATCAAACAATTGAAAATAGTCGGACAAAGCAGAGTTTTCAGTCATTTTTATAGCGAAGGTCTAGGATTTCAACAAGGAGGATGGAGATGCGCTATTCAGCAAAATTTGTAAAAAATGTTTTTAAAGTAATCAATATGAAAAAACTTGTCGGAGCAACGATGGTCGATCCGCCGAGACGACGCCATTTGATCAGTCGACAGCTTTCTCAAACGGATATTCCGCAAAAAATCTCAGAAATCGATGGCCAACAGCTGATCACGTTATTTCCTAAACTGCCGACAAAACGGCACGTATTATATTTACATGGCGGAGGTTATGCTTTAGAAGCTTCTCCTTTTCATAAAGAGATTCAAGAACGTTTCGTGAAGCGTTATAATTTAAAGGTCAGCTATTTTGATTATCCGTTGGCGCCGGAAAATACCGCGGAAAAAACCGTCCCGCTGACAAAGAAAGCTTTTCAGCAATTGGCTTATTTATATCCGGACGATTGTTTTTGCTTGTTTGGTGATTCAGCTGGCGGCGGCTTAGCAATGAGTTTGGCGCAGCATTTGCGAGATATCGATCTACCGAAGCGACCGAAAAAAATTGCTTTAGTCTCACCGTGGCTAGATGCTTCGTTGAGCGATCCGCGTTCGCAAGAGCTTCAGGCAAAAGATGTCTTACTGGAAAAAGATTTGTTAGCCGCAGCTGGCGCAAATTATGCTGGCAGACTGTCTCTAACAGATCCACTAGTTTCACCGATCTACGGCAATTTCGATCGGCTAGGGGAGTTATTAGTGGTGGCGGGAACGGATGAAATTTTGTATCCAGATGTGTTGCGCTTGCAAGAGCAAGTCAGACACAGTCAAGGCACAACAATGCGTTTAGAAGTTGTTGCTGACATGATGCATGATTTTGTCGTTTATCCATTAAAAGAATCGCTCCCATATGTCGATCAGATCGGGGAGTTTTATCAATAATGATTAGTAAAAAGCAGCAAAGGAGGGGCAGGGTGAATCAAAAAAACAATCATCGTGCGCCGTGGCAGCAAAAAGTGATCCAAGTTTTACCAGTCATCGGTTTAGCAGCGTTTATTTTACTATTAATCTATGTTCGAAAATCGGGAATGTTCAGTTCGATTGCTGATCTGCAACATTTCATCAAACATTTTGGCAGTTTTGCGGTTGTCGCCTTTATCGTCGTACAAGCGATCCAACCGATTGTCCCTTTCTTGCCGGGTGGTTTTGCGACGATCGTCGGGATGTTGATGTTTGGGAATATTCCTGGTGTTTTATACAGTTATGTTGGCTTAGTGATCGGAGAAATCGGTCTTTTCCTATTGATTCGCCGTTTTGGTCCGAAGTTTGCGCGACTTGTATTGTCTGAGAAAAACTTTGAAAAGTTTGAGACGACATTGCAAGATCACACGCAAGATATCAAAAGATTATTGATCGTTTGTTTTGTCATTCCGTTTTTGCCAGATGATTTGACGTGTTTAGTAGCGGGAATGACGGATCTTTCTTTCTCTGAGTATTTGAAAATTATTTTACTCTTTAAAATTTGGTCGGTCGCTTCATACGGCTATGTCTGTCTATTTATTTTGAATAAGACGGTGACAGTATTTTAAGCAAAACAACTGGGGACAAGTTTGTTCCTTAAAATGGGAGATGGAAAAAATGATTCGTTACGGAATTTTAAGCACAGCCCAAGTCGTTCCTCGTTTTGTTAAAGGGGTCAAAGAAAGCAAAGCCGGAATCGTGACGGCGATCGCTTCACGTGGGATCGAAAAAGCCCAAAAAATGGCGCAAGAATTGGCGATCCCGCAAGCTTTTGGCAGCTATGAAGCATTGTGTCAAAGCGACGAGGTCGATATCGTTTATGTTGCGGTTTACAATAAAGCACATTATGCTGTTGCAAAACTTGCTTTGCTGAACAACAAACATGTTTTATTGGAAAAACCGTTTACGCTGACACTTGCTCAAGCAGAAGAATTATTTGCGATTGCTGAAGAACGCGGTTTGTTTTTGATGGAAGCACAAAAATCACTTTTTTTGCCAATCACAAGTCAAGTGGAGCAAGCGATCCAAGCTGGTAAAATCGGAACACTGCGCTGGTTAGATGCGGTCATGGCATATCCCAATATCGATCATATTTCTTGGTTTCGTGATTTGAGTGCCGGCGGCGGTGTTTTTCGCGGTGCGGGCACGTATCCATTGGAATATATGCAACATCTTTTAAAGGCTGCACCGGAAACATTCAAAGGAACTTTAGTTTTTCCAGAAGGTCAATCGGATGCTCAAGCACAGATCACGTTACGCTTTCCTCAAGGTGTGATCGGGACCCTTTTTCTAACAGTAGATCTGGATTTGAAGAAGCGCTTAATTATTTATGGAGAGAAAGGCCAGATCGTCATTCCTGATTTTTGGAAGACGGCTACAGCTGAAATCCAGTATCACGATGGGCAGACAGAAGTTTTACACAGCACACAACAGAGTGAATTCGTGTTTGAAATCGATCATGTGAATGATTGCTTGAAACGCGGTCAATCAGAAAGTCCGGTCGTAACGAAAGAATTGACGTTAAAAACAGTCGCGATGACTGAGAAAATTTATGAGAACAAGCAAAAATGAGTGTCAATGTTTCAATGAATGTGCTATAGTAGTCCACATGCGACGAGTCGAGTGGATCTGATGATCCTTCGATACCAGAGGCACACGACGCAAGTCACCTGTCGGATTTCAGGGTGTCGGAAAGAAGCTTAGTGGACGAAGAACCTTTCTATCACATTGTTGGTACTGGAAAAACCCCCGTTTAGAATTTATTCTAAACGGGGGTTTTTGTATGGTCAGAGATAAGCTGCATAAATACAAAAAAAGACGATCGAATATGTCGGTCGATCGTCTTTGTCAGTTAGTTTGATTTTGGAAAGAGAAACTAACTGAAATCAGTATAGCATAAAATTTTTTTTTTGATCGCCATCGCTTTGTCAGTGGAACTGCTGTTTTGCGGATTATTCTTTGAAAACGACGAAAAGTCAGATTTTTGTAAAAAGATTAGACATATTTTTAATTTGGCTGGAGCGCCTTAGTTTTATCGATCATGATTTTTCGAATCATCGCCTGAAAATTTCGTAGATCTTCATATTTATCTTTGCACTCTAAAAAGAGGATTGGTTTGTTTTGAACATTCTTAATGGGGAAAAATTTATTTGTGCTGATGATCAAATCAACCGATTCATCGGCTAATAAAAAGCGGTTAGGATCGACAAAATTTAATTTGACCAGACCTCGAGTGCTTTTAGTAAAGAAATTTTTCAACCAAATAGAATTGAACTCACCGTGAGAATCATCAATAAAAATCGATAACTCATAGCCGGTCATAAATTCATTAGCTAGGCTTATGGCAGCGTACAGAAAGATCGCGTAATCAAGCTGAGAATAAATCAGACTGTTGCGAGAATGGATATTTTTTAGCCGCATGCGAAGATTTTCTTGGACGATTGCCATGTCTTCAGGATAAAGATTGTAGTATTCACCGATTGGCACATGATTGTAGAAGCTTTTGAACAGTAGCCGAGTATGCACGACGTACAGCTCTTTTTCCAGTTCGTCATAATCAAAATTAAATTGATTGAAGAGCAGACCGATGTTTTGAATAAAGAATTGATTGGCTTGGTAAATATTCGAGTCGATCAATTGGTGATATTTTTTCAGTTCTTGAAAGAATTTATCGTTTCGGTAAAAGACCATTTTTGATTGCAAGAACAATAAGATGAAATACAGCTCATCTTTGAAATTTTCATAAGCAGAAACATTTTCTTCCGTGATGAAGTGGAAATGCTGCACAAATTTATTCCCAATCAAAATCGACTCGACCGGTAATTCGTTGTTTTTGATCTTATGTCCGGTAAAATAGCGAGTCAAGGTGATGTCGACTAAGTAATCGTATTGAAGTTTGGTGATAGGATCGATATGATCCGAAAGCAAAAAACTAAGCTTCTCAAAAATGAAATTTTTCTCTGTAGAATTTTCTAAGTTAAACGGATGACCATAGCCACCGTAAAGCTGCCAAAAGAAACTCAAAAAGAACAGCCGGATCGCCGGTTCCAGTCCAGACAAGACTAGTTCCCGGTTTTTAATATGAAGTTCGATCTCAGATTCTTTAAGGAAATCGCGGACTTCGTAAATATCTTTTTTTAAAGTAGAATAACTCAAGTTATATTTTTCCATCAAGCGATCCATAGTATTCTGTTCATTTAAGAGCAGTCCTTCCAATAGATCGATCTTGATTGAGATATGATAGATCGCCAAAGACAGTTCTTTGTTTTGGGTATAATGATTCTGAATGATTTGGTAGCTCCGTTCAGAAGTGATAAGAGGAGAGGTGCCGAATCGGTTTTCCACCTCATCGGAAAGCTCAGCCAGCCGTTCCAAATATTTTGCGGTCGTTCGTTTCTCAAAGCCCACTTGTTCTGAAATCTCATTGATATCGTGAAAGCCGGGGGTTTCTTTTAAATAAGTAAAAATAGAAAAAAGCGCCTGACTCTCAAAATCTAATAATAGATCGATGCTCATGCGTAACACTCCTTCAGACACAAAGTATAGTCCGCTCTCATTAAGGGGGGATTAAGCAAAACAAGGTAGTTCATTTAAAGATCTCTGCGAAGATTCTCCTTTATAGAGCGCTTAACTAAGTAAGATTATCATTTAATGAAAAGAATAAGCGAGAGGTTCCAAAAATTTGCGGCGTTTTTTTGCATAATTTGGACCTTTTTTATTTTTTCTTAAAAAACCCTTTTAGCTAAGAACGAAATAAAAGAGAAAGTGGTGATTATTAAAGGATTTCTTCCATTACGATGACAGAATCCCTTTTAATAAATCTTCTAATAGAACGCTGAAGGGGCGTTTGACTTTGATTTTTTAAAGGCTAATATGATGGCTGTAGTCTGGAAGTGCGCACTTCGATTGCAAAGAATTTAAAGGATGTGTCACAAATGAATAACGAAGAGAAGAACGCTTCTTTGAGCGAGCATAATCAGCTCACCGGTGTTCAACTATTCTCAATGACTACTTCGATGGTCATGACGGTGTACGGATTTGCAGCCTTCGCTAAACAAGGACCAACAGCTTTGTTCTTCCTATTTTTAGCCGGTGTTTTATGGTTTATTCCCGTAACACGTACTGCTGGTGAAATGGCTTCAGTCGACGGTTGGAGCAAAGGCGGAATCTTTACGTGGGGTCGTCACATGATCGGCGAACGTCTTGGTTGGTCTGCACTATTTTATCAATGGATCCATATTACCGTTGGTATGTGTACAATGATGTATTTCATCATTGGCTGTCTATCAATTACTTTGAATGTTCCAGTCATTAATACAAATCCATTGTTCAAATTCCTTATCATGATGGTCATCTTATGGGGCCTGATCTTCGCTCAACAACATGGAACAAAGATCACCGGGAAAATCGCTCAATGGAGTTTCACGATTGGCGTTATTATTCCAGTCTTTCTATTATTGTTTTTAACGATTACCTATTTAGTTAAAGGAAATCCAATGTTGATCAAAATCAATCCGCATACAATCTTACCATCAAGCTGGAGCGGAAATGTTTTAGTTGGATTCGTACCATTCATCTTAGCTTTTGCCGGTGCTGAAGGATCAGCAACACACGTAAAAGATTTGAAGAAACCATCTATCTATCCAAAAGTTATGTTAGCTTTAGCGATCAGTGCGATTGTTTCTGATATTATCGGAACAATCTCAATCGCCGCAACGATTCCAAATGCGAAGATCCAATTGAGTACAGGGATTGTCTACGCTTATGGCGCATTAGTTCAACAATTTCCAGGAATCAACGTTGTCTTTATTGAACGTTTGATTGGTTTATTGCTTGCTATCGGGATCATCGGTGAAATCAGCAGCTGGGTCGTTGGACCAAATGCTGGCATGTATGAAGCCGCTAAAGAAGGCTACTTACCAGAACGTTTTGCTAAAACCAATGCTTACGGTGTTGAAACAAACGTAATGGTCTTGCAAGGTGTGATCGTTTCAATCATGGCTGCATTGTTGACCTTTGGTGCTGGTGGAGATAAATCAAATCTTTCATTCCAAACAGCAATGAGTTTGACCGTTGCATTGTATACCTTAATGTATATGCTGATGTTCGTTACTTATTTAGTTTTAGTTTTCAAACATGATGATTTGAATCGCACATTCCGTGCAGCAAAATCTAAAGTAATGCGTGTCATCATGGGTGTTCTAGGTTTTGTATTGTCAGCTTTCGGATTTGTCGTAACATTCTTCCCACCAGCTGCATACAACATGCATCAAAAACATACGTATCTGACTTTGTTATTGACAGCGTTCATTGTCGTCTTCTTTATTCCATTTATCATGTATTTGTTCCATGGAAACTGGACATTGCATCACCATGATAAAGCAGAAAAAAATTTGCACCATCCTGCTCACTAAGCAAATCAGACTTTATTGAAAAAATAGTATTATAAGGATTTTTAATTCCTCTATTATAACTAAGGAGATTTTTAACATGCATACAGATTATTTAGAAAGTTCATTTTTAGGAAGCAAAGAAGCTGCTCGCAGCATGCCTAAAGAATTTTTACCTGATGAGGGTATGAACCCTGACACAGCCGAGACGCTCGTCAATCATATTCGGTTGAACGAAGCCAAAGCAGACCAAAACTTGGCAACATTTTGTACAACTCAAATGGAACCACAAGCTGACCGCTTGATGTTAGGTTCACTTGAAACGAATGCGATTGACAAATCAGAATATCCAAAAACCACAGCAATGGAAAACTATACAATCAGTATGGTTGCTCATATGTGGAACATCGGTGAAGGCAAAAAATTGTATAACGACTTTATCGGAACTTCGACTGTAGGTTCTTCTGAAGGTTGTATGCTAGGCGGACTTGCTTTGTTACACAGCTGGAAACATCGTGCAAAAGCAGCCGGATTAGATATCGACAACTTGCATGAACACAAACCTAACTTAGTCATCAACTCAGCGTTCCAAGTTGTATGGGAAAAATTCTGTACGTACTGGAATGTCGAGATGCGGGAAGTTCCAATGGATGAAGACCATATGTCATTAAATACTGACACCGTCATGGATTATGTTGACGAAAACACCATTGGTATCGTAGGGATCCAAGGGATTACTTACACTGGCCGCGTAGATGATATTCAAAAATTAGATGAACTAGTTTCTGAATACAACAAAACTGCTAAATTACCAATCAAAATCCATGTCGACGCAGCATTTGGCGGCTTCTTTGCACCATTTGTTGATGGCTTCAAACCATGGGACTTCCGTTTGAAAAATGTGGCATCAATCAACGTTTCAGGGCATAAATACGGGATGGTTTATCCTGGTATCGGCTGGATTGTTTGGCGCGAAAATACGGAAGAATATTTACCAGCAGAAATGCGTTTTTCAGTTCCTTATCTAGGCAGCAGCGTAGATTCAATCGCTATCAACTTCTCACATAGCGGAGCACACATCGTTGCGCAATATTACAACATGATTCGCTTTGGTCGTGAAGGCTTTACTGCGATCATGAATAATGTACGCAGCGTGTCACAACGAATCAACGAAGAATTGAAAGACTTAGGAATTTTTGAAATCATCAATGATGGTTCACAATTACCTATCAATTGCTGGAAAATTGCGGATAGTGTTGAATTGACTTGGAATCTTTATGATCTAGAAGACAAGTTGAAAGAATACGGTTGGCAAGTACCAGCTTATCCACTTCCAGTCAGTCTCGACGATGTAACGATCAGTCGGATTGTTGTTCGCCCATCAATGACAATGGCCATTTGTGATGATTTCATTGAAGATTTGACTCGTGCAATCGACGACTTAAATCGGAATCATTTGATTCATCACGCATCTTAATTTATAATAGCTACTGTTATTAAAGTCCTGATAACGTAACTATCATCAGGACTTTTAAAATGGAGGGAATCAAATTGAAAAAAGAAAAAGTAGAAGTTACCGGCGACGTACGAGTGAGATACGCACCAAGTCCAACAGGCTTTTTACATTTAGGCAATGCGCAATCCGCGTTGTTTAACTACTTGTTTGCAAAACATTATAACGGCACTTGGGTTTTGCGGATTGAAGATACTGACTTAAAACGCAATGTACCCCATGGCGAAGAAAGTCAGATGGAGAATCTTCATTGGTTGGGTATCGACTGGGACGAAGGTCCGGATAAACCTAAAAAAGAATTTGCCCCTTACCATCAAAAAGATCGTGTGAACTTGTACCATAAATTTGTTTTACAATTATTAGATGCTGGTCTTGCTTATCGAGACTATGCGACTGAAGAAGAACTAAAAGAATTACATGACCAACAAATCGAAGCTAAAATCGCGCCGCATTATGACGGTCGCTGGTATGGAGCAACAGAAGAACAAATCAAACAAGCCGAAGCTGAAGGCCGCAAACCAACAGTCCGTCTGCATCTTCCTGAAGATCATATCTATGCTTGGGATGACATGATCAAAGGTCGGGTTGAATTTAACTCAGACAATATCGGCGGAGATTTCATTATTGAAAAAAGTAACGGAATGGCAACGTATAACTTTGCCGTAGTTATTGATGACTATCTAATGAAGATCACACATGTGTTGCGCGGGGATGACCATATTGCGAATACACCAAAACAAATCGCCGTATACGAAGCACTAGGCATTCCTAAACCATTGTTTGGCCATATCACTTTGATTTACAGCTTAGATACCCATAAAAAATTAAGTAAACGTGATAAAAATACATTGCAATTCATCAGCCAATACCGTAAATATGGCTATTTGAATGAAGCATTATTGAACTTTATCGCCTTTCTTGGCTGGTCGCCAGTTGGGGAAAAAGAATTATTTACCCGCGATGAATTGATCGAAGCTTATGATATCAATCGGATGTCAGCCTCGCCTGCTTACTTCGATCAAAAGAAATTAGACTGGACCAATGCTGAGTACATCAAAAAACTTTCTGTCGATGAATTGACGAAACGGATCCTTGCGTTAGTCGATGCAGCAGAAACAGATGCAGCTGAACAACTAAAAGCTATTGGTATCGAAAACGAAACTGACTTTATCAAAAAAGTAGTCGACATCTATCATACAGAAGCCAAAACGTTGATGACGTTCATGGAAAAAATCTTGTTTATCAAAAATGCGAACCAAGTGACGTTCACTTATACCGACTTAGCAGAATTTGATAGCGAAAGCGTAAAACAAATTTTGACTGTGATGTCAGCTGAATTGAAGAACGCACCAGATCCAGTGGATTATCCAGCGATCTTGTCAGTGATTCAAAAAGAAACGGGACAAAAAGGCCGTAAGCTGTATATGCCGTTGAACGTTGTCTTTACTGATAGTAAATCAGCACCACAAATCACCGATATTCTATCCGTTATGCCAAAAGCAACGGTGGAACATTTAATTGAGAATGCGTTAACGTTTTTAAGTAAATAATTTTTACTGCAGCCTTGACTGAGGGCTGCAGTTTTTTTGTTTCACTAACGTATTGGTGATGAAAGAAGAGGGGATAAGCAGAAAAGTTGTAGGGGATAAAAAATTTTTGAACAAAAAAACTGCCGCAAAATCTGCGGCAGTTAAAGTCTTTAAATAAAAATTGCTTTATACAAAGCGATCGCAACGATTGAAGCAACGATTGGGGCAAGTACTGGTACCCAAGAGTAACTCCATTGTGAATCGCCTTTATTTTTCAATGGTAACAACGCATGCAAGATACGAGGTCCTAAATCACGAGCTGGATTCAAACCAGGTCCAGTTGGTCCACCAAACGATGCAACTAATGTCCAAACTAAGAAACCTAAAGCTAAATGAGCAGTTCCTAAATTGTCTTGGAAGAATGGTGCTTTCGTAATACCAAGTGCTCCAAAGAATAAAATAAATGAACCGAAGAACTCATTGACAAAACCGTTGAACTTAGAACCAACACTATTGATCGTTGAAAATGTTCCTAAAACGTGTAATTTGTCTTCTGTTTGATCGTAATAGGGTTTGTAGCTGGCTACTACGACTAATTGGCCGACCATCGCGCCAATGAATTGAACGACGATGTAAGGAAGAACTTCCGACCATGGGAACATACCGCTAACTGCCAAACCAATTGTAAAGGCTGGGTTGATGTGGTTGCCGCTGATACCACCAAAAATCATTGCAGGAATCATAACCCCACATCCGTATCCTACTGCAATCAACATCCAGTCACTTCCGTAACCTTTTGTACCTCTCAAATCAACATTGGCAACTGCACCATTTCCGAGCATTACTAACAAAGCAGTCCCAAAGAACTCAGCCGCTAACCGAGTAGTCAATGAATAATCCATAAAAACCTCCTAAAATATTTAAAATGAAAACAAAAAATGAAAATTTCATTCTATATCTTAATCTGATTTCCAAAAATTAGCAAATGTTAAGTCCAAAAAAATTCATATTTTTTTCAATAAATGGATAAAAAACTCGAAAAAACAGCTGATTTAAGCTTTTTAACGAAAAATTTGCTTTTAACGAAAAAAATCTCATTCATTTGAATGAGATCTGATCAATTTATTAGAACAAGATGCCGGAAATTTGGATTATTTTCGATCAGTTTGTGTGCGCCGTAGAAATTTTTATCCGAAAACCCATTTAATTGGGCAGTCAGAATAGATTTTAACTGATTTTTTTCCCATAAATAAACTAATAATTCCATCGCTTTTCGTGAATAATTGATGCCTTCTTCTGTTGCAAAAGAAGCTTCTAGAAATTCTTGGCAATAAAAATGCAGATAGTCTGGATCAAAGTTTTTCGTCTTCTTTTTGACAAAATGTAAGAGGAGAACTTTGGCGGTATCTTTGAATTCTGCTAGATGTTCGAAACTTTTTTCTTTTTCAGTATCTAAGTTGATCACATAATCAACAGGCGTCATTTCCGCGTTAGCCAATTCTCGCGATAAATGGGTCGACTGTGAGAAGACGACATCGGCACCCATATTTTTGATCCAAATCTCTGAATTGTTTTTATTGATTGTAGCAGCGACCTTCAGTCCAGCCCATTTAGCCAATTGAATGATCGTAGCACCTAGTCCATCGGATGTGTTTAAAATCAACAGGTTCCCTTGATTTTTGCCTGGATGGGGAATCAATTCTAGCTGGTTGAATAATACTTCAAAAGCTAAGAAAAAGCTGTAGGAAAAAGCCGCGGCTTCATCGGTAGGAAATGAGTCCGGCAGTTTTACGACTGAACGGACATCCACGATTTGAAAGTTGCTGTAACTGCCGTATTTGCCTACTCGGTTGACGTATAAGACGCGGTCTCCAACGTTCAGTCTCGGATTGCTACTTCCTAACCGAGTAATGATCCCTACACCGCCAAAGCCTAAAATGTACGGCTTTTTAGCACCCTTGATCGTTTGGCGAATCTGGGTGTCCAAGGTACTGATAGAGATCGCGGAAGTTTTTATCATTAAATCGTTTTCCCGCAATTTTGGGAGCATGATTTTATACTGTTCAAATTTTATATCTTCTTTTAAACGAAATTTTTTCTCGAACCCTACTGCGTCTGAAATCATTCGTGTTATCCTCCTCAGAAATAAATTTCTGAATCTCCAATAATAAAATGGCTACTTATATAATATACTTGATTTAACAAAGAGAGGGAAATAATTTCTTTAAAATAGCCAAAGAAGTCAATCGTTTTCTAGTTAAAACCGACTACTGAAGAAAGAACCTCTCAAGTAATCTTAAACTTGTATTTATAAGCAGTGCAAACGAACACATAACTAAGCATACCAATTTTGGCTTGAAATCGCTATAGGAGACAGTCGATCGACCAAAATTATTGTTTAGAAAGGCTTCACTGTAAAATAAAAACAGCAGATCATTGAGAATCAGGAGGAATCATATGTTTAATGAAAAAAGTTTCGAAGTTTTTGAAGTCGCTGGATTGGATGAACGAATGGCGGCGATTCGCCAAGTGATCCAACCGACTTTTCGACAACTAAATGAAAGTTTTCAACAACAGCTCGAACCATTACTGGATGAACCATTATTTATCCACATCGCACAGCATCGCCGCCGCACGACGTATCCCCCAGAAAATACATGGTCAGCCTTAAGCCGGCAAAAGCGCGGCTATAAGATGGAGCCACATTTTCAATTAGGGATCGGTTCCGAGTATGTCTTTATGTGGCTATCTTGCATTGATCAACCAAAAAATGAACGTGCTATCGCACAAATGTTGTTAGACAATCAGCCGTTGTTTGAATCATTATCCCCAGACTTTGTTTTATCAGGCGATCACACGAAAGAAAAAATCGAGGAGTTATCACCAGAAAATCTCCAAAGACTGTTGATAAGATTTCGAGATGTGAAAAAAGGGGAGTTCCAAATCGGCCGAATCATCAAAAAAGAAGATCCAATGTGGAAAAAGCCAACAGCAGCCCAAGCATTCATGCTGAAAACGTATGAACAACTAATACCGATCTACCAAATAGCGATTCAGGCAGAGTTTATTCCAGTGGAAAACTAATTCTTTTAGCGGGAGGATATAGTTGATTGCAGATGTTTATTTTTCAACAAGGGAATCAAATTTTTTTTGACTTAGAAGAAAGAATAGGATAACGGGTTTAAACCCCTCCAAAAAATTTGGAGGGGTTCGTTTAGCTTATATTGTGCAGGTGTTGGATAATTCAGCGAGTAATTCTATTTGGTAACAGAATTTTTTGTGATTGGCAATCTTCTGCCAATCAAGACACCGAGGTAACCGGCGGCGATTGCTTTGATGATGCCGGGTAAAATGAAGGGAATCATTCCGGCTGAAAATGCGGCATCCCAGGCTAAACTGCCGCCAAATTTTAACCACAATGAACCGAAAATCAAAGTAATAAAAGCACCGATAATATTCGCAAACAGCGACCAGAAATAATTGAAACCGAATTTTTCGATCATCCAACCGGTGAAATAGGCTTGGAAAATAAATCCGACTAAAAAACCGCCAGTTGGTCCAAAGTAATTAGCGATTCCCGCCGCACCGCCAGCTAAAACTGGCAAACCGATCATTCCCATCAATAAATAAACTAAGACCGCGATCGTTCCAGTTTTTTTTCCTAAGAGGGTCACGACAAATCCGACAGCAAAAGTTTGCAAGGTCAATGGGATCGGACCAAATGGGATTGTAAATTGTGCTAAAACACTGATGACTGCCGCAAATAATCCGGCTAAAACGATTTCTCGACTACTTAATTTCAATTGCTTCACTCCTTGTTAACTCAATTAAATATTTTGGTTAACGAAAGTATAAAGGAGGATCAACAAACTGTAAAGTTAAATTTTATAGTTTGTAAAATAAAGTGTCGAAACCAGTCGCTTTTTTGACTGTCCCAGATTGTACTGGGAGCTGTTCTGCTTTGAGCAAATTTCCTGTTTTTTAATTAAAGAAATCAGGTTGTAAATGGCAGAAGTGTTTTATATACTTGAGTAAATGGGAGAAAACAGAGGAGGAGAATTATGAAATTTCAACGGTGATCGTGTAAATGTCTTAGAGTTTCTAGGTATGTAAAGTTTAAATTCTCCTCGTCAACGTTTTGTTTTTAGTAATGTGACTAGTTTCACTTTTAGAAATCGTTCGGCAGAAAGAGGCTATTTTTTTGCAATGGCAGAGAATTTAAGCGCTTAAAAATGACAAATGAATGGAGCAGAAAATGAAAAAAATTATTATTGGACTATTGATGGTGACTACATTGGGATTAGCTGGCTGTGGCAGTGGTAAAGCAACAGATTCCACCGAAACAACTAAAAAAACGACAGCATTTACAGGGGAATACGTTGTTAACGCGGATTATGTGGAAAAGAACTTGGATGATATTATTTTGATCGATGCGCGGGGTGAAGAAGCGGCGAGTAAAGGAACGATCAAAGGTGCGACAGCAATCAGCTGGCAAAATTTGGCATTGGTTGAAGAAGGAGCCTCTGGCGATGAACAATGGGGCTTGATTCCAGAACCGGCTGAGTTAAGCGATCGGTTAGGCGAAAAAGGAATCGCTATGGATAAAGAGATCGTATTATTCGCCAACGCACAAAAAGGCTGGGGCGATGACGGACGGATTGCTTGGGAATTATTGGCAGCTGGATATAAGGATGTCAAAATTGTTGATGGCGGATTTGCGGCACTAAAAAAAGCCGATTTGAAGACTGCTACGGAAAGTACAAAACTAGAACCTGTCGATGTTGCAATCGATTCGATCGATCAAACACACATTATTCGGACGGATGAATTAAAAGCAGACTATGCTGATTATAAAGTTGTCGATGTGCGAGCAGATAAAGAATATGACGGTGAAGTTTTGTATGGCGAAGCAAAAGGCGGGCATTTACCTGATGCGATCCATATTCGTTATACGGATTTGTTTACTAGCAAAGGTACGTTAAAAAATAAAAAAGAGTTAACAAAACTTTTTGAGGATGCTGGTTTAACTAAAGAGGATAAGATCGTAACCTATTGTACAGCGGGGATTCGTTCAGCATATATGCAATTAGTGATGGATATGTGCGGCTTCAAACAAGTGAAAAACTATGATGGCTCTTATTATCGTTGGGCAAAAGTTGAGGATGTTGAATAATCATGGCTAAAATTAATAAGCGAACGTTGGCGCGGATATTGTTAGTCGTTGCGATCCTTATGGCGGTGCTTGGTTTTTATTTTGTGCCGGCGTTCCGCTCGAAGCTTACACAAGTTATGATGTTGTTCCGTTCAATGAGTGTCGAAAGTATTATCGGTTATTTACGTTCCTTTGGAGTTTGGGCGGTTGTGATCTCCTTCTTATTGATGATGTTCCAATCGGTCATTGCTCCGCTGCCGGCTTTTTTGATCACCTTTGCTAATGCGGCAGTGTTTGGTTGGTGGCAAGGGGCATTGCTCTCATGGGTGAGCGCGATGGCTGGTGCGCTGCTTTGTTTTTATATCGCTCGGATTGCTGGACGAGACATTGTTGAAAAAATGAATAAAAACTTTTCGTTGGAAAAATTAGATGAGTATTTTGATCGATACGGCAAACATACGATTTTGATTTGTCGACTGCTGCCGTTTATCTCTTTTGACTTTATCAGTTATGCCGCTGGCTTGACCGCAATCAAGCCGCTGCCGTTTTTGATCACGACAGGAATCGGGCAACTGCCGGCGACTATTGTGTATTCTTATGTCGGCAGTAATTTAACAGGCAGTACAAAGACGATTATGTTTGTTTTGTTGAGCATGTTCGCACTGTTTATTGCGATTTATGTCTTCAAACAGATTTATCAAAATAGACAAGTAAAAACAAATAAATAAAAAAGACGTCGGCTTGTAGTTAAGTCGACGTCTTTGATTTATGCAGCTGTTTTTTCTACGTAATGGGTATAAAGGGTATCTAAAAATTGGATCTCTGTCACATTTTGATAAGGCATCACATAAAAATTCGTCAGTTGGAAGAGTGCAACGATATTCCAGAAGAAGAAAGAGTAACGTAAAATCAAGAATTCTAATTTGTAGCCGTGCATGATTTGGCGGCTCAATAAGATCGCTTCAGAAGCGCTTAGACTGTCATCTTTTTCTAACAAGTAATTCGTCATAGCGTAAGATGCTGTTTTTACGATTCCGGGGATAACGAATAATAAGGACCATAAGAAAGTAAAGATTGCAATCAAGACATTGGCTTTCAGCACGCGATTTTTTTGTGATTTGATAAAATAAGAAAAAATCTTTAAGCCGTCAGCTCGGTTGCCTCTAAGTGTATGGATCGCACACCATTGCAAGACAGCGGTAGCTAGAGCTGCGATCAAAAAAAGTAAAACGAGTGCAATGATCATGACTAAGAACCACAAAAATAATGAAAAGCCAGAATAAAAACCACTGTAACCATAACCGTAGTCATAGCCGTAATCACCATAAGGCGTGAATAGACCGGCTAAACGATAGACGCCATTGACGAAGAAATTGACGTAAGCGATTTGGAAAAGAAATCCTTCTAAGAATCTCGCAACAATCAGTAAAATGATCGTTTTGCACCATTCACCATATCTGCCGGATAATTTTTCTTGCGCCCGTTTTTTTATTTCAGCCCGAGTGATATTCAAACCTTCTTCTTTTTCAAGTTCAAGTTTAAACGTGTCTGGGGTATTCGCAACAAACGATTCAGTTGTATGATCTGCATCGAGCGAATCCTCCAATTCTAAATTGTAGCCGCACGTCGGACAAAACTTCGCTTCAGCTCGTACTTCCGACCCGCAATTTGGACAATAGTTCATTTCTCCACCCTTTTCTTTTTCATTGAAATTTACAAATATTTTTACATGACAATTATCATTGATAAGACAGCATACGTCAATAAGCTAGAAACAAAAAAACACGCAAATCCTTATTGCTAAGGACTTGCGTGTCGTGTAAAAAATCTTACATTAATTTGTTGTAGAATTCAACGACTAATGATTCGTCGATTTCTGGGTTGATTTCATCACGTTCTGGTAAACGAGATAATGAACCTTCTAATTTTTCAGCGTCGAAGCTTACAAAAGCAGGACGGCCAACAGCTGATTCAACTGCATCTTTCACAGTAACCATGTTTTTAGATTTTTCGCGAACACCAACTACTTGGCCAACTTCTACTTCGTATGAAGCGATGTCAACACGTTTTCCATCGACTGTTACATGGCCGTGGTTAACTAATTGACGAGCTTGACGACGAGTTGAAGCTAAACCTAGACGGTAAACAACGTTATCTAAGCGACGTTCTAGTAAGATCATGAAGTTAACACCGTGTTTACCTTCTTTGATTTTGCTAGCGCGTACGAATAAGTTACGGAATTGACGTTCGTTTAATCCGTAGATGAAACGTAATTTTTGTTTTTCTGACATTTGCAAGCCGTATTCAGATTTTTTTCCACGGCTGTTTGGTCCATGTTGACCTGGAGCGTATGGACGACGTGCTAATTCTTTACCTGTTCCTGATAATGAGATACCAAGACGACGAGATTGTTTCCATGATGGTCCTGTATAACGTGACATTTAAAATTCCTCCAATAAATTGTTTTGGAGTAAAATAATCCGTTGAAAAATTCATATCCGTGTAGTTCGTTCTTCAATCTTCGCCTTCGCAGCCGCGGTTACGCAATTGAACCAATACTGGCAACGAACTGGGGACGGGTTATTATTCTTCTGCTGCATTATTTTACACAGATGTCAGTATAACGGATAAACCAAAGCAGAGTCAAGTTCGGGTGTTGCTTTTTTGAAAAAAATGTGGTAATTGTTGAGAGTCGAAAAAAACGAAAGCTTTTTTCGACTATAGAAATCAACTAAAAATTCTTTGATTGTTTGATCGATTGTTTTTAGTGCAGGTCTGCGAATCTTTGTCCAACAGTTATATGAAGGAGCGGTACAATGGATGTTTTGATTTTTCCAATGCAAGCTGAAAATGCGGGACCGATGGCTCGTTATATGAAAGATCATTTTTCTTTTTGCGGGGTCAAAAAACCGCAACGGGCATTGTTGGAACGTCCGTATTTAAAAGCAAGCTTGGCTTTACCGGTGCCTGCATTGATCCAAGAGATTTTCCGCAACTATCGCAAACCCGAACGCGAGTATCAGTACTATGCGATTGACTTAGCGCAAACGAACATCGCGCGTTTTTCACTAACTGATTTAGCCGCGTTGCTTCCATTACTAGCTGAAAAAAGTTGGTGGGACAGTATCGATGCGTGGCGCAAAGTTTACTCGACGTGGGTCCTTGCACATCCAACGGAATTGAAACAAGTCTACAGTTTTTTTTATCGGCATGAGAATTTTTGGTATCGACGAGTGGCGATCAATTTGCAATTGATGTTTAAGGAACAAACGAATACGGAGCTTTTAGCACAAGCAATCGTAGCAGATCTGACGACGGATGAATTTTTTATCCAAAAAGCGATCGGCTGGGCATTGCGGGATTATAGCAAAGTGAATCCTGATTGGGTAAGAAATTTTATGCAGCAGCATTCATTAAGTAAGTTGGCCCTGCGTGAGGGCAGCAAATACATATAGATGGAGAGATAAATTTTGGAAAGAAAATTAATCGCACTAGATATTGACGGTACCTTATTGAGTAGTCAAAGAAAACCATTGGACAGCACCGTAAAGGCATTGAAGGCACTGCGTCAAGCAGGTCATTTGGTGATCATTGCGACGGGACGCTCGCGTTTATTGGCTGGCAGTGTGATCCATCAACTAGGTTGTACAAATTACATCATTTGCAACGGTTCAGCAGCTTTTCTTGATCATGAACAAGTTTACAAACACACGTTGGATCGTAAAGTCTTGACCCGCATGCTTGATTTTGCTAGTGAGCGCAAGGTCGACATCGCCTTGTTTGGTTTAGATTCTTTTGCACGAGTGACAAGATTTGATGAACCGAGAGTATTAGAGACAATGGAATCTTTTGGTCAAAAAGCACCGGATTATGATGCTGATTATTTCGCTCAACATGAAGTTTATCAAGGTTGTGCGTTTTATGATCAATCAAGAGATGCAGAATTTGCAGAAGCCTTTCCAGAATTTCGCTTAGTCCGTTGGCATGAACACAGCGTTGACATCATTCCTAATCCAGGATCAAAAGCGCAAACGATTTTAGCGTTAGCGAAAAGAGTCGGAATCAAGCCAGAAAATATCATTACTTTTGGTGATGGAAATAATGATATCGAGATGCTGAATTTAGCTGGAACAGGTGTGGCGATGGGAAATGCAGCGGCACATGTCAAAGAAGCGGCGAATCTTGTGACAGATACAAATGATCAAGATGGAATTTATAAAGCATTAAAAAAATTAGATTTGGTTCGTTAATCAGAAGAAGGGGCTGCGACAGTTATCGCAGCCCCTTTTTTATAGCAAATAGTTTTGAAATAGAACCGATCATTTTCAGATTTCCTGTTTTTATACCTGAAGAGTGTCAGCGTAGTTTTTTATTTGTTTGTTTCTAAAGCAGCAAGCGGCATCGCTTTTACATATAAGAACCCGACTGCGAATCCGACCAATGTTGGTACGATCCAACCTAAGCCTAAAGAAGCAAATGGTAAATAGTGATGGTACAAGCTAAGAACGCTTTGAACCGCCGGCTGAGTGGCAATCATTTCTGGTGCATTCGCAAGCATATCTAGAACGGCTGGCAGTAAAGTGAAACCAATCGTCAATTGATAAACAAATGGATGATTATCGAAGTGGCGGGCTGTCAAAGATAATAAGATCAAAGCTAATGATAAAGGATATAATAGCATCAATACGGGCAATGACCATTGGATGATCCGATCCAATCCTGCATTCGCAACGACAAAGGAAACGACTGTTGTGATACGCAACCAAGTTTTGTAGTTTACTTTCGGGAATAGTTTATGGAAGTCTTGAGCAAAAGAAACAAGTAATCCCATTGCAGTAGTAAAGACGCCTAATGTGACTAAGACTCCTAGGAACACAGAACCAAAATCAGATAAATAATAATGAACGATTTGAGCTAACGCGGTCCCGCCATTATCAGAAAGATCAAAGCGATTCAGACTCATCGCGCCGACTAATACTAAACCAAAGTAGATCAAAACTTCTAATAAAACACTGAAGATACCAGCTTGGGCTGTGACCCGTGCTTCATTTTTATGAAAGCCCATCGCCTTGACAGCGTGGACGAAAGTGACACTAAGTGCAAGTAAAGCCACTGCATCAACAGTGTTATAACCTTCTAAGACACCATTAGTCAATGGATGTTGCGCGTAGTTAGCTGTTGCTGAATGTGTCAAATTGCCCATTGGATGAAAGAAAGCGATCAAAAAGATGACTGCCAGTAAAACAAGGAAGATCGTGTTCAAATATTTTCCGATATAAGTGACTAATTTATGTTGATGGATAGTTAAGAAATAAGCGAGACCAAAGAAAGCGGCTGAGAACAATAGCATGCCAAGTCCCCAATTTTTTTCAGCCAAGAAAGGTTTCAGACCGATTTCAAATGCAGTTGCTGCCGTTCTTGGTGTACCAAAGAAGGGGCCGATGGTTAAATGAGCAAGGATCAAAAAGAGTGCCGCATAGGTTTTTCCAACAGGCCGTGCTAAATCATAAAGCCCATCACTTTTAGTTACGACGACTGCAAGAATGGCTAATAAAGGAAAGAGTGCACCAGAAATTGCAAAACCCAATGCGGATACAAACCAATGTCCGCCCGCCATTTGTCCTAAATGAACGGGGAAAATCAAATTACCTGAACCAAAAAACATGCCGAAGATTAATGAACTTAATACGAATAATTGCTTCCAAGAGACTTTTTTTGTTGTTTCCATCATAGATAGTTCCTCCCAAATTTTTCAAATTGTTCTGAATGTCGCAAATATCAACTTCCAAAAAAATCCCCCCTCTCAAATAGCAACTAATTACTTGTAGTGCAACAACGTTTCAATAAATAAAAAAAGAACCCTTTTTTCCGATATCGGAAAAAAGGGTTCTTGAATGAACGGTACCACCTTTTGTTTTACTCTTTCGCAGACGATGACAGCTATCTGCTAGCCGGATAATGGTGGCAGCCACAATGTTCTACTTATCGACATTGACTCAGGAATGATGTTCAAAATAGGTTGGACTGCCGTTTCCCACCAATAACGGCTCTCTGAGAATCCTATGCTAAATCTACTGTTTCCCTCTATGTTTTTTGTAATTAATTTTTAATCATTATAACAGAAACAAAAAAGATTGCAATAATTTTTTGCTAAATTTTTTTCTAGTCCGACTAGATAAGGGAATCTTTTAATTTTAAGCGAAAACAACTATAATAAGACGAGATGCTTAACTAGAGAAGGGGAAAAAAAGTGCGCTTACTATTTATTGGGGATGTTGTCGGTTCTTTAGGTCGGCAAGTATTGAGTGATTATTTACCGCGCCTAAAGAAGAAGTACCATCCACAGTTGACGATCGTCAACGGAGAAAATGCGGCTGCGGGTCGTGGAATCACGGAAAAAATCTATAAGAAATTTTTACAAGACGGTGTAGATGTTGTTACAATGGGCAACCATACATGGGATAACCAAGCAATCTTTGATTTTATTCCTGATGCAAAAAAAATGATCCGGCCAGCGAATTTTCCAGCGGGTGCACCAGGCAAAGGTCATTTGTATGTTAAAGTAAACGATTTGGAACTGGCGATCATCAATTTGCAAGGCCGATCATTTATGACAGACTTGGATGATCCTTTTCGGATTGGCGATCAACTGATCACAGAAGCACAAAAACGCACACCTTATATTTTTGTGGATTTTCATGGCGAAACGACGAGTGAAAAACAAGCGATGGGCTGGTTTGTAGACGGCCGTGTTTCAGCCGTAGTTGGTACCCATACACATGTTCAAACAAACGATGCACGAATCTTGCCAAAAGGTACCGCTTATTTAACTGATGTCGGGATGACAGGACCATACGACGGTATTTTAGGAATGAAAAGAGAACCGGTCATTGAGAAATTTATGACGGCATTGCCGCGCCGCTTTGAAGTAGTAGAAGAAGGCCGGTCACTATTATCGGCTTGTGTGATCGATATTGATAAAAATGGTCATGGACAAAAAATTGAAACGATCTTGATCAACGAAGATCGTCCATTCAGAGAATAGAAGCAGAGGGATAAGATGAATTTAAAAGATGAAGCCGCCGTTGATGCGGCTTTAACGCATTTAACGGCATTATTAAGTGAAAACGAAGTCATTCTTGACTATCAGCAACTTAAAAAGCGAGTAGCCGAAAATGATACGCTGAAGGAATTGGAAGAAGGAATCAAGACCGCTCAAAAAAACGCGGTCCAGTTTGCTCATTACGGGAAGCCCGAAGCGGAGCGTGAAGCATTGAAAGAAGCAGATCGCTTAACAAAAGAATTTGATCGCTCCCCTTTAGTGACCGCTTATCGCGAGCAACTATATGAAGCCAACGACTTGTTGCAGCACTTGACGACTATGATCCAAAAAGAAGTCAATGCTGCCTTAGAAGCAGAATCAACTAGAGAAGGGGAGCAATGATGCCTCAAAAAACGAAAAATACGCCGATGATGGAACAATATTTGGCGATCAAAGAACAATACAAAGATGCCTTTTTATTTTATCGTTTGGGAGACTTTTATGAGCTTTTCAATGAAGATGCGATCAAAGTTTCACAACTGTTAGAGTTGACGCTGACGAGCCGCAATCGAAATGCTGAAGATCCGATCCCGATGTGCGGTGTTCCCCATCATTCGGCTCAAGGGTATATCGATACACTGGTCGAACAAGGCTACAAAGTTGCTATTTGCGAACAAATGGAAGATCCAAAGCAAGCCAAAGGCATGGTCAAGCGGGAGGTCGTCCAACTGATCACACCAGGAACAGTAATGGAAGGCAAAGGAATCGAAGCAAAAACGAATAACTTTTTGACTGCGGTCATCCAAGTGAAAGATAAATTCGGTTTTGCTTATGCAGATTTATCGACAGGTGAATTGAAGACTGCGTTGCTGCACGACGAAGAAGCAGTGATGAATGAAGCCACAGCTTTGCAAACAAAGGAACTTATTTTAGGCAGTGAGATTCCCGAACAGCTGCAAAAAAATTTGGCGGAGCGACTTGGTTTAGTTTTTTCTAAACAAGAGACGATCGAAGATAATGCTGAGTTTAGTTTTTTGACTGCTGATTTGACGAATGAATTAGAAAAAGAAGCCACAGGTAAATTGTTGACCTATCTATCTGTCACACAAAAACGTAGCCTGGGTCACATCCAAAAAGCAGAAGAATATCAACCGGAACATTTCTTGAAGCTGGATTATTTTTCTAAGACGAATTTAGAATTGACTCGTTCGATCCGAACAGGAAAAAAACAAGGGACGTTATTGTGGTTATTGGATGAAACAAAAACAGCGATGGGTGGACGTTTATTGAAACAATGGATCGACCGTCCCTTGATCCAAAAGCGTCAGATCCAGGCAAGACAAGCGATGGTTGCATCTTTATTGACTGCATATTTTGAACGGATGGATTTGAACGAGTCTTTGACGAAAGTTTATGACTTAGAACGCTTGGCTGGTCGTGTCGCTTTTGGTAATGTCAACGGACGCGATTTGATTCAATTAAAAACATCATTGATGCAAGTGCCGCAGATCCGTCAATTATTGACAGGGATCAATCAAGGGGAATGGAATGATTTGTTGGTAGATATGGAACCAATGGATGATCTCGTCGCTTTGATCGAAAAAGCTATCAATGAAGAGGCGCCGTTGCAGATTACTGAAGGCAATGTCATTAAAGACGGTTACGATGAACAATTGGATCAATACCGAAAAGCCATGAAAAACGGCAAAACTTGGTTGGCTGAATTAGAAGCTCGCGAGCGTGAAGCAACGGGAATCAAAACATTGAAAGTCGGCTACAACCGCGTATTCGGTTACTACATCGAGATCACTAAATCCAATCTTTCCAACTTAGAAGAAGGCAAGTACGAGCGGAAACAAACGTTGGCCAATGCGGAAAGATTCATCACACCAGAACTGAAAAAACTAGAAACATTGATTTTAGAAGCTGAAGAAAAATCGGTCGCGTTAGAATACGATCTTTTCTTAAAGGTACGCAATGAAGTCAAAAAAGCAATCACGCGTTTGCAAAAATTGGCAAAAAGTTTGAGTGCGACGGATGTGCTGCAAAGTTTTGCAACGATTAGCGAACGGTATCAATATATCCAGCCGATAATGGAAACTGGCACCGCTAATCTGCAAATCAGTGAAGGACGTCACCCCGTCGTGGAAAAAGTTCTTGGTCACCAAGAATATATTCCAAATAGTGTGCATATGGATCCAGATGAAATGGTCTTATTGATCACCGGACCGAACATGTCTGGTAAAAGTACGTATATGCGTCAACTTGCTTTGACTGTGATCATGGCGCAAATGGGTTGTTTTGTTCCTGCTGAAAAAGCAGAGCTGCCGATTTTTGATCAAATTTTTACTCGAATCGGTGCCAGTGATGATTTGATCGCCGGTCAATCGACCTTCATGGTAGAGATGATGGAGGCCAATCAAGCTCTGCGTCATGCGACGCCGAATAGTTTGATTTTATTCGACGAGTTGGGGCGCGGTACCGCGACTTACGACGGGATGGCTTTAGCACAGGCAATCATTGAGTATATCCATAAACGTGTCAAAGCAAAAACATTATTTTCGACGCACTATCATGAGTTGACTGTGTTAGAAGATACATTGCCGAAATTAAAAAACGTCCATGTGGGGGCAGTTGAACAAAATGGTGAAGTAGTCTTCTTGCACAAATTGATGGAGGGTCCTGCTGATAAAAGTTACGGGATCCATGTGGCAAAGATTGCAGGGATGCCGACTGAATTATTAGCACGAGCAGCTACGATTTTAGCGGCTTTAGAAGCCGATACACCGGTTCAGCAAAAAGCCGAAGTCACAGAAGAAACGGAACAACTTTCATTGTTTAATGAAGTTTCGACCGCTGAGCTGAGTGTGGTGGACAGTCTTAAAAAAGCCAATTTACTTGAAATGAATCCTATGGAAGCTTTAAACTTCTTATACGAATTGCAAAAACGGATTTAACAAAGGAGGCATTCGATGGGAAAAATCCAAGAATTATCCGAACGCTTAGCCAATCAAATAGCTGCCGGTGAAGTCGTTGAACGCCCGGCATCTGTCGTAAAAGAATTGGTCGAAAATGCGATCGATGCCCAAGCGACACAAATAGATATTTTGATTGAAGAAGCTGGTTTGAAAAAAATCCAGATCGTAGACAACGGCGAAGGTATCAGCCAAGAAGATGTCGAAAATGCTTTTAAGCGCCACGCTACCAGTAAGATCCATAGTCGAGACGACTTGTTTCGTATTCGGACGTTAGGATTTCGTGGAGAAGCTTTGCCGTCAATCGCCTCTGTTTCTGAACTGACATTAGAGACTGCAACGGCAGATGAAACGCAAGGATCATATTTGGTTTTAAAAGGCGGAAAGGTCGAGGAACATCGGCCAACTTCATTACGAGTAGGAACGAAGCTTACCGTAGAAAACCTTTTTTTCAATACTCCTGCTCGGCTGAAATATGTCAAAACATTACAAACAGAATTGTCGAAGATCGGTGATATCGTCAACCGAATGGCGTTGAGTCATCCACAAATTGCGTTTCGCCTTGTTCATGACGGTCATAAGATGCTGACGACGAGCGGCAGCGGTGACTTGAAACAAACACTTGCCGGTATTTATGGCGTAGCGACTGCTAAAAAAATGTTGAAGATTGAAGCCAAAGACTTGGACTTCAACTTAAAGGGCTATGTTTCGCTGCCAGAAGTAACGCGAGCAAGCCGCAATTATCTTTCTGTGATCATTAATGGCCGCTACATCAAAAATTATGCGCTGAACAAAGCAATTGTCCAAGGCTATCAGTCTAAACTGATGGTCGGTCGCTATCCGCTTGCGGTATTGGAGATTACTATGGACCCGCTACTAGTCGATGTGAACGTCCATCCGACAAAACAAGAAGTACGTTTGTCGAAAGAAAAAGAATTGACTGAATTGATCAGCCAAGCTATCGCTGAAAGTTTGCGCCAAATTAATTTGATCCCAGATGTCGGCGAAAATCCAAGTTTTAAACGAAAAGTTGAAAAAATCCAAACGGAACAATTAGACTTGCCGCTAGAAGAACAGCCAAAGAAAAAAAGCGATTTGAATTATGATCCGAAGACGGGCATTTTTTATGTTGAACAAACATCTGAACCACCTGTTTCAATTAAAGAAGAGCCGTTTGAAGCAAGTAAGCCGCTACCGCTGAAATCAGAAACAGAACAAGTAGCGACAGCGGAAATCTCGCCGACCACACCGGAAGAAGCAGATGAGTATGTTGAACTGGCTAGCACGGATCATCCTGAGTTTGATTTAAGTACGCAATCGGGTGAAAAAGTCATCGAGCAGGCGATTACTAAATTGGAGCAGGAAAAGCTGCAAGAACGCTTCCCGTTGTTAGAATATTTTGGTCAGATGCATGGAACGTATTTATTTGCTCAAAGCAAAGACGGGTTGTACATCGTTGATCAGCATGCAGCTCAAGAACGAATTAAATATGAGTATTTCCGCGAAAAAATCGGGGATGTCTCGGCTGATTTACAAGAATTATTAGTTCCCTTTGTTTTGGATTACCCGAATAACGATGCGATCAAATTAAAAGAACAAACGGAGTTGCTCCAAGAAGTCGGCATCTATTTAGAAGAATTTGGGCCGAATAGTTTTATCGTCCGAGCCCACCCAACGTGGTATCCGGCAGGACAAGAAGAAAGTATTATTCGCGAGATGATCGAGATGCTTTTGATCACCGGTTCTGTCAGCGTTAAAAAATTCCGCGAGGCAACAGCAATCATGATGAGTTGTAAACGATCGATCAAAGCCAATCATCATTTGAATGAGGCGCAAGCCCGTGTGCTACTGACTGATTTGGCACAATGTGAAAATCCGTTTAATTGTCCGCATGGTCGGCCAGTTTTGATCCACTTTAGCAACAATGATATGGAACATATGTTTAAACGAATCCAAGATCCTCATTGATCATGGGTAAGGAGTAGAAGAATGACAGTTATTTTAGCTTCACAATCACCAAGACGAAAAGAATTATTGCGTTGGTTGATCTCTGATTTCATCGTTCAACCGGCTGATATTGATGAAGAAGTCAAAGATCAGTATGCCCCCGAAGAATATGTGATGGAAATGGCACGACAAAAAGCAGCGGTCATCGCTGCTGATAACTTTGATGCATTAGTTATCGCCAGCGATACCGTTGTAGTGCTGGATGAAAAGATTTTAGGAAAACCTAAGAGTCGGCAAGAAGCCTTTGATATGTTGAAAGGCATGAGCGGCGGCAGTCATTTGGTTTATACGTCGGTAATGCTCCGTAGAAAAACACAGTTGGAAGAACGATTGACATCTGCGAAAGTAACGTTTTATCCCTTGAGCGATGAAGAGATCAATCGGTATCTTGATAGCGATGATTATAAAGACAAGGCAGGAGCATACGGTATCCAAAATGGTGCAGGCGTCTTTGTTGAACGTATTGAAGGCGACTATTACAGCATCGTAGGCTTTCCTGTAGGGACCGTGAATCAAATGTTGAAAAATTTTGAACAATGATCGATGAGCTTTTTGCTCGTCGATTTTTTTTCACCTGAATTTTCGAAAGGCTCGTATGCAAAGTGAGGGAAGGACGACTTGGAAAAAAGTGTGTGAACCGTTTGCTAGTTTTCAAAAATTGTTTAATAACCAAGTGATCATGAGCAGATTCTTCGTTTCTTTTTGTGTGCGGGCGTATGCTTATTTTATTCAAAAATGAAAGCGAGGAATTACGATGAATGAAGAATTGAAACAGAAACTTTCACCGATAGAATATGCAGTGACGCAAGAAAATGCGACCGAGCGACCTTTTTCTGGAAAATATGATGACTTTTATCAAAAAGGAATCTATGTCGATGTCGTCAGCGACGAACCGTTGTTTTCTTCCAGCGATAAATATGATGCTGGCTGTGGCTGGCCGTCTTTCAGCCAGCCAATCGAAAAACGCGGCGTTGCAGAAAAAGCAGATTTTTCTCATGGCATGCATCGGGTAGAAGTTCGCAGTAAAAAAGGCGATTCGCATTTAGGTCATGTTTTTAGTGATGGTCCACAAGATCAAGGAGGACTACGCTATTGTATCAATTCTGCGGCACTGCGCTTTGTTCCATTTGATGAGATGGAAGCGGCAGGTTATGGTGAATATAAAGCAGTAGTAAAATAAGTTGTCCCGATTTTTCGGTGCAACTTTTTTCAGAAAATGTCTAGAAATTATACAAAACTTGGTGAGGTGCCGCGTCTTTTTTAGGTATACTAGAAACATCCTATTTAGAGAAGGCGATATTTATGAAAATGTTTAAAGAATTGAGTCTGTTGCTGCTGTATTCTATTCTTGGCGAAGGGTTGCGGATGTTTCTTCATTTACCGGTACCAGGAAGCATTATCGGCATTTTGCTATTATTTCTTTCTTTCCAAACCAAAATTTTGAAACCAACCGCAATTGAAGACACGGCGAATTTCTTATTGAATCATTTAACTATTTTATTTGTACCGGCAGGTGTCGGTTTAATGCAATATTACGGAGCAATCAAATATACTTGGCCGATTTTATTAGGAGCTGTTGTTCTCTGCTCATTAGTTTCTCTTGTAGCAGTTGGAAAAACGGCAGAGTTAGTTGAAAAAGTTGGTCTAAAGAGCCGTGCAGAAAAATTGCATTTGCTTGAAAAAGTTGAAAGTCTGCGAGGTGAGGCGGATGATCTCAGCGCTGGCGAGTAACCCGCTTTTCGGGTTGGCTTTGACGTTATTGATTTATACGGTGATGGAAAAACTTTTGAGCAAAGTCACTATTCCTTTTATCAATCCGCTGATCGCAAGTGTCGTCATTATTATCGTCTTATTGAAATTCAGTGGGATCAGCTACAAAGATTACAACATGGGTGGAAATTTGTTTACCATGATGATCACACCGGCGACCGTGGCATTAGCTTTGCCGCTGTATCAGAATTTTGACAAGCTGAAAAAATATTTTTTACCAGTGATTTTAGGAACTTTAGTTGGTGTCGTCCTTAATTGTTTATTGAGTGTTGGAATCGGGCGATTGTTCTCATTGAATCAAGGAATCGTCGTTTCTTTATTGCCAAAATCTGTAACAACAGCGATCTCTGTCGATCTTTCTAGTCAGATGGGAGGGATCTCACCTGTTACTTTGGCGATCGTGGTCTCTACTGGGATTTTCGGTGCTTTAGTAGGAACGAAAGTCTTTGAAATCTTCAACATCAAAAGTCCTGTGGCACAAGGAATCGCTTTAGGCAGTACATCTCATGCAATCGGTACAGGCCGAGCAATCGAGATTGGCGAGTTGGAAGGGATTTTGTCTGGCTTGTGTATTTGTGTCAATGGTTTAGTGACTGTAGCGTTGCTGCCGGTATTGTTTCGCTTATTTGAAAGTTTTTAGTAACCACTCCTTGCGCTCTTTTGCTAAAATAAAGCGTGAAGGAGTTTTTTTATGTATATAGAAGCGCTGGAATTACAAAATTACGAGAAAGAAATTTATTTTGGTGTCCGTTTACTGGAATTGATGGATGATGGTCAGACTCACAAAAAAAGTGATCTGGCAAAAGCACTGACGTTAGATACGCGCAGTGTCCAACGATTACTGGAAGATCTAGGGAAAAATTATCTGCGTTTTACTGAAGCAGATCTGCCCTTGTTTGAAAAAAACGGCAATAGTTATCGGCTTTTGATCGCCAACCAAACGATGGAACAGAATCAGTTTCTCGTCGACTTGATTCGGCATTCGTTGGCTTATCGCTTGCTAGATCTTTTGATCGCCGGCAATGTTCGAACGATCAAAGAACTGAGTGAAAAGCTGTTTCGCAGCGAGTCGACGATCCGACGGAAATTAAAAGAAATCCGTAAAGAATTGGCGCCGCTGCAGTTAACGATCGAACGCGGCGAGGTGATTTTCAACGCACCAGAGGCAGTTATTCGAATGTATTTATCTGTCTATTATTGGCGCTTGTTTCGCGGCAAAGATTGGCCGTTTGCGCCGCTGCAGCATGAGTTGGTGGAAAAAGTCAGTCGCGCGATCCAACGTTTTTTTCAAGTCGATTTGAATCCGATCAAGGAACAGCGGCTGGAATATTTAGTAGCAGCCCATTTACTGCGCGAGGTCCAGCATTATCCGCTAGAAAAAGATCATCAAAATGTGCTGAAAAATGATCCGCTGTTTAAAGCTTTTTCTCGTCAATTGAAGGTTGTGATGCCGCCTTATTTCCGCAAACAGGGCCCGTTAGGAAATCTGTTTTTAAATTTATTGACGCGGGAAGAATATTATCATGAGCCAGCTATCACGGAGAAAATCCATCGCTTGCTGGCAAAAGCGCCGTTTTCGGTGATTGCTGAAGTGGAAACGATGTATCAATTATTAGAAAAGAAAATCAATGATGCTCCGACATGGAAAAAATTCCAGACGTTGCAGGCGGAAAATTATTTGATCAGCGGGCATCTGTACCATCGCTTATTTCCGATGATCCGTTTCAACATCAACGGCAAAGCCTTTTGGACGATGGTCACACAACAACAGCCTAGACTAGTTGCTTTTGTGGCGGATATTTTAGCGGATCAAGGCGGAAGCGAGTCGATTTTATTCGGCCGTTACTTATCGGTTTTACGCCGTTTGCCCGAGTTGACGGTGCAACCTGTGTTACGGATTTTTTTACAGACTGATTTGCCGGAATTTGAAGAATTGATTTTAAAAGAAGATGTGCGTCGATTTTTGGCCAATGATTTTCAAGTTGTGTTTGCGGAAACATTGACTAATAGCGATCTTTGTTTAACGACGAGTTTGCTTTATGACAATGATGACGTCCCGACATTGGCGATTACACAAGAATTGCGAATGACGGATTATTTTGCCTTATTGCGGTTATTGCAAGGATTCGGCGGTAAGAGTTTTTAACCGCCGTCTTTTGTGCTAAAATGATGAGAACATATGTGCAGTTTATTCGTTGCAACTTCTGCATGTTTTAGTTAGATGGAATGAAAATAAAATCATTGGATGATCCTATTAATTCGGATCAATTTCTGCAACACAAGAAAGGAACAACTATGTACGAATATATTACTGGTCGATTGACATTCATCAGTCCAAGTTATGTAGTGTTGGATGTGAATGGTATCGGCTATCAAATCGCGCTAGGCAATCCCTACCGCTACAGCAGCAAGATGGAACAGTCTGTAACGATCTATGTCCAACAAATCATCCGTGAAGACGCGCATTTATTATACGGCTTTGAAACATTGGCTGAAAAAGAATTGTTTTTGCGGCTGCTTTCTGTATCAGGGATTGGACCAAAAAGCGGACTAGCAATCATGGCGAATGACGATCATCAAGGATTGATCCAGGCAATCGAAGCTGGTGACGTGACTTATTTGGTAAAATTTCCAGGTGTCGGCAAAAAAACAGCACAGCAAATGGTCTTGGATCTAAAAGGCAAGCTGACTGAATTAGTTGACGATCCGATGTCCTTATTTTATGAGGGCAATGACGATACAGCGCTGTCTGAAGCGATGGAAGCTTTGCAGGCGCTGGGCTACAGTCCAAAAGAAATCAAGAAAGTCGAAAAAGTTTTGGAAAAAGAATCATTGCCGAACACCGACGATTACTTGCGGGCAGCATTAAAATTAATGATGAAGAAATAGGAGGACGAGTGAAATGGATGAAGAACATTTGTTATCACCTGATGCAGATGAACGTGACAAAAGTTTAGAAAAATCATTGCGTCCTCGTTATCTTGCTCAATACATTGGACAAGACAAAGTAAAACAAGAGTTGTCGATTTATATCGAAGCGGCGAAAAATCGGCAAGAAGCGTTGGATCACGTCTTACTTTATGGACCGCCGGGCTTAGGAAAAACAACGATGGCGATGGTGATCGCCAATGAAATGGATGTGCAGATTCGCTCGACCAGCGGGCCGGCAATCGAACGACCAGGCGATCTTGTGGCGATTTTAAATGAGTTAGAACCTGGCGATGTCTTGTTTATCGATGAGATCCATCGGTTGCCGCGAGTAGCAGAAGAAACGTTGTATTCGGCAATGGAAGATTATTACGTGGACATTATGGTCGGCCAAGGTCCGACTGCTCATCCTGTGCATTTTCCTTTGCCGCCTTTTACATTAGTCGGAGCGACAACGCGGGCAGGGATGCTCTCGGCACCGTTGCGAGATCGTTTTGGGATCATTTCCCATATGGAATATTATGAAGAAAATGATTTGCGGGAGATCGTGTTGCGCTCAGCAGATATTTTTCAAACAGAGATCGTAGAAACCGGTGCAATCGAGATTGCGCGCCGTTCACGGGGAACACCGCGAATCGCCAATCGATTGTTAAAAAGGATTCGTGATTTCGCACAAGTTCAATCTAATGGAATGATCGATCAAAAAATCGCAGATCAAGCATTGCGCTTATTGCAAGTCGATGAAGCCGGATTGGATTATGTCGATCAGAAATTATTGAAAACTATGATCGAGCTTTATCACGGTGGTCCGATCGGCCTGAGTACGTTAGCGGTCAATATTGGTGAGGAACGGGAAACAGTTGAAGATATGTATGAACCGTATTTGATCCAAAAAGGGTTTATAAAACGGACACCGCGAGGACGGATGGCAACACCATTAGCTTACGAACATTTGAATTATCCTTATCAAGCATAGATCGAAGGTGGAAAAATGGCGGAAGGAAAAGCGACCAAAGAAACATTTGTCCAAGCGCTAGTCGCATTATGCCAAGAAAAAAATTACGACAAAATCACTGTTCAAGATATTAGCCAAGAGACCGGCTTGAACCGCCAAACATTCTATTATCACTTTAAAGATAAGAACGATCTGCTCCACTATGCGTATTATCAACATGGTTTGCAGTATCTAGTCTCTGATGAACTGGCATTGACGAATTGGGAAGAATCCGTGTTGAAGATGTTAAAAGAGATGCAGATTTTTCATCAATTTTATTTGAACACAGTCAAGTCGACACCCAAAGTACTGACTAAAGAATTCAATGAATTATCTAAACGGTTATTTTTCCGTCTGTTTGATGAAGTGGATCAAGAAGGCGCACTTTCATCTACGGATAAAGAATTTTATGCCCGCTTTTTAGCCCATGGCTGTGGTGGAATCTTAACGGATTGGCTTTTAGCCGGAGCGGATCAACCACCAATCACAATTGCGGCACAATTATTTCGTTTCGCGAAAGATATTGAATTTTTTGCCTATCGATTATATGAAAAAGACTGGCGTGAGCAGTAAGCTCACGTCAGTCTATTGGTTAACGATATAGTGGATTGGTTGTTTTTCAAAAAAAGCAATCGCATTTTTTGCGACAATGGCTGCCATATCATTGCGAGCTTCTACGCTAGCATTGCCGATATGAGGGGTCAAGATGACATTGCCCAACGTTTTTAAACCAGCGACGACTTCAGGTTCAAATTCATAGACATCTAAAGCTGCTCCAGCAATTTGTCGATTTTTTAGTGCTTGAAGCAAAGCCGCTTCATCGATCAACGGTCCACGGGCGGCATTGATTAAAAAGGCATTGTCTTTCATTTGTTCAAAGGTTTCGCTCGTCAATAAATGATGCGTCTCGGTTGTCAATGGCGCATGCAGACTCAAGATGTCTGCTTGTTGGATCAATTCAGTTTGGGAACAAAAAGTTGCCTGTAATTTTTTTTCCAGTTCAGGTGTTAGCTGTTGGCGTTGATTGTAAATGATCTTCATGCCAAAGGCGGTCATCATCTGAGCGAGAGCCTGTCCGATTTGTCCCATACCGATGATTCCTAATGTTTTATCTTTTAATTCATGGCCTAAGAAAAAGAGCGGTGCCCAACCGTCAAAACCTTGCCCATGCATGAGCCGATCGCCTTCAACGATGCGGCGTGATAACGCGATGATCAAACCAGCAGTTAGTTCTGCAGTTGCATTGGTGGAAACTTTTGGCGTATTGGTTACATAGATATGTTTTTCTTTTGCATATGCCGTATCGATATTGTTAAACCCAGCGCCAAAGTTTGCAATCAGTTTTAGTTTCGGTGCGGCATCGATGACTTCTCGATCGACGAGTGTGGACAGTGGGCAGATCAAAACTTCACAGTTGGAGACATTTTTGATCAATTCTTCTTTTGTGATCAACTGATCGCCTGCATAGACCGTATAATCAAGTGCGGCATTTTTTAATAGTTTTGTGCCCAGCTCAGGTAGCTTGGCGGATAGATAAATTTGAGTCATTTGTGATCCCCTCGTTTCATTTCGATAAATTGACTATAGCACAGGAGGAATGACATGAAAAAGATTCTATTTGTTTGTATGGGAAATATCTGCCGTTCGCCAATGGCAGAAGCAATCTTTCGTGACGCGTTTCAAAAAGAACGGTTGGAAGACAAGTATGAGGTGGACTCAGCAGCGACGAGTCGTTGGGAAATCGGTAATCCGCCACATCAAGGAACTCAAAAAATATTGGCGCGTTACCATATTTCTGCGCAAGGGATGTCCGCTCGGCAAGTGTGTGCTGAAGATTTTTATACAGCTGATTATATTATCGGAATGGATCAAGAAAACATCAATGATCTGCAAGCAATCGCACCTGAAGGGACCGAAAACAAACTATATCTATACTTAGATCGTGTCCCTGGATATGCCGGAAAAAATGTCCCAGACCCTTGGTATACAGGGGATTTTGAAGAGACTTTTGATTTGATCCAAAAAGGTTTAAACGAATGGTTAACTTTTTTTGAAATCGATTAGATTCCTTGTTTTTTCTCAGGAATTTAAGTAAAATCTAACTACGCTCTTGAATAGGAGGAAGCTGAATGACTAAAAACGAGAAGCCTAAAAAGAATTTAATTAAGCTGTTTTCGAATTCGTCGTATCGTTTTATTTCGGACTTTTTGAATGATTCTGCTGAAAAACGTGCTCAAGAGCAAGCCAATGAGAATATTTTTCTCAAACTGAAAATGGCGGCTCTGCAAAATAGTTTAGTAGTCATTCAAGTTCAAGACGAGAAAGACGAAGAGAAATTCCAAACGATTTCTGGCTGGCTGCCCAAAGCGGTAAGCAATGATTCAATTGTAATCCGTACTCAAGAAAATCAATTAGTGATGCTGCCGATCGATCGAATCAAAAAAGTGACGACATTATCGCCAAACGGTGTTCAAGAAAGCATTTCGCGTTAAAAGTATTTCATACCTTTACGAACAATCAGACATCTGTTATACTTTGAATGCATTAAAAAATAGAATAATACTGTCGCAAAGGGGAGCCCTCGGGCTGAGATTGAGATGACTCTAAACCCTAGTACCTGTTTCGGTTATTCGAGCGTAGGAATTGTGATGAAGTAATGATAATTACTTCTCCTTTGTGGACTGTATGTTCAAAAGGAGGAGTTTTTTTATGTACAAAACAAGAATTTTAGTAGAAGGAACCATCGTGGCAGCCTTGTCGTTAGTCTTATCCTTTATTCCAACGACTATCGGCAGCAGTTTTACGATCTCATTGGGGATGATTCCCATGACATTGTTTGCTTTACGTCGCGGGTTAAAACCAGCGCTGATGTCCGCGTTTATTTGGGGAATCTTGCATTTTCCAGCGAGCCAAGTTGTGTATTTGAGTGTCATCCAAGTGTTGATCGAGTACCCAATCGCTTTTGTCTTTGCCGGGTTTGCGGGCTTGTATGCAAAAAAAGTTCAACAAGCATTGGTCGACCAAGATATGCGAAATGCACGGAAAAATATTATTTTAGGTTCTTTTGTTGGAACTGGCGCGCGCTTTTTCTGGCACTTTATCGCAGGCGTGGTCTTTTGGGGAAGTTATGCTTTGTGGGGAATGAATCCTTGGGTGTTCTCATTAGTCATGAATGGTGTCAGCGGATTGGCAACAGCGATCGTAACAGCAGTTGTGGCGGTGTTAGTCGCAGAAAAAGCACCGCAATTGTATTTGCCTAAAGATGGTCGGTTAGTTCAAAAGAAAAGTCAGTAATCAAATAAAAAAGCATTTGCCCAAAAAACGGACAAATACTTTTTTTAATGATTAGCGAAACGAAAAGACGGGATCATCGTTTTCAACTTCTAATGACCAGTGTTTATTTGCGGTATCATAAGTGATTTCCGCAATCTGCAGCTCTTTTGTATAATTTTTAGGACTGCGCCGCCATCCTTTTTCATCCGATAGAAAAATCGGGATGCGGTACAATTTATTTTTTAATTCAGATTGGTTGAGACAAAAAACGGCGCCTTCTTGCAAAATAGGATATAGATCTTTCAATAGTTCGCTGTCCAATGGTGCAACTGGCGAGCCTTTGCGGAAGAACGAGCGGCGATCGTTGACTTTTTCTAAGGTAATCCGTGTCAACTTGCTGGCTAAAATACGATAAAATTCATCCAAATAGCGATAATAGACCCGCATCGTTTCATTGCCTAAATTGAAGTAGACAAAATTATTTTGTAACTTGTAAAAAAAGGGAGAGTGCAAATGTGTTCGCATATGCCCAAAGTAGAGTAATTCAGAAATCTCTAATGGTGTTAGTTCTTTCAACATCGCCAGATCATTAAAATCGATCCACTTTGTCCCTTTTGAATTAGTAAAAGTTTTGTTATTGAAAAATTGTTGGACTTGTTCAGAGTTGTTAATGATTTTCAAGCCAGTATGAGGCTCGTATTCTCCTGTTTCTGCCATCGGATCCAGTAATAACAAATTTTTTGGCCGATGAACGATTCCTTCAACAAAATCATTAGGTGAAAGACCTTTCGAAAGCACCGCATTACTTGTGGAATCGATATAAGCAAATAATGTATCTGGCACAGATTTTCACCCTTTCTAATAATTGTCATACTCATTTTAACTCAATAATAAAAAAAAAGCTCGTATCTTTTATTTTAAAATTAGATTACAAAGACCTTAAAAGATGCAAGGTCGAGGGCTTTTTTCAACTGTGGGAAAGGGATGAATAAATAACAGCTTACTAATACAATTCTCTTTTTTCTTTCATTTTCATAACAAGTAAAAGTAGTTCACTGAATTCGAAATAATGTGGTAGAATAAGTGCGAAAATACAGGAGGCTTATGATGAAGAAGAAAAAAAGAAATTGGTTCATAAATATTTTTCTTTTCTTATTGTTATTAGTAGGTTTGGCTTTAGTTTTCAACAATCAAATCAAATATTTTTTAATGCAATACAACGCTGACCGCTATACTGTCGCAAAGCTGGACCGAGCAGAGCTTGATAAGAATATCCAAAAAGAAGCATCCTTTGATTTTGATGCGGTGCAGCCTGCCAGTACGGAGTCGGTCTTACAAGCACAATTAAGCAATAAAAAATTACCGGTTATCGGAGGGATCGCAGTCCCGTCAGTGAAAATAAATCTGCCGATTTTCAAAGGGTTAGCCAATGAAGTTTTATTGTATGGAGCGGGGACATTGTCGCCTGACCAAAAGATGGGCGAAGGAAATTATGCACTGGCAAGCCATCGTGCAGATCGTCCAGGCTTATTATTCACGCCGCTTGAAGGAGTCAAAGATGGCGATTTGATCTATTTGACGGATCTGACGAATATTTACACATATAAAACGACGTTGAAAGTTCGGGTGCAGCCGACGGAAGTGAAATATTTAGATATTCAGCCAGGGAAAAAACAAGTAACGTTGATTACTTGTGGCGAGATCGAAGGCGTGACTCGAATCATCGTCCAAGGTGAACTTGATGCTACGACTCCGGTCAATGATGCGACCGATCAAATGCGTGCAGCGTTTGAAATGGAACAGCGGACCTATTAAAAAGCAGTGCTGTTTTCAGTTTTGCTTTTACTAACTGCAAGATTCGTGCAATGAGCAAAGTCTAGATTGCTGACTTTGTTTATTACAGGGTCTTGCGGTTTTTTGTTACGGGAAATTTTCTGCTATACTGAAATAAACCAATTGATGTATCGATCATAGAATGGATCAGGAGGAAGCGATGGAGTTAAACAGAGTTTATGTCTCAGACTTGTTAGCAGATTGGAAAAAATTTCAACAGACCCAGCTGTTGTTTCCTTTTTATACTTCTCATAGTCAAGCACGGGCAGCTTTTTTAGACGCGGTTAAATGCGGAAAAGGTTATTGGGTCCAGTGTGACACTGATTGGTTGCTAGTAACTAAAAACGATCAAGCTGACAGTTGGGAAATTAGTAATTTGTTGATCTCAACGGATTTTGGCTGGCAGAAAGCTTTTTTATTACTAGAAACGGCTGCCCGCCAAAAATTCAAACGATCGTTACGATTGATCTTTGAAGCAAATTTGATTTTGCGCCAATGGCTAACCGCACAAGGCTATCAATTGAAAGCAGGCGTTTGGCAAAAGGATTTGGTCTATCATACGGGGTTGGTGCTAGGCGGAGGCGGCGCTCGCGGAGCGTATCAAATCGGTGTTTGGAAAGCGCTACTTGAAAAAGAGATCACGTTTGAAGTAGTTGCAGGAACTTCAGTCGGCGGATTGAATGGTGCTTTGATCGTTCAAGGAGATTATGAACAAGCGTTGACGTTGTGGCAAGAAATCGAAACGAATAAAGTGCTAGATATCACCTTTAAAGAAGTAGAAGAATTAGATTTTTCGGCACAAGTGGATCAATTGCGTACATTTATTCGAACGTCTTTACAACAACGCGGAATCTCTTCAAAACCTCTTAGAAGATTATTGGAGGAGCGCTTGGATCCGGCAAAACTTCAAACGGGGTGTCCATTTTATGTGGTGACGACAAAAGTTCCGGCTTTTCAAGAAGTAGTTGTCGCAATCAATCAATGTTCAAAAGCTGAGATCATCGATTGGCTGTTAGCGTCTGCGTCGTTTTTTCCCATGATGGCAATGACGAAAATTACGGATGAATTTTATGTAGACGGCGGCTACCGCAACAATTTGCCGGTTGATGTCGCTTTACAAAAGCCAATTACTGAATTGATCGTAGTTGACGTCCACGGTCCCGGTCTGGATAAACGCTATCGCTTATCAGCAGAAGTGGCTGAATTGAAGTTAGCGACACCTTGGAGTTTAGGCGATCTATTCTTATTTCAAAGTGATCGTTCAGCAGAAAATATCGAATTGGGTTATTTAGAGACGAAGCGGGCATTGGGTGAGTTGCAAGGCTATCGCTATTTCTTTAACCGGCAAGCCGATTTTGAAACACTGACAAAAGATTTTTTGCGGTATCTTAAAACAGAGATCCCTGTCGATTTGAATGGACTGTATCCGGAATTAAAAAAATTCTTTCGACGAAGTGTCCCGGTGGAAATGCTCAGCTTAGCTTTTTTAGAATTTTTTGCCTATTGGGTAAAAGTCTCACCAGCGCGTGTATTTGAGCCATCTGAATTTATTGAAACGATTTTGCAGCAATTTGAGCTGCCGAACCGATTGAACCCGAATTTTTCAGTGCAGGAACAAATTGAAGATTTTATTGAGAACCATAATGTCTTTTCAGATTACTATCGCGTCTTGCAACTCTATCAGCAACAAGGCAATCTGAAATCATTCTATCGCCGCTGGCCGATTCCGACCTTGCTGGCACTTTTTTTCCGTTATATTCGAGCAGAGGAGGTTACTGCTGATTTTTAGCGAACAGTGTGAATGGTTTTGCTGGTCTGAGGTAGCTAATGAAAAGACTTGAAATGTTGATTAAATGAATCAGGAGGAAATACAATGGCTGAGTTTAGTTATGAGATTGTAGAAGAGATTGCCGTTTTATCGGAAAATCCGAAAGGGTGGCGTAAAGAGTTGAATTTAGTGAGTTGGAATGGCCGTCCGCCAAAATTCGATTTGCGTGATTGGGCACCAGAGCATGAAAAAATGGGCAAAGGCGTAACATTGAGTAATGAAGAATTTGCGATACTGAAAAAAACGTTGAGCAATATGTAGTGTGCCAAGAAGGAGACAGAGCAAATGAAAAGTATGACCGGTTACGGACAAGCAGCACAAAGCAATGAAGCGTATGAATTGAACATTGAATTAAAAAGCGTCAATAATCGTTTCTTAGATTTGCAAATTCGGATGCCTAAGGAGCTGAATCCGTTTGAAGCGCTGATTCGCACGATCGCCAAAGAAAAGATCCGTCGCGGACGGGTCGATGTGTTCATTAATTTGACACCGTTGAAAAGCGGCAATAAAAAAGTCGCTGTTGATTGGGAACTTTTGCAACAATTAGTCGCAGAATTGCAAACAGGCGGAAAAGAACATTTTGGGATCGTTGATTTTCCCGTGGAACAAGTGTTGGTCAAAGCGATGGAGCAGGCAGATTTTGTAACGTTAGTCGATCAGCCGACAGAAGAAGCGTCGTTAGAAAACTTAGTCCAAGTAGTTGCGAGCGAAGCTTTTACACAATTAGCCAGCAGCCGCGAACATGAAGGCGCAGGCATTCAAAAAGTACTAACAGATTATGTAACAAAGGTCCAGTCATTAGTTGCTGAGTTGAAGAGTTTTGTGACCGAATACGAAGCGGACTTCCAACAACGCTATCAAGCGAAGTTAGAAGAATATCTAGGCAGTACGGTTGATCAAGATCGTTTGTTGACCGAACTAGCGATTTTATTGGAGCGGGGCGATATCCATGAAGAACTGGATCGTTTGAGTATCCATTTAGAAAAGTTGGCGCAACTTTTACAAATGACCGACCCGATTGGCCGCGAATTAGACTTTTTATTGCAAGAAATGAATCGTGAAGTCAATACGATCGGATCCAAATCAAGTCCAATCCAAATCAAAGATATTGTCGTTCAATTAAAAACGCTCTTGGAAAAAATTCGTGAACAGATCCAAAATGTGGAATAGTTATAGGGTTTTTTATAAGAAATAAGAGGCAGCTTACGGAAGCCTCTTGAAATATTTGTAAAAAAAGTGCACAATAGGCGTTAGCTAAAACGAGCATGAAAGGGCGTTAGTATGTCTGAACGAGGACTGTTGATTGTATTGTCGGGACCTTCCGGAGTTGGAAAAGGAACGGTCAGAAAAGCCATTTTTGAAAGAGATGATAATGAGTTTCAATACTCGATCTCAATGACCACCCGTCCAATGCGGGAAGGGGAAGTTGACGGCGTCGATTATTATTTCCGGACCAAAGAAGAATTTGAAGCGATGATCGAAGCGGGGGAAATGCTGGAATACGCTGAGTACGTCGGAAATTATTATGGGACACCGCTGACTTATGTAAATAAAACATTAGACGAAGGCAAAGATGTCTTTTTAGAGATCGAAGTCCAAGGTGCGCAACAAGTAAAAGAAAAAGTGCCTGATGGTGTTTTTATTTTTCTGACACCACCGGATCTTGCAGAATTAAAAGCACGGATTGTCGGACGCGGGACGGACAGCCCTGAAGTGATCGAAGAACGAATGAAAGTCGCGCGGCAAGAAATCGAGATGATGGCGCTCTATGATTATGCTGTCGTCAATGATCAAGTACCAAAAGCTGTCGAACGGATTAAAGATATCATCGTCAGCGAACACTACCGAGTTGACCGAGTAATTGGCAAATATATAAAAATGTTAAAGGAGATATAAGCTTATGATGTTAAAACCTTCAATCGATACATTATTAGACCATGTGAATTCAAAGTATTCTTTAGTGATCTTAGCTAGCAAACGTGCCCATGAATTAGACGCAGGTGCACAACCAACCTTGGAATCATTTGATTCTGTTAAAAGTGTCGGTCAAGCACTAGAAGAAATCGATGCTGGCGCAGTGATCAATGATCCGCATCCAGAAATCAAACGGGAACGTTTGAAAATGGAAGAAGAAGAACGTCACTTGCAACGCGAACGCGATCAACGTGATCTAGAAGCACGGATCCGTAACGAACAAAATTAAGCGTAGATTTTTCTCGCTGATGAAGTGTGAATGGGATTGTACCAATACTTTTGGCGCAGTCCCTTCTTTTTGTGCTAAAAGTATTTTTCATCGTTCGTTAAATTTAGCTGTACATAGATAAAATTTTGATACATAAATCAGGAAATGGAGGCGGAAAAAATGAATTTAGCACAAGTGATTGTGGATGTCCCTTCGATGCAGACAGATCAGCCTTTCAGCTACTTGATCCCGCCTCACTTAGCAGTAGAGATCGGCATGCGGGTAGAAGTTGGTTTTGGTCCGCGGCATGTTCAAGGATTCGTGGTGGGATTTGAAACAGCAACCCAGCCGCTACCGGCTAATTTGAAACCGATCATTCGAGTATTAGACCTGGCCCCTGTTTTGAACCGAGAGTTATTAGCATTGGCAGATTATATGAAAGAGACGACGTTTGCCTTTAAAGTGACGTGCTTGCAAACGATGCTGCCGAGCGTAATGAAAGCCGATTATCAGAAACGGTTGTACCTTATAGGTGATGATCCAACCATTCAAGCAAAATATTTTGGCACTGATGATTCGTTGAGCTGGGAAGAAGCGGAAACACAAGGCTGGCTGAAAGAACTAGCCGTTTTGCGTGAACAAGGGATTGTTGAACTGCGTTATGAAGTTCATACAAAAAATAAAATAAAAACCGAACGCTATATCAAACGGCTTTTCAAACAAGAAAGATTGGCTGAACTAAAAGCGGAACTGCGCAAAAATTCCTACAAGCAAGTTCAATTACTGGATTATTTAGTAAAACTTGCGGATGAAGAATTCGTTTCTGTCAAACAAATGAAAGCCGAAGATTTTTCTTTAGCTAATTTGAATCAGGCAGAGCAAAAAGGCTGGTTGGCATTTGAAGCTGTTGAAAAATATCGTGATCCTTATGCTGAAAAAGAGATCAAACAAACTTCCGCGCTAGAGCTGAACAGCGAACAAAAGCTTGCTTATGAGGCGATCAGCCAAAAATGTGCCGAACAAGAACACCGCGTCTTTTTATTAGAAGGCGTGACCGGCAGCGGAAAGACTGAAGTTTATTTGCAAGTCATTCAAGATGTATTGGCAAAAGGACAGACTGCAATGATGCTAGTACCGGAAATTTCGTTGACGCCGCAGATGGCAACGCGGTTCAAAGCGCGTTTCGGCAGTGAAGTGGCAGTTTTGCACAGTGGATTGTCACAAGGTGAAAAATATGATGAATGGCGTAAATTAGAACGCGGAGAAGCCCATGTAGTTGTAGGCGCTCGCTCAGCCATCTTCGCTCCGTTAGAAAATCTAGGAGTGATTATCATCGATGAAGAACATGAGACGAGCTACAAACAGGAAGAGTCACCGCGATATCATGCGCGAGACTTAGCGATTTGGCGTGGGAATTATCATCACTGTCCTGTAGTTTTAGGCAGTGCAACACCATCGTTGGAATCACGTGCACGCGGACAAAAAGGTGTCTATCAGTTATTAAAATTGACGAGACGAGCCAATGAGCAGGCCAAGCTACCAACTGTTGAAATCGTCGATATGCGTGAAGAGATGCAGCGCCGGTTGAATTCTTCCTTTTCGGAAAACTTAGAAAATAAATTGCGGGATCGGCTAGAAAAAGGCGAGCAAAGCGTGCTTTTATTGAATCGCCGCGGATATTCCTCGTTTGTGATGTGCCGAGATTGCGGATTTGTTTTGCCTTGTCCGAATTGCGATATTTCATTGACTTTGCATATGGATACTAAAACAATGCGCTGCCATTATTGCGGACATGAAGAAGGCATTCCTCATCGCTGCCCAAATTGCGGGAAGGATAAGATCCGCTATTTTGGCACAGGAACGGAAAAAGTTCAAGAAGAATTAGCACAATTGATTCCAGAAGCTCGAGTTTTGCGGATGGATGTCGATACGACCAGACGTAAAGGTGCTCACGAAAAAATCTTGACGACTTTTGGCGAACGCAAAGCGGATATTTTATTAGGTACGCAGATGATTGCTAAGGGCTTAGACTTTCCAAACGTCACATTAGTCGGCGTGTTAAATGCAGATACGGCGTTGAATCTGCCGGATTTTCGTTCCAGCGAACGGACCTTCCAATTACTGACACAAGTCAGCGGCCGAGCGGGTCGAGGGGCGAAAGCTGGGGAAGTAGTGATTCAAACGTTCAACCCGGAACATTATACGATCAAGTTGGCGCAGCATCACGATTACGAGAATTTTTTCAAACAAGAGATGCAGATTCGGCATCAAACGGATTATCCACCCTATTATTACACGGTCAAAGTAACAGTCTCACATCAAGAAGAGATCCGAGCCGCTCAAAAAGCTTTTCAATTAGCTAAACAGCTGCAACAGCAATTAAGCCCGCAAAGTATATTGTTAGGACCTACGCCGGGCGCTGTTTTGCGAATCAAAAATCGTTATTATTATCAATTGATCATTAAATATAAAAATGAACCGAAGTTACGAGCGGTTTTAGCCGATATTTTACAAGTTAGTCAAAAAGATCAACGTCAAGGCTTATTGATCGCTATTGACAATGAACCGATGTATTTTATTTAAAGTATAAACATGAAGGAGGATGGATGTTATGCGTTATCCGATCATTATTCATCCAGATCAACGTCTGCAAGAAAAAGCTGAACCAATCGAATATATCACAGACGAGATTGTGGCATTGCTGGATGATATGTATGAAACAATGGTAGCCCACGATGGAATTGGTCTTGCGGCTCCCCAGATTGGAAAAAAACTGCGTATTGCAGTGGTAGAAGTCGACGAAGGTGATCGTTTTGATTTCATTAATCCAGAAATCATTGAACGGAAAGGAACCAGTATCGACGTAGAAGGCTGTCTTTCGATTCCAGAAGTCTATGGGACAGTCGAACGAGCCGATGAAGTAACAGTCCGTTATTATGATCGCGAAGGGTCCGAGATGGAAGTTACCGCTTATGGGTATTTAGCTCGTGCCTTTCAACATGAAATCGACCATTTAGATGGAAAATTATTTATTGATCAACTCATCGATCAAATCAAACCAGAAGATTTAGAACGTTATATGGAGGAACATGCCGATGACTAAAATTGTATTTATGGGAACGCCTGCTTTTTCAGTCCCCATCTTAGAAAGTTTAATCGCAGCCGGCTACGATGTTGCTGCGGTAGTGACACAGCCAGACCGCCCTGTAGGACGAAAAAAAATCATTACTCCGACACCAGTAAAAGAAGCGGCATTAAAACATGACCTATTAGTGTTGCAGCCAGAAAAAATCAGCGGCTCACCTGAAATGGAAAAAATCAAAGAATTAGCACCAGATTTGTTGATTACTGCCGCTTTCGGCCAATTTTTACCTGAAAAATTATTACAAGTCCCAAAATTAGGTGCAATCAATGTCCATGCGTCACTATTGCCTAAATATCGCGGCGGGGCACCTGTGCATTATGCGATCATGGAAGGTGAAACAAAAACAGGCGTGACGATCATGGAGATGATCAAGAAAATGGACGCAGGCGGTATCTTCAGCCAGCAAGAAATTTCGATCACCAAACAAGACGATGTCGGTACGATGTTTGAAAAATTAAGCCAAGTTGGTAAAGAGTTATTATTAAAGACATTGCCAAAAATTATTTCTGGCGAGTTGAAACCTGTTCCGCAAGATGAAACTGAAGTGACTTTTTCGCCAAATATCAGCCGTGAACAAGAAGCAATCGATTGGAAAAAAACAGCTGAGGAAGTGGACAATCAAGTGCGCGGGATGCACCCATGGCCAGTTGCGTTTACAACTTACGCTGGGGCACGTTGGAAAATTTTTCACGTGACGCCATTGGAAGAAACGACAACTGCCGCACCAGGCACAATCATTGCTCGAACTAAAAAAGCATTGCATATCGCTTGTGGGAGCGGAACAGTTATCGCAATCGAAGAACTGCAACCCGCAGGCAAAGCGAAACAAACCGTTCAAGCCTTTTTGAATGGCAGCGGTCAAGCAGTCTCAGAAGGGCAGAAGGTAGAGTAGATGGCAAAGATTCCTAAAAAGTTATTACGTTCCGTTCGTTTCACCGCGCTAGAAGCGATTGAACGAATCAATCGCGGCGGTGCTTATTCCAATTTGTTATTAAATGAACTGATCCAAAAAAATCAAGTTGACGGCAAAGATACTGCGTTATTGACTGAACTTGTTTACGGCACGATCAGCCGCCAGCTTTTATTGGCCTATGGCATCGAACCATTTATCAAAAAAGCGAAAAAAGTTGATCCGTGGGTCAAAAGTTTATTGCAGTTATCGGTTTACCAAATGCTTTATTTGGATCGGGTACCCGATCATGCGATTATCAATGAAGCCGTCGAAATCGCTAAGGCTAAAGGAAATCCCGGTACAGGAAAATTCGTCAACGGTGTCTTGCGTTCAATCCAGCGCGAAGGTGTTCCATCATTGGATTTGATCCAAGATCCGATCGAACATTTAGCGACAGAGATCAGTCTACCAAAATTTTTAACAGAAAAATTTGTCGCAGAAATCGGCGAAGCAAAAACTCGCGAAATGGGGTTATCTTTATTAGAACCAAGTCGGGTCAGTGCCCGAATTGATCTACGTTTTTTAACTCGAGCAGAAGCAGTCGAAGCGTTGGAAGAAGATGGGATCGAAGCACGAATCAGCGAACTTTCGCCTTATGGTATCGTAGCGGACAAAGGCTTTTTAGCCGGCAGTGAGCTGTTCCAAAATGGTTGGCTGACGATCCAAGATGAAAGTTCGATGTTAGTTGCCCAAGCATTGCAAGTTGAACCTGGTCAAAAAGTACTGGATGCTTGTGCGGCTCCAGGTGGGAAAACGACGCATATCGCAGCTTTGCTGCAAGGCGACGGCTCAGTGACTGCACTAGATATCCACGATCATAAATTAGAGCTTGTGCGTGAAAATGCGGATCGTTTACGCGTAAGCGATAGGGTAGTGACGAAAAAAATGGATGCTCGCGAAGCTTCGGCTAATTTTCATCCGAATAGTTTTGACCGCATCTTAGTTGATGCACCGTGTTCTGGGTTGGGTTTAATGCGGCGAAAACCTGATATTAAATATCAGAAAAAACCGCAAGATTTTGTTCAGCTGCCGATTATCCAACAGGAAATTTTAAAAAATTGCGCACCGACATTGAAATCTGGTGGAATTATGGTATACAGTACATGTACAATTGCGCCAGCAGAAAATCAAGAAGTGGTCGCTGAATTTTTGGCAACACATCCCGATTTTGAAAAAATCGAATTAGACTTAGAAGCAAAATTACAGCCAGCGATCCATGATCAGATGTTGGTTTTATATCCAGAAATGTTTATGACAGATGGCTTCTTTATTTGTGCAATGCGAAAAAAATAGGTGAATGAGGTGGACAAAAAGATGGAGATTCAATTTCAATCAGACATCGGCAAGCGGCGAAATATGAACCAAGACTATGCCAATGTTTTTACTAATCAAGCCGGGATGTATTTGGCGATCTTAGCCGATGGCATGGGTGGTCATCTAGCCGGAGATGTAGCTAGCAAAATGGCGGTCGATGGTTTAGGCGCTGCTTGGTCGACCTCAACGATCGCGCAGCCGGAAGAAGCAACCCAATGGTTTTTAGAAGAAATCCAAAAAATCAACGAAGCAATCTATCAAGAAGGCATCCTCCATCCAGAGATGCAAGGAATGGGCACGACAATCGTCAGCACAGCGTTACTAGACGACAAATTTGTCTTGGCTCACGTTGGTGACAGCCGCGCTTACTTGATCCAAAATGGAGAACTGCAACAATTGACAGATGATCATTCGTTAGTCAATGAACTATTGAAATCAGGGGAAATCACTGAAGAAATGGCGGCGGTTCATCCGCAAAAAAATGTTTTGACTCGTTCTGTAGGCTTTGCTGGAGAAGTCAAGACGGATGTTTCGCAACATCAATGTCAGCTGAATGATTATTTATTGTTGTGTTCCGACGGCTTGACCAATATGGTGAGCGAAGCCGATATTTTAGCAATCGTGAAAAGTGATCAATCATTGGAAGCTAAGACGAAACAATTGATCAATGCAGCTAATGACGCTGGCGGCGCAGACAATATCACTGTTTTGCTGATCCATTTTGAAGGGGAGGCTCGTCCATGATTGAAATAGGCAAGTTGGTCAATGGACGTTATAAGATCATCGCCACTATCGGCAGCGGCGGTATGGCTAACGTCTTTTTGGCCCGCGATTTAATCTTGGATCGTGATGTTGCCATCAAAATATTGCGCTTTAATTTTCAAAATGATCAAACTGCGATTCGGCGCTTTCAACGTGAAGCTTTAGCGGCAACGGAAATGGTTCATCCCAATATCGTTGGCGTTTATGATGTGGATGAAGAAAGCGGTATGCAGTATTTGGTTATGGAATATGTGAAAGGAATGGATCTGAAACGCTATATTCAAACGCGTTCACCGATTCCTTATAATAAAATTGTGGATATCATGGAACAAATTTTATCCGCAGTAAGTTTGGCACATGCTCACGGAATCATCCATCGTGACTTGAAGCCGCAAAATATTTTGATGGATCAGGCTGGCGTGGTAAAAATCACGGACTTTGGGATTGCTATCGCCTTATCTGAAACGTCTTTGACCCAAACAAACTCTATGCTGGGCTCGGTGCATTATTTATCACCAGAACAAGCCCGCGGCAGTATGGCAACAAAACAATCAGATATTTATGCTTTGGGGATCATTTTGTATGAGATGATCACTGGCAACGTACCTTTTGACGGAGAGTCCGCAGTGACGATTGCACTGAAACACTTTCAAGATGAGATGCCGTCAGTAAAAGGATTCGATCCAGCAGTACCGCAAGCTTTAGAAAATATCGTCATGCATGCGACTGCGAAGGAACCGACTGATCGTTACCGGACAGCCGACGAGATGGCTGCCGATCTGGCAACTTCACTGACACCAGAACGGGTCAATGAATTGCCGTGGCGACCAACAGTGATGCTGGACGAAACGAAGGTGCTGACTCCGATTCAGCCAACAACTCTTCCAGCAGAAGAGCCTAAAGAACAAGAGCCGGTTGTAGAAGAAAAACCAAAAAAGAAAAAAGGAAAAAAGCGATTTATTTTTATTGCTCTGTTGTTTTTGTTGGCATTTGGCGGAACAGCCGCCTATCTGTTAACCAGTTCAGCAGAAATTGCTGTGCCACAAGTAAAAGATATGAGTGAAACCGAAGCACGCTCGGCGTTAGAAGCTGCCAAGTTAACGGTTGACAGTGAGACAGACGAAGTGCCGAGTGACACGATCAAAAAAGGCCGGATCGTTAAAACCAATCCTGAGGCGGGCACTATGATCAAAAGAAGCCGCTCGGTTCGCTTATATGTCAGCTCAGGTACTCAAAAAGTCACGATAAAAGATTACGCTGGCGAACTGATCGATGATGTAAAAGAAGATTTGAATAAGATTGGTTTTTTAGATAAAAATATTCGAATCGAAAAGGTCAACGATGAATCTGTTCCAGCGGATGAAGTAATCAGTCAAACGCCTAAAGCAGGTTCAAAAGTCAGTCCTAAAGAAGATGAGATCGTTCTGGAAGTTTCTGCTGGTCCGGAAACATTTAAAATTGGCAAATACGATAAAATGACGTACGAGGAAGCAGAACAAAGCTTACTGCAACTAGGAATCGCTAAAAGCCAAATCAATCGAGTTGATGAATCGAGTGAAACGGTACCGGCGGAAGAAGTGATTAGTCAAAATCCGGTCAGCGGAACAGAAGTAACGACTAAAGATGAAATTACCTTAAAAGTCAGTACTGGTACGGCTTATATTAAATTAGATGATCTAGCTAATCAGGACAAAGCCGCGGCAGAGGAAATCATCTCAAATCTGGGATTGAATTATTCTGAACAGCAGGAATTTTCAGATGAAGTAGCCGCTGGAAAAGTTATCCGAACAGATCCTGGCGCTGGGTCGACCTCACTCAAAGCAGGCGATACGGTGAATGTTTACATTTCTAAAGGACCTGAAGAGAAAGAAACGACTTTTGATGTAACGATTTCAGCTGGATTTACAGGTTCGGATGATCAGCAAGATACGATCACAGTATTGTTGAAAGACAAAAAGAATTCAACTGCGGCGTCAGTTTTAGATTTCAAATTGGATAAAAATACTCCGTCGACAGAACAGACGGTTTCTGTAACGGTTGCTGAGGGTGGATCAGGTACAATCGAAGTCCGTCGAAATGGTAAATCAGCCGTTACAAAAAATGTACAAAAAGCCGAAACAATTACAGTGCCGTAGAAAAAATGGGATTGTAACAGAAGTGGATAACTTCAAGAATCAGTCAAAATTTTCGTAAACTATTTTTCAAATTTTCGTGAAATTTCGCCTGATTTCTAAAGGTGCTTCTAGAACACCAGCTAGTTTGAAAAAGGGAGTATGACAAAATTTTTGTCATACTCCCTTTTTAGGTTATTTGTACTGTAATTGTTTTTGAAGTATGCTACAATGAAAGTAAAATTCAAAAGGACGAATGGATCAAAGGATCGTGCCTTTATGTGTGAAGTTTTCAGTAGACAATTTGGAGTGATTTTTCGTTTGGAAAGAATTCCTACAAAAAGGAGATGAGCCGGATCAAAGGACAGATTCGTAAAGCCCTTAGCGGTTTTTATTATGTTGCTAGTGAAGGAAAAAGTTATCAGACACGTGCCCGAGGAAATTTTCGTAAAAAGAAACTGACCCCTCTAGTTGGCGATGAAGTGATTTTCAGCAGTGAGGAAAATAGTGAAGGGTATATTCTTGAACTATTGCCGCGAAAAAATGACTTGGTGCGTCCACCGGTCGCAAACGTGGATCAAGGGGTAGTCGTGACCAGTTTGGTTGAACCTAATTTGTCATATAACTTGTTGGATCGTTTTTTAGTTACGCTAGAAAATAAAAATATTCACCCCATCATCTATTTGTCAAAAACTGATTTAGTAGCCGATCAAAAGCTGGTGGAGGAAATTCGTTCGGTTTATGAACCTTTAGGTTATCCCGTGATCGACGGGGAACAAGACAAACAGAAACTGACGGATCTGTTTGCGGATAAATTGACAGTTTTTATGGGACAATCTGGAGCTGGAAAATCGACGTTGTTAAATGACGTCTCGCCGGGATTGGATCTGAAAACGGGAGAGATCTCCGATTCATTAGGTCGAGGACGCCATACTACACGGCATGTAGAACTGTTGGAGCTGTTTGGTGGATTGGTAGCGGATACTCCAGGGTTCAGCTCGATCGATTTTTTGACGATTTCTGTTGAAGAACTGCCTAAAGAATTTCCTGAATTTCGCGCGGCGGCTGGAGCTTGTCGGTTTCGAGAATGCCGTCATGTAAAAGAACCCGGCTGTGCCGTAAAACAGCAGCTGGAAGAAGGCAAGATCGCTCAAACCCGTTACGATAATTACTTGCAATTTTTGCAGGAAATCGAAAAGCGCCGTCCAATTTATAAAAAGAAATAAGCATGAGACATGCGCGTTTGTTTAAGAATCAAAGACATTTGCTGATGTCTTTTTTGACTCAGCAGAGTATGTAGAACAAAAAAATCGACTTATTTTTTCCAAAAGGAGAAATAAAAATACATGAAACTAAATGGAGGAGTAAAAACAATGAAAATTGCCCCATCAATTTTAAGTGCTGATTTTGCACGGTTAGGCGAAGAAGTAAAAATGGTTGAAGAAGCAGGTGTCGATTATATCCACGTGGATGTGATGGATGGAAATTTTGTACCGAATATTTCTTTTGGTCAAGTTGTCGTGAGCGCATTGCGTCCGGTAACTAAATTACCATTAGATGTTCATTTGATGATCGCCAATCCAGAAAATTATATCAATGATTTTGCTAAGGCTGGAGCAGACATCATCATGGCTCATGTGGAAGCAACACCGCATATTCATCGAGTAATCCAAATGATTAAGGCGGCTGGTGTGAAGCCGGGTGTAGTATTGAATCCAGGGACACCGGTAGATGCAATCAAATATGTTTTAGCTGATGTCGATCAAATCTTAGTGATGACGGTCAATCCAGGATTTGGTGGTCAATCATTCATCGAGAGTCAAGTCGAAAAAATTGCAGAATTAGATCGTCTGCGTAAAGAACACGGTTATCACTATGAGATCGAAGTTGACGGCGGAATCCAACCAGAATCAGCTAAAAAATGTGCTGCAGCTGGAGCAGATGTTTTCGTCGCCGGTTCATATATTTATGACGCAGAGAATCCACAAGAAAAAATCAATGCTTTGCGAGCAGCAATCGATTAATGCAGATTTTACTTGTTGCAGGTGGTGACCCTAGTCACTGGCCTGATCTATCAACGGAGTTCGATCAAGTCATCGGGATTGACCGCGGCAGTCTATTTCTTTTGCGTCGAGGAATCGTGCCGAATTTAGCGATTGGAGATTTTGATTCGCTGAATGAAGCGGAAAAAAATGAAGTTTTCAGCCAAGTTGCTGAAGTACTGACTTCGCCTGCTGAAAAGGATGATACCGATACGCAATTAGCATTAGTCACGGCCTTTGAACGATTTCCTAAAGCAGAAGTTACGTTGATCGGGGCAACCGGCGGACGTTTGGATCATCTGCTGGCCAATTTATGGCTAGGAGTTGAACCGCGCTTTTTGCCTTTTGCAGCGCAGATTCAGATCGCAGATCAAGGAAATAGAGTGAGTTATCTGCTGCCGGGAAATCATCAGATCATTAAAGCGCCTCATATGAACTATTTAGCTTTTTGCTGTTTGACACCGGTAAAAAAATTAACACTGAAGAATGTGAAATATGAACTTTCTGAAGTCGATTTTTTGCAACCGACTAGTTTAGCCAGCAATGAGTTTTTAACAGGCACTGCTGAGGTCAGCTTTTCTGATGGCATCATTGCAGTGATCCAAAGCAGAGATGTTTAAAAGAGCAGCAGAATCGTTTTTTTGAAGCGAATCTGCTGCTCTTTTTTGTTTCTGACTGTGAGATCCTAAAATTCTCTAAAATCAATCGCCCATCCTTTTTAATCCCTGCATTTAGTGGTAAAATTTAATCTATATTATAGCGTTCAGAGGTGCCTAAGTGAGAAAGTCTAATCCAAATAAGAATATCATTATCATATTAATTGTTGCTATCATTGTAGTAACGACGATCTCGATTACTGCAGCAAGTCGTGCAAGAGATAGCAAGACAAATATTGTTCAATCAGCTGTGAATGACACAATCAGCGTAGTTGATAAAGTAATTACTGCACCTGGACGTTGGCTTAATAATGGTGTCCAATCGATTTCCAATTTACTCAACACTTACGAGGAAAATCAGAAATTAAAAAATGAAGTCGATCAATACGACGAAGTGAAACAGCAAACAAAAAATCAGGCGCAAGAGATCGAACGTTTGAAAGACGAACTTGAATTGAATCAAACATTGACGAGCTATGAAAAAGTTACTGCTAATGTGATTACTCGTTCCCCAGATACGTGGCAAGATATGCTGATCGTAGATAAAGGCAGCAGTGATGGTGTGGAAGGAAACATGGCAGTCATGTCTAAGAAAGGCTTGATTGGGCGTGTGATGGAAGTGAATGCTCATTCTTCCAAAATTCAATTATTGACTTCTGATAACAAAAGCAGCAATCATTTTCCAGTGAAGATAAGTTCAGCCAGCGGCAATTCTTTTGGCGTTTTAAACAAATACGATGTCAAAGCACAGCAATTGATCGCATCAGAGATCACAGGTGAACAAGATATCAAAGAAGGCGATATCGTCCAAACTTCTGGTCTTGGCGGAAACTCACCGGCAGATCTTTCGGTTGGGACGGTTATTAAAGTAAAACCAGATAGTTACGGCTTAAATCGTGAAGTATACATTAAACCGTATGCGCAGATGTATGATATTTCAGTTGTAACGATCATCCAAAGAATGGTAGGAGCAACGGAATGATCAGACGGACAACTTTAAAAAAAATCACACCAGTTCTATTGTTTCTATTATTTTTGTTCGATGCACACGTGACACAGCTAGCGACAAATTTGATGAATAATACGTATGTTGCCAATGCTCATTTAGCGCTGTTAGTGTTATTGATCGTTTCTCGGGTCGTCAACGAGCGATTTTTATTAGGGACTGCATTAGTTTTAGGAATCTTATACGACTTGTATTATATTGGGGTCGTCGGGATCTATGCAGTGATTTTCCCGTTGCTAGTTATGTTGTTTTATCTTTTTAGAAAAACCATTCAGCAAAATATTTTGACACTATTTTTTACGATCATCATCAGTGTGACGCTGTTTGAATCAATCAGTTTATTGCTCCAGACGATTTTTGGATTGACTGGAATCAGCAGCGATTTTTTTGTTCCGCGTTATTTAGGACCAACCTTGCTGTTCAATATTTTAATATTTGTAATTCTGATCTTCCCATTAGAAAAGATACTGATCGGACCAGAAGAGCTTGAAGCATAAGAAAATTGAATAATAAAAAAACAGAAGAGCAGATCTTCTGTTTTTTTGTTGGGATCTGTAACTTAGGAAAAGTAAAATGAAATATTTTTGTAACAAAGCTATTATATAGATGACATACAGCTATGGTAAACTCATAAATGTGTTAGAAAAAAGTCTAATAAAATTCTAAAATAAAAGATTAAGTAGTCGGAGGACATAAGAGTGAAAAAAAGTTTGTTATCAGCATTAATGGTATGTTCAGTAACATTAAGCGCATTAGCAGCTCCAGCCGCAGCTTCTGCCGATGAATTTGATAGTAAAATCGCTGACCAAGATGCAAAAATTTCAAGTTTACAAAACCAACAAACAGATGCACAATCACAAATCAGTGCACTAGAAGGCGAAGTCGCTTCAATCAATGACAAAGCACAAGGTTTGTTAAACGAACAAGCATCATTAAAACAAAAATCACAAGAATTACAAAAACAAATCGAAACACTGCAAAAACGGATTGAAAAACGTTCAGCGGCGATTAAAGAGCAAGCGCGCGACGTTCAAGTAAAACAATCGTCAACGAATGTTATCGATGTTGTATTAAATGCTGAATCGTTCAGTGATGCTGTTGGCCGTGTTCAAGCGATGTCAACAATCGTTAAAGCAAATAATGACCTAGTAGAGCAACAAAAAGCGGACAAAGCAGAAGTTGAACAAAAACAAACTGAAAATCAAAAACAACAAGAACAAATCACTGCAAACCAAGCTGCCTTAGAAAGCCAAAAAGGCGAATTGATTACAAAACAAGCAGATTTGAATGTTCAAACAACGACTTTAGCAGCTGAACAAGCAACTGCTGAAAATGAAAAAGCAAGCTTGAAAGAAAAACAAGAAGCTGCAATCAAAGAACAAGAACGTATCCAAGAAGAAGCTCGCAAAGCTGCGGAAGCTCAAGCAGCAGCTGAAAAAGCTGAAGCAGATGCACAAGCAGAAGCTGATCGTAAAGCGCAAGAAGAAGCAGCAAATGCTTCAACTGAAAGTACTTCAACAGAAGAAAGCACAACAGTCGAATCTTCTACTGAAGTTTCAGCAACAGAAAGTACGACAGTTGAATCTTCTACTGAATCTTCAAGCGAACAACAAACACAACCAAGTACAACTGAACCTTCTTCAACAGAAACATCTAGCGAAGAAGCAACACCAGCAACACCAGTTGATAATGGAAACTCAAGCAGCAACCAAGGTTCAACTGAAAATCAAACACCAGCAACACCGACTCCTGCAACACCATCACCAGCTCCAGCACCATCTGGAAATGGTTCATCAGTAGTTGCAGAGGCTATGAAATATATCGGTACACCATATGTATGGGGTGGAAAAACACCATCAGGATTTGACTGCTCTGGTTTTACTTCATATGTTTTCCGTCAAGCGACTGGCCGTGAAATTGGTGGCTGGACTGTTCCTCAAGAATCAGCAGGAACACAAATCTCAGTTGACCAAGCGCAAGCTGGCGATTTATACTTCTGGGGTTCTCCTGGCGGCACATATCACGTAGCAATCGCAATGGGCGGCGGACAATACATCCACGCGCCACAACCAGGCGAAACAGTTACAGTAAGTTCTGTAAGCTACTTCGCACCAAGTTTTGCGGTTCGTATGTAATTCAATTTATCAATCATGACCGGTACGAATTTCGTACCGGTTTTTTTTATGGAGGAAATCATGCGGAAACAATTGAAAAATGGTAATTTTTATTTAGCACTGGCTGGCTTGATGATGCTCATTTTATTCATCAGTTCTTCGATGACTTACCAGCAACAGAGCCAAGTCTCATTGATCCAAAAATATTTGGCTCATGAGCCGTTAAAAGAGACGCTGAACCGGATTTCCTTTGATTATGCTGGCAGTGAAATCAGTCTTTCAGCAACTGGCTACGATAAATTTATTGAATTCTTTATTCGTAAGGCAGCTCATTTCATGACGTATTTTGTTTTAGGAGGCAGCTTATACTTAGGATTATCGCCAAAATTGAAACAAAAGTCATCGGTCTTAAGTCTGTTTTTTGCTTGGCTAGCAGCAACGGGGTATGCGGCGATCGATGAATTTCACCAAATGTTGACTGGAGGAAGGACACCGTTGTTCCAAGATGTCATGCTAGATGCTAGTGGTGCGCTGACAGCGTGTGTTCTTATTTTGATGTATCAAATGATTCGGAAAAAACGGTGATTGGCTTATTCTTGACGAAAAAGTGTTTCAGGCGAACAATAATAGAGATCAAAAAGTAATTGGAGGAATGAACCATGTCAGGACATAGCAAATGGCACAATATTCAAGGGCGTAAAAATGCTCAAGATGCGAAGAGAGGGAAAATTTTTCAAAAAATATCGCGAGAAATTTATATGGCCGCTAAAGCTGGAGGTCCTGATCTGAGTACGAACCCTGCATTGCGCTTAGTGATCGATAAAGCCAAGTCAGCGAATATGCCGAATGATAATGTTGATCGTGCTATTAAAAAAGCAACTTCAGCAGGCGAAGGTGAACATTACGATGAAATCACTTATGAAGGCTATGGACCTGGTGGTGTAGCGATCTTAGTCCACACGCTTACAGATAACCGCAATCGAACAGCAACCAATGTACGCGTAGCATTTAATCGTAATGGCGGTAATTTGGGTGAGACTGGCTCAGTGAATTATTTGTTCGATCGTAAAGGCTATATCGCAATCGAGCGTGAAGGATTGTCGGTAGATGAGGATACGTTGTTTGAAGATGTATTAGAGGCTGGTGCAGAAGACATGGAGATTCTGCCGGAAGTTTTTGAGATTTACACCGCTCCAGAAGACTTTGTTCGTGTTCGTGATCAATTAGAGAATAACTTTACTTTAGCCCAGGCTGAGCTTACGATGGTGCCTCAGACGACGATTCAATTGAATCAAGAGCAGCAAGAAAAGCTGGATCGGTTAGTTGAACGATTAGAAGAAGACGATGATGTTTCAGAAGTGTTTACTTCGGCCGAATAAACACATTTTTGGTTGGGCAAGAAATGTTGTCTGAATCAGCTATCCGTGATAAAAAGTGAGAATAAAAAACGTTCCGCAGAAGATAATTTCATCTTCTGCGGAACGTTTTTGGTTAACTGTTGCAACAATTTTAAAAGACTAGTACGGGCGTACCGACTTCAACTGTATTGTAGAGTTTCGCCATTACGTCTGGTGGTGTATTTACACAGCCGTGAGAACCGCGAGTCTTCCAAAGGTCACCGCCGTATGCCGGTTGCCAATCAGAATCATGAATACCAACGCCGGTCCAATCGATTGGCATCCAGTATTTGACTGGACTTGCGTAATCAGAACCGTCATCGTTTTGGCCTTTTAATGTTTTGTTTGTTTCTTTTGACCAAACATAGTCAACCCCAGCTGGAGTTGCTGAACTTGGTTTGCCGCTGACGATATCCGTTTCGATAGCTACTTTGCCATCTTTGTAATACCACATGTGTTGATTTTCTAAATCAACTTCAATGTAAGTTTTATCGATCAAAGCTTTATCCGCCGTTGTTGCTCCGGTAACGATTGGTGAACGAGTGAAGTCTTTACCAGCTAAAATTTGTTCAGTTAATGCTGCGACTTCAGATGCTGTGTTGATCGTCCAGCTGTAAGTGCCAGATGGAACAGAAACTTTGCCGCGACGGGTACTGTTGAATTCAGTTGGGTTTGAACTAGTGTTGTATTTTTCACCTAGACTAGTAACATAAGCAGTTACTTTTGCTTGGTCTAGTGACATCGTCCCATTGTCATCGATCAACCAAGTGTTGATCGATGAAGTAGGAATTTGGAATTCTTTGCCATTGATGCTGTAAGTAGCTTTTATTTTTGCGACAGCATTCATTTTATCCATAGTTTTTTTCAACGTTGCATCATCTTTAGTGATGGTTGGTTTCGCAAGATAATTATCAAAATCAATGTTTTGCTTGCCGGTTTTAGCAGCTTCTTTGAACGCAGTTACAGCAGCGTCGACATCGATCGTTGTTCCTTGTTTTTCAGGAGTAATCTCAAACCCGTTATCGGTCCGAGTGACTTTGGCATTTTCTGTAGCCGTTCGATTGGTGTTTGCTTGGGTTAGTTCTGCTCGTACGGCTTCGCCGATAGCATCCAATTTAGTTTCATCTAAGGTATTGCCGTCGACATCTTTTGTGTCAGCTGCAGAAACTAACTGCATTCCCCAGCTAAATGGATTTTGTTTTTTCTGCACGGCTTTTAGACCCGGCAGATAATCATTTTGCCAACCTAAGTCTGCACGATTGATTTCTTTCCAATTTTTATTATCTATTTTGATCAAAAAAGGAGAATCTTTCAGCTCACGAGTGATTTTGCGGTTCGCTTCACTGATCGTCAAATTATTGATCTTTACGCCATTGACGACTGTATTGGGAAGGAACCGTTTTGCATAATATGTACTGCGGAGGGCGTATCCGCCAATTAAAGCTACCAATAAAACTAAAACAACAATCACACCGATATGTGTTTTGTTATGAGAATTTCTTCTTTCGTTTCTTGTCATCGAAATAACTCCTCATCGTTTTTCTCTTGGTCTTTATCAATTGTCAAAGCAATTTAAATAATAGCCACTGATAAAATGATATACCGAATACAAATATACCACAGAACAGATAAATTACGAATATTCTGCTTTAGATTATAATAAATATTAAAAAAAACGCAAAGAATCTTCACATTCTTTGCGTTTAAAATAATTTATTTTCCTTCAGCTTCAAGATCAGCGAAAGCTTGTTCCATTACTTCTTTAAGTTCTTTAGCAGAAGCATCCATACGGTCTTTTTCAGCATCAGTTAATGGGATTTCGATGATGTTTTGGATCCCTTTGGCATTAACAACTGCTGGAGCACCGATGTAGATATCGTTTTGTCCATATTGACCTTCTAAATAAACAGACAATGGGAATACGGCACTTTCATCGTTTAAGATAGCACGAGTGATACGAGCTAAAGCAACGGCGATACCATAGAAAGTTGCGCCTTTTTTCTCGATGATTTCGTAAGCCGCGTCACGTACACCGAAGAATAAGTTTACTAATGCTTCTTCATCAACTTCTGGATTATCTTTGACCCATTCATAAATTTGTAAGCCGGCAACATTTGCATGTGACCAAACTGGGAATTCTGAGTCGCCGTGTTCGCCTAAGATATAAGCATGGACGTTACGTGCATCAACGTCAACTAATTCAGCGATTGCTTGGCGGAAACGAGCAGTATCTAAAGAAGTACCTGAACCGATTACGCGTTCTTTAGGGAAGCCTGAGAATTTCCAAGTAGAATAAGTCAAGATATCTACAGGGTTGGCAGCTACTAAGAAGATGCCGTCGAAACCTGAAGCAACAACTTGTTCTACGATACTTTTGTTGATGCGTAAGTTTTTACCAACAAGATCCAAACGAGTTTCGCCTGGTTTTTGTGGAGCGCCAGCTGTGATGACAACAAGGTCAGCATCGTGACAGTCTTCGTAAGTTGCAGAATAAATTTTCTTAGGTGAAGTAAAGGCTAATGCATGTGATAAGTCAATTGCATCTCCTTGTGTACGGTTGGAATCGATATCGATAATTCCGATTTCTTGAGCGATATTTTGATTGACAAGAGCGAAGGCATAACTTGAACCTACTGCGCCGTCTCCGATTAACATTACTTTTTGATGGGTTTTACTCGCTGCTGTTGCAGTCATGTGTACCAATCCCTTCTTTTATTTGTTTTCCAGAGGAATGATACCATTAATTAATGAAACTTGTCACGTATTTTACTCATTAATAATACAGTTATTTTTGCTGTTTCAAAAGAAAACGCTTCATGTGTTAATAGCTCAAGAGACTGCTGTCATAAACTTTTTTCAAAAATAACAGAATTTTAAAGATGACTTAAAGTGTTGAAAACGGTCACTACAGATAAGTTTGTGTTATACTGTGTAAAGAAAATTTTGGACTGGGTAGTCATTTGACTATCCAGCATTTTGTCATGCAACTGAGCGATGAGGATGTCGTCATTCTTATTAGACAGTATCTATTTAAAAGAACGAGGCGAAAGTAAAATGAAAATGATCGTAGGACTGGGCAATCCAGGAAAAAAATATGAAAATACAAAGCACAATGTCGGCTTTATGGTCGTTGACCGATTAGCAACTGAGCACGGAGCAGTATTCAAAAAAAATACTTTCGAAGCGGAAGTAGCAGATTATTTTGAGAACGGTGAGAAAATATTATTGGTAAAACCAATGACATTTATGAACGAATCTGGTCGGGCAGTCGGACCTTTAATGACTTATTTTGGTGTCGAACTAGAAGAATTAGTAGTGATCGCGGACGATCTAGATATGGAACTTGGTAAACTGCGATTAAGACAAAAAGGCAGTGCCGGCGGACACAATGGATTGAAAAGTATTATCGCGCATATCGGTACCCAAGAGTTCAATCGAATCAAGATCGGTATCGGCCGTTCCAATGGAAAGACGGTCGTTAATCATGTGCTGAGTCCATTCAGCAAAGAAGAAGCGACTACGATTGGAGTAAGTGTTGCTCGCGCTGCTGATGCAGTCGATGATTTTGTGGCAGAAAATGAGTTCAGCAAAACGATGAATCGGTTTAATTAAAACGACAAAGGACTAAACAGGAATAAGATAGACAGACAGTAGTATATTATAGGATGTGTACAGTAAAGGAATCGATTAAGGAGTAAAAAATGAATTTGATTGAATTTATGAATCAGTTGCCGTTAGTGAAAGCTTGGCAAGCGGATTTAGAGCAAAAAGCAAAACGCCAACTGCTGCTCGGACTTTCTGGTTCGGCAAAAGCATTAGTGATGGCGGCAACGCATCAAGCGAGTCAAAAACAAACAGTAGTAGTCGTGCCGAATCTCTACTATAGTAATCAACTAGCAGAGGAATTAAGACAGATCGTTGATGATGTACATCTATTTCCAGTAGATGAAGTCCTTTCAGCTGAAATGGCTTTTGCGTCACCGGAAGCCCGGGCGGAACGCGTGTCGACACTGCAAGCCTTATCTCAAGGCGAAAAAGGGCTGTACGTTGTCCCCATCGCTGCGTTGCGTAAGTATTTGCCGACGCCGGAGACGTGGCAAGCCAATCAATTGCATTGGCAGATCGGCAGTGAAGTCGATTTAGAACATTTAGCTCAGCGTTTAGTTCTGATGGGATACGAACGGCAGACGATGGTGGGAAAACCTGGTGAATTCAGTATGCGCGGCAGTATTGTCGATATCTATCCGCTAACGACGGAGTATCCCGTTCGGATAGAGTTATTTGACGTGGAGATCGATTCGCTGCGCTATTTTGAACCAGAGACCCAACGATCGGTGAAAAATTTAACAGAAGTTTGGATCACACCAACGACCGATTTAGTTTTTTCGGCGGAAGATTTGACACAAGGCGCGCAGAAAGTAAATCAGCTGTTGCAAAACCGGCTGGCAGTCACAAAAGAAAAAGCCGATTATAATTTTTTAAATGATTATTTTGGTCAATTGATCGCTTCTTGGGAAGATGGAATCCCTACCGAGCAGGCTAAATATTATACGGATCTGTTGTATGGGAAAAAAGTTTCGTTATTGGATCATTTTGCGAAAGATGCGTTGCTGTTTGTCGATGATTACCCTCGTATGATGGAGACCCATCGCGAAATGGAACGTGAAGAAGCCGAGTGGCACACGCAAAAAATTGAAGAGCTGCGCGTTTTTTCTGAACAGACTTTCGGGATGAATGGTCATGATTTGATCAAAAAAACAAAACTTGTCGCAAGTTTCTTCTCATTGTTCCAAAAAGGCATGGGAAATCTACGGTTTGAAGCAATCCATAATTTTCAATATCGTTCGATGCAGCAGTTTTTCGGGCAGATTCCGTTGCTGAAAACCGAAGTAGATCGTTGGCAAAAACAAGCTCAAACGGTTTTGTTTTTGGTATCTGATCAAGAACGACAAGAGAAACTGACGCAGGAATTTCAAGATGTTGGGATCAAAGCCGTTCAAACAACGCCTGATCAATTGTTAGCAGGACAGACTCAGATTGTTACAGGAAGTTTGACAAACGGATTTGAGTTGCCGCAAGATAAATTAGTCGTAGTAACTGAGCGGGAGATTTTCCAAAAAGTTACAAAAAAACGGGCGCGGCGTCAAACAATCTCTAATGCTGAACGTCTGAAGAGTTACAATGAATTAAAGCCTGGAGATTATGTCGTCCATGCCAACCATGGGATTGGGAAGTATATCGGGATGGAGACGATCGAGATTGATGGTGTTCATCAAGACTATATGTCGATTTTATATCAAAAAGACGATAAACTATTTATCCCAGTGACTCAGCTAAATCTTATTCAAAAATATGTTTCATCTGAAGCGAAACCACCAAAAGTTAATAAATTAGGCGGCAGTGAATGGTCTAAGACGAAAAGTAAAGTCTCGAAAAAAATTGAAGACATCGCTGATGACTTGATCGAGCTCTACGCCAAGCGCGAGGCAGAACGTGGGTATGCATTTGGTCCGGATGATGAATACCAAAAAGAATTTGAAGATGCCTTTCCTTACAGTGAGACCGATGACCAGCTGCGCAGTACGGCTGAAATCAAACATGATATGGAAAAGGCTCGTCCGATGGATCGCTTATTAGTCGGCGATGTTGGTTTTGGTAAGACAGAAGTTGCGTTGCGCGCAGCTTTTAAAGCAATCAAAGAAAATAAACAAGTCGCCTTTTTAGTTCCAACGACGATCTTAGCGCAGCAGCATTTGGAGACAATGACCGAACGTTTCGAGAATTTCCCAGTAAACATCGCGATGCTGAGCCGTTTTCGTACGAAGAAGCAGCAAAATGAAACAATCGAACAAATCCGTACAGGGCAAGTCGATATCGTAGTCGGAACACATCGGTTGTTATCAAAAGATCTGCAGTTTGCCGACTTAGGCTTATTAGTGATTGACGAAGAGCAACGTTTTGGTGTAAAACACAAGGAACGGTTGAAACAATTACGTTCACAAGTAGACGTGCTGACGTTGACGGCGACTCCGATTCCGCGGACGTTGCACATGTCGATGCTAGGCGTCCGCGATCTTTCGGTGATCGAAACACCACCGGAAAACCGTTATCCAATCCAAACGTATGTCATGGAAACAAATCCCGGTGCGATTCGTGAAGCAATCGAACGTGAAATGGCGCGGGGAGGCCAAGCTTTTTATCTTTATAATCGAGTAGAGACGATTGAGCGAAAAGTTGAAGAGCTACAAATGCTGGTGCCAGATGCCAAGATCGGTTTTGCTCATGGTCAAATGACGGAAGTTCAATTGGAAAACACGCTGATGGATTTTATCGATGGTCAGTATGACATTTTAGTTACAACAACGATCATTGAAACTGGTGTAGACATTCCAAATGTAAATACGTTGTTTGTTGAAAATGCTGATTATATGGGACTGTCGACATTGTATCAATTACGTGGTCGAGTGGGTCGAAGCAATCGAATTGCTTATGCTTATTTCATGTATGAACCGCAAAAGATTTTGAATGAAGTCAGCGAAAAACGGCTGCAGGCAATTAAAGACTTTACTGAACTTGGATCTGGTTTTAAAATTGCGATGCGCGATTTGTCTATTCGTGGTGCGGGAAATCTTTTAGGCGCGCAGCAACATGGCTTTATCGATGCCGTCGGGTTTGATATGTATTCTCAAATGTTGTCTGAAGCAGTCGATCGCAAGCAAGGGAAGAATACTCAGATTGAACGTACTTCAGTAGAAATCAATTTAGGAATCGACGCGTATATCCCTGGGGAATACATCGAAGACGAACGTCAAAAAATTGAAATCTATAAACGGATCCGCGAGTTGGAAAGCACGGAGATGCTGGATGAAGTTGAGGCAGATTTGGTTGACCGCTTTGGCGATTATCCCGATGAAGTTGCCAACTTGCTGAATGTTGGTCAGATCAAGATGGATGGCGATCGTGCGCTAGTTGAAAGTATCCAAAAACGTCAACAGCAAGTGATTTTTACCTTGAGTAAGGTGGGAACTAAAGCTTATAAAGTGGAACAATTGTTTGAAGCGCTGGGCGCAACGAAAATGAAAGCGACGTTAGGCGTTGAAAAAGAAAAGATGGTCATTAAATTAATGATCGCAAAAACGATGGACGAAGCTGTTTGGCTGCGAGAAATCAGTTTGTTCGTTCGGGCGTTGCGGAAACAAAAATACAAAGAATAGGTGGTGGAGGCACTGGCGAATAAAGAAATGCGGGTCATGATGCAGGGTGCCTTCGTTTTAACTGCAGCATCTTTTGCAGCGAAACTACTAAGTGCGGTCTATCGAGTCCCTTATCAAAACTTTGCCGGCGATGAAGGTTTTTACGTCTACCAGCAAGTCTATCCAATTTATGGAATTGCCATGACCTTGGCGTTGTCGGGGCTGCCGCAGTTTATTTCAAAATATACGGCAGAACAGAAAGAACCAAGAGAGCAACGGCAGGCATTGCAAGAACTGTTTCCACTGATCGGCGGGTTTGGTTTAATTTTGTGGGCGCTGTGCTTCTTTTCGGCACAACCTTTGGCAGTCTGGATGGGAGATGAGCAGTTACGACCGTTGATCCGCATCGTGTCGTTTACTTTTTTGCTCATGCCGTTTCTAGCGATTACGCGCGGAGAATTTCAAGGGAAATTACTGATGGTTCCTACTGCGGTCTCACAAGTAGTGGAGCAATTGCTTCGTGTTGGAGTGATTATAAGCGCGGCTTGGTCGTTCAAACAGTTCGGTTGGGACGTTTATCATACTGGGACTGTTGCGATGTCCGGTGCTTTGATCGGCGGGATAGCGGCAGTTTTTGTTCTACGATATTATCGGCAAAAAATTTTGGGGACAAAGCTTGCTTATCAGCCGCCTAAACTAGGGGCTGATACACGCACGTTAGGAAAACGGTTGGTCCTTGAAGGCGGCTTGATGACGGTTTACAGCGGTTTGCTAATCTTGTTTCAATTAATCGATTCTTTCACTGTCAAAAAAGCGCTGGTCGATTTTGGCTTAAACGAACACGGTGCAAAACTAGCGAAAGGGGTCTATGATCGTGGACAGCCGCTAGTTCAACTGGGATTGGTCGTAGCTTTGGCGCTGAGTTCAAGTTTCTTGCCGCTGTTGACTCGTTATTTGGTGACACGGGATCGCGACAAGTTTATCAAGACGAGTCAGATTTTTTTACGGCTGACTTGTACGATCGGCGCGGCGGCTTCTGTCGGTTTGGCCTTGTTACTGCCTTATGTAAATTACGCCTTGTTCAAAGATTATAAAGGCAATGAAACACTGGTTTTGTTCGTCTTTGCGATTTTTCTGATGGCACTGATTCAGGCGTATCAAAGTATCGCCCAAAGTCAAAATAAATACCGTCCTTCACTGCAGGCAGCAGGAATCGGTTTATTGTTAAAAATAGTGACGACGTTCCCATTGACTAAGCAACTGGGTACGATTGGTGCTAGTTTGTCTACATTGCTGGGGCTTGTTGCAGCGTTGGTCGTTTTACATTATGCTGGCGATCACAAAACGCGTGCTTACTATAAACAGCGTCATTTTACAGGCAAACTTTTTATCTGTTTAATGGGTATGATCTTCGTACTCTTATGTTATTATGGCAGTATCAGTATTCTGTTTGGGATGGTACAAAAAAGAAGTGGGGCATTAGCGGCGGCTGTCTTGGGTGTATTACTTGGAGGAAGCGTTTTTTTAAGCTTAGCGATTCGAGTACGCTTATTGACGATTCGCGAATGGCTGATGTTGCCATTTGGCAGTAAATTATTGAGAATTGGAAAAAGGAGATAATTCATGCGATTAGATAAATTTTTAAAAATTTCACGGATCATCAAACGCCGGACGGTGGCAAAAGAAGTGGCCGACAAAGGTCGGATCCAAGTGAATGGAAAACTAGCTAAATCTTCGACCGATATAAAAATCGGCGATGAGCTGCGGATTCAATTTGGAAATAAGGTTTTGACGATTGCAGTAGAAGAACTGCATGAATCAACTAAAAAAGAGGACGCGGCTAAAATGTATCGAATCATAGAAGAGACGCGAGTGGAAAATAACGGGAATTAAGGACAATTCAAATAGACAATTATATCCTGAATTGATATAATAGTAAAGAATTTCAGGGTAAGGAGCGAGCGATAATGAATGAACACGAGACGCAAAAAATTGCTTCATTAGATACACCATATGCAAAAGAGCAATATCGTAAATTTCAAAAACAGCACCGTCAATTGATTTTTAAGCGTCGACGTTTAGCTGCTTTATTTGCTGTTGCCGCTTTCGTTGCTATTGTCATGGGTGTTCAAATCTTTAACGAACAGCGTCATTTAAGCGAATTGAACGAGATCAAGACCAAAACGATCGCAGAATCTGCTGAAGTAGATGATCGCGTGGTCGGCTTGAAACAAGACGTGAAATTGTTGAAAGATGATGATTATGTGACAAAGCTGGCCCGCAGTCGTTTCTATTATTCAAAGGATAATGAATTGATTTTTGTTTTACCCGATTCAGCAACTGCGTCGAATAAAGACAAACAAGCTGATGAAGTTGTAAAGTCCGAAACTGCTGAGTAATCACAGTTTTAAAATAAATTGGAAAAAAATTAGGAGGAACGTTTTTTTTATGTCAATCGAAGTAGGAGCTAAGCTGCAAGGAAAAGTATCAGGGATCACCAATTTCGGTGCCTTTATTGACTTGGGAGAAGGTAAAACGGGCTTAGTCCATATCAGTGAAATATCTAATGGTTTCGTCAAAGACATTCACGATGTGCTAACTGTCGGGGATGAAGTAACGGTAAAAGTGACTACAGTCGGAGATGACGGCAAAGTAGGTCTTTCGATCCGCAAGGCACAAGATCAACCACAACCAGAAAAGAAACCTTTCAAACGTGAGTTTCGTGATAACAATCGTCCGAAACCAACTGCTAAGGGCAAACCCCAAAATAATAGCGGCAAACAAGACTTCGATTCATTGATGAGTTCCTTTTTAAAGGATAGCGATGATCGTTTGTCATCGATCAAACGCAATACTGAAGGAAAACGTGGAGGCCGGGGCGGTCGCCGTAGTTAATACAGCAAAGCTGAAATTCTTATAGGATTTCAGCTTTTTTAAATACAAGAATAAGGAGTTTCCCATGGAACAAGTATTTTTCCAAGATAACCCTGAATTACTGACGAAAAAGAAACTTTTGTTGGCAGTCTCTACCGGGGTCGATTCGATGGTTTTGCTGCACTTATTAGAACAGCAAAATATCCAAATCGGTGTAGTCCACGTAGACCATCAATTGCGTCCAGAATCAAAAAAAGAAGCGGCTTTTTTACAAAACTATTGCCGCAACCATCAGCTGCCATTTTATTTAAAGGTCTGGGAACAGCCAGCCAAAGAAAATATTGAAGCGGAAGCCCGAAAGTTGCGCTATGCTTTTTTTGAAAAAATCATGGTACAGGAAAACTATGAGCTGCTTTTAACAGCTCATCACGGCGATGACCAGTTGGAGACACTTTTGATGCGCTTAGTGCGGGGGGGTTCGCTGATTGGTCATAGCGGAATCGCTCGGCAACAATCATTTGGCGCCGGGAGCTTACTGCGGCCGCTATTGTCATTTTCAAAGGAAGAGATTTATGCGTATGCAAAAAAAGAACAGCTGACTTATTTTGAAGATGCGACGAATGCTTCAGCTGCCTATTTTCGCAATCGAATCCGCCAAAATGTCGTTCCCGGGCTCAAAAAAGAAAATCCGCAAATTTTATTGCATGCTCAGCAGTTTCATCAACAATTGACTTGGGCGGATCAGTTGATTGCGCAGTCGCTAAAAGAAAATTTAAGAAAAGTTGTATTTGATGGACGCCGCTGGTTCTTCACCGAAGAAACATTGCCGGAAAATCCAGGGGCTCGTTATTATTTTCTTGCAGCCTTTTTTCAACAAGCAGCTCCGCAAACGAAATTCGCAGTCTCTCAAAAGCAGTTATTTTCATTGCTGGAGCAACTTCAGCGAACAAGCAGCCAGTGGGCGGTAGACCTTGGCGAGGATTGGCAATTTATCCGTCGCTATCAGCGTTTTTATTTGGAATTAAAGGCTTCAGCGGATAAAGGAGTCTTTCATTTAACAGAAAATGAGCAGATTTTATTGCCTAATGCTGCCTCAATCAGCTTGCGGAAAAGTGATGTACCTGCAAAAAAAAATGGGTATCAAGTTCCGTTGCCGTTAACGATTAAATTACCGTTGACTGTTCGAAAACGAGCAGCCGGCGATCGAATTGCCTTGAGTAAAACACTGACGAAACGAATCGGTCGTTATTTTATTGATCGTAAAATCCCGACCGATGCACGAGAGGACGCTTGGGTGGTTACAGATGCTACAGGTGAGGTCGTCGCGCTGTTACCTTTTGTCAATTCCTATTTGAGTATTGCAACTGAAACTGATAGAATACACTACATACTTGACTACGCGCTTCAAGTAGCGAAATGAAAGGAGTTTCTATATGCTAGCAAAAGATATTGAAAAAATCTTGATCACTAGAGAAGATATTCAAAAACGCTGTGTCGAATTAGGCCTACAATTAACTGCCGATTATACTGATAAAAATCCATTAGTGGTTGGTATTTTAAAAGGAGCCGTTCCTTTTATGGCAGACATCGTTCGTGAAATCGATGCCCATTTAGAATTGGACTTCATGGATGTTTCAAGTTACGGCAACCAAATGGTCTCTTCTGGTGAAGTAAAAATCATTAAAGACTTAGATACAAATGTTGAGGGCCGCGACTTATTGATCGTGGAAGATATCATCGATAGTGGACGTACATTAGGTTACTTAGTTGATTTGTTCAAATATCGTAAAGCACGATCAGTGAAAATAGTCACATTGTTAGATAAACCAGAAGGTCGTGTGGTAGATATCCATGCTGATTATGTTGGTTTTGATGTGCCGAATGAATTCGTTGTCGGCTACGGATTAGATTACGCTGAAGCCTACCGCAACCTGCCATACGTGGGCGTATTAAAGCCTGAAATTTATCAATCAAATTAGTGACCGAAAAAATCACAGTGTGATATACTTAAAAGGTCAAAATTGATAAAACTTTTTTAACAAGCTAATAAGCTAACAAGCACGAGGAGGACCTAGATGAATAAGAACAACAAGGGAGCAAAAAATGCTCTCTATTATATCCTCGTCATTTTAGCGATGGTTATGGTTGTTTATTTCCTTTTTGGGGATAACAAATCAGCTTCGCCAGATGTCGAGTATTCAACCTTTACTGAACAAATGCAAGACGGCAAGATCAAAAATGTGAAGATCCAGCCTTCCAGCGGTATTTACAAAATCACTGGTGAGTATAAAGAAAAGCAAGAAGTTGCGAATTCTGGCGGATTGAGCATTATTGGATCAACGGATTCAAAAACGACTCATTTTACAACGATCATTTTGCCTAATGATTCAACACTGAGCCAAGTTACTGATCTAGCCAAAGATAATAATGTCAAAACAGAGATCCAAGAAGAATCAAGCAGCGGTATGTGGGTCACATTATTGATCAGCTTCCTACCGATCTTGATCATGGTTTTCTTCTTCTATATGATGATCGGCCAACAAGGCGGCGGTGGCGGTGGAAACGGCCGTGTCATGAACTTTGGGAAATCAAAGGCTAAAGAAGCCGATAAAAAAGCCAACCGCGTGCGCTTTTCTGATGTAGCCGGTGCGGAAGAAGAAAAACAAGAATTAGTTGAAGTCGTGGAATTTTTAAAAGATCCACGTCGTTTCGTTGAATTAGGTGCTCGTATCCCAGCTGGCGTTTTACTAGAGGGACCTCCCGGAACTGGTAAAACATTGCTTGCAAAAGCTGTAGCTGGTGAAGCCGGCGTACCGTTTTATTCAATCTCAGGTTCAGATTTCGTGGAAATGTTTGTTGGGGTCGGAGCTTCTCGTGTCCGTGACTTATTCGAAACAGCCAAGAAAAATGCACCAGCGATCATCTTCATTGATGAAATCGATGCAGTCGGTCGTCAACGTGGCGCCGGTATGGGCGGCGGTCATGATGAACGTGAACAAACGTTGAACCAATTGCTTGTTGAGATGGATGGTTTTGATGGGAATGAAGGCGTGATTGTTGTTGCTGCAACGAACCGTTCAGATGTATTAGACCCAGCTTTATTACGTCCAGGTCGTTTTGACCGTCAAATTTTAGTTGGTCGTCCAGACGTCAAAGGTCGTGAAGCAATCCTGAGAGTCCACGCTCGGAACAAACCGTTGGCAGACGATGTTGATTTGAAAGTCGTTGCGCAACAAACACCAGGTTTTGCCGGTGCGGATTTAGAAAATGTCTTGAATGAAGCGGCATTAGTTGCTGCTCGTCGTAACAAGAAAAAAATCGATGCTTCTGACGTGGATGAAGCAGAAGACCGTGTGATTGCGGGACCTGCGAAAAAAGACCGTGTCATCAGCAAACACGAACGTGAAATGGTTGCTTACCACGAAGCAGGTCATACGATCATTGGTATGGTCTTGAACCGTGCACGGGTAGTACACAAAGTAACGATCATTCCGCGGGGACGTGCTGGCGGATACATGATCGCATTACCAAAAGAAGATCAAATGTTGATGTCAAAAGATGATATGTTTGAACAAATCGTTGGTTTGTTAGGCGGACGTACTGCTGAAGAAATCGTCTTTAATGCACAAACAACTGGCGCTTCAAATGACTTCGAACAAGCAACTGGCTTGGCTCGTAGCATGGTGACTGAATACGGAATGAGCGACAAGCTTGGTCCCGTTCAATACGAAGGAAACCATCAAGTCTTTGTCGGCCGCGACTACGGTCAAACCAAAGCTTACTCTGAACAAGTGGCTTTTGAAATCGACCAAGAAGTGCGCAATATCTTGATGCAAGCACATGAAAAAGCTCGTGAAATCATCGAGACACATCGTGAGCAGCATAAATTGATCGCTGAAAAATTGTTGGAATTCGAAACATTGGATGCCAAAGCAATCAAATCATTGTTTGAAACAGGTCAAATGCCTGGAGGCAAAGACAGCCTTTATCCAAGTGAAAAAGCTCAAGCACAAACTTTTGAAGAAGCAAAACGCGCTTTGGAAGAAAAAGATGCTGAGAAACAAGCAGAGGATAAAGAAGACAAAGATTCGATCGAACCAGATAATACAAGCGACAACCAAGAATAAAAAAGCGGCATGTCTTCGGGCATGTCGTTTCTTTTCATTAAAATTAAGGAGGAATAACTATGAAAGGGCAGATTTATCCATGCGGCCTCGAGGATTTAACCCAATTACAAAAAATCAGCATCGAGACTTTTCGTGACACTTTTGCGGCTGAAAATGATCCAGCCGATTTGAATGACTACTTAGTCGACGCTTATGCGTTAGAAAAATTAGAACGGGAGTTGCGTAATCCTGATTCCCGCTTTTTCTTTCTCTATTTGAATGATCAGCTTGCCGGTTATTTGAAATTGAATGTCGGCAAGGCGCAGACCGAGCTGGCAGACAAAGATGGATTGGAGATCGAACGGATCTATATCCGCAAGGCTTTTAAACGACAAGGGCTCGGCCGACAATTATTGGATTTTGCATTCGAGCTTGCGGTAAAAGAAAAACGTGAACAGATCTGGTTAGGTGTTTGGGAAGAAAACCAGAATGCTCGTCGTTTTTATCAAGCTTTTGGGTTTGAACAAGTCGGTGCCCATGCTTTCTATGTAGGTACAGACAAACAAACCGATCTGATCATGAGAAAGAAACTTTTTTGATTCGCTGCAGAAATAAACCGAGAAAATTTTATTAAACTTTTCTATTATGCTTATACAGAGAAGTTGAAAAAAGTTGAAACACCTAGTATGATGCAATCACGAATAAAAATGCTTCGTTCCATTAGAAACAAACAACCGATCCGGCTTTGCTGTTAGCCAGCAAATGATCAACAAAAATAGCCGGCTTGCTAAGATCTTTTTAAAATAGTAACGGTTGGCGGCAATTGTTAGGCTAGCGGTATCCAGCGTAAGCATCAGAGTTGTTTTAACAAACTAACGACAGAAACAAGAGGAGCAAGATAGATGAGTGATTATTTAGTAAAAGCATTGGCTTACGGCGGCTTTGTTCGTGCCTATGCGGTGAATGCGACCGAAACAATCAGTGAAGCCCAATGCCGCCACGATACGTGGAATACTGCTTCAGCGGCATTAGGACGGACGATGATTGGTGCCTTGATGTTAGGCGCAACGTTAAAAGGTGAAGATAAAATGACCGTAAAAATTGAAGGAGATGGACCGGCTGACGCGATCATTGTCGACAGCAACGGGAAAGGTGAAGTAAAAGGCTACATCAAAAATCCTCATATCAGTTTGCCGTTGAATCAAAGCGGCAAGATTGACGTAAGAGGGGCAGTCGGAACCGCCGGCATGTTCACAGTCATCAAAGATCTGGGATTAAAAGAGCCCTTTTCAGGGCAAACACCAATCGTCTCTGGAGAAATTGGCGAAGACTTTACTTATTATTTGGCTGTTTCAGAACAAATTCCGTCTGCTGTCGGCGTATCTGTTTTAGTTGATACAGATGATTCGATCAAAACAGCTGGTGGTTTCATGATCCAAATCATGCCTGGTGCAAGTGAAGAAATCATCGATCAGATCGAAGAACGCTTGAAGGAGACGACTCGGATCTCGACACTGTTAGATGATGGTCAAACGCCAGAAGAGATCTTACAATCACTTTTAGCGACAACGGATGTAGAGTTTTTAGAAACGTTACCGGTTCAATTCAAGTGTGACTGTTCTAAGGAAAAATTTGCTTCAGCAATCATTACTTTAGGGGCAGACCAGATCCAAGAGTTGATCGATCAAGATCACGGAGCAGAGGCAGTCTGTGCTTTTTGCAACAACAAATATAAGTATAGTGAAGATGATCTTTATGAATTGAAGCAAGAGATTTTGGGGGAATAACAGTGAAACCATTAAATGGTGCATGGAAAATCGGCAATGTAGAAGTACCGAACCGGGTCGTGGTAGCCCCGATGGCTGGGATCACAAATGCTGCTTTTCGTGTAACAGTGAAAGAATTCGGTGCCGGACTGGTGGTCTGTGAAATGATCAGCGACCAAGGTATCCATTTCAGAAATAAAAAAACGTTGGATATGCTGTACATCGATGAACGTGAACATCCTTTGAGCGTCCAAATTTTTGGGGGCAATAAAGATTCATTAGTAGAAGCTGCACGCTTTGTCCAAGAAAATACAGAGGCAGACATCATCGATATCAATATGGGCTGTCCTGTAAATAAAGTTATCAAGGCAGAAGCCGGTGCCAAGTGGCTGCTGGATCCGGATAAAGTTTATGAAATGGTCGAAGCGGTTTCTTCTGCAGTTGACATTCCTGTAACAGTTAAAATGCGGGTTGGTTGGGATGCAGAACATGTTTTTGCGGTGGAAAATGCATTAGCCGCTCAAAGTGCCGGTGCTTCAGCAATTGCGATGCACGGTCGAACACGAGTACAGATGTATGAAGGAAAAGCAGATTGGTCGATCTTAAAACAAGTAGCTGATCACTTGACGATTCCATTTATGGGCAATGGCGATGTTCGAACCCCTGAAGATGCGAAACGAATGATTGAAGAAGTAGGTGCTGACGCGGTGATGATCGGGCGGGCTGCTTTAGGGAATCCTTGGATGATTCATCAAACCCAACATTATTTAGCAACTGGTGAGTTGATTCCTGAGCCTAGTGCTCGAGAAAAAATCGAGACGGCTAAACTGCATTTAGAACGGTTGATTCAATTAAAAGGCGAAAAAGTTGCTTGTCGCGAATTCCGGCAGCATGCTAGTTACTATTTAAAAGGGATCCCGCGTTCAGCGAAAGTCAAAGTTGCCATCAATCAAACAGAAGAAAAGCAAGTTATCTTAGATTTGCTAGATCAACTAGTCGAAAAGACGGAAGCAAGAGAAAAAATTAGCTGATCTTCAAGCCGAATGAGGAATTCGGCTTGATTTTTTGCTTATACATTGGCATTATAAGTAAGAGTAATTACATACTGAGGAGGAACATTCGTGACTGAGGAACAAACGAATTTGATAGAAATGAATGACCAAATGCGTGTTCGACGCGAAAAAATGGAAAACCTTCGTGAAGAAGGAATCGATCCATTTGGCGCACGCTTTGAACGCACGGCCAATTCAAAAGAACTACATGAAACATATGACGCAGATACTAAAGAAGATCTTCATGAAAAACAATTGACCGCAAGCGTAGCTGGTCGAATGATGACAAAACGCGGAAAAGGAAAAGTCGGCTTTGCCCACTTACAAGACCGTGAAGGCCAGATCCAAATCTATGTTCGGAAAGATGAAGTTGGTGAAGAACCATACGCGATCTTCAAAAAAAGTGATTTAGGCGATTTCTTTGGCGTAACTGGAGAAATCATGAAGACAGATACCGGTGAAGTATCTATCAAAGCCAAAGAGATTACACTGTTATCAAAAGCATTGCGACCTCTGCCAGAAAAATATCACGGCTTAACAAACGTCGAACAACGTTACCGTCAACGCTATTTAGATTTGATCAGTAACCGCGAAAGCTTCGAACGTTTCACAAAACGCAGTCAAATCATCAGCCAAATGCGCCGTTACTTAGATGGGTTGGGCTATATCGAAGTAGAAACCCCTGTCTTGCACAATGAAGCTGGCGGTGCGACAGCACGCCCATTTATCACGCATCACAATGCGTTGGATACAGATTTATATTTGCGAATCGCTTTGGAATTACATTTAAAACGCCTGATTGTCGGCGGGATGGAAAAAGTGTATGAGATTGGACGCGTTTTCCGTAATGAAGGAATCGATACCACCCACAACCCTGAATTCACTATGATGGAAGTTTATACAGCATATCAAGATTTTCTAGATGTGATGGACTTAACAGAAGGAATCATCCGCGATGCCGCACAAAACGTATTAGGAGAAACTACACTGTCTTACGATGGTCAATCCATTGATCTAGGCTCTAAATTCAAACGTGTGCACATGGTAGACGCGATTAAAGAACAAACTGGCGTTGATTTTTGGACAGAAATGACGCTCGAAGACGCTCGTGCTTTAGCAAAAGAGCATCATGTTGAAATCAACGATAATATGGAAATCGGTCATATCATCAATGAATTCTTTGAAACGTTTGTTGAAGAGACGCTGCAACAACCTACATTCGTTTATGGTCATCCAGTAGAAGTTTCTCCATTAGCGAAGAAAAATGCCGAAGACGGACGTTTTACGGATCGATTTGAACTATTTATCGTAGGCCGTGAATTTGCTAACGCATTTACTGAATTGAATGATCCAATTGATCAACGAGAACGTTTTGAAGCGCAAGAAAAAGAACGTGAGCAAGGAAATGACGAAGCTCACGGCGTGGACGAAGATTTCTTAGAAGCGTTAGAATACGGGATGCCGCCAACTGGTGGATTAGGAATCGGAATCGATCGTCTAGTTATGTTGTTGACAGATGTTCAATCTATTCGTGATGTACTATTGTTCCCAACTCTACGTTAAAAAATAAAATTTTTACAGACGTTCAGCTGTGCTGAGCGTCTTTTTTTAATTTGGTTGAAAAGATTATTAGAAAATGATGACCTTTACTAAAATAAAAATCCGATTGAAGGTTTTGTGAAAGGGGGATTTTCAATTATCTTTCATGTTATTTGCGAACGATTATGCAAACACTAAAGAACATTGGTCAGTAATGAAAAAAACTTCAAAAAAAATGATATTTTTGATTGACCGAATAAGATTATGTTGGTATATTATTTAATGTTCCAAAGCGAGCGTGTCTCGCTCAGAAAAACTTTGAATTTGTTATTGACAGGTGACTGGTTATCAGTTATTCTAACAAAGTCGCATCAAGCAGTGACAATGATTTGTTTGAAAAAAATTCAAAAAAGTTATTGACATTCACTCAGCAAGCTGTTAAGATATAAAAGTTGCTGAAACAAAGCGACAAACAATGTA
>NZ_BJDX01000007.1 GCF_005405365.1 Enterococcus xiangfangensis
GTAACTTTAATTTTACAGAATGGACTTTCTTTTTTTCTACCCTAAATATCTATTTACACAAGATATTTTACGCTATCTCTGAAATCTTAAAAGAACATGATAAATTCTTTAAAATCATAAACAATTATCATAAAAATCATTTTATTGTTATAGAAAAAAAGCTGCTCATCTTCAATTGAAAATGAGCAGCTGATCAATCAACCATTATTATACATTCAAGATCCACATAAATCCGATAAAGACGAAGAACAATCCATACATGATTGGTGAAACTTCTTTCCCGCGTTTAGCGGCCACCATCGTAATCGGATAAAAGATAAAGCCTAACGCGATTCCGTCTGAAATACTATAAGTCAGCGGCATACCGATCAAAATCAAAAATGAAGGAATCGCGATTTCTAATTGATCCCATTTAATTTGACGCAATGATTGTGCCATTAATACACCGACTACGATCAATGCAGGCGCCGTAACTTGCGAAGTAACGACTGACAGCAATGGCGAGAAGAACAAACCGAAGATAAAGAATACTCCTGTTGTAATCGCGGTCAAACCGGACCGACCGCCAACTGCGATCCCTGCTGAAGATTCTACGTAAGCACCAACTGGGGATGTCCCAAATAATGATCCAGCCAACATCGCTGTCGAATCAGAAGCTAACGCTTTTCCAACTCGCGGCATTTTATTGTCTTTCATGAAGCCGGCTTGATTGGCTAATCCAACTAATGTCCCAGCAGTATCAAAGAAAGTCACTAATAAAAAGGTCAGTACAACAACCCATAATTGCAATGTGTTGATATCTTTCACATGTTTTAACGCAACTAAGAAAGTCGGTTTCAAACTGGGTGCGGCAGAAATGATTTGTGTTGGCGCTTGAATCAATCCAGTAACTAAACCTACTAACGTCGTAGCGACCATCCCGATAAAAATTCCACCTGGTACTCGCCGCACTAGCAAGATCGCAGTCACGATCAACCCAAAGACAGTCAGCCAAGTTGTCCCAGTCATTGAACCTAAACCGACTAAAGTCGATTTATCAGCGACGATGATGCCACCTTCACTCAATCCTAAAAATGCAATGAATAATCCGATTCCGCCAGATATCGCATATTTCAAATCTGCGGGGATCGCATCGATGATCATTTCGCGCAATTTAAAAATAGTAATCACAATAAAAATCAGCGATGCCACAAATACTCCAGCTAAAGCAGTCTCCCAACGAATCCCCATTCCGATACAAACCGAATAGGCAAAAAAGGCATTGATCCCTAATGCAGGTGCTGTCGCGATCGGATAGCGCGCCAACACGCCCATCAAGACACAGCCTAACGCACTAGCTAATGCTGTAGCAGTAAAGACAGCTCCTTCATCCATTCCTGAAGCGCCTAATACACTAGGATTTACAAAAAGAATATACGCCATTGATATAAATGTAGTAAAGCCTGCCAAAATTTCTCTTTTTACTGTTGTGTTTAATTTATCAAGTTCAAAATAGGAATTTATTTTCCCTTTCATGATACTCCCCCTATAATCTAAAATGTTCGTAAAATAATAGCATTTTTTTCAAACAACGAGGATAATCATATAATAAACATGATAATAAGTAAACAATAATATACAAAATTAGTGAAACACGAACATTAACTAAAAAACCTGTCCTCGAGCTTCTTGAATCCCTTCTGCTTGTTTAAACTTGCTAAAGGATCTTTTCTTTTATTCTGCTGAATGAAAGAAAACGCTCATCGTTTACTGGAGTCGCTTCTTATATTCTTCTATTATTTTGATTCCTGAACTAGTTCCTAAGCGTTCCGCACCTGCTTCAATCATCTTCAATGCTGTAGCCAAATCGCGAATGCCACCGGCTGCTTTCACTTTTACTTCGGCGCCTACGATTTTTTTCATTAACGCAACATCTTCAACTGTGGCACCGCCTGTCCCAAAACCGGTTGACGTTTTGACAAAATCAGGCTTCACTTCTTTGGCGATTTTGCAAACAGCAATCTTCTCTTCATCCGTTAAATAGCAATTTTCTAAAATGACTTTGCTGATGATTCCATTTTTCCGCGAAATATCAACGATTGCTTTCATCTCTTCACGAATATAGTTATGCTCACCGTCTTTCAATTTACCGATATTAATGACATAGTCGATTTCATCTGCGCCATTTTCGATAGCCTCCATTGCTTCAAACACTTTTGTTGCAATCGTCGTTTGTCCTAATGGAAATCCAATGGCGGCACCTACGTGAACTGGACTGTCTTTCAAAAATTCTCGACACCGTGCGACTGGAAAAGAATTGATCGCGACCATTTTAAAACCATACGTATCAGCTTCGTTGCAAAGACGTTCAAATCCCGCAGTTGTTGCATCGGCTTTTAATAATGTGTGATCCACCATATTTGCTAATTTTTTTAATTCGATCATGTCCCCACATCCTTTTTGTTGATATCTTTGTTGATATCTTTATAGTAACACTTTTTAATTTTTTACTGCTTAAACAAAAAATTGATTCGTGCTATCTATATCAAGCAAAAAGGAGGTTGTGACAAAAATCTTGTCACAACCTCCTAGTTAATTAACGGCTTAATTCTCCTGGCCAAACAGCGGTTCCACCTAAAACATTGACGACATTATACCCTTGATTTGCTAAAAAGGTGCAAGCATTTTCTGAACGAGCACCTGATTGACAGACTAGATAGAACTCTTTTTCGACATCTCCTTCAAGCTGATCCACACCTAAACGACTCAAAGGCAGATTTTTTGCATGAGGGATATGCCCCAGTTGGTATTCAAAATCTTCGCGCACATCGATGATTTCTACCTTTTTTTGTTTAGTTAACTGATAGAAATCAGCCATTGTGATCGAATTAGTCATAAATCAATTCCTCCGGTCTGACGGTTTTGTATAAAGCAAAGGCGCCATCTAAATTTTTTACACGAAAACCGTTTTGTTTTAAGATTCGTTCAGCAACATAACTTCTCAACCCGCTATGACAACTGACCACATACTCTTGATTCGGATCGAGCTCAGCAAGTCTTTCACGTAATTGATTGAGCGGCAGATTGATTGCATCTGGAAAACGTCCCTGAGCTAACTCACCAAGATTACGAACATCTAATAATTGGCTGCCCTTTCGCTGTTCTTCTTTTAATTGATACCACTGGATTGATTCACTAATGCCTTCTGCTAGATTGATTGCCGCATATCCTAACATATTGACTGGATCTTTAGCTGAACCAAATGGCGGTGCATAAGTGAATTCCAATTCAGGCAAATCAAAAATCGTCAATCCACCTTTGATCGCTGTCGCTAAAATATCGATTCGTTTATCCACCCCTGCTGCCCCGACACCTTGGGCACCAAAAATTGTTCCTTGTTCCGGATCAAAAATCAATTTCAAGGTCAGCTCGCTTGCTCCAGGATAATAACCAGCATGACTTTTTCCAGCAATATGAACAACTTGATAAGTTAATCCCAATTGTTTGACTGCACGTTCACTCAATCCAGTCGCCGCTGCGGCTAAATCAAAAACACGTACGATTGCTGTCCCGATACTTCCCCGATTTGTTCGCTTCAATCCAGCGATGACATCAGCAACTTGTCGACCTTGGCGATTCGCCGGTGAAGCTAATGCGATCAAGGCATCTTCACCACTAACTTGCTGTTTAACGATGATTGCATCGCCTACTGCAAAAATATCCGGTTCACTCGTTTGGTATTGTTCGTCTACTACGATTCCGCCACCTAAACCAGTTGCTAATCCAGCTCGTTTAGCAAGGGTATTCTCCGGACGAACACCGACAGAAAGAAGAGTCAAATCAGAGCGTACTTCTTCCCCATTCGTCAATTTAATGCATTTGCCTTGTTCGCTGAAACTTTGAGCAGATTCACCGGTGATTACTCGAATCCCTTTTTTGATCAATTCATTTTGAACAAAGGCGGCCATTTCTTCATCTAGCGGCGGCAAAACATGCGGCGCTTTTTCAATCACTGTTACTTCTAAACCGCGAGATTTTAAATTTTCAGCCATCTCAAGACCGATAAATCCTGCACCGATCACCGTTGCCTTGGCAGGTTTATTTTCTAAAGCTTGCATGATCTGATCTAAATCTGGAACATTCCGCAAACTGTAAACATTCTCTGCCTCGGTTAAGCCTGTCATTTCTGGGATCAATGGTTTTGCTCCCGGGGATAAAATCAACTTGTCATAACTTTCCTCAAAAATTCCTTGTTCATTTTTGATTGTTACACTTTTCTTTTCTGGCGAAATAGCTATAACTTCGTGAAAAGGACGGACGTCAAGTGCAAAGCGTGTTTTCAACGAAGCCGGTGTTTGGACTAACAACGCTTCTCGCTCAGCGATCTCGCCAGAAACATAATAGGGCAAGCCGCAATTAGCAAAAGAAACAAAAGGTCCTTTTTCCAACACAATGATCTCAGCATCTTCCATCAAACGCCGCAATCGTGTAGCTGCCGACATTCCGCCTGCAACACCGCCTACAATAACGATTTTCATTTTATTTTCCTCCCTTGACCGGACCATGCCATTGATTCATCCCGCCACGTACATTGATCACATCATAGCCTTTTTCTTTTAAAATCTTCGCGGCTTTTTTACTGTTTACTCCTGCAGTACAAATTACATAAAGTTCTTTTTCTTTGCCTTGATAATCAGTAATTTTATTAAACGGCCGATTTATCGCTTTGGCAATATGCCCTTTACGGTATTCTTCAGGGTTTCGAACATCTAACAAAGTAATTGGATCATTTAGTTTTCCAGCTAACTCTTTGGTAGAAATAGACGGGATCTTTTGAAATAAATTGAACATGCGTGACACTCCTTTGAACTATTTAAAATACCTATCAGGGTATTTTTATCATAAAAAATAAATCTCTGTCAATTGTTCTGTTTGCAACTGATTATAACAAAAAGCACACCACTTGACGAAACATACCCTGACTAGGTATATTCTTCATAAATTGATTTAAAGGAGTAACTATCAATGGTTATTGAAGAAAAAAAAATTCTTAATCGTTTGAAACGAACTGAAGGACAAATTCGCGGAGTCCAAAAAATGATTGAAGACGAAAAAGAATGTATCGATGTCATCACCCAATTAAGTGCGGTCCGTTCCAGTATTGATCGAGTAATGGGAATGATCGTGGCAGACAATTTAAAAAACTGTTTTGAACATCCTGAGGAAAATCCTGCGGAACAGGCAAAAAAATTAGAACAAGCAATCAACATGATCATTAAGAAATAAGGTGCAGAAATGAATGTTGTTTTTCATATTGATGAATTAGAAAAATGGTCTGAGACGGCCAATAATGTCAAAAATCTATTGAAAGAACCTTACGAAATAACTATTATTGTTTTAGTTAATGGAAAAGCAATCAATGGTTATTTAGCGCCTGAAAATCAAGCTTTTATCGCAATGAAGCGGGTAACCTTCCATGCTTGCAACAATGCACTGCGGGCAAACCAGATTCCGCAAGCCCAATTACCTAAAAATGTTATCGTCGTGCCTTCTGGCGTCCTAGACTTGATCGAACTGCAAGCTGCAGGTTATGCTTATATCAAACCATAAACACTACAAACAAAACATTGTTCAAAAATTTAGTTTCAATTAGGAGCGGACACATGAAATATGAATGGCGCAAAGCCGAAAAACAAATCTATTTACCCAAAAAAATCGAGAGCCAAACAATCCCAAATTATAAATTTATTTCATTGTCTGGTCATGGCAATCCAAATAGTGCACACTTTAGCGAACAAATCAGCGCACTTTATATTTTATCCTATGCTTTGCGGATGAAACTCAAAAAAGGTGAACTAGGCGAGCCGTTCGAATACACGGTTTATCCATTAGAAGGTGTTTGGACTTCTGAAAAAGATCCTGGTGATGGCCCCCTTAACAAAGATGAATTGATTTATCAGATCATGATCCGCCAGCCGGATCGTCTCACGGAAGAAGACTTCTTGGCGGTGGTTGAACCGACGTTCAAAAAAAAGCAAAATCCTTATATCAAAGATGCCAAATTTATCGAGTATGAAGAAGGTCGTATCATCCAAACAACCCACCTCGGTCCTTACGACGATGAAGCGGCAACTTTTGCTAAAATGCATGAATTTATGGAAAAAGAGCAGTTGCACTCAACTACTACAATGGGTCAGTACATTCACCGAGAGATCTATCTTTCAGATCCGCGAAAAATCGAGCCGGCTAAGCAGAAAACGGTTTTGCGTTATAAACTCAAATAAAAAATACCGATTGCCAGAAATTGATGGCAGTCGGTATTTTTATTTTTTCTGTTTGCGCTGGATCGCTTTTTTGATTCCTACCCGATACACCTTAGGAATCGCTAGGAAAAAATTTTGCGTAAACTGATATTGTTGATATTTCTCGATGATAAATGCTGCTAATTCTTCGTTGCCATACTTTTTCTGGTGAAAAAGTTTAAAACTGTGGATCTTGCGTTCCACTTTTGTTTTTTTCAACACTAACAAAAAAGAGAGCAGGTCATCAAAGTAGCGCTGCTTAGCCGCTTGGTACGTTTCAGGCCCGTAGCGTTCCAACTGAATAAGATCAGTCAATTTGCGTTCCCAAAACTTTTGCTCCACATAGATTGGAGCTTGGATATCTTGCTGAAAGTCATCCAGATAAGCTTCAAAAACTTTTTTATCTGCTAAAAAGTTCTTTTCATTTCCCTCAAAAACTTCGCGGTCAACTTGATTGATCTCTGTCATGATGCTCAAATAGTCTCCGATAAATAACGGCATCTGAGCCGCACGGAAATGAACGGCTCGTTCCGCTAATTTGTGATTCAAAGAAAGCGGTCGACGCAACATATTATTTCGATAATAAGCAAACACGTAGCGCTGCCATAAATCTTCTGGAAACGAAAAGCCCTTTTTGCTCAACCAAAGTAGTTCGTCTAACGCCAAATCTACATGCGCGACGCCTTTTTTGATTTCTTCAGCTACTTGCTGGGAGATCCCTAAATGATCTTTGAAGTGTTGGATGCCTAAACGAATTTCTTGTCGTTTGATTTTTGATTCGATCACAAATTGATATTTTAGCGGACGCCCGCAGGCACATTTCAATTGACTGTGAACGCCTCGCTCGAATTCGTCATCAATATTCAACGCTACAAATTCCCAATCAGACGCCTGCAAATATTGTTTTTGTAAAAATAAAGAGCGGACTTCATATTTTCTTTGCTGATTGACTAGCTGTTGTTGCGCGGCCGTTAATTCTTCAAACAAAACTTTGCGTTCTGCGCCTGAATACGTCACATGACATTCCGTTGGGTAATCATCTAGTCCGTAACTTCGCGGATACCAATGTTCATAAATCTCTAAACTATTCTTCATACATTAACTCGTTTCTTATCTCTTTGGATCAAATTTATCTTCAAGCTCTTGGATAATTTTTTTCGCTTCCTCTTTCAGTGAAGGATGCTCCTCTTCTTTTTCCACCGAATTTGAGCCGGAGCGAGCGACTTCTTTAGGTTCACCGGAATTACTACCGGCTAATGCTTCCGATTTGTCTTCTGTTTCACTGGAATTTGTACCAGCTAACGCGACATCTTCTTCTGTTTTAGGTGCCATTGAGCCGCGCAAACGGCGATCTTTTTCATTGTGATTTGTCATTTATCCCACTCCTTCAATTGATTATTTTTATAATACAATTTTGTCCCCCACAATCAGAAACTATACGACTTCTTTTTTGTATTTTACCTGATCACTGACTAGAAAGCCAAAGACAGCCTTAAAAAAACTTCACTGCACAATTGATCCGTTTGTTTTTTCTACTGACATCCAGACGATCAATGTCCCAGCAATCGAGATCACCGTTCCGATCAAGAGCATTGCAGAAACAGATAAAAAGCTCAGCATCTGACCACCGACAAAAGATCCAACAATGCCGCCAAAAGTATTGGCTGTCGCCATCAATGTTTGTCCCTTGACTAAATCCTTTTGCGGAATGATTTGATTTGTATAGTAGACCGATGCCATCGTATGGAGTGCAAATCCTACCATTTGCAAGCTCTGTGCCGCATTGATCAAAAAGATATTGCTAGCAAACAAGATCAATACTGCTTTGACTGAGAAAAAGAATGCAGCGATCCTCAGCAATGAATGGATCCTGAAACGGCGCAGTAACCAAGAAAAGAAAAACATCGTTGGCAACTCACACAATGCCGCGATCGATAAAGAAGAGCCCACATTGACTTCTGTTCCGCCTAATGGCTGTACGATTTGGAACATGTAGCTGTTGATGATCGTGTGGAAAACAAACAATAAAGAAACGCCAACTAACAAAAACATAAAACGCTTGTATTGCTTAGAAAACGCGAATAACCCGATTGGTTCTTCCTGCGTTGCCTGAAGATGTTTTGACGCTAACGAGGCTGAATATTTCCCTGCGTGTCGCCGAGTATCGATCATTAATGTCATGATTGTGAAAAACAAAAAAATACCGATCAATAAATACAAAATAATCGTTGATGAAAAACGTTCGATCAACACTCCAGTCACTGCCGTTGCAGCAGCAAACGCCAATGAGCCCAGCCCACGTGCTACGCCAAAATTCAATCCATAGCCGCGACTGATAAAAAAAGTTCCAATAGCAATCGTCATCGGCTGCAAAAGAACAAGGCAAGCGTACAATAAAACATAAATAAATGCTACGACTAATAAAACTTTGGGAACTACCAGTAAAATACTTGAAAACACTATCAACAGTATTGCCATCCCTGCTGTCAACTGCGACAAATGAATCCGCACCATCCGATCAGCAAATGATGCTAAAAAGGGTTGTAAGATTGCTGCCAACACGTTTGCTAGTGATAGGATCAGTCCAATTTGTCCATTCGTAAAACCTCGTGACAGTAAAAAAACTGACGTGAACGTCCCCAACACGGAATAACCCATCCAATAAGGAACTTGCATGCTGATGTATTGCAGATTCAACTTGATTTGATTCGTTTTTTCCATACACCCTCCTCTAAACATATTCTTTCTCTATTATACCCGATAGTAAATACGAAAACGATGACTCGTCGCAATCGTCTCTTAAAAAAACTGGTTCAAGAATCGCAGGCAGTCTTTAAAAGATTTCTAAGGCTGATTTTCCATGCCCCGCTTTTTCAAAGAAGCTGATTCACAATTTCCAGGCAAAAAAATCCCACATCACTTCACGCAATGTGAGATCATTTTTCTAAAATTGTGACCATGGTTGGCATGTAACATCCAGTTGATTCCATATTTATCTTTGAATTGTCCAAGCTTTCCACCCCAGAATTGATCTTCATAAGGCAAAACAATGGTAACTTCATTTGATTCTGTCAATCGTTCATAGAAAGCATCTGCCGCTGTCATACTTTCAGGATCTTCGCTGTTTACACTGATCATCAAAGAAATTTTATCTGTTGCGCTTGTATCTGCCCCAAATGAATCCCCTGCTTGGATCTCTACACCTAAAATATTGAAAGTTGCATGGACCGTAACTGTGTCTAAGTCAGTACTTTCAGGAATCCCCATTTGAACTGCTTGCTCTGCAGTCGGTGATAAGCGATGAATAGCTGTTGCTCCAAAAACCTCTTCATAATACGCTAGCGCTTCTTTCGCATTGTCGTATGCGATGGAAGGAAATAACCGTGTTTCCATGTGCATTCACTCCTTTAGATTTTTTTAGTGGTGTCTTATTAAACCTAAAATCCATGTAAAATGCAACTGTTTTCATTCGCTTATCCCTTAAATTTTGGAAGATTTTACTTAGTCGGCAAACGAAGAGCGCAAGACTTCCTCCCAACTCAAAAAAGACTTTTAAAATTTTACAGTTTGCTCTAAAAAAATGTATAGTTGCTAATAAAAAAATGTATAGTTGCTAATAAAAAAAGGCGTGACTTTTTGTCACACCCAAAATGGATTACTCGGTTACCCAAAGTTTTTGATCGTCTTTATAAGGCCATTTCTTCGCACCATTTTCAACGATAAATAGCCGTGATTCATCAATACCTTCATCAATCAGCAGTGAAACTGTCCGTTTAGCACCACCGCCGCCGCCAGGGCAGACAACATAGATTGGATTATCGCCGTCTTTAAATTGATCGGCATTATCAACAACTAGTTTTTCTAATTTTTCAGTATCAACCGGATAAGCTGGTACACTGATCGAGTTTGGTAAATGACCTTTGGCATAATCTGCTTCTGGTTGAATATCAATGATTTGATAGTCAGCTGGATCATCATTTTCCAAAACAGTTTTCATCTTCTCAGGTGCGATCATTTGCCAAGCGATATCTGCTTCCGCTCGATCTTCTTTGGCTTCGTTTTTTTGACAGCCGGTTAATACTACCGCAAACATTGCTAAAACAATCACTAATAGTCCGCTCATTCTTTTCATTACTAAATCCTTCTTTCGTTGATTTTTAGTTGGAACGCTGGCTAAATAAGTTCTTGCTTTCTTCTATCCACATTTTTCCGCACAAAAAAATAGACAGCTTTTTCAGGTGTCATTCAAAAATTTTAACTTTATTCTTCGTACTTTGAGGGAAAGAATGTCGCCGGAACTCGCTTAGAGACTCTAAGCAAAATTTCACCTCATAGTCATAGTCGTTTTGACACTTCTTTCACCTCCATACCCTTTGTAAAGGTTTTCTTAAAATAAAGTATATAGAAAGAAATAGACTTTTTCAATAACAATTAATGTTCCATTTGATTCTTATGATAGTTCAATTACCAGTTGAAATAATCAATAAAATAATATCTATAAAAAAACCATGATAGTTATTTATCATGGTCGTTCAATTAGCCTATAGATTGTTTTTTTCTTGTCTAGATCGATCACCGATCAGATGTCGATTCTGTCTTTCAAACCGTCACTATAGGCTAAGCGTTGGTCAGTGGTGACAATGATTCCGTCAATTTCTCGCTGGTTCAATTCTGCTAAAACTTCCTGCGCTGATTTAGCAAATAAGCGCGTCGTCCAAATTTCTCCGGTCAATGATTCTTTCGAAACAATCGTTAAACTTGCCAGATCTGTTTGAATCGGATAACCTGTCTTGCTGTCAAAAATATGGTGATAGCTCTGCCCTTGCCATTCAAATTTACGTTCATAAATTCCGGAAGTCACTACCGATTCATCTTGTGTTTTGACAACAGCAACATAGTTTCCGCGCGGCAAAAACGGATTCTGAATCCCGATCCGCCAACGACCATCTGCTCGCTGCGGTGCTGGTCCATAAGTCAGTACGTTGCCACCTAGATCGATAAACGCCGCTTTTGCTCCACTAGCTTTAAAATCAGCGATAATCTTATCCGCAAAATAACCTTTCGCCAACGCGCCAAGATCCAGTAACATTCCAGGTCGCGACAAAAAAACGGTTTGATTCAATTCATCCAGCTGGATAGCCGCTGGGTCGATCATAGTCAGTTTTTCTTGGATCTTTTCTGGCGAAGGAAACTTTGCATCAGCAAACCCTACCCGCCACTCTTGAATCAATGGACCAATAGCGATATTCAATGAACTGTCTGAAACTAAGCTCTGCTTTTTGCCAATCTGGATCAACTCAAAAAGTTCTTCATCTACTTTGACTGGAGCAATCCCAGCCTGATGATTGACTGCCATCAGTTCTGAATCAGCCGCGTTAGCGCTGAACCGCTGCTCAAAATTCCGCAAGCGGACTTCCGCATCGTCCAACATTTTTTCTGCTTGCGGATGATCGACCCAAAGTTTGATGGTAGTCCCCATTAAATGCACTGTTTTCTCGCTCATTTCTACGTCCCTTTCTTGCTCTCTTTCTAGCTTAATAGATTATCTAATAGAACAAAAGAACTATTTCTGAATTTATTTTGAAACCAGTCATGTAATCGCTTATACTTCTAAGTGTGGAAGTATAAATATAGAGGAGGATTCTATGCTACTTTTATCTCGTGCGAATATCAAACAAGTTTTTACTATGAAAGATGCTATCGAGGCGGACAAGGTCGCCTTCCGTTTATTCAGTGAAGGCAAAACCGAGGTGCCATTGCGGACACAGATCGTTTCAGAAAAACAAAATGGAACGTTTTTATTCATGCCTTCTTATGCGCCAGATTTAGACGCGGCAGCACTGAAAATTATCAATATTTTTCCTGACAATATTGATCAAGGTTTAGCATCTGCGCCAGCCCAGGTGTTGTTAGTCGACGGCAAGACTGGTTATGTCAATTCCTTGTTAGATGGCGTAACGGTCACTCAACTTCGAACCGGCGCTGCATCAGGAGTCGCTTTTGATCTTTTAGGCCGAAAAGATGCAAAAAAAGGCGCATTGATTGGCACCGGCGGACAAGCCGCAACACAATTAGAAGCCATGATCTGCGCTCGTAACTTGGAGACCGTTTATGTTTTTGATCAAAATCAAACACGAACGAAAGAATTCTCCGCTCAAATGAATGAAGAATTAAAAGATTACGGTACGCAGATTTTACCGGCAGCGACTTCCGATGAAGCCATCCGCGAGGCTGATTTGATCATTACGGTCACTCCCGCCACCTCACCTGTTTTTGACGGCAGCAAAATCAAAGCCGGTGCCACAGTCAGCTGTGTCGGCTCTTATCAGCCGCAGATGCAAGAAATGGATCCTGTGATTTTAGAGCGCGCAAGTAAGATTTATTTTGATTCAGAAGAAGCCGTGCTCTCCGAATCAGGTGATATTTTGATTCCGCTAGCAGCCGGGACTATCACAAAAGCTGACTTCACTGGCGACATTGGCGAGGTTTTATTAGGAAAAATCAGCGGACGAGAAAATGATGAAGAGATCATCGTCTTCAAAACTGTTGGAATCGGTGCCCAAGATTTAGTTACCGCTCAAAAAATTTATGAACGGGCGCTCGCAGAAAAAATCGGGACAGAATGGTCCTAAAAAGTAGCGTTTCATTTTCTTTAATACAATCAAATAAACTATGGAGGAACCACTCATGCCACATTTATCAGTAAAATTATATCCTGGTCGTTCGGAAGCCGTAAAACAAGCTTTCGCTGACAAACTACAAGACTTCGTTGTCAAAGAATTAGGGTGCGAACCAAATGTCGTTTCCGTTTCTTTCAAAGAAATCGATCCAGAAAAATGGAAAGATGTCATTGATGACGAAATCGCTGGCGAAGAAGTCTATATCGAATCAGATTTCTAAAGGTCAAAACAACTTCTGTGGATTCAATCAATTGTTGCTTGATCGAAGTGATCACTAATTAAATGAGTAGACAAAAAGACGAGCTCACACTCGTCTTTTTGTCTTTTTATAGTTCAATAATTTTAGGCCGACATTTTGTATAAGGTAAAAATTTTTGCAAAATATCTGCAGTTCTTAATTTTAAATAGCCTGTAGTCGTTCCATCACTGCAACCATAATAGTCTTGCTCGCAGACATCTTGATCAAGTACAAGTTGAACATTGCTCGCTTCTTTTAGCAAGGTACTGAAAATAGTCGCTGCTCCGATTTTTGTACCTAACATCTCGGTCATCTGCTCGAGAGATGCAAATGAAACGCGAGATATTTCTAATGCTTGACTGAAATCTTTTGATTTGAAGGCTTTATCCCCGCGAGTTACAAAAAGATAAAAATTTGTTTTTTGGCGGTTGCACAAAAACAGTGTCTTCACCATCTCCATTTCCAATCGCTCATTGATTTGCTGACAATCTTCCATTGTGATGACTTCATCAGTCGCCACTCGTTGAAATGCTATTTCTAATTCTTGCAAGACTTGATAAACTTTTTCTTGCAAAGGCGTGCTGTAAACTGTTGGTACAGATGTAACTATTTCACTTACAAAAACCATTCTACTCATCCTTTTTTGCATTCTTTATTATGAAAATCAATTGGAGCTTCTCCTACTAACTTTTTCCAACGAAGGAAATTAGTCATTCCTACTTTCTGTATTGATTAGTTATTAGCAGTAATTTATCATAAAGTCAAAGATTACAAAAACGATTTTTTTTCATACTTAATATGATAAAAACAGATGGAGGAGGAATGGCTATGGATATGAACATTCAAAAATACATCGCCTTTGTCAAAACCGTAGAATTAGGCAGCTTCACAAAAGCCGCCAAAATTTTAAATTATTCTCAATCAGGGATCAGCCGAATGATCAATGACCTTGAACAAGAATGGGGAATCGTCTTACTAGAACGGAATCGTGCAGGACTCAGATTAACTTCAGACGGCATGAATGTCTTGCCTTACGCGAAAGAATTGGCAGACAACTATCAAACGTTACAAAACCAATTAGCGGAACTTAGTCACTTAGATACGGGCTTGATTCGTATAGGAACCTTCTCCAGCGTTGCCACTCACTGGCTACCAGAAGCAATCAAAAAATTCCAAATAGCTTATCCTAAAATTGATTTTGAGTTATTACTAGGTGACTACGATGAAGTTGAGCAGTGGATTTTAGCTGGCCGCGTTGATTTTGGTTTTTCTCGGTTACCTGCAACACATAATTTGGAACAAAGATTTCTCCATGCGGATGAACAGCTGGTCGTTTTACCGAAAGAACATCCATTTTTAGCTAAAGAAAAAATCTTCCTCTCTGATTTGCAAGACCAGCCTTTCATTTTACTGGAACGCGAAAGTAATTCAGATGTTGCGGAGCTATTGAAAGACGCTCACGTTCAACCACAAATCAAATTTCGAACATGGGATGATTATTCGATTTTAGCAATGGTAGAGAAAAATTTAGGGCTCAGTTTGCTGCCGAAATTAATTTTACAGCGGATCGCCTATCACGTTGAAATTCGACCCTTAGCCGACCCAGTCTTTCGTAAAATCGGAATCCTTTATCGCAATGAGGCGCTGCTTTCCTTAGCTAGTAAAAAATTTCTACGATCTTTTTTTGATCTCCAAATTAAATAAACTTATTTATTTTAAATAGTTCAATAAATCACAAAAAAATCAATTTTATAGTTCTTTCTACTTTATTTACTGGTATAATTAGAAAAAAAGATTTACGGGAGGACTTATGGCACAGATTATTTTTTATATTTTGATTGGTCTGATGATCTTCCAAGCAATCATGCTTGTGCGCGATGTTGTGACCCATCGTGAGGATTTAGGGCCAGGTAGTTGGCTAATCAGCGGGATTATTGGCTTTATTGCTGATTTTGCAGACACGATTGGAATCGGAAGTTTTGCACTTACTACTATGATGTTGAATATCTCCAAGCAAAATAAAGACGATCGAAAATTACCGGGAATTTTAAATGTCGGACATGCGCTCCCAGTCTTGACTGAAGCTGTGATTTTTGTCACAGTTATCAAAGTCGATGCCGTGACTTTGATTTCCTTAATTTTTGCAGCGATTGTCGGTTCTTGGTTCGGTTCTAAATTTGTGACAAAATTATCCGAGACCGCAGTCCAAAAATGGATCGGTTGGGCACTGCTGATCACCGCTGTTTTGATGTTGTTACGCCAAACGGAGGTCATCGCTTTATTAGGAAAAGGCAACACCGCAATGGGCTTAACTGGCGGAAAATTAATTATCGGAATCATCGGCAACTTTTTCTTCGGCGCCTTGATGACGGTCGGTGTTGGTTTGTATGCGCCATGCATGGCGATGGTCTATATGTTAGGGATGACACCGCTGGCGGCGTTTCCGATTATGATGTGTTCGTGTGCTGGTCTTCAACCAGTCGCAAGTATCAACTTTATTCGCGAAAAAGCTTACTCTAGAAAAATTGCTTTAGCAATCACGATTGGCGGGATCCCTGGTGTGATCATTGCTTCTCAATTTTTGATGAACTTAGATATTTCAATGGTCACTTATTTAGTTATTGTTATTATTTTCTATACGGGAGTTCAATACATTCTAAAATCACGAAAAACTGCGCTAGCGTAAATAAAAAACACTGTACCTTGATTTTCAAGTACAGTGTTTTTTTATTTGTATTAGTTTGCTAGTTTCAATAGGTACTCTATTTCCACTATACTTGATCAAACACGAAAGCCATTTGCTAATTGCAATTCAGCTTTCTCTTTTTTTACAAAAGCGACTTGGGCATCAATCAACTCTTTTGCTATAGGAGAATTATAACGATCGATCTTAGTATCGATCTCTTTTAAATTCTCTGTCAGCTGTGCTTGCTGACGTAAAACTTCTGCTTTGTGCGCTTGCAACAAGGCTTTTCGTTGCGGAATCGTCTTAGAACCGTCCATACAATAGTCAATATATTGTCTAATCTCATGGATTGGCATCCCGGTATTTTTTAAACAACAAACTGTATGGATCAGATTCAAGTCTGATTCAGTAAATTCACGGTAACCTGAATCATTTTTTGCAACAAAAGGTAATAGTCCTTTCTTATCATAAAAGCGGAGTGCAGAGATCGTCAAACCAAATTTTTCTGCTACTTCTTTAATTGTATACGTCTTAGCCATTATCTTTCCCTCCTATACTAAACAAAATCATTCTCACTGAATCACATAGGATTTTGCATTACAATAATTCAATGAAGTAAAATAGTCAAATAAAGGACTTAACTATCTGATGCACCGAAAAAAATGGCCCGCACAAAAAAGACCGACCATATTAAATGATCGGTCTTTGGATTAGGCTGATAGTTGCCCAGATTGTTCTAATGCTTCTTCAAGTTGTTTGTATTGTTCATCAGTCAGATAGGGTTTGTAGGTTTCTTTGATTTGATCAATTTCAGATTGGGTCAATTGCGCTTGCCCGCTTCTGATCACATCTAGCAAGTCGTTGAAATCTTCTTCTGAAACAAGTTCGCTTTGTTCTTGGGCAGAAGCAAAGATCTCTTCAAGTTCTTTGACTGAAACTGTCTCAGCCGCTTTTGGTAGCGTAATTTTTTTCTTTGATTCCTTGGCTTGATTGTTAAGTGTCAAATCAGCAGAGATCGTGACACCTTCATTTTTAGCTGCAAGTTTTAGTGTTGTTTTTTGAGTATTTTTTTTCGTGTTCAAAGTGGTTGTTTGTTCATACTTAGTCAATTGACCTAAGTTTTTTTCAAGTTCTTTTGCTGTTTTCTTTTCATCTTTATTGCCGTTTTCTTCGACGTATTTGATAAATCCTCGGATGTCTTTTTTAGTGAATGTCCGTTTGATAGTCTCTTCTTTTTTCTCAAATGATTCCGGTGCTAAAGTATCAAGGTACTCACTGAAGATTTCTGTATCCAAGTTCCCGCTGATCGAGTCAGCCGTCGTATCTCCCACGTCACTTTCTTCCATATCTTTTTCAGTTATATGGATATATTTTCCTTCCAAGCGTTCCAAATCCTTCGCCTCAATTGGAATTTCCGCATCAAATTCTTTTGCAATATCCATGATTTCTGTCAAAATCACCGTATTCATATACACGTCTTGCTTCTTTTCATCCATAAAAAACTCAACTGGGATTTTCTGGCCTAAAAGATCAAAATCCATCGTCATTTCAAGTTGTTCCTTCTTACTATCTTTTAGATAGTCGCCTGAGATTTTTGTGCCACTAATCATCTTTGCAGCCATCTCCATTGAAGCGCGCATTGGTTCATCAGCATCTTTTGCTTTGATTGCTACATTATTAAGTGCGACCGAATATTCTCCGGCATTCATTTTATTTTGTTCCGCTAACTCTGCTGTAAATTCTTTTTGAGTCTCTTTTTTACAGCCAGCAAACAGGATTACTGCCAATACCGCCACCATAACCACTTTTAACTTTTTCATTTTTATTCTCCTTAAAAATAATCTTTTCTCCATCATATCGGTCTTGAAACATGAATACAATTATTTATCAAAAAAACTGGCTTGTTTATCTTTCCAGACCGTTCATTTTCCAATAAAAATGTCGCTTGGTCAATCAGATCCCTTTAGCTAGGATTCCGCTTGATTTGAGCCATTTTTTGCCGAATATTTCCCATCAAATGCTGATAAGCTAAAAATTGTCGCCGTTCCCGTTTGATCGCACGATAGCGTTTCGGCTGTTTTTTATAAAATGCTTGGTGGTAATTTTCAGCCGGCCAAAATTTTCCTGCCGCCTGGATTTCTGTAACGATTGGTCGCTTATATCTGCCTGAATTGATCACTGCTTGTTTTGTTTTTTCAGCAAGTACTTTTTGCTCGTTAGTTGTGGGAAAAATAATTGGCCGATACTGCATGCCGCGATCTTGAAATTGCCCTAAGGCATCCGTTGGGTCTGTAATCTGCCAATAAAGAGCGAGCAAGTCTCGATAGCTGACAACGCGCGTGTCAAAAATAATCTCTACTGCTTCGACATGACCCGTATGGCCGCCGCTGACTTGATCATAACTAGGATCTTCCGTCGTTCCGCCAGTATAACCAGACAAAACAGAAACAATTCCTGGCTGATTTTCAAACGGTTCCACCATGCACCAGAAACAGCCACCAGCAAAAATTGCCCGTTCTTGATAGACAGAGTCGCTGATAAAATGTTTTTCTTTTACAACATGCTCTACCGCTTTTTTTCCAGTGATCATTTGATAAAAGTCAGCGACATCTGGAGTCAAATTATTTCGTAGTGCTAATGGCCGTAGCTCTGCTTCCAGCTTCGCCAGCTGTTCTTTGAAATTTATTCGATCGGTCAGCGCATTTTTTGTCGCAGTTAATAAATAGCGCTCCCATTCCCGCGTATTGGGATTTACGATCAAATTGTAGAGTTGCTCGACGATTTCATCTTCGGTCGCTTCCATGTTGTTCACCTCTGCGGTCATTACTTGGATTTTATCTGAATTTACCATAATTTTATCGAATAATCGAATTGTTGAATCGAAAAAAAAGACTCATCCTCTCGGATAAGTCTTCTCGCTCTTAACGTGACCTGAATCGCATCAATCGATTCATGAACACGATCCTTTTTCATAATTTTATAGCAATTCTTTTCTCAAAGTTGCATCATCAAGCGGTGATAAATATTTCGGTGCAATGTCTAATACTGTGAACGCACCAAATTGCTTTTCTTTTGCTAAGCGAGCACAAGCTCTAGCATAAGCAACAAGCACACTGGCCGTGAACTCTGGATTGCTTTCTAATTGTAAATTGTACTCGATCACTTGCTTCGTAGTTTCGTTCGTTGTGCCTGTCCGCAATACCGTTCCGCCGTGAGGCATCGTATGATGATCCCGTCGCAATTCTTCGGCTGAAATGAAATGAACGATCGTGTCGTACTCATCAAAGTAGTTTGGCATTGTCACAATTGCTACTTTGATCGCATCAGGATCAGCACCCGCTTCTAAAACAACGAAACATTCCCGCAGATGTTTGTCGCGAGTCGTCAATTCCATTTTTTCGCCGGCTTTTAATCTTTCGATCACGTCATTTTTGGGGATTGTATATTGGATCGCATCAGCAATGCCATCGATTCTTCTCAACGCATCTGAATGTCCTTGGCTTACGCCTTTGCCCCAAAAAGTATACGTTTCGCCTTCTGGTAAAATACTTTGAGCATATAAACGATTCAAACTGAACAAGCCTGGATCCCAGCCCGTTGAAATAATCGAAACTGTTTGATTTTCTTTTGCTGCTTGATCAACGTTCGCAAAGTGTTCAGGAACTTTCGCATGCGTGTCAAAACTATCGATCGTATTAAAATTCTTTGTGATTGCTGGTGTTTGGACGGGTAAATCAGTTGCTGAGCCGCCACACAAAATACATACATCGATCGTTTCTTTTTTTGCTTCTAATTCATCGAGTTCATAAACGGGTGCCCCCTCTGTCTGAACCGTTTCTGGATTTCTTCTTGAGAAAACGCCGACTAATTCCAAATCTGGATTTTGTTTCAACGCTTGTTCAACACCGCGTCCTAAATTTCCATATCCAATAATCGCTACTTTGATCATTACTTGTCCTCCTAACAATGTTTATTAGAAGTATACTATAAAACGAATAAAAAGATTAGAAAAAATCTCATGATTAGACAACTGGCTGAAGCGCCTGTTGCTAATACTTTATCTATCAGCTTGAAGACCTCTAGCCCTTTTTTCTTACTTTAACCCCTAAGCAATAGTCTATCCCAAGAACTTTGATCGATTATTTTACTTAAAATCAGAAAAAAATGAGGGGCGACTCTTGTCACACCCTCACTTTTCTTACAACAGATGGTTGTCTTTCAACACATCTTCAATATACGTATGTTCGATTTTCTTAGCAAAATGATGCAATACTTTTTTCTCTACAAAAGGCAATTCCATTTCAGAAAGTTTTTTACGATCGCTTAAATAATAAACCGAATTGGCTAACGTCCGCAGATCATACGCCGATGCAAAAACTTCTGGTACGCCGCGTTCAAGATCTAAAAATGAGTACACAGCTTCCATCGCCGTTCGAACCGAATATTCTGTTGTGAAGACTGTGTCGCGTTTTGTTTCAGCAAAGTTTCCGATGAAGGCTAAGTTCTTAGAGCCATTTGGAATGACTAATGGGCGATCCCCAGGTTCCCGCAGCATAAAATATGACGTAATAAACGGCATGTACACAGGGGTCACAACACAAGATTCTTCAGAAAATTTCTTAATGTCTTCTTCCGGCACGCCTAGATGATACATCAATTCTTGCACGATTTCTTGCCCGCTGCATTTTTCAATTGGTTTCTTGATATAATTTCCTGGTGTATTGGACAATAATCCGTAGACCCAAGTCACTGTTTGTTGATCGTTTTGTTCTTTGAAATGTGGTTGGCGATGGGTCGCAAAACTCATCAGCCAATTGGAATCTTTGATCGTAATAATCCCGCCAGTAACAACTTTTCCAGAACGTAATTTACGTTTCGTCAACCGTGAAATATATGGTTCTATATCAAAATTTTCCCAAGTAACTGTCGCTGAAACGAACCAGCTTTCTGCCGGCAGATTTTCGCAAAAAACAGCGGGATGACCAAATTCATCCGATTGTTTCGCTAAATTTTTCCATAAATTCCAGCTGCCGCCCAATTCATGAGTAATCGGTGCTGGTGTATGATGATTTCCTTCAGTTGAGCTTTCCGTAATCGAACCATTCGTCACAAAGACCAAATCATTTTCTGTCAAAGGAATCTCTGTTGCTTGGCCTGAACGTGTCAGTAAGATTTTTTGCGCCACCTTTTTATCTGGTGTCACTTCGACTTCGATATTATTGATTTTCGTTTCATACTGGAAATCCACACCATGATCATTCAAAAACGCTAAGAGCGGTTTTACTAATGATTCGTATTGATTGTACCGTGTGAATTTCAAAGCGGTAAAATCTGGTAAGCCATTGATATGATGGATAAAACGCATGACATAGCGGCGCATTTCAATTGCTGAATGCCATTTTTCAAAAGCAAACATCGAACACCAATACAACCAAAAGTTTGAAGCGAAGAACTCTTCCCCAAAAACATCTTCAATTTTTTTACCGATCAATTGATTTTCTGAGGTCATAAATAATTCGACTAATTCTTTTTGTGCCGTTTTTGATAAGGTAAAATCGCCATCATCTTCCGCACGTTCCCCCCGATTATGGATAATCCGGCAATTTGATGAATTAGGATCATCATGATCTAACCAATAAAACTCATCTAAAACTGAGGCATCTTCTACTTCCAGTGAAGGAACGGAGCGAAACAGATCCCATAAACATTCAAAATGATTTTCCATTTCACGACCGCCGCGCGTCACGAAACCATCATGAGGAATGAATTTTCCATCTAATGAACCGCCGGATAAGGAAAGTTCCTCAAAAATATGGATACGTTCACCACTCATTTGGCCATCTCTGATTAGAAAAACTGCTGCCGCTAATCCAGCTAATCCCGCGCCGACAATATAAGCACTTTTCTCATCAACACCCGCTGGTTTTCTTGGTCTAGCAAAAGCTTCATAATTTCCATTCGTATATCTCATGATGTTTCCCCCTTCAATTGATTAACTTCAGCTTACCAGTGAGAAAAATTAATTGAAAATCAAATGACTTCGACTTGTTGAAAAGTTAGACTCTTTTGCTGATTTGTCAAAAAAGTGGGTATAACAGAAGTAGACAATTTAAAAATAGAAAGTAGGTTTCAAGAAACGTTGCTCAAATTTTTGCAAAATCTTGGTTCTCTTTCTAAGAAACCATTTTTCATCAGTTATTCAAAAAAAGATGTGACAGACTTTCTGTCACATCCCTTTTGAAATTAGTTTCTTTGTTCTGTCATAATAACGGGACCGTCTTTTGTAATAGCGATCGAATGTTCATATTGTGCACAAAAACTTCCATCTAACGTACGAGCAGTCCAACCATTGCCATCGATTCCTGCTTCCCACGTTCCTGTCGTAATCATCGGTTCGATTGTGATGGTCATCCCTTCTTTTAATCGTGCACCTTTTCCGGCAGTTCCAAAATGCGGGAAGAAAGGTTCTTCATGGATCGTTGGTCCAATTCCATGCGCAAGAAAATCTTGCACAACACCATAACCTTTACCTTCCGCATACGTTTGAATCGCATGACCAATGTCGCCGACACGCTTGCCAACTTGTGCTTGCGCGATTCCTAACATCAATGCCTCTTTCGTAACATCCATCAACGCTTGATGTTCCGGTGTGATTTTACCGACTGCATATGTCCAGCAACTATCTGAAATCGCTCCATGATAATCTACACAAAAATCGACCTTCAAAACATCTCCGGTCTTCAAGCGATAATTTGATGGGAAACCATGACAAATCTCATCATTTACACTCGTACAAGTCGCAAACTCATACCCTTCAAACCCAATTTGAGCAGCCGTTGCTCCAGCCGCTTCAATTTTTTTCTGTACAAATTGATCAATCTCTTTTGTCGTTATGCCCGGAACGATGATTTCTCGCAACTGTTCATGTATCCCAGCCAAGATTGCTCCTGATTCTTTCATTTGTTCAATTTCTCTTGTTGATTTTAATGTAACCATTTCATTACTCCTTCACTGATTCTTTGCTAGTTATAACACGAAACATTTTTGAAAGAAAGCCGGAAAACTTTTTTTGTCATTAAAACATTTTGCAAGCTTAATTTTAGTAAATATCAGCTTCCTGTGTGTTAAATATAGTTCTAACAATATTTAACACACTATCTATAAAATCCTGACTTTTATGGTTAGCCATCTTTTCAGAACAAATACTCGTTATTTTCTGTAACTAATCAAAAATATTAATTGAGATATCCTTACAGATGATTGAAGTTCATTTGTTAAATAACTAAATCCGATATCTTTTTCATCATAAATAGGAATCCCTATCTTAATTTTCTTCTCTATTACAATATGTAAGATAAAATAAATCCGACTAGTAAAAAACTAGTCGGATTTATCAATTATTTTTTTAATCAAACAGAAATTCTGTGTGTTCCATTGATACTTATATTCTATTTTCAATAATGATAAGTCGACTTTATTTAAGATTGAATATCTTTAATGCTTGAACAATATTTTCTTTAATAGCTGTAGTAGCTGTTAATGACAATATATCAAAAAAGAATTCTTCATTTTGGGAATGTTCAATAGTATCTTTCACTGATTTCCCAGCCGCCAGATTCATATACGTATAGTAATTTATTTTACGAATACCCGCTTCAATAGCTCGCCGATAATCGCCTTTTGAAACACCTGATCCTCCATGCATGACTAGAGGAACACCGTCAGTGGCCAATCGAATACTTGCAATACGATCAAAATCTAAGTTTGGTTCTGTTAAATATTTTCCATGAACAGTCCCAAAAGAGATTGCTAAACTGTCAACTTGAGTAGATTGAATAAAATCTTTTGCTTGTTGTGGATTCGTAAATAGGTCGATATTTCCAAAATCACTTATCTTAGATGTACGACCTTCTCCACCACCGATTGTTGAGTTAGTCATCTCACCTAATTCTGCTTCAACAGAAACACCTACACTATGTGCGATCTTAACGAGCTCCGAAGTTTCCTTGACATTTGTCTCATAATTTTTTAAAGAAGCATCATACATGATTGAAGTAAATCCCAGCCGAATAGCCTTTATGCACTCAACTAAACTAGAACCGTGATCTAAATGTACTGCAACAGGAACTCTAGCTCGTTTAGCATAGTCGACCATCAAAGGTCCAATTTCTTCTATCGAAATCAGATTTTCATGAACTTCAGCATGTTGAATGATTACTGGTACTTCCAACATCTCAGCCGCTTGAATCACCCCTCTTAGTGACTCTAAATTCGGTACATTAAACGCGCCGACTGCACATTGTTTTTTTTCAGCTTCTATTAGTAGTTCTCTAACTGTTGCTAACATGATTCTTCACTTCTTTCTTGCTCAAAATCAATCACAATTCGAAACGATTCAGTATTTACTGCTTCCTCAAAAGCAGGCTCAATTTGACTCAACGGGTAAATTTTTGTAATAAATGGTTTTACATCAACGATTCCCTGACTAATCAAACGAGAAGCTCGAATAAAATCACGTTTGTTAGAGTTTGCAGTTCCCTTGATTTGCTGACCAGTTTTATGAATATGATCAAATTTTAGACCGACTGGTTCATCTGGATAATAAGAAGAATACAAAATCATTGTACCCGTATTAGATAAACTTTCTAACAACCCAGGAATCAGACCAGAAATTGGAGTAGTATTAAATATAATCTGTGCTCCTAAATTTTCTGTATATGCTAAAATTTTCTCGGTCAAGTCTTCTTTCACTGGATTTATAACGTGAGTTGCGCCTAGACTTTTGGCTAGTTCAAGCCGTTTTTCATTTGGATCTGAAACAATTACAATAGCCCCTCTTTTTTGAGCTAATTGAAGGTGGAGCATTCCCATGATTCCAGCACCAATAATTAAAACATAATCTCCAAAATCTACTTTTGCAGTCTCAACACTATGCAATACGCAAGATAATGGTTCAGTTAAAGATGCTTCTTCTGGAGCAACATTTTGATAACTAAAAATATCTGATGGATCAACTATTAGATATTCGGATAGCCCACCCATTCCTCTATAAGGTAATCCTGGCTGCTGTTTACTATGATCAAAATTTAGACAATTTTGTTCTTCACCAATTCTACAATAATAACAATGACCACAAGCTAGATTTGTGCCAAAAACAATCTTATCTCCTTGCTTCCAATCTCCTTCAACCGCTTCACCAATCTTAACGATTTCACCTGCGATTTCATGACCGCCAATAAACGGGTAGGAAACTTTTTTCACTCCTGTATATACTCGCTGCTCCCAAGTACAGATTGCACATGTATCGATTTTCATCAAAATTTTTTCTTTTGGCACTTCTGGCATTGGTGTCTCTTCAACTACTAAATTTTTCACATCATAAAATACAGCTGTTTTCAAAAAAATTCATCCTTTCATTTTTAATAAATTAAAAAACGACGTCAGATAAATGGAGTATCTTCCCTAACGTCGTTTTCAGCTTATATTGAGTTAACAATTAGGCCTATAGCGGCTAAAATCGCTCCACCAACAATTTGGATAACCAATACCTTGGTTGGTGTATATTTTTTTTGTTTCAAAAGATAGTATGTTATTAAAGTTACTCCTAGTGGTAGAATACCTTTTACCAATGCATCTAACACGTCTGTTTGAATTGACAAATTTTCTTTCCCACTTAGATGAATACTCAACGGTGTTGCAATCTTAACAAAATTTGCAGCTAAAGATCCAATAACGATTGCTCCCAAAGTTTGTGAAAAGGTCATGATATAAGATAGACGGCCGCCAGCCATCATCTTCTGGATTCCTTCTTTCCCTTGTTCGTACCCTTGAATCCATAAGAAGTAGGCAATTACTGTCATAATAATCCAATGTAGAGCAAAGAATAAAACTGGTCCCATAAAAATATTTCCCTCGGCCCCAAATGGTAGTGTGAATGATAGTAAGATTGGGATTAAAGTCCCTTGCCATAAAGTATCGCCAATACCAGCTAATGGTCCCATTAATCCGGTTTTTAATCCATTTATTGTTTGATCATTAATATCTGCTCCCAATGCTTTTTCTTCTTCCATAGCAATGGTCATTGATAAAATTGGTCCTCCAAAGGAGGGTTCTGTATTGAAAAATTGCATATGTCGTTCCAAAGCAGCCTTCATTTCATCTTCATCTTTTCCATATAACTTTTTTAAGATTGGACTAAAGGCATGAACTACCCCAGTAGCTTGGAGTCGTTCATAATTATAGTTTGCATGAGAAAAGAAGGTCCAACGCCAGAAAGCTTTAACAACGTCTTTTTTCGTCAATAATTTCTCTTTTTTGGGCTCTACAGCTTGCTCCATTATGCCAAACCTCCATTCTTATCTTTCAAATACAATTCGGTGAAGACGTAGCCGATAATAACTGCAAAAACAGCAATTGGCACAGATGGCAATCCAGAATAGATTGCTAACATAAATCCAAAAGTAAAGAATAATAATGTCCCTTTACCATTCATCGCACGTAGGTTCATAGCAATCCCCAGCGCTGGTAAAATACCACCGATAGCAGATAGAACATCAAGTGGTCGACCACTTAAAGCATCAACGATTCCTTCTACTGCATCCGCTCCTAAATAAGCAGCTAATGCAACAGGTACAACAGTAATTAAAAGTAAAAATAATTGCGGTGGAACAATATGAAGCCAGTTAATGCGATCAATCTTTCCTTCTTCAGCTGCTTTATCAGCCATATGAACAAATGTAATATCTACCGTCATATGAGCAACCCAGATCAACGTTCCTAATAATCCAATTGGTACAGCCAATGTTACGGCAACTGCTGGTTCAACTTTCGCAGCCATAGCTAAAGCGGTTCCAAGAGTTCCTGCAAGTGCAGGATCCATCGCAACAGTTCCTCCGGCTGAGATAAAAGCTAAATAAGGCAAGTTGATCGCAGCTCCAATGATACATCCTTGAACCGGGTCACCCAAAATTAATCCTACAACAGTCCCATTCACTAATGGGCGCATCCAGCCATGAGTTCCAACCAATGAAAGCCAAGGTGTTCCATTGATTCCAAGATAATAAACGACACCGATTAAAATTGCTTGGATTAGACTTATTTTCATTTCTCTACTCCTTTTATTAAATTTTTTTATAGCAATCCTTCAATTGCTTGTGAACCCTGATCAGGAATTACATGAATCTTCATTTTTACATTCTGACCAACAATTTTTCTAAAGGTTTCTTTTTCTTCTTCTGATGCGGAGATATTTTTATAAAATGTTTTGCGGTCTTTTCGTGCGCCCATTCCACCGATAATAATCTCATCAAATTTCACGCCGTTTTCAATCAATTTCCAATATGTTTGCGGTTCTTTAGCTAAAACAATAATCTTATGCCCATCTGGAACATTAGCAAGCAACTCTGCACCGGCTGTGACATCTAAAATAGATAACTTGATTCCATTAGGTACAGCCATTGACATAATTGATTTGGTAAACTCATCGGCTGCTGTTGCGTCATCCACGATGACGATATGATTTCCTCCTGTAAATTGTAGCCACGCAGTCATTACTTGCCCGTGAATCAAACGATCATCGATTCTTGCTAATACGATTTCTCCCATTTCTATACACTCCTAATTTTTATTTTCACCTGTTTGAATTTTTTTCTAGTTTTTCCATTTCTTCCAAAAATTCCTTGATGCCTTCTTTTCCCGCAGTCATGGCTGCTTGATACATTGTTTCTAAATCTGCACCAATCATTCGTTGATTAAAAGCCTCAATAATTAGTGGTAAATTCACTCCTGAGATCAAGCGATAACTATGATCCTTCAATTTATTAAAAGATAAAGCTGTTTGATTGTATGGACTCGCAGAAAATAGATCAGCTAAAACTAAAACCCCATCTCCTTTATCTAACTGACGAATTCCCGTTTGAATTTTTTCTCCAAATTCAACAATATCATCACCATGTTTCAATCCTAATGTTTGATACTCTTCCTGTTCACCCATGATGAGACTTAAGCCGTCCATTATTCCTGTAGCCATTTCTCCATGAGTAACGATTAATATTCCTGTCATACTTTCCACCTCATTTTTTCTTTGATTTGAAACTTACCAATCGAAATGCATAACTGTCTTATTCCAACCAGGATTTTTAACGAATTTCTCCATGACCTGTCTAAAATCTTCGCCACTTGAAATTTCAGAAAGTTGTTTAGGTAAAATTTTGCTTAATGCATTACGATAGTCCGGGTTCATCATCCCTTTAATCACAGCTTCAAAATCAATTGTCGATGAACGGCTACTACCATGAGCAGTAATTCCTTTTTCCAATATATCTCTTGTATCAAGAGGTACTAATTCTTCTGTAACACCCATAAAAATAATATCTGCCAATGAGTCTGCAAGCTCAATTGCTTGATTAAGAGCACTCTCACTAAATTTACCGCCCGTACATTCAATCAGAACATCAAATTTTTCTTTTGAATTTTTAAAATCATAAGTCAATACATTCTCAGTTCTAGCAAAATCAAAATGTACTAGTTTATCATCTGCTGCACCAAAAACGACAAAACGATCTGCATCAATTCCATATAAATATTTCAACATGACTGCAGTAAAGTAGCCTACAGGTCCATCCCCAAAAAGAGCAACTCGAGTATCTGATTTTTTCAATTTGTCTTCTACATGGCTAATCGCATGGTGAGAAACAGAAGATAACTCAGATAAAACAGCAATTTCATTAGGAACTTCATCTGGAATCCGTACCAAGCATTCTTCAGGATGAACTAAGCGACTCTGTGCCATCCCATCATATCCACTACCTAAAAATGCATTTCCTTTTGAATAGTTCACAGGAACACTAGGCTTTTGCTGAATTTCTGGATGTAAAATTTGTCCTGGTATATTTGGCACAACTACTACACGATCACCTACAGTGAATTTATCCGAGCGAGTCTCTTTAACGACTCCTATTCCCTCATGTAATAAGGCCATAGGCAATTTTTTAGCTAGAGCCTCCGGTCGCCGCAATCCTGCAAAATATCTTAAATCTGCATGACAAATACTGGCATATGTCGGCTCTACTACTACCCAATTCTCAGGAATTTCCCTTGTTTTATTGACTTCTTTAATTACTCCTGGCTCAACTAGACTAAATACTCTTGATTCAACCGAATTTACCATTACATTTCCTCCTCATTACCAAGCGCTCATTTGCACTCTTCTTGGCTCGTTAATGAGTATATCATCCTAATACATTTTTGTAAACGCTTTAAATGAAAAATACTAAATATTTTTGCACAGTCCATTTATAGTATTAAATGCTGTATTTCTATGAACACAAGGATTTTATAGGATACTACTTCTCCTTTGTCCATTAATTTGATAAAAATAATATTTATTACAACAGCACTCAAAATAACTCGTTATCACACGATATATCTCTTTTCCATTGACACTTTCTATTGTTTTACATAAACTAAGTTTAAAGAGTAGAAATGACTTTCTAAAATATTTACAAATCTTATAAGAGGGTGAATGAAATGCTCACAGGCGAGCGGAGAGTAAGATTGTTAGAAGAAATTGAAAAAAAACAATTTATTTCTGTAATACAATTATCTGAAATATTTCAGGTTCATGAGACTACTATTCGAAGAGATCTTGATGAATTAGAATCACAGGGTCTTGTTATACGAATTCATGGTGGTGTTGTTCCAGCAAGTATCAAACATGATGAACCAGTGTTTGAAGATCGTGCAACTGAAAATATGCTTGAGAAAACAAATATTGGAAAATACGCTACTAAGTATATAAAAAGTGGTGAAGCTATTATTTTAGATTCTGGAACGACAACATTGCAAATTGCTAAAACGTTAAATGAAATGCCGCATCTACAAGACATCACAATTATTACTAATGATGTAAATATCGCTTCTGTCCTTCGATCTAATCGAAATATTACTACCATTGTTACCGGGGGAACGCTCTTTCATGATAGCTACATGTTGAATGGTCAAATCGCTAACGAGACCTTACAGAAGCTCAGTGTAGATAAAATTTTCGTTGCTACTCCTGCCCTTAACGTAGAAAAAGGACTAACTCATTTTAATGAGTTATTAATTACGACAAAAAAAAATATGATCGAAGCTTCAGCAAAAAAAATCGTTGTTACTGATCATACAAAAATTGGCCGACGAGCTCTGTATACTTTTCTTCCTATTGATCAGATTGACTTACTGATTACTGACAATCAAACAGATAAAAAGCTAATTGATGAGATGTATAAAAATGGAATCAAACGAATTGAAACTATTTAGCAAAAAATGACTGTGAATAGAGTAAAGAAATCTTAGTACCTACGGTTTCTTCACTCTATTCTACTATCTGATCTTGAATGATCCCAGCGGCTTTAAGAAACATACAGGTAACGATTGGTCCAACATAGACGAAACCGCGTTTTTTCATATCTTTAGCGATTACAGTGGCTTCTGACAACGTGTTGGGTACTTCATCTTTTAGCTCGTACTCATGGATGATTGGCACACCGCCTGTAAAATCCCATAGGTATTCAGCAAAACTATCATATTCCTTTAACAGTGTAACGATTGCACGGGCATTTGCTACTATTGCCCGAATTTTCCGCGGATTGCGGATCATTTCGGGATCGTTGACAATTTGTTCAAGATCTTCTGGAAAAAAGGCTGCGACTTGATGGAAATCCATGTCACAAAAATTTCTTTCAAAAATTTCCCGCTTGCCGGCAGCTATTTGCCAGCTCAGTCCCGCCTGAAAAACGCCGACTGTCAGCAATAAAAACAACATCCGATCGTCATGTGTGGGTTTTCCCCATTGATCCCTATACCATTGTGATTTCTTCATGAACTTCACCTCCGTCTAATCATACAAAAACCGCTCACCTTTCCACCAGTACTTTTTCTAACTTTTTTAACGGTTCTCATTATATTTTTTGCAATAACAGCTTATTTTTCAACTTTTTTATTTTCTGAACAATCAAATGAAGTCGTTACGCTTGCGATGCTCAAAAGGAATGATAAAATAAAGAGTCACACTAAACTAATGGTCTCACTCATTTTGATTTTGTTGCTTAAAATGGATGTGCCGACTGCTCTGATCATGTTTTAGCATTTTAGAAAATAGATTTTTCAATTGACTATTTACGTCGTCAGGATTAGTAAAAAATACATAAGGAGTACAGTTAATGAGCAATGCACTTGAAATAAAAGATTTAAAGAAAGTATACGCAACTGGAGTTGAAGCTTTAAAAGGAATTGATTTGACTGTTGAAGCAGGTGATTTCTACGCGTTATTGGGTCCTAATGGCGCCGGAAAATCCACGACGATTGGGATCATCACTTCCTTAGTCAATAAAACTGCCGGTAATGTCAAAGTTTTTGATTACGATTTAGACACAGACTTAGTGATGGCCAAACAGCAAATTGGTTTGGTACCGCAGGAATTTAATTTCAATCCTTTTGAAACAGTCCAACAAATCGTTGTCAATCAAGCCGGATACTACGGTGTGCCCCGCAAAGAGGCCTTGATTCGCAGTGAAAAATATTTGAAGCAATCCGACTTATGGGAAAAACGTAATGTGCGGGCACGAATGCTTTCTGGTGGGATGAAACGTCGTTTGATGATCGCTCGAGCATTGATGCATGAACCACGTCTGCTGATTTTAGATGAACCGACTGCTGGTGTTGATATCGAATTGCGTCGGGAAATGTGGGCGTTTCTTAAAGAGCTGAATGAAAATGGGACTACGATCATTTTAACGACTCATTACTTAGAAGAAGCGGAGATGCTTTGCCGCAACATCGGAATCATTCAATCTGGTGAATTGATTGAAAACACTAGCATGAAATCATTATTAGCTAAACTACAATTTGAAACATTTATTTTTGATCTGGCTCCTTACGACAAAAAGCCTGAGATCCATGGTTTCAAACATACTTTTGAAGACGAACAGACCCTCGAAGTAGAAGTCATTCGCGATCAAGGGATCAATGGTGTTTTCGAACAATTATCAAACCAAGGAATTAAAGTCCTTTCTATGCGAAACAAATCCAACCGCTTAGAAGAACTATTCCTAAAAATCACGGAGGAAAAACATGTCTAATTTATATTTCACTGCTCTTAAAAGTCTGGCAGTCAAAGAAACCAACCGCTATTTGCGGATCTGGGTGCAGACTTTAGTTCCGCCAGTCATTACTACTTCTTTATATTTTGTCATTTTTGGAAATTTGATCGGCGGACGCATCGGTGATATGGCTGGATTTTCTTATATGGAATTTATCGTCCCCGGCTTGATCATGATGTCTGTGATCACCAGTTCTTATGCTAATGTCTCTTCTTCATTTTTCTCACAAAAATTCCAAAAAAATATCGAAGAGATCTTAGTCGCCCCGGTACCCACTCATATCATTATTTGGGGATTTGTGATCGGCGGAATCGGACGAAGTGTATTAGTCGGAGCATTAGTTACGATCATTTCACTATTTTTTGTCCCGCTTCATGTTTATTCATGGCTGATCATCATCATCACTTTATTGATGACGTCCATTTTATTTTCATTGGCAGGGTTATTAAATGGTATTTTTGCCCAATCTTTTGATGACGTTTCGATCGTACCAACGTTTGTTTTACAGCCGCTGACTTATTTAGGCGGTGTCTTCTATGCGATTTCGATGCTGCCGCCATTCTGGCAAGCTGTTTCAAAAATCAATCCGATTGTTTATATGATCTCTGGTTTCCGTTATGGTTTCCTCGGTGTTATGGATGTCTCAATTATCGTGTCGATGTCTGTCTTAGTATTATTTATCGTCGTTCTTTACAGCATTTGCTGGTATTTGATTGATCGCGGACGCGGATTAAGAAGTTAAAAAAAAACTGATTTTGAGTAAATACTCAAAATCAGTTTTTTTAATTTAATAATAGACTTGGTCTAAGAAAAGGCCTTGGGCAGGTGCTGTCTCACCAGCGGCTTCTCTGACTTTATTTTCTAATACCTCATCGATAATTGTTACTGGTAGTTTTCCTGCACCGATTTCTAAAATGGTCCCCATTAAGATTCGGACCATTTTGTGCAAGAAGCCATCACCGATAAATGTGAAGTGCAGCATGCTGCCTTCACGTTCGATCAAAATATTTTCAATCGTTCGAGTCGTTGATTTTTTTGTTTTTTTCAGCGCAGAAAAACCAAGAAAATCATGTTTACCGATCAATTTTTCGCAAGCTTCGTTCATTTTATCCATATCTAATGCTTGCGGGAAATAGAAGCTGTGATACCGCTCAAAAGCTGTTGGAACTGGATCATTCCAAACGTAATAACTGTATTGTTTGCCTTTGACATTATACCGTGCGTGGAAACGCTCCGGCACCTCTTCTACTTTTACCACTACGATGTCGCTTGGTAAATAACGATTAAAAAATTCCAGCATCTCATTGCGGGCCATTTCAGAATTTGTTTTGAAATTTGCCACTTGTCCCCTAGCATGAGTCCCAGCATCCGTTCGGCCAGAACCAATGATCTCAATTTTCTCACCAGTCATCTGGGCGATCACACTTTCAATTTTTCCTTGGATCGTTTTTTCTGAATCACCCAAGCGCTGCCAGCCAAGGTAGCGTTTGCCGTCATATTCGATCGTTAACTTGATATTTCGCATAGGATTTTATCCTCCTCTAAAATTTCACACTGACTCACTGTACCACATAAGCTGAAGATGCTCTAGTAGGACAAAAAGAAAACTGAAACACAAAGTAACAGTGCTTCAGCTTTTTGATCAACTTGCTTTTAAAAAATCATTTTCCAATCACTAAGCGTCTAGTATAGACGGCTTGACCTGAATGCATCACGGCATCATCGATTGCTGAAACGATCCGGACTTGTCGCGTGACGGGTGGATCCCAGTTTGTGTCAATCACATCAGAAAAACTTGCCTCATCAATTTTTTTCAAATAGTGTTTAGTAAATTCAATGCTGACAGCCAAATAATCCAATACTAATTGTCGATCAGTCACGATGACTTTTGCGGCTTCTGCTGGTGTATGGCGCCAATCTTCCGTGTCATCAGGCAAGTCTAAGCCAAATTTTTCTGACCAACCGTCGCTCGTCCACAACGGTTCCGTTTCATTTAAGCCAGAAATTTGGATGTCTAACTCTCGCGCTGTGTGCCACATCAGCCAAGTCACTGATTTGATCAAAGGAGCGGGCATTTTATTCGCTTCATCGATCGTCATTTGCTCAAAGGTCTCTTCAAAACGTTCCTGTGCACGATCCAGCATTTCTGTTGTTAATTGCAAGTCTTTCATCATGATCCCTCCTAAGTCGCTACTTTCACTCTACTACAGCAACTTTTCACTTTCAAATCGATTCTGTTATCGTAGAAAAAGATTTTCGACTTGTTTTGTCCTTCAAAAAGTTAACGTCAAAATTTATTCTGTTCGCTTGGCATTTTTGAATCAGTTGTGACATTGCGTCGCAACTCCTAACAGCTTATTCTTCGATCAAAATTGCAGGGATACCAAAACCAGCTAAGATTCGTGCTGAAGTATACGTATTTAATCCCTTTCTAAACGTGATATAGACTTTGCGATCTCTAGGGATCTCATTGATTCGTTCCCGCAATTCATTCATCGGGATATTTTTGCTAGCTTCGATGCTGCCTGATTTAGCTTTATCTGTTTCACGAATATCTAAGAAAAAGGCCGTTGCCAAATCTTCTGCGGGAATATCAGCAGCTTTGATTGTCTCCACTACATTTGTCATTTGGTTGATTGCTACATAACCGGCAATATTCAGTGGATCTCGTGTTGTAGAATAAGGCGGTGAATAGGGCAATTCCAAATCAGGTAAATCAAATACTGTTAAATTTCCAGTGATTGCTACAGATAGTTCGCCCATCCGCTTATCCACACCTTTTTCGCCGACCGCTTGTCCACCTAAAATTTTTCCGCTCGTTGCATCAAAAATAATTTTTAAATTCAATCGTTTTGCTTCTGGATAGAAATAAGCATGATCAAAAGGTGTCACAAAAATTGATTTATAATTTGTGATTCCCGCGGCTTTTAGTGCATGTTCCGTCATTCCGGCATAGCTAGCAGTGTAATCAAAAATTTTCGCCACACCGGCACCGATGTATCCGCGATAACGCATCGGCGTCCCATTGACTATGTCTGCCAGCATGTGGCCTTGGCGGTTTGCGGCGCTAGACAGCATGCTGGAGGTTGCGAGGCCTGTTACTAAACTGGTCGTTTTGATAATATCGCCGATCGCATAAATGTCCGGCACATTTGTTTCCAGCTGATCATTGACAATGATTTGTCCATCCTCAGCTAGCTTGATCCCTGCATTTTTTGTCATTTCATTGTTTGGGGCCACGCCGGTCGCAAATAAAATCAAGTCAGGATTCAGAATCGATCCATCAGATAAGACGACTTCTTTTCCTGCGTGATTGATTTTTTCTACCCGAGTACTCAAATGGATCTTCAGTCCATTTTCAATCAATTTATCATAAATCAAATCAGCGATTTCTTCATCATAAGGAAAAGCGACTTGCGGTAATTGATCGACTAAAGTGACATCTAAGCCGCGATGCTTGAAGTTTTCTGCTAATTCTAACCCCATCACACCGGCACCTAAAACCAATACACTTTTCGGATCATGTTTATCGATATATGTTTTGATCTCAGCTGCGTCTGTGACACTTCGCAAAATAAATCCGTTCGTTGCTTCATTCGCTCCCTCAATTGGTGGCAATGTTGGACGCGCACCTGAAGAGATGACTAATTTGTCATAATTCGTCGTCGTCTCTGCTCCTGTCTGCAGATTCTTAACAACTAACTGTTTTTTGTCTGGATCAATTGATTGGACTTCATGTTTTGGAAACACATCGATATTATTTTTTACTTTTAATATTTCTGGTGTACGTTCAATCAGCGAGTCTAAATCATCGATCACACCGCCCAAATAATAAGGCAACGCACAACTAGCATAAGAAATATCTTCTCCTCGTTCATAGATCACGATCTCGTGTTCTTCATTCAACCGACGCAAACGCGTGGCAAATGAGGGGCCCCCCGCTACTCCACCAATAACAACAAATTTCATACTACCCTCTCCTTTTTCAGCTAAAAAACTCAATTTTTAAACACTTGATCAAGTCGCCAACTTTACAACAAAAGTAAACCTTGCGACCGGTATTCTTCCTTGATAATACTATTTTTTCAAAAGCCCGGCAAAGAATCTTTCTCTAGGAATAGCTTTATTTGAAAACGGTTTGGTTTTTAGATTTTTGAACAACAAAAAACTGATAACACGCGTGCTATCAGTTGCCTGCTGGTGATGAAATGCAACGTAATGTTTAGCTGTTGCAACCATCCAACACCTGATCTTTCAAGGAATCGGGTTAGATTTTTTTACTTAAAGTGATGCAAGGGATGCCGTCTTCATCGTACGGTTTACCAACGCGGTGATACCCCAATGATTCATAAAATTCTGCCGCCGTTAATTCTGCGTGGATCAAAAGTTGTTCAAAGTGCTCGTTGATTGCCAAGTCTTCCAATGCGTTTACCACTTGGCGTCCTAATTGTTTTCGCCGATGTTCTTTCAAAACCGCTACCCGTCCGATACGAGCAATTTTATCGCTCTCCTTTAAAAATCGAGCGGTCGCAAGCGGCTGTGTTCCTTCAAAAATTACACTGTAACTAGCATTCGCATCATTTTGATCAAATTCATCCGTCAAAGCGATGCCCTTTTCTAAAACAAAAACTTCCATCCGGATATAACTGCTGGCTGCTCGTAAATAAGCTGCCGTTCCTACTTCTAGTCTCAACGCTTTACAAACTCCTTTTAAGCTTTTTTAATCAACTGTCTACAATACTCGCTGCTTTCGAATAATCTTTTATGGACAACCCCGCTTCTTTTAAAAAAGGAGAGGGGGTGATCGATTTATTATTGATCGTCTTAGGAAAGGTAATATACAAATTCTCTTTTGCCCGCGTGATCGCGACATACATCAATCTGCGTTGTTCTTCAATCGTCGTAGGCGGAGCCGCCTCTTCTTTAGCCTTTTGCAGATCACAATCCGCTTTTTTAACGGCATGATGATTTGGCAAGGCGTCTTGGTAAACACCTTTAATAAAAATATTTTTCTTGCCTAGACCTTTGCTAGCATGGATTGACAATAAATAAACTGCATTTAATTTTTCTTGATCATAGTCGTTCAGTCGTTTTTTCATTCCTTTATTTTGCTGACTGGCTTGTTGAAACGCTGACAGCAGACCCGGCCAATCACCCGCTGAAGATAATTCGTGGCGCAACCAATCAACTTCTTCTTCACTCAAATCTTTTTTGAATTTCGGAGTAGCTAACAGCGCTTCTGCCAACGCTCCTAGATTCAAGTACTTGCGTTGATAGAACAAATAGATTTGCTTAAAAAATTCTTTGGCTTGATCTTGTGAGGCTTGCGAAAGTTTTCTTTCGCTAACTAAAAAAGCGACTAAATCATTGATCTTAAATTTATTTTTACGGAATAATGCTTCACTGAATTGGGCACTTTCCCCGAATTTGATATAGTGATAAAACGCATACTGCTGAATGATCGTCTTTAGTGCTTCATTTTTTTGCTGCATAGATGTCGCTGAATCCAACAAGGTTAATTGTTGGAATAGTGTTTTGAATAGCGGCAGACCAAAAATCCCTAATAAATCGTCGTTCGTTGGTGTAACAAAAGGAATCTTTTGTTTTGTCAGCTGCTTTAACAACGACCGTAATTGGATACGCGTTGGATACAGTACCATTGTATCGCGATAATCTGGACTGCCGTCACTTAACGGTGTTTGTTGTGCTAATTCTTGAATCTTTTCTCCGATCCAACTTGCTTCTTGTTCATCATCGGAAAAACTCAGTCCATAACAATCATGCTGACTTGCCGATTCTTTAGCTGTCATCCTTTTAGCTAAACGATCGTGTGCATTCTGTTGAATCAAGCGATTGCCAGCAGCTACAATCGGTGCGTCTGAACGGTAATTAGTCATCAGCTGTAACGAAGTCTGCTGATATTCTTGTTCAAATTCTTTGATATAATTTGGCTCAGCGCCACGAAAATAGTAGATACTTTGATCGTCATCCCCGACAATGATCAGCTTACTTGAAATTTTTTTCGAAGTCGCTTTATCAGGCGGACAAATCAAAGCAACGATTTGTTTTTGCAGCGGATTAATGTCTTGAAATTCATCGATAAAAATATAGCGATATTTTTTTTGCAAAGATTGCCGTGCTGTTGCATCATTTTCTAAAATCAGTTTTAAATTAAATAACATATCGTCAAAGGTAATAAATCGTTGGGCCTTTTTCAACATAGCCAATTCGGCCAAAAATTGCTGGAAAATGTCACTTAATTTTTGATTTGGAATCAATTCTTTGGCATCAAAATATTTAGCGACAAACTCGACCATTGCTTGATCTGAATAGCCCATATTACGCCAATAACTGATTCTAGAAGCGATTGTCCGTTCTTCAAATTTATCAAAATTATATAGCCGATATTTTTTGATTAGTTGATTGATTCCTTGATAATACTGTTCTTCATCAATGACTCCTTCGATTCCCCACTGCTTCAAGTGAGGCATTTGGCTCGTCAGCTCATTGTATTCTGCATTGAACCAGCCATGGAATGTCTGAACAGCGATTTTCGTATGCCCACCTAGGTATTGATTGATCCGAGCTTCCATTTCTAATTTTGCCTTACGCGAAAAAGTACACATCATGATTGTCTTCGGATCGACTTGCCGTTCTAAAACCAGATAAGCTGCCTTTGCACAAATCGTTTGTGTCTTTCCACTACCGGCACCAGCAATGATCCGTAAATGGGTATTCATTGGAAAGCGAATCGCGGCTAGTTGTTCTTCACTAAAAGAATTCCCGCCATTTTTTGCGATCAATTGTTGCAACGTCGTACGATCGGCTAGATTTGGCACGGTCTCAAGCAAATCAGATTCTATAGATTGTTGCTTAGTAAACATCTTTAAACAAGTTCCCTTCTACACAAAAAATCATACTTGTTCATTATAACGGAATCCTTCTTTTTTGATAGCCCTGGATACTAGAAGCACAAATTTATTTTGTTGTCTCGCTCAGCTAAAACAAATTCAACCAAAATAAAGACACGGGAAATTTTCACCGTGTCTTTTTTGAATTAATTGTACCAAGCGGGCTTGTCACCATCCGTATTTGGTTTATTAACACCGAGAGATTCACCGAGATAAAGCTCTGGATCGAGGATGATCTTAGTAACTAAATCAGCGATGCTTGCTCGTGAAACTTCTGTTCCTTTAAAGGCCTGACCTTTATAAGTCAGTTCGTAGGCAACTTCGGTCTGATCATCTAGCCACGCCGGGCGAATAATCGTATAGTCTAATCCCGAATCTTCAATTACACTAGCAGCTTCAGCATAAGTTTCTAAATAACCACCGTCTAACTGTTCATGATTCCATTTACCATAATTGCCAGGAACTTCGTCATAAATTCCTAAAGTCGAGATCCAGATCAAACGCTTGACCCCTTTAGTCTTCATCGCAGCAACTACATTTCGTGCTTCTTCAACGATCTCTCCTGCCAGATTTGCATAAACGATCTCACTACCGGTCATCGCTTGTTGTAAATCAAATAAGCTGGTCGCATTTCCTTCGATTAACCATTCTTTTGCAGGATCCTCGATCTGCAATCGTGCTGAGTTTCGTAAAAAAAGTTTTTGCTGAATGTCGTGAGCCAACAGATTTTTTGTTACAAGCTGAGCGATTTTTCCATGGGCTCCTAAAACCAATACTTGTTTCATAAGTGATTCCTTCTTTCAAAAATAAAAACACTTTGACCTGATCACGTGTTATATGCTAGCACTTTTCCAACAACCACTCAAACATAAGTACTCACACAATTTTTTTGCAGTAAAAAAGAGTCCTCGATTTCTCGAGAACTCTTCGCTGATTTGCTTAAGGATGAATATATTGTAGTCCTGATGCACTTAATGTTGCAGTATTTGGACCATTCGGCGTTGGGAATCCCATACCGCCTTGAGTGATCGTAATCGTGTTGTTTGAAGCATTGTATGATTGAACATACGCAACGTGTCCATAGGAAGGATCCGCGTTCCATGTACCTACCGATTGTCCTTGTGCAAAGACAACGATCGAACCGGCAGCAGGCGTTCCGTCTACTTGGAAACCGTCAGCTGCTGCTGATGCACCCCATTGACAGCCGTTACCCCAATATGTTCCAGCCCATGGTGCAACAGTTTTAACGTACCAAGTACATTGACCGACTGCATACATGTTACCTGAACCAGTATGATCTACTTTTCCACCAGTACTTGGAGTTGGTGTTGGCGTAGGTGTGCTGATTTTTTCTGTTGAACTGCTTCCGGTTGAACTGCTTTCAGTTGAAGACGACGTTGAACTTGCTTCACTTGCTGAAGTTTCTTCAGATGTCGAACTTTCTGCAGCTGCTTGTGCTTGTTCTTTCTCAGCTTTTGCTTGCGATTCTTCAAAGGCTTTTTGAGCTTTTGCCGCTTCTTTAGCTTGACGTGCTTCTTCAGCTTTACGCGCTTTTTCAGCAGCTTGTTGTTGTTTTAAGATACGCGCTTGTTCTGCTTTTGCCGCTTCTTGTTGTTTCTTCAATTTAGCTTTATCTTGTTCAGCTGTTGCTTGTTCTGCTGCGTAATTTGCTTTCACAACATTCAATTCAGCTTGTTTGTTAGCAATCGTATTTTTTTGTGCTTCTAATTCTTTTTGGTTGGCTTGGATTTCAGCAACTTTTGTTTCATTATCTTTAACTTTTGCTTCTACTGCTGCTTCATCCGCTTTTTGCTGTTCCATCAAAGATTTATTAGCTTTTACAATCGTTGACATCGCTTGTACACGACCGATCACATCTGATAATGAATCTGCTTCTAACACAGCTGAAACATAGTTCGTTGCTTGTCCTTTAACTTGTGTATCACGTGCTTGATTTTTGATTGTTTCATTACGTTTTGCGATACGTACTTTTAAAACGGCAATTTTATCTTGCAATTTCATTGTATCTTTATTTAATTGATCTTGCTTTGCTTCTAAGTCTTTAACTTTTCCGCTAACTGCTGCAATTTCATTTGTTAATTCATCGATTTGGATTTGAACATCAGATTGCTTCCCTTGCAGGTCACTGATTTTTTGATCTTTTTCTTGAATTTGTTGATCATAATTATCTGCTAACGCGATACTTGGTACTGCTGATACAGCAAATGTGCACACCAACAACGCTGATATAATACTTTTTTTCACTAAATAATTCCTCCGGCTATTATGCTGATTTAAAATGATAGATCTCATAACGTCAGAAGTAAGTTTAACATAGGTATATATCACGCAGATAAAAGAAATGTTACAAATATATTTCAAAACAGTTTTGCTAACTTTAAAATCCTTTATTTTTATAATCCTTAATTACCGAAACAGTCAGCATAATATTTAAAACGAACGTTATTTTTAAACAATCCTTTCCTTACTGCACGGAGTGATGAATCCATCAAGCTGTATTCTTTGGATCCGCCTGGTTTTTCAATTAAAATAAAAGAAAAGGGAAAAAAGGAGGAGATGTTATGCGGTGGCGCGGAGATCGGCAAAGTTCCAATGTAGAAGAACGTGGGCGATCAGTTGGAAAAATAGCCTCCGGCGGCGGTATTGGTATTTTTTTGATCGCTATCATTGTTTTCTTTATATCTGGCGGTGATTTGAGTACAGTTACCGATACATTAGGCGGCGGTATCACGCCGGCAACTTATGAAACAGAAAATGTTGCTTCAAAAGAATACACCGAGGAAAAAGAATTTGCATCAGTAGTCTTTGCGCATTTGGAAGATTATTGGAATGAAGAATTTGAAAAGCGCGGTCAATCTTATCAAAATCCTACGCTCGTTTTATTTACAGACAGTGTCGATTCGGCTTGCGGACAAGCAAGCTCACAAGTGGGACCCTTTTATTGTCCTGCCGATCAAAATGTGTATTTAGATTTAAGTTTTGCTAGTGAGCTGGCTAATAATTATGGGGCAACCGGTGACTATGCGATGGCTTACGTAATCGCTCATGAAGTTGGTCACCATGTTCAAAATCAGCTGGGAATAACAGATCAATTAAATAAACTGCGGAATCAAGTTTCTGAAACTGAATACAATAGATACAGTGTTCGATTAGAATTGCAAGCGGACTATTTAGCCGGTTGTTTCTCTAAATATTTAGCTGAACAAACGTATCAAGGACAGCCGATTTTAGAAGCAGGCGATATCGATGAAGCGATAACTGCAGCGAATGCGATCGGCGATGACACGTTGCAAAAAGAAGCACAAGGTTATGCCGTACCTGATAGTTTTACTCACGGAACGAGTCAACAGCGAATCAGCTGGTTCAAACGCGGCTATAAATATGGTGACTTAGAACACGGTGATACATTTAATGAAAAAAATTTAGATTTGGCCACTGCCGATCATGAAAATACCCGCCAACTAGCGGGTATTTTTTTACATGCCTTTTTCCAACGTGCTGTAAGCATAATTATTAACTTTACTTCACTTAATAGTTAAGACGCGAACAATATTTTCAACCGTCCGTTCCAAATTTTCTTCCCCCTCTTGCAGTGCTTCTTCTAATGAACTGGCTTTCGCTAAGATCCCAAAAATCGCCGTTATTCCTTCCGCGTACAAGGTTTCGACTTGATTCCCGATAAAACCCGCACAGGCAAAAACTGGTTTGTTATATTTTTTTGCAACTTGCGCTACGCCATAAGGAGTTTTACCGAATTTTGTTTGGAAATCCATCCCGCCTTCACCAGTGAAAACATAATCAGCTTTCGCAATTTTTTCTGCTAATTGAGTATACTCGATGACTAGTTCGACTCCGGAACGAATCGTTGCACTGGTAAAAGCGAGCAGACCCGCACCTAATCCGCCAGCCGCACCAGCACCGGGAATCATTTGGATATCGTTAGCGAGATCTCTTTTAATAATCGCTGCATAATGAGCGAGATTTTGATCTAATTCTTTGACCATTGCAGGTGTAGCACCTTTTTGCGGACCAAAAATAACCGAAGCACCATTTGGACCCGTCAATGGATTGTCTACATCACTTGCGATCAGGATCTCAGTCGTTTTGATCCGCGGATCGATAGTCGATCCATCAATTTTTGCTAAATTTTTCAATGCCCCGCCGCCTACAGACAGTTCTTTGCCCGTTGCGTCTAATAAATGAACGCCCAATGCTTGTGCCATACCGGCTCCACCATCATTCGTTGCGCTGCCGCCAAGACCGATAATGATTTTTTCAACTCCTTGATCCAGTGCGGCCTTGATTATTTCACCGGTACCGTACGTCGAAGTAAGCAATGGATTTCGTTTTTCTATCTTTAAACATTCGAGACCATTAGCCTTAGCCATTTCTATTACCGCTGTTTTCTTATCAGCTAATAATCCGTAATAAGTTGTGATTTTCTCTGTTGGGATCGGTCCTGAAACTTCGACTTCGATCCGCGTCCCGCCAGTGCTGGCGACTAATGCATCGATGGTCCCTTCTCCACCATCAGCCATCGGTACTTGAATCACCTCTGCATCAAGCAAAACTTTGCGAATCCCCCGCTCCATTGCTGCACAGGCTTTTTGTGCACTCATACTTTCTTTAAAAGAATCCGGCGCTAAGACAACTGTTTTTTTCATCGCTCTTCTCCTTTTTTGCTAATCGGTTATTCCGCTCTATCATTAATACCAACTTACCACACTCAGCAAGAATCCTTTCAGCTTTTAATCCAAGCCTGAAAAAAATGTTAGTTGCTACTATACGCTAAGCAAATCAATTTCAAAACAGTTTTTTCCATAGTAAGGTAGAGTCATACCTATTTGAGGGAGGAATTGTTTATGCCATGGAATATGAATGACTATCCGGCTTCAATGAAAAATTTAGACCCTTTGATTCGAAAAAAAGCCATCGATATTGGAAATGCTTTGCTTCATGATGGCTATCCAGATGAACGAGCGATCCCTATCGCAATTAGCCAAGCTGAAAAATGGTTCAATGAGGCTTCTGCCGAAGAAAAGAAAGACTTTCGAAAAGCCGCCGCTCCCCAAAAAGACGATCTCCATACCCAAAATAAAAATGCTGAAAAATTACTGGCTGCTACCGTAAAAGTCCAGTACGAAGAACCCAACTGGCAAGTCATTTCTGAAGGCGCCAGCCAAGCAAGCGACTTGTGCGCTACAAAAGAAGAAGCGGTTGCTCGCGCAAAAGAGATCGCGAAAAACAAAGCCGTTTCCTTAAAAATCTATAAACAAGACGGGCATCTCCAAGAAACCCATGACTATTCAAAAACTTAAAACAACCCTCTCAAGAAAAACTTGAGAGGGTTGTTCATGTTTCGGATGACTTGATAGACTTGATTCTAGGATCCAAGACAGACGAAATTTTTTTATTGAAAATCACTTTGATCCAAATATTTTGCCGAGTTTTCTTGGCGCATTCCGATCAATTCATCGACTACTTGTTCCCAGTCTTCTGGCCGAGGCGGTGTCAACCAGACAATTTTTTTACTCGGATAGTTATTGACCAAATTGATTGCATCCGTCAAAATCAACCGCGTTTTCTCAGACTGGATAGTAACGACTTCGATATTTAATGAAGAAAAATAAAGCAGGTCCCTTTTGATCAAGTCGTTGTAGCTTTCGCCAATCGAAAAATCAATACAAACTTCGATTGATTCTGAAACTCGCGTAATCGGAATAAAACGGATCAACGTCAGTAACCCGTAATAAAATAAAAAGCGGCCTTGAACTTTATTGTCTACTAGCTTGGTTTGCGACATCACCCGTTGGCAAAAATCAAAATATTCGGGATAACTATTCTTAAAATAGGTAATCTCGATCGTATCAACGAAAAAGCGGCTTCTTGCGGGAAAACAAAAAACATCCCACACCAGCAACTCCAACGCAGAACGCAGATTTCGCTCTTCAGCTTCAGCAAGTTTCATCTGAAAAACTTGTTCAAATTCGGTGATGAAGTTAGTAATCACTAGTGTTTCCGCCTCTGGAAACAGCTGCCCGATTGGTTCTGTCAAAGATTCGGTATAAAGAAGATTCAATAAAAATAATCCTTCCTCTTCGATTGTCTCATCCGGCAGATCAAAAGCCCTGGTGATTTCTTGTTTGATTCCATCAAATAGTGCTTGATTTGCGGGTTTGAGCCGCTCTAACAGCTGTCTTTCTTTTTTAGCAAATCTCAAATTACGTCCTTGATTGTAGCGGGTCAAGAAGACTAACAATAGTTGATAAAAATTTGCTTTGACTGTTTCCGTAAGTGTTTTTGCTAAAAGCGGCTGGATCCGGTTCACTGTCTGTTCTATCAGTCGAAACTGTTCAGGTGGTCAAATCTCTTCAATAGAATAGATTGTTTGGAACAAATGACCAAAAAATAACCAAATCGTATGTTCCTCGCCCACGATACGATTTCTTCGATCAATTTTGATTCCCTCATCCTTTAAACTTTGTTTTAATTGCAAAAAGCGTTTATAAACAAAAGCATAACTGGAAAAATGTTCTTCCGCAAACTGGGAAATAGAAAAATGTTCCTTAAAAAATAATTCTGTTAAAATTTTTACTTGGATCGATCCTCGTAAATAATGGTGCAGGAACAGGGTCGTATTTGCATTCATCTTTTCGTAGAGGTTCACGTAAGTTTCCGTGATCTCAATTGCAAAATAATTCGATAAATCCAGTTCCAAAATATCTTTTTCGATCTCTAAGATAGTATTTTTCACCAAGTAATAAGAATAACCCAGCATCTCTTGGATCTCTTTAATACGTACTTTTTGATTTGGCTGCCGATCTAAAAGCCTTAACAGCTGCAATTTTTGTCGATCTTCTTTTTCTAATAAAAACTCCCAATTCATAATCTTCCACCTAATAAATGAACTTTTAAAATTTTCTATCTCTACCCCCAATTTACAACGAATGTTCTCTTACTACAAGATGAAACGAATACTTTTTTGAGAACTGCTGCCCATGAGTACTTTACCGGAAAGTTTCGCTGCTACTTTTGCCAAAACATTTGTTTCTAAAACAGGAGTACCGCCTCCACCAGTTGTTGGCAGCGTCGCAAATTGGTCATCCGCTAAAAGATCATCCAACCAAACCCGTTCATTTTTTTTCTGCGATTTGTGAGCCGCTGTTTTATCAACTTTTTTTTCTGATTGCTTTTTTTCTGCTTTCTTTGGTTGCATCTCTGCAGTTTCTGTGGTTTCTTCTGCAGAGGAACTTGTCTTCGGTGGTTCTGTGGTCGTACTAGTCCCTTCAATCGGTGTTACTTCCTCTGTCGGATCCATCGGATTATAAATAGGGACTTCCCCATGAACTTCATTGACATTGAGCAGCAAAGCAAAACTGCTAGAAAGAAAGAGTGCACTAACTATTTTTTTCTTTTTCATTATCCTCTTCCTTTTTCTTTCGTAAAAATATCAGCAATAAGACGATCAAAACAAGCAGCAATAAAATAATACCGATTAGTAGATAGATCCACCAATTATTCTCTTCTTTGATAGTGACATCTTGTTTATTCAATTTATCTGCGGTTTTTTCAGAGACAACAAAATCTTTTTCCAAAACCCAGCGATGATCAAATTTTTCGCCTACTTTTTGTTCATACTTGCCTTTTTCATTTTTATTTCCATAAACTGTCAATTTCATATGGTAACGCCCAGCTTCTAATTTTTCGCCGTTTAAAGGTAGTGGAAAAGCAAAACTTGAATTTGGCGCGATCTGCATCCCTGATTGATTGACTTTATACAAGGCTTTCGAATTGCCTTGTTTCGTTACAATACCATCGATTGCCACTTGATTGATATACGTTGGCTGATCATTTTGAAGCGAAGATACGATCACATTTCGAGCATTGAGTTGATCGGGCCTCACATCGTTTAACAACAGATTCGGTTCAACCGTCTGTTCATTTTCTCTTACTACCAACCCGATGACATAAGAAAATTCATTTTTAATGGATACACCAGCCGCTTGACTCTCTTCTTTTTCCGCTTCTTTGTGCTGACTCAGAGTGATTCCGCCAGCAATAACACCGGAAAAACTTTCATCAGGCATCGTTAAGTTGATTTTCAACTCTGTTTGTCCATTTGCAGGTACCGTAATTGATTTTGGCGCTTCAGCAATATCACTCAACTGATGCTTCAAACTAGGATCTATCGGAATTTTATTTGGACTGTACTCAACTACACCATTCGTATTTGTAGTCGCATTTGCCAGATCGACATCGACAACTACAGCTTGCTCCGTATCATTTCTCAGAGCAACTTGCAATTCTTGTTTTTGATTTTCTCCTAATAGCAAATCAAAATAACTAACACTTTTATCGACTTGATTTTCCGGAATAACCGGATTTACTGCAAAATTAAATTCTCCTGCTTGGTTCACAGAAGGATAGATCACTAACCCGCTGATCAATGCTAGCAATAAGACAAAAATTTTCTTCACTTTCTTCACCTCAATAAATAGGAAGAGAAAGGTCCCGAAAAGAACCTTTCTACCCGTTTCTATTAGTCCTACGCGTTGTCCGGTGTATCCGTCAACGTCCAGGTTAGCGTTGTTGCATATTTTTCTGCATATTTTGTAGTCGATCCAGGAACAGATAATGAGACACTTTGTCCACCAGTTGTTTCATCCGTTCCCCAATCTAGTAGAAATGTTCCAGCACCTTGGCCAGCTGCAGCATTCATTAACTTGCTTTCTTCTCCAGGCACGAGTGTAACTGCGGCTTCACTTGCTGGTTCTGCGGATGTAGATGCCGTAACAATATTCCCATTGGTTAATTGAAGCGAAGCACCAGTCAATTCTTTTTCACTACTTGATTTAAATTGGGCATCTTGTTTTACCATCAATTTCCAACCAGCTTCTGTTCCGCGATTGTCGGTTACTTGGACATAGTTTGGACCTTTTTTGATTTCACCTGAACTATTTTTATATTCTTGAGCCGCGGCTTTATAGACTTGATTGCTAGAAGTAATCTTCTGTTCTCCAAAATTAAAACTTGAAGCAAAATCGATAGATAATGGTCCCGCCGTTCCTTCGCCTGGACCTTCTGGATCAGTTGGATCAACCGGATCAACTGGATTTTCTGGATCAGTCGGGTCAACTGGATCAGTTGGATCCTCATTAGGTACAAAACTGATCTGTCCATTTGATTTATAAACACCGCCGTCTGCTGCGAAAACATTGGTCGTTGATAAAGCGAGTGTTCCTAAGATAGCAAGTGTTGAGAAAAGCGTAATTTTTTTCATATTTTTTTCCTTCTTTCATTAAAATAATCAATTGCTTGGAATTTCTTTTAAGCTCCAAACAAAGGTTGTTCGATAAGTTTTAGGCAACTTCACTGTTTTTCCTGGAACATGAAGTTGGATTGCTTTGGTCATTTTCCGAGTATAAAAATGACCATCTGGTTTTTCTTGAGCTAAATCTGTTACCTCACCCCAGTAATCTTCCCAAGTTCCCGCACCTTCTGTTTTGTCAGCCGTCATCACCTGAGTCTCTGAACTATTAGGCAATAAAGCCTTCACCGCTAATGCAGCCGGTGCCAAACTGTCCGTCGAATTGCTATTTACATGAGGATTACCGAAAGAAACAAAGGCACCTTCAAGCGCTGCATTATCTGCTTGAAATTGTTGTAGCTGTTTCACAGTCAGCACCCAGCCGGAAGCAGTTCCGCGATTATCTGTTACCTGAACATAATTAGGCGTCAAGTGTGCCGTATCGCGATAAGTCTGCGCGTCTGCATAATAAATCTGATCTTTATTAGAAATACGGTTAACACCAAATGAAAATGATGACGCAAAATCAATGGATAATGGACCAGCCTGTCCTGCTTCTGGCGGTTGTCCGCCAGGTGTCTCCGGATTGACCGGCTCTTGCGGATCAGTTGGATCGACTGGCGGTGTTTGATCATTGTTCGGCACAAATTGAACACGCCCATCGGAAGGATACATCGCTGCAGTACTGACAGCGGGCGCTGCGATCAAAGTGACCAATAAGCCAGTCACGAGTAGGATTCTTTTCATCCCCGCTACTTCCTTTCACATTTAACTATTTAAGTTGGCAGGGATTGTTTCTAAGGACCAATTCAATGTCGTGCTGTATTGCTTTGCCAATTTTGGTGTTTTACCCGGTACACTTAGAGCAACCGATGCATCTGCGTTTGTATTTTCTATATTGCCAAAGCGATATACCCATGTCCCCATTCCTTGATCAGTGTTGGCTGCCACTAACTCAACTTTTTGGTCAGGCACAAGCGTTGTTTCTGCCGCAACTGTTCCAGGTTTATAAGCTAGATCTGTTACTGAATCAACTTCCCCATTTCCTAAAGTTAATGCCGCTCCAGTCAATTCTTTGCTGCCGTCTGTGTCAGCTGTTGCAAATTGTCCGCTCTGTGCAACACTTAACGTCCACCCTTCAAAGGTTCCGCGTTTGTCAGTAACTTGAACATAATTGGGACCCGTATCTCCATCCGCAAAAGTTTGAGCAGCGGCGTAATAAGTTTCATTCTTTGTACTGATGATTTGTTCACCAAATTTGAAACTTGAAGCAAAGTCGATTGCTAACGGTCCAGGTGTGCCGGGATTAGGATCAACTGGCGGTTTAGGATCTTCTGGGTTCGTTGGATCGACCGGATCAGTCGGCGTGCTGTCTGCTTTAAAGTTGATCTCGCCTTTTGACGTAACGGTGCTTGCCGCATCTCCTTCTGCCGCAAAACTAGTCAGCGGCAAACTCCCTAATAAACTGATACTTAATAAAGCGGCGGTTGCGTAAGTTGATTTTATTTTCATTCTTCTTTTCTCCTTTTTTTCATCAATAGAAGCCATAAAAAAATGATGAGTAATAGTAGTCCCAAAATCGCAAATGAATTTTTTTCATCTGATATCTTAGGTAATAATTTGGCTCCTACTGATTGAATCGATTGATTTTTTTGCTGATTATTTTGTGTCTGAGTGAAGTCATTGCTAGTATCTGTTGTTCCAGGCGAGCCTGTTTCATAACTTCCAAAAAAACCGACCTCACCTGTCGAGTGATAACCGCTCGTTTCAGCAGATACCTGACTTGTCCCTAAAAAAACAAAACCAGCAATGATAATGAGTGAGATTATTTTCTTCATTGTTCATCTTCCAATCTGCTAGTTGTTTGCAGGCACTGTCTGCAATGACCACTCTAATTCTCCATGAAACGCACCGGCTTTTTGTTTTTCTACCGGAACGGTCAATGAAAATCCTTTTGCTTGTGTTCCGTTTTCTTTATTCCAACAATCTGAAACAATGACCGTTTTAATTGCTGAATACTCTTCCACCAAAATGCCTTGCGAAGATACGATTTGTGTTTCTCCCGCTTGATTGGTGTAGCGCAATCCGTCCGTCAATTGTAAATCAGCATTTTTTAATGGCTCCGATTCTTTTAAGTACAGACGAACAGCACTTTTATCCGTTCCTCGAGTATCCGAGATCGCTAGTTGGCCTTCAATTTGTTCTGGTCGATACGTTTGTTCTTTCGTCGTCACACTTTGCGTACCAAAAAGAATATTCGGAGCTGAAATAAAGGACAACACACCATCGACTGGCAAAATCGTCGCGGCTTTAAAACTTGTATCATGAAAATCAACCTCTGTTTTAGGTTCAATATTTCCGATCGCATCATTTGTAGTTGGAGGATTGGTTATATCCGCTTTCCCCGCATGATCTTTGGCAAAAACTTGAATCACATCGCCGATTTTTAAATTTACTGTTTCAGGCAATGCCAGTTCGAATGTCCCATCCGCTTTGACACTTGTTGTACTTACAACTGCCGCTCCATTTACTTCTAGTGAAATCAGCGCCCCTGGTTCTCCAGTTCCGGAAATGGTTCGCGCATTCGGTGCAAGCACGCTGGTCGCGGCTTTTATCGGTTCTGGTGGTGTGACATCAACAACTGTCTGAGGCTCTGCCAACAAATCTTCTGCAGGCAGCGTGATGGTCGGTTGATTCGCTTCGTCTAATAGTTGTGCTTGCAGTACTTTAATTTGAGTTCCTGCTGTTAACAGCCCTTCATAAGGAATCTTTGTCCAGCCAGCAGTCGTTGCTTCTCCATAAATGGAAAACTCTCCCTGCGTATTCCCCGCTATTTTTTTGATTTCATTATTTTCTGAATCATAAACTCCCAGTGTTAGCTTCACTTCATCAGCCATCGCATCTCGCGGCTCGTCGTATTTGCCTTCTGGAAAACTAGCATGCGCATAAATGTAACGATCCGCATCCGTTGGTTTTCGCAACGCGTCGATTTGGCCTAACTGATTATTGGCACTGATCCGTGCATAATTTGTCAGCGTGTTGCTTGTTGTAAATACCGTATTCATTTCAGCAATCGATGCGCTACTCAACGTTCCCAAATCCTTCCCGCTAAAAGCAAACGTAGCATTTTTCCAAAAATGTGATGCATTCCCATCTAAATTCTCAGTATCTTTCCAAAAAGAAATCGTGGAGTTCTTCGTATTGAAAGTCGATTGCGTCTCACCGATGAACATTGCTCCGAGTTCCCCATTATTGTTACGAATATCATAGTATTTGGGCTGATCGAGATTGAAATTAAGAACGTTCGCCTCAAAAAGTCCTTCAGTTCGCTTAATGACATGATTGGAAACTTTTCCCCTGGCGACAAAATAAACACCTGGGCCCACAGTGATACCCAACGTTCCTTTTGGACCATTGTTGGTACTCTGCTGAATGACACCGCCACCGCTGGAAATCAATTCAATATTCGTATTTGTTCCACTGGATGTAAATGTGTTTTTAGGATTTGCTAAATTGCTCCTAAAAATAATCGCCTGCGCTTTTGCGTCATCAGAAGTGGCTTGCGGTGTAGGTTCTAGTTGTTTGACGATAAAATCTGCTCCACTAGTTACAGAAACTTCATTATTGTCTCCACTTATGTAAAGTGCAGCGTTTAAACCTTTTTCTTTGGTTACTTTGAAAACACCTTGGTCACTAACGGAGATTTTTTTATTGTTCGTATTACTGCCTAAGCGCAACGTCTCATTGGTACTTTTGATTATCTCGTTTTTTTGTGTGAGCGCTAATGCGCCTTTTTGACTAACTTCAATGCTACTGCCTTCCCCATTCAAATACATCGCTGTCGATGTTTCGCTGTTGATCGTAAATTCAGCACTATTTGTCACGATCAATTTCGAATTGGCATTTGTGGCTGAGACACTACTCGAGCCGATAACAAAAGCACCGTTGCCTTCTACTCTACTGTTTGCATAATTTGTTTCAATCAACAGCTTAGTCCCTGGTCCTGTAACGCTAAAAGTTACGGTATAACCTAACTTCCAAACTTGGCCAGAGGTATTTAAGGATCCTAGTGTGTCATTGGTACTTACAATAGAACCGCCATCAATTATGTAGTTGCCGCCTACATCTGCAGCGTCTGTAGTTGCAACAAATTTTGCAGCAGTTGATTTGACGATCGTTCCATTGGTAATCGTCAAATTTTTAACATCGATTCCAGGTTTCATTACTCCAATCGCTGAAGAATTGCTGTAAGTGAATTCAGCGGCAGAAAATAGCGCCGTTCCACCCGGCATCGTTAGAAACGCCCCCGTATTTGTTGCCTGGGCAGTGATCGTTCCATTGAATTGGATTGTCCCTAAGGTGGTACTGTACGTTTTATTTCCTCTAAATGCCGTCTTGCTGCCCGTAAAAGTCAAGTCAGATACTTTCAGATCTGCTTTGTCGTCCACGATAATCGAGTAAGTAGAAAAATTAACTACGTGCTTCCCAAAATCAATTGAAACTGCACGGTTGACCAATATATCTTTGGTTGCTTGCAGATCTTTCGACACCGTTATCTGACTAACAGTGGTATCTCCTAGCGCAGCAGATAATTCCTCCCAACTGGTAACGATTGTTGCCGCTTTTGGTGAAACATCTTGGTTAGCTTTCTCAATTGGTTCTTCTGTACTTGAGTTTGCTCCTTCTGTCTCTTGACTAGTGTCAGTAGTTTCTGTTGTTGAATTTTCTGTTGTTTCCTGAGTAACTTCTTGAGAATTTTCAAGGCTTGGATTGACTGGATCAATTGGACCATTTTCCGAAGAGATCGTAGAATCCATACTTTTAGCAATATTTGTTTCTCCACTATTCTCATCTGCGAAAACCCCTTCAATGGTTGCTGCCTGTCCCAAAAATAATGAAACAACACTGAACATGGCCAGCAATGTATTCTTCATTTTGCTCCTCCCTTCCTCACGACAAGAAGTATAATACGAAGATTTTTCTATTTCTTTTTTATCTTTTTTAGTATTTAAAAAAATAAAAAAAAGAGAGCGCACAAACGCTTTACTTACAACACTTTTTTCATAAGAATAATCGTTTTTTTATTTTAAAGATTATTTGACGTTTATAACAAAAACATCGATTGTTAGATAAAAATTAAAATATTTTAGGTTTAAATGAATAATTAAAGCCCTTTAACTTCATTTCGTTCTCATTTTAATTCTCCGCTATAAAAATCATTAGTTATTTAATTTCACCTTCTATACTTTATCTTGTAACAGAAACAGTCCACCCAGCTATCAGAATTTGGCCTTTGCTCCTACTAGATAAAAATGAAATATCAGGACACACTAACTAAACTGAACTCCCTCGGTTTCCCCAAATGATTCAGTCTATGACAAACAATCAAACCAACTTTCAAACGCTGACTATCCGCCACCAACTTATTACCAAAAAAGTTGAAGAACTTTTCTCATGTATACCTTTTAGAAAAAACATCAAAAAAATAGAGGAAAAAATCAATAATTGTTGATTTTTTCCTCTATTTTTCAATATTGTTTATTTCAACACATCATTCAATGCTTCACTCATTGTTGGATGGGTATAAATCTGATCCCTCAACAGTATATAAGGCAAATCACCTTTCATTGCCAATGTGATCAGGTTGATGACTTCATGTGATTCTTCGGCATAAATACTTGCTCCAAGGATTCTCTCTGTTTTTGGATCTACAAGTACTTTGAACATTCCTTTAGGATCTTCTAAGATATTTGCTTTAGGTACACCGGCAGTCATAAATTTGAATAATTTGTAATCAAGCCCCATTGCTTTGGCCGCTTTTTCAGTTAAGCCAACGGTTGATAAAGGCGGTGTAATAAAAACACTAGATGGCACGATCGTTCGATCTTTTAATGAACGAGTATTATTCCCATCCAATTGATCCAAAATAATCCGATAATCATCCAAAGAAACATACGTAAATTGCGGTCCACCTTTAACATCCCCGATCGCCCAAACGTTCGGTGCATCTGTCCGTAACAGATCATCCACCACGATTTCTCCACGATCCGTTATTTTCACATCTGTGTTTTCTAGACCTAATCCTGCTATATTGGGTTTGCGTCCAGTTGCTGCCAAAATTTTATCTGCATTAATCGTAGCTGTTTGACCATTTTCAGTATAAATGATCTTGGCATGATCTGTCCGATCACTCACTTCATCTAGTGAAACGCCTAAATGAAACTCGATTCCTTGTGCTGTTAAATCTTTAAAAATCAGGTCCGCAACATCATCATCTTCACGTGCCAAGAATTTTTCCTTTGCATCCAAAACAATAACTTTGGAACCGTAATTAGCAAACATTGAGGCAAATTCCAAGCCAATATAACCAGCACCGATAATCACTAACGTTTCCGGTAACACTTCTAAATCCATCGCCGCAAGCGAATCGACAACGTATTTACTTTCTTTTAATCCTTTGATTGGCAAAACAATCGGAGTCGCCCCAGTATTAATAAAAATCCGGTCCCCTTCTACACGTGTGAGCCCTTCATTGTCAACTTCCAAAATATGATTTGAAATAAAATGCGCAGTCCCATCCATCACAGTCCCCGTAGCTTCATCCGCAATCATATGATAATTTTTATTACGCAATTTAGCAGTCAATGCTTCTTTTTTCATTATTCCTTTTGTAAACGGCACTCCTTTTTCTCCATTTACAATTAACGATTTCGAGGGGATGCATCCGACATTGATACAAGTCCCGCCATACATACGCTTTGCTTTTTCAATGACTAAGACAGATTCTCCTCTGCTTGCTAATACTTTAGCTAATGTCTTGCCGCCCTTGCCGAAACCAATAATAATATTTTTATACTTCTCCATCTCAAATACCTCCATAAAAGAGTCCAAAATTATACCCGAAGTATACTGCTTAAACACCCTAAAGTGAAATATCCAATCCTAAAAAACACTTAGCCAGTCAAATTTAAGGGTGTGATTTTCATAATAGAGGACGAAGGAAAAAAATGCTAAATTACTTGAGATTTCATTTCAAAACTGTTTTTATTTTTTTAGTCATTGTTAAATTTAAAACACTCATGTTTTACAGGAAAATCAGCACTTTTTTCATATGAAGTTCCAGTATCTCCTCACTGCTTTATAAGCTTTCAAACTATTTTCTACTGTACTTTTTAATCCAGATTAAAAAGCAACTACAATATACGATCATATCGCATATCGTAGTTGCTCCTTAGTTTCCTCTATTGCCCCATAATCATCAAGTTACAAGTGCGAGTACGTTCTCTATTTTGATCCCAATCGATAAAATAGATATAACCAACTGAGCCGATTAAAGGTTCCCCATCTTTAATAATTACCGTTTCACTAGCTCCAAATAGTGAACCTTTGATATGAGCATCTGCATTTAAAATTGATACTGGATCAGGTAAATAGTTTGGATCTTTTGCCGCCAAATCTTTTAAAAACTCTACGTGTGCAGGTCCAGGATACAAATAATCGGATTCAGTCTGCTGTTTTGGAATTAATCTTTCTAAAATCCGATTTTGATCAACTTGTAAAAATTCATCTCCTTTCCAGTCTTTATCATGTACGTATTCTTCAAAAATTACTGAACATGTTGTATGTGGTGTAGTTATTGCACAGAACCCATCTTTGATTCCAGAATTTTTGACAGCATTCCTCAATTGATGTGTAATATCTAAATAAGTAATTTTTCCTGCTTGTGTATCAAGTGCGAGTTGTTCATGCTTTACGTTCATTTTTTCTGGCCTCTTTCCTTGAATGCTTTCATTAGTGCTTCGACCATGTCAGTTAGCATATCTATCGGAGAATCAGCATTAGTTATCCCACTTGTGCATCCAGTCCCATCGGCTCCTAATTTAATTGTATGGTATACATCAGCTGCTGTACTAATTCCTGCCGCCTGCATAACTAAAATAGTTTTGTCAATCGCTTTAATCGCCTGATTTGTTTGCTGGACGTAACTATCATCACTAGTTTTACCAGTACCAATCAGTTCTGTTGGCTCACATAAAATTACATCTGCTCCCATAACAGCTATTGCTCTGGCCTCATCTATCGAGTCTGCGCAAACAATAGTCTTAATTCCCATTGCTTTCGCTTTTTTCATTGACTGTGCTAAGGCGGCCAGTGTTAATGGTTTTTCAGCATGATTTAAAAAAACTGCACGTGCTCCTGCATGATAGATAGATTCTGGTAACACATGTCCCATTCCTCTTCCTGGTTCAATACCATCCATGTGTTGTGCAGTTACGATAATATTTTTTGTCGCATCTTTTACTGCAGAAATATCAGCGTATGGAACCGTTACCAATATAGAGCATTCCGGATATTTTAAAGCTAATTCATCTGCTCTTTTGGCCAAAATCAATAACTCTTCTCCATACAGATAAGACTTAGGATTGAATACAAAAAATGGGTATTTAATTCTATTAGTCATTTCTTACTCCTTTTTAATTTATACTTTTAGTTGCAAAAACTTTATAACAACCTTCTAAAGTTTCGGACATCGCTTCATTAGCAAGAAATTTCATTTCTAAATAGTCCCTTGGATTTCCCTCTATATTTTTTTTATATGCCGCATTTAAAAAATCAGTAAAAATATTGATTTTAGCAATTCCACTTACTGCACATCGATTTAAATTCGTATTTCCTGATGAAGAACCTCCATGTAATACTAATGGCACTTCTGTTATCTCTCGAATTTCCGCTAGTCGTTCAAAATTTAATATTGGGGTTCCTTTATAAGCACCGTGAGCGGTTCCAATTGAGACCGCTAAAGAATCTACATCTGTATTCTTCAAGAACGTTTGAACATCCTTTACTTCTGTATAAACAGAATCAGTCGTCTCATGATTTTCGTAATTAGTACCTGCACCAACATGCCCTAATTCAGCTTCTACTGTGACATTTTTTTGATGCGCATAATCAACGACTTCTTTTGTAATTTTAATATTATTTTCTAAACTTTCTTTTGAAGCATCTATCATTACAGACGTGAAGCCTAACTCAATAGCTCGTTTAATAAAATTGAAATCTTCTCCGTGATCTAAATGTAATACAACAGGAACAGAAACTTTTTCAGCTAAATATTTACCGATTAATGCTGCCTCTTCCAATGAAATTATTTCTTTATGCGCCTGGGCAAACGGTAATATCAAAGGCTTATTTAATTTTTCTGCTACCATAACAAACGTCCGAGCGGAATCTAAATCAATAAAATTCGTAGCGGGGATTGCGTAGTTCTCTTTTCTAGCTTTTAAAAGTATCTCTTTAGAATTAACTAACAAACCAACCATCTCCTTTTACATTTGTAAATATATATTTACTTTTGTAAAAATTGTAGTATAATTGGTTTAACTTGTCAATGCATCTAGCCATATTGTTTGATACAAAAAACATAATTTTGGAACATATGTTACTCATGTTCTAGGAGGGAATGAAATATGTTAGACAGAGAAGATTTAATACTGAAGGTTGCTCTTTTATACTATGAAAACGAAGAGACTCAAAGTGATATTGCAAAAAAATTAAACATTTCACGTCCGACAGTTGCCTCATTGCTCCATGAAGCTAAAAAAAATGGTATTGTGAAGATCACAATACAACATAATGAGTTACACTTAGTAAAACTTCAGGAAAAGCTTACAGAAAAATATGACTTGAAAAATGTTAAAATCGCTGCAAAAGGACAAAAAAATATGAAGACCGCGGCAGGTAAATTATGTGCTGATCTTATTGAACCTTTGCTTAAAAACATCACCAAATTAGGAATTGGTTGGGGGACTACGCTTTATGAATATGTGGAACAAGCAAACTTACTAAAATTAAACCATTTAAAAATCACTCCGTTAATTGGTGGTATTGGACTTTCTGAAGTTCGCTTTCATTCCAATCATTTAGCTTTTGTATTATCTGAGAAATATAATTGTGATGTGTCCTATTTTTACGCACCCGCTATAGCGGACACCGTAGAAGTAAAAGAAACTCTTCTTCGTACAGAATTAATAAAAGAAATTATTGATGAAGGAAAAAACGTTGAGTTTGCTCTATTAGGGGTCAGCAATCCAATTCATTCTTCTACTTATAAAAAATTGAAATATATCTCCAAAACAGAAGCAGAGCTACTGAAAAACGAACATGCTATCGGTGATATTGGCAGCACTATTTTTACCGCTGATGGTACTCCCCTAAGAAAAGGGTTCTCTCAACGATTGCTTGGAATTGAATTGAAAGATATTAAGAAGATTCCTCGGGTAGCAATTGTTGCTACAGGAAAAGAAAAAACTGAAAGTGTCCAAACCTTACTTAATATGAATGTTATTACTGACTTAATTATCGATGAAGAAATCGCTGAACTACTTTAGTCCAGCAAATATTTATTCTGAAATAATGGTTAATGTTCAAATGAGTAATTTGCCTAAAAAGCTCAGAGTGTAAACTACGCCCCTTGAATTAGTTCTTTTCTCTAACTCAGGAGGCGTAGTTTATAGTTAACTTTTAGAGTCATTTTTTCTCATGCCGCAGTCATTTACCAAGATTGTAAAACTACCTCGTTATTGACCATACTATTAATAAATACCTTTAGTTGTTCAAATTAAGCATTTGTTGTTGGTAAAATCGATTCAACTTCTGCATGTGGGCGTGGGATAACATGAACAGATAACAATTCTCCCACACGTTGAGCTGCTGCCGCACCAGCATCAGTTGCTGCTTTAACAGCACCTACATCACCACGAACCAATACAGTGACGATTCCACCACCAACTCGTTCTTTACCAACCAAAGTAACATTTGCTGCTTTGACCATGGCGTCAGCCGCCTCAATTGATCCGATTAATCCTTTTGTTTCAATCATTCCTAATGCATCTGATTTCATTTTATATTCCTCCTAATTATTTTTTAATTTTTATTTTTGTTCCTGACTTAACGCCAAGAGCATTCGCTTCTTCAGTGTCGATGTGACATTCTAATCCGGAATTTTCTTTCGCCCGGACAATAACATTGGCTAAACTGCCGCCTCGTTCACCCGCAAATTCAATAGTAACAGACTCACCATCGGTTACTCCAAAACGAACTGCTTCTTCTGGCAACATATGAATATGACGCTTAGCTACAATCGCTCCTTGAATAACTTCAAATGAACCATTCGGACCTACCAAAGTAATCCCTGGAGTTCCAGCTAAATCTCCAGACAGACGTAATGCGCCTTTTATACCTAATTTAAACGTATCACTTTGCAAAATTTCTACTTGTGTTTCTGGACGAACCGGACCTAAAATACGAACTTTTTCAATTACACCTTTGGGTCCACAAATCATCAGACATTCTTTACAAGCATATTGACCAGGTTGGGATAAATCTTTTAATTTAGTCAATTGATAGTTACTACCAAATAATTTATCCACAGCTGATTGACTTAAGTGAATATGTCGGTTTGAAATTCCTACAGGAATAGTGTTATCTTGTGGCATACCCGCGGGATTTAAATGTGCCATTAGTGCATTTAATATGGCTTCATAATCTTCCATTTTTTCTCCTTATTTAGCTAATTTTATTTTATCTGATCGTTGTTTATGCGTTCATTTGAGTTAAAACCTTACGTACCACTTCTGCTAATTCTGATAGTTCGGTCTCGCTAAACTTGGTATCTGAACTCTTTTCTGAACTAGTTTTTGAGGGTTTATCAGATGTTAAACAAGCTTCAATTGGTCCTTCTAATTCAGCATGTGAAAAACTAGGATCTCCCTGAACCAATGTTGTGACATCTTTTAAGCCATAAGCAACTTTTTTAATATTCAACAGGTGTTTAGGGCTGACATTTTCAGAAACAGAACTGCCGCCAAAAGTTCCACACCCTAATGTGAATGAAATCGGTAAGCCGGTACTAATTCCTGTTCCTCCTTGGCTCCCTCCTGTATTAACTAAAATTCGCGAAGCAGGTTTCGCTGCAAATTTTAACACGATATCACGATTATTCGTATGGATGCTCATCGTATGACCAATCCCATTTTGCAAAAGATCGATACTCAATTGACAAGCTTCTTCCCAATCTTTAACTACATAAAAAGCTAAAACTGTCGTCAATTTTTCATAAGATAATGGATTACCTTCTCCTACACCATTTTGATGACCAATTAGAACAGTTGTTGTATGAGGGACTGTAAATCCAGCTGCTTCAGCGATAACTTGCGGTGAACGACCGACAAATTTCGCATTCATTGCATGACCACCATTTTTAAAGAGTAAGCCGCAAACTTTGTTAGTTTCTTCTTCAGACATAAAGTAAGCGCCTTGTGCTTTCAATTCTGCAACAACTTCAGCTTCATTACTTTCTTCACAAATGATAGATTGTTCTGAAGCACAAATTGTTCCATTATCAAAAGTTTTACTAGCAATGATTTGTGAAACGGCTTGTTTCACATCTGCACTATTTTCAATATAAGCAGGTGAATTTCCAGCACCTACACCAATTGCTGGTTTGCCAGAACTGTATGCGGCTTTCACCATTCCAGGACCACCCGTCGCAATAATCAAACTAATTTCTTTAGCGTGCATCAATTCATTAGTAGCTGCCATTGTTGGCGTTGATACACAGCTGATGATTCCTTTAGGAGCACCAGCTGCTTCGGCTGCTCGCGCCATCATATCAGCAGCTTTTTTAGTACATTGTGCTGCTGCCGGATGCGGAGCAAAAACGATGGCATTTCTTGATTTCAACGCTACCATTGACTTGAAAATCACTGTGGAAGTTGGATTGGTAGAAGGGACAATCCCTAAAATTAAACCAACTGGTTCTGCTACATCAAGTGTTCCTTTTGTTTTATCTTCACTAATAATTCCTACTGTTTTTTCATCTTTGATTTGTTCATACAATAATGTTCCAGCGGCATGATTTTTATAAGCTTTGTCTGCGACTTTCCCAAACCCTGTCTCATCTACTGCAGCTTTAGCCAAACATACAGAAAATTTTTCAGCAGCTTCTTTCATACTTTTTAAAATAGAATCTACTTGTTCTTGCGTAAATGTCGCAAACTCTTGTGCTGCAGCTTTTCCAGCTCGGGATAAATCACGAGCTTCTTGAACTGAGCGTAAATCTTTATCAAATTCGTTCATTACTGTTGCTCCTCTTTTGATCAATTCCTATTAAAGTAAGTGCTTAATGCTTCAATAAGTTTTTCTTTATTGATTTTATAAATATCTTTATTAGTAATTGAAAAATGTGGCTGTTTTTTTGCTAATTTGCGTAAATCTACTATCTTCATCGCTGATAGTGTTGTTTTCAATTCTTCTTCACTCAATTTTTCTAAAGATAGTTCTAGCTTTTCAGAGCTTGCAGCTTCGTTGTTGGATTGTTTCTTCTCTTCCACTGCGACTACTTCAGCCTCAACTACTTCACTAGATAACGGCTCGACTTCTGCTGGTTTGTCTTGTTTGATTGATATGATCAGCTGTTCACGCATTAGACTCTCATCTGGGCGAGCAATTACGTGTTTTGAACATAATAAGTCTTTTCCTAATCTTTCAACGGACGAGGCCGCTGCATTAACAGCAGTTTTAACAGCACCGACATCGCCGGTCACAATAACTGTAACTAAACCACCGCCAACTAATTCTTTGGTCAACAAGTTTACTTCCGCAGTTTTCAACATTACATCACTTGCTTCAATAGCTGCCAATAAGCCTTGTGTTTCGATTAATCCTAATGCACTCATTGCTTACTCCTTCAATTAATATTGGAATAGCTTAAAAATGTCCCCTACGATGACGATAGCTAAAATTCCTGCCGTTTATATAACCAGACTAAATTAAATCTGGCCAGTTCGCGGGATACGTAGCATAGAATAGTTTCACTTTATCCGGTGATCCCCAAATAACTTTGCTATTTTTTGGTACAAAAACAACGTCACCAGGATGTGCTGTATATTTTTTGCCTTCAATTGTGATTTCCAATGTGCCGCTAATAACATAATCAATTTCTTCATACGTTAATTCCCAATCAAATTGAGAATGATCAATTTCTAAAAAGCCTGCACTTATCTTACTTTCCTCTTTACTGACTAATTCTTGGTAATAAACCTTGTCTGCTGGGTTACCAGTATCAAAGACAGCCATTTCTACACTGTCGCCCCGAACTACCTTTAAGCCAGTTGAATGCTTCTCACAACTAAATGGTTGATTTTCATCTGCTAAAATCATTTTTAATAACTGTAATAAGGTCTCTTTATTGAGATTATTAGGTAAAATAGTATCTGTCAGGACTTGCTTATCGCATTCTTCTAATGGGACTTGAAAAGTTTCAATTAAATCCTTAGCAGCGGGGGTGATGATCGTATTCTGATCCACAAAGATCGCTTCCCCATTTTTATGTGCTTGTGTTACATTACTCACACAAATCAATTTCTTCATTGCTTTTGATCCTCTCTATACAGATTCACAACTTTCATCAATAATTCCGATTACCGCAGCATCAACTGGGATCGAATCATCTTCTAACATTCGTCTCGCCGCGCTGCCAGTCGTCACGATTACTCGGTCACCAATCCCCGCACCAATCACATCGCAGACAATCATTTGCTCGCCATCACGAGAACCTCCAATCACTTCTGCGATCATAAGCTTCAACCCGTTTAAACGTTCAGACTTTCTGGTTGCCCAAATATTGTCAATCAAACGCGCGGTTACCATTTGTGTTCCTTCTCTTTACGTTTTATTTCATCTAACGCTGATTCAACGGATGCGGTATCGCCAAAAATCGCTAGCATAATCATATTTTGCGGACAACTGCCGCGAATATCTTCAACGGTTACACCCACCGCTTTTTCAGCTATATCAGCGGCACAAACCATTTCAATCAATTTACCTTGGACCAAGCCAACTGCATCCGATACTTCTAATGCTGCTTTAGGACCAGAACCTTTACGTCGATTTAAAATCGCTAATGTTCCTTCACCAGGTGTTTTAATTATTCGACAATCCATTTGCTGATCTCCTTATACATTTATATTTTTACTAAAAAACGTCTTTAACTGCTAACCTTAAATTTAAATGAGGCTCCGGCAATAAGATAAAAGAATAAAAGCTACCATTATATATGGAGATTAAAACTTTTAGCTTATTGCCAGATAGTTTCTTTTAAGAAATCTCATCTGTACAACTTAAAGCAATCCCCAAAGGCGTAACGAACATTGGATTATGGGGTTTATAAGTTTTGATTTTCGTTTTTGCTTCGATAATCTCTTCAATTCCTGTTAAACAAGCGGTCCCACCGACCAAATATAATTCATCAATTTCATGACCAGCGATCTGATTAATAATAAGAGTCGCAATTTTTTCAACAACTGGTTTTAACACGGCGATTAATTCTTGATGATTTTTTTGTTCTCGTTTATATAGTTCTGCTTCCGAAATTGAAAACCCATAAGCACCAGCTGTCACCAAAGTCAAATGTGTTCCACCTGTAGCATCATCGGCTACTTTTACGACTTGACCATCTTTAATGATGGAAATACCAGTTGTTCCACCACCTATATCTACTACTGCCCCATTTTGAATATTTAATACTTGATTTGCTGCAGTTGGTTCATCTAGGACATTCGTCAATTCAAAACCAGCACCTTGAACTACATTTTTGATTGCCCCACCGTCTAATTCATCTGTATCTGGCGGAATAGCTGCGGCAGCGTATACCAATTCGGTCTCAAGTTTAGCCTCAAGTTCAGCTTTTAATTCTCTTACAATAGTAATTGCCCCGATATAATCAACAACCATCCCATCACGAACAACATCCGCATAACGATAGGCTCCTGCTACTGGTTGATGGTGTTCGTCCATGACGGCTAAGACAATGCAGGCGGTCCCAAGATCGACACCGGTATAATAAGTACCTGTAGCACTTTTTTTTGGCTTTTTAATTACTGCTTCAAAGTCTGCAACTAGCTGATCGCAGTCTCTTACGGTCAAAGTCATCATAGACAATACTCCTTCATCTTTTCCCAGTTTTTCTGAGATCCTATCACGTCAATAACTGACAAATCTCATTATTTATCAAATAAATTAAATACTCTAAGGCACCCTTTTGTTCTGCTGTAACACACGTTTTTAAAGTCGTGCTATAAACACACGCTCGACGTAATTTCAAAATAATCTTGCCGGTCGGTTGAAAGATCTCCTCACTAGTGAGTTCATCTGTGTTAATCTCGGCAACTTCACAAATTTCTAACTCTGCTATATCTTCTGTCGCAATCTGCTTAACTAATGAAACTAATTCAATGATTCGCTGACAACTATCTCGATTAACTTCACTTGCCTTTAAAGCAGCTTCCCATAATTCTAATTCCAACAATGGAAAAAAAGTTTGCCGCTTTGTTGTTAAGGCCGCGATTTTTAAAGAATTATCTGTTTCTTCAGCTGTTTCGATCGGACTATCACAATCAATTATCCTAATTTGATGGTCCGCTAAAAACTGTCTGGCACCCGGGGTTAATCGTTCATTTTGGGTCAACATAATTTTTTTTAACGGTTCATGACGATGTTGCACCTGTAAATCTTGCTCTGTGATATAGCGCATTAGAACCCACCTCGATAAATTCTGGCATAAATAGCTTCTAAGTCTTTCGCAGTAACTGACCGTGGATTTGTTAATGTGCATTTATCTTTCAATGCAGCCTGAGCCATTGTTGGGATTGCTTCGGCAAATTCAGTCGCATCTATTCCTAAATCAGTGATTAATTTAGGAATACCCATTTTTTTCGTCATTTTTTGGATACCTGCAATCAATAAATTCACAGTTGTTCTTTCTGTCCCAGCCTGTATACCTAATAAACGGGCAGCTTCAGCATATTTTTTTAATGCTGGAGTATCTTGATTCAATTCTAACCCTGCATTAAAAGTGATTACATGTGGTAATAAGATTGCATTGATCCGACCATGGGGAACATGGAATTGACCACCCAAAGCATGTGCTAAACTATGACAAATCCCTAATGAAGCTTCACTAAAAGCCATACCTGCTAAACAAGAAGCATTATGGATTTTTTCTCTTAATTCAGCATCACTACCATCAGCTGCAACTTGTATCAAATCTTGCCAGATAATCCGCATTGCTTTTTCTGCACAAGCGTCAGTGAAATCTGTTGCATCCGTTGAAACATATGCTTCTAAAGTATGTGTCAAAACATCTGTCCCAGTATCAGCGGTGACATTGCTTGGTACCGTTAAAGTAAATTCTGGATCTAAAATAGCTACATCAGGGATCATTGCATCATCAACAAGCGCATATTTTCCATTCACTGATGGATCAGAAATAACAGCAAAAGAAGTAACTTCACTGCCTGTCCCACTTGTAGTAGGAATACAAATCAATTGAACATGTATGCCTGCTTCAGCTTGTTGATAGATTTGTCGGACAGCTTTTGCTGTATCTAATGCTGAACCACCGCCCAAAGCAACAATCGCATTTGGTTGAAGTGCTGCTGCATATGCCACGCCTTTGGTCACAACCTCAATCGTCGGGTCTGGTACAACTTCAGAAAAGATTTGATATGGTACATTTTCTGCTGCTAAACTTTCAGTAACCAGATTAACTTTGCCACTTTTCTCCATAAAAGGATCACAGATGATCAACACTTTTTGTAATTGGCAATCTTTTAAGTGATCGGTTGAATTTACGCCAGAATAAATCTGTGTCCTCATTTTAAAACTTCCCATTTTTTCGCCTCCTTCCTAAAATAATTGTTGAATTTTCTTTTTGTCATTTTCACTTGATAAATCAAGGATTAAATCTACTTTTTTGAGCCCGCAAGCCATAAGTTGATCTTGCGCTTGCTGCAAAGCATTTGCAGTATAGGCTTGGTGATATGTCACTAAACCATAAATTGGAATCCTAAATACTTTGGCAAAATTTGGAGGATAACTGCGTCGTTTAGCGGTAACTGGTTGTAAAAACAAAATACTTGTCGCTGATTGTTGTAAAGCAATGATATGTTTATGCATCCAAGGGCTTTCTAAATAACTATCAGGTACGATAATCGTTTTCTGATGGTAAACAATACTAGCTACTTTTTTTAAAGGCGACTCTTCTCTGCCTTCTAAAAAATTAGCGATTGTCATTTTCCCACTATCTTTAGGTCCCACTAAAAGAAGCTTTTTCATGTCCGGGTCACATCTACCACATTAAAATGTAGTACATCTTTAAAAATTCGTATCACTTCTCTTAAGCTTGTCTCTACACTTTCGACATCTCCCGTGATAACAACCGAACCGGTAAAACGATCCAAAAATCCGATGGTAACATCTGCAATTTTAACTGCCGTATCCGCTGCAATCATCGCCGTTTCAAAAGGAGAAAGTGTCAAAATACCAATCGCTCCTGCTTCATCAATCCCTAATGATTGGTACACATCACTAACAGGTGAAGCGATTACATGAGCTAAAGTAATCTGTTTACCAGGAACCGATTCTTCAATGACTCGTTGCGTCAATTCCTCTGACATTCTTTTTCCTCCTTTTTAGTGGCGAACAACTCGAACCGGAAAATCGTAATCAGCGATCCAACCTTCGATTCGATCTAAATCTGCCTCAGCTAAACTAGGATCTCCTTCAACGGGATAGTCCATACCTAACTGACCATATTTATTGACACCCAACTTATGATAAGGTAATAGATCAATTCCTTTAAAATTCGGAAGATCTTTATATGGTAATAAGAAATCAATAATTTGTTTGATTTCTTCATGACTATCATTAATCATTTTTAGCATCGGCATTCTAATTTGGACTTGGTAACCATGGATCAGCAGTTCTTTTAAATTAGCTAGGATCTTTTCATTGCTGATTCCTGTCAATTCATTGTGACGAATTGGGTCCATATGTTTCATGTCATATAAAAATAGATCAACATAATCAGCCATCTCCAAAATTTTACTCATCCGGCTATGTCCACAAGTTTCAATTGCTGTGTTTATTCCATCCGCTTTGCAAGTTTTCAAAAGCTCCAACGCCGCTTCCGGTTGAGCAGTGCATTCCCCTCCACTAAAAGTGACACCACCACCAGACATTTCATAAAAAGCGTCGTCTTCGTGAATAACTTCCATTAATTCTGAAATTGTCTTAATGGCACCAGTAATATTCAATGCTTGCATCGGACAAACCTCGACACATTTTTGACATCCATTACATGAAATATCGCGGCGTACTTGATGCTTTCCATTCTCATCAATATAGTGGATACCTAATGGACAAGCTTCTACACAGGAACCACAATCATTACAGACACTTTCTTTGTACATCACTTCATATTTCCGCTTAATACCTTCTGGATTGGCACACCATTGGCAACGCAATGGACATCCTTTGAAAAAGACGATAGTTCGGATTCCGGGACCGTCGTATAGGCTGTATTTTTGTACATTAAAAATCATCGCTTGCCGTTCTATCCGTTCCTCTTTCACATTAACCATCCATTCCTAGCTCCAGCTTTTTATTTAAAATTTTGTCAACATTGTCCGTGAAATGATTTCATCTTGCACGTCTTTACACAATTCTACGAAGAAGGCACTATATCCAGCGACTCGTACGATTAAATCTCTGAATTGTTCTGGATGTTTCTGTGCTTCGATCAGAGTATTGTTATCCAAATAGTTAAATTGCATTTCTCCATTTCCTAAATGACAAGCAGTTTTCAATAAAGTGATCAAGCTTTCTTCCCCTTCGGGTGTATCCAACAAGCCAGACATAATCTTAAAGTTATGAACCATACCGATATTCATGCTATCATTAGACATTTTTGAAATAGATTTAATAATCGCCGTTGGTCCTTTGTAGTCAGCCCCTTGAGTTGGACTGATACCATCTGATAGAGGAGTCCAAGCTTTACGACCATTAGCAGAAGCACCTGTCATTTGACCAAATGGCGTATTATTTGAGATTGACAATGTTCCATGACTTAAAACAGAGTACAACGTTTTATATTTACGATGTTCTGCTTCTGTGAAGTTGATCAATTCCGCTGCAATCAAGTCAGCATAATCATCGTCATTACCATATTTTGGTGCATTTAAACAATCTGTACGCATTTGTTCAAACCCAACAAAGTCTGCTTTTAATCCTTCATTTAATTCTTGTAGACTATATTTCTTTTCATCAAAGACCAATTTTTTAATCGCTGCCATTGAATCGGCATATGTTGCTAATCCTGACCATACAACCCCTGGTCCAAAGTTGTACATAGCACCACCGGATGATACATCTTTACCATTTTCCATACATCCTTCATACATGATTGACATTAATGGTTTTGGTGCTAAATCACGGTGAACACGTTGTGAAATAACTGTTGCTACATCAGTCCATTTAGTAATATATTTAATTTCTTCTTTTACAGCCGCTTCAAATTCTTCAAAAGTAGTAAAGCGTGAAATATCTCCCATATCTGGGCAGACGTTCTTGCCGTACCATAAAGGGACTCCATGATTTAAAACAAGTTCGATACAAATCGGCCATTGAGTATATGCTGTTGAAGTCCATTGATACAAACGACCAGATTTTTGTGGTTCCACACAACCCATCAAACAATAATCACGAGCATCTTCGATTGAAACGCCTTTAGCCAGCATCATTTTGATGTGTGTATCATCAAAGTGACAGGCTGGGAATCCCATTCCAGCTCTAACAACATCCACAATTTTCTTTAAATATTCTCTTGGTGAATGGTTATGAATCCGACAAGCAAGGGATGGTTGATAAACTTTTACATGGCGAACAGCATCCATCAATAAATAAGTCAATTCATTCGTTGCATCCCGTCCTTGTCGTGTAACACCGCCCACACACATATTGACAAATGGTTGATACCCAGCAAAGAATTTCGAACCGCCTTCACTAGTAATCCACATCATTTCAGACATTTTAATCAACATACAACCAGCTAATTCAAAGGCTTCAAATTCATTCATCCGACCTTCATCAAGATCTGCTTTGAAATATGGATACATATATTGATCCACACGACCAATTGACATTCCGGTTTGATTTTCTTCTACCACAAGTAAAGATTCGATGGTCCAAACAGCTTGGATTGCTTCCCAGAAAGTGTCTGGCTTGTGAGCTGGGACTTTACGATTTACTTCCGAAATTTTCAAAAGTTCTGCTTTACGGCGTGGGTCTGCTGTTTTAGCTGCTAGTTCCGCTGCATAATCAGCCATTCTGCGAGCGTAGATCATAACACCTTCAGTCGTATCAATAATTGATTTGTAGAAATAAATTTTTTCAATATCATCTGGATTCTCATAATCTAATTTTTCCAAATGTTCTTTGGCTTCGTTTTGAATATCAAGCATTCCTTTTTTCATCAAGATCACATCATAGCCAGGGTTAGAATCACCGCCACCATTTAATGCATGGTACGAACAGTCAGAAACAAACGATTCACCAGATAATTCCCAAACACCCGCTTCACGATACTGATCTTCACAATATTCATCAACCGATTGACCTTTCCAAAATGGAAATAATTCTTCTCGCATAATTTTTTTATCTTCATCCGAAATGTAAAATGGATCTTGTGAACGACTGCCAATCGTATCAATTTCATCTTCCATCCAACGCCAAGCAATATCTGGAGAAAACGCTCCTGCTCTTGGCTTACCATTTGGTGCCCCAACAATTAATTCATGATCTTGAATAACTAATGGTGCTGTTTCGCAACAATAGCGGAAACATTTTGCACGTAAAACAATTTTTGGCATTCCTGGATTTTCTTTGGCAATTTTAGTAATTGCCCGTGCTCGATAGGTTGTAATAGATGGCACTTGCTCTAAATAGTTATCTTTTAATGCCCGCAGTCTTTTAGTAATCCCATTGGGAATAGTTGTACCTTCATCTGAAACAAAATTTTCTAGGACTACTTCATCTTCTTTAATATCATCAGATACAGATGCGAACATTTTCATCAATGCTTGTCTTTCATCTGAGCTCAATTCTTTAGTCGCTTCAGCTAATTTAGCCGAAAATTCTTTGATGTCCATTTATTTCCATCTCCCTCACTTTACTGCTCCATTAACTTTTTCAATATTTTTTCAAAAAGCACTTGTTCCTCACTCACACCCATTTTTTTAGTTACGGTTTCTTTAACTGCCTTTCCAAAACTAATTGCACGCTCATACGTTAAATCTTTTGCAGTGATATTTTTTGCTGTAAAACCTCTATTAGTAGTTATTCCGCCTAAAATTAAAGAAACAGGTAAATCAGAATCTAACCCAATTCCAGCAAAACCAGCTCCAGCATTAACAATCATTCGACCAACTGGTTTCTTCAGAGCAAACTCTTTAATCACCGTTGGGTTGTTGGAATGAATTGCTAGTGTATGACCATTTTGTTTTTCTTTTAATAGCTGGATACACTTATCACAAGCATGAATCCAATCTGCTTCTAAGTAGAATGTCAAAATCGGACATTTTAGCGCTGTAGTGAAAGGATTCTCGTCAAAAATATACGGCTGTTCTGATACTAGAACTTTCGTTTCTGTTGGTACATTAAACCCGGCTAATTTTGCTAATGTCTTTGCATTTTCTCCAATAATCGCAGGATTAACTTCTGTTCCTAAAAATAGCTGTTTTAGAAGTTTCCCTTCTTCTTCAGCACTCATAAAATAAGCCCCAGCATTTATCATCGCTGCCTTAAGTTCTTGAACAATCACACTTTCTGCAATCACAAATTGTTCAGCTGCTGGCAATAACCCATTGTCGAATGATCGACTTTTAATAATATTTTGAGCTGCCTCAACAATGTTCGCACTGCGTTCCACAAAAACTGGTGTCGAACCAATACCGCCATAAATGCTCGGCTTTTGACTCGTTTTCAAGTCAAAATATGCTGGTGTATCAATATTGATCACTAAAGCAACCGCTTTTTGATCAATTAATGCTTCAACACCTTCAACCGTCGTATTTTCCATCCAACTGATACTTGTTTTAGGGAATCCTGGATTCGTTCGTTGAATTACTTCGACTAGTTTAAAAACAAGTTGTTCTGTTTTAGGCTGCGGAACAAAAATTATTGTATTCCCAGCTTTAAGTGCACTTAGACTGACAAATAATGCATTCAATAGTACATTTTCAGCGGGTAAAATTACTACTATTACCCCTAAAGGAACACCGATCTTTTTAAACTCTTTGGTATTTTCACCATCTAAAATACCTATTACTTTTTCATTTAAGGAATCCGTGAGCTCGGCTAAAAATTTCTCCCACAAAAATAATTTATCTTCTTTTTTTCCTTTATTTGTCTCAGTCATTTCAAATGTCACCAATTCTGGTAACTCTTTTTTTACCTCGTTGATAATTTCATTGATCATGCGATCAATCGTCGTTTGATCATATTCCTTAAGTAAAGATTGTGCGTCGCGAGCAGATTCAACTAATATGCGGGCTTCTTGAATTGATTTAAGATCTTTATCCACAAATTGCATTTTATCCACTCCCTATGCTGGTAATAATTGCTCCAATGAATAACGATCAATAATTTTACCTAAATCAATGTGTGGACTAGCAATGACAACTGAACTATAGACCTCAGCACTCATCGCTTCTACTGCACGGATGCCCGTTTCAACAGCAGTTTTACACGCTGCAACATCGCCTCGGACAATAACTGAAATATACCCAGAAGCAACATTTTCATATCCTACCAGTTCCACATCCGCAGCTTTACACATCGCATCGGCCGCTTCTAAGACAAAAACCAAACCAAATGTTTCAATTGCTCCGATTGCTTCGTATCTTTCCATTTTTTCACCTCTATTGGTCAATATCGTGGACTGAAACGATCGAGCCCACTGCTTTAATTGGTCTTGGCATGACGTTATGCGCAGTCAATTTTCCAATCGCATCGGCTGCTCTAGCACCTGCGGCAACAGAAGCTTCTACTGCGGCAACATCACCTTTAATCATGATAGTTACCAATGTTGAACCAATATTTTCATATGAAATTAATTCAACATTTGCTGCTTTCAACATTTCATCACAAGCTTTTAATGCTGGTACTAAACCGACAGTCTCAACTAACCCTAGTGCTTCCTCACCTTGATATCTCACTGATATGCCTCCTTAACATTTGCGGTATGCCGCATCGACATATTTTTCAACTGTATGACGGCCATCTTCTGTAATTGCATAACGCATTACCAAGTCATCATTTCTATCTAAGTCATAGCTAGTCATTTCCACTAGCCCATTTGCTTCTAAAGCTAATAAATGATCTAAATACATTTTTTCATTAAACTGTTTTTCATTACCGTAATCGGCTTCTAATGCTGACATTACTTGTTTTACATCAACTTCTGGTTCATCAAACATATGATTCAAAACAGCCATTCTGCTTGGTAATAACATTTTATGCATCTCCTTTTCTGAATAAATCTAAAGGATTCATCGTGACGATGATTGCGCCTAATACAATGATGATTGAACCTAAAACAATAGTTGTCGTTAATGTTTGTCCCAAGAATAAGACGCAGAATAAAACTCCCCAAAAAGCATACGTTACGTTTAGTGACATTCCGATTGCTGTACCAACCATTGAGTTTGCTTTGTACCAGCAAACAAATGAAACGGCTGCACTCAATCCAGATAAAACAAGCCAAATAATCGGAATTCCCGCAGTTAACGTGCTACCTAATAATTTCATACCTCCAACAAGAGGCACAATCAGAATCAATACGACTAATCCTGAAATTAATTCTCTTAAATTTACAGCTACATCTGTATCGATCATGGCTCCGCCAAAACTTGAAAAGACACCTTCAAGTCCCCAAGCAACAGCAGCAATCAATGCACAAATAATTCCCATTGTGAAGTTTGGCGTACCTTCTGGCGCTACCCAGTTGATGATGATTGCACCAAACACACACAATACCATTCCAAAAACAACTCGTTTAGTTGGACGTTGTTTCAAGAAAATCCAAGCAAACAATGCTCCGAATAAGCTACAAGTTGCTGAGATCGGAATTGCATATGCACCAGCCATTGCTAGTCCAACTAAATACGCTCCGTTTGCAATCGGACCACCCAATAAGAACCCAACTACAAGTAATTTTCCTGGTTTTGTCTTTAATGTTCTTACCAGTTCCTTTAAGCGGCCTTGTTTTGCGTTATAAAATAATAGCCAAATTCCCGCAAATAAATCATTTAATCCTGAACAAACAAATGGAGCTGCTAAAAATCCTGCTGCACTCACTAATGGATCAAAACCGCTAGCTATCATCACTAAAGTTGAGTACACTCCATAGGTCAAACCAGAAATTAGTCCATTACCAATTCCTGCTACACGGAATTTTTTCCCAACAGTCTTCATTTTTGTTTCCGCCGAAAGCGGTGTTTGCATTACGCTCTTTTCACTATTCATACTAGATCTCCTTATTCATTAACTGCTGGACGTGGAAGAATTGATTCAACTTCGCTATGAGGACGCGGAATAACATGAACAGATAATAATTCGCCAACTCGTTGAGCAGCAGCCGCACCAGCATCGGTAGCAGCTTTAACAGCACCGACATCGCCTCTGACCATCACTGTGACAATTCCGCCACCGACAAGTTCTTTTCCGACTAGTGAAACATTCGCTGCTTTAACCATTGCATCAGCCGCCTCGATTGAACCAATTAATCCTTTTGTTTCTACCATTCCTAAAGCATCGTATTTCATTGCTTGTTCCTCCTAATTACGCTTTTAGCGTGAATTTTTTTACACTCTTAATTTAGGTTGTACCCTAATGGTAGGGGTCAATAGCGAATTTCAAAAAAATTGTGTAATACAACACAACAAGTTTTTTTTATAACAGATTGGATTCTCAATTACTGATATTAAACGAGAAACAACGATTAAATGTATAGTGATTTCTTTAACAATGTTGATTTTAAGTAACTTTCCAAATTAAAATTATTTTTCTAAAAACGTTCAATATTTATCAAATACTGATACAGGAAAAATAAAAAATGAAAAAATAAAAACAGTGAATATTCAAACAATTGACCGAACTGTCGGTAAAAACTAGGTAACTATCAGAAAATTGAAAACTATTATCATAGTTTCAACTTATTGCAATAGCCTAACAATGCTTATATGATCACTATCTATAACTTCAGAATAGAAACCTTTCCCTTAGAGACAATGACAGATTAGTTTTCATTTTTTCATATTATTTTCATATCTTTTTTAATTCAGACAAAAAAAACTAAGCATTCGAAAATGCTTAGTTTCTCTATTATTTTATTATCGGTACCATAATTTCTGTCACAAATTTATTAGGATCTTGGGTCGACCAAAAGTCAATCACATAACGTTCATAACAGTTAGGACCAATTTGATACTTGTGCTCTAATGCCCAATCCACTAAAATTCGATACTTTTCGTCGATTGTTCGATGATTACCTAGATGATACATACATAAAAACATCTGACCGCCAAAATCTCGGCGGGGCAATAAGAATTTGCTATTACGAACAGGCTTTTGCATAATGGTGGCTTCTCTAATTCTACCTTCAGCCTTAGCTTGATAATCTGAAAATTCTAAAATAACGGGTCCAGTGATTTCACTCTCTGATTTTTCTAAATAATTCGTCCAATTAATATTAATAATCGATTTTTTGTAATCGTATTCAAAAGATTCCTCCAAAAAATAAAAGTGTTCACGCTCAATGTACTTTAGATTAATACTGCCCATCTGATTTTCCATTGCTATCGTACCCTCATTTAGCAAGCTAATCCAATCAGATACTGCTTCAGAACAATTTTGAATCCGTTCCTCTTCTTTTTTTAAACTATCTAGTTTACTGAGAAAATTACGTTGATGAAAAAAATAGTCATTTGTATCAGATAATCCTGTCATTTCCTGTAAGTGAAAACCCATTTGCTTATAGTACTTCAAAATAGGAATCAGCATTACTGTATCCTCACTGTAATACCGATAATTATTTTGTGGACTAACATGATCTGGAACAAGCAATCCAAGTTCTTCATAAAAGCGTAACGTTTTTCTAGAAACATAACAGATGTCAGCTGCTTCGCCAATAGTATGCATTTTTTTCATGTCTACCTTCATATTCACCCCTATGTTACCTCCTACACAATCCTTTGGACAAATTATGTGCTGTTCTGTTTTGGTTGTCAAGTAACATTTTCATTCTGATCTATAACAGCGAATGATTAAATTTGGATATAATAACATGATTTCTATACTAACTTTTTCATTAATTTTGAAAATAAAAAAATATGCGGTGCAAAGAATGCACCGCATACACGACTAATTCTTATTCAAGTTTTTCACCGACACGATTTGACAAAGAGTCTTACTTTCCAACATTTTCTCTATACTCAATTGGTTAATCACAGATGTTGATGTAGTTTTCACTCAGATGTCATTTTTAATTTTGGGTCTTAGCTACGTTATTACTGATACTCCAGTTAATGGTCGTATTGTAAGAAATTTCTGCGTGTATTTTTGTCTGCTGATCTGCTGGAATATTTAGGGTAAGCCCTACGATTTCTTTATTGATCTTAACCGTTTGAGCTGTCGTATTTTGATAAAGCACTTTTTTGTCCGTATCAACTACAAACGTATTCCAATAACTATCATATGCGGGCACTATCAAACTTGCATTGAACGTACTCCCATCTTCAGTTCCTACCCATTGATTCACAGAAACCATCAAGCTGCTGCCTGCAGTTATTGTAGCCGACAACTTAATAGAATCTTTTGCAACGATATCTGCAGTCCCTATTTGTGACAGTTTATTATCCTGACCAAAATTTAGTCCACCTTCGACTTGAAGTGAATTGCTTTCGGGTGGTTTTGTATGTCCGTTAAGCATTTCTTCCAACATTTTTTTGAACTCTGGATTGGCGGCTACGTTACGATTATTATCGATCAGATTTCGAATTGTTTCATCTGTCAATTGTGGTAAGTATTTGGTAATGACATCAACTGTTGGTTGTGCGGGGGTGCCATAAAGTGGTACCGAAACAAACACATCGTTGATCGTCTCGTCATTCAGACTAATATCACCTTTACCAGCATTGAGTAGGACCATAATTGTGTTTAATGTGTTGTAGTCATTCGTATCTAAATGACCATCGCTTATATCAATTGAACCATCATTGCCCGTTACTTGATTCAAAGCATCAGTCAACCATCCAGAGATCAAATTAACATCATTTCCAACTAAGTTTAAATTCGTCAATTTTTTCATGATGCTAAAAGCACTTTGACCAAGAGAGGTAGAATCATATTTCATGTTATTATAAGATAAATCGAGTGTCGTCACACTTTGCGCATCAGTGACACCAAAAATTGTACTTGCCATTTTATAATAAGTTGTAGAAACCAAATTATTATGAGTTAAAATCAATGTTTTCAGCGCTGGCAAGCGATCGGTTTGAAACAAACACAATAGCTGCTCGACTAATGTCGTGTTAGTTATTTTTGATGTCATTCCGGTCAGATCAACGGTAGTAGCATTTGTTGCTGAAGCAAGAATCTGCATTAAGAAATTAAAAGGTGGTCGATAGCCTGAACCCGCACTGTGCGAATCAAAGGTAAGTTCTTTAGTTGTCAACGAACCAGTAACTGAATCAACTGTACCGGCAGCATTCAATCTATAGGCATTATCTGAGACATCATATCCACTTGAACTGGTTAAACTTGCGACCCAGTTTGCGATTGCAGCATTGGGTGTTGAAGTATAAGTTCCATTGTTATTTTTACTCCGTGTGGCAAGGCTTATCGTAACGAGTTGCTCGACATCCCCAATCGTAAATGAAGCGGGCGTTTGTCCGCGACTGCTAGGCGTTGTCCCATCTGAGTAAGTGCTGTTATCTAAAATCACTTGGATTACTTCATCGGGAATATCATAGGCCATTAGTGTATTCGAATCATAACTGGCCGCCGCATGGGTCGGAGAACTTGTGCAACACACACCTAAAAACAGCAAAAATATGACTAGCATCACGTTACGTAGTAATCGCATCTAAGCTCTCCTCCCTTCGGCTATAGTTTCTTTGTCTTTCGATTTTTCCTAAGCAGCAAAATCAACAGCAAGATAATGATCAAGATCAAAAGAGCAAAGCCGGCGATGATGGCATAAATCATCCATGGACGACCACCTTTTGCTTGGTCCGATTTCTTGTTTAATTTTTTCGCTTTTTCTGGACTAACTATCAAAGTTGATTCTTGTGAAAGTTTATATTTATACGTTTCTCCAGCAGAATCTTTGTATTCACCGGTAGAACTTTTTACATAGTACGCATTTGTTGTCACACGATATTTACCCGCTGTCGCACTGGGCAATTCCAATCGATAGTCAAACTGCGAATTAGGGGCCATTTGCATACTGTCTGCCGTTCGCTGATACTTCTTACCCGTCGTCAAATTGATTGCCTGTGTTTCAACATGCAATTGATTCAAAAAGGTAGCTGAAATATTTTGAAGTGGGACAGCCAGCGTGTTTTGATACTCATGCTGCTGAATTTTTGCCTGACCTATTTTCAATTCTGGCTGCCAAGTTTGGTTCACATTACGTGTAATCACGGCAATTTCATAATTATATTGATTAACAACGGACAATCCTGACTTGTCCTCCGTCGTATCGGTCTGATTACTTGGACTAAATGTCAAAGCACCTGCCATTACACCCGGCAGTTGATTTGTTGGCATCGTCAACTGTGCGGTATATAGATATGTACCCTTAGCTGGAATCGTTATTTTATCGGGACCTTTCAGATAATCGGTCAGCGAGTATTGTGCCGTATCTTTTTGCTCTTTTGCGCCATATACGACGATCCCATTGTCACTAGTTTGTGCGGTATTCACCTTAACCTGAATTTGAATTTGTTGATCGGTATTATTGACTAGCTGTGCCTGTAACTCGGTTGATTCACTTGGTGCAACGACTACATCAAAAAAAGATTCAGAGGTATCACGTTGCGCTTGAGGAATAACAGGACGAATCGAAAAAGGCAGGCTAGCAGCCTGCACTTTCACTGGAACCATCAATGCTATCAATAAAATACCTAGTACTAATGTTAGTACGGATGGTCGCTTTAATCTCATAAACAGTCACCTTAATCCTGTGTTTCGGCTACTGAATTCGATAGTTTCCAAGTCAACGTATTCGTATAAGAACCAGCTTTTACTACCGTTCCTTTATCGATTGAAAGTTCTAAATCTTGCGGAGTCAATTCATTGTGACCTTCATCACCAGTTGCATACTTTATTCCATCAGTGGTAATTTCACCCGCATCTACAGTTAATTGAGCAGATTTATCTAAGGCTGTCGCACCTGAAGCCGCACCCTTTTCACCAGCTGCCCATTTTCCTTTTGCAACAGTTAATGTCCATGCACCATTTTCTTGACCAAGAAAATCATCAACCGTAGCTGTCACCTTATTTGTTGCTGTTGCTTTCAAACCATTGGTAAAAATCGTTCCAGCATTAAAAGCTGTCGCATCAGTATTAAATTTAGCAGCATCTTGAACGTGATACAAACTAATTGTGCCTCCTTCAAAGAATACTGAAGCAGTAGTTGATGCGTCGACTTGACCATTATCAGTTTCATTGCTTGTTGTCGCATTTGGTGTTGTTGTATCTGCTAAAGCACTATAACCTCCACCAACAAATAAACTAGCAGTAAGACTTAAGAATAAAAAACTTAACGACAATTTTTTCATAATAATAACCCCCGATTAAATTAATAAATAAAAAAACGTTAGAGCGTTTACAATTCATACATTTCATTTGAATTTATTCACTTTATATCCAAAATATATCTGAAAAATCAACACTAAAATGTGTTTAGTATACTCTACTCTCTTTAAATTTCAAGTATTTCCATTAATTTAATAGCAGTAATTTGACAAATTTCCGATATTGTCAATATTTTTTTAAAGTTTATTATAATTTAACAGTAGCAATAGATCTATTTGTTGATGTATATTAAATAACTATTACATTAAAATAATTACATTTAAAAAATACATCATTTATAATTCAATGTTTCGAATCATTATTTGCAGTTCAAATGTTCATCTGATTTCTCTTTTGTTTGTCTACTGAGTAGCGCTTTTTTTGCTAGAATTGGCGCACGACAATCTGAGTCTCCTTGTTTTTTATAACTATTAATAGCCATCGTCTTCTTGATGCAAGATCTATGTATTTAGTCTTCCTGAGACTATTTATTTAAATTCTCTCCTCCAACATTCTATTTTCAAAAAACTTAAGTTAACTAACTACTCAGTACTTAGTTTTATTGATATAATGGGGAAAGAAACGAGGAGATGACATGCAATCCGCTGTATTATTAAAAATAAAATCATTAGAATCAAGTTTTACTTCTAGTGAACACGACATCAGTAAATTTGTAATTGAAAATCCTGAATATGTTATTTCAAATACCATCACAAATTTAGCCAAAAAAACTAATACTTCAGAGGCTAGCATTAATCGCTTTAGTAAGAAAATTGGTTTTAAAGGATTCAATAAATTTAAGATCGCTTTAGCTCATAGCATGACTCATTTGGAGGATCAAGAAAAGTCCTTCGACGAATCGAACCTGATCGAATATGTAACGCTTGATTACCAAAAAATGTTAACGAATACATGTGCAATGCTGGATGCTAAAGATATTGAAGATGCTGCTTCAATGATTACACTCAATCGCAAAGTATTCATTTTATCGATCTACAACACTTCCTTTGTTAGTAAGGAATTTGCTTTCAAACTACGACAATTAGGGATGGAAGTTACGACTCTAAAAGAGAACTTAGAAACACAGTTGGCGATTGAAAATATGAGTAGTGATTCGGTACTGATCGCAGTCGTTCCATCAGTGATCACCAAAGACATTATTCCATTCTTGACGAAGATCAAACGAAAAGATGTAAAAACTATTTTGATCTCCAGTAACGACAATCCAAAGGTTAGTGATATGATCGATATCAAGTTTATTATTCCAGACCACATGTCCGCGAACAACTCGCTCGTATTGACCAACTCCACGATGATCTCTTTAGTGTTCGATATTATTTTCGCGACGATTTTGCGGGATAACCGTAGTTTGCGGCAGCGAAAATTAAGCAGCGATACGATTATTAACTCCTATGAATCCGCTGATTCGGCTATTTATGAATGGTAATAAAAATACTCAATCAACCGTTTAGAGTTGATTGAGTATTTTTATGCTTTCTTACTTTCCATGAGTATTTTTTTGGCTAAGGCAAAATTTCCAATCGTTGCACTTGCGTTATCTTCAAATGTCGAAGCAACGATAAATCCATTCAATTCAGGAACTGTTACATAACCAGCATTAATTGCTTCAAATTGTTCGCGGACCTTTTCCATCAACTGTTCATTAATAACCCCTCCACCAAAAATAATTTTGGCGGGTGCGAAATTTACCCGTAAATCATAAGCTAACTGTGCTAAGTAATATGCTTCGATTTTCCAAACAGGATGATCTTTCGGAAGCTCTTCACCACTGATTCCCGTACGTTTTTCAATACTTGGACCAGCAGCTACTCCTTCAAAACAACTACCTCCGTGATAAGGACAGACGCCAGCAAAGGCTAGATCCTCTTCATGTCGATGGACCAATCCATGTCCGATTTCCAGATGAGTCGTCCCTCCAACAAACTGATTATTTTGAATCACCCCAGCACCAATACCTGTTCCGACCGTGACATAGACACAGGAATCTACCATTTTAGCACTGCCCATCACGTATTCTCCATAGGCGCTCGAATTTACATCGGTGGTTAAAAAAACTGGATCTGAAAACCATTCTTTGACTGATTGAATAAAATTGAATCCCTGCCAAGCTTTTTTTGGAGAAGCTAAAATTTCTCCGTAAGTTAGAGATGTGTGATCAATATCCACCGGTCCAAAAGTTCCGATGCTCAACGCATCGACTGGATATTGACTAAAAAATTCTTCTACTTGCTTCATTGTTTTTTTCGGAGCTTCAGTTGGAAAAATACTAATTTCGAGAATTTCAAACTGTTCATTTCCTACAGCACAAACAAATTTCGTTCCACCTGCTTCGATACTTCCAAATCTTTTCTCTGACATCTAATCTTCCTTTCGAAACAAACAGCTAGACGCTTTTGCATCTAGCTGTTTGTTTGCGTTCTTTCTAACGTATTAAATTGATCGTATTCTTCTTCAATATCTTTCATCGACAATTGGTTTGTTCTCAATAGATACTGATAATCGTAAAAGCTGGGTAAATGTTTTAGACTCAACAAGTGTTTTGCAAAAGCATTCGCTGCTATTTCACTCGTTCGACGAATGTGAGCTTTTTGAGAAAATCCTAGAATTTTTATACTCTCAATCGGCATGAATTGATCATAGACATGTTTGTTCCCTTTTTCTTCTAAATAATGAAAATATTCATGAGCCAAAATAATTCGCTTCATCTCTTTTAGACTCAGTTTATTCATCTCGGCCAACTGAGTAATGGATTTCTCGTATAAATAAACCAGATTGTTACCCTTTCGATCCGACTCAAATTGTGCCCGCATCTGTACTTTATAAAAAACACCATCATGTTTTTCTTCTTTAATCTTAATATCACTTTCCGCATACAGCTCAAAGATATCCTTTGAATTTAGCTGTGAAGCGAAGGTTTTACCAATTGCTAAAGATTTCTCAAGATAGCTCCAAATAACTTCTGCTGGTATTTTATGAAACAGCATATCCTGTTTCAATTCCAAATAAGCTAAAAATTCGTCTGAAAAATAATCCATTGTTGCTCCTTTTTATTTATACGCTACCGCAATGACTTCTTCATTCGTATCTAAATTTTCCGTTTCAACATCCATGATCGATGTTAATTGTTCTAGTGTCTGCATTCCAGTTAAGTCTAACATTTTTTCTCTGAAGAACAAGAAGACTTTGGGAATCGTTGCATTAGCGTCTGAATAAATCGTGTGTTCATCAATAAAAGAAAGAAACTCTTTATCTGATTGATTCTTAGGGAATTTAAAATAATGAGCATTGCTGTGTTTGAACCGTACCACTCCCTCTCGATCAACCACACAGATATTTGTACGTTTGCTTTTAAAGAAGAATTTCTTCTTAATGACTGTCGCATCCATCAGATTCCAACGACCGACTTTCCCCGCAAATTTAATACTATTCGTATCTAATCCCAATGCTTCTGATGTAATTGTTTTTAATTGATCTTCTGTCACTTCCAATGCGCCTAAACTCTTTTGACGCAATTCAGTTGCACCTGTAGCAACAGCACGAACAATATTACGTTGAGTATCAATCTCGATATTGACTTCGACAGTTTCTTCATTGGCACCAGACTGAATGATCTTCTCAATAACATCTGCTCGAATTTTCTTAATATCACTTTCGCTTGGATTCGTGATTGAACGCTCGATTTGCTCACGGACCATCGCTAAAGCAACGCCGATCGTTGAAATATACGGCGCATTTTTTGCTAATTTCCATTTATAATCATAGTATTCTGCTAATGCTGGAACGACGATCGCTCCAGATCCGCCACCACCGACTAACGTAATAAAATTACGATCCATTTCGTATTCATCAATCAAATCATTAATGACTGGTTCTAATTTCTCCATTGCAAAGTTCATCACTTCTTTAGCGGCTTCTTCAGCAGAAGTTCCCAAATAAGCTCCCAATGTATCCCAAGCTTTTCTATTTGCTTCCGCATTTCCTTGGGCATAATCCCCTTCAGGTACGTAGCCTAATAAATTCGCTGCTCCTGCTAAAGTATAAGAATACGTATGGGTACCGGTTCCTTTAACAACGACATATTCATTCGGATCGCCCTCACGAGGAGAAACGAATTCGATCATCGGATCATCCAAGTTTTTTACATCAGTGAAACATTCGTATTCTAACCCAGCAATATGCGCACTCCGCGGCCCAACATCAACGATTTTTTGGTCTTTCACACGAATCATACTTCCACCAGCAACGGCTAATGTTCGAACATCCAATGAACGGAGATACGTTTTATGCCCTCCGACTTGAGCATACTTGATCATTACTTTCCCATTTTTAATAACAGAAATATCAACACTGGTTCCACCGACTTCAAAGAAGATTCCATCGCTGACTTTTTCATACATCAATGCACCCGCAACACCAGCAGCTAAACCAGATAGCATTGTTAAAATTGGGCGTTGCCGTACTTCGTTGATACTCATCACACCACCGTCACAACGCATGATCATTAACCCTGATTGGATTTTCGTATCTAAGACTGCTGATTCCGTCATGTTAGCAGTCTGCATCATTTTCGGAATTAATGACGCGTTCACAACTGCTGTCCGGGTACGCATTTTCAAACCATAAAGTTGAGAGATCTCATGTCCGCCTGTGGCAAATAGTTTCTCTTCTTGAGCTTTTTGGATTACATGCATTTCATTCTCAGGGTCATCGACAGAGTAGGCCTCACTGGCAACAATTACCTGACAATCTTTATTTACTAGTTCATGAATACTTTTTTCAACTTCTTGTTCTGTCAATTTCGCTGAATCAACAAAAACATGTTCAGATTGCAAGTATTTATTCGGAGCCAGTTCAATGTGTTCAATCGAAGTTTCTTTTTTAGCAGTTCGAGCGTCCATTCCTGTACCCATACCAACAATTCCAACTTTTGCTACATCACCCTCAAGCAACGCATTGGTTGCTTGAGTGGTTCCATGTGCAATGAAGATCACATCTTCTGGCGCGATATTATTTTCAGATAGAAGCTTCTGAATAATTTTTACAATCCCTCGCGCTACTCCTTCTTCATGAGTAGTCGGAATTTTTAATTTTGCAATTACTTCATATGTTTCGTTGTCAATCGCTACTGCATCTGTAAATGTACCACCGACATCGATTCCAATTCTTACTTTTTTCCCCATTTTCTTTACCTTCAATCTCTAATTAATATAAGAAGAACGAAGCAACAATTAATCCGATAAAGGTGGATATCGCTACCCATCCGAGAGTTTTCTTCATTACTTCATTGACATCTGTCTTAATAAAATCGGAGACCCAGACATTGTGCGAGTTAGTTGGATCACAAACAGATTGTACGTTACTGTCTAAACGTAGAGCTACCATAGCAGCGATTGGATTCATTCCCCCTGCAACAAGTAAAGAAATAATTCCGCTACCTAATCCCCAAACGTTTAATGGGCCTCGGTAAATTGCTAAAGGTGAAAGAAGCCCAAAAATCAAAACAAACATCAACTGATTTTTAGGAATCATCATAGAAATTGCAGGCTGCAAAATAGTTGATACTTCAGCAGACATTACTGCATTCAGCAACATTCCGATACCAATCATTAGGCCTGCTGCCCCTGCAACTTCTTGAATCCCTTCAACAAAAGCGCTACTCACGACATGGATCGGATTTTTTGGTGTACTCAAAATCAAAGTTACGATAATCCCAACAATAATTGCTGCTACTAATGGAACTTGGAAAGCAAAAACGAGAACAACTGGGATAATCGGTGAGATTAAAGCAATACTGCGAACTTGACCATTTCTGCCTTGCTTTGTCGGCATCGCCCAAGCTTTACGACGTTTTCCACTGAATTGAACATAATAAACAACCATAATAACTGAAATGATGATCAATGGTAAACCAACCATCCATGAATACGAAGTAACTTCACTTAATTTTAATCCTAATACATCGATATAAACAGCTAATGTTGAAACTGAGAAGTTTACGCCAATCCCATTCGCCAGTAACAAAATGATTCCACTGACCATTGGTGAAAGACCTGCTGAGATCATGATTGGAACAATAATTGTCCCTACTAAGATCACCATACCAAGTCCGTTACTTGCTGCAAAAATAACTGAACAAACTGCTAAAAATGATAGGGCAATTGGTAAAGCTTTATCCCCCGCCATTTCTGCTGCTTTTTTTATAATTGTTTCAGTAACCCCAACTTTAGACAATACCTTTCCGAACAATGATCCAAAGATTAACCCTGAAAGTGCTGTAGACATCCGCATTGAACCAGCTTCTAAAACATCTTTCACGATTGTAAATTGCTCTGGATCTTTCGAGATTAACGTGATTCCCGCGATTAAAGAAATTGCTATCGCCATGATAGGGAGAGCCAAGATCGTCGGTACCTTTCTTGTCATCATCAATCCAACTAAAATGAAGAATACTAAAAGTATCCCTATTAACTGTACTGTTGTCATTGTTTTCCTCCTAGACTTCGATAAAGCTTTTTTGCTCAATCAATTTATTTTGTAATGCTTTGATGTCGATTTCTCCAATTGCTTTGTTGTCTGCTGCGGCCATTGCTGCAGCTGTTCCAGCTGCTTGTCCTAGCGCTGTCATCGTTGGTGTCGTACGAATCGCAGCTTGTGCTTCAAACGAGGCAGAGACACAACGTCCTGTTACAATCAGGTTACTAATTTCATTTGTGATCATGATTTCATAAGGGATACGATAATAGCTATCAAATACAGATTTATCAAATTTTTCATGAGCAACCTCTTCAGTTTGGTTAGCATGCACAGAAACTGTTCCTTCACCTTTTGGATTATGAATATCGATTGGGTAACCGGAATGGGCGATGGTTGACGCAAATGGTTTGTTTTCTAAAACATCCTGATTCGTCAATGTGTACTTTCCTTTGATCTGTCTTGTTCCACGAACACCGACGCTCGGTCCACTATAAGCGATTTGGGCATTTTCAAAACCAGGCACTGACTCAACTAAAAAGTGATACAATTCCTCACATTGTTTCCGACCAATCATTTCTGCCCGAGTCAACCCTTCAGCTGATACACCGCTTTCATTAATGATTCGTGAAGTGTTCATAATGAATTCTCCCGGAACGTTTGTTTCAAAGAAAAGAATATCTTCTCGCGGAATACTGATTCGACCTTCTTCTTTAGCTTTTTTGAATTCATCATCAAATCCGACGAAAGATAATATCTCTGTATTTTTCATAACATCCAAATCTCTATTTAATCGTGGAAATTTTGCTGGATCATCTAACACTGCCGCACGTAGTTTTTGTGTATCAACACCGTAGACTTTTAAATTCATCGTCATCGGCTGCATCGCATTATCTGTTTCTCGACCTAATTGGAAAGGTACTTCTGACATTACTGCTAGATCACCATCTCCCGTTGCATCAATAAATATCTTACTTGAAACTTGGCTGATTCCATCCTTATTAACAATCGAGATACTCTTAATCTCGGCAGCCTCTTTTTCTAATCCAATTAGATAGGTATGAAATAAAACATCTGCGCCTGATTCACTGACCATCTCATCTAAAACGATTTTTAAACCCTCAGCTGAAAATGGTGTTACGTAAGAAATATAATTGGTGGAATCTAGAACATGTCCAGGAGAATATCCCCGTTCAACCAAACGTTCGACCATCTCTTGTCCTAATCCTAAAATAACTTGCTTATCCCCAGCAAAGTACGTCATCATTGGACCTACTCCGTTTGCTGTAAGCGTTCCTCCAAAATAACCGTTTTGATCAATGATTAATGTCTTTGCACCATTTCTCGCAGCGGCAATTGCGGCAAATGTTCCAGACATCCCTCCACCAGCTACTACTACATCGTAGTTTTCCTTCAAAATACTTGAATACAAAAAATGCAACCCCTTTCTGTTTGCGTTTACAAAAACAATAATACATCATTTCCAAAAAGTGTCAATACTAATGGAAATTTTTTTCAGATAAAGTTATACTGACAGAAAGGAGGGATCTAATGTTTCAATTATCCTATGATCATATTGACAAAAGCGTAATTTTCACCAAAGTTTCAATAAAAAAAGAGTTAGAGGTGACCTTCTCAAATCTTGGAGCTTCAATTTTCAATATTTCATTTTCAGATAATCGCAGTAATTTGGAAAATATTTTAGTCGCTCCACCAAAAGATATTTGGTTGAATAATAAAACCTTTGCTGGAAGTATTGTCGGGCCTTTAGCTGGACGTTATGAGGTTGGTAAAACGACCCTTGAAAGGAATCGACCGCCCATTCATTTCCACGGGGGATCTAATGGCTGGGACAAGCTGATATGGAAACAATCAGTTACTGAAAATAATGATTCTATTACCATTTCTTTTTGCCATTCAACCTCAGACTACGTGGCTTCAGTTATTTACAGCATTGATAGCGGTTACAATCTTATTATGGAAATCTTGGTAAATCCTACAGCTGAGACTTATCTAAATCCAACAAATCATATGTATTTCAACTTGAATGGTTCAGCTTTCCAACCTATAACCAACCATCTTTTTCAGATTAATTCTGATTTATTATTTCACGAAAAAAACGGTTTGATTCAATCAACAGTACCATTTCCTGTCCCAAGTCAGCTGAATTTTCAGTCGTTAAACGATCTTTCCACATTAGCAAATTTTGAAGGAATCAATCACACATACCAACTCCACAACGAGCAGGCTGGAATTTTGAGACATCCAACGAATGGACGACAGATAACATTTACTACAACCTTGCCTAGTGTTGTTATTTATACATTCAACACTACACAAGAAACTTTCGCTAGTGATCATCAACTTTACCCTATTTATAGTGGAATAACTTTTGAAACCCAGTATCCAGCAAACCAATTGGAGAGGGTGACATTTGGACCGAAAAAACCTTACCATTCCAAAACAACTTATAATTTTTCAATCATTGGAGGAGGAAAATGATACAAGAAAAAATAGAAATTGACAAAGCAGAATTGACAACATATATTTTAGACAATTATCCCGAAATTGATCTCAATAGAAAACGTCCAGCAGTCGTAATTTGCCCTGGTGGAGCTTATAAATTATTATCAGATACCGAGACCGAATCAATTGCGGTCAAAATGATGTCCTTAGGATTTCATGCCTTTATTTTACGATACAGTATTAAACCTGTAATATTTCCACAATCACTCATTGAATTAGCCAAAAGCATGCAAGTTATTCGAAGAAATGCTGAAAAATGGAATATTGATGAAAATAAAATCATCGTTGCCGGATTTTCTGCTGGTGGACATCTTGCCGCAAGCTTAGGAGTATTTTGGAACGAGGCATTTCTCAAAGAACAGTTATTTGGTAATGAGCAGGAATGGAAACCAAATGGATTGTTATTATGCTACCCAGTAATCACCTCTGGTCCCTTCGCCCATGGAAGTTCTCTTCAAAATTTATTGGGTGAAAACTACGATAAACTAAAAGTAAAAATGTCTCTAGAAAATCAAATCACGAAGGATACTCCAGCAACGTTCATTTGGCATACTGTGGAAGATCAAAGTGTTCCTGTAGAAAATAGTTTACTGTTTGCAAACAAGCTACAATCTGTCGGTGTTCCCTTCGAATTACACATTTTTCCAAAAGGTATTCACGGGCTGAGCTTAGCCACTTCTGAAACAACCAGTGATCCACAAAAAATTGATAAAGCTGTATCTAACTGGCCTTGGCTATTCAAAATTTGGGTTACTGAAAATCTGTAGTATCCATCAAAAAAATTCCGATCATCACTCAAGATAATCGGAATTTTTTTGATGGATACTTATTATACTTTAGGATAGCGCCCCAACCCGGTATGACTTTTAATTATTTTTCGATCCATAAGAATTGATTTAGCTTAATCAAGATTGAATTCTTGAATCCACCTTAACTATGTTCTAAAACCCCTTCTTAGATTGAAATCATTGCTAGATATTTTTTTCTAAATCCTGAAAGCAAGCCACTATTTTATCGAAGGTCATTTCTTACCTTCAAAGTTTCATTTCTTTGAAAAACGCCTTATTTATGATACGGCTCCCCTGCATTGATTCGGAATGTTCGATAAATTTGTTCTATTAGGATCAGGCGCATTAGTTGGTGCGGGTAGGTCATTTTCCCGAATGAGATTTGAGCATTGCTGCGTTTGAGGACTTGATCGCTCAAGCCTAATGAGCCGCCGATGACGAAAACGAATTGGCTTTTTCCACTGATTTGGAGTTTGTCTAATATAGCTGCAAACGTTTCACTGCTAGGATTTTCGCCATTGATCGCTAGTGCAAAGACGTATTCTTGTTCTTTGATTTTAGCAAGGATTCGCTCGCCTTCTTTTGTTTTGACTTGGATCATCTCGGCGTCGCTGAGTTTTTCTGGTGCTTTCTCGTCTGCCACTTCGATTAACGTGATCTTGCAATACTTTGATAAGCGTTTAGTATATTCTGAAATTCCTTGAACGAGGTATTTTTCTTTCAGTTTTCCCACAGAAATAATTTTGATATTCATTTTCTTTCACCTTTTTCCACTAAGTTATACACATTAGTCACAGGGTTATCCCCAGATTTAGGATTTCTCTAGCCTTTTTTAGGGCTGTTTTCGATACAAACATATGTTTTCCACTGAGTTATCCCTATTATCCACATTTATGTGGATAAAATAATTTAATTAATCAACAATCTTTTTCCTTAGTTTTCCACTGATTTTGTGGAAAACAATTTTTCTTCATTTCTCCACATTTTCCTCCAAAACTTTTTCATAAAAAAGTCAAATCGGTGTAGTAGACTTAACTTACAGAAAAATACTATACTCAATATAACTTAAATTATAGTAGAGGTGGAGGAAATTATGATAAGAAAAGATATTACACCCACGCCAAAAAAATCAACGGGTTTTTTTAGACGATTTGGGATTAGTTTATTAGGCGGTATACTCGGCGCGGTTCTTACGATCGGAATTTTCTATGTAGCGAACGGTTCATTGCTTAGTCCAAATACTCAAAGTACTAGCGGCTCGCCAAGTGCTGGCAATACAACTGTCAGCAATATGAAAGTGGATGTTAATTCCGATGTTACTGATGCTGCTAGCAAAGTACAAGATGCCGTCGTTTCGGTCATCAATTTACAAAATCAGCAATCACAAAGCGATATCAGCGGCTTTTCTGATATTTTCGGCAGCAGTGAAGAGCAATCAGAAAGTTCTGATGATCAACTAGAAGAAGCGTCAGAAGGTTCTGGTGTCATCTATAAAGTAGAAGGCAAAACTGCCTATATCGTAACAAACAATCATGTGGTAGAAAGTCAAGACGGTCTTGAAGTTTTATTGAAAGATGGTTCAAAAGTCAAAGCCACTTTGATCGGAACAGATGCATACACTGACTTGGCCGTTTTAAAAGTGGAATCGGATAAAGTGGCAGATATCACCGCGGCTACTTTTGGTGATTCCAGCAATCTAAAAGTCGGCGAACCGGCAATTGCCTTAGGTTCTCCTCTTGGTTCTCAATATGCAAACTCAGTTACATCAGGGATTATTTCTTCCTTGAACCGGCAAGTTGTCAATCAAAATGACGACGGGCAAACAGTCAACATCAACGCGATTCAAACAGATGCTGCGATCAATCCCGGCAACTCTGGCGGACCTTTAGTAAATATGGCTGGGCAAGTAGTCGGAATCAACTCTAGCAAGATCGTCCAAACTGAATCAAATGTTAGTGTTGAAGGAATTGGTTTTGCCATTCCAAGTAATGATGTGGTCAATGTCATCAATCAACTGGAAAAAGACGGCAAAGTAATCCGGCCTGCACTTGGTATCTCGATGGTCAACCTATCTGATTTATCAACAGAACAATTAAGTGAAATCGTTAAAGTGCCAAGCTCTGTTACAAATGGGGTTGTCGTTGCTAAAGTCCAATCTTCCACGCCAGCAGACCAAGCCGGCTTGAAGAAATACGATGTGATCACTAAGATCGGTGATACTGAAGTGGCAACTGGCGTTGAACTACAATCAGCATTGTACAAATACAAAGTTGGTGACACCATAAAAATTACTTACTATCGTCAAGATAAGAAAGAGACTGTTTCAATCAAATTGAGTACTGACACTACTTCGCTACAATCTAATACTGAGCAACAAGGTAATAATTAAATAAAAAAATTCCGTTGAGCTGACTCAACGGAATTTTTTATTTGCCTATTTCAAATTTTTCACCAATTTTAGCATCTTCAGCTAAAACTAAGATTCCTTTTTTCTCCGGTGCATTTGGTAGATGAAGTTCTCTAGCTGAACAGATCATTCCAAAACTATCAACACCGCGTAAATTTCCCGGCCAAATCATTTGACCATCCGGCATCATCGCACCAGGTTTTGCGACCACAACTTTTTGTCCTGCCGCAATATTCGGCGCACCGCAAACAATCTGCAAGGTCTTTCCGCCGTCGATCTCGGTTTCAGTAATATGCAAGTGGTCTGAGTCAGGATGTGGCACACAAGTCTTCACATAACCAACTACAAATTTTGGCGAAAGATCAGTTGCCAATCGTTCTTCAAAACCAGCTAGCTTCAAATGTTCATTTAAGATTTCGATTTCTTTTTCAGACAATTCCACTTGACCATTGCCATGGATCGGTAAATACTCTGAAACATTAAAAAAGTTCCAGGCTACTGTTGTCCCATCTGTCGTTTGGACGCGGGCAACATCTCCTTTTTTCTCGATGGCATTGTCTTTGTTTTCATCATTTTTGACGATCACCATCAACGTGTCGCCAATATTTTGTTTATTATACGCAAAAATCACGGTTCTACCTCCAGTCATAGTCCTCTCGTATCTTAACAAATCTAACAGGACTTTTGCATGAGTTTTTTTTCATTTCCAGCTTAGTAAATGAGTACTTGTTATACAAATGATTAAATCACAGCCATCTGCACACTCAATTTTATAGATTCCTAATTGCTAGTATTTCGCTTTTCGCTCATTTTTCCCCAAATAAAAAGCTGGTCAAGCCAGCTTTTATTCAGCACTTGGATGAACGATCAAGACATCACACGCTGCTTCTTTGATAACATAACTAGCTACACTGCCCGTCATGAAACGCTCCACAGCATTCAGACCAGATTGTCCGACCATGATCAAGTCAATGTCGTATTTTTCTGGTAATGTTTTTGCCATCGCTTCTTTTGCCGATCCATAGGCAATAATGCCTTCAATTTTGTTATAACCTAATTCAGCCCCTAAATCTTTACATTCGTTGATCAAGTCTTTCGCATCGGCGGCCAATTGATCCATAATATTTTGATTTAACGGTGAGTAGCTCATGAACGTGTAGATTTGATGATCGATCACATTGGCTACATATACAGTTCCTTGATTTCGTTTAGCGACGGCTAACGCTTTTTTGAAAGCTTCCATTGCTTGGTCGCTGCCATCGATTCCGACTAAGATATTTTGATACGATTGTGTAAACATGACACTCTCCTACCCTTCTACGCGTTGCAAAAAGTCAGCAATCTCGTTTTTTGTTTTACGATTTTTATTAACTAACCGACCTAATTCTTCCCCATCGTTTACTACGACAAAACTCGGAATCCCAAAAATATTCCACTCAGCTGCTACATCGATATACTCATCGCGATCAACTTGAATAAATTGAAATTGCGGGAATTCTGCTTCGATTTCTGGCATCTGCGGCTTGATAAAGTTGCAATCACCACACCAGCCCGCGGTAAAGAAGAAAACATTCTTTCCTTTTTCTGCGTAACCAGCTAACTCTTCAATACTTTTAGGGATAATCATTTCGTCACGACCTTTTCTTTTACTATCTTGATTATACACTTTTCGATCTTTTTGAGAAAGAAGGGCACTCGTCATCTTTCTTTCCAGTCTTTGTGCGGATTTATGTTAAAATAAGATGAGCCCGAAATGAAAGTGACAGCTACTGGTTTCACTTTAACTATCGAAAAAATTTGTAAAAAAAATGCCTCAGATTGAATGAATGATCGATACCTGTTTTTCTGAGGTCATTTCGTTGAGTATGCAAAAAGCAAGTGAAAGAACAAGGAGGTTTGTACTATGGAAAAAACCAAAAAATTTGCCCAAGGTCTCATTGTTGGTTCGTCAATCGGACTAGCTACCGGCATTATTGCACATCATTATTACAAAAAAAAACAAAAAATGTCTCCCGACAAGGTCTTAGAGCAAATCAAAACTGATTTTTTGAAAGAAGGTCCGATCGAAGGTTCATGGATTTCTTTTGATACTGAACGGATGCAAAAATTTGCTATCACAATGGATGTCCTTTCTGGTGGAATTACCCGCACCGAAGACGATCATTTGGTGGCATATGAATTTAAAGCAGATGCTAAGACTGGTGCTGTTTTAAAGATTGATCGACTGATTGCTGATTGAATCTATAATTTAAAAAAAATGGGGTGTGACAAGACTTTTGTCACACCCCATTAGTATATCTAATATCCTTTAAGATTCGGCTCGTTTTTAACTGAATCATTTAAATTGATCAAACTTATTTTACTAAGCGATAGATTGCATCAGCATAGATGACTGCAGAGTTTAAGATATCTTCAACAGACATATATTCATTGGCTTGGTGCATTGTATCTTCAAAGCCAGGGAATTGTGCGCCGTATGCAACACCGCGTTCTAGTAAGCGACCGAATGTTCCACCGCCGATCACTTTTTCTTCGCCTTTGATTCCTGTGTGTTCTTCAAATGTATCCAACAATGTAGCAACTAACGGATCATCTGCTGGTACGTAGTGAGGCAGCATATGATGTCCACCTTGAGTCACATTTACATCTGAGCCGAATAATTCATCAAGTTTTGCTTTGATTTCTTCAGCAGATGTCCCTTTAGGATAACGGAAATTCAATGTAATCCGGTTATCATTGTCTTGACCATCTTTGAAGCTGAAGATGCCGGCATTCATTGTTAATTCACCCATTTTTTCGTTATCGAAATCAACGCCTAATTTTTTACCATAAACATCTTCATGGATGTATTTTGCACTGTTTTCGATAAAGGCTTTTGCACCTTTGTCAAAGTCATAATTGTTCAAGAAAACAGCTAAGAACGTTCCGGCGTTTGTCCCTAATTGAGGGCTGGCACCGTGAGCTGCTTTTCCGTCTAAATGTAAAGTAACAGTTGAACCAGATACTTCTGCTTTCCCGCTAACTGGATTGCTTTCTACATAATTCGCAAAATCTGCCGCGATCTTTTCAGCAGCTGCTGCGTCTGCAACTTTCACTTCTGCAACGGCATTTCCGGGAACCATATTTTCACGCAGACCCGCTTCAAAGCTTACTAAAACATAGGCAGTTCCATTTGTTCCGTCAAAATGAGGAATCATAGTTACATTTCCTTTTTCACCATTGATGATTGGGAAGTACGCATCTGGTGAGAAACCAAAGTCAGGTTTTTCTTCATGTTCAAAGTAATAGTCCATGTCTCCCCAGCCGCTTTCTTCGTCAGTACCGAAAACAAAACGGATTTTTTTAGAAACTGGCAAGCCTAATTCTTTGATGATTTTAACTGCGTAATAGGCAGCAACTGAAGGGCCTTTGTCATCACTTGATCCGCGAGCGTATAATTTTCCGTCGCGAATTTCTGGTTCGTAAGGATCTGAATCCCAACCGTCGCCAGCAGGTACGACATCTAAGTGTCCGAAGATTCCTAATGTTTCATCTCCGTCACCGTAATCAAAATGACCGGCATAGTTGTCGACATTTTTTGTTTTGAAGCCATCACGTTCTGCGATCTCAAGCATTTTTTCTAATGCTTCAACCGGTCCAGGTCCGAATGGTGCTTCTTTGGTTGCTTTGTCGTCTTCACGTTCACTTTTGATCCGTAATAAGGTGAATAAATCAGCTAATAGATCCTCTTTACGTGCTTCGACTTCTTTTTTAAAATCGATTGTCATTGAAAGATTCCTCCTTTAATTAAAACCACTATAATGATAGCACTCTATCCAATAGAAAAACAATGATAACTCTTTAAGAAATACTAGGACAGACACGATTTTTCCCCTATAATAAAATTATAACGAATTTTATCCCATTATTTTTCATAGAAATGCTGAAAAATCAACTGAATGAAAGTAAGTGATGAAATGACTCGATTAAGCAAAGAAATTTTAACCCAAACGATCAAAAAGCGGCCGGAAATTTCCCACAAAGGAACCTTTGGCCGAACTGTTCTGATCGGTGGAAACTCACAATATGGCGGTGCGATTATTATGAGCGCAGAAGCCTGTGTCAAAAGTGGCGCAGGACTTACCACCGTAATCACAGCAGCCAAAAATCACAGCGCCCTCCATGCTCGTTTACCAGAGGCGATGGTAGTATCTTTTGAAGAAACCGCAGTGATCGATTCCGTCTTAGAAACAGCGGATGTCGTTTTAATTGGTCCAGGTCTTGGTTTAGATCAAACCGCGTTGAAGCTTTTACAAAAAATATTAAAAAATCAACAAGCACAGCAATGGCTGGTGATCGACGGCTCGGCAATTTCGCTTTTTAGTGAATACCAATTAGCATTGAATTTCCCTGAGCAAACTGTTTTCACTCCGCATCAAGCTGAATGGGCACGGTTAAGCGGCTTATCAATCAATAAACAGAGTGAAAAAAACAATTGTGCAAAACAAGCAGACTTAGGTGCTAAGATTGTATTAAAAAGTTATCGTACAACACTTTATGATCAAGCCGCGGCTTATTATCAGAATCCCTTAGGTAATCCAGGGATGGCTACTGGCGGTATGGGGGATACATTAGCTGGAATGATCACTGGTTTTTTAGCTCAGTTTGAAAAAACTATCGATACACTTGCAGCAGCAGTCTATTTGCACAGCTTGATCGGCGATGATTTGGCAAAAACAAATTATGTGGTCCTCCCCACTTCAATCAGTGCGGCATTGCCCCGCTATCTGAAAAAATACGCGAGCGAAAGGAAATGATTATGGAAAACTATCCCGGCTATGTGCGCAAACCTTTTTACTATGAAACAGATAAGATGGGGATCATCCACCATTCGAATTATATTCGCTGGTTTGAAGAAGCCCGTGTCGATGCGCTGACATTTATGGATTATCCTTTTGAAAAAATCGAAGCCGCCGGGATCATGATCCCAGTCCTCGGTGTCAGCTGCAACTATAAAGAAATGATTCGTTTTGGCGACGAAGTTTTGATTCGTCCAACCGTCACCAAATACACCGGTACCCGTCTCGACTTTGACTATCACGTCTATAACGGTGAAAAAATAGTGACGACTGGAACTAGTCAACATTGCTTCATGTCTTCTGAGACTAATCGTTTGGTTCAGTTGCGAAAAACACATCCTGAACTTCATCACTTGTTTTTAGACTATTATGAAACGACCAAAGAAACAAATTAAGCCGCGGCAAATTGCCAGCGGCTTTTTTTTATGACAAAGTATGATTAAAAAAAGCCAGCGGCACAAGCTGCTGGCTTTAACTTTTTATTTATATTTTCTCTTCATGTACAAGTAGAAAGGAATTCCTAATGCTGTGATCAAGATACCGACCATCGCTAATTGGAACTGGTTAACTAATGTCATAACCAAGATGAACACACCACCAATAATTGCGATAATTGGGATGATTGGGTAAAGCGGTACTTTGTAAGGACGAACCAAATCTGGTTCTGTTTTTCTTAATTTGATTACCGCGATGAATACTAATGTGTAGAAAATCCAGATAACGAAAATCAACATGTCAGTCAACACATCAAATCCGCCAGCCATCATTAAAACGATCGCGATGACTAATTCTAAAATACCAGCAACATAAGGAACTTGGTTTTTATTTAATTTTACTAATTTGTCTGAGAATGGTAATTGTTTTTCAAGACCCATTGTATAAGGAAGACGCATCCCGGTCATCGTGTACCCATTGATTGTTCCATATACTGAAATCAAAATACCGATTGTTACTAATCTGCCGCCGATGCCGCCGAAAATAGTTTTCGCTACTTCCATCGCTGCATTTTCATTTCCTGCTAAAACAGAGATATCCATCGTACGTAGGAAAGCAAATTGAACTAGTAAGTAAACGACCATGATCCCTAAGATCCCACCTGCAATGGCACGAGGTAAGTCACGCGCTGGGTTCTTTAATTCACCAGCGATATTTCCGACATGAATCCAGCCATCATAAGCAAACATTGTTGCTAATAATCCTGCACCTAGCGCTGGAGCGAATCCGCCAACGTGTGCGCCTGCTTCAACAGGGAACAAGCTGACTGTTACATCGCCTTGACGTAATAAACCGAAAATTACGATCAATGCTAAAGGAACTAACTTACAGACTAATGTGATTGATTGGAACATTCCGCCGGCTTTTGAACCTAGGAAGTTGATCAACATAATTGATGTAGCTGCAATAATTGCAATTGGTACTAATAGTGATTGACTCATACCAAACAAATTGATGAACTGAGTAGCAAAGATAATTGCTAAAGCTGCTACGTTTGCTGGGAAATAAATAATAACTTGTGCCCAACCTAGTAAGAAACTCCAGAATTCACCATACGCACGTTCGATATAACGCAACATCCCACCTGTTTCTGGAATAGCCGCTGCTAGCTCCGCACCTGTCAAGCCGGCACAGACACTGATCAAGCCTCCTAGAAACCAAGATAGCATATGTAAACTAGTCGATCCTGTTACTGTAGCAACACTGGCTGCTTTGAAGAATACTCCCGCTCCAATTACGGTACCCATTACTGTTGAAAGGGCCGGGAAGAACGTCATCGTCCGTTTCAATTCACCTTCGTGTGAACCGACGACATCTTGTTGGTTGTCTGACATAATTTTTCCTCCTTAATTGCGAAGTGATCGTTTGTTCACTTCTTAACTTGATTTTTAAAACAAATAGATAAAGTTATTAGATAAAAGAAACAGAATAAAAAATTGCGTTATACCAAGTATTCAATAACTTTTTTTACTTGCCCAGATATTATTTTAACACGGGGAAAGAAAAAGGGAAACGTTATTTTAAACATTCCCTTTTTTCTCATTTATCCCTCATGTTTTGTTAAGAAAGACCAACTATCTTAAGAATTTACACTGTCAAAAGATACTTTTGTTTCAACGCCTTCAGCTTTGAATTTTGCTGACAATTTTTCTAACATTTCATCAGTCATTTTATCTAAGTCGAAACTTGGGCTGAAGTCCCATTCTTTACGTGCATCGCTGTCATCAATCGAATTTGGCCAAGAATTTGCGATCCCTTGACGAACTGGATCCACATCATAGTTCAATTCAAATTCAGGGATACGACGACGAATTGATGCTGCGATTTCTTCTGGTTCAAAGGACATTGCTGTAATATTGAATGAGTTGCGGTGTACCAAACGGCTTGCATCCGCATTCATTAATTTCACGATCCCTTCGATTGCATCGTCCATGTACATCATGTCCATGTTTGTGCCTTTGTCGATAAATGATGTGTAAGATTTGTTTTTCAATGCTTCATAATAAATGTCTACAGCGTAGTCTGTTGTTCCGCCACCAGGTTCTACTTTGTATGAGATCAAGCCTGGGAAACGTACGGAACGAGTATCTACACCATATTTTGAATGATAGTAGTTTTCCAACAATTCACCGGCAACTTTTGTTACACCATACATAGTAGTTGGATGCATTACTGTATCTTGTGGTGTGTTGTCTGGTTCAGCATCTGGTCCATAAGCTGCGATAGATGATGGTGCGAAGAATTTTGTTTCTGGTCCGATTTCACGAGCAACTTCTAGTGCATTCATTAAACCAGTCATATTTAAATTCCAAGCAAATGCTGGACGTTTTTCAGCAGTTGCTGAAAGTAGTGCAGCTAAGTGGATGATTGTGTCCACTTCATAGCGTTTTGCCATGTCTAAGAAACTGTCGTGATCTGTTACGTCTAATTCTTCAAATTGTCCGCCTTCAACAACTGGGCTGCCTTCAATTGTACGAATATCCGTTGAGATAACATTTTCGACACCTAGATCTTTGCGTAGTCTTTCAGTCAATTCTGAACCAATTTGTCCTAATGCGCCTGTGATCAATACTTTTTTCATAAGTGTGATTTCCTCCCTAATTATCTTTCGTTTTTTTATTTGATGATTCCTAATTCTTTACCGACTTTTTCGTAAACTTTGATTGCGTCATCTAACATTTCTTTTGTATGACCAGCATTTGGCATGTTACGTACACGGCCAGTTCCTAGTGGTACTGTTGGGAACACGATTGGTTTTACGTAAACACCGTTTTCTAATAATTTTTTAGAGAACTCTTGAGCCAATCTTTCGTCACCAACGATTACTGGTGTGATTGGTGTTTCAGCATGACCGATATCATAGCCGATACGTTTTAATTCTGATTTGAAGTAATTAGCATTTTCCCAAAGTGTTTCTACATATTCAGGATGTTCTTCAATCAATTCAATTGCTTTAATACAAGCACCTGAAGCTCCTGGAGTTAATGAAGTTGAGAACAAGAATGGACGTGCTTGTGATTTCAACCAAGTGATCAATTGTTTTGTTCCGGCAACATACCCGCCGACAACACCGATACCTTTTGATAATGTACCCATTTGGAAATCAATGTGATCTTGCATGCCGAAATGTTTAACTGTTCCGCGTCCTTCACCCATTACGCCCGTTCCATGAGCATCGTCAACGTAAGTGATGACATTGTATTTTTCACAAATCTCTACGATTTCAGGAATTTTAGCAACGTCGCCGTCCATTGAAAAGACACCATCAGTGATGTACATTACTTTATTGTATTCGCCGCTTTCAGTTGCAGCTTTTGCTTTTGCTTCTAAATCTTCCATATCTTGGTGTTTTACGCGGATGATTTTAGCGCCTGATAGACGGCTGCCATCAATGATTGATGCGTGGTTCAATTCATCAGAAAGGATCGCATCGCCTTTTTTCATGACTGCTGAGATTGCACCCATATTACAGTTGAAACCAGATTGGAAAGCGATTGCTGCTTCTGTTCCTTTAAATTCAGCAATTTTTTCTTCTAATTTTTGGTGAATGTCTAAAGTTCCGTTGATTGTCCGAACAGCACCGGCACCAGCACCATAATGTTTTGTTGCTTCTACGTCTGCTTCGATCAATTCAGGTCGAGTCGCAAATCCTAGATAGTTGTTAGAAGCCAAGTTGATCATTTTCTTTCCTTTAACAGTAATGATCGCACCATTGCTTCCTTCTAAAACATCAATTGTGCTGAACAATCCTTTTTCTTTTAGATCTTCCAAGTTCGTTTCTAGAAATTGGTCAAGAACTTTTGAACTCATAACTATTCTCCTCCATACTATTTATTGCGCAATTAAAGTTGTTATTTATAAACTTTTAAAAAATAAACAGCCTAGATATTTGTTTGCGCTTTCTTAAATTACATACTTAGTTTATCGGCAGTTGATAACGTTTACAACGTTAATTCATGACAATTCTTTGAATTATCATAAAAGTTAGAGAGTTTCTAATTTGTTTTATTTAATAGCTGCAAAAGTTCTGTTTTATTCAAAAAAACAAAATTTTTTTAGTCAGATTTCTCCGTTGACAAATAAGTTTTTATATTCACAATCACTTAGTTTAAATGTAAAAATAAAATAATTTAAAGCGTTAAAGGCTTATGTACCATTCAAATCGGGAGATAAGTGATCCAGTATTTTTATCACAAAAATGGAAATACTTTTATGTATTCGAAAAAAAGAATCCGCCTTCTTACCGCCTCTCGTCTTCTAACCAAATTCAAATAAAACGTTTTTTATTTTTCATATAAATTCTGTTTCTTACTTTTTTTACTTCTTTTTCACTAGAATCGGACAAATTTCTGCAAAACAATCGGATGTTCTTACCGATAGCCTCCTTTAATTCGTTCATTTCTACATCCGTCGTTACGAGAATCAATTCACCAATCGACTCTTTTTATTTAATTCAAAAAAAATAAGGTTGCGACAAAATTTTTGTCACAACCTTATTTCGATCATTATGGTAGATCATTGCCTGCTGCAAAGTAGACATCGTACCATTCTTGTTTTGTTAATGTCACCGCTGCGCCTGCTGCACTTTCTTTGATTCGAGTTGGATTCATCGTACCTAAAATTACTTGCATGTTAGCCGGATGGCGTAAGATCCAACCAGTTGCGATCGCATTTTTATTGGTATGATATTTCTGCGCTAATTTTTCTAGTTGTTCATTCAATTCTGGGAACTTGTCATTGTCAACAAAGACCCCTTCGAAAAAGCCGTATTGGAATGGCGACCACGCTTGGATCGTCACGCCCTTGCGCCGAGAGAATTCTAATACACCGCCGTCATGATCGAAAGACCGTGCATCTGTCATATTCGTGTGCATTCCGTAATCGATCATTCCCGTATGCATGATTGAAAATTGCAATTGATTGATCAATAATTTTTGATCGACGTATGATTGCAATAATTGAAATTGTTCCGGATTAAAGTTAGATACGCCAAAGTGACGCACTTTCCCGCTGGCTTGTAACCTATCAAAAGCTTCTGCAATTTCTTCTGGTTCCATCAACGGGTCCGGGCGATGCAATAAGAAACTATCCAAATAATCGATACCCATCCGTTCCAAAATACCATCCACTGAATCCAATAAATGTTGTTTTGAATAATCGTATCGTTTATCAGCGCCTGTTACGATACCGCCTTTTGATTGGATGAAAAATTTATCACGGGAGATTTTGGCTTCCTTCAATGCTGCTCCAAAAATCAGTTCTGACTTTCCATCGCCGTACATATCCGCTGAATCAATAAAATTAATTTCACTTTCTAACGCTGTTTCTAAAACTTCTGCCGCCTTCGTTACAGTCAACGCTGACATTCGCATGATTCCTAAAGCGATCGCGGAAGCTTCCCAATAGCTGTTGCCGATTTTTCGTTGTAACATTCTGTTCATCCCTTCTGAAAAAATATTTTTCCTTACTATTAGAAGTATAGACTAATTTAGATATAAAAAAAATCCCCCGCACTCAGAGGAACATTTCCTAGTCGCTAGTTTGAACAGCTACTACTTGACCCGTCTCGTTTTTCTCCGTATGCTTAATTTTGAAAGGAGCGTTTCTGATGTACTCGATGCTAAAAAAAATCATTACCGAAAAAGACATCTATCGGCAAATTTTACTATTAGAACACTTGCTGCATCATTCTCAGCTGACCGCTAAAGAACTGGCTGGAAAGATTGGAACAACGGAACGAACGATTTTTTCTGATCTACAATTGATCCGCAGCTATTTGCCAGAAAATTGGGAATTAGCTTCTGACAAAAGCGGTATTCGCCTGCTTGCACAAAAAAATTCACTGACTAATGATCTTTGGGAAACTTTTTTACCGCATTCTGCTAGTCTGCAGTTGATCAAGCAATTGTTTTTCACCAAAGAATTGAATATTCCACACTTTTTGGCTGAGATCGGCATCTCATACGAAACACTCAAACGGCAGAAAACAAAAATCAATCAACAATTAGCCGCGTTTAATATCAAGATCCACTTAACACCCGCTCAAGCAATTTTAACTGGTGACGAAAGTGCCATCCGAATCTTTTATCATCGACTATTGCTCCCGTTCACCCACAATAATTATTTCTTTGCGGACTATTCGATTCACGAAGAACATTACTTGCACTTTTTAACCAAAGAACTGCCGGAAGAATCCACTGTTGATACAGAACAAATTTTTGGTATTTGCTGGTTTTTCATCAACAGCATTCGGATCAAAGCCGGCTGTCCAATCGAAGGTTTCACTTTTGCGTCAGATGATCCGCTGTTCTTGCTGTATGTTCCCTACTTAAAAGAGCTATATAAAAAAGAAGGCGTTTATCTGCAAGATGAAGAGATCTTTTTTGCTTTCTTTTGTTTTTTAGAAAGTTGGAATTACAACAGCTCACTGGGAAACCAAGTATCAGACATCTTAAATGAAAACTATTCGTTCTTACGTGAAAAGGCCCAGCATGCCGTCCAAAAAATCGCTGATGAACTATCCTTGCAAGCATTGAATCAGACAAATTTGGCAACTAATTTACTGCTTCTTCTATTAAAGTACGCAGAATCTCCTGCCTTGTCTAAACAATTCCAGCTGGAATACCAAGAAATTTTGCTGCAGCGCAATGAAGAATATACTGTTTTGACTAAGGAAAGTACGAAACTTTTTAATGACTTACCACAATTTTCAATGATTGGAGACACTACCTATTTTGTGAATCTTTTTTCTCTTTTGAGCCAGCAAGCAATTTCTTCTATCCGGCCTCATCTGCGGACCGTTTTCTTTATTTTTCAAAGTGAACCAGCTTGGAAAAATTTCTTGCAGCAAGAATTGGCTGACCTTTTAGGCAAACGAATCAAATTAGTTCCGCTTGAGGTTTCTCAACTCAAAACATTAGCTGTCCAAACTGGCGATCTGATTCTTTCAAATATTCCGCTGGACTCAGCCCCATTACCGGTAATCTACTTGTCTACTACGCCAACTAAAAATGAGCTCAATCAATTGACCGAACTCACTTCTTATTCGTATCTTTAAGTAAAATGGTTAGTCGTTTTGATAACGAATAGCCGTTTTTTCTTTTCGCTTGAAGATTTCTTTACTGATCCGCTTCTCCAGTTCTACGATCAGAAACAGTAGCAAGGCATTCCCTAAAATCAGCAATTGTTGAGCTAGATTTAGCGCCGTCGTGCCGATCAGCTGTTGTCCTAACGGTAAGAAGACCACGCCTAATTGAAGAATGAAAAGAAGACCTAATGAAATAAATAAAAATTTATTCTCAAAGAAGCGGCGATTGATTGCTGGATCAAACTTCTCACGACAATTAATCATATAAACTGCCTGACCTAAAACAATGCTTTGTAAAAGAATCGTTTGCTGCAACGCTGTTCCTTCAAAGCGCATTGATAAAAAGTAGGCTGGGATCATGATCAATAAGGAAACATACACGATTCTAAAGAAGCTGTAACCTGATAAAATCCCCATCTTCGCGTCTCGCGGCGGACGAGTCATCGTATCTCGACTCGCTTGCTCAAAACCAATCGCGTAAGATAAAGTGATTGTCGTTACCATATTGACCCATAAAATTTGGATTGGCGTCAACGGCAATGGCTGATTCATCAGCATCGCTAAAATTACGATCAAACCTTGCGCTAATGCCGTTGGTAAAAAGAAATTGATCGTCTTTTGCAGATTATCAAAAATTCTGCGTCCTTCCTTCACTGCTTTTACAATAGTAAAAAAGTTATCATCGGCTAAAACCATATCGGCGGCTTGTTTACTTACCTCGCTGCCCTTGATCCCCATCGCGATCCCAATATCTGCTTGTTTTAAAGCGGGGGCGTCGTTCACACCATCACCAGTCATTCCTACGACTTCTTCTTGTTTTTGCAATGCCGTCACAATTCTTAATTTATGTTCTGGTGTCGTGCGGGCATAGACATCTACTACACCAACCGTTTCTGCTAACTCCTCATCAGACATCTCATCAATATCCGCACCTTCTAAAATTATCGATGTGTGCTTTAAGCCAATCTGTTCACTGATGGCTTGTGCGGTCGCTTTGTGATCGCCAGTGATCATCTTGACTGAGATCCCTGCTTGCTGAGCTTGTTCAATTGCTCGAACCGCACTTTCTTTTGGCGGGTCAATGATTCCTGCTAATCCAACAAACGTGAGATTACTCAATGACTCATGCGTCAACTCTGTTAAGAATCCTTTTTTATAACCAAAACCTAGCACACGCTGTCCTTTGCTGGCTAAATCCAATCCTTGTTTCTCCCAATTTACTTTTTCCTCATTCGTTACGTCCGCCTTTTCCAACAATACTTCAGGCGCTCCTTTAACAAAGATCACTTGTTCTTCACCATCAGTATGCATCGTTGCCATATATTTGTAACGAGAACTGAAGGGAATTTTTGCCACTACTGGTTTTAACTGCTGCTCTTCTTCTGCAACATATTTCAACAATGCGAGCTCTGTCGGATTGCCATGGATCGTCTCGATTTTTTGCTCATCGCGTGTTTTCAATTCCTGACAATTATTCATGATCTCTTTGACTACCGACAGTTCTTCTGTTACGACTGCTTGAACAGTCATTTCATTTTTCGTAAGAGTTCCCGTCTTGTCCGAACAAATCACCGTCATTGAGCCCAACGTTTCCACTGCCGGCATTCCTTTGATGATCGCATTTTCATCAGCCATCTCTTTGACCCCCATCGAAAGAATCATCGTCAAGACTGCTGGCAGTCCCTCTGGAATCATCGCCACGATTAAGGCGATACTAGCAGAAAACATCAAATTCCAATCCATTCCATATCTGAAACTAGTAAAAAATAGCAAGAAAAGAATCAAAGCCAAAATCCCTCTAAAAATCTGTTTATTCAATTGATGCATTTTTTTAACTAATGGCGTCTCTTGCGCTTGAATTGCCTGCAAGGCATGATTGATTTTTCCAATTTCTGTCGCATCACCAGTCTCAACGACCAATCCACGAGCTGAACCTGTTTGTACTAATGTTCCAGAAAAAGCCATGTTCAACTGATCACCAGCTAATGCTTCTCGCTCGATCGGCGCTACTATTTTTTCAACCGCCTCAGATTCGCCAGTCAAGATGGATTCTTCCACCGTTAAATCATGAACTTCGATCAATCGCAGATCCGCCGGAATAACATCGCCAGCTTTTAAAAGTACGATATCCCCTTCGACTAATTCTTCTGCGTCTAGCTTGATCGGCTGTCCTTCATTCAAGACCGTTGCTTCTTGTCCCATCATCTGCCTCAATCCATCCAATGATTCTTCTGCTTTACGCTCTTGCCAGTACCCGACCAGACCATTGACAATAACAACTAAGAAAATAATCCCGCCTTCGACCCATTCACCCGTCGCAAATTTCAAGACAGCCGCAAGGATCAAGACAATCATTAACAGATCCGTGAAATGTTTAGCGATTTTACGCCATAATTTCACTTGTTCCTTTTCTTCAATTTTATTCGGCCCATTATTTTTTAAACGTACCTCTCGCTCTTGTTTAGTCAACCCAGTAGTCTGTGCGGTTAATTTATTCAAAACATCTTCTATCGATAATTTATACCACTTCATCTATTGTTCCCCCATATCAATCATTTGATACTTTAAGTATACGGAGAAATCACCGCACTTGCGGTCGATAATTTCATGGAAGACAGAAATTATTGTGCTTGCTAAACGTTATATTATAAATACACAGACAGAAAAAGAACCGAAAAAATAATTTATACAAAAATAACATAATATATTTCTGTTCAAACTACGCAATCTATCAATAGACAAGAAACTAAGATAGACCTCCAACAGATCTTAACGATAAAAAAACAATCTATTTTCTTATATAACATCTGAAGACAAAAAAAGAGACTAGCATTAGCCTCTTTTTTGTATCCTCCTGTTTAACGTTAACTTCGATCTGTTTGATCTGATTTTTTTGGTCCATAAATCAGAAAATTCAGTACAATTTTAATTTACATGCTGAAGGAGGTTCATCAAAGTAAATTTGTTTGCTTAAAAACAATTTAGTATAGAAAATTATAGGCAGCTAATCAATTGGAGTTATAATCATCAATAATTGACATTGTAGTATTTGCTACTTTACTTCCAAGTTTACTATATAAACTTTTATCACCAATAACATAAAATTCTTCTTTAGCTCGGGTTGCAGCTACATTCATTATATTTGGTTCAGAAACTGCCCATCCAGCGGCTCCTTTACTATTAGTGTCTGCTCCAAGTATAAAGTATACGATCTTAGCCTCTTTCCCTTGAAAAGTATGAACTGTTCCAACATTTACAGGCTTACCATCTTTTCACTGTGTGAAGCCAATCTCATCTAACTCTTTAGCTAATCTGTATGCAACATTTTTAAATGGGGTAATCACATATATTTCTCCTGACAACAGAGGCTTTTCTCTTAGGCAATTCACGATTTTACTTTTTAAGTATTCTGATTGTTCTTTTACAAACTTATCATTTGCCTGACCAGAAATATCAAACCACTTTGATTTACCTTGAGACTCTTCAAAAATTTTCCCCTGAACCATGAGCCCATTGTATGAAATCTCATTTGAAATTGTGAACATTGGATAATTCGAACGCCTATGGACCCATAATGGGATCCCAATCCATTCACCATCATCTTTTTGAAATCCATATTGACTAGTATCATCCACAATTGTTTGCGTGGATGAACTAGAAGAAACAAATTTTTCATTTACTTGATAGTTTTGTCCCAATAAATTCAACATGTTTGAATCTAACGATAATACAGGTTTAATTTGTGAAGGATCGCCAACAACCATGACTTTTTTACTTCTAAATATTGCCCCTACGCTTGCTTGCGGTAAAGCCTGACCTGCTTCATCGATAAATAAGTTGCCGAGAGAATTCTCCTGTAAATTTCTGAACATTCGTCCGAAACTCGCAAATGTTGTACTAATCACTGGAATAGCAAGGTTTAACCACTGCCAAGATTCAAGTATTAGCTGTTGACCATTTTCTTTAGACATATACTCATCTTGTTTATCCCAGACTATCCTCGCTGTGTTTAAGTGTTTACTATTTTCATATAAAAATTGTTTTTTAACTTCTAAGGCTTTCATAAATAATTCCGTTTGTTTCACACGAAATTCTTTAGTAAACCATGGATTTGAGATTTGAAGTTCCTCATATGATTTTGAGAAATCAATCTCGTCTATATTTGTCCTCTTTTTTAATTCCTCTATCAATTCTATCTGTTTTTTTATACGATTTATTTTTTGATCTTGCCGTTCTCTCCAATTATCAAAATCAGCGTTTGCTTGTTGGATCTTCTTTTCTATATCAGCAAAATCATTTTGAGCTTGATGAAGTTTTTGACTCATTTCTGTTTTTTGTTTTTTTAAATATTGTCTTTGTTCAGCAAGTTTATTTAAGCTATCATTGGCATATTTTAATTCTTCATAATAGCTTTTAGCTTTTCCCGTTTTCAAAACCTTTTGTACCCACATCAAACTTGGTTTTTGTGAGACAACTACATCAAAGTTTCTTTGGGCTTCTCTAAAAAGTACGGAGAGTTCTTCAAGTTTTGCTTCAGAGATTTTTAACATATTTTCTGTTATTTTAATTTTTTCTGATAAAGATTCAGACTGTTTTTCTTTGTTCTCGCAAAGTTTTATTAGCTCTTCCTGTTTTTCAATTTTCTCTTGAGAGTAATGATCTTTTTTTCTTTTATATTCACTGTTCAAAATTTGAAGTTCTTGGACTTTATCATAATATTCCTGAATTTGGTTCTGTTCAGCTAATAGTTGCTTCTGTAGTTTTGAAAATTCTTCATAGATTTTACGATTAGATTTATATTCTTCTTTTAGATACTTATATATGAATTCAATGTTTAATAACAAATTACTAATGTTTTCAGCTTTTCCGCCTTCAAGTGAAAAAGCCCCCCAATTTTTATCTTCTAACTTCTCGATAGTAAGTTCTCTACTATTTTTATTTCCTGCTTTAATCCATTTCCCACTGAGCTTTGAATTAGATATTGTTTTAAAATAATCTACTAGAAATATTTTTTCTCTAAATTCTTTAGAGATTTCATCTATTTGGGGAAGCTCATTAACAATATTCTGTACAGCTCCATTATTAGAACTAGCAACAACTATGTTTTTATCTGAAATTTGTTGAGGCACTACCCCTAATTTTGCTTTTTCCCAATAAGGGATACTTCCTTTTACTTCTTTATTCGCTAATTTACATATTTCTTCAGCTTGTTGAACAATTAAATCAGCGAAGATATCTTTAAGTAATGTTGTTTTTCCCGTACCGGGCGGGCCATTAACACTACGGATATCATTTTTTTCATTTAGTGCCAAATTGACTGCAATTTCTTGCATAAGCGAAAGTGAATACTTTGACTCACTTGGAAATCGACCTAACGGATAGTATTTTGGTTGTAAAATCTCTTGAATAATTATTGGATCAAAATTGGCTGATTTATTATTACTATCTAAATTAATTTTTTCACCAGAAAAACCAGTAAAATAGCGATTTAAATTTTTTGTATCAATAAGTTTGGCTTTTTCTAAATCATCAATAAAAAATGAATGAAGATTTATATCCCCATTTTCCAAATCTTTTACAAATCCATAGCAGCAAGAACCTAACTCAACTCTATATTGCTTTAGTAAATCCTTTAGAACAACATCAAATTCCTTATCTTCAAATTGTTTACTTAAATCAGCACGTAAACTATTTTCAGCCTTTAAAAAGTCTTTAGGTAACTCCTTCTTGTAACGTATGTAGCCACTCATTGTAAAAAATAGTTTTTCAGGGATAAAATTTAATTGATTATCAAAATATAAAGCAAATGTAAATTTATTAGAATGACTAATTTCTTCATGAGAGGCAGGAATTCCATATTTTTCGCGAAGTATGTCAGTTATTTCTTGGAAATCAAATATATCAAAGTAGAATACTATTCCTGATTTTTTAAAGTTTTTGTCAGAAATTTTTTGAGCTGATCTTTGTAGATTTAAGAGATTAAAGAAGGTCTCATAAAATTCATTATTTAATTGATTGTCAAAAGTCCTGTAATTGTTATCCGATATTTTTATAGAGCCTTCTGATAATTGCTCAATCGTGATCCAAGCATTTAATATATCAATTTTCTTGTTCATTCACCTTCACCAAAGCGACGACAATTCGATTATTTCCTGTAATAAATTCACCTAATTATTCTAAATACATGAATTTATCGTTCCGACATTGTCTGATTCCTTCCTTTTTATAACAATTATTATCTTATACAAAAAAATTTTTTTCAATTGTTTTTTAGTAAGAAAGTAAGCATCTAATGACGCCAATCCCTAGTAAATAAAAAAATGAAGACTCAGGAATCAACAAATGATTTCTGAGTCTTAACTACTTCTTCTATTAGGGAATTGTGACCTCCGTATAATAAAGCAAACTCTCCAATTTCTCTTACTTTTCTAAAAGTTATCTCACCTGAGAAATCAGTGGAGCATCCCTCTTGATTCAATTCTTATCATTAGTATCCATAAAAAGTATCCATAAAAATAATCATCCCTACTCATTGAAGCTGGGATGATTATCCTATCTCCCCTTATTATCACTATTTTCTTTATTTGTCTGTTTATTTACTTCTGCCTAAGAAAAATGAAACAATCAGTACTAAGATGATTGCTCCAATAATTGATGGCACAAGTGCCATTCCGGCAAGTGAAGGGCCCCAATGTCCTAATAACGCTTGGCCTAGTGCTGACCCGACTAATCCTGCAATAATATTGGCGATCCATCCCATGCTGCTTCCTTTACCTGTGATCGCACCTGCTATAACGCCGATGATTGCTCCGACGATTAATGACCAAATAAGTCCCATGATAATTCCTCCTCTAATCTATTATTCTACGCGCGGTTCTTGTTTTTCTTCGATCTTTTCTTGTGCTGTATTGGTTCCACGGCTAACTGCTTCTTTTGCTTTGTCTGTTTGTTTTGCTGCAAAGCGTCCGGTAGTCTTAGCCGCGCTGGTTACTTTATCTTGAACTGTTTCACTGTCTTCTTGATATTCATCTTTTGATTTGATATCAACAACGTTAACATTTACTTCGATCACTTCAAGATGTGTCATGTGGGCTACTTCGTCATGAATGACTTGCTTGATTCGCTCTGCAATTTTAGGAATGTCGCGACCATATTCAATGACTACATCCATGTCGACTGCTACTTGCTTCTTGCCAACTTCTGTTTCAATTCCTGAAGTAACATTCTCTGTATTGACTAACTTCTCTGCGATATTCGAAAAAAATCCGCCATCAACCGTTAATAATCCATCGATTTGATCGACAGCCGTTCCAACAATTTTTTGGATTACCTTGTCCGCATACGTCAATTCGCCTTTGATCTCGGTTACTTTATTGGTATCTGCAAAGGTTTCATAATTGCCATCAACTGGATTTACTCCTACGGTTTTATCACGGACATCTTTGTTCTCAAAATTATTGACCATTATAAATTCCTCCTGTTAGATAATTTTTTTATTTTTATTCATTAAAAAAACTATTGGCAGTTCTTACTACTTGTTTCGAGGCTTAAAAATATCCCTAAATAAACCGCTTTGTTCCAAATAAAAACCAATCATCGTGCCCAAAACTGTAAGAACAACAAGTAATAGCGTTTTAAAAAAACCAATCGAAACTAATAAGATTGCTAGGATCAATCCCAATCCCCCAAAAATAATCGGGAGTTTATATTGATAAATGAATTCTTTCATACGCTCCCTCCTATTCTACTCTTGAGCGATTTGCAGTCCTTTGATCTTCTTTTTCGAATTCTTTATATGCGACATCTACTTTGACCTTTTCCTCTGAACCTAAGATGGCTTGCAGCTCATCTTTAATCTCTTCCATTAAGTTTCCTGTTTTTCCAATAATCGAAGAGGTTCGTGTTAATTGACCAGTCACATAAATTTTTATCGTATTTTTTGTTGCACGAACTTTTACTTTTGGTGAAGAAACAAAGCCGACTCCTTTTAATTTTGAACGGACAAAGCCTTCGATAGCTTTTTTATCCAAAGATAAGCGTCCTCTGTCTTCATTTAGCACAAAAGTCTGTTTGATTCTCGGATAAAAAATCAGAACACAGATAAAAATCAATAAAACGATTGAGAAAACAACAGCGCTCCAAAATAGAAAAAGTTGAAAATACTCATTTGACAGCAAATCATAAATAAATCTTGCCCGCCTCATTCCAAATGGAAATTCTGAATAAGGCGATGTGATTGCGCTCATCATCAACAAAACAGACATCAATATCAATGAGAGGATTATTCCAATCGCTTTGATCCCACGATTCATAGTGCACCTCCTTCACAAATAACGAGACTTGTGCTGACTAACTACAGATTAACTTAACGACCTATGCTTTTTTTCTCCGCATCAAAAAATGGCTGAACAACAACGGAATCAAATTAAGTAACAACAATATACCAATGGATTTCGTTCTTTTTTTCATCGTCGTCCTCCTCTATAAGTTGATCGCCTCGCCGCCCGTTACGCCATAAATCTGAGCGGTGACATAGCTGGCATCATTTGAAGCTAAGAAAACATACACTGGTGCCAGCTCAGCAGGCTGCCCAGCTCTTTCCAAAAGGGCTTCTTGGCCAAATTCTGGTATCGCTTCTGGTGGTTGGCCCTGATCTAATTGAAGCGGCGTCCAAATCGGTCCAGGAGCGACACCATTTACGCGAATTCCTTTTTTGGCTAATTGTTTTGCTAAACCAACCGTAAAATTGGCGATCGCAGATTTTGTTGCCGCATAGTCTAATAAATGATCACTAGGGTTAAATGCTTGAATGGATGTCGTCGTAATAATACTGCTGCCCGCTGGCAAATGCGACAAAGCCAATTGAACCAGTTCAAACATCGCGATGATGTTTATCGTAAATGAATCCTTTACTTGCTGGATTGGTAATTCTTCAATCGCTTTTTGTGAAATCTGTTGGGCAGCGTTTAAGACCAATGTGTCTAATCCGCCCAATTCTGCGACAGTTTGCTCGATTATCTGTTGCGGCGCCGTTTCGTTTCTTAAATCATACGGCAGCAAAACGGCTTTTCTCCCAGCTTTTTCGATATAGTCGGCAACTTGTTGCGCGTCTTTTTCTTCCCCCGGAAAAAATTGAATGGCAACGTCGGCACCTTCTCGAGCAAAGGCAATGGCAGCTGCGCGTCCAATTCCAGAGTCTCCTCCGGTAATGAGTACTCGCCGGTTTTCTAGTTTTTTATTTCCAACATAACTTTCTTCCCCACAATCCGGTCGCGGCTGCATATTTGTTTGCAACGCGGGAGTATCCTGATCCTGTTTAGTAAACCGGTCGGAATAAAATAACTTTCTCGGATCTTTTAAAACTGGCTTCATCCTGACATTCTCCTTTCTATCTATCTCAAAGTGTAACGCATTCTCTATTTTTTAAGAAATATTCTGCTCAATTCTTTTTTTACAATGACTTTTTTTCTAAAATTTGACAATTCAATAAAAATATACAACTATGAGTGGAAGTAAGAGGATTTGAGTAGTTTTTAGCCGAGATTAATTAATAACAATTAATAACAGACAGGGTTGGGGAATATGATTCAATATTTTGAAATCAGTTCAGCAAATGGTGTCACAGAAAGTTGTTCCGAACATGGAAATTGGCTGGTCTTAACAGAAGCGACAACTGATGAACAAGCAGAACTTATTCGAACCTATGGTTTACCTGAAGAGATTTTTATTGGGGCGACCCACGCGGAAGAAGTCTCCCATTTAGAACCGTTAGAACAAACTTCCTTGGGAGATGCCTACGCTCTTGTCCTGACAAATCTTGCAGATACAAACGAAACGATTGAAAAGCGTTTAGAGCCGATTATTTTTATTGTGTCTGAGTCGCTATTGATTACTTATGTCGGTAAAAATTCTTCGTTTATAGATAATTTGCTAAAAAAACATCAAAATAAAATAACTAATTTTGAAGAATTGATTGCTTTTAGTATTTTCATGGTGTACACCCACTACATCAGTGAACTGATGGAAATCAAAAAAGAGATCGACGCGCTAGATGAAGCAGCAAGAAAAACAACCGAAAACAATTCATTGTTCCAATTAGCAGATACTAGTAGAAAAGTTGTTTACATCGATCACAAGCTTGCTGGTCAAAAAGAAACGTTGGAGCATTTATGGAAGAAAGAGAATTTTCTTGAAACATTAAACAATCCCAAAGTTCTTTACGACATTCGCCTGCATCAAAAACATGCAGAAGAGCTCATCAAAATTTATCGAGACTTACTGGAAACAGTCGGTGGTCTTTTCACTGATATGATGGATAATAATCTGAACCATCTGATGAAATATCTTGATTCTGCCGCTCTGATTCTAGCAATCCCAGCACTCATCTCTGGAATATGGGGAATGAACACTGGGGGACTGCCGGGAAAAGGCTCCAGTACAGGTTTCTTTCTAGTAGTCGGATTCTCAATTCTTTTAGCGATCGTCGTCGCGATCCATCTAAAAAAGAAAGACTTTTCAAAATAAGTGCTCAGACTGTAAGACGATTTGATCAAAAGAAAAACCCCGCTCAATAAGAGCGGGGTTTACGTTGATACATCAACGTTTATAAGCCTATTTGTTTAATGAATCTTTTGCTTGGTCAGCTAGTGCAGTGAAAGCAGCTGCATCGTGAACTGCTAAGTCAGCTAACATTTTACGGTTGATTTCGATACCGGCAACTTTAAGACCATGCATTAATTTTGAGTAGCTCAAGCCGTTCATACGAGCCGCTGCGTTAATACGAGCGATCCACAATTTACGGAAGTCGCGTTTCTTTTGACGACGATCGCGGTATGCGTAGTTGTATGAATTCATTACTTGTTCTTTAGCTGTTTTAAATAGAGTGTGTTTAGAACCGTAGTAACCTTTAGCTAATTTTAATGTCTTTTTACGACGTTTGCGAGTTACAGTTCCACCTTTAACACGTGCCATGTTTAATTCCTCCTAATAAATAAATCATTGAATTTTTTTAATTGTAAAGCAGGTTGCGCAATTATTTCATGCGTGCCAATTGTTGGCGGATACGTTTGTAATCGCCCTTTGATACCATTGATGCTTTACGTAATTGACGACGTTGTTTTTTTGTTTTCCCGTGGAATCGGTGACTCGTGAACGCGCGGAAACGTTTCAAACCGCCGTTACCAGTGCGTTTTACGCGTTTTGCTAAACCGCGATGTGTTTTTTGTTTTGGCATGACTAAATTTCCTCCTACTTTTCATTTCGCATACTCTTCAACGAATGTCAAAGAAGCATTCTCAAAATTATTGCTAGTCTTTCTTCTCTTTCGGTGCAAGCACTAAGAACATGCTACGTCCGTCCATCTTCGCTTTTTGTTCCACTGTCGCGATATCGCCAGTTTCTTCAGCTAAGCGATCAAGAACTTTTTGACCAATATCTTTGTGGGTAATGGCACGGCCCTTGAAACGGATCGAAGCTTTCACTTTGTCGCCTTTTTCCAAGAATTTGCGTGCGTTACGAAGTTTTGTATTAAAGTCGTTTACGTCAATCGTTGGACTTAAACGAACTTCTTTAACGTTGATCACTTTTTGTTTCTTGCGAGCTTCACGTTCTTTTTTCTGTTGTTCGAATCGGTATTTACCGTAATCCATAATACGCGCTACAGGCGGTTTCGCACCAGGAGCTACTAGGACTACATCAAGATTAGCTTGTTCAGCAATTTTTAAGGCTTCTACTTTCGATATTACACCTAGTTGTTCGCCATCTTGTCCGATCAAACGTACTTCACGCGCACGAATGCCGTCGTTAACCATCATATCCTTTGCTATGGTCATTCACCTCCAAATTTTTTGAGAGAAAAAAAGCGAATAAAAAAACGAGTTCTTTACGAACCCGCACGTAGTTTGACTTATCGAAAAGATTAGTCAATAACTATCTAGCCCAGCGAGATATTCGCATAAGGCGAGAAGCGGGTGCTTCTGCTTTTATTTCTCAACTTTAATAGTATACAAGCTATCTTCTAAGATGTCAACCTCTTTAGTTTTTATTTCTAATCGTTTTCAGAAACTTTCTGTTGAGTTTTCTTTAATAAGTATGCTACCGTATAATATGAAGGAAGTGATAGAATGGAACAATCTTTTTTTAAAGAATTGATTCGTTACAACAAACCAAAGGAATCCCCCTTTCGTTTAATCGGCGCGGGCCTTTGTATGATCAGCATCTTATTCACCGGTTATTTATCTCATCAACTAGCAGTTGCTAGTTTTGGTTCACTAGGTATCTTTACCTTTCTTTATTATCAAAATCTCCCTCTAAAACAGTTAGTGCTGCGTTTATCAATTATCGGTAGTTTCTTAACTTTAGGAAATTTTCTTGGTATGCTTTCAACCCACGCAGATTGGACTGCTCCTATCGTCGTTGCCCTTATCGGCTTTTTAGGTCGTTTCTTTTTCCGACTGCACGGCATTGCCAAACCAGGTCCTTTTTTCATCGTTATGGTTACAGCAATGGGCACAAGCACAAAGATTCCTTTAACTAAGATCCCCTTAATGAGCGGCTACTTTTTTATCGGCGTACTCTTTGCCATCGTCTTTGCGGTTATCATACACTTTATAGAAAAAGCACCCTTGCCAACAACCAAAACAGCTGCCACACTGAAATCACGAATTGCTGATGATCCGGCTGTGATCATCGAAAGTCTTTTTTATAGCGCTATTTTATTTTTTGCTGTGTATTTAAGTATGGGACTGCGTTTAGAAAATCCTTACTGGCTCATCGTCTCTTGTGCAGCGATTTTACAAGGCGACACGCTGCGGGCAATGGCTCATCGAAATATTCAACGGATCTTTGGTACGATCATTGGTCTGTTGATCGCTGCCTTTTTACTGAATTTGTCTCTAACTGTTTTTGAAACATTGATCGTGATCACTTTGCTGTTTGTGACCGTCGAATACTTTATCAAACGCAATTACGCAATCGCGCAATTTTTTACCACACCTATGTCGCTAATGTTGGCGATGCTGGCAAAACAGCAATACATTTACACCTTGATCCAATTTCGCTTTCTCGGAATTGTGATTGGCAGTTTATTAGGTCTGCTTGCTGCTTACTTGATGCATATTAGTTTCAACTTTTACAATCGTAAATTCCGACCAAACGAATAATGATCAGACCGAGTGAGTCTGTAGTGTCCTCTAAAAGTTAGACCAAAAATCTAACTTCTGGGAGCACTACAGACTGCTCTTTTTTTGTTATACTAAGGATATTAAACATAAAAGGAGTTCCTACTATGTATCGATTGATTGCTTGTGATTTGGATGAAACATTGTTAGATAAAAATCGGCATGTGTCCAAAAAGACACAAGAAACAATAAAAAAGGCCGAAGCCCAAGGATTGGTATTCGTGCCGGCGACTGGTCGTGGATTCTATTCAATCAAGCAAACATTGGAAGAATTAACTGCTAAAAATAAAGACAACCATTACATGATCGGTTTTAATGGCGGCGTAATTGTCAAAAATCAAGGACCAGTGATTATCAAAGATTTTCCTTTGAATTTCGAACTACTTACTCGCTTATTTGAATTTGGTTCCAAATATGACGTAGCGATCCATCTTTATACATTTGAACAAACGTATCTTTATCACAGCAATCCTGAAGAAGATGCTTACTTGTCGACGATTCCTCACGAAAAAAGGCTAGATGATGATTTTAGTTTTCTAAAAAATCAAACTTGCTATAAAGCCTTGTTCCAAAATACGGATCGCAGTTATTTAGAAAAATTAGAACAAGAACTACCTGCTGAACTGCGCGCAGTCTTAGAAATAAGCTACTCTTCCAACCGTTATATCGAATTCAATCCAAAAGGCGTCAGCAAAGGCGCGGCATTGCAAGTGCTAGCAGATCAGCTGAAGATTCCTATGAGCGAAACAATCGCTATTGGCGATAACACAAATGACCTAGCGATGATCCACACAGCTGCGTTAGGTGTTGCAGTCGCTAATGCGGTCCCTGCCGTTAAAGCGGCGGCCCAGCATACAACGATTGCCACTCATGAACAAAGTGCTGTAGCTGAAGTCATCGAAACGTTTATTTTATAAAAACAAGGGAGTGTGAATTAGTCTCACACTCCCTTGTTTTAAACTGACTGTTTTTTCAAAAAAATTCTGTTATCCCTTTTTAACGTATTCTGCGCCATAAAATCAAGATCAACCATACAGATAGTCCTAAACTGATGATCAATGTTATGAACCAGCCGGCTTCAGAATGGGCAAAAGGCAATGGCATATTCATTCCAAAAAAGCCCGTCACGATCGTTGGGATCGTCAACAACAATGACCAGATCGTCAAAATTTTCATCGTGTCGTTCAAATTATTATTCAACAAATTATTATAGGTCCCCGACAATTGATCCAAAACCTCACTGGAAAGTTTCGTCATCTCTACCGCTTGTTTTGCCTCGATCAATGCATCGTCTAACTCTTCTTTTTCTTTAGCAGTAAAGCTTGAAAAAAGCGTCTGTGCTTTGACTTGTTCCAACAGCACCGCATTTTGTTTAGTCGCAGTTACTAAATAAACTAGCCCAATTTCTAAATCAGAAAGTGCCAATAAATTTTTATTGGTTGTCTTTTCGCGCAGTCTTTTGTTCAAATGGATTCGCTGACTGTCTACTTCTTCTACTAAAGGAAAATAATAATCAGAAATCAAAAACAAGGTGTGGAACAACAAACTCGCTGTGCTTTGATCTGGTTCATTTGCTAATAAATTTTCAATGATGTTTTCAACATAGTCTGTCCGCTCATTTACAAAAGAGAAAAAATAATGCTCTTTTAAAATAAAGGCCATTGGACTCGTCTCATAGTGATTATCTTTTTTCAAAAGATTCGGTACATTAAAAATCAACAAAAATGCTTTTTCTAAGGGATCATATTCCACCCGCGCCCGCTCGTTGTCATCAAGAGCATACGTCAACATCTCATCACTGATCGCATAACTGGCCTGTAATTTTTTTATTTCATGCGATTGTGTACTATCCACATTGATCCAAGTACACTTCGCTTGATTGAATGTTTTTTCGCTGTCCATCAAAAACCTCCTGTACTGATTCTTGCTCACAGTATACCAAAAATCATCATTCACTATTAATTTCACACACGTTAGAAGTTTTTTATTGACTTTTTTAATACCTCGCTTTATTATCTTTATGACACGAGGTATCATTTATAAGGAGGTAAAAAATTGGAAATCGATAAAGAAGTCTTACGCGGATACATCGATCCAATCATTCTAAGTATTCTGGCTAAAGCTGACAGCTATGGTTATGATCTTGCGCGCCAAGCAAAGGAACTGAGTCATGGAACTTTCGAATTGAAAGAAGGAACTTTATACGTTGCATTCAAACGTTTAGAAAAAAATGGGTATGCAGTCGGCTATTGGCAAGAAGGCCAAGCGGCTCGACGTAAATACTATCATATAACAGAAAAAGGCCGGACTTTTTTGCAGCACAAAAAACAGGAATGGCAATTTATCAAACAATTAATGGACACTTTTTATAAAGGAGACGAAAACTAATGAACACATCAACCGATAATAAAATCCAAAAATTTGCAGAAGAAATGGTCAGAGAAAGTTTGAGCAAAGATCAGCTGAGTTACCCCGAACGGATGTCCTTGAAATTACAAGAACTTCGCGAAAAAACAATCCAAAATCTAAAACCAAATCGCCAAGAAGAAACAGATGAGATTGCAGGGTATGTCAAAGATTACTTGACTCAATTGATGACTGAAGAAAATTTAAGCGAAGAAGATGCTTTGAATCGAACGATCGCTGTTTTCCAAGCAGATCGTCCACTTTCAGATGAGGAACAAAAAAATCTGGAACGACAAGCTTATTATCAATCCATCGATCCGCAAATCGAGGAGTCAATCGGATTAGGTTATGCCAGCAATTTATTCATTGGAATCGTGATTGGTGCAATCATCGGTATTTTCGGACAGATTTTATATACCGGTGACTTGATTGGGATCGTCTTATTTTTGATGATCGGACTAGGTTTACTGCTGGGGATCGCCTTAGGGTTGAAAAAACACAATCGCATTATCAGTCAGCATCGAATGAAATAGTTCACGCAAAAAAAGAGCGATGACAAAATTTTTGTCATCGCTCTTTTTTATGCGGTGCTCCAGAATCTTCTTTAGAAAATAAGCTAAAATTTCTTATAGCTACTTACTTCTGTCACGACCACTTTTATTATTCAGCAGGTACCGCTTGAACTTCTAAGATTTTTTCATCGATAATCTGAAGCACTTCATCGCGTGCTTGTTCATCGTCAACAAAGTTTAAACGATCACCATCGATTTGGATCTTAGGACTTTCATTGTAGTCTTCATACCATTGATCATAACGGCTGTTTAATTCTTTATAATAATCATATAAAGTTGGATCAGATTCTAATTGTTCATATTCACGGCCGCGTTTTTGGATACGTTCCATCATCGTTTCAAACGAAACACGGATATGTACTAATAGATCCGGATGTTTTTTATGAGCCGCATATGGCAACTCTTGCATCATGTTAGCCAATAATTCATCATAAACCTTTACTTCTGTCTCTGTTGCTCGACCAAGATCGGCATTTAGATGGAACAATAAAGAATCTTCATAGATTGAACGATCCAAGACATTGTTATCATCTTGCATAGCTTTTTTGATACTATCGAAACGTTTATTTAAAAAATAAATCTGCAATAAGAATGCATATTGCTCTGGATCGGCATAAAACAATGGCAATACTTCATTATCATCAATTGATTCATAAAAAGCTTGACTGTCTAGATGCTCTGACAACATTGCGGTCAAACTTGATTTCCCTGCTCCAATGGTTCCTGCTAATACGATCACGCTCATAAACCCCCAACTCGTTTCATACAAAATATAGTGCGTATTTTTCAACTTATACAATATACCCCCAATATCTGGTGTCGTCAAACAAAAAATTCGAAAAATTTGATTCTTTTTTTCTTCTAAGGAATGTTTAAAAAATCGTTGTTTTTCAAAAACTTTTCAGTAGTTTCGTTTACTTGTCGGCGTTCTCTGAGTAAAATGTAAAGGAGATTGAAATGAATAACTATTATTAAATAAAAATTATCCCCTGTTTTTCAGGCGGGGCTAACACAAGATTGCGCGTTTCATTAAGCGGCAATCGGCTATTTTTCTCTGGAGGGAAAAATAATCACTCTAAAACGAAATAGGGGTTTTTATATGAAATCGATTGGCACCGGTTATGCCAGCGGGAAAATCATATTAATGGGAGAACATTCGGTTGTCTACGGGGAACCGGCGATCGCCTTTCCTTTTTCTGGAACAGGCATTCAAGCGACTATTCGCGCGAATAAATTAGAATCGTGGATCGAATCTAGTTTTTTTCACGGACCAATTTCAAAAGCACCAAATACGATGCGAAATGTTACGGTCTTGCTTTGGTATTTAGTTAAATATTTTAAAATTCCAGAACCATTTTACTTAAAAATCGACAGCTCGATTCCCGCAGAACGCGGCATGGGTTCCAGTGCTGCCGTCGCTGTTGCGATTACTCGCGCGGTTTTTGATTGGATGGAAGAACCAGCAACACAAAAAAAAGTTCTCCATTTTGTCAATCAGGCTGAAGCTGTTGCTCATGGAAATCCTAGTGGGATCGACGCGACAACGATTAGCGGAACCGAACCCATTCTTTATCAAAAAGGGATTGGTTTTCAACCTTTCCAACTGAATATGGATGCTTTTTTAGTCGTTGCTGATACTGGGATCAAAGGTCAGACTCGCAAAGCAGTCAGCGACATCGCTCAGTTAATGAAGCTGCGTCCTTATGAAACGAATAAACAAATCCAAACACTGGGTAAATTAACTCGCCAAGCTCAACAGGCGATCTTACAAAACCGACCTAGAATTTTAGGCGATTGTATGAATCAAGCTCAAGGGTTGTTGCGCTTATTAGGCACCAGTAATCGGCATTTGGATCATTTGATCAAAACTGCTTTAGACAATCAGGCGCTTGGGGCAAAACTGACCGGCGGCGGTCGCGGCGGTTGCATGATCGCTTTAGCAGAAAATGAAACGAGCGGTCGGCAGTTGCAGCAGATTCTATTAGACGCTGGGGCACGAAATACATGGATCGAAGGGTTAGGGGTGTATGCGCATGTTTAGCGGCAAAGCTCGAGCTTATACTAACATCGCCTTGATTAAATATTGGGGCAAAGAAGATCAAGAACTGATCATCCCGATGAACAGCAGCTTATCGCTGACATTGGATGCTTTTTATACTGAAACTCAAGTCATCTTTTCAGAAGATCTGACTGAAGATTGCTTCTATTTAGACAATCAATTGCAAGATTCGAAAGCGACTGTAAAAGTGAGTCGCTTTCTTGATCTCGTCCGTTCTCAGGCCCGCTCTTCCTTATATGCGGTCGTTAAGAGTCAAAATTTTGTTCCAACAGCCGCTGGGTTAGCTTCTTCTGCAAGCGGATTGGCAGCTCTAGCTGGTGCGGCCAGTGCCGCATTGAAGTTAGATTTAGCACCGGAAGATTTATCGCGTTTAGCACGTCGCGGTTCTGGTTCAGCCTGCCGCAGTATCTACGGCGGCTTTGCGGAATGGCAAAAAGGAAATTCTGATCAGACTTCTCGTGCTGTAAAAGTTCCTAGCAATAATTTCGAGAACGATTTAAGTATGATTTTTGTTGTCGTCAACGATGCTAAAAAAGATATCTCTAGTCGTGACGGTATGCAGCGAACCGTTGAAACTTCCGCGTTTTATGACGGTTGGTTGCAAACTGTGCCGCAAGACCTAGCGCGCGCAAAAAAAGCGATTATTGAAAAAGATTTTAACACGCTGGGGAAAGTAACTGAAGCTAGCGCTTTGAAGATGCACGGAACAACTCTAGCGGCTAATCCACCGTTTACCTATTGGTCAGCTGAAAGCATGCAAGTCATGGACCTTGTCCGTCAACTCAGAAATAACGGTTTGCCTTGTTACTTCACAATGGACGCAGGTCCCAATGTTAAAATTTTAGTGGAACGAAAAAATGAGAACGCATTGCTCCATGCTTTAAGTAGCCAGCTCAACTATCAACATTTAGTGGTCGCTCATGCAGGTCCAGCAATTGAAATCTTACCAGAAGATGCTCCCCTTCCATCTTTTTAGTTTGTAAAATTAGTATGTAAAAATGAAAAAGGAGTCAGCAAATGATCGAAGTCTCTGCACCAGGAAAATTATACATTGCCGGCGAATATGCTGTAGTCGAACCTGGACATCCAGCGATTATTGTTGCGATTGATCAATTTATCTCGATCTCAATTGGGCCTGCCAAAAAAATCGGTAGCATTCAATCTGCTCAATATAGTGATCTGCCAGTGCGGTGGACTCGCCGCAACAATGAATTAGTCTTGGATCTCCGCGACAATCCATTCCATTATATTTTAGCCGCGATCCACTTCACCGAAAAATTTGCGCAAGAAAACGGAAAAAAACTCGCCTTCTTCGATTTAAAAGTAACTAGCGAGTTGGATAATTCCAACGGCCGCAAATATGGACTCGGTTCTAGTGGTGCGGTGACGGTCGCTACTGTCAAAGCGTTGAATGCTTTTTATGATTTACGACTTTCACAGTTGGAATTATTCAAATTAGCCACTTTAGCGCATTTAAATGTACAAGGCAACGGTTCTTGCGGCGATATCGCTGCAAGTTGTTATGGCGGTTGGCTGGCCTTTTCTACTTTTGATCACGACTGGGTTTTAAACAAATTAGCCACCGAAAAGTTGTCGTCTTTGATTGAAAGTGATTGGCCAAGTTTGCAAATTGAACCACTACAAGTGCCAGAAGATCTGCGCTTACTGATTGGTTGGACGGGCAGTCCAGCTTCGACTTCTGATTTAGTCGATCAAGTCCATCAATCCCGTCAAGATAAAAAAACTTCTTATGAAAATTTTTTAAGTGACAGTAAACAATGTGTCGATCAGATGATTCAAGGCTTCAAACAAAAAGATGTGGCGTTGATTCAAAAAATGATTCGAAAAAATCGCTATTTATTGAATCAGCTGACCAGTTTGAGCAATGTATCGATCGAGACAGAAGAATTGAAACGCTTGAATGATCTTGCTGAAAATTACGGCGGTGCCGCAAAATCATCAGGTGCTGGTGGCGGTGATTGCGGAATCGTAATCATCGACAAACGCGCCGGCATCTTACCTTTGATGAGCTCATGGGAAAAAGCCGGTATCACGCCGCTTCCTTTACATGTCTATCATTTCAAGGAGGAGCACCATGAATCGTAAAGATGAACATGTCTCTTTAGCTCGCGCTTTTCATCATAAAATCAAGGAAAATGATTTTGATGCCGTTCGTTTGATTCATTCACCTTTAGTGACCACTCGTCCCAAAGCGATCGATCTGAGCACCGAATTTCTCGGTTTAAAACTAAGTGTGCCCTTTTACATCAATGCGATGACTGGCGGTAGTGAGAAAACGAAACAGATCAACCATGATTTAGCTATCATTGCTCGCGAGACCAATTTGATGATGGCGACAGGATCTGTCAGTGCCGCGCTCAAAGATCCCACCGTAGCAGACTCTTATACGATCATTCGCCAAGTCAACCCCAACGGTTTGATTTTAGGAAATATGGGCGCTGGCAGAACAAGCGCTGACGCAAAAAAAATTGTCGATTTGCTTCAAGCAGACGGTCTGCAAATTCATTTGAATGTGCCGCAAGAATTGGTTATGCCTGAAGGCGATCGTGATTTCCATACATGGTCACAAAATATCCAAGAAACGCTTCAACATTCTACCGTTCCTGTGATCGTTAAAGAAGTCGGTTTTGGGATGGATTACGAGACGATCCAACGTTTGAAAACACTCGGTGTAGCAGCTATTGACGTTTCCGGTCGCGGCGGCACGAGTTTTTCTCAAATTGAAAATGCTCGACGTCCCAAAAAAGAATTAGACTACTTAGCCGACTGGGGACAATCTACGGTGATTTCTTTACTGGAAGCACAAAATGATCCAGAGATGATTTTACTTGCTTCTGGCGGCATTCGAAATGCCTTTGATATTTTCAAAGCGCTTTGTTTAGGGGCTAAAGCTGTTGGGATTTCTGCTACGATTTTAGATAGGCTGTTAAGCCACGGAATCGAAGCGGCGATCGAAATGATCGAAGACTGGAAAGTGCAGCTTCACCGATTGTATTTGATGACCAATAAAACAACGACTGCCGATTTGATTCGTAACCCGCTGATTCTGAGCGGCGCGCCTAAAGAATGGTGCCAAGCTCGAGGAATCGATTATAAAAAATTAGCCGTACGAAAATAAGTTGTAAAATCTCAACTAAATCGAATATATAAAGGGCTGCGACATTTGTCGCAGCCCTTTATGCTAATAAAACTTTGTAGTTACTTTCTAAACAAACGTTGCAGCCAATTCTTCTTTTCCCCAATTCGAATATTTCCACTGACTTTTTTCTCGTCTAGCATCGATTGAAAAAGGATATTATCTTGCAGCAACAATTGATTGATAATCTTCAAACGTTTGATTTTCCGTACTTTTTGGTCATAAAGTTCTTGCTCATCGTGTTCAAATTCCTTATTTCGAGCAAAATCTCTTTGGATGATCTTCATTAATTCATATTGCTGTGTAAGCAGATGATTGATTTGCTTGATTTCAGCCGGCATCGCAGAGCTTTTTGAATCTGAAGGAGCTAATTGCTTCAGTGCGGCGACATAATCTTGCATATCCAACATAAAGATATGATTTACCTTACTTGTCATCAAGTTTTTTTCCGTCGTCAAATAGTCGATTACAGCACCTAATCGTGCATTCGATTCAGCTAATTCTTGGATCTCTCGTTTCAGTTTCTCCATACTCTCGAACCTTTCCTCTCATCCTAATCCTAGTCTATCGTTTTTCACAGACTATAACAATCAAAGAGAGTCATTTTAGTTAAAAAGTCGGCTCTTTTAAACAAAAATAAATAAAGGTTTCTTCATCGTTCACAAAATTTTATAAAATAAAGAATACCGAATCATCCCCGGTAAAAAAATCGCCATCGAAGTGGATTGCTTCAAAAAAATCAAAAATTTTTAAAAAAAGAAGTTGCGACTATTTGTCACAACTTCTTTTGATTGTATTAAGCTTTGTAATCGTAAGCTGTTAAGATGATTTCTTTCAGCTCGCTGATCAATGGTTCTTTTGGATTTGCTGTTGTACATTGATCTTCGTAAGCTAATTCTGCCATCCGATCAACGGTTGAATCTAATTTCTCTTGTGTAACGCCTTGCGCTTTCAAGTTCATTTCGATACCAACCGTCGTACCTAAGTTGTACACTGCTTCGACTAACGCTTTGACTAACTCTTCTGTCGTATTGCCTTTCAGACCTAAGAATTTTGCGATATCAGCATAGTCTGTGTCTGCACGGAAGTAATCATATTTAGGGAACATCGCATGTTTTTGCGGATCTTTTGCATTGTAGCGAATGATATGTGGCAATAAGATCGCATTGGTACGTCCATGAGGAATCCCGTATTCTCCACCGATCTTGTGAGCGATTGAGTGAGAAATTCCCAAGAATGCGTTGGCAAAGGCCATCCCAGCCATTGCTGAAGCGTTGTGCATTTTTTCCCGCGCTTCTGGATCTGCTGTTTTCACTGATTTTTCCAAGTATTCAAAGACAAGTTTGATGGCTTGCAAGCTCAAGCCGCGAGTATAATCTGATGCCATTACTGAGACATACGATTCGATCGCATGCGTTAATACATCCATACCAGTATCAGCTGTAACTGATGCAGGCACCGTCATTACAAATTGCGGATCGATGATCGCTACATCTGGAGTCAACGCGTAATCTGCCAATGGGTATTTTACATGCGTTTCGCTATCCGTGATAACCGCAAATGGTGTTACTTCAGAACCAGTACCAGAAGTTGTTGGGATACATACAAACTGAACTTTTTCAGAATCTGCAATTTTATACGTCCGTTTACGAATATCCAAGAATTTTTGTTTTGCGCCAAAGAATGAAGTGTCTGGGTGTTCAAAGAACATCCACATTCCTTTCGCCGCGTCCATTGCTGACCCGCCGCCTAGTGCAATAATTGTATCTGGTTTGAAATCGTTGATCAATTCCAGACCTTTGTAAACAGTGTTTGTTGAAGGGTTTGGTTCAACTTCAGAAAAGACTTCAACTTTCACATCATTTTTACGACGGCCTAAAACTTCGCGTACGATATCTGCATAACCGAATTGAACCATTCCTGGGTCGCAGACCAACATGATACGTTCAACTTTAGGCATTTTTGTTAGATACAATAATGAATTCTTTTCAAAATAGATCTTTGGCGGAAGTTTAAACCATTGCATATTATTTCTCCGTTTCGCGATAGTTTTAACATTGATCAAGTTGATAGCAGATACGTTTTTAGATACAGAGTTTTTACCGTATGAACCACAACCAAGAGTCAATGATGGAATCATTTCGTTGTAGATATCACCGATCCCGCCTTCAGCAGATGGTGAGTTGACTAAGATCCGGCAAGCTTTCATGCGTAAGCCGAATTTCACTTGTAAGTCTTCATCTTCTGTATGAATCACTGCTGTATGCCCTAATCCGCCTAATTCCAACATCCCTTGACACAGATCAAATGCATGTGCATGATCGTTTGCTTTGACCATGGCTAATACTGGAGAAAGTTTTTCCCGCGATAATGGATAATCTGCACCGACACCATCTAATTCTGCAATTAGAATTTTGGTCCCGACAGGAACTTTGATCCCTGCACGTTGCGCGATATCCTCAGCTGAATGACCAACAATCGCAGGGTTGACTGCGTATTTTCCTTCATTCATTACGGCATCTTCTAATTTCTTCAATTCTGCTTTTTTCACTACATAAACTTGATGCGCTTGGAATTCTGCTTTTACTTCATCATAGATTTCTTTATCTACGATGATCCCTTGTTCAGACGCACAGATCATCCCGTTATCAAATGTTTTTGATACGATTAAGTCGTTGACTGCTCGTTTAATTTTCGCGGTTTTTTCGATATAAGAAGGCGCATTTCCTGCACCAACACCTAAAGCTGGTTTACCTGTTGAGTAAGCTGATTTGACCATTCCAGGTCCACCAGTCGCAAGAACGATCGCTACACCTGGATGGTTCATTAACATTGAGGTTGCATCGATCGATGGTTTTTCGATCCATTGAATACAATTTTCAGGAGCCCCGGCTGCGATCGCTGCATCACGAACGATCCGTGCGGCTTCTGCCGAACATTTTTGAGCACTTGGATGGAAAGCAAATACGATCGGATTTCCTGTTTTTAATGCGATCATTGATTTGAAAATTGTCGTGGACGTTGGGTTCGTCGTAGGAGTGACCCCACAAACAACGCCGACAGGTCCGGCAACTTCGATCAAACCTTTTTGTTTATCTTCACCAATAATACCTACTGTTTTATCATGTTTGATGCTGTTCCAAATGTATTCAGATGCATACATGTTTTTGATTGCTTTGTCTTCAACGATACCGCGGCCAGTTTCTTCAACTGCCATTTTCGCCAACAACATATGTTTGTCTAATGCAGCCATCGCCATTTCATGAACGATATGGTCTACTTTTTCTTGGTCAAAATCTTCCATTTCTTTCAGAGCAACATTTGCTTTTACCGCTAATTCGTCAATTATCTGTTCAACGCTGATTACGTCTTTTTCTTTTTCAATCGCTTTAGCCATGTGTATCCTCCTAGAAATTTTTGTGTTCCTTTTCACATGATTATCATACAATATCGAAAAACGTTTGTAAACAATTTTTTGTGATTTTTTTCACACCTAGTAAAAATTATTTAAAATCCCATTATTTCAATGCCAAAACAATTTGTTTTCTTTTCTATCAGCAAATTGAAATCATTACGATTATAGAACTTTTTTCACAAACCGTTGTACTTCCATTAGAGATCTTCATTCACTTGATCTGGCATACAAAAAAGAAGCTGTGACAGAAATCTTGTCATAGCTTCTTTTACAGAAAATATTAGAATGATTACTTATCTTCAGTTTTTTCTGTTTCTTCAACGACTGTTTCAGTCGGCTCTGCTTCAACCGTTTTTGTTTCAACTGGTGCAGCTGTTGGACCAACGCCGGCTTTAACTGTTTTAATTGAAGAACGGTCAAACACTAAATAAATGCCTTCGCAGTCTAAAGTAACAGTTTTGTCGCTCGTGTTGACCTCAGAGATCACACCGTGCAGACCACCGATCGTTACTACACCGTCTCCAACTTTCATTGCATCTAATAAATTTTGACGTTCTTTTTGTTGTTTCTTTTGAGAACGGTTCATCATAAAGAACATTCCCAGCATCAACACAAGTAAGATAATCATTGAAAAGTTTCCCATTTTAAAATTCCCCTCGCATTCTTAGTAATCCACTTTTAACTGTATCAAAGTTTCCAATGTTTCACTAGCTTTTTTGTCTAGTCTTTAGAAACTTTTTGCGTTTTGCTTGTTAAAGCCGTATTCTTCAAAAAATGCTTGGCGGAATTCTAACAAATTATCATCCATGATTGCTTGACGAACTTGTTTCATCAAGTTGATCAAGAAATACAGGTTGTGATAAGAAGTCAAACGGATCCCAAAAGTCTCGTCACAATGAATCAAGTGACGGATATATGCCCGTGTATAATTGCGGCAAGTATAACAATCACATTTTTCATCTAACGGTCTGAAATCGTGCGCGTATTTTGCATTTTTAACAACTAAGCGACCACCTGAAGTCATACACGTTCCATTACGGGCGATACGTGTTGGCAATACACAGTCAAACATATCCACGCCGCGGATCACACCATCGATCAAGGAATCTGCCGCGCCAACGCCCATCAAATAACGTGGTTTGTTTTCTGGAATCAACGGTGTTGTAAATTCTAAAACTCGATTCATCTCTGATTTTGGTTCACCAACGGAAAGGCCGCCGATAGAATAACCTGGGAAATCCATGCTGACTAGATCTTTGGCGCTTTGACGACGCAAATCTTCAAAACCAGCACCTTGGATAATTCCAAACAATCCTTGTGTTGCTGGATTCGCATGAGCGATCAAGCCGCGTTCAGCCCAGCGCGATGTGCGTTCCACAGATTTTTTGACATAATCATAACTTTCATCAAATGGCGGACATTCATCAAAACTCATCATAATATCTGAACCCAATTTATTTTGAATGTCGATCGCTTTTTCTGGTGATAAGAACATTTTTGAACCATTTAAATGATTTTTAAAATGAACTCCCTCTTCAACGATATTTCGCATATCAGCAAGTGAGAAAACTTGGAAACCGCCAGAATCTGTTAAGATTGGTTGATCCCAATTCATAAATTTGTGCAATCCTCCTGCTTCGGCAACTAGATCTTCTCCTGGACGCAACCAAAGATGGTATGTATTACTCAGAATGATTCCCGCACCCATCTCTTTTAAATCTTCTGGTGACATTGTTTTCACGGTAGCCAAAGTGCCTACTGGCATAAACATCGGTGTTGGAAACGTTCCGTGAGGGGTAATGATTTCTCCCAAACGCGCTCCTGTATGTTTTTCTTTCTTTATTAAACGATAAGAAATGGCAGGTTCAGTCATTTAATTTCCTACTTTCTTCTATGTATGTATTTCGCGACTTGTACCATAATACTGGTTTTAATCGGCTTTTGCAACTTTCTGTGCAGAGCTTAACACTTCTTATTTTAAGGTGAACTAAACGATTTGATCAGATCAACACAAAGTTTTGTTAGTTTTATTTTTTTGAGCAAAATAAAATGACATTTTTTATCTCGTGAAAATATATTTTTAGCCAAAAGTTATTCACTAACGTGCATTGCAGCTCTTTTAATGAATTATATTTACAAATTCATAAGAGAACCCTCATTATATTTTATTCAGCATTCTTCATTGTGAAATGAATATTTAGTTAAGAAAGCGTTTACATTAAATGATAGACCGATTATGATTAGGTTATCAAAAAAAGTACTGGGAGGAAAAAAATGGTTAAGACAGCTGAGAAAAAGAAGGAAGCAATCAATGTTGGGGACATGATCAACGAACTAGCGGCAAAAGGAAACGACGCGTTAAAAATTTTATCTCGCTTTGATCAAGAAAAAGTCGATCACATCGTCCATGAGATGGCGATGGCTGCATTAGACAAACATATGTTGTTGGCGAAAATGGCAGTTGAAGAAACTGGCCGCGGCATCGTTGAAGACAAAGCAATCAAAAACATGTATGCCTCTGAATACATTTGGAACAGCATCAAACATGACAAGACTGCCGGCATCATCTATGAAGACAAGCAAAGACATCTTGTTCAAATTGCTGAACCAGTGGGCGTTATTTGCGGAGTAACACCAACCACCAATCCAACTTCAACAACTGTATTCAAATCATTGATCGCAATCAAGACACGGAATCCGATTGTTTTTGCCTTTCATCCAAGCGCACAAAAATCTTCAGCAGAAGCCGCACGAATCATTCGTGATGCAGCCATTGCAGCCGGCGCTCCTGAAAATTGTATTCAATGGATCGAGCAGCCTTCTCTTGAGGCAACGCAAGGTCTGATGAATCATCCAGGAATTGCCATCGTTTTAGCGACCGGCGGAAGCGCAATGGTCAAATCGGCCTACTCGACGGGTAAACCAGCTTTAGGAGTTGGACCGGGAAATGTTCCCTCCTATATCGAAAAAACAGCGAAAATCAAACGAGCAGTCAACGACTTGATCGTGTCGAAAACATTTGATAATGGGATGATCTGTGCGTCTGAACAAGCGATTATCGTCGACAAAGAAATCTACGATGACGTGAAAAAAGAATTCCAGGCACATCAAGTTTATTTTGTTAAGAAAAACGAATTGCGTCAATTAGAAGATGCTGTAATGAATGAAGGCAAATATGCGGTGAATCCAAAAATTGTTGGTTTTTCTGCTAAAGCAATCGCTGAATTAGCCGGTATCAGTGTTCCAGATGGAACGAAGATGTTGATTGCTGAATTAGACGGCGTTGGTGCAGACTATCCATTATCACGTGAAAAACTTTCTCCAGTTTTAGCCATGGTTAAAGCAACCAACACACAACAAGGATTAGACTTAGCCGAAAAAATGTTGGAATTAGGCGGATTAGGGCATACAGCTGTGATCCACACTGAAGATCCAGTTGTTGAATTAGAATTTAGTTTACGCATGAAAGCCTGTCGGATCTTAGTCAACTCCCCTTCCTCTGAAGGTGGGATCGGAGATATTTACAATGAATTAATTCCATCATTAACTCTTGGCTGCGGATCATATGGGAAAAACTCAGTTTCTCATAACGTATCTGCCCTTGACCTTATCAACATCAAAACTGTAGCGAAACGGAGAAATAATATGCAATGGTTTAAACTTCCGCCAAAGATCTACTTTGAAAAAAATTCATTATTGTATCTAACTCAAATGGAAAACGTGGAACGTGTCATGTTGGTCTGCGACCCAGGAATGGTCCAATTCGGTTATGCAGATATCGTACGTGAAGCTTTAGGCCGTCGAAAAAATGATGTGAAAGTTGAAGTCTTTTCTGAAGTTGAACCAAATCCAACAACCAATACCGTTTACAAAGGTTTGGAAATGATCGTAGACTTCCAACCAGATACAATTATCGCTCTAGGCGGCGGATCAGCGATGGATGCGGCGAAAGGAATGTGGATGTTCTTTGAACACCCAGACACTTCATTCTTTGGCGCAAAACAAAAATTCTTGGATATTCGTAAACGGACGTATAAAATTGCAGATTCTGAAAAAGTTCAGTTTGTATGTATCCCAACAACTTCTGGTACTGGTTCTGAAGTAACACCATTTGCGGTTATCACGGATAGCGAAACGCATGTAAAATACCCATTGGCAGATTACGCGTTGACTCCAAACGTTGCGATCATCGATCCACAATTTGTATTGACACTGCCTGCTTCAATCGCAGCAGACACAGGAATGGATGTCTTGACCCATGCTCTTGAATCCTATGTTTCAGTAATGGCATCAGATTATACTCGCGGCTTGAGCTTGCAAGCGATTCGGATCGCCTTTGACTATCTAGAAAAATCAGTAAAAACTGGTGATGAAGAAGCACGGGAAAAAATGCACAACGCTTCAGCGATGGCTGGGATGGCCTTTGCCAACGCATTCTTGGGAATCTCTCACTCGATTGCTCATAAGATTGGTGGAGAATACGGGATTCCTCATGGACGTACCAATGCGATCTTGTTGCCGCATATCATTCGCTACAATGCAAAAGATCCGCAAAAACATGCGATGTTCCCTAAATACGATTACTTCCGTGCTGATACCGACTATGCCGATATTGCAAAATTCTTAGGTCTGAAAGGCAACACCACTGCCGAATTGGTCGAAGCTTTGGCTACTGCAGTTTATGAGCTGGGCGTATCGGTCGGTATCGACATGAACTTGAAAGCGCAAGGCGTTGCGCAAGAAAAATTGGATACAACCGTTGATCGCATGGCGGAATTAGCTTACGAAGATCAATGTACAACAGCAAATCCAAAAGAACCATTGATCAGCGAGCTGAAAGAAATCATCGTGACTTCTTACGATTACAAACAATAAGTCACTTCACAAAAAGTCTTCAAGGATTATCCTTGAAGACTTTTTTATTACTGGTCGGCTTTATATTTCAAAATATCGCCAGGTTGGCACTCCAATACACTGCAAATTTTATCTAATGTTGAGAAACGGATCGCTTTTGCCCGATTGTTTTTCAAAATCGATACATTCGCCAGTGTTATCCCGACTTTTTCTGAAAGCTCAGTCACACTCATTTTTCTTTTCGCTAACATAACATCTAAATCAATGATAATTGCCATTTTTCCGCTCCTAAATCGTTAATTCATTGTCTGCTTTCAGTTCAGTTGCACTTTTGAAAAGTTCCTCCACGATTTGAGAAAAAATAAATACCGTAAAAGGAATTGAAACAAGGGCGAAACCAATCACGAGAAAACCCGGTGCATCATCTTGATCTGCAACTGTGTAGAAAAATGGCAAGATTCCTAAGAAAACGATACTCATCGCAAGAATCGTCTGCTTTATAGAAGATACTACTTTTAATGTTTTCATTGAAAAGGCTTCAGACTTTTTGATATAACTTAAAATTTTAGCAAGTAAAAACAGCACACGAAATCCTAAGAGAACCACTACAATAAAAGAAACAAACAAGCTGCTCACAAATAACGGTACTTTCCCCTCCGAAAAGAATTGAATGGTAAATATCACTGTTATAAATGCCACGAGCAATGCGATCATTACTAGCGCTGCTCTAAGAAGATTGACTTTCCTATTCATACAACCACCTCAAAATTTTTGTAAATTTATCTTAGCATCGAACAAATTGAAAATCAATACTTTTTTATCGAAAAACGATATATTAAATGAAATTGAAGAGGATGTGACAAACGTCTTGCCGCATCCTCTTTCAGATAGATCAAATTGTTTCTGTGTCAATTTCCGGTGCTTTATGGAACTTGATCAATTCATTGACGATGATCGGCACGATCGAAAGAACGATCGCGATTGCCCAATGATTCAAGCTGATTGGAACGAGATAGAATAATTTTTGTGTTTGCGGAATCAAAGTGATCGCTGTCGTGATTCCAATCGCTAACCATGCCATTTGAGCCAATGACTTATTCGTAGCTAAATCTACTTTAAAAATTGATTTACTACTTCGTACATTGAAAACATGCAAGATGGAAGAGTAAGCTAACACTAAAAATGCGACTGTTTGTCCAACTTCTAAACTTGGCGGGGTAAAGTAACTGATCTGTTCAACAAAAGCGCCTGCATAAAAACCAATCAACGTCACAACCGTAAATACTGAAGCATTCAATCCAATTTTCTTCCAAAGACCGCGCGCAAAGACCCCTTCATTACGCGGAATCGGTGCTTCATCCATGATCCCTGCTTCTGCTGGCTCTCTGCCCAGTGCAAAACCTGGCAAACCGTCAGCTACTACGTTGACAAACAAAAGCTGAACCGCAGTAAATGGTGCACCCCAGCCTAGCAACATGGCGATCACTACGATAAAAACTTCTGAGATGTTGCAACTCAATAAGAAATTGATTGCTTTTCTGATTCCTTGATAAACCGAACGTCCCCGCGCAACCGCATCAACGATCGTCGCAAAATTGTCATCTGTCAAGATCATATCGGCAGCTCCTTTAGCGACATCGGTTCCGGCAATCCCCATCGCACAACCAACATCACTGGCTTTTAATGCCGGCGCATCATTGACACCATCACCAGTCATCGCAACGACTGCACCAGTACGCTGCCATGATTTAACGATTCTGATCTTATCTTCTGGGGTCACTCGAGCATAGACAGATAATTCTTTAACACGAGCATCTAGTTCATCATCACTCATTTTATGCAGTTCAGCACCTGACAACGCCTCTTTGCGCGACTTCATGATGCCTAACTCTTTTGCAATCGCTCCAGCTGTCACAACGTGATCTCCAGTGATCATCACAGTTTTGATCCCAGCTTTTTTAGCGCGGGCGATTGCTCCTTTTGATTCAGGCCGCGGGGGATCAATCATCCCGATCAAGCCCATCAAACGGAGTTTTTTCTCTAATGCTTCCGAAGTAAACTCGGTAGGTTCTTCTTCATGGATCGCATAGCCTACAGCAATCACTCGCAACGCTTTTTTACCAAATCGATCATTGACGATCGCGGCTTGATCCACGTCTCCATAATAAAATTTAGGTAGTAAGACATCGAACGCACCTTTAGTGATCGAGATGAATTTTTTTCCGCGTTTATGTACAGTCGTCATCATCTTCCGTTCCGAATCAAATGGTATCTCACCAATACGCGGATATTTTTCTTCTAGTTCTGCTTTTGTATGATAATTTTCTTCTACCGCACGAACGATTGCCGCCTCTGTCGGATTGCCTTTAATCACTAACTCATTGTCATCGTTTTCTACTACGACATCGGTACACAACGCAGCGATACTCAAAACCTCCATTGCTTCTTCGGTCATGCCCTCTTCCGTATCTATTACCGAATCGCCATGCGCCCAGACTCGACGAACGCGCATTTTATTTTGTGTCAGTGTGCCGGTTTTATCTGAACAAATGACATTTGCAGAACCCAAAGTTTCAACAGCCGGCAACTTTCGGATGATCGCATGTTTTTTCGCCATTTTTTGCACGCCAAAAGCTAAGGTCAACGTCACGATGACCATCAGCGTTTCTGGTACCGCAGCAACTGCTAAGGAAATAGCGATAATGAACATTTCTAATTTTGGTTCGCCTTGCATTTCTCCAATGAAAAACACAAAAGCCGCAGCTGCCAAAGCGATCAAACTAATTCGTTTGCCTAATTGATTTAATCGTTTTTGCAGAGGTGTTTTTTGGTTTTCATCGCTGTTTAACAGACCCGCGATTTTCCCCATCTCAGTCTTCATACCTGTTGCCGTAACAACCGCTCTTCCACGGCCATTCACTACAGTCGATCCTTTATAAAGCATATTCAACCGGTCACCTAAAGCCGCCCCGTCTTCGCCCAAGTATTCAGGATCTTTGATCACCGGCTCACTCTCGCCAGTCAATGCCGATTCCTCCACCCGCAGTTGCGAAGCTTCAACGATTCGTGCGTCAGCCGTGATCATCGAACCTGACTCCAACAACAACGTATCACCAGGAACTAATTCTTCAGCGTCGATTTCTTTTTGCTTCCCGTCGCGCATAACTGTAGCCGTCTGTTTGTTCATATCTTGTAATGCAGATAACGCTTTTTCAGCATTTCCTTCTTGAACAATTGCTAAAACAGAATTGATCACTACAATTGCGATAATCAAAAAACTTTCAAAATAGTCCCCATGATCTGTAGCGATTGCAGTATATAATGAGATCACTGCGGCAGCTAATAAAATGATCGTCGTAAAGTCCGTTAAGCTGTGAAAGAATTTTTTTGCTAATGATTCTTTCGGTGCTTCCTCAAATTTATTTCTACCGTTATTTTTTATTTTCTTTTCGATTTCATCACTTGTCAGACCATTAGTTATATCAGCATCATATTCATTTATTACACGATCTACCTTCTCTTTGTATGGATCCATCCTATTCCTCCTAATGTTATAAAAAACTGCTTATATTATTACTATAACATAGAAAAGATATGGTTTCCAAAGTATACATCTCGTTTTTTGATCAAAAATAAATAAATAAAAAAGTTAAAATAAATAGCGTAAAACGCTTCCAAAACAGGCGGATCTGTGCTATATTATAGATACAATGAAGGAGGAACTTAGATCATTCGAAGGATTTCTCGATAAGAAAGTAGAAAAAAGTAAACAATAAAGTTGTTAGTAATACAAGATTCACAGAAAATCGTCAAGCAGTATGTGTGAAGTATTTCCTTTTAAAATAGTGAATGCGTATCCGAGATTGAGTAGTTCATCAAACACACAAGTAAAATGATACGTAAATGAAAAATAGTTTTTTAAAACTGAATAGAAGTGAAAACGTAGTAAAAACAAATATTTATGTTTATAGTCTAGAAATTCGTGTAGTACTTTGCATGTACCATAAAGTAATATAAATTCGAATGAACTAATCCTTCCGATATTCTAAGAGCCGGGCCGTCGAGAGCCCGGCTTTTTTTGTGTTTAAGTTTGGATCACTTTTCAGTATTTCTTATTGCTAGTGAATGGTTCAGTTTGATTTTTATTGATTGCCATGTGCTCCATATCCTCTTTTTCACATGCCGTCCAATTAGCATTTATCAAAAGCGAGTGGCTTCTTCTACTTAGATCAATTCAAGCCGTTCAAATCTTTACCTTTGATTTCATTGCTCTTACTTGAAGTTTCTGTGATAAGTCCTATACTAACAGCATATAAGTCTTTTGTTTGATTGGCTTGTAATCGAATTCAAAAACATTGGCTTTTATAAAGAAGGAGGGATTTAAATGAATGAAAAAGAACAAACTTCTAGAGGGATCGAAAGTCTGCAAGTAGACGCAGTCTATCAAAAACTTGAGAGTCGTCCTGAAGGTCTGACAGATAAAGAAGTATTAGCAAAGAGAACGGAATTTGGTATCAATAGAATCGAGGAAGCAAAGGGTGAGTCGATTTTTATCAAGTTTATCAAAAATTTTATCAGTCTAATGGCGATCTTATTGTGGGTTGGCGGTGCGGTTGCGCTATTTTTCACTGATACTCCGCAACTCGGAGTCGCAATTTGGTTGGTAAATATTATCAACGGTTTGTTTAGTTTCTTTCAAGAAAATCGAGCAAGCAAAGCAACGGAAGCTTTAAAAAAGATGCTTCCCTCCTATGCTCGTGTGATTCGTAACGGCAAAGAGGAACAAATCTTAACAGAAGATCTTGTTCCTGGAGATGTTTTATTGATTGAAGAAGGCGATCGAATTTCTGCTGATGGGCGCCTGATCCAGGCAACGGATCTTCAAGTCAATCAATCGGCATTAACCGGTGAATCAAATCCCGTAAGAAAAAACAGCGAAGCCATTATTAATTCCCATGCTACCAAATTAGAATTTAAGAATATCATTTTTGCAGGAACGAGTGTCTCAAACGGCAGCGGAAAAGTTGTTGTTTCGACAATCGGTATGAATACAGAATTTGGTAAAATCGCTGGATTGACCCAATCACTTGGTGAAGAAAAAAGTCCTTTGCAACTTGAACTGGATCGGCTAACGAAACAAATCTCGCTGATTGCTATTTCTGTAGGTCTCTTTTTCTTAGTGGCTGCGGTCTTTTTCGTCCATCAACCAGTTGCGAAAGCCTTCATTTTCTCGCTTGGTATGATCGTGGCGTTTATTCCAGAAGGATTATTGCCAACCGTTACATTGTCGCTAGCGATGGCCGTTCAAAAAATGGCGAAAGAACATGCCCTAGTAAAAAAATTATCTTCAGTTGAAACTTTGGGTGCCACCTCCGTTATTTGTTCCGATAAGACCGGCACGCTGACACAAAATGAAATGACCGTCAATCACGTCTGGCTGTTAGACCAAGAATATGAAGTGACTGGATTAGGCTATGCGCCAAAAGGAAAACTACTAAAAAATGATCAGCCGATCACGGCCTTTGATAATGAAACATTAGAATGGGTCATTCGTGGTGGAAGTTTGTGCAGCAACGCTCGTGTCTTGCCGCCAGACGATGAAAACCTCCGCTACACTGTATTGGGCGATCCTACCGAAGCCTGTTTAAACGTTGTCGCTGAAAAAGCAGGCATCGATTTGACCGATAATGAAGCGATTGCTAAACGAGTTCGCGAATTGCCTTTTGATTCAAATAGAAAACGAATGACAACGATCCATGCCATGAAGAAAAACTTTCTTGGCAGCAAACAAGTTTCTTTCACTAAAGGCGCACCAATGGAAACCGTTGATTTATGCAAATACACGTTGACAAACGGAGAGCTCCAAGAAATCACCCAGGCAGACCGCGATAAAATCATGGAAGCCAACGACCAATATGCACGTCAAGGGTTGCGGGTCTTAGCAGTTGCTTGCCGCCTGTTGGATCAAGTTGATGGCTTGCCTAAAGGGCTGACTAGCTACACACCGGAAATGATCGAACAAGATATGATTTTTCTTGGGCTAGTTGTAATGGCTGATCCGCCTAGAGTGGAGGTTTCAGCAGCTGTTGAAAAATGTCACCGTGCAAGTATTCGTATCATCATGATCACAGGTGATTACGGCTTGACTGCCGTCAGCATTGCAAAACGTATCGGGATCGTTAAAGAAGAAAATCCTCGTGTAGTTACTGGGATTGAGTTAGAATCGATGACCGATGAAGAATTGAAAAAAGCGTTATCCGATGAAATCGTCTTTGCTCGAGTTGCTCCGGAACAAAAATTCCGTGTAGTCACAAATTTACAGGAGATGGGTAATGTCGTTGCCGTTACCGGTGACGGAGTAAACGATGCTCCTGCACTTAAAAAAGCAGATATCGGGGTTGCGATGGGAATAACCGGAACCGATGTTGCTAAAGAATCTGCTGATATGATTTTGACCGATGATAATTTCGCCTCGATCGTTCGTGCAGTAGAAGAAGGCAGAGCTGTTTATACTAATATTCAAAAATTTTTAGCATACATTTTTAACAGCAATACATCAGAAGCCGTCCCTTCTGCCGCATTTTTATTTTCTCGTGGTGTTGTTCCATTGCCATTAACGGTGATGCAGATTTTAGCTGTCGACCTTGGAACAGATATGGTACCTGCTTTAGGTCTTGGAATCGAATCTCCTGAAGAAGGAATCATGTCGCGCCCGCCTCGTTCAAGAAAAGCACCATTATTAAACAAAAAACTGCTAGTTAAGTCGTTCATTTGGTACGGATTGTTAGAAGCAACGGTTGCGATGGGGGCCTTCTTCTTTTCTTATTGGCTCAACGGCGGGTTTGGTCAAGAACTTGCAGCTTCCGGATTGATCTATCGCCAAGCAACAACCATGACGCTAGGGGCGATCATCTTTTGCCAGATTGGTGCCGCAATGAACTGTCGGACCGAAAAACAATCGATTTTCAAAACAAAATTATTTTCAAATCGAACGATCAACTTTGGTTTGCTGTTTGAAATTTTTCTATTTTGTCTATTAGCCTATGTTCCGATCTTCCACTCATTGTTCAATACCGCACCCATCGCATTGGCTGAATGGATTTATTTGATCCTTTGTCCGATCCCGATTATCGGCTTGGAAGAAATTAGAAAAGCTTGGCTACGAAAAAAAAGTATTTAGAAGGAGGAAATAAGATGAAAATTATTGTTGTCGGCTGTGGCCGCTTAGGTTCCGGCTTAGCTTCTGAGCTGTCTCGAGATGGTAACGACGTGACGGTGATCAGTTCAAAACCAGAGTTGTTCAAAAAGCTAGATGCTGATTTTACCGGAGAAACACTGACAGGGATCGAATTCGATAAAGAGCTGCTCGAAAAAGCTGGGATTGAAAAAACAGATAGTTTGATTGGCTGTACCGAAAGTGATGACATCAATGCCTTGGTTGCTCGAATCGCCAAAAATAAGTATCGCGTTCCCAAAGCAATCGCCCGCTTATACGATCAACGAAAAGTCGATGTTTACAATGCCCTAGGGATCCAAGTGATTGCTACGACGAAATGGTCAATTGCCAGAACAAAAGAATTGCTGACATTCAGCAGACTAGACAGTGTCATGACAATCGGCAATACACCCGTAGAGATTTTGCGACTGGTCATTCCAAGTTTACTAGACAATTCCCGCTTGATTGATGCCTTTCCGCTAAACGAGATCCATGTCGTTGCGCTAGCGCGTGAAAACGAGGCGTTCATCCCTTCGAATGGAACTATCTTGAAGCAAGGCGATCAATTATATGTATCGGCTATGCCGGAATCACTGAACAGAATTAGACAAATCATGGAACTGTGAGAGGAGAATTTCTTATGAAAGTATTGATCGTCGGTGGTGGACAGGTCGGGACATACGTTGGCAAGAAATTGCGAGACTCCCACAACCAAGTAAAAATCATTGAAAAACGTTCAAAAAATGTAGCCCGGCTAAGAGATCTTTTTCCAGCAACGGATGTGATCGAAGGCGATGGAACCGATCCAAAAATATTGGAATATGCTGAAATAAATAATTCCGATGTTGTCGCGTTTGTGACCGGTGCAGACGAGACAAACGTCGTCGGTGCAACAATCGCCAAATTTGAATTTGGCGTTGCAAAAGTAGTCGCCCGCGTCAACAGCCCCAAAAATGAGTGGCTGTTCAATGATGAGATGGGCGTCGATATAAAAGTCAGTCAAGCAGACATCTTGTCCAGCGTTATCATCGATCAAATCAGCCTGGAAGATATGGTGACCTTGGCTCACTTGAATCAAGGAAACAATGCGATCGTTGAAATGACGATTCGCGAAAATGCTCAAGCAGATCACTCTTTCATCAAGGACCTTGAGATCCCCCTTGATACTGTTATCATCGCTGTCACTCGAAACAAAGAGGCCCTCATTCCTAAAGGCGATACGCAATTGCTTTCTGGTGATCGCTTGTTGCTGTATACCGGCGAACAGGGCGAAAAAGATTTGCTGAAATTATTGCGTTAAAACTTGTAGTAAACAGACATCAACTTCTAGCTTAAGATGATAAAAAACGTGGCACAGAAAAATCAGCTTTTGATTTTTCTGTGCCACGTTTTATTTAGGTTCTTTTAATCTCTCATTAACGTGCTAAGCGTGAACCGCCGGTAGTCTCCATAACTTGATTGATTTCTGCTTCTGAAACTAAGTTTAGATCTCCTGTGACAGTTAATTTTAAAACGCTAGCTGCTAGTGCGAATTTTACTAATTTGTCTGTTGGATAGTCATGCAGTAACCCATGAAGCAAGCCTGCTCCAAAAGCATCGCCTGCTGCAACGCCTTCCATGACATGCATGTCATAAGCCGCTGTTTCATGGAATGTTCCATCTTTTAACAGCAACGCAGTCCATTGACTCGACTCGACTGAATAGATGTTTCGCAAAATACTTGCCACCATTTTACAGTTTGGGTAATCAGTTTGAACTTGTTTCATCGCCGCTTTGAATGATTCTTTTTGTTCGATTCCGCGTGAACTGTCGCCGTCAAAAGCTTTGATCCCTAGAGTTGCTTCAAAATCTTCGTCGTGCGCGATACAAATCGTCACATAATTCATGATTTTAGAAATCACTTTTTGGGCTTGTTCTGGACTCCACATTTTCGCGCGATAATTCAAGTCGCAAACGACGGGAATCCCTTGTTGCTTGCAGTACTCGCATGCATCTAAAACGGCTTGTTCCAAATCAGATGAGATCGCTGGCGTGATCCCAGAAAAATAGAAATAATCAACATCTTTAAAAATAGTCGGCCAATCAAATTCGTTGCGTTCAACTTGTGAAAAAGCACTATAAGCACGATCGTATACTACATTAGTTGAACGAACGCTAGCACCTTTTTCAAAAAAGTAAATGCCTAACCGATCTCCACCAATCAATAATTCTGATGTATCCACGCCATATTTTCGCAAAGTACTTTTTGCCCCTTGCCCTAGCGGATTGTTAGGAAGTTTGCTTAAATAGCTGACTTCATTTCCTAATAGAGCTAACGATACAGCTACATTTGCTTCTGCCCCGCCATACGTTGCTTCAAACGCTTGTGCTTGGATAATTCGTTCATTCCCAGGTGTCTTCAGCCGCAACAACATCTCACCAAAAGATAAAACTTTCATCGCTTACACCTCGCTTTTGATCAACTCAAGTTTCGCTGCGTATTCTTTTGCTACTTCAGTAACAGCCGCGAAATCACCTTTGGCAGCTGGTGCTAATAAATTCCCACCGACACCGACACAAATGACTCCAGCTTTGAACCAATCTGCTAAATTTTCTAATCCGACACCGCCTGTTGGCATAATATTCAATTGCGGCAACGGTGCTTTGAACGCTTTGATGATGCTTGGACCAAACGCACTGCCTGGGAATAATTTGACGATGTCAACGCCTGATTTTAAAGCTTCCTTCATTTCAGTGATCGTCATGCAGCCTGGTAAATAAGGGATTTGGTATAAGTTACAAATCTCTGCTGTTTCAGCATCAAAACATGGGCTAACGACATACTCTGCACCAGCCATAATCGCGATTCTTGCTGTAACGGCATCTAAAACGGTTCCTGCTCCAATCACGACATCTTCGCGTGCTGAATATTTTTCAACTAATTCTCCGATTAATTCTTCCGCATTAGGAACAGTAAAGGTCAATTCGATTCCTTTGATCCCGCCTTCAATAATCGCATCTGTCGCTTTGAACGCCTCTTCTTTATTTTTTCCTCGAACAACGGCAATCACACCGGCATTTTCTAGTTTATTCAAAATATTCATTTTTTTCATTTCATCTGTCCCTTTCAACTACGATATTAACTGTTTGATAATTCTGTAGTTATTTTCTTTCTATTGAATAGCGCAAAAGCAATCGTTACTACACCTAAGATGATCGCTCCTACTACTCCAATATTAGCAGTTAATTGATATGTGATCCAAGAGAATGGACTTGCTGCAAAATCAATTGATGCTACTGATTCAGTTCCTTTTGGAATAAGTGAACTGTCAACGATTTGAACCGCTTTAGTAAAGATTGTTGACAATGAAGTTGCAAATAATACACCGGTAACAAGAGTTAAGATTCCAGTTATCAATGAACGCAACACATTTCCTTTAGTATAAGGCAATACTAATGGGAAAATATAGATCAAACCAGATAATGATGCCAATGGTAAAAATTTATTTCCCGGAATGATTACTGATAAGAATAAAATAATTGGAACTAATAACAATGAACAAACTAAAGTTACTGGATGACCGATGACTAAGGCTGGTGTCATACCGATATTTAGTTTCCGTCCGCCTTTTAATCTAGAACCGATCAACTCTTGTGATCTTTGAGAAATAGGATTTAATCCTTCGATAAATTGACCAGTAATTTTAGGAATCAAGACCATTACTGCTGCCATTGTGATTCCTAATGTCAACATTTGAGCAACTGTGTATTGAGCAATCAACCCTAGCAAGATCCCAACGATGACTCCTAAGAAAAGTGGTTCGCCGAAAACACCAAATTTGTCTTGCATTTTTTTAGCATCAAGATCCACTTTATTCAATCCAGGGATTTTTTCAATAATCCAATCAGTAACAATCGCAAACGGAATGAACCCTACACAAAACGCTTGCGGAATCGAGATTCCCTCGAGATCTTTGCCATAAAAAGCTTCCATTTTTTTCTGTGAACGATCCGCACCGATCAATGTGATAGCTACGGTTACAACAACTGCAAAAAGTCCCCATAAGAAACTGTCGGTAGCGATCGAAACAATCGATCCGATAAATGCAAAATGCCAATAATTCCACAAATCAATATTGACAGTATTCGTTGTTCTAGTAAAGAGCATAATAATGTTGACCAACAAGCCTAACGGAATGACGATCGCACCAACTTCGGTACCGTAAGCAACGGCCGCAGCTGCTGGCCAGCCGATATCCAATGTTTTTAAATTTAATCCATACAGTTCAACCATCTTGCTGACGGCTGGTCCTAAATTATCTGCTAATAATTTCGTGATTACACTTAATCCAACAAAACCAATCCCAACAGAGATCCCAGCTCGTAAAGATTTAGCGACACCTAACCCTAAAATAATTCCAAAAATTGTAAAGATAATCGGCATCATAACACTAGCGCCCAAACTCATGACATAATTGATAACTACCATGGCCTTTTCCTCCTTAAACATCCCAATCGATTAATTCATAAATTCACAATGTACAAGTTAGAGTAAGGCTGGCTTAAACCAGCCTTACAAAATTTCAACAAATTATGGTTGTTTACCGATGTAAGCTAAGATTCCGCCATCAACATACAACACATGTCCATTTACAAAGTCAGAAGCATCAGATGCTAAGAAAACTGCTGGTCCTTGTAAATCTGCTGTTGTTCCCCAACGTGCAGCTGGTGTTTTAGCAATAATAAATTGGTCAAATGGATGACGAGAACCATCTGGTTGTTTTTCGCGCAATGGTGCTGTTTGTGGTGTTGCGATGTAACCAGGTCCGATTCCATTACATTGGATATTTGCTTCACCAAACTCTGCACAAATATTCCGTGTCAACATTTTTAATCCGCCTTTTGCAGCCGCATAAGCAGAAACAGTTTCTCTTCCTAATTCACTCATCATTGAACAGATATTGATGATTTTTCCATGACCTTTTTTGATCATGCCTGGAATTACTGCTTTTGATACGATAAATGGTGCATTCAAGTCTACGTCAATAACTTGACGGAAAGATTCTGCAGACATTTCTAACATTGGAACACGTTTGATGATCCCTGCATTGTTTACTAAAACATCGATCGTACCAACTTCTTTTTCTACTTGAGCAACGAAATCATTTACTTCTTGTTCGTTCGTAACATCGCAGACATATCCTTTAGCATCGATTCCTTCTTCTTTATATGCGGCAATGCCTTTATCTACTAATTCTTGTTTAATATCATTAAATACAACTGTTGCACCAGCTTTAGCAAATGCAGAGGCAATACTAAAACCAATTCCGTAAGACGCTCCAGTCACAAGTGCAACTTTTCCTTTTAAACTAAATGAATCCATTGAAAAATCTGACATCTCATTCCCTCTTTTCCTATTTGGAAATTACGTTTTCCAAATAAAGTATTTTACATTTGTGAGTATAGGCGCTTAGAAATAAAAAATCAAGCGTTTTCGACAAAAAATGTATTCGGTTCCAGCTTGAAATAACTTATTTATTTATCAAAAATTCTCTTTTTTCGCAAATTGTGCAGAACGAATTTTTTGGTGCTCATTTTGGAAAACACAGTGAAATTATTTAGTCAATGTTAATTTAGCAGTATCAAATAAATGTTTTTTTGAAAAATGGTTTTCAAAACATTCATTGATCATATGAAATAAATCACAAAGAGTTACGATCTTTTTTTCTAAAACAAAGTTTTACAATAACAAAATAAAAAAAGCGATTTTTTTATTTTGTTGTCTTGCAGTTGCCTATTTAAAAAAAGCGATAAAAAAAGACCAGAGAGTCTTCCCTTCTCTGGTCTTAAATCTGATGACAACAAGCTTATCGTAATCGTTTTTCTATTTTTTCTTTCGTAACTTGCAATTCAGTTACAACTTTTTGCCGATAATCCGTGGAAAATCTGAATTTTGGGAAGCTGACACTCATGGCGCCAACAACCTTACGATTTTTTTCAATCGTAACGGCTACACAATAACCGTCATCTTCTTGTTCCTCATCATCGATTGAAAAACCTCTTTTACGAATCTCAACTAAATCTGCTTTTAAAACTGCTGGATCAGTAATGGTATTTCTTGCTAATTGAACCAACTCCGTCTGATCAAGATAAGCATCTAACTGCTGTTTCGTAAATGTGCTCAAAATAGCTTTTCCCATCCCTGAACTATATAAAGGACGCGACAAGCCGATTCGTGAAGTCATATATATTCCTTGATTTTGCGGTTCTAGTTTATCAATGTATACGACTTTATTATTTTCTAAAACCGATAAGTGAATCGTCTCATTCAATGCTACTCGCAGCTCTTCCAGATACGGTTTACTGATAGCCAGCAAACGTTCTGCTTCGATGTTTTGCGTATTATATTCCATAAACTTAGTCCCTAAGTAATACAATTTTGACTCATCGCGAATGACATAGCCGATATAAATCAACGTCTCTAGGATTTTTGAAAGATTTGAAGGCGTGATCCCTGTCTTTTTTGATAGCGTTTGAATCGTTTCTCCTCCATCTTCAGCAAGAGTATCTAAAATTGTAGCTGCTTTCAACAGTACACTGCCGTATAGTTTCTTTTCCGTATTTTTTTCCAACTTGTTCCCTCCGAATTAAACGATTGTCTAGATTCAATATTTTTGATCGACGGCTTTTATCGTTTAACAGTATAGCACGAGCCGCCGCAAAAAAAACTAAGTCTTTTTGTAGCTGAGAAAAGTCCACGACAAGTCTCACAAATCTGCTCATTTAATTTTCTTGTGATAACTATCTGTTCTTAACAAAAAAAATTGCGACAAAATCAGACGGCTTCCAGAAATTTCGACTTATTCCCAAAGAAACCAGGATACCATTTATGCAAAAAAAGGAGCATGACAAAATTTTTGCCATCCCCCTTTCACTATTATAGAAGAAACTATTCTTTCTACTAATTACTTAACGAACATCGCATCGCCGAAACTGAAGAAGCGATAGCGCTCTTCAATCGCATGATGATAGGCGGCTAACGTTTTTTCCCGTCCAGCAAAGGCACTCACCAACATTACGAGTGTTGATTTTGGTAAGTGGAAATTTGTCGAAAAGGCTTGAACAACTTTAAATTCATAGCCCGGTGTGATAAAAATATCTGTCCAACCGCTGTCAGCTTTAAGTTCACCATTGAATTTGGTCCCAATCGTTTCTAAAGTTCGGATCGATGTTGTTCCAACAGCAACGATTTTTCCGCCGTTAGCGCGAACTTTATTTAATTGAGCGGCAGCGTCTTCTGTCAAACGATAAAACTCGCTGTGCATTTGGTGTTCAGCAATATTTTCCACACTGACTGGTCGGAACGTTCCCAATCCTACATGCAAAGTCAAATAAACAAGTTTCACACCTTTTTCCGCAATTTTTTTCAACAATTCAGGAGTGAAATGCAATCCGGCAGTCGGTGCCGCCGCCGAACCATTTTCTTTGGCATAAACGGTCTGATAACGCTCCGGATCTTCTAGTCGTTCCTTTATATAAGGAGGCAGCGGCATTTCGCCTAGTGATTCTAGATTTTCTAAAAAGATTCCTTCATAAGAAAATTCTACAATCCGTCCACCGTGTTCTAATTCAGTTTTTACTTCTGCCCGCAAACGGCCGTCACCAAAAATGATCTGGGTACCGACTTTGGCACGACGGGCAGGTTTGATCAAAGTTTCCCACTCGTCTCCTTGCGTATTGTTTAGTAACAATACTTCTAGATGCCCACCAGTTTCAGGCTTCTCACCGTACAATCGAGCAGGTAAAACCCGAGTGTCATTCATCACTAAGGCATCTCCTGGGTTCAGTTCTTCAATTATTTCATCAAAATGTTTATCTTCAATTTCGCCAGTTTCCCGATCCAGCACTAATAAACGTGAACTGTCGCGCTTTTCTAGAGGGGTTTGGGCAATTAATTCTTCTGGTAAATCAAAATCAAAATCTTCTGTAGTTAACATAGCTTCTCCTCTTTTCCTCGGCTATTCTAACATGTGAGACTTTTCTTGAAAAGCCAAGTACTAGCTTAAAAACAAAAAATCCTTTATGCTTACTTAAAATTAGTAAAAACACTGGAGGCTTTTTCTATGTCTTATTTTCATCACGTTTCTTTATTGACTTCACAGCGGCAAGAAAATTTAACTTTTTACACAGAAATTTTAGGCTTGCGTTTTGTAAAAAATACGGTCAATCAAGAAAATACTCGGATGCTTCATTATTATTATGGCGATTATCAAGGCAGTCCCGGTTCTGTCATTACTTTTTTTATTGTCCCTCACTTAGGTCAGCGTCGTGATGAGTCGCAATTTTTATCAGAGATCGGGTTGAACGTCCCAAAACATAGTTTAGATTTTTGGCAACAACGGTTTGAAAAATTTTCCGTTCCTGTAGAACGAACCGCAGATCAATTGATCGTTCAAGATCCGGACCAGGTTACTTTGATCTTTAACGAAACAAATATTTCAACTCCGGAACGTGCCAACATTGTCAAAAATGATATTCCTGCTGAAAAACAAATCTTAGGGTTAGCCGCAATCAATTTTCAAGTTGCTGATCCTGTAAAAACTGCTGATTTTTTTGAAAAATTATTAGGCTGGACTGGTGACGACAACCATATCCAATTAAGCCCTACAGAAGCGATTACTCTTACTGCTAGCGATTCGCTAACAAAGACTCGAATGGGTCGCGGCAGTATCGATCACGTTGCCTTTGCTGTTGAGAGCGACGAAGCGTTAGAACAGCTCCGTGAAAAAGCTCGTCGCCAAAAATGGCAGATTGAGAAAATGATTTCACGCGGCTATTTCAAAAGTCTTTACATTCGCGAACCTGGCGGAAATCGCGTTGAATTTGCTACAGTCGCTCCTGGTTTTACGATCGATGAACCTTTGGAACACTTAGGCGAACAGTTAGCCCTCCCGCCGTTCCTAGCTGCGCAACGTGCGGATATCGAAAAGAATCTCTATCCCGAAAAATGATCAATTCTCTGCAACTTCTCAAATATATTTGAGAAGTTGTTTTTTTTACGGCCGCTAATTGATCGATTATTAGAGATAAAATAGTTATAAAAAATATTAATATGTTATTTTTATTTTTTATTTTTCTGCTTGTGTCAGTTATTTAGTACCTTTTACGAGCCTGTCATTTGCTTTTTTATCACTATTTGTAGCATACTAAAATTATAACTATGTTAAATTATTGACATTTAGGAGTGAGAAAATGATTGAATTTGACCATGTCTCTAAAATATACCCTGGAAACAAAGTGGCAGCAGAAGATGTCACCCTTACGATCAATAAAGGCGAATTTGTTTGTTTGATTGGAACCAGTGGTAGCGGAAAAACAACAACGATGCGGATGATCAATCGGATGATCGACCCAACCAAAGGAACGATCACCATTAATGGCGAAGATATCCAAAAGAAAAATCCCGTTGAATTGCGCCGCCAAATCGGCTACGTCATTCAAAATATCGGACTTATGCCGCATATGACGATCCGAGAAAATATCACCCTCGTCCAGCGTTTATTGAAGGTAAGCAAAGAAGAGCAAAACAAAACAGCGGAAAAAATGATCGACCTCGTTGAATTACCGCGCGAAATGTTGGATCGTTATCCCCATGAATTATCTGGCGGACAACAACAACGGATCGGTGTTGTTCGTGCGCTTGCAGCAGATCAAGATGTCATTTTGATGGATGAACCGTTTGGTGCCTTAGACCCGATCACTCGCGATTCCCTGCAAGATCTTGTGAAAGATCTACAAGAGCGGTTAGGTAAAACGATCGTCTTTGTAACTCATGATATGGATGAAGCACTAAAATTAGCGAATCGAATCGCAATCATGGATGACGGAAAAGTAATCCAGTACGATACACCAGAAAATATTTTGCAACAACCAGCTAATGAGTTCGTAGAAGAACTACTAGGCGAGGACCGCTTGTTGCAAGCAAAACCGGATACTACGACTGTTGGTGAGATCATGTCGAAAACGGCTGTATCCATTACTCCGGAAAAAAGTTTACAAAGCGCGATTCGTTTGATGCGGGAAAAACGTGTGGATACGTTATTAGTCGTTGACGAAGATGCGGTCTTAAAAGGATTCGTTGATGTCGAAACGATTGATCGCGAACGTCGCCATGGAAAAGCAACGAGCATTGGCGATATCGTAAATCCAAAAGTTTTTTATGTAAAAGAGTCTGCTTTAGTGCGAGACAGCTTACAACGGATCTTAAAACGCGGCGTAAAATATGTTCCCGTCGTAGATGATAAAAACCATCTTGTCGGTATCTTAACGAGAGTCTCACTAGTAGATATCATTTATGATGTTCTTTGGGGCGAAGAAGAAACCTTCGGAGATGCGGCGGAAAATATTACAAGCGAGGAGGCGTGAGCATGCAAGCATTCATCAATGAATATGGTGGGCAAATGCTGACAAAAAGCGCCGAACATTTATATATCTCGGCCATCGCATTAGGTCTAGGTATCTTAGTCGCCGTTCCTTTAGGCGTTGTACTGACCCGCCTGCCAAAAATATCAAGCTTTGTGATCGGGATCGCCAGCGTTTTACAAACGGTTCCTTCACTAGCTCTTTTAGCACTGATGATCCCTTTCTTCGGTGTAGGAAAATTCCCGGCGATCATCGCGCTGTTCATCTATTCTTTACTACCAATCTTGCGAAACACTTTCGTTGGGATGAAAAATGTCGACAGTAACTATCGCGATGTTGCCAAAGGAATGGGAATGACGAATCTCCAATCTATCTTTACGGTAGAATTGCCGATTGCTATTCCAACGATCATGGCAGGAATTCGTTTAGCCGCTGTCTATGTCATCGCTTGGGCAACGCTGGCTTCTTATATTGGTGCCGGCGGATTGGGCGACTTGATTTTTAGTGGGTTGAATAATTTCCAACCGCCGTTGATCGTTGCAGGAACGGTTCCTGTCATTTTGATGGCGCTGATCGTCGATTTGTTGTTAGGCTTTTTAGAAGATCACATGACGTCATCCGCACTAAGGAAGGAGGAATAACCAATGAAAAAATTAAAAATTTTGACTTTACTCAGTCTTTCATTACTTTTTTTAAGTAGTTGTTCCTTTCCCGGACTAGCGTCAAACGACAGCGAAGACACGATTGGGATCACCGGCGGTATCACTTCGGAGACACAGATTTTAGCCAGCATAGTCTCTGGGATGATCAAACATTATACTGATCTAGATACGACGATCATTAATAATTTGGCGACAACAACGATCAATCATCAAGCAATGATGAACCAAGATGCCTCGATCTCTGCCGCTCGTTACACCGGAACGGACTTAACGACTACTCTAGGTCTGCCAGCGGAAAAAGATCCGAAAAAGGCCTTTAATATCGTCAAAAATGAATTCGAAAAACGCTATAATCAAACTTGGTTTGCTTCCTACGGATTTGATAACACCTATGTTTTCTTAGTCCGTAAAGAGACTGCTGAAAAATATAACTTGAAAAAAGTGAGCGATTTAAAAGAACATGCGGATGAATTAAGTGCCGGTGTCGATACTGCTTGGATTACTCGTGAAGGGGATGGTTATGACGGCTTTAAAGAAACATACGACTTTGAGTTTTCTTCAATCTTACCAATGCAGATCGGACTGGTCTACGACGCGGTCAATGCAGGAAAGATGGATATCGTTTTAGGTTACTCGACAGACGGACGGATCGCCAGCTATGACTTGGTCATGTTAGAAGACGATCTAAGCTTCTTCCCGCCTTATGATGCGGCTCCGATTGCTTCAGACAAAGCTCTAAAAGAAAATCCAAAGATTCAGACAGCATTGAAACGATTAGCAGGAACGATCAATACAAGAGAAATGCAAAAATTAAACTATCGTGCCGACAATGATTTAGTAGAACCTTCTGTTATCGCAGAAGACTTCTTGAAACAGCACAATTATTTCGAAGAGGAGTGAGGTTAACAATGGAAGACATGAATACCCTTCAACAATTCATCACCTATTTCCAAACTAATGGCGCCTATGTTTTCAGTCAGTTTGTTCGTCACTTCCTGATTTCGATCTACGGCGTGCTTTTTGCGGCGATCGTTGGGATTCCAATTGGGATCTTCATCTCGAAACATTACAAATTAGCTAACTGGGTGATTCGGATCGCTAATGTAATCCAAACGATCCCTTCACTAGCCATGATCTCGATTTTAATGATTGGTTTAGGCCTTGGTGTGAACGTCGTCATCTTGACCGTCTTTTTATATTCATTACTGCCGATCATCAAAAATACTTATACCGGCATGCGGCAAGTGGATAAAAATGCTTTGGACGTTGGAACCGGAATGGGCATGACTGCCTGGCAACGCCTACACATGATTGAACTTCCGCTTTCAGTTTCAGTTATTATGGCGGGAATTCGAAACGCATTGGTTGTCGCAATCGGGATCACGGCAATCGGTGCCTTTGTCGGCGCTGGCGGCTTGGGTGATATCATTATCCGGGGAACCAATGCTACTAACGGGACGTCCCTGATTTTAGCCGGCGCCTTGCCGACTGCCTTGATGGCTATCTTGACCGACTGGATTCTAAGTATCGTTGAACGCAAATTAGATCCAGCGACTAAAACAAGTAAATAAACTTTCGTCCTTCCTGCTGATCTAGCTGGAGGGACTTTTTTTCTTGAAAGAATTTTGTATTACAGCCATCTATATCTTAATCTTCGCTTATCTCTGTGGTATTATTTATTGAAAGTTAGTGTTATCAAACAATTGATTTAGTTAAGTACTTTTAGGAAGATTGAAGTTGGTGAAAAAATGCAAGAGTTGGTTTGCAAGTATTGTGGCGGAAACCAGTTTGATAAAACAGAAAAAGGCTATAAGTGCACATATTGTCACGCTGTCTATGAACTTGAGCCGGTCGCGGAAAAAAGTAAACGATCGCTGAATAAAACACGTGCGGCTCGGATTGCACTGATTGCTGTTCCAGTATTGATTTTAAGCGGTGCTTTTTTGGTGGGATACGCTCATAAAGATGAATTGCTGACGCAAAATCCGTTGACTGAAGAATTAAACGGTTCAAGCAATTCTGACTATTCTAACGAACAATTAAACAATCCGGAACAAAATGTTCGAATTGCAGAATTGTCTTTAAATCAAGCAGATCTTGATCAAGCGGCGGCTTCTGTTAAAGAATATGGTGGGGAAAATACTAAAAAGTTAAAGAAACGAGTAAAGGATGCGCAGGCAAAACATGATTCGCTGAAACAAAACCGCTTAAAAGTCGCGCCTAAAGCTGATATGCTCATCGAAAATCCAGATACTGATTTTGGTGTTGTGACTTATTATCGTGAAGCTGGTCTCTTTTTAGCTTATGGACCCGACTTTACCCAATACTCTGTCTCAGATATTTTACGAATTTGGGGACAGCCGGATAAGATTGTTACCGATGCTGACCAGATCAAAGAAAATATGTTGCTGAAACAAGATGAAAAAGGCAATCCGCTAAACTATGAAGCAAAAGTACTTCAAGATCAGTGGATGCACGGTCAGTTGACTTGGCGAGAAGTTAGAGCTTTTCTTGCGATAAATCAAGACAGTGCTTCTGGCAGCTACTCGAAAGAATTTGTTTACGAAAAACAAGGAAAACCAAACGTTTATTTTACAGATGGACATGTTGGGTACACGACACCGATATTACGATACCTTTCGTTTACTCGGCAGCCTGAAAAATATCCGCGCACTGGGCTAGGAAAATACCCCGACGACTTCCCAGAAAATTATGGATCGGATGGCTTTTATCATGAGAAATAGAGAATGTGTAAACTGTGGCAGTACCGAATTTCATCAAGTAGAAAATGGTTGGAAATGTGATTACTGCGGGACACTCTACTTAGATTCTGAAACTATTACACCGCAACAAAAACAGCCTCTCTATCAGCCGCACCAACATAAAAAACGGCGCATTAACGGACTCGTTGCCGTTGTCATTATTTTGGTCGGTTTGTCTTTGAGTTACTTTGTATTTAAATCCGATACCTCTGATAGCGGAGATGCCGTTTCGTATGAACCCCTCGATCCTGAGGTGACCGACTCTTCAACCCCAAAAAACTTTCCAGGGAAATGGACACAAAGTATTTATGAATCAGTAAAAGTCGCAACAGAACATTACCATGACGACACTGAGAAATATACTTTTGAAGGCGGCTCAAGCTATGAAGAATTAGAAAAATTAGTCGGCAAACCTGATACAGTTATCAGTTGGGAAAAAGAAGATTACGGCATGCCGCCGCGAACTCAAGCAACTTGGGATAAGACAAGCGACGGTGGATACACTGAAAATTCAATTAGCGTGACCTATGAAAAAAATACAATGATGATCGTTGATAAAGACAGCTATTAACTGTCGCTTCGAGTGATACGATAGACAAGCTATGAGAACGAGAACAACTATCTTTTGAATATAAAAAAATACCACCTGATCAACAAAAATTTGAGCTTCAGAAATCATCTATTGACTTCCAAAGCTCAATTTCTTTTTCTATTAGCACCTTAACGTATAGTCTTTAATCTAGTCTAACTATCTAGAAAGTAGATACAAATACTATTCATTGATTCTATTTGTACAAAAAACTTCGTAATAGTGTCTCAAGCAATTTTTCATATTAGTTGAAACAACATGCTTCAAATCTAAATAGTTTTCAGGCTTCTCACTATTTATGCCATTTTGAGCAGCATTAACAAGGTCAGAAAAAATATTAATCTTACTGATCCCCTCTAAGCCACATCGATTCAAGTTACTATCCCCTGACGATGAACCTCCATGTAAAACTAATGGTGTATCCACAGCTTCGGCAATTTCATGAAGTCTATCAAAATTAATTTCTGGAACACCTTTATACATGCCATGAGCAGTGCCGATTGAAACTGCTAGCGAATCTACTTGAGTCTCTTTAACAAATTGAATTGCATCTTCAACTGTTGTATACCGCGAATCGGTTTCTTCATGATTTTCATAATTTACGCCTGAACCCACATGACCAATCTCTGCTTCAACAACTACACCTTTAGGGTGAGCATAATCAATAATTTCTTTTGTTTTTTTCACATTTGTTTCAAAACTATCCTGAGAAGCATCAATCATAACAGAAGTAAATCCTACATCAATTGCTTTTTTGATAATACTTGGAGTCATTCCGTGATCTAAGTGAAGAACTACCGGAACTTTTGCATTTTCGGCATAGAATTTTCCAAAATAAGCAGCCTCCTCTAAAGAAATGAACTCTAAGTGTACTTCTGCTAATGCTAAAATTACCGGAAGATTCAATTCTTCCGCAACTGCAACATAATCTTTCATTGACTGAGCATCAATAAAATTTGGTGCAGGAATTGCAAATCCTTTCTCTCTACTAACTTTAAATAGCTCCTTCGACGTCACTAACATTTGTAATCCCTCCACTAGTTTTTTTATTCGGAACAATAGATTTTTTTGTAAGTCCAACTATCAGCATCGTTACTGCACTTCCAGCTAATACACAAGCAATGTATAGAAATGGCCGATTTATCGCAATTGGAATAACAAATATCCCACCATGTGGTGCAGTCAACTCAATGCCAAATGCCATAGATAATGCCCCACCAACAGCTGCTCCAATAATATTTGCTGGAATGACCCGGATTGGATCTGCTGCTGCAAAAGGAATTACCCCTTCAGTAATAAAGCAAGAACCCAATACATAGGCAATTTTTCCAGTTTCACGGTCTTGTTCTGTAAATTTATTTCTAAAGAATGTCGTCGCTAAACCTAATCCAATAGGAGGAATCATTCCCCCACACATTAATGCTGCCATAGGTTCATAAACACCAGCTGTAATCATTTGAATACCAAAAGCATAGGCAATTTTATTTAATGGGCCCCCCATATCACTTACTAAAATACCGCCTAATAAAGCACCAACTAAAATTGCATTTGACCCATTCATGTCTGTTAACCATCTTACTAAAGTATCATTAAATGAACTAATAGGTGTATTGATTACATATTGAATAATAATCGTAGTTATTAATGTTCCCAGCACTGGATAAAGCAAAACAGGATTCAATCCATGTAAAGACTTAGGTAATTTGATTAAGATTTTTTTCAATAGTAAAATACTGTATCCTGCAACAAACCCTGCAATTAAACCACCAAGAAATCCTGATCCACCAGTAGATGCGATCATGCCACCAATTGCGCCTGGTGCTAGTCCTGGTCGGTCCGCAATACTAAATGCTACATAACCCGCAAAAATTGGAACCATTAATCCGAAAGCTGCACTGCCTCCAACCGAATTTAAAAAAGCTGCGAATTCATTATATTGACTTGAATCTGGATTAGCAGAATTAACGCCAAACATAAATGAAATAGCAATCAAAATTCCACCAGAAACTACAAAAGGAAGCATAAATGATACACCATTCATTAAATGCTTATAGATATCAAACACACCACTTTTTTTAGCATCATTAGAATTACTATCAGATTTCACTGAGTCTGTTGCTTTGTATAACTCTTTCTTAGATAAAACTTCTGAAATTAACTCATCTGCATTATTGATTCCACGTTTTGTTGATGTTTCCACAACCTTTTTACCATCAAAACGACTCATATCTACAGTTCGATCTGCCGCAATAATAACTCCATCAGCTTGAGCAATTTCTTCATCCGTTAGCCGGTTTTCAGTACCGCTTGAACCATCCGTTTGGACTTTCATTTTAATTCCACGTTTTTCAGCTGCATCTCTCAAGGATTGAGCGGACATATAAGTATGAGCAATCCCAGCTGTACACGCTGTTACCCCAACTAATGAAGGAGTGTCCAACTCATTACTAATTGATTCTTCGATTTTTTCTTCTTCTACCTCCTCTTGTTCCTTATCATTGATAACAGAAATAACGTCATCTACTGTTTGAGCTAAAATCAGTCTTGCCCGGAATAATTCATCCATTAGATATGTGGATAATCTAGATAAAGTTTTTAGATGTTCATCTGTTGCATCCGCCTGAGCAGCAATCATAAAGAACAAGTTACACTTCTCTTTATCATACGTAATCCCCTCAAGGTTCCTTCCAAAAATAACGGCTGGTTGATTGACATGAGCAGACTTTGTGTGTGGCATAGCAATCCCATAACCAACTTCTGTTGATACAGCTTCTTCCCTTTCCCAAATATCTTTTTTAAATTCTTCTAAATTCTCTAAAAACCCATTCTCTTCTAAACGATTGGCTAAGGAATCAATAATTTCTTCTTTATTTTTTGCATCTAAATGAAGAATTATATTCTGTTCAGTAATCAGCTCGGATATTTTCATGTTCTCATCTCCCTATTCTCTATAGTAGAATTAAATTCTTCTAAACTATTTGCTTTTTTTACTTCAATCAATAATTCTGGATCTTTAATAATGTTGTAAATCTCCTCCATCACTCGACTAGTGATTTTCTGATCATTTTTTCCGGGAATAATCATGATTATTAGATCTACAAATTGGCTTCCCCAATAAATTGGTTTATCTTGTATAGCGACTGCTATCTTTGTTTTTTCTAGCTTACTTGTCAATAGCGGGTGAGGTATAGCGATACCATCACTAATATCAGTTGTCGAGAAATTTTCTCGCTCTAAAATACTTTCAAACATCTCTGGTGTTCCCGTTCCAGATAACAGCTCTAATAGAAGTTTTTCTTTATCCTGAAAACTTTTTCTTGTAAAATAATCAATCTTTATTCCAAAAACATAATTCATTTTCCGCATAAATCGATCGATTTTTCGATAATCTTCTTCAGTCGGCATACCGTTCATCACTATCACATTAGATTGACTAATTGCTATTGATCCAAATGATATAATCAAATCAAATTTAGAAATATTATCACTGTCACTCGTTTGGCTAATCACCGTCTTTATTGAAACATTTGAATATCTTCGTTCTAACTCTTTTTTTAATAGATAGCCTACTGACTGATGCCGTCCTAATAAAACAACAATGCTTACATTCTTCGTTTTATATCTTTCTAAAAAAGAAGAAAAATGAATGGCGATATATCCAATTTCATTTTCTGGCAGCTGTAAGTAAATAGATTTTTTTAAGTCATTGGCAAAACTAATCGCCATATAATATCCTTGAATAAATTCTTTCTTAATTGTTGTAATAAAAGAATTCTCAATATAAAAATTAAACATCAATGGGTACATATCCCTTGCTAGATGCATCAATAATCCCGAATATAACTGTTCGTCCTCAGAGAGATTCATTGAGTACATTTGATCCAGAACTTTTAATGACCTTTTTACCCCGTTACTTAATTCTTGCGGGATAGTAAACATATGATCATCTTTTGCTGAAAACATCAGCCGTTGACTAATCAAGTAAAAACTAAAATAAATAATCTCTACGTCTGGAATGATTATTCTTAATTGGCTGCCATAGTCATACATAATTGATTTAGCAACTTCAAATTCTTTAGTACTCTCAATCTCTACTAAATCTAAAGAGTCAAAACTATAGTCACAAATATGGTCTTGAGATATTCTTCGCATCGAGATAATCAAATAGGATAAAATTGACAATGTCGTTTCGGAGTTCTCTGGAATCTGTAAATTAGCAGATTTATTTTGAAAAAAAGCCATCAATGATTCCAAAGAGTCTCGTTCTATCCAATTTTTAAAATGATAGGCTAAAGAATCAATAAAATTGGTTTTATTAAGTGTAGTAATTTTTGATAAACTTTCTAGAAGAAGCCTTTTTTCAATTTCACTTCCTATTAGTCTCACGCCTTTAAATATGACGCTTTCAATCCTCAAGTGCTGGTACTGATTCTCTATCATGCCCTGGATTTTAATTACATCTAATCGGATTGTTTGATTAGAAAAATATAAGGATTCTGCTATCTCTTCATATGTGATCCAATCATGAGCGTCAAGTAAAAATTTAACTATGAAAAACATTCTCTCTTCAAATTCAAAATGCTCACTAACTTTTATATCTTCAACAGCTCCGCTAAGAATGTATCCTTTATTTTTATTGGTAAGTATCTTTGAATCAATCAAATAATTTTCATTTAAATCTTTTACATAATTACGAACACTTCTATCAGAAATTCCTAATCTTTTTGCGATCTCCTTTCCTTTAAGATACTTGTGTTCTTCTTGCAACATGGCAATCAATCTTAGATATTTCTCTTTCAAAAAGAATCACATCCTTTATACATTTATAGTAAACGCTTTCTAATTTCCTAACAAACATATATATATACCCTTTCGTTAGGAAAATGATTAGAGTAGTATATAAATACTTTATATCAATTTATACTCTGATACGATACCTTTAGTTATTTAAAGACAAAAGCTATCGATCGATTCCTGTAAAAAAATAAATAAAAAAGCTGTACTAGTTAAATTTTTCAACTAGTACAGCTTTTCATGTTTAATGTTTATTCTGCTAATTCTTCAAATTGAGAATTATATAATGATGCATAGAGTCCATGTTTAGCGACTAATTCTTCATGGGTCCCTTGTTCTTTAATATCGCCATCTTGCATGTACAAAATCTTATCTGCATCTTTGATCGTTGATAGGCGATGTGCGATAACAAATGAAGTTCGTCCATCCATTAGATTATTCATGGCTTCTTGGATCAATTCTTCGGTCCGTGTATCAACGGATGAAGTTGCTTCATCTAAGATCAAAATTGGTTTATCAGCTAAGATTGCACGCGCAATTGTCAATAATTGTTTTTGACCTTGTGAGATGTTAGATGATTCTTCGTTCAATTCCATCTCATAACCGCCCGGCAATGTTTTGATGAAGTGGTCGACACGTGCAGCTTTCGCAGCTGCATAGACTTCTTCATCAGTCGCATCCAATCGGCCATAACGAAGGTTGTCCATGATCGTTCCTTTGAACAACCATGTATCTTGCAAGACCATCCCGATATTTTTGCGCAGATCAGCACGATTGAAATCTTGGATGTTATGTCCGTCGATCTTGATTGCTCCAGAATTGACGTCATAAAAACGCATCAACAACTTAACCATCGTTGTTTTTCCGGCGCCTGTCGGTCCAACGATAGCGACCGTTTGACCGGGATCAACATGGGAAGTAAAGTCTTGGATGATAATTTTATCCGGTGTATAACCGAATTGAACATGATCAAAGTCGACCATTCCTGCGGCTTTGTCAATTTGAACTGGATGTTCAGCTAGTTGATCTTCTTCCTCTTCGTTCAAGAATTCAAAGACCCGTTCAGCGGCAGCCGCCATTGATTGCAACATATTTGATACTTGTGCAAGTTGGGCGATTGGTTGAGTCAAATTACGAACATATTGGATGAACGCTTGAATATCCCCAACAGTGATGGCTCCATTATAAGCCATGATCCCACCGGCAATCGCTACACCGACATAACCTAAGTTACCGATGAAGTTCATGATTGGCTGCATCAAACCAGAAAGGAATTGTGACTTCCAAGCTGATTTGAACAAGACATCGTTTTGTTTTTTAAATTCATTCAATGAATTCTCTTCTTCGTTAAATAAACGGACGATCGTATAGCCGCCGATTGTTTCTTCGACTTTCCCGTTGATGACACCAAGATATTCTTGTTGTGTCTGGAAATATTTTTGTGAATTTTTTACGACGACCATAATCAGTACTAATGAAATCGGTACGATCAAAATTGCGATCCCTGTCATTTGTACTGAGATTGAAAGCATCATGACGATGACCCCGACGATCGTAAATGTCGAGGTGATCAATTGCGTCAAACTTTGGTTCAAGGATTGTCCCAAAGTATCCACATCGTTAGTGATCCGTGATAACACTTCACCTGTCGTACGGCTTTCAAAATAATTCATCGGCATCCGATTGATTTTTTCAGAAATTTCTTTCCGCATCCGATACGTGATTTTTTGAGAAATCGTCGACATGATCCACCCTTGGATGACTCCAAATAGAGAGGACAAGACATATAGTCCAAGCATAAAGAGCAAGACGCCGCCGATTTTTTCAAAGTTGATATCGCCGGTTCCTTCATACTTCTTAGTTAAACCAGTAAACAGTTCAGTAATTGCTTTTGATAAGATTTTTGGTCCCCAAATATTGAAGATCGTTGAGGCAATCGCAAAAATCATTACTAGAAAAACTGCAATTTTATATGCGCCAAGATAGGAAATTAATTTTTTGATCGTTCCTTTGAAATCTTTGGCTTTTTCTACTGGTGCCGCGCCCATATGTCCATGTCCGCCACCACGAGGGCGATTTTGTTGTTTATCTGCCATTCTTTTTCGCTCCTCCTTAATCCGCTTCTTCTATGCCTAGTTCAGCATTACTTAATTGTGACTGAGCGATTTCTTGATAAACCGCTGATGATTTCATCAATTCTTCATGACGACCTTGGGCAACGACACGGCCTTCATCTAAGACGATGATGTTATCTGCATGCAAGATCGTTGAGATTTTTTGTGCAACGATGATTTGAGTCACATCTTTGACACTTTCTGCCAATGCTCGGCGCAATGTAACATCTGTCTTATTATCAAGTGCTGAGAATGAATCATCGAAAATCAAGATCTTAGGATTTTTCGCTAACGCTCGAGCAATCGACAACCGTTGTTTTTGTCCACCAGAGACATTTGTTCCGCCTTGTGAGATTTCTCGGTCAAAGCCTTTTTCATTGGCGTTGATAAATTCCGTTGCTTGTGCAATCTCAGCAGCTTTTTTCATTTGTTCATCAGATATATCCGCATCGCCAAATTTGATATTCGAAGCGATATCGCCAGAGAATAAGACGCCTTTTTGCGGTACAAAGCCCATGATCTCATGCAGTTTGTGCATGCTCATTTTGCGAATATCGACTCCATCGATCGTGATCCGTCCGCCAGTTACATCAAACAGCCGCGGAATCAAATTAACGATTGTTGATTTTCCTGAACCAGTCGAACCGATCAAGGCAGTCGTTTCACCAGGCTTCGCCGTGAAATTGATGTGATGTAAAACATCGGCATCGGCATCGCCATAACGGAATTGGACCCCTTCAAATTTCACTTCGCCTTTAAAGTCATGATTATCTTCTGGATTTTCAGGATCTTTAATCGTTGGTTCAGTGTTCAATACTTCATCGACACGAGCGGCTGCAACATTTGCCCGCGGTAAAATGATCGAAACCATCGATAGCATCATGAAAGCCATGACGATTTGCATCGTGTAAGTAATGAAAGCCATCATGTCTCCGACTTGCATTTGACCATTGCTCATGTTTTGTCCACCGACCCACACGATCAAGACTGAAATACCGTTCATTAACAACATCATGATTGGCATCAATAGTGACATCGCACGATTGACAAACATTTGTGTTTTCATCAATTTAGTGTTTGCAACATCAAAACGTTCGTTTTCATATTTTTCCCGAGAGAACGCTCGAATAACAGGTAGACCGGTAATGATTTCACGAGAAACCAAGTTCACACGGTCAACTAAGTTTTGCAAAGCTTTGAATTTCGGCATCGTTGTCAGCAACAACGTCAAAACTAAAACTAAGACTGCCGCCACCGCAACTCCGACGATCCAGCCCATGCCAGTTCCGGTTTGATATACCCTGTAAATACCACCAATCCCTAAGATCGGTGCGTATAAAACGATTCGCATGATCATAACAAGTCCCATTTGAATTTGTTGGATATCGTTGGTATTTCGAGTAATCAATGAAGCGGGTGAGAATTTTTCCATTTCATTATTTGAAAAGGCTAATGTCTGTTCGTACTGACCGACCCGCAAGTTTTTCCCAACTGTCGCGGCGACCAATGAACCGATCAAGCCGACAATAATCGCGGCAACTGCAGATACCAAGGTCAAACCGACCATTTTAGCGCCGGTTTTAATGATATAATCTGTTTGAATTTTTTTCGTATTCATATCCAGATCTTTGTACTCAGCTAATGTCAGTTGGATCCCGACTGATTTCAAAGTGTCTTCGCCGACACTGCCTAAACCTTCTTTTGTCGCTTCACGTGCGGTTGCAACTTTTTCAGGCATTGCAGCATTGGTTTCTTTGACTGATGCACCAAGTTTTTGAGCTTCGGCGCCTTTTGCTTGTGCTTCAGCTGCTAATTTCTGTGCTTCGGCCCCTTTAGCAGCGGCAGTTGCCGCATTCGTTGCTGCAGCGGCTTCTTTGCCTGCAGCTTGTGCTTGTTCGCCCAGCGTTTTAGCTTCTTTGCCTAGTGCTTGCGCTTTTTTAGCATCTTTTGAAAGTACGGTGTAGCTGGTGACAACATCTTTTATTTCTTTATTCGTATTACTTGAATCTTCTGCTTGAGTGGAAGCAATCATCAGCATCGGCAAATTAAAGATTTTAGCCAATTTATCTTTAGTCATGCCTTTTTGAAGATCCAATTCATAAATAGCAACTTTTTTCCCGTCAACGGTTCGGGTTGCTTCTTTATAATTATCATTGACGATCTGCTTCTCTTCATCGGTCATAAACAACTCGATTCCTTGAAGCGTTGATTTCCTGATTTTATCTGGAGTTGACCGTTCAAGTCCTCCTTGTTGAATACCGACGTCGACAATATCCGACGTTAAGCCTGGCAAGCTCAAATCACTCGACGCTTGTACAATTAATAGTAATAACACGGCAATAATCGCATACCAGTATTTACCAAGATATTTAAAAATCTTCACTATTGATCACTTTCCCCTTCCATGGATATTTTCTTAGAGTAGCTAATAAACTTCGCAGTCAATTCGAGGTATTTTCTAGTATCTTCTTCGCCCATCATTTCAAATACTCGAACAACTTTGTTTCGCATCTCCTGCTTTTCAGCTTTTGCGATCTTTTTCCCGCTTTCTGTCAAGCTGACATTGATTCGTCGCCGATCATCTGGATCCATCGTTCGGAGAATCAATCCGCGCTTTTCTAAATTTCCAAGCACAGCAGCGATTCGAGCCGTCGATAAATTAAGCGCCTCAGCCAGATACTTTGGATTGGTAGGCTCCTCTAATCGATCAAGCACTTTAATGACGATATTTGCGCCTTTACTGCTTTTTTCGATCTTGCTGAATGCACCATGACGATTTTTGACCATCATCTGTGTTAATTCGTGCTCAGCATCTTCTGCAAAAGTCATCAATTTCCTCCTTTCAAAAAACATACGCCACATAATACCTAATAGTATTAGTAATTAATGCTGTTTGATATTACTGCTAATAGAAGTGAAAATCAACCTTTTTGGATCAAAAAAAAAATGAATGCGTTTCACATTAAAATTTCTTGTTTTTTTCTTAAAAACAAAGATTAAATCGCTCGATATGACGATTTAAAAATTATTTCTTCAAACGGAAAAAAATGCTTTTTCGCATTTTATTCACCGTGCAAATGCAGCAGATCAAACCGGCAGTTTTAATCCTTGCAAATAAAAAAGAAGAGGCTGTGACATAAGTCTCAAAAAAAAAAGCACTAGAAACGACGTGAAAACGTCCTTTTCTAGTGCTTTTTGGG
>NZ_BJDX01000008.1 GCF_005405365.1 Enterococcus xiangfangensis
TCCTTGTTAAATTCATTTTAACTTGAATTCAACAAGGGGTGCTTTTTTATTTTGTCTCAGGTTATTGGGTCAGTTCCGTTCCCTTATGATCAATATTTTGCTTTTTTAGTCTATCAAGGCGTGCCTCATCAATGCTTGCTTTATCTATTGGAACATCCGCAAAAAGATTTAAAGACATTTTGTCAATCTCATTATGTCAGCATTGCTTCGTGTATGCGGCATCTCCAACCACTCGCAGAGTATGTTCAGCAATTTGGATTGACTTTCAATCGCAGCCAACTCTCCCTAAAAGGTGATGAGCGTTTGATTCGAATCACTTTATTCAATCTTATTTGGGCGATTTCAAAAGGAAGCGAACCGTTGTTCCAACATTTCCAATCAGGAGAATTAACAACTACGTTAGCTGCTTTGAGCCAAGAGATCCCCTTAGGACGGGACTACGTTGGGACAAAAGAAATTTATCTATTTGTTGAGATTACGTATCTACGCACAAAAGCTGGTTTCTATGTTGAAGACGACGAACGCTACGATGCCGTTTTTTCCAAAAAAAGTGCGATGCCGCTGGACGCACTGGAACATTTTTTTCCTGTTTCAAAAGAGCAACTGTATGCAGAATATCGTTTTTTACAATTTATGCATTACTACGCGCCTACCTATACTGGGGTCGATGATCCGCGTTTGCCGATGATCCAAAAATATCTCACTGAAAAAAATTCATTATCAACTATTTTGCTGAGTTTTGAAGCATTTTGGGAAAAAGCAATCATTCGCGGCGATACAGGTCTCTTGAAAAAAAATTCCGATATTCACGGGAATTTGCACAATGTATTAGTCTGTTACTATATTTTTCCCCAACGTATTCCGACATTGTTTAATCTTTTGGTCTATTTTCGTCAAAGTCCTTCTATTCATTACGACTATCTTCAGCAAAAAATCACGCGATTTTTTACACGATTTAGTAAGCGGCACGGATTTGAATGGTTGAAAGGTTGTCAAAATTGTTTGATCGATCTATTCACTTGGCTGACTTTGACCTACTTTGAATCTGCTGGTCAGCAGCAGCCTTTGATTGTCTCTCTAATCGTAGAATCTAACCAGCTGTTTCGCCAAGACATCACACAACGGCTGAAGGATCTTTCATTCATCAAATTAGTCCCATTTTCGATCCACGACATGGCAGACTATGATTTTCTGATTTGTTCTTCGGCATTACTGCTCCCAAAAGATAATTCTTTGCCCTATTTTGTTTTTAACTTATTCAGTAAAAACACTGATCACATTGCGTTGTATCGTACTTTACGAAAACATCACCAACAAAAAAATATTTCTTATCTTCTTCAGGTAGAAGAACTTGCTTTTTAATAAAAACCACTAATCTGATGAGTTTCTTCCTTGAGGTATAAAAATTGATAAAATTTGATCGTGCTTCTATATTGTACTGGCAAAAATCACTAGTGATTTTCTGTCAGTATTTTTTTTAATCTGAAAATAGCTGATTTTTTTATTATTGACTATCCCCCGGAAAATTTCTGCCCACGTTTCTGCCCACGCGGAGAAAAGATGGCAAAAAAATAGAGTTAATCGCCGGTCTAAAAAGACTGGCCTATCAACTCTGAATAACTTTATAACCTGTACGGGATTTGAACCCGTGCCTCCGCGCTGAGAACGCGGCGTCTTGACCCCTTGACTAACAGGTTGTCATTTATCAACAAAATGTATTATACTGCTAAATTCATTTTTTAGAAAGGATTTTCGCTTTATTTTTTTGAAGAATCAAATATGTGTTTATTTAATCATTCATGTTGTTTATATAGTTTTTACGTGTATAATAGAATGTGTATTCAAACGTTCGGCTTTTTTAAGCTATTCGTTTGGACTGTTACCGAAAAATTTAATTCCTTTTTCTAAGGAGTGCATTACTAGGAGGACCTATGAATCTATCACAAAGGCAAGAGAAAATCATTGAGGTCGTCAAACGCGATCAACCACTAAGCGGCGAAAAAATCGCTGATCACTTAGGAATCTCACATGCTACCTTACGAACCGACCTTTCCTTCTTGACTATGGCGGGTATTTTAGAAGCCAGCCCTAAAGTCGGTTACACTTACACCGGTGTGGGCATCGAGCAGTTTTTATTTGATAAAATCTTTTCTGTCAAAGTTGAAGAAATTATGCTGTCACCGTTACTGACACCACAAGATACTTCGATCCATGACGCGATTACTAATATGTTTATGTATGATGTTGGTTCGATTTATGTGACCGATAAAGATCAACATCTTGTTGGCTTATTATCACGTAAAGATTTATTGCGAGCTTCATTGAACAGCAATTTGCAAAGTACACCCGTAGCAGTCGTGATGACGCGCGCGCCGCATCTGCAAACTTGTACAAAAGATTATACGATCTTAGAAGCGGGTGCTGTCTTACTTGATTATCAAGTCGATTCACTACCGGTGGTCAGCGAAGAGGATCCAAAAAAAGTTATCGGAAAAATTACAAAATCTCGAATCTTCAATTACATTATGCAGCAAGCAAAACAAACGGAAACCAATCGATAGGAGTAAAAAATAATGAAAAAAAGTGTACCTCTATATATGATCTCTGATTCAGTCGGCGAAACGTCGCTTAAATTAGTCAATGCCGCAGCAGCACAATTTCCTACGGTGGATTTTGATTTGTCTTACCGCTTCCCTTTTACCAAAGATGAAGACGAATTAACAAGCATTTTAAGCGATGCCTTAAAAGACAGTGCGATCGTAGTGACTACTTTAGTCAGCGACAATCTTACTAAAATCATCGAAGACTTTGGTGAACGGACAGGATTGCAGTATATCAATTTGATGAGTCCATTTATGGAGATCGTCCATCAAAAAACTGGCGTTGCGCCATTGCAACAAGCCGGTGTGGTGCATAAATTAAATCAAGAATATTTTGATCGCGTAGCAGCGATTGAATTTGCCGTAAAATACGATGACGGCAAGGATGCTAAAGGATTTTTAGAAGCTGATCTTGTTTTACTGGGAATCTCACGGACTTCTAAAACACCTTTGAGTATGTATTTAGCAAACAAACGAATCAAAGTAGCGAACCTACCGCTAATCCCAGAAGTACCTCTACCTGAACAGATCAAAGCCGTACCAAAAGAAAAACTTGTCGGTCTGATGATTGAGCCAGAAGTTCAGAAAAAAATCCGCATGAGTCGTTTAAATTCTTTAGGTCTAGCTGAAAATTCTCGCTACTCAGATATCAATCGGATCAAAGAAGAAGCCGATTATGCATTAAGAATTTATGATGAACTAGGCGCGTTTACACTCGATGTTACTGACAAATCAATCGAAGAATCTGCGACACTGATTTGCGAATATTTGGATAACTCGTTATAAAGTGTCTAATTTTCAAAAATGATCAGCCTTTTCAATCTGCACGTGCTAAATCAATCTGAATAAGGAGTGCCTGTATGCTATCGACCCGTGAAAAGTATTATCAAATGTTGGAAAAAGAATTTAGTACCAAAGAAGCAATCATGACTGAGTTAGTCAACTTAGAAGCCATCATGCATCTGCCAAAAGGAACCGAACTTTACATCAGTGATATTCATGGGGAGTTCGCTGCCTTTGATCACATCTTGCGCACTGGCGCCGGCAATATCAAAGAAAAAATCAGCTTGCTTTTTGGTGACCGCTTAACAGAACACGAGAAGGACAAATTGACGATTCTAGTTGCTTATCCACAACAAGCATTGTCAGACGAAGACTTCTATGCTTATCGTGATTGTTCATGGTATCGGAAAAAGATCCGACAATTATTGGAATTGCTGGCTTTTTGTTCAACAAAATATACACGTTCAAAAGTTCGGAAAGCGCTACCGAAACAATACACGTATATTATTGAAGAACTGATGTACACCGATACGAATTACACGGATAAAGCCGCTTACTTTGATCAGATCCTAGCCCACTTACTAGATTTGGAGCAAGGCAAACCATTTATCATCGCTTTGTGTCAAAGTATCCAGCGTTTGGTGCTTGATCATCTTCATGTGGTCGGCGATATTTTTGATCGTGGGCCCGCTGCTGATAAAATCATGGATACTTTGTGCCAGCACCCTTCTGTCGATGTCCAATGGGGCAACCACGATATTTTGTGGATGGGCGCTTATGCCGGATCCCGTGCTTGCTTGATGACCTTGTTGCGAATCGCTGCCCGTTATAATTATCTATATGAGATTGAACAGGCCTATGCATTGAATCTCCGGCCGTTATTCATGTACGCAGAAGAGCATTATCAAAAAAATCCAATTTTTACGCCAAAAGAAAAAAATAGCGGAGAAAGTTATTCAATCGAAAGTTTAGACAGTTTGGAAAAAGTCCACCAAGCGTTGTCAGTTATTCAGTTTAAATTAGAAGGTCAATTAATCAAACGACATCCTGAATTTCAAATGAATGATCGGCTGCTGCTGGAAAAAATCAACTTCGAGCAAGAAACGATTCGGTTAGCTGAAAAAGAGTACCCATTACAAGGCAGCTGCTTCCAAACGATCCAAAAAGATGTCCATGCGCTCACAGAGCAAGAGGAATATGTAGTAGATACATTACTGGCTTCTTTCCAGCAATCAACAAAAATGCAAGAACACATGCAGCTGTTGTTAGACAAAGGTTCAATGTATTTAGTTTATAACCAGCATCTTCTATTTCATGGCTGTCTGCCTTTAAAAGCTGATGGAAGTTTTCTGCCATTGACTGTTGCCGGCAAAGATTACAGCGGAAAAGATCTTTTGAACTTTTTTGAAGAACAGATCCGTTCTGGCTGTCAAAGTCAGAAAAAAGACAGTTCAGCCGCTGATTGGATCTGGTATTGTTGGACTGGAAAAGTTTCGCCTCAGTTTGGTAAAAGTGCTATGACTACTTTCGAACGCTACTTTATCGCTGATAAAAAGACGCATAAAGAAATCAAGAATCCGTACTATCAATTTCGCGATACCCATGAGACTTGTCAGATGATCTTAGAAGAATTTGCTTTATATTCTCCCCATTCTCGAATCATCAACGGCCACACGCCGGTGAAGGTCAAAGGCGGCGAATCGCCGATCAAAGGCGAAGGTATGTTGTTTGTAATCGATGGCGGACTTTCTAAAGCTTATCAAAAGACGACGGGTATTGCCGGTTACTCATTACTAAATAATTCTTACGGCTTCCAATTGGTCACTCATGATCCTTTTGAATCCGTTGAGGATCTATTAGCCAGACAAGTAGACGAAACTTCTTTGAAACGTGTGATCGATAAAGATTTGACCCGCGTCCTCATCAAAGATACGACTGTTGGTGACAGTCTCGAAGAACAAATCGAAAATTTAACAGGCTTACTGAATTATCAAGATAGAAATGAACATACGGGCGTCATCAGTGATTGATGACACCCGTTTTTTTCTGTATAGTAGACAGTAGACTTGGGGTGAAAAAATGATTTCTGCGTATATCAATATCCTTTTTATTTTTGTTTTAATGTTTATTGGCTATGTTTTGACCTATAAACAGTGGTTCACAAATCAAATCGGCGACGCCTTTTCAAAATTAGTTTTACAGATTGCCTTACCTTGCAATATGTTTTTGACGATCACTAAAAATTTTTCCCGCTCTGAATTTCTGCATCTTGTTGGCGGAATGGTGATCCCGCTTCTTTCGATGCTGCTGACTTTTGTGATCAGTTTTGTCTATCGACAGATTTTTCACATCTCACCGGCTCGTAAAGGGATTTTTTCTACAATGTTCACTTGTTCCAATACAATCTTTATCGGTTTGCCCATCAATTTGGCGATCTTTGGTGAACGGGCGGTTCCTTATGTCTTGCTGTATTACATCGTCAATACAACAATTTTTTGGACACTGGGAATTTATTTCATCGCTCGTGATAACCCGCAGATCGAACAAGCAACAGTCAATTTCCATTTGATTCCGATTTTAAAGAAAATTTTTTCGCCGGCACTTTTAGGTTTCTTGCTTGGTTTATGTATGGTTTTGATAAATCTGACCGTGCCAACTTCCATCGAAACTTTTTTAGCCTATCTCGCGAATTTGACAACTCCTTTGTCGATGTTTGTAATTGGAATCATTGTCTACAATGTCGGCATCAAAAATCTGAAACTAAACAAAGATATTCTCGGTGTGCTCATCGGGCGCTATCTGATCTCGCCTTTGATCGTATGGTCATTAGGACAATGGATCAGCGTGCCACCTCTGATGCTTTCTGTTTTTATCATTCAATCAGCTATGCCCGTCCAAAATTCTGTCCCAATCTTGGCTCGTTCTTATGAAGCCGATCAAAAATTCGCCGCGTCATCCTTAGGCTATTCTGTCTTACTTTATCTCGCCTACATCCCGCTATTATTAAAATTGATCCTATAATAAAAAACCTTTGAGTTTGCACTCAAAGGTTTTTTATTATGGCACTATTTTCGTAAGCCATTCCATTCATCGCTTTTTTAAATTTGAATCTGTTTTTTATTTCTTTATGTTGATTCAATAATTGTAAATCAGCGGTGATCGATTTTTCTTATTTCGTAATGATCTTATCGATACTTGCTAAAGCATTAGCCATTCGCGTGATGATTGCTAATTGATTCAAGCGATTGTCGCGAATTTTCTCGTCTTCGACCATGATCATCGTGTCGTTGAAATAACGTTCAATCACAGGACGTAAGTTCGTCAAAGTTTGGTAATTTTCGGCCATACTTTGATTTGCAAATTCATCTTCAGCTTCTTTTACTGCGGCATAAAGCTCTTTTTCGCTGTCATTTTCAAATAACTGAGGATCTACCTTGAAATCAATTGCGGACGGTTCCATCTTCTTCGTCAAATTAATGACCCGCGTCAAAGCTTCCATCGTCTCTTTAAAATGTTCATCCGATAAATGTTGATCAAAGATCTGAGCTGTTTTGAAAATTTGTACTAAATCATCTTGGCGTGACTCTACTACTGCATCGATGATATCGTGACGGACGTTATAGATTTGGAGACGTTGACGGATCCGACCTTTAAAGAACTCGATAAATTCTTTTTGGTCACGATTGAATTGGATGCCATAATCTAAGACATCGTCATTAATGGCATCAACGATCGCCCCTTGCATATCGGTGAACGGGAACGTCCAGCCTTGTGCTTCGACAATCCGAATGATCCCGTAAGTTTGACGACGCAATGCATAAGGGTCATTTGAACCGCTTGGGATCATGCCTGCCGCGAAGAAGCCTAATACACTGTCCAGTTTATCTGCAATCGCTAAAACCGCTCCAATCGCTGTTTTTGGCAATTCACCATCAGATGAAGTAGGTAAATAATGTTCACGGATCGCTGTAGCAACAGCCGGTGTCTCACCTTTTAATAAGGCATATTTTTCTCCCATGATTCCTTGTAATTCAGGAAATTCCCCGATCATATTCGTAACTAGATCAAATTTATAGATTTCTGACGCGCGTTTCGAAGTCGTTAAGTCTTCTTCACTCAAACCAACCCGTTGACCAATTACTTGACTAATCAAACCAACTCGCTGCATTTTTTCATACATACTGCCGATTTTTTCATGGAAAGTCACATTTTTTAATTTTTCGACGCAGTCTTCGATCGATAATTTTTTATCTTCTTCAAAGAAAAATTCGCCGTCTTCTAAACGAGCCGCTAACACTTTCTGGTTTCCTTTAGCGACATTGTCTAATTTCACACTGTTACCGTTGCGGACAGAAATAAAATGCGGCAATAACATTCCTGCTTGGTTGCGGACTTCAAAGTAACGTTGATGTTCTTTCATTGAAGTAACTAAAACTTCTTCTGGTATCGATAAGAAACGTTCTTCAAAATCACCGACAAAAGCGGTTGGGTATTCTACTAAGTTGGTTACTTCTTCTAACAACTCAGCATCAAGATCGATGACCCAGTTATTTTTTCCAGCGATTGCTTCGATTTGTTCCACGATCATTTGTTGGCGTTTATATGCGTCGGCAATTACGAATTGTTCTGCTAACTTGTCTTCATAGTCACTCGGATTTGCAAGCTCGATTTGATTGCCTAAGAAACGATGGCCTTCTGTCGTCCGTCCTGTTTGAACATCCAATAATTCAAAGGGGATGACTTCATCATCTAATAAAGCTATGATCCAATGAATCGGACGGATGTATTCAAACATCGTGTCGCCCCAATGCATCATAGTCGGAAAGGTCATACTTTTGACAACGTCTAATAGTCCAGTCAAGACTTCTTTGCTTTCTTTTCCGTGAATATATTTTGTAACATAGACATATTCGACACCGTTCAACTCACGAAATGTGATGGCATCCGTCGTCAATCCTTGGCCACGAACAAATCCTTCGGCCGCTTTACTCCAGTTGCCTTCAGCATCTAGTGCAATTTTTTTTGCAGGACCTTTGACTTCTTCTTGTACATCTTCTTGTCGATCAGGAATATTAGTTACCCGGATTGCTAACCGGCGCGGCGTTGAAAAGTTTTCGATCGATTCAAAGGTTAAACTGTTTTCTGCTAAAAATTTTGAGATTCTTTCTTCTAATTGTTTGATGCTTGGCCAAACCACGTGGGCTGGCATTTCTTCTAAACCAATTTCTAATAATAGATCTTTCGCCATCTTATTTGCCCTCCTGATTCAATAATGGGAAGCCTAATTTTTCACGTTCGGCCACGAAAATTTTAGCAACAGCACGCGCCATATTACGGATTCGTGCTAAGTAGCCGGCACGCTCTGTTACAGAGACTGCACCGCGAGCATCCAATAAATTGAACGTGTGGCTGCATTTTAAAATATAATCGTATGCAGGATGCACTAGATTTTCATCAATACAACGTTTGGCTTCTTTTTCAAATTTATCAAAGTTTTCTAAAAGCATTTCTTGATTGCTTTCTTCAAATGAATATTTTGAATGTTCATATTCAGGTTGTTTAAAGATTTCACCATATTTCACACCAGTGCTCCATTCCAAATCATACACACTATCGACTGATTGGATGTACGAAGCTAACCGTTCCAAGCCATAAGTCAATTCAGAAGTTACTGGACGGCATTGCAGACCACCAACTTGTTGGAAATAAGTAAACTGGGTGATTTCCATCCCATCCAACCAAACTTCCCAACCAACACCGGCACAACCCATTGAAGGATTTTCCCAGTTGTCTTCTACAAACCGAATGTCGTGTTCCAACGGATCAATTCCTAATAAGCGCAAGCTATCTAAATACAACTCTTGGATATTTTTTGGTGAAGGTTTCATCACCACTTGGAATTGATGGTGTTGATACAATCGGTTAGGATTTTCCCCATAACGTCCATCAGCGGGACGACGTGAAGGTTCCACGTAGGCTGCACGCCATGGCTCTGGACCGATTGCACGTAAAAAAGTATACGGGCTCATTGTCCCCGCTCCTTTTTCTGTATCGTAGGCTTGCATCAACATACAGCCATTGTCTGACCAAAATTTTTGCAACGTCAAAATCATTTCTTGTACCGTTAACTTGCTCATTTTATTTCCTCCTGTTTAATTACTGCTATTTATTTTTCTTTTAACTCGCAGAGCAGCTAGCTCATGACTCCACTGACCACACTAAAATAAGAAGTGGTATTCGCAAAAAAAGTCCCTATGCCGAGATTCGGCATAGGGACGTATCAACGCGGTTCCACCCTACTTCCAAGCAAAAGTGCTTGGCAGCTTTAACAAAATGTGCTCACAAACGCCAACAAAATTTGCTTTCCCGCTTGGCTTCCACTATCCCAAACTCGCTGTGCTCTTCCACAAATTTCTAAAATTGATCCTCGCACGTATTCAACTTGGTTCTATAATAGCGACACCGAACCCCTTTTGTCAAATCTTTCTCTTAATCAAAAGAAATCGGCTGAAAAATTCCATCTTTTAATTGCCTTGTTGCAGTAAAACCAATTGTTTTCAATAATTCGACTGTTTCAGAAAAATGACAAGTCAATGTCACCGTTTCATGACTGTCGCTCGTAATAATGATTGGGCATTCTCGCTGCTTCAATTGCTTCAGCAAAAAAGGATTAGGATATGGCGTCGTTCGCCAGTTGCGCGAAATGGCTCCTGTGTTGATCTCCACCATTCCGTCATACGTTTGGATGATATCGATCACATCATTTAATGCCTTCAAAGCGATTGCTTGATATTTTTCACTGTCTTCATCCAGCCAAGGCTGTTTTTCATTAAACTTCGTAATCAAATCAAAATGACCGACGATTTTCGAATGATTCTGATCGATATGCTTGACCACCGTATCATAATAATCTTGGACTAACTGCATACTATCTCCTTGATACCACTGATCCAAAGTCTGCATAAGACTTGCCGGACTTTCATCGACACTACGAAAAATTCCTTGCCGCGGCGGAAAATAATGAACGGAGCCTACAGTGTAATCATAGCCGTCCATTGGATCCGGGCTGTAATAATCCCATTCTAATCCTGAGACGATGTTCAATTGCCCTGCTAATTGCTGCTTTAATTCACGCAATGCGGCTTGATACGCTGCTTCATTTTGCACCCCCGGACAACTTGGATCAAAAGGCGCCGGCGAGTGACACGTAAATCCCAGATCCGTAAAACCTAAATCAATCGCTGCTTGCGCCATATCTGCTAAAGTGTCTTTTCCGTCACACCACGTGCTGTGGGTATGTGCATTTGAATAAAACATCGCTGATCCTCCTAGTTTAAATGAATCTTTTAATGACGTGCCTGGTATTTTTGGTGGCTAAATTTTCTACCAAACAACAATCACACTCGCGGCTACTGCATCCGTTCTTGTTTCACTTTTTTATCAACAACGTGGCGGTTTGCTAATTCTTGGCGCACTTCTGCCAAATCAATCTCTCTTTCGACCATCAATACAAGAATATGGTACACCAAATCAGAAATTTCAAAAACCGTTTCATCATGATCTTCTTTCATTGCGCCAATCACAACTTCCGTCGACTCTTCACCGACTTTTTTCAAGATTTTCTCAACGCCTTTTTCAAATAAATAACTAGTATAACTGCCTTCTTGCGGTGTTTCTTTCCGGTCTTTGACTAATTGATACAAAGTGTCGATCGTGCTAGCCGAATCTTTGCCAAACAAAACCTCATTGAAACAACTTTCTGCGCCAGTATGACAAGCCGGTCCATCCTTTTTTACTTTCGCCACTAATGCATCTTGATCACAGTCTACTTTCAGCGATACTAGATGTTGATAATTTCCACTAGTTTCGCCTTTGCGCCATAACTCTTTACGGCTGCGAGAATAAAAAGTCATCAATTGATCTTTCAATGTCAATTCATAACTTTCCTGATTCATGTAGGCCAATGTCAGCACTTCATTAGTTTCTGCATCTTGAACGATCACCGGAATCAATCCCTGATCATCAAATTTTAACTTTGCCATGTTTTTCACCCCTAGTTCAAATTAGCATCCGCCTTTTGCGAAAAATAAAAATAAATTTATTTCTAAAATTGACTGGCTTTAAGCTTCCTGTAAAAATCTTCTTAATAATCTAAACGATCCGAACGGGTATCTTTGCGGTTAGCAATTGTTTTTTTAGGTCTGGAATCTTCACTTCACCATAATGAAAAATCGAGGCCGCTAAGCCAGCTTCGATCTTCGGCAATTGAAACAAATCGATGAAATCTTCACCTTTACCAGCACCGCCAGAAGCTACGATGGGTAACGAGGTATTATTGCTGACAGCTTCCAGCAGTTCGAGATCAAACCCTCGTTTCACACCATCTGTATCCATACTGTTGATGACTAATTCACCCGCTCCCAGCTGCTCGCCTTGACGGATCCATTCCAACGCTTCCAGCCCTGTGTCCTCGCGTCCACCTTTTGCAAAAACATGCCATTGGTCACCGACACGACGAACATCTACTGATAAAACGACACACTGGCTACCGTAGCGTTTTGCACCCTCTTCGATTAACTGTGGCCGACGAAGCGCACCAGAGTTGATACTGACTTTATCCGCACCGCAATTCAAAACACGTTCAAAATCAGACAATGTATTGATCCCGCCACCGACGGTCAACGGGATGAACACTTCTGACGCCACACCTTTTAAAATATCCGTAAATAGTCCCCGCTCTTCTGCTGAAGCGGTGATGTCATAAAAGACTAGCTCATCTGCGCCTTGTTCATTGTAAAAACGCGCCAACGTCACCGGATCATTGACATCTTGCAATCCTGCAAAATTGATCCCTTTGACAACCCGGCCATCACGCACATCTAAACATGGAACGATTCGTTTTGCGATCATTGAGTGCCCTCCTCATATTATTTCTGTAAAAATACTTTTGCCTTTTTCGTAGATCTATTTGCTAAACAGTTCTGTTTCATTTCTACATTGCAAATTAGCTAACTCAGACAAATCTGGCATAGCCGAACGATTAATGCTCTTCTCTTCCTGCCGCTAAAACATCTTCTAGTTTTAACTTTTCGTTATACAACGACTTTCCGACAATCGCACCGGAAATCCCCAACTGTTTCAATCCTTCAATATCGTTCAAGGATGCTACCCCGCCAGAGGCCACGATTTCTGCCTCTAGTTGATTGAGTTTTTGATATAGCGGCAAGTTGATCCCTTCACCGGTCCCATCACGGGCAATCTCAGTAAAAATAATCGTTTCAGCTCCCCAAACAACTAATTGCTGACAAAAGTCAAACGCATCTGTCGCCGTTTTTTCCAACCAGCCTTCGACGGCGACTTTCCCATCTTTGGCATCTACGCCGATGGCAATTTTATTTCTATATTTTTTTAGCATTGCTTGTGTGAACGCAGGATTTTTTTGAGCAATCGTTCCGAGAATAACTCGATCTACACCAGCTGATAGACAATGTTTGATCGTTTCCTCATCACGAATCCCGCCACCGACTTCTACAAATAAATTTGTGTTTTCAACAATTTTTTGTGCAGTCTCAAAATAGTGCAGCTTCCCCGCTTTAGCACCATCTAGGTCAACGAGATGCAAATAATTTGCACCGGCTTGTTCAAATGCCTGGGCAAAGGCAACTGGGTCATCGCCAAAAACTTCTTTTTGCTGATAATCCCCTTGGTAGAGCCGAACGACCTTCTGGTCCAAGAGATCAATTGCTGGAAAAATTTTCATACGGGCACCTCCGTGAAAGCTTTTAAGATATTTAAACCGACCGTTCCACTTTTTTCTGGATGAAATTGTGTGCCGAAAACATTTTTGTTTTGAACGATGCCAGGGATTGAGATCCCATACTCACTGTCTGCAACTAAATGTTCTTGGCAATCTGTCGCATAATAGCTGTGGACGTAATAAACAAAATCATTTTCTCCCAATGATTTCACTAGCGGACTTTGGTGATTGTGTACGTTTAGCTTGTTCCAGCCAATCTGCGGAGCTTTTAGATCGATACTCGCTTGTTCAAACGCCCCACGCATGGAAACGATTCGTCCCGGAATCAGTCCCAATCCTGAGTGATCACCGAATTCTTCGCTTTTATCAAACAGTAGCTGCATCCCCAGACAAATTCCTAAAAAAGGTTTGCCTGACGCTGCTAACTCTTGGATGGGCTCAACTAGTGATAATTCATCAAGTTTTTTGCGTGCATCGCCGAACGCGCCGACTCCTGGCAAAATGATCCGCTCGGCGGCGGTTAATTCGGTTAGGGAACGCGTGATTTGGCATTTAACACCTAAAGATTCCAATGAACGCGCTAAACTAAACAAATTGCCAACACCGTAATCTATAATTGCTAGCATGAATTTCCTCCTTTAGAATCATTTCAACTACCTTGTGACAGAAGTACATAAATCAAAGCTGATTCATCAGTACAGTCAAAATTTTTCTACCATCGTGATTACTTATATTTAACCTAAGTTAAGCTTAGGACATCATTTAATCGTTCCTTTGGTGGATGGGATTTCATCAGGAGCTTGCTGATTGACCGCAATCGCCTCGCCTAACGCCCGACCGAACCCTTTAAAACACGCTTCAACGATATGATGACTATTTTTTCCAGCAATTTGATGCAAATGGATCGTCGCTCCTAATTCGCGCGCAAAAGCGATAAAAAATTCTTCGACTAGTTCAGTATCGAACTGCTGGCCGATTTTTTCACTAGGAATATCTAACTCGACGACCGCCATCCCACGGCCGCTGATGTCGACAGAAGTCATCACTAACGCTTCATCCATCGGCAACAACATACTGCCGTAACGTATGATCCCGCGGCGCTCTCCCAGACTTTCAGAAAAAGCCCGTCCAAGTGCGATGGCGATATCTTCTGTTGTATGATGCGCATCTACTTCAACGTCGCCATCACAAGTAAGCGCTAGATCAAAACGACCATGCCGAACGAACAATTCCAACATATGATCTAAAAAACCAATCTTTGTTTTGATCGTTTGCTGTCCAGTGCCGTCTATCGTCAATGCCAGCTGAATCTTTGTTTCAGATGTTTGGCGAATCACTTCCGCTTTTCTCATACTGTCACCTCTTCTATTATTGTTGTCAAAACGTTTATCAAACGTTCCATTTGTTCTTGTGTTCCAACCGTGATTCGTAAATACTCTTTTATACGTGGCTGGTCGAACCAGCGGACTAAAATGTTGTTTTCTCTTAAACTAGTGAACAGCTTTTCACCCGCCACTTTTGGGTGTTTCGCGAATAAAAAATTTCCTTGACTATCGGTCTGTTCAAACCCTAGTCTTGCCAACTCTTTTTTACTCCATTCTCTGACACGGATCGTTTCTTGAATTTTCTGATCTACGTAGGCTTGTTCTTGCAAAACAGCACCACCGGCTGCTTGGGACAAACTATTGACATTGTAAGGATTCAGACTGAAGCGCAAACGATTCAAGTCCGCAATCAACTCTGTATTTCCCACGCCGAAACCTAAGCGTGCACCAGCTAGTTGGCGTGACTTAGAAAACGTCCCGACTACGAACAAATTTTTATATTGATCAATTAAAGACACCATCGATTGACTACCAAAATCAGTATAGGCTTCATCCACCACAACCAAACGATCCGGATGGTGTGTTAAAAATTCGCAAATTTCTTCTTGTGCCAGATAAATTCCAGTCGGTGCGTTAGGGTTGGCAAAAATCACCGTTCCCTTCAATTCATCGTATTCACTTAGTTCCAATGAAAAATCTTTTTTCAACGGAACAATTTGTGTCTCTACTTGATAAAGATTGCTGTAGACTTGGTAAAAACCGTAAGTTACATCAGGAAAAGCAATCCCTTTTTCCGTAAATCCTTGAAAAAGATAGGAAAGCACTTCATCACTGCCATTCCCAAGAAATAGTTGTTCTTGCTTCACACCTAGGTAGTGAGCCAATGGTTTGGCAACAGTTTCGACAGCGATATCTGAATACCGATTCAATTTTTGCGCCGCTTCGCTGACTGCCTGTTGAACGCTTGGCGCGGGCGGATACGGATTCTCGTTGGTATTTAATTTGATATACACTTGTTCATCTACTTGCTCGCCTGGTGTATAGGGAGTTAACTCTTGATATTTCTGATTTAAAAAGGTCATTCTTTTCCTCCTAATTCAGCGGCATTCACAAATTTATTTTAAAAGAATCAAGTGCCTATCAGACAAATCTGTCCGCACTCTTTTTATCCTTTGCCGCAAAAGTGGAATCATTGTCTCTTCGGACTTTCATCGAACGTGCGTGACCGATCAACGCTTCAGTCTCCGAAAATAATTCGACTGCTGAGGCGGCTGCTTCCAGTGCCTCTGAGGTATAATAAAGGTAGCTGCTCTTTTTAACAAAATCGTCTACTGATAATGGTGAATAAAATCTCGCCGTTCCTTCAGTCGGTAAAGTATGATTGGGACCTGCAAAATAATCGCCCAAAACTTCAGGCGTATGGTGGCCTAAAAAAACACTTCCGGCATTTTCTATTTTTCCTAGCAGCGCAAATGGGTCAGCGACTGACAATTCAAGATGTTCCGGTGCAATTAGATTGGCTATATCTGTCGCTTCTGCCAAATCTTGGACCAAAATTATTTTCCCGTTGTTTTCAATTGCAGCGGCTGCGATTTCTTTTCGCGGTAATTCTGCCAATTGCTGTTCTAGTTCTAATTGAATTTTTTCAATCAATGCCTCTTCTGTCATTACGAGAATTGCTTGCGCTAATTTATCGTGTTCTGCTTGAGCCAAAAGATCCGCTGCGACCCAGCGTGGATTGGCGCTGTGATCCGCAATGATCAAAACATCACTCGGTCCGGCGATCATATCGATATCAACGGTTCCATAGACCATCCGTTTGGCCGTGGCTACATAAATATTTCCAGGACCTACGATTTTATCTACTTTCGGAATCGTTTCGGTTCCATAAGCAAGCGCTGCTACGCCTTGCGCACCACCGACTTTATAAATTTCATCTACTCCGGCAATTTGTGCCGCAGCTAAAATCGCAACTGGAACATTGCCTTCACTATCCGTAGGGGTCATCATGACGATTTTTTTGACTCCGGCGATTTTTGCCGGTAATACGTCCATCAACACGGTACTGGGATAGGCGGCCGTTCCGCCGGGAACATAAACCCCAACGCAAGACAACGACAAGATCCGCTGCCCCATTACAACCCCGTTTTGCTCAGTTGAAGCAAACCCTTGACGGACTTGTTTTTGATGAAACGCAAGAATATTGGCTTTTGCTTGTTCCATCACTTCTAGCAATTCGGCCGAGACTGTGAGTAAAGCCGTTTCGATTTCTGCTTTACTCACAGTCAATGAATCCAATGTGACGTTATCAATTTCTTCGATCAATTGATAAAGCGCTCGATCGCCTCCAGTTCGTACACGTTCAATGATTTTTTGGACGATTGCGGAGACATCCGCGGTTTCAGCGTATTTTCGCGCTAAAATATCATTTAATGGATCCCTTTGGGTGGAATAAACTCTCATAATTGCTCCCTCACCTTCTCAATCACTTTCTGGATTCTTTCCTGTTTAAACCGCCAAGTCGCGTTGTTGATGATCAAACGTGCAGAAGACGGTGCGATCTCTTCGATGACTTTCAGGTCATTTTCTTTTAACGTCGTTCCTGTTTCGACGATATCGACAATTACATCCGATAACCCTAACAGCGGGGCTAATTCGATCGAGCCATGCAGTTGGATCAATTCTACCGAACGCCCGCGGCCTTCATAATATGCTCTTGTGATTTGCGGATATTTAGTTGACACACGTAAAGGTCGTGAAAAATCTTCTTCAAAGTCATTGTGCGCCGCAACTGCTAAACGACAGCTGCCCATGTGAAGATCTAAAAATTCGATTACTTCAGCTTTGCTTTCTAACAAAACATCTTTGCCTGCTACACCGATATCAGCAGCACCATGCTCGACATAGATTGCGACATCGCTCGGCTTTACTAAAAAGAAACGCAACTTGTTTGTCTCATCGCAAAAGATCAATTTCCGATTCTCTGCAAAAACTCCTTTAGCCGCGACACCCGCTTGTGTAAACAACTCATAAACCGCATCCCCCATTCGACCTTTAGGTAAAGCGATATTTAGATATTCAGCACTCTTACTTGCCACTGGAATCTTTTGTCCGACATGATTCAACTTCATCCCAAAACCGATTGCTCCTTGATTTTTCCCTTGACGGCTCATTAATCGATCATATCGTCCGCCATATAAAATCGTCACGCGCGCCTCTTTTGTAAAACCTTGGAACAACAATCCACTATAATAATCCGCATCATTCATAATTGAAAAATCCAAACGCAAATGAACTTTTTCTGCTAAATTCTTTTCTTGCAACGCTTGGTATAATTGCTTCAGCTCCTCTAACCCCGCTTGTGCTTCGGGATAACTCGCCAATAATTTTTTTGCCCGTTGATATTTCGTTTCAAAATTTCCTGATAAACGAACTAATTTAGCCAAGTTTTCAGATTCTTCTTTTGCAAGTCCCGCTTTTGCAGTCAATGCGTCCATGCCATGAGAACTCTTATCTCGCAAACAATCTAATACTTTTTGCCGATCTTCTTCCGCAAAACGATCACAGATTCCATTTAAAATCCCCATGTGAGAAAGATCCAATGTCCCTTCGCCAACTTGAGCCAAACTTTCCCAAGCCAGTTCCAATACTTCCAGCTGATTTTCCCACGTGATCTCATCGATGATCTCCAGACCAATTTGATAAATTTTTTGATATTCTCCCGCTTGTCGATCATGACGGTACACATCTTCTACGTAATACACTTTCCGTGCTTTTCCGGCTGGTGTGTTCTTAGCGATTGATAACGTCACATCCGGTTTCAATGCCATTGTTCGCCCATCATTTCCAGTAAACGTAATAATCGATGAGTTTCTTAAAAAATTGTAGCTTTGTTGATAACTCCCATAATCTTCAAAGTTATTTAAGTGATAAGGATGGAAATGATGCTGAGTATACAACTTTCTTAGCTTTAATTCGATTTGTTCTTCAGGCCTCAATACTTCCCATAATTCTTCCATGCTCATCACTCCCAATTCTTATTAACATTCTTATTGTTGCTGATTTACTAGCAGCTTTAACTTACAACATAAAATGCTTTTCTCATTTTCATCGTTAAAAATTTATTTATTTCTAATAATATTAATGGTTTTATCATAAATTAGCAATGGAAATCTGTGAAACAACCCTCTCTTTAACAAATAAAAAATTATCTATGCCGTAGAATTCTTGAAATTTTCAAAGAAAAACAAGCAATAAAAAAATCTGCAGTACCATTCAGGTTCTGCAGATTAGTTTGTATCTTTTGGTTTTAATACATCTTGCCACTCGCTCATCTGATCAATGAATTTCTTGCTTTTTAACTGCAAGCCAATGTATTCCTCGTACAGTTGATCCAATGTTTGGCGGATCGCTTTTTTTGTCTCGGATTTTAAATTGATCGTATTGATATTTTCATATGTCACGCTGTTGAACAAGCGCAGAAAATAAATGGCTCGCGGATCAGCATGATAACGGCGCGGATCTAAGTCCCAATGCTCTTGGCAAAGAATCCCATTATATTTTGAAGAAAAGTCAAAAGCACCGGTCTTCTTGCCACACACGCCACAAGCCTGCCAGTTCAATGAAACACCAAATCGCTGCATGATTTGCACTTCAAAAATATTCATAATCGTCTCGCCGTCAGCCCCCTCGTTCATCCGCTGCAAAGCTTCCCGCGTAAATCCATACAATGCCGGATCGTAGACATGATCTTCAATTGCGGCATCAGTCAAACCTAAAATATATGAACCGTAAGCATTTAAAAAAATATCTTCTTGTAATTTCCGCAAAGGTTGGACCTCTTTGGCACTATTTAAGAAAGACAAGCCCTCGGTTTTCATATTTCCGATGAATATCGCTTCTGTGAAGGGCTGAATCGCTGTTTGCAAAGGATGGTTGGCACGATGGACCCCTTTTGCAAAAAACATCACTTTGCCGGCTGATTCGGTAAAAATTTTGACCAATTTGTCTTTTTCTTTATAATCACGGCTGAATAAAATGATCCCTTTTGTCTCACCAATCTGTGCCATAAACTCACCTCTCGCCATTAATTCTTGCTTTAATTAGTTTGTTCATTCTAAGCCAATTATAAAAAACGGTGCAAAGTAGAACGGGTGCACAAAAGCTTCACGAGAAGTTCGTGAAGCTCTTGTTTAATAATCGTCTTTTCGGTAACCGTAATCTTGCAGATACGTTTGTTTATCTCGCCAGTCTTTTTGGACTTTGACCCATAATTCTAAATAAACTCTGTCTGCTAAAAGCGTCTCGATATCTTTACGAGCTTGTGTCCCGATATTTTTCAACATTTTACCGCCCTTGCCGATAATGATGCCTTTTTGGCTCGTCCGTTCAACAATGATAGTCGCTTGGATATGAACTTTGTCATTTTCGTCACGCTTCATCGACTCAGTCACGACCGCTACAGAATGCGGCACTTCGTCTCTAGTCAAACTCAAAACCTTTTCCCGAATCAATTCAGAAACGATAAAGTATTCTGGATGATCGGTAATTTGATCATCGGGAAAATATTGCGGACCTTCATCCATTTGGTCAACCAATGTTTCAAGCAGATGCTCGACATTGTTTCCTTCAGTTGCCGAAATAGGAATGATCTCTTTGAAATCCATGATCGTACGATAGTCATCAATGATCGCCAAAAGCTCATCTGGATGGATCGTATCAATTTTATTGATCACTAAGTAAACAGGGACTTCTTGTTTGCTCAACCGCTCCAAAATGAAATCGTCACCGCGGCCGCGTTTTTGGTCTGCGCTGACCATGAAGATGATTCCGTCAACTTCTCTAAGTGCACTATAAGCCATCTCAACCATGTAATCGCCTAGACGATGTCTTGGCTTGTGGATACCTGGTGTATCGATAAAGATGATTTGTGCTTCTGGTATCGTATAAACACCTTGAATTTTATTTCTGGTCGTTTGTGCTTTATCGCTCATAATGGCGATTTTTTGCCCAACAATGCGATTCAACAATGTTGATTTACCGACGTTTGGTCGACCAACGATCGCTACAAATCCTGATTTATGTTCTGACATAGTCCATTCCTTCCTGATAGCAACTAACTGCTATTTTGAGTCTGCTGACTTTGACTAAAGAAAGAGCTCAATAATTTTTGGTAAAAAGATAATGACGCCGACAATCACGGCAAACGCCGAAGTGACTAAGACCGCTCCGGCAGCCATATCTTTGATTTTTTTTCCGATTGGATGAAAATGGTGATCCGTCACCATATCCACGACATTTTCAAATACAGTGTTGATGATTTCTACAATCCAAACTAGAAAGACCGCTAAAAAGATCCACAGCCATTCAAGTACAGAAACACCTAACAAGAACGCGACAAGAATCGCCATCAGACCAAAGACCACGTGCGCACGCATATTGCGTTCTTCTTGAAAAACGGTTTTGATTCCTTGGATCGAAAATTCTAAAGACGTGACGAAATGTTTATTTTTCCCCGTTTTATCTTTTAAGTCCATAGGCATCTAATATCTCTTTCTGTAGACCGAACATCTCTTTTTCATCCTCAGCTGTCATATGGTCATACCCATTGATATGCAAAAAACCATGGACAGCTAGAAACCCTAATTCACGATCAAAACTATGCCCATACTCTGCAGCTTGTTCCTGAGCACGCTCTGTAGAGATCATAATATCACCAAGATTGCGCGGCATCGGATCTTCTTCATCCATAATGATCGGAACTTCATCTTCCCCTTCTTCTTCTAAGGCAAAACTGATGACATCTGTTGGTGCATCTTTTCCACGATAATCGCGATTGATAACTTGAATCGCTGCATTATCCATAAATGTCACTGACATCTCCGTATCTTCCGGCAGTTTCAAATAATCCGCCGCAAATTGTAAGACACCATCGATCTCTTGGATCTTTTCATTCGAGACTTGCTCGGTTTCATCAATAAAGGTAATATCCATTACTCTTCCCCTTTTTTCTCTTGCTCTTCTTTCATTTTCTCTGCCTCTGATTGCATTCTTGGATACTTGATCCGAGAATGGAAGGTCGAGCTTAATCCGCTGATTAATGATTTCTCAACGATACGAATCTCTTTTAAGGTCAACCCAGAATCATCTAATTGACCATCATTGATCCGTTCTTCAATCAATTTATGGACAAAATCAGTGATCTTATCAATCGACGGATGATCCATTGCTCGAACTGCGGCTTCACAACTATCAGCGATATTCACAACTCCAGCTTCTCGCGTCTGCGGCTTAGGTCCTGGATAACGGAACTCTGCTTCTGTCGTTTCAGGATTGCGTTCTTTTGCTTTGAAGTAGAAAAATTTCATTAACGTCGTACCGTGATGTTGATAGCAAATATCGATGACCATTTGCGGCATCTTATATTCTTGCAAAATTTTGGCCCCTTCGATGACATGACCAAAAATAATTTGTTTGCTGTCTTCTGGCAGTAAGAAATTATGTGGATTTTCTGCACCTGTTGGCAGATTTTCAACAAAGAAATTCGCGTGACGGATCTTGCCGATATCATGATAATAACAGGCCACTCGGGTCAGCAACGAACGTCCGCCGATCTCTGCTACCGCATTTGCACTCAAATTTGCTACCATCATTGAGTGATGGTACGTTCCAGGAGCTTTTTCTAACAGTTCTTTTAACAGCGGATGATTGGGATTACTCAATTCATTCAATGTAATCACACTGCTGTCGGTCACTAAAATTTCAATGTACGGCTGCAATCCCATCCCCATAATAAAAGATAAGATGCTGGCAGCAAAGGCGCCTAATAGTAATCCCCAAGTTTGCGAATCAGTAAAAGACATGCCTTGATAAATACTCAAAATGATCGACCAAATCAATGGGAACGCCACGATCCAAAGCATCGCTTGTTTCAGCTGATCAGCTAATCGTTTTTGTTTCACCATGACTGCTAATGTACCTGAAAACAGATAGGTCATCAAAATCACTGGCAGCATATTCGTTCCAATCACATTGTAATAAATGAACAACGCGAAAACTGTTTGAAAAACAGCCGATAGCGCACCTGCTCGTCGATTGACAAAGACTGTCAAGATCAACGGCATAAACGCGGCTGGGAAGAACAGCGCCAAATTATTGGAGCTGCTGCCTTGAAAACTTTGAAGGGTCTTCATAATAACAACGCCGATCACCATCGTTGCGCTGTAAAATAAAATAAAACGCACACGCTGAAATTCGACTTCAAATTGTCGACTATAAAACCATAGCAATACTCCTTGCAAAATCGCTGCCAGAATCATTGCGATCAATGGAAAAACAGACGTACTTGAGCTGGTCAAGCCTAGCAGTTTCAACTTGTTGATCGAATTAGCGTCGATTTGACTGCCTTCTCGCACGATGACTTCTCCTTGATAAATCATCACTGGCTGAACTGAGTCGCTAGCTTGTTCTTTTAATTCATCCGTCCGTTTTTGATTCAAGGAGTCATTGATCACGATTCCCTCTTCTAATAAGTAACGAATGACTTGACTAGACGCATCTGACAAACCTAAACTTTGGATCTTATCGATGGCTTGCTGTTTGTATTCAGCAAGATCGCTTTGACGGATCCGTTTGGTCATTTGTTCGTCTAAAAGACTCAAACTTTCTGTTCCAACTTTAGTCAAATCAGCGGAACTCAGCTGGACGACTGCTTGATAAAATTCTTCCGGCAACTGTTGATAAAAAGTAACCGTGTCTTGGTCCAGACCTTCGAAATTCTTTTTGACTGCGGCTACTCGCTCATCTACTGTCGGCTGAGGAATCTTTTCACCTTCTTTAGCTTGCGAGACTTTGCTTTGATAATTTTTATCCAGTTCACTATTGGCCTTTTGGATCAAAGTAATCAATTGACTGATCCGATCATGCTGTGTATTAGCTAACTCCGCCTGATACGTATATTCAGGTGTGACTGCTTCGGCGGCAAGCTGACGTTTTTGATTTGTTTCGTCTTTATTTTCGATCGTCTTATTAGCACGAATGCTTTCTGTGGCAACTTGACCTTCTTGATAGTCTACACTTTTTTGAATCACACTAGTAAGCATCGTCAAAACTAAGATAAGCGAAAAGACGCCTAGAATGATTACTATAAATTTTGAACCTAACTTCTTCAGCAAGTTATTGATGGGTTGATTTAACATTCAATTCCCTCCTGACTACTTCTCTTGGCGTCGTAGGTTCTCTTGCTCGTACGCTTCGATAATTTCTGCAACGACGGGGTGTCTAACTACGTCCCCTGCTTCAAAGTTTACAAAGCGGATTTTTTTGATTCCTTTTAACGTTCGCTCAGCGTGAATCAATCCGCTGACTTGTCCTTTCGGCAAATCCACTTGAGAAGTATCGCCATTGACGATCATCTTAGAATTAAATCCAAGGCGCGTCAAAAACATCTTCATTTGCGAGATTGTCGTATTTTGAGCTTCATCCAAAATGACAAAAGCATCATCCAACGTCCGACCGCGCATATAAGCTAAAGGTGCAATCTCAATAACTCCACGTTCTAATAAACGATTTGTATGTTCCATCCCAAAAATTTGATGCAGTGCATCATACATTGGACGCAAATACGGATCGACTTTTTCCTTGAGATCTCCCGGCAAGAAACCTAAACTTTCGCCGGCTTCAACAGCTGGACGCGTCAAAATGATCCGCTGAACCTCGCCTTTTTTCAACGCGGCGATTGCCATGACGATCGCTAAATACGTTTTCCCAGTACCAGCAGGACCAACTCCGAAAACGACATCCGACTTGCGAATCGCTGCGATGTAGCGGCTCTGTCCGATATTTTTAGGCCGGATTGGTTTTCCATTGCGATCTTTTAGTAATTCTTCTTCATAGATCATGATAAATTCATCTAAGTGATTTTCACGTCCCAAACGCAAGGCCGTCATGATATCGGGCGTTGCGATCTTGATTCCGCGATCGATCAAAACTTGCAGCGTTCGGATAATATTCGCCACTAACTGCGTTTCTTCTTTTGGTCCGATGATTTGGATCATTTCACCACGAGTATTGATCGTAGTTTCAGTATTGTCTTCTAAAAATTTTATATGTTTATCATGGGTACCTAAAAGCATACTGATGTCATCTTTTCCATCAAGCTTTATTTCTAACGACTCAAAATCGTTGCTATTCAACAAGCGTTCATCCCTTCGTAAATCATTCCATCTTATAATACCACACTCTAAATAAAAGCAAAATTGTCTAAACTTTCATAAAAAGTTGGAAGAAACAGCAGGATACTGACGTGTTCTGTCTTTTCTAACGTTCTATCAATTGTAGATTTGTTTTTCTAACATCAAAGCACAGCGATTTTTGCTAGATCGATACGAGCTGCTTTTTGTATTCAGACTTTGCTTTCTAAGTTTTATAAATAAACTAGCCTGTAGCTCCATTTTTTTGCTAAACTATGTATTTCGCAAAAAAAGCCGAGAGAAAATTCTCTCGACTTTCATTACTACTTAATTGTTTAGAAGCTCTTTGACGATTGCATTGACTTGATTGCCATCGGCTTTGCCTTTGACTTTCGGCATCACTGCTCCCATTACTTTACCAAATTCTTTTGGCGAAGCGGCTCCTGTTTTTGTAATTGCTTCTGTAACGATTGCGCGGATCTCTTCTTCGGAAAGTTGAGCCGGCAAATATTTTTCAACAACTACGATTTCCTTTTTGACTTTATCAGCCAAATCGGCGCGATCAGCTTTTTCAAACTCAGTTAAAGAATCTCGACGTTGTTTCATCTCACGAGATAAGACAGTCAATTCTTCTTCCTCATTTAAATCCTGACCTTTTTTTATTTGCTCATTTTGAATCGAAGCTTTCAGCATCCGGATCACTTGCAAAGTCTCTTTGTCTTTTGCTCGCATCGCTTGCTTCATGTCTTCATTCAAGGTAGTAAGTAGTGACATCGAATCACTCCGTTCACAGACTAGAATTTCTTACGTTTTCTAGCTGCTTCTGATTTTTTCTTACGTTTCACACTTGGTTTTTCATAAAATTCACGTTTGCGAGATTCTTGTAGAGTCCCTGCTTTTGAAACGGAACGTTTGAAGCGACGAAGAGCATCGTCAAGAGATTCATTTTTACGAACCACTGTTTTTGACATATAAATTCCCTCCCTCCGGGCTTGAAATGTAACCGTTTTTGTTATTGAAAGATACTCTCAATAAACAAGACCGTCCATAAGTCATTATAGCTAATGGGCTATTTTGAGTCAAGGTCTGAAGAATTTTAATTATTAATTTATTCATTAATTTTTTGACACTTCGCACATCGCCCATATAACTCGAAGCGATGACCTTCAATCTCGCAATCATCCAGCTGTTCTTCAAAGAAATTCATTGGGCACATATGGATCTCCTTTGTCATTCCACAGACTGTACAAATAAAATGATGGTGATGCTCAAAATTTTCACTGCAGCTGAAACGAAATTTCATCTCTCCTTGCAATTCGGTATCTTCAATCAAACCGATTTCGCAAAATTCCCTTAAATTGCGATAGACGGTATCGTAACTTAATCCGGGAAATTGTCCATTCAAATAATCATAAACTTCGCGGGCAGCAACGTAACGATTGCATTTGATTAAATAATCCAACAGTGTCTCACGTTTTTTTGTATACTTAAAGCCGTTTTCTTTTACTTTTGCGATAGCTTTTTCTAATAACGTTGTCTGGGTCATCGTATTCCTCATTTCAAAGTGTAATGATTCCGAATAAACTGTATGGTATAATAAATTATCACTGATTGCAAGGGAGATTTTCTTTATGGATAGCGAAAAACAAAACGAAGTAGTCACTATTTTTATCATCTCCGATTCTGCAGGAGAAACTGCTTCAAAATTAGCTCAAGCTTCGATGGCGCAGTATCCAACTGTGGAATTTTGTCTCTTCCGGCGGACCTTTGTGCACACGGAAGAATTATTAATGAAAGCGTTGAATGACGCCAAAGCCGAAAACGGCATGATCATCTATACATTGATTGATCCTGATCTAGCTAAAATTGCTAAAGATTTTTCGGATAATGAGGATTTGTTTACAATGGATTTGTTAAATCCTGTTGTTAGTGAAATCGGAAAACGAGCCCAGCTTGAACCGACCGGCGAACGCGGAGCATTGCACCACTTGAACGAAAATTATTTCAAACGCATCAAGGCGATGGAATTTGCAGTCAAATATGACGATGGAAAAGATCCACGTGGTTTTTTAGAAGCCGACGTTGTCTTATTGGGTGTTTCCAGAACGTCCAAAACACCTTTGAGTCTGTACTTAGCCAACAAAAATTTAAAAGTTGCCAACTTGCCTTTGATCCCTCAAGCGCATATCCCGAAACAATTGTTTGAGATTGATCCCAAAAAAATCGTCGGTTTAACCAATGACCCTGAAGTTTTAATCGGTATTCGTAAAGAACGGATGCGTGCTTACGGTTTAAATCCCGAAACAGCATATTCAGATCGAGAAAAAATTCAAGCGGAACTAAAATTTGCCCATGAGCTCTATCATAAATTAGGTTGTGAGATCATCAACGTAGCAACTCTTTCTATTGAAGAAACAGCGGCGATGATCATGAGTGCGTTAGACTTAGAAGACCATAGTTATTACTTTATGGAAGAAGAAAGCTGAGATCAGATTGATCTCAGCTTTCTTTCTTTTTGCAACTGGCGAATTTCTTCTAAGCGATAAGGAGTAAACTGATACACATCGTTTAGCCAGTTGTGATAAAACAAATGTGCTTGTGCCCGCCAAGAATTATGGATATTCCCATCCTCATAATAATTTTGAGGCTTAGCAGTCGCTATTCCCCGCTCACGATCACGCAAATATTCTTTTTCTAAAGTATCGGTGCCGTATTCAAAATGCCCCATCAAAAAAATATCATGTTCATCTTCAGAAATCAAAATCGTTGATTGACCAGACTCATCTTTAGCAATTACTCGGATTTTTTTCTGACGGACTTGTTCTTCATCGATCCCCGTATAGCGTGATTGTGGCATCCAGAAACGATCATCGAAGCCTCTGAACAAGCGGAATTGATGTTTTATAGCTTGTTTATATATCCCAAAAAGTTTTTCTTTAAACGCAACTTTATCGACCCCAAAATGGTGATACAATCCGGCTTGCGCCCCCCAGCAAATGTGAACAACAGAAGTCACTGACGACTGGCTCCATTCCATGATCTCTACTAATTCCGGCCAGTAATCAACTTCTTCAAACGCCAGCTGTTCTACTGGCGCGCCAGTGATGATCAAACCGTCATAACACGTCTCTTTTACCTGAGAAAAATCCAAGTAGAATTCATCTAGATGAGTCTTACTCGTGTGTTTGTGTTCGTGGCTGGTAATTTTCAAAAAATTCACATCAATTTGTAAAGGACTTTGACTGATCAACCGCAGCAGATGAATCTCTGTATCAATTTTATTTGGCATCAAATTGAGAATCAATAACTTTAACGGACGAATATCTTGATGTTTTGCCCGAAAATCTGCAATCGCAAAAATATCCTCAGACTCTAAAACAGCTTTTGCCGGAAAATCAGCTGCTAAGCGAATCGGCATAAGGCATCCCCCTTTAGACTAATTGATAATAAAGACCTGAATCCTTCATCTTTAGCAAAACCACCGAACAAGAAAATTTTTGATTTGTTGCAACACTTCAGCTGTTGGCGATTGTTCACACCTTGCCAATTCGACTGACTTTTTGATGGCGTTGCAGATTTATGTTCAACAATTGTATTTGGTAATACGCTGATTTTTTCATTTCTTGGATAATTTCTAGAATCCAAACAGCTCGTTTCAATTTCCATTATTTTCCTCCTCATTTAGCTTATTAAGTCACAAATAAATACCGTTCCAACAATTTTTGAATTTTTTTATGTATCTCGATCAATTTATTAGATCAATCAACTGAATAATTTAACGTTTGCGCTCTAACTCAACAAAAAAACTCCCATCCTTTCAGCTATGAAAGGACGGGAGTTCCGTGGTACCACCTTAGTTTATCAGTCTCTTACAAGGCTGAACTTTCGTCGTATTGCTACGAACTGCTGTAACGGGCGTTCCCGTGTCGGATCGACAACTGCTCCGAGGCCATCTTCTAACAAACCGCTGCTGCTTCTTTTCAGTTTCCGAAGCTCTCTGTCAAGTCCGATTCGTTATACTCTTCTCTTCAATGCAATTAAAATATTTGTACGCCTTCTCTTTCGATTGAAAGAACATCGATCGATGCTTCAGGATCGAAGTCTTGCAAAACGGCTGCTAATTTTTCGGTCTTTTCTGGTGGTGTCAATACTAAAACAGTCGGTCCAGCACCACTTAAAAAGCTGCCGTAGCCGCCATAAGTTTTACAAAATGTCCGAATCTTTTTGAGATGCGGAACAAGGTGTTGGCGATGGCTTTCATGCAAGATATCACGTTCCATCATTTTTCCAGCTAACGGTAAATTACCATTTAAGATGGCCGCAATCATCACATTGCCGATTGAACTGGCTTTTACCGCATCGCGATAAGCCAGTTCTGTAGGTAAAACGGCGCGGCTTTCTGAAGTCAGCAACTCGTGATTTGGGATGAAAGCAATCACATCACAATCGGGAAACGTATGCTCCACAAAATTCACTTCATTGTTGTTGTAGCTTGCTACTACAAAATCGCCACAAATCGCTGGCGCTACATTGTCAGGATGACCTTCGACTTTTGTCGCATAGGCTACTTTTTGTTGCGGCGTCATCCCTAGATTTCCTAAGCGATTGGCTAATTCGATCCCCGCTACGACTACCGATGAACTGCTGCCTAAACCACGTGCAATCGGAATGTCTGAAATCATCGTAAGCTGATGCGGTTTCAAATTTGGCGCAAGATCTAAAGCCGTTTTGATCAACAAATTTCTTTCATCTGAAGGAATCTTGCTGCCTAATTGATGATTGATCTGCCAATTCCGAGTTTCCGGGCCTATCTCGATCGTCAGATATTGTGACAAAGCGATGCCGCACGAGTCAAAGCCAGGACCTAAATTGGCGCTGGTTGCCGGGACGCGGATTTTCATAAAGCTGCCACTCCTTCACGTAAGTGTTGGCGCATATCCTCCACGTCGCTCATCTTATTGATTTTGATATCTGTTTCTTTGATCGCCGTATCAGGATCTTTTAAGCCATTTCCGGTAAAGACCGTTACAACTGTTTCGCCTGGCTTAATCCGACCATTTTTCACATGTTGGATCACTCCTGCTAGTGATGCCGCTGAACCAGGTTCAACAAAAACACCTTCTTGAGCGGCGACTTTACGATACGCATTTAAAATTTCTGCATCTGTCACTGAATCGATATACCCGTTCGATTCATCCCGCGCTGCTTCGGCTAACTTCCAGCTGGCTGGATTCCCGATTCGAATAGCAGTCGCAACTGTTTCAGGTGCCTCGATGACTTGCCCCTTCACAATGGCAGCTGCGCCTTCTGCTTCAAAACCATGCATTCGTGGTAATTCTGTTCCTTTTTTCTCATGCCATTCTTTGAAACCTTTCCAATAAGCAGAAATATTTCCGGCATTTCCAACAGGGATCGCTAACACGTCTGGTGCTTTTCCTAATTGTTCGCAAACTTCAAAAGCAGCTGTCTTTTGACCTTCTAATCGATAAGGATTTACTGAATTGACTAATGCTACTGCTTCAGTCTCAGCAATGTCGCGAACAGCTTTCAATGCTTCATCAAAGTTTCCGGGAATCGAGATGATGTCTGCGCCATAAGCAATTGCTTGAGCCAGTTTACCTAATGCGATTTTCCCGTCAGGAATAACGACATAGGCTTTGATTCCTGCTCGTGTGGCATAGGCTGCCGCAGCCGCACTTGTATTTCCCGTTGAAGCACAGATGATCGCTTTTGCACCCTCTTCTACCGCTTTAGCGACCGCCATCACCATTCCGCGATCTTTGAATGAACCGGTCGGATTCAGTCCTTCATATTTTCCGTATAAAGTAATGCCTAACTCCTTTGATAGATTTTTCAAAGGAATCAGCGGTGTGTTTCCTTCAGCCAAAGCAATTTGAGGTGTCTTATCTGTGATTGGCAAATATTCTTTATATTGTTTTAATAAACCTTCGTACATCGTTATTCCCCCATAACTTTCATTAATGACAATAATTTATAACTCGTTTTTTCTTTGATTCCTTGTTGGATTGTTGCCAACTCCGTTTCAGATGTTTCATGGGTGATTAAAACTACCCGCGCACTTGTTCCATTGCCTTTTTCTTGAACAACTTGTTCAAAACCAGCCTTTGCCTGTGTCATGATCTCAGCTAGTTTTAAAAATTGACCCGGTTCATCCGGCATTTCTAATGATAAAAAGTATCTGCTGGTATTTTCACTTGGCGGCGTGATTTTGGTTGGCTGTGTATAGCCGGTGAACCGATGTCCGACTGTATTTTTTTTCATCTTATTGACAGTCGTCATCAGATCCGCCACGATACTTGTCGCTGTAGGTCGGGCTCCTGCACCTGGACCGTAATACATCGATTCACCGATCCCCGAACTTTTGATAAATACTGCATTCATCTCGTTATGGATCGAAGCAAGTGGATGATTTTTCGCCACAAGTACTGGACCAACTTCAACGGAGATCGTATCGCCTTTTTTGATCGTTGACCCAATCAATTTTACGGTGTATCCAAGCCGGTCAGCTATCGCAACATCTGCTGCCGCTAACCCGCGAATCCCTTTAATCTTGACTTGATCCATCGCTACTGTCATCCCAAAAGCAAATTTACTTAAAATGACCATTTTATACGCGGCATCGATACCATCCACATCATTGGTCGGATCACTTTCTGCAAAACCAAGCTCCTGAGCTTCCTTCAATGTTTCTTCATACGTTCGATGCTCTTGGACCATTTTAGTCAGCATATAGTTAGTCGTGCCGTTGACGATTCCTAAGACTTCTGTAATATCATCTGCTGCTAAACTATTGGCGATCGTCCGCAAAATTGGAATCCCACCTGCAACGCTTGCTTCGTAATATAGATTTCGCTGCTGGTCACGTGCTAGATCAACCAATTCGCTACCATACTGAGCCATCAAATCTTTGTTGGCAGTCACAACGTGTTTACCCGCTAAGAGTGCGTCTTTGATAAAAGTCTTAGCTGGTTCGATTCGTCCCATTACTTCTACGACGATCGAAATTTCTGGATCATCCAAAATCGCCTCTAACTCAGTAACTAATTCCAAATCATATTTTTGGGCTAACTGATTTTTATCTTCACCTGATCGAATCAAGGCTTTTGTTACAACCAAGGAGCCACCAATACTTTTTTGAATTTTTTCTTGGTGATCTGCTAGAATTTCTAAGACACCGGTACCTACCACGCCTAACCCTAATAGACCCACCTTGACTGCTTTTTCCATAATCCGCCTCCATTAAATTGCATTATTATTAAAATTAATTTCATTGTTTTCTAATAGTTAGCTACCAGTATAACAAAATTCTCATAAAAAAAAAGAGCTTTTCCAAAAAATTTGGAAAAGCTCTTTTTTATTGGTGTAAGACATGACGGAAGGTTTGTTCTAAAACATCTAAGACATGCTGATCATCCAAACTGTATAACATCGCCTTGCCATCACGGCGTGCTTTTACTAAGCGATTGTCGCGTAATAGTCGCAATTGATGAGAAACAGCGGATTGTTCCATCGCTAATGTGTCACTGATCGATGAAACATTGCGCTCGCCTTCTTTCAGAAACATTAAAATCTTTAACCGTGTCGGATCACTCAAAATTTTAAAAAATTGACTGACCGCTTGAAACTCTTCGTGTTCCTTCATTTTTTAGCCCTCATTTACTCGGCGATTTTACGGATTGCTTCTTCATAAGTCGCGATTTTTTCTGCGGCAGTATCGTGAGAATCACCTTTCACGCCAATATATAATTTGATTTTTGGTTCTGTCCCAGAAGGTCGGATCGCTAACCAAGTTTCATCAGCCAGTGTATATTTCAAGACATCCGAAGCAGGCATCTCAATCGCTTTTTCAGATCCATCTGCTGCGATCGCTTTAGCTGCTTTGAAATCTTCAGTCAGTGTAACTGCAACATCAGCGAATGCTTTTGGTGCTTCACTACGCAAGTTTTCCATAATCGTTTTGATTCGTTCAGCACCTTCTGCACCGCTTAATGTAACAGAGATCGTTTTTTCTGCATAATAGCCGTATTCCGCAAAAATATCTTGAAGACCGTCATACAACGTTTTGCCTTGTTTTTTATAATACGCCGCAACTTCTGCTAATAAAACTAGGGTTTGGATCGCATCTTTATCACGAACGAAAGATTTGATCAAATAGCCATAGCTTTCTTCAAAACCAAACATAAATGTTTGCGAATGATCGGTTTCATATTGTTGGATTTTTTCAGCAATAAATTTAAAGCCAGTCAATACGTCTACCATTTTCACATTGTAACTAGCTGCAATCGTTGTCGCTAATTCACTTGATACGATTGATTTTAAGACTACTGCATTTGCTGGCAAAGTCCCTGCTTGTTTATGCGCTTCTAAAATATAACGAATCAAAAGAGCACCGATTTGATTTCCTGTTAGAACTTGATAGCGTCCATCCGGCAAACGAACGGCCGCACCAAGACGATCGGCATCTGGATCTGTCGCGATCAATAAGTCTGCGTCTTCTTGTTCCCCAAGCTTAATCGCATATTCAAACGCAGAATGTTCTTCTGGATTTGGTGATTTTACAGTGGAGAAATTGGGATCGGCGATCGCTTGTTCAGGAACAAGCATAAATTTTTCAAAGCCAGCCTGTTTCAAGGCTTTTTCTCCAAGCATTTTGCCTGTTCCATGTAATGGTGTATAAACTAATTTTAATTCTTTGCCCATTTCATTGATCAATGCTTGATTGATTGTTACAGATTTGATTTCTTTCAAATACTCAGCATCGACCTCAGCTCCAATGATAGTAATCAATCCGCTGTGTTCAACTTCTTCATCTGACAACACTTCAACTTCTAACGGATTTTCCACATTGCGGACAAATTTCGTCAATGCATCTGCGTCTTCAGGCGGCATTTGCCCACCATCTTCACCATAAACTTTATAGCCGTTGTATTCCGCAGGGTTGTGCGATGCGGTGATCATGATTCCTGTAAAGGCATTTTCATAACGAACAGCAAAAGATAGTTCAGGCGTTGGCCGTAGACTTTCAAATACAAATGAAGGAATATCGTGTTTTGCCAATGTTTTGGCTGCTTCCATAGCAAATTCTGGCGACATATGACGGGAATCATAAGCAATCGCCACTCCGCGTCGTTTCGTTTCAGGATCTTGCGTATCCATAAAACGTGCTAAGCCTTCAGTTGCTTGGCGAACGGTGAAAATATTCATCCGATTGACGCCAGGTCCTAAGATTCCGCGCATTCCTGCGGTTCCAAATTCTAATGGTTTATAAAATGCATCTTTTTTCAGCTCAGGGTCTTTGCCTAAGTCTTGTAATTTTTTCCGCATGTTTTCATCTAATTTATCTGAATCGATCCATTGTTCATAAACTTGTTCCCAAGACATGAAACACACCTCTTTCAAATTTTTTTACCATCTAAGTATACCATTACTGTTATATCCAGCAAAGGGAACATCTATGTCGAACTAAAAAAACGCCGCAGCTCTGCAAAAAGAGCACACGACAATAGTGGATCGCTTCAAAAAATTTTGACTTATTTCCAAAGAAATGGCTAAAATACCGTTTAATCGAAAAAAAGATGCGACAAACCTCTTGTCGCACCTCTTAAAATCAATTTTGTTCTTCAATATATTTATAGACTTGTTGGCCTGCGATCCCGCCTTCGCCAACAGCTGTCGTGATTTGACGTAAATCTTTCTCACGAGCATCACCAATCGCAAAAACACCTGGAATCTTTGTTTTCATTTCAAAATCAGTTTCGATCCAGCCAGCAGCATTTGTGATCCCGCTATTTTTGAACGGTTCAGTCAATGGTTCCAAACCAACATAGATAAAGGCGCCATTCGCTGGTTCTAAGTGAACTTCTCCTGTTTTGACGTTGCGTATCTGTGCACCAGTCACGACCATTTCATTACCGACGATTTCGTCAACAACACTGTCCCAAATAAATGAAATTTTTTCATTTGCAAAGGCGCGGTCTTGAATGATTTTTTGTGCCCGCAATTCGTCACGACGATGAACGATTACAACTTCAGAAGCAAAACGAGTTAAATAAATCGCTTCTTCTACTGCTGAGTCGCCGCCGCCGACAACGATCAACCGTTTGTTGCGGAAAAAGGCGCCGTCACAAACTGCACAATAAGAAACGCCACGACCTGCAAAAGATTCTTCCCCTGGCACACCTAGTTTACGATGTACACAGCCTGTAGCAACGATGATTGTTTTCGCCTGATATTTTTTATCTTCTGTAATGACTTCTTTGTAATCGCCATGATCTTTAATGTCTTGAACGATTCCATAAGCATTTTCAGTGCCGAATTTTGTGACACCATCATACATCTTCATCGCAAGTTCCGGCCCCATGATGGACTCAAACCCTGGATAATTTTCAATTTCAGCGGTGTTGTTCATTTGTCCGCCTGGTGCCCCACGTTCAATCAAAAGAACTTTTAAATTTGAACGTGAAGCATATAAGGCTGCGGTCATCCCTGCTGGACCCGCACCAATAATTATTACATCATACATTTCAGTAATTCCCCCATTCGGCTTTACTTTACATCCAAGAATTTATTCTGTCGACAAATCTGCTTTGCAAGTTCTGTTTCCTATTTTAGTAAGTAAGATCTTATGCGAAATGACCACTACCATCAGTTTCCATGAACTAAAAAATGATTTCTCGAACCAAAGTTAGCTGCCAGTTGTGCGTTTTTCTCAAAATTTGTCAAAAAAGAAGGGCAACCATCCTGCGACGATTGTCCTTTCAAAAATTATTGTTGATTCTTCATTTGTTGCATCATTTGACGCACTTTTTTTTCTGAAGGTTTTTGCCCCATCGACATCATCATTTGACGTAACATATCCTCGTTAATCGGAGGATTCTTTTTGAAATAGTCTTGCATATATTTACGGGCTAAGAAGAAACCGCCAACAGCACCTAATAGTGCAGCAATTACTGCGATCAATACTACAATTCCAGTTGATACCATTTTCACCGCTCCTTTCCTGACACATTCTCATACATTTTACTAGAAGATCCAGCAAAAGAAAAGCCGTTTTCAAAATCTTAAAATCCAACTATGAAATTTTCATTCAATCTGATCGATTATTCAGCTATTTATTTTCTATTAAGAGAAGAAAAGAACGCTTTTTTACTGATAAAAACCAAATAAACCGCATATTTCTTCAACTTTTTATAAAAATACGGTGAAATAATAATTAAAATATGATAAACTTCGAAACAATACCTTTCTTCCTGGTGGCTAAGTGAAGAGGTGCAACTATGAGAAATTTTTTGAAATCTGTCAATCGGATCGTGGTGAAGATTGGGACAAGTTCCCTGATCCACCCAAACGGCAAGATCAATTTGGATGGTATTGATCAATTGGCCTTCGTTTTAACTGACCTCCGCAATCAAGGAAAAGAAATATTGTTAGTCTCTTCTGGTGCGATTGGTGTCGGAATGGCTAAACTGATGATTTCCCAACGTCCGTGTGAGATCCCGCTACAACAAGCGGTCGCGGCAGTCGGTCAAGCGGAACTGATGCAAATCTACAATCAACGCTTTTTAAGATATAGTCAACAAACAGCTCAAGTTTTATTGACACGAGATGTTGTTGATTTCCCAGAAAGCCGCTCAAACGTCATCAATACATTGGAACAACTGCTCGCAATGGGAATTCTACCGATTATCAATGAAAATGATACTGTAGCGGTCGATGAAATGGATCACACGAGAAAATTTGGTGACAATGATGAATTATCCGCGATTGTTTCACAATTGGTGAAGGCGGATGTTTTGATTATGTTAAGTGACATCGATGGTTTTTATTCGGAAAATCCCACCAAAAATAAACATGCTGTCTTATACTCTACTGTCTCAGTGATTAATCAAACATTGCTGGATCAGGCCAGCGGCGAAGGCAGTCGTTTTGGTACAGGTGGCATGGTCAGCAAGCTGAAAGCCGCTCAAAGAGTCTTAGCTGAAAAAAGTACGATGGTCTTGGCAAACGGCAAACCTCCTAGAATAATTTTTGATATCTTAGCAGGCAAAGAAGTCGGAACATTATTTAAGGGGGAAAAATATGAATAGCTTATTAACTACACTAGGACAGCGAAGCAAATTGGCGGCTCAAAAATTAGGTCAGCTAACAACTGTACAAAAAAATAATTGCTTGCTACAAATGGCAACTGATTTAACAACGAATACGGCAATAATCTTAGCGGAAAATCGCCAGGATTTGAGTCGAGCAAAAGAAAATGGAATTTCTGAGTCGATGATTGATCGGCTTTGCTTAACAGATAAACGGATCCAGGAGATGGCTGAAGGGATTCGACAAGTCGCAGCATTGCCTGATCCAATCGGTGTAGTGGAAAAGATGTGGCGGACAGAAGATCAGCTGCTGATTGGACAACAACGCGTTCCTCTAGGTGTGATCGGGATTATTTTTGAATCGCGGCCAAACGTAACTACGGATGCGGCTAGCCTATGTTTCAAATCCGGCAATGCGGTAATTTTACGCGGCGGCAAGGAAGCCTTTTACTCTAATCAACTATTAGTAAAACTGATGCAGCAGACTTTGCGTAACAATCAGCTAGATCCGGAAATGATCCAATTTGTCAATGACACTTCTCATGCTACAGCCAATGAGCTGATGCAGTTGGATGAGTATTTAGATGTTTTGATTCCTCGCGGCGGTGCCGGTTTGATCCAACGTGTCAAAAATAATGCGACTGTCCCAGTAATTGAAACAGGTACCGGCAACAATCACATCTATGTTGATTCCGCCGCACAGTTGGAGATGGCGTTAAAAATAGTTGTCAATGGGAAAACACAGCGCCCCGCCGTCTGCAACGCTGTCGAAACTTTATTGGTTCACGAAGCAGTTGCCGCTGAATTTTTACCAATGGTTGAACAAACTTTGACACCCCAGCATGTCGCTTTACGAGGGGATGCTCTCGCTTTATCTCATTTAAAGCAAGCAAATTTGGCAACAGAAGCAGATTGGTCAACTGAATTTCTGGATTACATTTTAGCAGTCAAGGTCGTCGCTACTATCGATGAAGCGATCGAGCACATCAATCACTACAACTCTAAACATTCGGAAGCAATCGTGACTGACAGCTACCATAATGGACAAAAATTTCTAAAAGAAGTCGATGCAGCGGCGGTTTATATCAATGCATCCACTCGTTTTACTGACGGTTTTAAATTTGGACTTGGTGCAGAGATTGGGATCTCTACGCAAAAATTACATGCTCGCGGACCGATGGGCTTGGAACAGTTGACTTCTAGTAAATACATCATCTACGGCGATGGTCAAATCCGAGAATAACTACTGATTCTACAGCAAGTTAAACTTAAAAACCTTCAATCTGCTTGTCTAACGATTCGGCTTCACTTTATAACAGAAGTAACCAATAAAAAAGCCGACACTCAAAGCAATCTACTGACCGTAAGGACTTACTTATTTCTTTGTCCTAACAAGTCAGCCGATCAGTTAGAGTGTCGGTTTTTTTATTGTGCTTGGATTTTTGTTAATACATCTGGATCAAATTTTCCAGCTTTTAACATAGCAATTTCAAATCCATAAGGAGCTTGTTGATTCTTTTTGTCTGCTCCTACGTATGGTGTCTCTAAAATTTTAGGCAGCTGTTGCAACTTTTCATGATGTACGATAGCGTTCAGCGCATCAAATCCGATCGTACCAAAACCAATATTGGCATGACGATCCTTGTGAGAACCGATAGGATTTTTTGAATCATTTATGTGGAGTACTTTCAAACGATCCAAGCCAATCACGCGGTCAAATTCTGCCAGTACACCGTCAAAATCTTCTTTGACATTGTAACCTGCGTCATTAGTATGGCACGTATCAAAGGTTACTGAGAGTTTTTCGTTTAAAGTTACTCCGTCGATAATATACGCCAATTCTTCGAATGTTCTGCCCAATTCTGTTCCTTTTCCTGCCATCGTTTCTAAAGCAATTTGCGCACGCTGATCTTTGGTCAATACTTCGTTCAAGCCTTTGATGATCTGATCTAGGCCTGCTTTTTCGCCAGCACCCACATGGGCACCGGGATGCAAAGTGATCTGCATTGCGCCTAACGCTTCTGCTCGCATGATCTCATCACGCAAAAATTGGACGGCAAAAGGAAACATTTCTGGCTTCTTCGTATTGCCTAAATTGATGATATATGGTGCGTGCATCACGATATTGGATAAATTATGTTCTTTCATAAATTCTTCACCAGCTGGAATGTTCATCTCTTCCACTGGTTTGCGGCGGGTATTTTGCGGGGCGCCGCTATAGATCATAAAGGTCGATGCTTCATAGCTGGCAGCTTCTTGCGCTGCACCTAACAACATGCCTTTTCCCTTCATACTTACATGAGAACCGATTAACATAAAAACCTCCAGTTTTTTTATAGAAATAATAATAAACTCGTCATCAGCGGTAGACTGATCAAAAAACTCAGGGATGAGGTAAAACCCACCACCTCCGCTCGCATTCCAGCCGCGACACTATTGATAACACCAAATGTCGGGATTGGCCCGACAGAGACCAGACACAAAACGATTTTGATCATTTCAGGGACTGGCAGCAACAGCACTAAGCATACGGCTAACAGCCCTGCCCCATATTTGATTACTAAGACCCGCGCCACCAATGCCAGATCTTTTCTCGGCAGGCGCAGTTCTAAAAATAATCCGATCATAAACATCGATAAAAAAGTATTCGCGTTAGCGATTGGTTGCACCATTTGAAAGAAGTCTTGCGGCAAATCAATCTTCGCAACACGCAAAAACATCATAATCAAGTAACAAAGAAACGGCACAGATCGACCTAAACGTCCAAGTACTTTTTTAAAACTAGGACGCTCCTCCGTCCCACCACTGATGCCTTCGATCACCACATTGGATCCGCCGGCCAGCATGACACTGTTTCCGATATCAAAAAAAGATAAAATTGGAATGGCCAGCGGCATGAAACTTTGCACAAAAGGAATTGCAAAATTTCCAATATTGTAACCCGAAACGCTGTACATTAAAAATTCGCGTTCGATGTGTTCTTGTTTTTTTGATAAAAAATGACCGACGATAATCATCGCCAAATTCAAACATAGTCCTGCTAAAATCAAGAGCAACAACTGATTTTTGATCACTAATGCTTGCAGATTTACGATGATTGCTGCCGGTAATGTGACATTGACAACTATTTTTGAGATCAGCGAACCGTCTGCTTTGGTTAACAAGTTGAGCCTCTTAGTCAAATAGCCTATCAAGATAATAACAAATAATCCGAATGAATTTAATAAAACTGCTCGCATCCTCGCACCTCTCCAACCTGAAAAACGCTTACCCAGCAATATAAAGAAAGGGGATTGTTCCAAAATATTGGTACAATCCCTTTACAGTCCTAACTAAAATTGTAAAACAAAATATTTTTTCTTACCGCGGCGAATAACGATGTATTTATCTGCTAATTTATCTTGATCACTTAATGTATACGCTACTTCTTGCACACGATCGCCATTGATGTAGATGGCACCGTTAGTGATATCTTCACGAGCTTGCCGTTTTGAATTTTCGATTCCAGCTGTCAGCAAGATTTCGACTAAATTCAGATCATCGTCTGCTTGTACATGGTAGTTTGGTACATTTTTAAATCCTTGTTTGATTTCTTCATCATTCAAGTTTTTTACGTTACCGCTGAATAGTGCTTCAGAAATATGCACTGCTTGTTCATAAGCTTCTGCGCCATGAACTAACACTGTGACTTCTTTTGCCAAAGCTTTTTGTGCCGCGCGCTGTTCAGGTGCTGCTGTAAAATCGGCTTCAATTGCAGCAATTTCTTCTAAACTCAAGAACGTGAAGTATTTCAAGAATTTGATTGCATCACGATCATCTGTATTGATCCAGAATTGATAAAATTCATACGGTGATGTTTTCTCTGGGTCTAACCAGACTGCATTGCCTTCAGTTTTCCCAAATTTTGTTCCATCTGCTTTAGTGATTAGCGGCATCGTCAAGCCAAAAGCCTGTTTCCCCTCTTCACGCCGGATCAATTCGATCCCTGATGTGATATTTCCCCATTGATCGCTTCCGCCTAATTGCAGCAAGCAACCATAGCGTTTATTCAATTCGTAAAAATCATAGGCTTGTAATAACTGGTACGCAAATTCCGTGTACGAAATCCCTGACTCGATTCGACGTTTCACACTTTCTTTGCTCATCATGTAATTGATCGTAAAGTTTTTACCCACATCGCGTAAAAAGTCGATCATTTTTAATTCGCCCAACCATTCATAGTTGTTGGCAACGATTGCTGGATTTTCTTTATTTTCAAAATCGATGATCCCAGAAAGCTGATTTTTGATACTTTGCGACCAGCTTTGAACAGTATCCAATGTATTTAATTGACGTTCTGCATCCTTAAATGAAGGGTCTCCGATCATCCCGGTTCCGCCGCCAACTAAAGCAATCGGCACGTGTCCGTTTTGTTGGAAACGACGCAACGTCAAAATCGGTAATAAATGACCAATGTGCAGACTGTCTGCCGTTGGGTCAAAGCCGATATATAGTTTAACAGACTCTTCATTTAATTGTTTTTCTAGGGCTGCTTCATCGGTTGCTTGAAAAATTAAGCCACGGGCTTTTAATTCTTGGAAAAAGTCTGAATGCATTTTTTATCCTCCTAATTATTTTTGATACCTCATTTTAGAAAAATGAACTATCGATTCATTACGCATCTCATTTCTTAATGATTGCTGCTTATACTTTCCCATATTAACCGAAAAAACGAGGAAATAAAAGGTATTCGCCGGATTTATTCCAAGTTCTGTGCGAATAAAATCTGTTTTAAGAGGATGGAAGTCTGCTGATTAAATCTGATTCATTTTGTTTCCTTAACAATTAGTTGAAGTTTTGATTACAAACATTGGATCTGCTTGTTAATAGAAGTAAAACTTTGCTATAATTCAACAGATAATTAAAATGAATAGAATTTAACGAGGTGGACTTTTTGGCTCACAAGAAAAAAATAAGTAAACAACCGAAAAAGAGTAGCAAGAAGAAAGCAAAATCTACTCTTGGCGGTTTTTTTGCACTCAATGTTTCGTTGCGGGTGATCAAGTCGCTGTTACTCGGCTTCATCGTGGTCCTTTTTTTAGGCGGCCTGCTCGTCGTTGGGATCGGTGCTGGGTATTTTGCTCATCTTGTCGAAGGAACGCCAACACCGACAAAAACAGAAATAAAACAAGAAGTTGGCGATATCGCAGAGCCATCAAAATTGCTTTATGCGGATGACCAAGAGCTGGCAACAATTCAATCGGATCCAATTCGTGAGAAAGTTGATTCTGATGAGATCTCCACATGGGTAAAAAAAGCTCTGGTCGCTACTGAAGATGAGAATTTTTACGAACATCGCGGTGTTGTTCCTAAAGCTGTCGTACGTGCCTTACTCGGAGAACTCGTCGGCTTTGGCGCTGGATCAGGCGGTTCAACATTGACCCAACAGGTCGTCAAACAGCAAGTCTTGACCAATGAAACTTCCTTTAAACGAAAAGCCAATGAGATCGTCTTAGCTTTTGATTTGGAAAAATATCTAAGCAAAGATGAGATCTTGACTGCCTATCTGAACGTCTCACCTTTTGGCCGCAATAACAAAGGACAAAATATCGCCGGCGTTGAAGAAGCCGCGATCGGTATCTTCGGTGTCCATGCAAAAGACTTGAGCTTGCCGCAATCGGCTTTCATTGCTGGCTTGCCGCAAAGTCCGATTGTCTACAGTCCTTATACCAATACGGGGGACTTAAAACAAGATTATTCGATTGGAATGGCTCGTAAAGATGACGTACTTTTCAACATGTACCGCCAACAAATGATTTCTAAAAAGGAATACGATGAGGCGAAAAAATATGATCTTTCAAAAGATTTCCAAGCGCGTGAAGATATTGAAGTCCAACAACACGGCTTCTTATACTATACGGTCTACAACGAAGCAATCAGCATCGTAGCAAAACAGCAAGCTGAAGAAGACGGTGTCAGCGACAGCGAGTATAACAAAGACGATGTGCGCAGTCGCTATGTCGAACAAGCTAAAGTCAAAATGCAAAATCAAGGACTTGTCGTGAAATCGACAATCGATAAAAACATCTATGATGCGATGCAGCTTGGGGTCGCTGAATACGGACAATATTTAGATGATGGTTCCGGCGCAACAATTGAACCTGGAACAGTCATGATGGATAATCAAACAGGTCGAATCTATGGTTTCATCGGTAGCCGCGATTACAATACAAATCAAAACAATCATGCGTTTGATACGGTCCGGCAAGCCGGTTCATCGATTAAACCGGTCTTAGTATACGGTCCGGCAATTGATCAAGGATTGTTGGGCAGTGCCACACGGATCGCTGATTTCCCAATGAAGTATCAACGGGGCGAACACGCGGGCAAAGAGTTGGAAAATGCGGAAAATAAAGGTTCAAAAACTTTCCAAACAGCACGGGAAGCTTTAGTTGAATCAACGAACATCACCGCCTATCACGTTTACCAAGACATGTTGGCAAAGAAAGGTTCTGAACAATTTGCTTACGATAATTATTTGAAGAAGATGAATTATCCGACTTCAAATACTTGGGGCGTTGAATCAGCACCTTTAGGTACGACTGGTATTTCTACGTTAACAGAGATCAATGGATTTCAAACTTTGGCTAACGGCGGTGTTTATCAGCAAGGTTACATGATCGAATCGATCACTGACAGCACAGGAAAAGAAATCTACAAACATAAAAACGCTCCTGTACAAGTTTTCTCAAAAGCTACAGCTTCTATTATGAATGATATGATGCGCAGCGTGATTAACGAACAACATACTACTCCATTCAAATCCATTTTAAGCGGTGTGAATTATTCTTTAAGTACTGCTGATTGGGTCGGTAAAACGGGTACGACTGATAACTATGCCGATAACTGGTTGATCGTCTCCACACCTTCCATTACATTGGGAACTTGGACTGGACGAGATGACAATAAACCAATGAATGATGGTGCGGGAAATCGAACAGCGACTTACATGGCTTATCTTGCTGGTCGAATTTATCAAGTCAATCCATCTGTTTTCGCTGAAAATGAAGAATTTGAGTTATCAGATGACGTGAAACAGATCAAAGTTTCAGATTTCACTGGTTTGAAATCTGGCAAAGTCTCTCATAATGGAACAAATTATCAAGTTCCGAGTGGCGAAACGACTTCTCTTTGGGCAAAAGACGGTCCAGCAGAAAATACCTATGAATTTGGTATTGGCGGAGACGAGGATGATTACAAGACTTATTGGAATACCCGAAATAAAGTCAGCGCCAAAAACAAAAATACTGAAACAGATGAGGATGACTAATCCAACAAGCGGCTGTTTTTCGAACACCGTTTATTTTAGAAAAAGGGATATGACAAAAGTCGTATCCTTTTTTCTATGCTGCAGTTTACTTTCGTTACAATCACTATTTGCGACAACGAGATATCGTTTTTCTTAATTTTCTTGTGACTGCCCTTACTTTTTGGTATTCTACCAACAGAAAATCATTTTTAACCAATGCTCGCACATTTTTTCAATATCCTAAAATAAAAATCCTTTGATAAATCATTGAAACATGCGACTCGAACTAAACTAAAGCTACTAAGGAGAAAAAACTAATGACATTTGAAGCAATTTTACCTGAATTAAAAAAAGGCGCAAAAATTATCCGTGAAGGCTGGGGCGGCTTTGAGTTATATGTCACACTTGTTGAAAACCAGCAATTTGACGGCTCACCTGTCACACCTTATTTCTTGATCAAAACAGCAGATGAAGGTTTCTCCAGTTTTGCACCGACTGTTTGTGATATTTTGGCGGATGATTGGAAAATCGTCAAATGATGACCTTTGATTTCACGAATAAAACAGTTTTTGTCACTGGCGCGGCATCGGGAATCGGTGCGGCCCAGACGCAAGCAATGCTTGATGCCGGCGCACAAGTCTTTGCCTTTGATCAACAAGAATCGTCGCTGCAAAAATTTCAGCAGACATTTCCTGAACGCTTTGGTTTTTATCTTGGTGATGTCCGTGAAAAAACTGATCTACAAACAGCGATCCAACAATGTCATGCCTTGTTCGGTACAGTCGATATTTTACTGAATACTGCTGGCGTGCTAGATGATTATTTACCATTGGCTGAGACAGAGGACGCTTTATGGACGCGTATTTTAGATACAAATGTAAAAAGTATGTTCACACTGACCAAATTACTTTTGCAGGAATTATTGAAAAATCAAGGAACGGTCATCAACATGGCTTCAATTGCTGGCCTTGTCGCAGGCGGCGGCGGGATCGCTTATACTGCTAGCAAACATGCCATCGTTGGTTTCACTAAGCAATTGGCATTAGATTACGCTGCCAAAGGGCTTCATGTCAATGCCCTGGCACCAGGTGCGATCAATACGCCTATGAATCAAGCTGACTTTGCCGGTGATGGTCAGATGGCACAATGGGTCGCTGATGAAACTCCAGTTAAACGTTGGGCGGCTCCAGAAGAAGTTGCTTATGCTACATTATTTTTAGCAAGTGATGAAGCACGTTATATGCAAGGAACTATTTTGCCAATCGATGGCGGTTGGCTTTTAAAATAGCTTGCAATTTTTTTGAAATCCTCTAAGATGAGTAATAGCGAGAAATTCGCACTGCGACACTTCGATCCTTTGGCCGCAGTTATCAACGAGACGTTGTCTTGTAAAGGAGAATGATAAAAATGCATCTTGAAAAAAGTTCAGCTCGCTGGACAACCACTGACACGGCTAAAATGGCCGTTGTGACAGGCCTTTATGTCGCTGTCACGATTGTTTTATCCGTGATAAGTTTCGGGGCGATCCAATTCCGATTAGCCGAAATGTTCAATTACTTACCGCTTTTCAACAAACGATACACTATTGCAGTGACTTTAGGGGTAGCGATCGCCAATCTGGCCTCTCCGCTAGGAATTGTCGATGTTTTATTAGGCAGTGTCTCTACTTTGATCGTTTTATTGATTTGTCGAGCGGTCACTAAAAATATTGTGAGTCTTAAAAAGAAAATGATCATCACCGCTTTAATTTTTGCCTTCTCAATGTTTACAGTCGCAGGACAGTTAAGCTTTTTCTATCAAGCACCGTTTTTCTTTAACTGGCTGATTATCGGCTTAGGCGAATTGCTTTCTATGGGATTAGGCGGCTGCTTGATTTATTTAGTTAATAAACGAATCGATCTGACAAAATAGTCATTATAAAAAAAGAGTTCCGAAGAAATAAAATTATTTCTTCGGAACTCTTTTTGGTATTTATTTTACAACTGCATAAATGAAACAGATTGGAAAGTAGTTTCGCCTATTTTCCGTAGTAACAACTCTAATAATAGATTGCCATTGTTTGATACGGTTTTAACGTGAATTCTCTCGTAATATTTTCAACAGCATAATTACCAATCAAAACATCTCCAGCTAAAAATTCTTCTGGCAGTTCGATCGTCGTCTCTTCTGCAAAAAAGTTATTGATCACAAGGAGCGAATGTTCCGCTAAACGTCTGACATAGCCATAAATCTGCGGATGTTCCGGCAAAAAGGCTTCATAGCTTCCATCAGAGATTACAGGGTATTGTTTCCGCAATTTAATCAGCTGTTGATAATATTTAAAAATGGAACCTTCTTGTAATTCTTTGGCGACATTGATCTCAGCTACTGATCTTCCAATTGTTAGCCACGGAGCAACTTGTGAAAACCCGCTGTATCTTTCGTTGTCCCATTGCATCGGAGTGCGGGAATTATCTCGAGACTTGGCTTTGACGATCTCAAAGGCCGCTTTTTCTGTTTTTCCAGCATCCAACAGCTCTTGATAAGCATTTAAACTTTCTACATCGACGTATTGTTCCATCGAATCATAATCTGGATCGAGCATCCCGATTTCTTCTCCCATATAGATATACGGTGTACCACGATTTAAATGAATCGCACTGGCTAACATTTTAGCTCCGGTAACGCGGTAGTTATCCACATCGATGAAACGATTCAATGCTCGCGGCTGATCATGATTATTCCAGAAAAGAGCATTCCAGCCGCTTTCTTCACTCATCTGCGTTCCCCAAGTATGAAACAATTCTTTTAGTTTCGTAAAATCAAACGGCATCTGCGTCCATTTTTTTCCATCCTTATAGTCTACTTTCAAATGGTGGAAATTGAAGGTCATATTTAATTCTTCACGGTCAGGTTTTGTATACAAAATACATTCTTTTACTGTAGTGAAGCTCATCTCACCGACTGTAATCATTTCAGTATCTTGACCAAACGTTGCTTGATTCATCATTTGAAGAAATTCATGCGTGATGGGACGATCCGTATAGGCCGGCTTGCCGTCATTTTCAGCACAGTCTTTCAATACTTCATCTTTACCAATCAAATTGATTACATCAAAGCGGAATCCTTTGACGCCTTTAGCCATCCAAAAGCGCAATACTTTAAATAATTCTTCTCGAACTTCTGGATTGCGCCAATTCAAGTCGGCTTGTGTTTTATCAAAGAGATGCAAATAATAGCGGCCTGTCTCACCAAAGGGCGCCCAGGCATTGCCGCCAAATTTCGAGACCCAATCCGTCGGCTCATCGCGCAAGATGAAATAATCTTGATATTTTTTTTCGCCAGCTAATGCTTTTTGGAACCATTCATGTTCTGTAGATACGTGATTAAAGACCATATCCAACATGATCTCGATTCCCTGCTCATTTGCCGCTGCCATCAAATTATCAAAATCTTCCATTGTCCCAAATGTAGGATTGATGGCGGTATAATCGGCTACATCATAACCATTGTCTTTTTGCGGACTACTATAGATTGGACTCAGCCAAACCATATCAACACCCAACTGTTTTAAGTAAGGCATCTTTTGTTTGATTCCGGGCAGATCACCTACACCGTCTTGATTTGTATCTAAAAATGATTTTGGATAGATTTGGTAAATTACTTTTTCTTTAAAACTCATGTCATCCTCCAACGTTTATAGTTTTGTCGCTAATAAGACTTTTTCAGTAGTTGTGACCGCCGCATCTTCAATCAGGGGATCCACTTGAAACTCAGTCGAATTCGTTACAATAATTGGGGTTTGTACTTCATAGCCCGCTGCTTGGATCGCTGCTATATCAAATTCCATCAACAGTTGACCTTTTTTCACGCTATCACCTTGTGCCACATGGCTTGTAAAATATTTTCCATCCAATTGAACCGTATCGATTCCAATATGAATCAATACTTCTGTCCCTTCCATGCTGACTAAACCGATCGCATGCTTCGTTGGGAACAATAAACTAATTTGACCATCGAATGGAGCATATAACTTTCCTTCACTAGGATCGATCACAACGCCTTGACCCATCATGCCTTCTGCAAAGACAGGATCTTTGGCACTGCTTAACGGATGCAGTCTACCAGCAATAGGCGCAAATAATTCAACCGATGCTCCAGCTGTTTGAATTGTTTCATTATCTAAACTTGGGACTTCTCCTGAGCGGTCAACTTTATTAAATAAGCCGATCCGGCGGAAAGTCAATGTTAAAATAAACGGTACAGCAATCGCAATAACCATTGCTATCGCAAAAATCAAGTAGTCTTGCGGACGAATCGCCAAGATCCCTGGCAGGCCGCCAACACCGATTGACAATGCACGAACTTTAAATAAAGTAACAAATAGTCCTGCGATCCCGCTGCCGATCATAGCAGCAATAAATGGATACGTATATTTCAGATTGATCCCGAACATCGCTGGTTCAGTAACACCCAACCAAGCAGAAATTACAGATGGTATCGAAACTTGTTCTTCTTTTTTATTGCCGCGATGAGCAAAAACAACTGCTAAAACGGCCGCACCTTGCGCAATATTCGATAAACAGATCATTGGCCATAAATTAGTTGAACCAAAGTCTGCGATCAATTGTGAATCGATTGCTAAAGTTGTATGATGCAACCCCGTGATAACGAGCGGTGAATAAAGCGCTCCAAAGATTCCACCGAACAACCAGCTAAAACTAGAAGTCAAACCAGCATTCACTACAGCTGAGATTGCGGTACCGATTTTCCAACCAATCGGTCCTAAGACAAGGTGAGCTGCTAAAATTGTTGGAATCAATGAAAAGAATGGGACAAAAATCATCGAAATTGCTTCTGGAATGCGTTTACGGAAGAATCGTTCCAAATAAACTAATAGAAAGCCAGCCAGCATTGCTGGAATAACTTGTGCTTGGTAACCGATTTTATCAACGGTGAAGAAACCAAAATCCCAAGTCCAATTTTTAGCAATTTCCGCTGCAGTCGTTCCATTTACTGCATAAGCATTTAGTAATTGCGGAGAGACCAACGTAATCCCAAGGACAATCCCCAAAATTTCTGTAGCACCCATTTTACGAGCGATACTCCATGTGATTCCTACTGGTAAGAAGTGGAAAATCGCTTCACCCGGTAACCATAAAAATCCATTGACCCCGCTCCAAAAAGTTGAAGCCTCAACGATCGTCTGACCATTCAGCCACCCCATCGGAACAGCTTCTAAAATATTACGAAACCCTAAAATCAAACCGCCGACAATAATTGCTGGTAATAATGGTGTAAAAATTTCTGCTAAAACAGTGATGGCGCGTTGGATTGGATTTTGATTTTGCTTTGCAGCTGATTTTGCTGCTTCTTTTGAGACACCTGTTACACCAGAAGTCTTGACGAATTCATTGTAAAACACAGCAACATCATTTCCGATGATTACTTGAAACTGTCCTGCATTGGTAAACATCCCTTTTACGCTAGGAATGTCTTCGATTTTTTCTTCGTTTGCCTTTTTAGGATCATTTAAAACAAAGCGCATTCGTGTAGCACAGTGTGTTACTGCTGAGATATTCTTGGAACCACCAATGGCCTCCAATAAGTCTTTCGTATCCTTTTCGTATTTTTCCATCTTTTCTCCTCCGATCACTTTAACTTGTATGGATAAGTTTAGTTGATACATTGACTATATCTGGTCCGACCCCTTTTGTAAACCGCTTACATGTATGGCAAAAACCGTTATATTAGATATTTTTAATCTAAATGAAAGATAACAATTTTTATCTACATCTTTTTGGTCTATCAACTACCCACAGGTTGGTGATACAACCAACAAGTTCCAGCTGAAATAAGAATTTTCTCATTTTTGTTTTACGAATGCCTAAGAAAGCGTTTTACTTTTAGTTTCTTTATTTGTATAATAATAAAACATATACGGACAAGTTAGGATGATTTGATGAAAAATTATGAAGTGATTTATCAAGCACTTGAACGAGGGATTTTAAAAGATATTTATGAAGCGGGCACTTATCTGCCTAGTGAAAATAAACTTCGACAAACCTACCACGTTTCCCGTGACACTATTCGAAAAGCGCTCGCGCTTTTAATGGCTAATGGGTATATCCAAAAAATCCAAGGAAAAGGCTCGCTTGTTTTAAAACGGGAACAACTGCGTTTCCCTGTTTCTGGTCTGACCAGTTATAAAGAACTGCAAAATTCTTATGGCTATGAAAGCAGCACCGTAGTAGTCAGTCTTAGAAAGATCACGATTGATCAAGAAACAGCCCATCTTACTGGTTTTGAAGTCGGTGCTGTTTGTTGGGAGCTGATCCGCACCCGTGCTATCGATCAAAAAAAAGTGATCCTCGACAAAGATCTGCTGTCGACTGTGATCGTACCGGAATTGGATACGGAAATTGCTAAAGATTCTATCTATCGGTATTTTGAGAATCAATTAGAGATCAATATTTCTTTTGCCGAAAAAGAAATCACGATCGATGCATTGACCGATGAAGATCGTGAGTTGCTTGATCTGAATCAACACGATATCAATATCGTATCAGTGAAAAGTCGTGTTTTTACTAGCGATGCTCGTCAATTTCAATACACGGAGAGTCGGCATCAAGTCGACAAATTTCGCTTTTTTGATTTTGCACGGCGGCATCCATCCACCATGTAATTTCTCTTATTCACTATCATTTCCACAAAAAAAGAGGTCGCGACATCGATTGCCGCAACCTCTTAACTAGGAATGGAGAAGTTATCTTCTGTAACCTACCTCTATTTAAAAAACAGAATCTTTCCACCCTACTCATTTAATTATTGTCTCGTTGAACCTTTTTCGAAAACACCATGTGGTAATTCGATTGTTTTTTGTTCGATTTCTTCTTTATTCATCATTTTTGTCAACAAGCGCATTGCTACAGCACCGATATCATACAATGGCTGAGTCACACTGCTCAAGCGTGGACGAGCTACTTCTGTCAGCAATGAATCATTGCTCGTGATGATCTCAAATTCTTCTGGAACTTTCACGCCTTTGTCGATCAAACCATCCAATAGACCAATTGCTAATGCGTCATCTGTTACATAAGCCGCAGTTGCTCCACTGTTTAAAATACGGTCAGTCAAAGCAATTCCTTCTTTAAAATTGTATGGTGCTTCAAAGATCAACCCTTCGCTGTATTCCAAATCATGTTCAGCTAATGATGCTTTATAGCCATCCATACGGGCATGTCCATTGATAGGATCGATCAATGCACCGCTGATGAAAGCAATTTTCTTATTGCCGTGTTTGGCTAATAAATCGATTGATTCTTTCGTTGCAGCTGTATAATCGATATTGACACTGCCGACTTGTTCATCTGGATCGATTGAACCAGCTAAAACAATCGGTGTTTTGGAACGAGAGAATTCGGCACGGATTTCATCCGTGATACGGTGGCCCATAAAAATCACACCGTCAACTTGTTTTGCTAATAGGTTATTTAACACATTGACTTCTTTTTGTGCTTCACCGTCAGAGTTGGCTAAAATAATATTATATTTGTACATCGTCGCAATATCATCAATTCCGCGAGCCAATGATGCGAAAAACATATTGCTGACATCCGGAATGATGACACCGACAGTCGTTGTTTTCTTACTTGCTAATCCGCGTGCGACAGCATTTGGACGATAATCTAGACGTTCAATAACTTCTAACACCTTTTTACGTGTTGTTGGTTTTACATTGGGATTGCCGTTGACTACACGAGAAACGGTCGCCATTGAAACATTTGCTTCACGGGCAACATCATAAATCGTAATTGTTTGCTTTTCCATGGTATGCTCCTTTTATCATATTTTCAGAAAATGTCATTTACATTTCTAAAAGATAATAGCACGTTGTTTCACTGATTGCAACCGTTTTACACCTTTTTTCTTAATTTCATGTAAGCGTTTTATGTAAATCCATATTATTTTTGCACTTGTTCCCCATAAACGACGAACTTATTCTTAAACTCTCCACAAAAAAACAGCCCTCACTATTGAGAGCCATTTTTTGTTTATTCGGGATTATTTTTTTCGATTTCTTCTTTTAGTTCTTCTTTAACTTCAGCGAAATCTGGTTTTTCTGCATTTAGTTCTTTTGTTTTATCGACTAATGCTTCTGCACCTTCAGAAACGGTTTCTTTTGCGTCTTCATTTGTCTCTTTAACATCAATCACAATATCTTCTGAAGCATCTTCAGCAACGTCTTTTGCATCGCTTGCCGCTTTACGGAAGCGATCAGACAAATCAGAACTTTGACGCTTTAGATCTTCCAATGTATCCGATGTGATATCATCAATGTCATCCATTGAATCGGTGACTTTTCCTTTTACAGTCGAAGCTAAATCATTTGCTTGATCGCTTAAATCAGAAGCCCGCTCCTTCACGATTGATCCCATTTCACTTGTCTTTGTGACAAAATCATCTGTGTAATCTGAAGCTAAATCCAACCAATCATCCGTTTTCTTCGCCAAGTCTTCACGCAACTCTTTACCTGATTTTGGTGCTAATAGTAGCGCTGCTGCCGCTGCTGCTGCGCCGCCGATCAAGGCACCTGCTAAAAATTTTCCGCGTTTTGCCATTCTTATCCCTCCGCTTTCGTTGTTGTCTTGCGATCTTTAAAGAATCTCATCGTTGTTGCGCCAACTTTTCCTGCCACACTGGCTTTCGCCGCATTTTTACCGGCTCCGCTAACTTTTCCCGCTAGATTTCGACTTGTAGTATTTAAGTCAGAAACACTCTGGCTCAAATCAGCCACCGCCGTAAATAATGGATCAATTGTTTCTACTTTTCCGTTGATATCATTCAATAAATGATTGCTTTTGACCAATAATCCTTCTACTTGCTGCATAAGTAAATCCACGTCTTTAGTCAGAACGTCGATCGTTGTATTGGCTTCAGTCACGGTCGTCTCAACTTTCTCAACTGTTTTTGAGACTTGACTTAAGACACGAACTAAAAAGATAACCAAAACAACAAATGCTAGAGCCGCAATCAGGGCTGCAATGCCGCCTAAACTCATTTAATCGCTCCTTTCTACTTTCACTCGTTATACTAATTTAAATTATACCATTCTCACGTAAATTAATGAAAGAGAAAGAGTTAGAATCGCGTCGAATAAAAAACAGCTGATCGAGTTGCTTTTGAAAATTTTGAAGATAGTTTGTTTAATCAATCATTACATCTAAACTTTTCCCAAAAGATGCAAAAAAGACTGTGACAGAAATCTTATCACAGCCTCTTCCTATTATTTTTTGGGTTTATTTTGTTCGCTTAATTCTTTTCCTAAAGCGATGATGTAATCTTGCAATTTATCTTTGATCTCTGGATGTTTTAATCCGTATTCGATACTCGTTGTCATAAAGCCGAATTTATCGCCTACATCATATCGTTTTCCATTAAATTCATGAGCAAAGACGCGTTGTGTTTTATTCAACGTATCGATCGCATCGGTCAATTGAATCTCATTTCCAGCTCCTGGCTTTTGTGTTGCCAAGACGTCAAAAATTTCAGGTGTCAATAAATAGCGGCCAATAATCGCCAAATTACTTGGTGCTTCTTTAGGTTTTGGTTTTTCTACAAAATTTTTCACATTGAATAATCCTTTAGAAACTTCTTCACCCGGATTGATGATTCCATATTTCGAAGTCTCTTCTTCTGGAACACGCATCACAGCGATTGTTGACGCATGAGTTTGTTCATAATCGTTCATCAATTGTTTAGTCAATGGCACACGATCTTCCATCAAATCGTCTCCCAGCATAACAACAAAGGGTTCATTTCCTACAAAGGCACGGGCTTGTAAAACAGCGTGACCTAATCCTTTAGGATGTGATTGACGAATGAAATGCAAGTTCACGTCGGTTGTTTCTTCAACTAATTTTAATAGATCTGTTTTGCCTTTTTCTTTTAGATTCATCTCTAATTCCACATTTGAATCAAAGTGGTCCTCGATTGGACGTTTCGCTTTTCCGGTCACGATCAAAATATCTTCGATACCAGAATTCAATGCTTCTTCTACGATAAATTGAATCGTTGGTTTGTCAACAATTGGCAGCATTTCTTTGGCCATTGCTTTAGTTGCCGGTAAAAATCTCGTTCCTAATCCAGCGGCTGGAATGACTGCTTTTTTAACTCGCATGACTTTTTTCCCACACTTTCTACTCTAAAGTAAATTCATTTTCAAATGTACCTTCGCGCATCATCAAATCACGACACGCTTGACGGACATCTTTACCATTATACAAAACATCATAGATTGTTTCGGTAATCGGCATGCTGACATTCAAACGATCAGCCAACTCTTTTGCTGCTTTCGTTGTGGATACACCTTCAACAATCATTCCCATATTATCTAAAACTTCATCTAATTTATGACCTTTGCCTAAAAGATTGCCCGCCCGCCAGTTTCGCGAATGAACAGATGTACAAGTAACAATTAGATCTCCAACACCGCTCAGTCCGATGAAAGTCAATGGATTGGCACCCATCGCTACACCGAGACGGCTGATCTCTGCTAGACCGCGAGTCATGATGGCAGCCTTCGCATCGTCTCCATAAGAAAGACCATGTAGTGCACCTGCACCTAAGGCAATAATATTTTTTAATGCCGCGCCCGTCTCGACGCCGATAACGTCGGTATTCGTATAAATTCGCAAATATTCATTCATGAATAATTTTTGAACATATGCCGCTAAGGTCTTGTCTTCGCTAGCAGCTGTGATTGTTGTGATATCGTGGACTGCTACTTCTTCTGCATGACTTGGACCTGATAAAACAACGACGCCTTGACGATGTTCTTCAGGAATTTCTTCTGTTAAAATTTCTGAAATACGTTTATGGGTGCCTTGTTCCAATCCTTTACTTGCGTGGATGATCACCGGTTTATTTTCAACTACTTGAGCGAATTCCTGAGCGACGATTCGCACCGCCTTTGTTGGAATAACAAACAAAACAGCATCTGCATCTTTGATTGCATTTTTCAAACTTTTTTCCCCTTTGATACTTTCAGGGATCTTTAAATCAGGCAAGTAGTGACGATTGGTATGATACGTATTGATCTCATCCATTTGCGCTTCGTTGTTTCCCCAAAGTCTGACCTCGTGACCATTTTCAGCTAACACTTTTGCTAAAGCGGTCCCCCAAGAACCGGGGCCTAAAACTGCTACTTTTTGTTTCACCGAGAGTTCCTCCTAGTTTATATTACGTCTCATCTTATATTCCAATCTGCCATTATAAAACAACTTACAGAATTGGTCTTTCATTCATCATACAAGTATCGAACCTTTTTCTTTATCATAACATAGGCTGTTGATACCTCAGGCTTAAATTAAAGCTTGGTTAGCGCCTTTATCACGTTCATATAACTTAATATTCGTGCTTTTTTTCCGACGATAATACAATAAAATAATTCCGCTGATAAACAAAATCACTGATAATAGCTGTGAGATTCGAATGCCGCCGAATAAATAAAGACTATCTGTCCGCATTCCTTCGATAAAGAAACGACCTAAACTATACCAGACCATATAACTTAAAAAGAGCTCGCCACGCTTGATTTTCCCATTTTTTCTAATAAATAAAATCAAGACGAATCCTAAGAAGCTCCACACCGATTCATAAAGAAAAGTTGGTTGTCGAAAAGCACCATCAATGTACATATTGTTGATGATAAATTGTGGTAAATGCAAGTTCTCTAAAAATTGACGCGTTGTTTCTCCGCCATAAGCTTCATGATTCATGAAATTTCCCCAGCGCCCCATCGCTTGCGCCAACATGACTCCCGGAGCGACTACATCTAAAAACAACCAAGGATCAATAAAATGATACCGTGTATAAATGATCAACACGATTACTGCTGCAATCAATCCGCCATAGATTGCTAATCCGCCATTTCGAATATTAAAGATCTGAACTGGATCTGCAAGATACGGTGCCAAATCAAATAAAACGTAATACAAGCGAGCACCGATGATTGCAATCGGCAATGCCCAGAGAATAAAATTTGTCATGTCATCTTCTTTTAATCCAACTCGCACAGCTTCGCGGTTAGCTAGCCATAAAGCAACAGCGATTCCTGAAACGATGATGATCGCGTACCAATAAATTTGAAGACCTACTAATTCAAAGGCCACGCGATTTACTTGTGCCACCATCTTACTGTCCCGAATTTTCTTCAATTAATTGGGTCAAGCGATTCTCAAAGGTCTTCGTCGCATCATAGCCCATCGTCCGTGCTCGGAAATTCATTGCCGCAACTTCAATGATAATAGCGACGTTTCGCCCAGTCTTCACTGGAATTTTCACTTGCGGGATTTTTACTTCCGCAATCTCTACTTCAGTATTGCCGCTGCCTAAGCGATCGTATTTTTTGTCTTTAGACCAGCTCTCCAAGTAAACGACGAGTTGGACAGGCATTGATCCACGTACAGCACTAGCTCCAAAAAGATTCATCACATCGATAATTCCGATTCCGCGAATCTCAATCAAATGCTGTAAGATTTTTGGCGGTTCACCGACTAAAGTCAATTCATCTTGTTGATAAACATCGACACGATCATCTGCAATCAAACGATGTCCACGCTTAACTAATTCCAAAGCTGTTTCACTTTTACCAATCCCACTGTCCCCTTGGATCAGTACCCCTAAACCATATACATCGACCAATACACCATGGACACTCGTCCGCGGCGCCAAGCCACCATTTAGAAAGCTTGAGATTTCACCAAGCAAACGCGAGGTGGAGATTGGTGAGCTCAATACTGGAATATTGTGTTCGCTAGCTGCTGTGATCATCTCTTTTGGCGGTGTCAACCCCCGTGAAACGATAAACGCTGGCGTATCATCGCTACACATCCGACGCAAGACCATCAAACGTTCTTCAGGCATCATTCGTTCTGCAAAGGTAATTTCTTTATTTCCAAAAAGTTGCAACCGATCATGGGAATAGTAATTGAAATAGCCGGTCAATTCCAATCCAGGCCGAGAAATATCACCCGTGGTGACGACTCGTGTAAGACTTTCTTCATCGCCTGTTACTACTTCTAATGAAAGTTTATCAACTAAATCTTTTACTCTCACTGTTTCAGTCATATAATCCCTCTTTTCTACACTACCGCTCTATTTTATCATTTTATCAATAGAGTGACTAGGTAGAGACAACTTTCAAAAGCAAGAATAAGAAAGGCTTTACAAAAAATTCGTGAAGTCATTAAGATCTACCGGTTGATTTGAGCAAAATCACTACTCCATTGATCCATTCAACAAAAAAACGGATAGGTTATTTACCTATCCGCATACTTGTCGATATTATGTTCTGAAACGATCGCATTGATAATCGCCATCACGATCGCTACTAAAATAGAAACAGTAAAACTAGAGAAACCAAAGCGATAGTTTCCTAATAAGTTAGAAGTCAATTGCAACATACCAGCGCTAATCACAAAGCTAAACAGTCCAAATGTCAAAATATTCAACGGCAGTGAAAGCAGAGTCAAAATCGGTTTCACTAATGTATTCAATATTGATAGAACAAAGCTTGCGGCAATAGCCATCACCAGACTTTCCACATAAATATGGTTGGGGAAGAGCACCGATAGTGAAATAAAAATCAATGCGTTAGCTATTAAGCGCTGTAAGTAAGTCATTAAAAGTCGCTCCAGTCATCATCGTCAATTTTGTCCGCTTTCTTACGTTGGCGGGACGCCTTTTTCTCGTAGTTGTTGTAATCATTGTTGCCATAGTATGGATTGTTATGTCCATAAGAATCCCCACCTCTTGGACCTGCAGGAATCACTAATGCTAACAAGATATATAATACAATCGGTGCGCCGATCAAGCCAAAACTCAAGAAAACATAAATCACACGCACGATTGTTGGATCAATGCCGAAATACTCGGCAATTCCAGCTAAGGTACCGGTCAGTACCACATTTGTTCGTGACTTCTGTAATCTTTTTCGCATATGAATCTTCCTTCCTTATTATTTCTTAGTTATCAATATCTTTCAAGAAAATACTACCAGTCGTTGTCGAAACATCAATCTTAGCCATTTTATCCGCTACTCGACGGAATTGCAGCAAACGATTTGTTTTTTCTTTTTTCTCTCTGATCACTTCATAGTCCGATAAGCGATCATTGATGCTGCCTAAACTTGTCTTAGCTAGTCCTTCTAGACCAATCGACTTATTCAATGAAACTTTAACATTCCCATTCACTGAGCTTGCTTTGATTTTTTGTAGATTATCATGGACTGCTGTCAACCGCACATCGCCATTGACTAATGAAATCCCATAATTTTGAATCGCAGCTTTTGTAGTGATACTGCCGTTGACTGTTTCGATGATCGAGTCTAAAATTTTACCTTCGCGAATTTCAATATTGCCATTAACACCTTGGATTTCAAGCATAGTCGCATTGATCTGTTTGAAGTTGATGTTGCCGTTTGTTGATTTCGCGTAAACATCTTTTGCATCCATTTCTTCAACGATCAAATCACCATTTAATAGTTTAACTGCTACATGATCATAGGTACGTCTTGGCAAGTAGAACGTCAATTCTGCTTGGACCCGTTTATTCGGAATTTGGAACGAGATGTGTTCATCATTCACTTCGATTTGGCTGCGTTCTAATAACGATTGTAATGGCGTTGCTTCACTCATTTTACCATAAAGTTTGATTTTCGCATCCACTTTGATTGCTGAATCATCCCAAGCCTTTAAGATAACTTTCCCATTGGCTAGTTTGATATCAATCAATGTCGGTTCAACATCTGTATATAAAAATTGATGTTCAAATTTAGATGTTACTAGTCCAGGAACTTTTACGTTGAAGTCTTTCCAATCAACGTTTTCTTCTACCGTATCAGAGACTGTCTTTAATGTCTTCTTCATTAAGCGGCCTAATTGGATTCCTGCTTCTCCTAATTTCTCGCCAACTTGTGTAAATGTTTCGCTTGCTTGATCTTTCAAATCGTCTGGAATATCAAAACGCGCACGGTTGCGTTCTTTGCGAGTCTCGCTTTGACTAGATTGTACATTTTTCAATTCTTCTTCTTGCTCAGCCACTTGTTCATCCAGCTCTTCGATTTGTTCTTTCAGCTCAGCGATTTCGTCTTCTACAGCCTCACGGATTGCATCATCTTCTTCAGACAAAGTATCCAATTCTTCTTTTGTGTCTAATTCCATCAAAACTTCTTCTTTTTCATGAAGCGCTGCACTTAATTCTTTTTTCTTTTGATTGATTTCATCGATATGTACAGAAATTTGGTTCGCTTCTGTCGCTAAATCATCGAAATAGGCTTCAAGTTCTTCCAAGTTCTGTTTTTCAGAACGAGCCATTTCTTCAGTGTCCGTTTCATTTTCCCATTCATCAACTAAATTCGTCGCTTGGTCACGGTGATAAGAATCTACTTTATCTGCTGCTTGTTTGATCTGCTCTTCATCTTTCGCCTTAGCCATGCTTTCTAATAAATCTAAACCTTCTTCAGTTGATAAAATACCTTTTTTCACTAATTCTAAAATTCGTTGTCTTTCATTCATAGAAATTGCCTCCTTCAAAAAGCAAATACATTACTTTTGTTTACATTCATATTATGCAATGTTTCTGAGCATTTGTCATAGGACTAAAGACCCATCTTTTTATCCGACTTCATAAAGAGTTGCTTCCTATTTTATTTGGAAAGAATCTAGCTTAAATGTCATCATAAGAATAGTTCAAAAATAATCATTGTTTCAACTAAAATGCATCCTATCGAAACCTATTTTTCAAGCTTGATTAAGAAAAGCCAGCTAGAATCTTCCAGCTGGCTCTTCTTAAAAAGTCTCATTACGATTGCTGTTTAACTCAGTGATCTTTCCTGTCGCCAAATAAACGATCCATTCGCAAATGTTGGTCACATAATCACCCACACGTTCTAAATAGCCGGCAACATGCAGATAGTCTGTCCCGCTAATAATCGTATCAGATTCTTTTTCCATTGTATTAGTGGTCATATCATAAATTTTTTGGAAATAATCATTTACCCGCTCATCCATTTTGGCGATCATCCGCGCATCTTTTTCATCCGTCTTTACATAAGCGATCAAGACATTGTCCACCATTTTTTTAACATAGTTAGACATTTCATTGATTTCTTTTTCAACTTCTAAAATACGTGGCAGACCTTTCAGGCGAATGGTCGATTTTGCGACAGATACCGCATGATCTCCCATTCTTTCCAAGTCAGAACTGGCTTTCATAATCGTGATGATCGTACGCAGATCCGTCGTGACCGGCTGTTGCAAAGCGATCATTTCAAAACTTTTTTTCTCTAGGCGGACTTCCATGTCATTGATCTCGATATCGTGATCGATGACCTCTTGCGCTATTTTTTTGTCATGGTCAATGTATGAGCGCACTGATTTATGCACGGCACTTGAGACCATCATACCCATTTCATAAAACTGGTTGTGAAGATTCAACAACTCTTCTTCAAATTGTGTACGTAACATCGTTGCCCTCCTTATTAATAGTCGTCTGTTGCTAGCACTGCTCTTCTTATTTATATTATCTAACTACCTGTTTTAATAGCAAGTTTTTTTTACTATATGCTAACCAAATTTTCCTGAGATATAATCTTCTGTCTCTTGTTTTTCTGGGGCTAAGAAAATCTTCTTCGTCTGATCAAACTCAATCAGTTCACCTTGCAAGAAAAATGCCGTGCGATCAGAAATCCGTGAAGCTTGCGACATATTGTGGGTCACAATGATGATCGTATAATTTTCTTTTAATTCCAGCAACATATTTTCGATTTTACCTGTTGATACCGGATCTAAGGCACTGGTAGGTTCATCCATTAAAATTACTTCAGGATTGACGGCCAACACCCGAGCTATACATACACGTTGCTGCTGCCCACCAGATAGCGACAATGCACTTTCGTGTAATTTGTCTTTGACATCATCCCAAACAGAAGCTGCTTTCAAACTTTCTTCAACGACTTGATCGAGTTTGTTTTTATCCTTCTCACCCTTTAATTTTAACCCATAGATAACATTTTCGTAAATTGAAAAGGGAAACGGATTCGGCTGTTGAAATACCATGCCGATTTCTTTACGCAAATTCACAGTATCTGTCTTAGGGCTATAAATATCTTTGCCTTTATACATGACACTACCAGTGATCGTTACTCCAGGAATCAAATCATTCATCCGATTCAACGACCGTAAATAGGTTGATTTTCCACAACCTGAAGGTCCGATCATCGCAGTGATCTCGCCTTTTTCAATTTCCATATCGATGCCCTTTAAGGCCTCTTTCTTACCATAATATAAATGAAGGTCTTTGGAAGTAATAATCTTCGACATTCAATTTTCTCCTTTTTCATATATAGGAATTGATTTTTCTAAAAAGAAAAATCAGTCTTATTTTCAAGCCGTATACCATTCCACTAGCTTTTTTATCTAAAATATTCCGCTTTTTTTCTAAGTTAGTTCAACTGTGCTTAACTGCAAAAAATGGAACTGGCAGCTGCTGTTTAACCAAAGTGTCCGGATACGTAATCTTCTGTCGCTTGGATCTTCGGACGGGTGAATATTTTTGCCGTTTCATCATACTCAATGACATGCCCTAAGTAGAAAAAGGCGGTGTAATCGCTGATCCGAGCGGCTTGCTGCATATTGTGTGTAACGATGATGATCGTATAATTTTCCTTTAATTGAACAAGTGTTTCTTCTACTGTCCCAGTTGAAATCGGATCTAATGCACTAGCTGGTTCATCCAGTAATAAAATATCCGGTTTCATAGCGATTGCTCGAGCGATACACAAGCGTTGTTGTTGTCCGCCTGAAAGTGCCAGCGCACTTTTATCTAGATTGTCTTTCACTTGATCCCACAAAGCGGCTTGTTTTAAGCTTGTTTCAACGATTTCTTCTAATTGCTGCTTGTCACGTAATCCATGTTGTTTCAATGCGAATGTGATATTGTCACGAATTGATTTGCTGAAAGGGTTAGGGCGTTGAAATACCATGCCGATTCGTTTGCGCATTTCATAAACATCGATATTTGACGCATTGACATCTACGTCTTTGTACATAATCTTTCCAGTTACACTAGCGCTTGCAATCCCATCATTCATTCGGTTTAACGACCGCAGATACGTTGACTTTCCACAACCTGAAGGTCCGATCAAAGCGGTGATTTTATTTTTTTCAAATTCTAGATCTACCCCTTTAATGGCTTCGTTATCTCCATAAAAGACATGCAGATCTTCTGTGTGTAAAGCAACTTCATCTGGCATTCTGATGATATTGCGTTCATCCCAATTGTATTCTTTCATTGAACTGCTCCTAATTCATTTCAAAGTATTCATTTTTATGAAAAATGAATCTGATTTCCATCATGTATCATTTCAAAAATCTATACTGAAACATCAAGTATTGTGATTCGAATTACTGATTCGTACGTTTGCTTATGATGAAGTCATTCTTTTATGCAGTCGATTGCCGAGTGCACGTGCTCCAAAGTTGAACAGTAAGACGGCTAAAATCAAGACAGCTGAAGCGCCGGCAGAAACGGCATTACCATCTGGCATAGTCCCCTCAGTATTGATTTTCCAAATATGAACCGCTAGCGTTTCTGCTTGGCGGAAAATACTTAGTGGACTCGAAACACTTAACGGGTTGAGATTCGTGAAATCCAAAGCCGGTGCACTTTGCCCAGCAGTGTAAATCAACGCAGCAGCCTCACCAAAAATTCGACCAGAACTCAAAATCACTCCTGTCAAAATTCCTGGCAAAGCATCTGGAACAACAATTTTAGTTACTGTTTCCCAACGCGACAAACCTAATGCTAATCCTGCTTCACGTTGTGTGTAATGGATTGCCCGCAATGACTCCTCAATGTTTCGAGTCAACAACGGCAAATTGAACAAGGTCAATGCTAACGCTCCTGAAAGAATCGAAAACCCATACCCAAATTGAATAACAAAGATCAAAAATCCGAATAGACCAACTACAACAGATGGCAATGAGCTTAAAATCTCAATCGAAGTCCGAATCAAATTCGTCACCCAATTTTTCTTCGCGTATTCAGATAAATAAATCCCTGCACCTAAAGAAATCGGTAAGCTGATGATCATTGTGATTAACAACAAGTAAACCGAATTGAATAATTGGATACCGATTCCGCCGCCTTCTTGATACGCTTTTGATGGCGAAGTTAAAAATTCCCAAGAAACATGCGGCAAGCCGCGAATCAAAATATAAAGTAATAGAAAAGCGAGGATCGCAACGATCAAACCAGAAATCGTATAAAGAATGCTCGTTGCAATCTTATCCGCGCGTTTTGCCTTATCCATTCGTTATGTCCCCTTTCTTTCCGATGTAACGAATCAAAATATTAAAGACTAATGACATGAATAATAAGATCAATGCCAATGACCATAAGACATTATTTTCCACAGTTCCCATGATCGTATTTCCGATTCCCATCGTCAGGATCGAAGTCAATGTCGAAGCCGGCGTCGTCAAGCCTGTTGGGATTAATGCTGCATTCCCGATCACCATTTGAATTGCTAAGGCTTCACCAAACGCGCGCGCCATTCCGAAAACAACCGCCGTCAAGATTCCAGGAACGGCTGCTCGCAAGACAACTTTATAAATCGTTTGCCAACGAGTACCGCCTAGCGCTAATGATGCTTCACGATAATGCCGCGGCACAGATTTTAAGGTGTCGACTGTCATGGTTGTAACGGTTGGTAAAATCATGACAAACAATACAAATGTTCCGGATAAAATTCCAAAACCAGTTCCGCCAAAAATTGAGCGAATGAATGGGACGATTACTGATAAACCAATAAATCCATAAACAACTGAAGGAATTCCTACTAATAGTTCAATAACCGGTTGCAGGAATTTTTGACCTTTCGTCGGAGAAATTTCCGTCATAAAGACCGCCGCACCGATCGCAAAAGGCGTCGCTACAATAGCGGATAAAAAAGTCACCATAAATGAGCCTAAAATCATTGGCAATGCTCCAACTAATGGCTTGCCATCTGGTCCTGTTGCACTAGGGTTCCATACTGTTCCGAATAAAAAATCAAATACATTGATTTTATCTACAAAAAAGGTCGATAATCCTTTACTTGCTACAAAATAGAAAATTGCTCCCACAACGAATACGATCAGCGCGATACAAATGAAACTAATCAAACGTCCTCGTTGCTCGATCCTTGCGCGTTTTGATTTCGTCGTAAGTGCTTTTTTTACATCTTCATTCTCCAAGGCCTACTCCTCCTGATTCCTTCTAACTAAATCCACTCGGTTTTTTACAAACCAACAAGCTTATTCTACCCATCGAAAATCAATTTACTTTTAATCTAGTGTAACGCTTCCATGACAATTGTAAAGAAAGTGTAAACCCGCTTCATTTATCAACGATTTTCCCCGCTAAAACTGCCCATGCGCTATTATCAATCAATGAATTTGAGAAGCAATTGCCGCTGTCTTTTCTAAAAGTATAACTAGCTTTTAAACAAAAAGCTGATATCCTGCTCATTCATTGATAGTCAAAATGACAAAAAAGGTTGCGACCTCAGCCGCAACCTTTTTGAACTATAATTAGTTGATTTGATTTCCTTGCCAATCACGTTCTACTTTCATATCTGAGATTGGGATATAACCAAGTTTTGAGACAACTTTTCCTTGAACTTCCTCTGATAACATGTAATCAAGAAAGTCTTTGACTAATTTGGTTGGTTCACCTTTTGTATACATATGTTCATACGCCCAGATTTTCCAATGATTGGTCGTGACATTTTCATCTGTCGGTTCGACATTATCAACATTCAACACCTGAACGTCTTTTGTTACATAAGAAAATGCAGTATAACTGATCGCACCAGGTGTATCCGTGACAATTTGGCGAACCATTCCGCTTGAGTCTTGCTCTTGTGCACGAATCGCTGTTTTTCCATCTAAAACCCATTGTTCAAAAGTTGAACGTGTTCCGCTACCAGTTGCTCGATTCAAGACAACGATTTCTAAATCTTTTCCGCCGAGTTCTTTCCAATTTTTGATTTCACCAAGAAAGATCTTGCGCAAATTATCTAATGAAATATTCGTTACACCGACACCTTTATTAACGATTGGAGTGATTCCCACTACGGCAACTCGATGATCAACTAATTTTTCTGCATCGATCCCACTTTTTTCCTCAGCAAAAACATCCGAATTACCGATGTCAACAGCACCTGATTGGACTTGACTGAGGCCTGTGCCGCTTCCACCGCCTTGGACATTGATGAATCTGCCAGGATTTTTACTTTGATATTCTTCAGCTACCGTTTCAACTAACGGCTGCAAAGCAGATGAGCCAACTGCTGTGATTGATTCACCGCGATCGATCCATTTTGAACAACCAGATAAAAACAAAAGAACTCCTAATAGGGGAATTAACCATTTTTTCATGAAAAATCTCCTTATTCATTTTTAAGTAATCATTTTTCAAAAGAAAAATGATGCTTATTTTCATGCCGTATACCATTCAACTATTCATATACAAATTTGTTTAGTTTAAAAAACTTGGTCCGTTTGATACCTTATTAAACTGCTAAAAGTTGAATGAACACCCTTATTCAATTTGAATTTGTTGAACAAGCTAGTTCATTTTATACTATCAAGCCATAAAAGCGCAAATGATTTTTATAAGAGCGGTGAAACTAAACGCGCGATGCCTTCTTTAAATTTGATGACTGTCCCACGCTGATCGTATTTTTCTTGGGTCAAGAGGTCAGATTTATTCGAATCTTTATAAAATTCTTCCCGCAGTTTTTCGGCAAACTTTGCGTCATAAACTAGTGTGTTGACCTCAAAATCGAGTTTAAAAGAACGAACATCAATATTAGCAGAGCCGACTGAAGCAATGCCTGCATCGATCACCATCGTTTTTGCATGAATAAATCCATTTTCATATGTTTCAATAATCGCGCCATATTCCAATAATTCTGCCGCAAATGAATACGTTGCCCAATACACCAAAAGATGATCGGGCTTATTAGGAATCTGCATGCGAACTTTGACTCCTGAAAGCAATGCTAATTTCAGCGCCTCATGGATCGAAGCATCCGGAATATAATATGGTGTTTGGATCAAAATTTCTTTTTTAGCCAAGTTGATCATTTTTAAGTAAGTTAATTTAATTTGTTCATGTTCACTATCCGGTCCACTGCTGACGATCTGCAAGGCAAGTTTTCCTTCTGAATGAATTTTAGGAAAATAATCCGGCTGATAAACAAGTTCATATCTTTGTTGTGAATTCCAGTCCATCAAAAAGCGGTTTTGTAACGTGTAGACTGCATGTCCACGGATACGTAAATGATTGTCGCGCCAATAACCAAATTTTTCTACTAAACCCAGATATTCATCGCCGACATTGAATCCTCCGGTATAACCGATTTCCCCATCGATCACGACAATTTTTCGGTGATTGCGGTAATTCATTCGAGGATTTAAGTAAGGCAAAAATAATGGAAAGAAAAATTCAACTTCGCCGCCTGCTTCGATCAAAGGGGCTAAAAAACGCCGATTGACTTGGGTAGATCCCCAAGCATCTAATAATAGCCTAACTTTGACTCCTCTAGTTGCGGCCGCCACCAATGCCGCTCTGACTTCCAGTCCTAAAGCATCCGCACGGTAAATATAATATTCCATATGGATATGATAATTCGCTTGATTGATATCTTCGATCAGTGCATCGAATTTTTCACGACCATCTGTATAAAGCAAGACCTCGTTGTTTGTCGTATATAAAGAACTTTCAAACATCGTCAGCATATAGATCAACTGCCGCGGATCCACTTGATTGGTCATCGGTTTTGGAAAAAGTCCTCGTGCCAAAGCACGTTGCTGCTGTTGGACCTCGACATTCATCCCGATTTTTGTCTGCATCTTCAAATCAAAAATACGTTCTTTAGAAATTCCTTTTCCAAAAAAGATATACAAAATAAAGCCGAGAATCGGAATAAAAGTCAATACCAATAACCAAGCCCATGTATTAACTGTATCCTTCCGCTCTCGAAAGACGATAATAACCGATAAAATCGTATTAATACCTAAAAAAAACAATCCTAAGTGCTCTGTCACAAAAGACATGTTTCCACACCCCTCCTACTAAAGGATAGCCGAGACGAAGCCGATTGTAAACAGACTGACTCAACGATTTATTGCCTGCAAAAACATTTCAACGTGCGGGATCCCATCTTCCAAATAAATTTCAGAGTTTTTTTTGAATCCAAACGAACGATAAAAATCAATCAAATACGCTTGTGCCGATATTCTAACCGGACGCTCTGGATAACGTTTCTCAATTTCTTTCAATGTTGTTGCAACGATTTCACGTCCCAGTTTTTGTCCGCGAAATTTTTTTGCTACCAAAACTCGACCAAAATGAATCTCGTCTCCTTCGGCCAAAATACGTGTGTATGCTTTCAATTCACCATTTTCTTCCAGCCAGACATGTAAAGCATGACGATCTGCTTCATCCACTTCTTGATAGGGACATGCTTGTTCTACAACAAAGACTGCGGTGCGCGCTTGTAAAATCGTTAATAATTCTTGTGGTGTTAATTCATCCGTTGACTTAATCATAGGGTCCTCCTAATTTTTTAGTTAGTAAATCAAAGTTATTAATGCCCGCTGGTAACTTTGATCCCAATAATTCCTACGATCAAAAGTACCACAAAAAAACTAGTCAGAAGGGACAAATGATCTTTGAAGAACAACATTCCGATAATGATCGAACCAACTGCACCGATTCCTGTCCAAATCGGATAGGCCAAACTCATTGGCAATGCATGCAAAGATTTCGCTAAAAAATAAAAACTTGCTATCATGCCGATTATTGTTAGGAGCGAATAATTTAATTTACTGAACCCTTCACTCAACTTCATCATCGTTGCCCAAAACATTTCAAATATTCCTGCCGTAACTAAAAATAACCATGCCATAATAACTATTTCTCCTTCACTCATCAAATTTTTCTGCTGTGATTAAATAAATCACCGATTGCTTACAATTGACACTGCACATTTCAATTATCAAAAAAAATAAGGGCACCAATTTCTTCACAGACCTACGAAATTGGCTCCCTTGCTCGGCAGCAGATGATTCAATTAATTGTTATTCTAGAACTTTTTTTCAAAAATGGCAAGCCGCTTTGACTAACCGATTTCTTCTATTTATTTTTGCTATTAAAAAACTTCTCCGAAAATTCCGGAGAAGTTTGCTTTTAGATCTTTAAAAAGCGGCGCATAGAAATAACAGAACCAATGGATCCAATCAAATAGCCGCCGACTGCTATGATGATATCTAAGACCCAAACGATTTGATTTGGACGCAACAGCGCTAGATTTGATTGCAATAAATAAGGTGCCGCCAATCCATAAACTTGTGAATAGCCATAAGTTAAGACTAAAATCGGGACGATCGATCCGATCAGACCAATCCAACCACCTTCAAGGAAGAACGGCCAACGGATATATCCATTTTTTGCACCAACCAAACGCATGATTTGAATTTCTGTTTTGCGTGAGATGATCGTGATCCGAATAGTATTTGAGATCAAGAAGATTGCTACAAAAACTAATAATGCTGCCGCTGCTAAGCCCCAAGTCCGTACAACTTTTGCCATTTGGATGATTCGATCAGCCGAATTCCCACCATAATTTGCTCGGAAGACATTTTGTAACTGGCTTGCTTCTCGTGTTACCGGACGAATGTATTGTGCATCAGTTGCTTGCACGACATAAACATCATACAGCGGATTGCTGTCGCCTTCGAACAGATCCCAAGCATCGCCCATTTGTTTTTGTAATTTTTTTAATTGTTCTTGTTTGCTGGAGAAAGTAACGTCATCTACATGATCGATTTCTTCTAATTCAGCTTTTAATTTCTTAACATCTTTATCTTTTGTACCAATATCGACGAAGACTGTCACCTCGACATTTCCTTCGACATCTTGAGCTAATTTTGTTGCATTCATGATCACAGCAAGGAAAATCCCTACCATCGTCAATGTAATCGTCACCGCGCTGACTGATGCTAAGGTCATCCAGCCATTACGTTTGACACTTTTGACACTTTCCAACCAGTGCCGGAAGAAATTTCTAATCATCAAACTCATATTCTCCTTCCGCTTCGTCCCGAACGATCAAGCCATTTTCAATCGCGATCAAGCGATGGCGCATAGTATCTACAATCGTTTTATTATGAGTGGCCATTACGATCGTAGTTCCTTGGTTATTGATCCGTTCCAATAGATGCATGATCTCCCATGAAGTATCAGGATCTAAATTCCCTGTTGGTTCATCTGCAATCAAAACTTTCGGTGTATTCACGATGGCGCGTGCGATTGAGACCCGCTGTTGTTCCCCACCAGATAATTCACTTGGGAAGACACGGACTTTGTGTTTCAAACCGACTAGATCCAAAACTTCCATCACACGTTTTTTGACTTCTCGCGGTTTGCGTCCGATAACTTGCATCGCATAGGCAACATTTTCATAGACCGTTTTGCGGGGCAATAATTTGAAATCTTGGAAAACGACGCCAATGTCACGGCGCAAATAAGGAACTTCCTTATTTTTGATTTTTAGTAAGTCATGGTTTACAACTTCTAATTTTTTGCCTGACGTCGCTTTTTCTTCACGATACATCAATTTGATGAAAGTTGATTTTCCGCTACCGGAAGGACCAACGACATAGACAAACTCGCCTTGCTTGATATGAACCGAAATTCCACGCACAGCAGTTGTCTTATTAGGATATTTTTTTGTTACATCCTGCATTTCAATCATGCTTTATCTCTCCAAATCCTCTTAAATTCTTTGTTATTATAGCATGCCAACATTGCAACTGGCTTGCATTACTTTACAATTTGATTTCATTTTCAAACTTAAGCATCTTGTGCTAGGCGCCATTTCAAGTACGCATCAATAAAAGGATCCAATTCTCCGTCCATTACTGCCTGGACATTTCCGGTTTCATACTCAGTGCGATGATCTTTTACCATCGTGTACGGATGAAAAACGTAAGACCGAATTTGCGAGCCCCAGCCGATTTCTTTTTGTTCGCCTCTTAAGTCAGCCGCTTCTTGTTCTTTTTTCTCGATTTCTAGTTGATAGAGTTTTGCTTTCAACATTTGCATCGCAGTCTCACGATTATGAAATTGTGAACGTTGTGCTTGGCTGGCAGCAACTGTACCGGTCGGTAAATGAGTGATCCGAACTGCTGACGATGTCTTATTGATATGCTGTCCCCCAGCTCCGCTAGCTCGATAAACATCGACTTTCAAATCATCTGGATTGATCTCGATCTCAATATTTTCATCTAGTTCAGGCATGACCTCAACAGAACAAAAAGAAGTATGCCGGCGATTGGCCGAATCAAACGGTGAGATCCGAACTAGGCGATGGACACCTTTTTCAGATTTTAAGTAACCATAGGCATTGATGCCCTTGATCATAAGCGTCACACTTTTAATCCCAGCTTCGTCTCCTGATTGATAGTCAATCGTCTCGACGGAAAAACCATGTTGTTCTGCCCAACGTGTATACATTCGCAGAAGCATCGAGCCCCAGTCTTGTGATTCAGTACCACCAGCTCCTGGGTGCAATTCCACAATCGCATTGTTTTTATCATAAGGATCATCTAATAGTAACGACAATTCAAAGCTGGAAACTTTTTCTTGTAATTGTAACAAGCGTTCTTCCAACTCTATTTGCAGATCCTCGTCAAAATCTTCTTGCTGGATGTCCCACATCACATTTAATTCATCTGTCTCATCGGCAATCGCTTGAAATTGATCATAAGTTTCTTTTATTGCATTGTTGCGATTAATCAAATTCTGCGCTTTTTCTGAATCATCCCAAAAATCAGGTGCGGTCATTTGATTTTCCGCTTCAGCAATATCTTCTTCTAACTGCTCGAGGTCAAAGAGACCCCCTGAAACTTACGACTTGTTCTTGTATCGTGTCTAACAAATTTCGGATTTCTGCGTTTTCCAAATCTTTTCCTTCTTTCTCATAGACAAAACGGAGTTGTCTACTCCATTAAAAATGACTAGCTTTTACTTTTTAGAGCAAACATCTATTGCAAGCAACTCTTGCTACTTTTTCTTGCAATTAGACTGGCAAAAGACGAGACATAGCAACTATGTCCCGTCCTAAAGGTTCATTTCTTCTTGTAAAGAATTATTGTTCCTTGCCATGGCAGTTTTTATATTTTTTACCGCTGCCGCATGGACATGGATCATTACGTCCAACTTTTTCAACATGAACCGGTTTTTGTTTGGTATGAGTCAAGTTCTCTGGATCGCCGTCCGCTTCAACTGGATGCTCTTGTTGATTTTGAGCGACTTGTTCCCGTTGAACATTTTGACGGATCTCCGCTTTCATGAACAGACGTGTCACTTCAAATTCAATCGCGCCGACCATGTCTTCAAACATTTTGTACCCTTCTGTTTGATATTCAACAAGCGGATTATTTTGTCCATATGCGCGCAGTCCTACAGATTGACGTAATTGATCCATCGCATCGATGTGATCCGTCCATTTTGTATCAACGACTCGCAAAATAACAACTTTTTCAAATTCTAACAGTTGTTCAGGACTTTGTAATTGCGATACTTTTGTATCAAAAACTTCTTTGGCACGATCGTATAGGTACGTTTTGATTTCTTCCGGTGTTTTGTCTGCAAGATCAGCTGTTGAAATAGAATCTTCATGAACCAATGTTGAACCAGCAAAATCGGCCAATGCTTCAAGATTCCAATTTTCTTTGTCTAATTGCGTGTGACTGTCTACCACTCGTGAAATCGTTCGACGTACCATATTCAATAAGTTTGGTGTTAAATCTTTTTCACCCATGATTACATCTTGACGCTGTTTATAGATGACTTCCCGTTGTTCCCGCATCACATCGTCGTATTGTAAAACATTTTTACGAGTATCGTAGTTGTTTCCTTCTACTCGTTTTTGAGCCGATTCAACTTGACGTGTCAGCATTTTGCTTTGGATCACAGCGTCTTCGTCTTCTACTTTCATTCGATCTAAGAAAGCTTTGATTCGTTCAGAACCAAATCGTTTCATCAAATCATCTTCTAATGACAGATAGAATTGAGAAACACCTGGGTCTCCTTGACGACCTGAACGTCCTCGCAGCTGATTATCGATTCGGCGTGATTCATGACGTTCAGTACCGATAACAGCCAATCCGCCTAACTCAACAACGCCTAGTCCCAACTTGATATCGGTTCCTCGACCAGCCATGTTGGTTGCAATCGTAACAGAACCTTTTTGTCCTGCATTCATAATAATCTCTGCTTCTTTAAAGTGATTCTTCGCATTCAAGATCTCATGGGGAACTTTTTCACGATCCAACATGTTTGAAAGTAGCTCTGATGTTTCAACGGCAACTGTACCGACTAAAATCGGTTGCCCTTTGCGATGGCGTTCTTTGATGTCTTGTACTACCGCATGGAACTTGCTTTCTAATGTTGGGTACAATAAATCAGAATGATCTTCGCGAATAACTGGACGGTTCGTTGGAATCTGAATCACTTCGATGTTATAAATTTCACGAAATTCTTCTTCTTCTGTCTTGGCCGTACCGGTCATCCCAGCTAATTTTTTATACATCCGGAAATAGTTTTGGAAAGTGATCGTTGCCATTGTTTTCGTTTCGTCTTCGATCTCAACGCCTTCTTTGGCTTCGATTGCTTGATGCAAGCCGTCAGAATAACGACGACCATCCATGATCCGTCCGGTAAACTGATCAACGATCAAGACTTTTCCATCTTGGACCACATAGTCAATGTCACGAATCATAATAAAAGTTGCGCGCAACGCTTGATCCAAGTGGTGCGTCAACGCCGTATTATCTAAGTCATACAAATTTTCCAAACCGAAGTTTGCTTCTGCCTTTTCGATTCCTTGTTCAGTTAACCCAATCGTTTTTGATTGAATATCGATTTTAAAATCTTCATCTTCTTTCAAACGTTTCACGAAATTATCGGTCCGCGTATAAAGTGCTGTAGATTTTTCAGCCGCACCGGAGATAATCAACGGTGTCCGTGCTTCATCAATCAAAATCGAGTCTACTTCATCGACAATCGCATAGTTCAATGGCCGTTGGACCATTTGATTTTGGTAAACCACCATGTTGTCGCGCAAGTAGTCGAACCCTAATTCATTATTCGTACTATACGTGATGTCGCAAGAATACGCTGCACGTTTTTCATCTGCTGTTTTTGAATTGATATTTAAACCAACGCTCAATCCTAAAAAGTTATACAAGTCGCCCATTTCATTTGAGTCACGTGTTGCCAAATATTCATTGACCGTTACTACATGGACCCCTTCGCCAGTTAAAGCATTCAGATAAACAGGCATCGTTGCTGTCAGCGTTTTTCCTTCACCTGTTTTCATTTCAGGGATATTACCATCGTGTAAAACGATTCCTCCCATTAATTGAACATGGTAAGGGTACAGACCTAAGACCCGTTTTGCTGCTTCACGAACTACTGCAAAAGCTTCTGGCAATAGTTCATCCAGCGTTTCGCCTGCTTGATAGCGACCTTTGAATTCATCAGTCTTGCCCCGCAATTGTTCATCTGACAATTTTTCCATGGCGTCAGAAAATTCTTCAATTTTATCAGCGATCCCGCTCAATCGTTTCAATTCTTTTTTATCATTTTCAATCATTCGTCTCAGAAAGTTTGCCATTCGTTTATCTTACTCCTTTAGTTCTTTTCATTTTCTATTTTTTGATAGAAACCCGCTAGTATATTTTAGCATTAGTCTTTAAGAAAAGAAACTTCTCATAACGAATAAAGCACGACTTATACAATGATTAAGCTTTTTTTTGCTCTTTAAGTAGTAAAAAGATAAAAAATAAACGCGTTAAAAAAATTACTCTGTCATAAAAATTGATTTTCAAGGCAATAAAAAAACCTTCCAACATCAGTTGGAAGGTTTTGATTTATTCTTAGTCGGTTTCGATCAGACCATATTTTCCATCTTTACGACGATAAACAATACTTGTACCATTTGTTTCAGCATCTTCAAAGATAAAGAAATTATGTCCTAGCATGTTCATTTGTAAAACGGCTTCTTCGCTGCCCATTGGTTTCAATGATAAGCGTTTTGTGCGGACGATCTCTAATTCAGATTCTTCTGATTCTTCCGCATTTACTAGCACGTCTACTTCACGTTCAGGTACGCCTGTTTCACGAGCTTTACGATTAATTTTTGTTTTGAATTTGCGGATCTGACGTTCTAATTTATCCACAACCAAATCAATACTTGCATATAAATCTGGTGAAGTTTCTTCCGCCCGAAGAACCAAGTAAGGTAATGGAATCGTTACTTCAACTTTTGCCGTTTTTTCTGTATACACTTTCAAATTGACATAAGCAGTCGCATCCGGAACATCAGTAAAGTAGCGTTCTAACTTTCCTACTTTCTTTTCAACGTAACTGCGGATAGCTTCAGTAACTTCGATGTTTTCTCCACGAACATTATATTTGAACATACGTATTGCCCCTTTCGTCTTGCCAACTGAAGATAGGAGGAAGGACCACTCTTTCCTCTTCTTCTTAACTCTATTATAGCGAAATCTCATTTTTTTGCAAAGTAAATCGCTATCAATTTTGCGAACATAAATAAAGCATTTCACCGAGCAAAAGTCAAGCTTTTCACTGTTTCAGCTCCATTTTTATAAAGCAATTCTGCTCCATGGAACAACGTTCGGCCTGTCGTGTAGACATCATCGATTAATAAAACTCTTTGATTTCTAATCTTTTCACTTTCCACATTCAGTTTGAATGGTTGTGCCATCAACAAACGTTCCTCACGAGTTTTTTCTGATTGCGGGGATAACTCTTTGCGCTGCAACAGCATTTCAAAAGGTACCTTCGTCAACGCTAAACACGCACTAACTTGATTGAACCCTCTTTGCTTGAAGCGTTCTTTAGAAAGGGGCAACGGGCAAATTAAGTAGCCTCGATACATTCGTAATGCCTGTTTAAGTTCTGTTGCAAACGCTCCCCGCAAACGATAATCACCGGTGAATTTATACGCTTCAATCCATTTACGAAAGCCTTCGTCATATTGATACAAACTTTTATTATTTAAAACAAATCCGGATGTCTGCTGCCACTTGCGACAATCCCGGCACAGTTTGACGGAATTTTTACGTCCGCAGCCCACACAAGCCGTAGCGTGATCGATTTTTGTAAATTGTTCCTCACAATGATAACATCTTAGACTTGCAGAACAAAACAACTCGCGCAAGGTGAGATTTCGGATCAATTCTTTTTGGCAACAACTACATCTCATCGATCAATCCTCGCGACAGCGCCTGACGATTGTTTTCTTTGATCTCATTGATCGCCGCTTGGATCGCTGCAGTTTGTTCACTAGTAACAAAAATGACCTCAGCTTGATTATACGTCCCTTTCCGATCTGCCCGACCGGCCATTTGGACGAGTGCCGCCTTTTTAAAGATTCGGTGAGCCGCTTGTAATACAACCACCGATACATGTTCAAAGGTTACTCCCCGTTCGAGAATCGTCGTCGCCAAAAGTAATTGGTATTTTCCCGCCCGCATATTTTCAACTTTGATCAGTCGTTCTTGATCTTGTGAAAAAACTGTCGTTAGCCGCACTGGAAATTCCTGCGAGATGCATGCTGCCATTTTTTGTAGCAATGAGATATTGGGACAAAAAAACAATACATTATTTTTTTCTAATAACGCAGCTAGCTTAGCTAAAATATTTTTAGGCAAACGACCAACCTGCAACTGTTTTTCTAATCGCCAAGAAAAAAAGACTTGCGGGACTGGCAAACGACGCCGATGATAGCGAGCCGGCAAATAATACAGGCGATCAACTGTCTGTTTTAACATTTCGGCTGGAGTTGCACTTAAATAGATGCGCTTGCCTATCGGTTTTTGAGCATGATTTACTGCGCGTTGCAGCAAAGGATCTTCTGTGTAAGGAAACGCATCCACTTCATCAACGATCACCAGATCAAAATACTGGTGATAACGTAAAAGCTGGTGGACAGTACAAACGACAAAGCTATCTCCAGCAGTTTTACGTTCTTGACCATGAAAGAGACTAATTTTTTCTTTAGGGAATGCTTGGCGAAAGCGAAGGAACAACTCGTTACAAACATCTACTCGTGGTGAAGTTACCGCGACTCGTTTTCCTTGTTCAAGCAGCTGTTGCAGTAACGGAAATAACATTTCCGTTTTTCCCGCTCCCGTCACAGCCCAAAGCAGAAAAGTTTGCGCCGTTGCTTGATCTTGGATGAGGCAGTCAGCGATCTCGCGTTGCGGTTCAGAGAGTTTGCCTTTCCAGACAAGAATTGTTTTTTTCGTCGGTAATTTTTTTGCTGGGAAATAATAAAGAAAGGATCGGCTGTCTATTCGTTTCAATCCTAAGCAAAAAGGACAATAGAAAAAGCCGGCGGGTACTTTTTGATAGGAAACTTCACCACAACGATGACACAACCAGCCGGATTCCTGCTCCGTCATCGCCGGAATTTTCTTGGCGTGACTCAAGTCTACTTGCGGATAAAAAGCTTGCCACTCTTTTTTCAATAATCGCTGACCTGTGATTTCCATCAGTACATTTCCCTCCTTTTCAAAAAGATACGCAAATTGTCAATCCTTCTTTTTACTTATTAAAAAAATCGACTCACTGCACCTAAGCAAAACGATCTTAGTTTTTTCTAACTCACGTGCACAACGCAAAAAAAATTGTGACAAGTTTTTGTCACAACTTCTTTGTCTGTCTTATTAACTAAATTAGTACACTGCTAGCTAGAACAACCAACTTGCTTTCACTAATTTGTTGAAGACCACATATTCTTTATCAAGATTGACCTGAACAACTTCATAATTTGCGTTCAACCAGCCATAAGCGCCTTTTTCCGGATGGCGATAATCATTCGCCCACCAGTCAAGATCTTGCCGTGCTGTCTGCGGCAAGCCACTGCGGGGAAACAACAATTCATCAAATTGAGTAAAGGTCAGTGTAACTTGTGAGCCGTTATTGCTTTTCAAATAATGAGTGATCCCATCATATTTTTTTGTGCGTGTCACGCTCATCCCTCGCCTTCAAACAGATTCCTGTTCATAAACATTTAGTTGAAACCTGCCCCGCTTTTCTCCTATACTAAGAAGAGAAAAATAAAGCGAGGCAAAATTATGCTGCAAAATTATCGTACGATCAAAGAAGACCACCAATACGAAATCGAAATCAAAAAATCACACTTCATTTGTTTTTTAAAACGAATTGCTTCTGAAGAAGAAGCAAAAGAGTTCATCCAATACATCAAAAAGGAACATTGGAAAGCCAATCATAACTGCAGCGCCTTTGTTTTAGGCGACCGCAATGAAATCCAGCGCTCTTCAGATGACGGAGAACCTAGCGGAACTGCTGGGGCTCCTATGTTAGAAGTCTTGAAAAAGAATGAGTTGATCAATGTTTGTGCCGTCGTTACGCGTTATTTTGGCGGAACCAAACTTGGGGCCGGCGGATTGATCCGGGCTTATTCTGGCGCAGTCGCTCAAGCAATCGCTGATATTGGTATCGTAGAAGGCCGACTGCAGCAAGAAGTTTTCGTCCAAATAGATTATGCTAACTGGGGCAAGATGGAACACTTCATCACTAATGAAAAAATTGCGGTTAAAGAGACCCAGTTCACCGATCAGGTCATTGCGACTTGTCTAGTCGATGAAAATCAGCTCATAGCTTTTGAAGCTCAAGTCACAGATCTATTAAATGGCCAAGTTAAATTTGAAACTGGCGCCGTCTTATACCATGAACAACCAATCCAAGAAGCCTAGCTTCTTGGATTATTTTTCTAAATAAAATTCAAAACGGCTGCCGACATATTGGGTGCGCACATATTCGAAAGGACGACCGTCAGTAAGATAGGAAATTTGACGCAGCCGCAAAATCGCATCGCCGCGTTTTACCGCCAAATATTCTGCGATTTGTTCTGGCGCTAAAATCGCTGAGACTGTTTGATTGGCATGACCGATTTCGAATCCTTTTTCTTGCAAACTATGATAAAACGATTCCGTAATTTCTTCTTTACTGAACCCTTCGATTAGTTTGGCAGGAATACTTGCGACTTCAAAACAAATCGGAACATCATCTGCATACCGGATCCGTTCCATTCGTAAAACTTGCTCGCCTTTTTCCAAGCTCAATTTTTCTGCTTCACTAGAACTGGCACGTGAATGAAAAAAGGAGATCGTTTTGCTAGACGGAACTTTTCCAAGAGATTCCATAATATCGGTAAAACTTGTTGTTCCAGTCATTTTTTCTTGAACTTTTTTACTTGCTACATAAGTCCCTGAACCGATTTTCCGATCTAAGATTCCTTCATCAGACAATGTTTGGATTGCTTGGCGGAGAGTCATCCGGCTTACGCCGAATCTCAATGATAATTCTCGTTCAGAAGGCAGGCGAGCGCCAACTTTCCATACGCCGTTTTCAATTTCATTTTTTAACTGATCATGTATTTGAATATAAACTGGCACTTGATTCGCCACATTTGTCACCTCGATTAATTTTCTTCTATTATAACTGGTATATACCTAATGTACAACAATAACCCTGTGAATATTTCCTTTATCCTTTTTTCAACTTCCTTAACAGCTCATTCATGCCCAAACATTATTCGTTTTCGTACTGGAAACACTTAGAGAAATAACTAGAAAAAAAGAGCAGACCCATTTAATTGGTCTACTCTTTCAATCAGTTTTTGATTTCTGCTTTTAATTGTTTGTTGGCAGTCGCCATCATCAAGCGGATCCGATTCAATTGATTGACGATCGAAACCCCTGGGTCATAATCGATCGCTGCAATATTTGATTTTGGATACTGGTGGCGCAACTCTTTGATTACCCCTTTACCGACCACGTGATTTGGTAAACATCCAAACGGCTGCATGCAGACGATATTATTGACGCCATTTTTCAATAGATCAATCATCTCACCAGTCAAGAACCAGCCTTCACCTGTATGATTTCCGATCGAAAGAATCTTGCCGGCATCTTCAGCCAATTGATAGATCGAATGAATCCCTGTAAAGCGTTCAGAAGCACGCAACGCTTTATCCATTGGTTTTTCGACCACTTCAATCAATTTGATCGCCATTTCTGCGATCGTTTTATTTTTTTTCGGCATGCCCATATTGTCATATTTCCAAATTTGATTGTACAAAGAATAATTCATGAAACCGATCAAGTCAGGTACGACTGCTTCAGCACCTTCTGCTTCAAGCAAACGAACGATATCATTATTAGCTGTCGGCGAATATTTAACTAAAATTTCACCAACGATACCGACTTTTGGTTTCACTTCATTAGAAATTGGAACAGTATCAAAGTCCTTGATAATTTTTTTCATGTTGCGGTTAAACGTAGTTAGCGAGCCGCTCCGAACATTACTTTCTACTTTTTTCAGCCACTCTTCATGCAAAGCATCGATTTGACCTTTTTCTAGTTCGTAAGGACGTGTCCGATAAACGAGCCGTTCAAATAGATCCCCATAAAGAATCGCAACAACGATTCGTTTTAACATCGGCAATGTGTATTTAAATCCCGGATTGCTTTCTACACCTTTGTTTCCTAGTGAAACAGAGACAACGGGTACTTGTGAGAACCCTGCATCATTCAACGCTTTTCTCAGTAACGGGATATAGTTTGTTGCGCGACAGCCGCCGCCGGTTTGGCTCATCATCACACTCGTATTTTCTAAATCGTATTTTCCGCTTTGCAAGGCTTCAACCAACTGACCAATCGAGATGATTGCTGGATAACAGGAATCATTATTGACAAATTTTAGACCGACATTGATTGCTTCACGATCCATCGCTGGCAGACAAACAACATTGTAACCAGAAGCTTCCAATGCAACATCAAACAAACCGGACTGATGGATTGGACTAAGCATTGGTAAAAGCAAAGTATGTTTTTTGCGCATCTCTTTAGTAAAGACGATTTTTTCTGGTTCTTCAAAACGTTGGACCGGTTCAAAATTCGATTTCTCCCGTTCGTTAACCGCAGCTTTTAAAGAACGCAGACGAATTCTGATTGCACCTAAATTGGACCCTTCGTCGATTTTCAAAACGGTGTAGATCTTACCGTATTGATCCATGATTTCTTCTACTTGGTCCGTCGTTACTGCATCTAGCCCGCAACCAAATGAATTTAGTTGGACTAGTTCAAGATTTTTTGATTTGGCTACGACACGAGCAGCTGCATATAGTCGAGAATGGTAGACCCATTGATTGACTACACGAAGATTGCCGACATCGCCTAAATGAGAAACGCTATCTTCTGTTAATACGTGGAATCCTTCTTGCGTGATCACTTCAGCGATTCCGTGATTGATCTCAGGATCCAAATGATACGGACGACCAGAAAGAACGATTCCGCGTTGCCCTTTTTGATTGAGCATCAATAAGGTTTCTTCCCCTTTTTGCCGGACATCTGCTTTGAATTTTTCTAATTCTTCATAGGCATGATGCAACGCTTGGTCGATCTCTGCTTGTGTAATCCCTAAATCTTGGAAACAACGACCAAGAACTTTAGCAACAGAAGCTTCATTGGCTAAATTCAAATATGGATTACGATAATCCACTTTGCCATCGCGAATATCATCCACATTGTTGCGAATCACATCAGGATAACTTTGAACGATTGGGCAGTTGAAATGATTATCCGCATCTTTTGATTCTTCTCGTTCAAATACGACTCCAGGATAAAAGATCATCGGTACGCCGCTATCGATCAAGGCTTGGATATGTCCATGAGTGATTTTCGCTGGATAACAAGCCGTATCGCTCGGAATTGTTTCCATTCCTTGTTCATACAATGCTTTGTTGGAACGCGGTGACAACTTCACTCGGAAACCCAAATCGCTGAAGAAGGTATGCCACAACGGATAATTTTCATACATGTTCAAGACCCGTGGGATCCCGATCTCGCCGCGGACGGCATCTTTTTTGCGTAATGGCCGATATTTGAATAAGCGGCGGTATTTATAATCCACTAAATTGACTTTTTTATCTTCACGTTTTACTTTGATTTGAGCGCCGCGTTCGCACCGATTTCCGGTAATAAATTGGCGTCCATCTGAGAATAACGTTACCGTCAGCATACAATTATTTTCACATAACCCGCAATGAGTAAATTCTTTTTCAGCCGTAAATGTATCGATTTCTGCTAAAGAAAGTGTTTCGGTCGTTTCGCCGATTTCATAATCTTCCAAAGCAATTAACGCCGCTCCAAAAGCCCCCATTAAACCAGCAATCGATGGCCGAACAACTTCCCGACCGGAAACAACTTCAAATGCCCGTAAAACTGCTTCATTATAAAATGTTCCGCCCTGACAGACGATTTTCTCACCAAGTTCTTCAGGACGCCGAACTTTGATTACTTTATAAATCGCATTCTTGATGACAGAATAAGACAAGCCGGCAGAAATATCGCCAACTGAAGCCCCTTCTTTTTGAACTTGTTTTACTTTAGAATTCATAAAGACAGTACAACGTGAACCTAGATCAACCGGTGCTTTTGATTTCACTGCCGCCTGTGCAAAATCTTCTACATTATAATTCAACGATTTTGCGAATGTTTCAATAAACGAACCGCAACCGGAAGAACATGCTTCGTTTAATTGGATTGAAGACAAGGCGCCGTCTTTGATCGTCATTGCTTTCATATCTTGTCCGCCGATATCTAAAATAAAATCGACCCCAGGTTGAAAATAATTTGCCGCTTTATAATGGGCCATCGTTTCAACTTCACCAATATCGACTTTCAACGCATTTTTAATCAACTGCTCCCCATATCCCGTAACAGCTGCTTTTCCGATAAATACGTTTTCTGGTAGCTTCGTATACAGGTCTTTTAAGACTTTCATGGTCGTCTCTAACGGCTGCCCTTGATTATTACCATAAAATGAATACATCAAGTTGCCATTATCATCGATCAGCGTGACTTTAGTAGTCGTTGAACCAGCATCAATCCCTAAAAAGGCGACCCCTTCATGTTCAGCTAAATCTTTTTCTCTGACTTGCGCCTGACCATGACGCATCCGAAATTCGGCTAACTCCGCTTCATCTTTAAATAATGGTTCAAGTGTGTCTGAAGGTGCTAAATGTCCTTCATCGGCAGTTAGTAAACGATGCAGCAAGCCTTCTAATGAAGTCATTTCTGCTTCTTCTGAATAAAAAGCCGCTCCCATCGCTACAAAAAGTTGCGGATTTTCTGGGAAGATCACATTTTCCGGCGCAATATTTAATGTTTCAATGAATCGCTGGCGCAATTCAGACATGAAAAATAGCGGTCCTCCAAGAAAAGCGATGTTTCCTTTGATTTTTCGTCCAGCGGCTAAACCTGCAATCGTTTGATTAACGACCGCTTGAAAAATACTCGCTGCGATATCTTCTTTCGCTGCTCCTTCATTGATCAACGGTTGTACGTCGGTTTTTGCAAACACACCGCAACGAGAAGCGATTGGATAAATCGTTTTATAGTTTTTAGCTAATTCATTTACGCCATTAGCATCCGTTTTCAATAAGACGGCCATCTGATCGATAAACGCGCCCGTCCCACCAGCACAGCTCCCATTCATTCGCTGCTCTAACGAACCTTCAAAAAAGGTGATTTTTGCATCTTCTCCACCTAATTCAATAACTACATCGGTCTCAGGAATAATTTCTTCGACTGTGCGTGTACACGCGATTACCTCTTGCACAAAAGGAATCGCCAATACATCGGCCAACCCCATTCCGCCAGAACCTGTGATACTCATCGTCATTTCTTGATCACCAATGACTGTTTCTGCTTCTCGCAAGATACGTTCTGTGGCATTTTTCACATCTGAAAAGTGACGTTCATACTTCGCAAAAAGACTTTCGTTTTGTTCATTCAAAATGACCAACTTGACGGTTGTAGAGCCAACATCAATCCCTGCTCGTAATGCCATAATCATTCCTACCTTCCCTTTTTAACAACACATGTTGATTAACTTACAAAGTGTTTGTTATACTACTCACGTATATTCTAAAAACATTTCGAACGTTATGCAATACTCAAAACTATTTCATTCGTGTGATAAGCAACAATCCAGCAAACTCTGTTGAAAAACGAAAGGATTTTATTATGCCTAAAAAAATTGACCTTCGAGTTAAACGAACCAACAAAATGATTATGGAAGCTTTTATTCACTTAGTAGAAGTAAAAGGGTTCGACAATATCACCGTACAAGAAATCGCCGATGAAGCAATGATTAATCGCGCAACGTTTTATGCTCACTACAAAGATAAACAAGATCTCTATGATTTTATTTTTAAACAGGCTATCGACGCTTTTGCCTCGGTCCTTGATCCTGATCAGATCGTTCAAGGCAATCGGTTAAAAGTTCGCAAGATCGAAATGGTCCTAAAAAATATTTATGAACAGATTCAAGCAAATCGGAAATTCTTTTTGACTGTCTTGGATGCTTCAGGAAACGAGATTCTCCGCAAAAAAATTGCAGAAATTTTAAATGAAAAATATTCCCATATCTTTAACCGATTAAAAATCACTGAAAATGACATCGAAGTACCATTGGATTTTATCATTGAATACATGACTTCAATATTTATCGGAACCTTGCATTGGTGGATTACTAGCGACACGACCATGAGTGCCGACAGCCTTGCTAAATTAGTTATCAAATTAGTCGGCAATGGCCATCTGACTATTTTAGGTATCGAGATTGATCATTAAAAAAAGGTGTGACAAAAATCTTGTCACACCTCCTTTTTTCGAGTAAATGGCGAGAAAAAGCTTCTAAAGTTTCTTGCTTCGCCCATACTCTCTTTTTAATGATTTTTTGCTTTCCATTTGATCGTATGGCGGGTTGGACGAATCGTGCGTACACGCGGCGCTTGTCCTTTTTCTTTAGTCACTTCTAATGAATTTTCTTTAATCGTGCTGTAGGCTTTCACTACCATATCGGCCAACCGCTCTTTGACTTCCTCAAATTTGTTCATCGTTCCAAGCTCCTTTCTCCAATTGTTATAGCTTTATCTTAAATGTAGCGTATATTTCAACAGGCAGCAAGCCAGAGAACTTCTTCGATGAAACAGATGCATTGAATGGCCGATTAATCGCCCTAAAAAATTAAATCCATTGCACCGTTATTGCTAAAAGCTTGTTATCTAAACGCAAAAAAAAGTGAGTTGCAAAAGCAACTCACTGAATGACTGGGGTAGCTGGATTCGAACCAACGCATGAGGGAGTCAAAGTCCCTTGCCTTACCGCTTGGCTATACCCCAATGGTGGAGGAGAGTGGATTCGAACCACTGAACCCTAAGGAACGGATTTACAGTCCGTCGCGTTTAGCCACTTCGCTACTCCTCCAGCTAGGTTTTTTTATTATTTAAAAACCCGACTCAGTTATAATACCTAATCTTTAAAAAAAATGCAAGTACTTTTCTAAAAATTATTCATGTAAATTCCAGTTGCGGATCAAAGCCTCAATCCCGTCGTCTAAAGACTTATAATTACCCAGTAATCGTCCGTCCGTATAGGCTTGGAAATTTTTATTATCCGGAATGATTTCACCAATAATTTTTTTACCGATCACTAATTGAGAGACTGTTTGCTCTTTTCCATCGATTTGACGTACTTCTTCTTTGATTTGGACTTGAATATCTTTGTTCTTTTTAGACATATGATTTCCCTCCGTCCTAAATATTTTAGCATATAACAAAAGAAAAGGACAACTGATCACTCAATTGTCCTTTAAGCTATGGCTGTGTAACTGCTGCCCGCAAAACTTCATACCCATTATCAGTTAGAAGCTGTTTGATTTTTTCCGTCTCTTTGCTGGCTAATTGGATCTCTAAAATCGTAGCGTTTGATTGGTGGTCCACAATAACTGTCAAAATACTGAAATCATGATCGGCCAACACCTTAGCAACTCTGGCAAGTACGCCTTTTTTGTCTTCTAAAATTTTTAATTGGACACGTGTACCGCCTTCGTAATAACCAGTCAATTTCAAGAAAGCATCAAAAATATCATTATTAGTGATGATTCCCACTAATTTGTCACCTGCTAGTACGGGTAGAACATTGATCTTATTTTGCCGCATCAAATAGATTCCATCTTCCAATTCTGCATCAGGAGCGATCGTTTTGACTTCTGTGATCATCACATCGGCTACGACCGTTTTATTCAATAAATAATTGACCTCGTAAACACTTAAACTCGTCGCTTTTGAAGGGAGCGCCTCTTGAATCGTTCCTTCAGTAATCAGACCGACCAATCGATTGTCAGCGATCACCGGCAGACGGTGGATGTCATATTTTTTCATTAAATCAACGGCATCAAATATTTTTGTCTCAGGCGTAACAGTTACTAAATTTTCTGTCATAAAATCTTTTACACTCATTTTTTACCCTCCTAGATAAGCTTTCTTGACTTCTTCACTTTCTAGCAATTCTTGACCCGTTCCTGACAGGACGACTTTGCCTGTCTCCAAAACATATCCGCGGTCTGCGATTGATAAAGCCATCTTGGCATTTTGTTCGATCAATAAAACCGTGGTCCCTTGTTTTTGGATCTCTTGAATAATATTAAAAATCTCTTGAATGAAGATCGGTGCTAATCCCATCGACGGCTCGTCTAACAACAGCAAGCGTGGTTTGGACATCAATGCACGACCCATCGCCAACATCTGCTGTTCCCCACCAGAAAGAGTCGAAGCATCTTGATTCAATCGTTCTTTTAAGATCGGAAATTTTTCATAAATATGGTCATAATCTTTTTGCATCCCGCTGTCTTTTCGCAAATACGCTCCCATCTCCAAATTTTCTAAGACAGTCAATCCCGAGAACACATGACGGCCTTCTGGAACTTGGGAGATTCCTTGGGCCACGATTTTTCTAGGAGCCTTCTTTTGAATCTGAGCACCTTCAAAAGTAATCGTACCTTTAGATGGATGATTTAAGCCTGAAATCGTCCGTAAAATCGTCGTTTTCCCTGCACCATTTGCTCCGATCAAAGATACGATCTCACCTTGTTTGACTTCAAAGCTGACATCTCGCACCGCTTGGATCATCCCGTAATGGACCGAAAGATTTTCAATTTTCAGCATTATAGATCACCTCCAAGATAGGCTTTGATAACTTCTGGATTATTTTTGATTTCCTCTGGCACACCTTCAGCCAAAATACGACCATACTCCAGCACATAAATCCGTTCGCAGACATCCATGACCAAACTCATATCGTGTTCAATCAATAAGATCGTGATTTTAAATTCTGCTTGGATCTTTCGAATCAGTAACGTCAACTCCGCAGTTTCTTGCGGATTCATTCCAGCAGCTGGTTCGTCTAAGAAAAGAATCTTCGGTTTTGTTGCCAATGCTCGCACGATTTCTAGCCGGCGTTGTTCCCCATAAGGCAAGTTTCGAGCTAAATGTTCGGCTTTTTCTTGCAAATCAAAAATGGTTAATAATTTCAGTGCTTCAGCTTTCAAATGTTCTTCTTTATTATAAAAAGCCGGCAAACGCAAAACACTAGAGAAAAAGCTCTCTTTGTTTTTGCTGTTCATAGCAATCAAAACATTATCTAAAACCGTTAAATCTTTAAACAAGCGAATATTCTGAAAGGTTCGGCTCAAACCAAGATCCGCAATCGCATAAGGTTTTTGTCCATTTAACCGATGACTTTTTCCATCAACTTTTAATAAGACATCCCCTTCACTTGGTTCGTACACACCGGTGATCAAGTTGAACAACGTCGTTTTCCCCGCACCATTCGGACCAATCAAACCGACTAATTGATTTTCTTCTAATGCGATATTGACATTGGAGACCGCCGCCAAACCGCCAAAGTTTTTGGTTAATTCTTTAATTTCCAACAGAGGCATTCTGGTCATCTCCTTTTTTGAACTTATCGATTATTTTTTTCACGGACAATTCTTTCGTACCTAGTAAACCGCCCGGCTTGAAGATCATTAAGATGATCAATGCCAACGCGTAAATGATCATCCGCAATGTCCCAAAATCTTGCAGATACATATTGATGATCCCTAACAAAATTGCGGCAATAAAAGTCCCTGTGACACTGCCGATCCCGCCTAATACAACTAAGATCAAAATATCCACCGATTTAGTAAACGCAAAGTCTTTTGGTGCAATAGATTGTAAATAGCCCGCATAAAGTGAACCTGCGATACTAGCCGTCATTGCCCCAAAGGTAAAAGCGATCACTTTATATTTGGTCGTATTAACGCCCATCGCTTCTGCTGCGATCTCATCTTCGCGAATCGCCATCGTCGCACGTCCAGCACCGGAACGAATATAGTTGACGATAAATAGCGTAGTGATCGCCATAAACCCATAAACCATTTGCCAATCAACAAACGGCTCGATTCCAAACAAACCAGAAGGACCATTAGTGATATCTTTAAAATTGATCAATAAGATCCGAATAATTTCCGCTACACCTAAAGTTGCGATTGCTAAGTAATCTCCACTCAAGCGTAAAGTCGGGATACCTACTGCTACAGCAACGATCCCCGCCAAGATAACACCTACAGCCATTCCTAAGAAAAATCCACCATAAGTCGGCGTATTCATTGAGATCAAAGCCGCCGCATACGCACCAATTGCCATAAAGCCAGCATGACCCAAAGAAAACTGCCCGGAAAATCCGATGATCAAATTCAAGCCGACTGCTAAAATGACGTTTATCCCGATTTGAACCAAAATATTATCTAAGAACAGGTTGACCAATCCGGCTGAATAAGCCGCATATAATACTGCGTAGCCAATCACGATCAAAGCTAGCCAAATCAAATTGTATTTTAAATTCTTCTTCATTTGACTCACCTACACTTTCTCTTTTACATGTTTGCCTAAAATACCGGCTGGACGAATCAACAAAATCAAAATCAAGACGATATAAACTACCGCGTCTTTGAAATCTGAGAAACCTAAGGCTGTGGTCAACGTTTCGATCAAGCCGATAACAAAACCGCCGATCGCCGCACCAGGAATGATCCCAATTCCGCCTAAAACTGCCGCGATAAATGATTTCAGTCCAGGGATATACCCCATCATCGGATCGATCGAATTGTAATACAGCCCAATCATCATCCCGCCAGCAGCAGCCAGCGCAGAACCTAATGCAAATGTAAATGAAATTGTTCGATTGACATCAATTCCCATCAACTGCGCTGCATCAGTATCGACACTCACCGCGCGCATTGCTTTTCCCATTTTGGTCTTTTGTACGATGATGTTTAATGCGATCATCAAGAATAATGACAGTCCTAAAATCAATAGCTGAATATTTGACACACTCAAAAAACCAAATTTAAAAACTTGCAATTTAATGACTTGTGGAAAAGGTCTTGTTGTGGAACTGAAAAAATAGATCATAATATTTTGTAATAAATACGAAACACCAATTGCTGTGATTAAAGCCGCGATTCGTGTTGAATTTCTTAACGGACGATAGGCCAAAAATTCGATGACGACCCCTAATATCGCACTGCCCACCATTGATAAAACTAGCGCTGGAAAGAATCCCATATTAAATTGGTTAATCAAAAAGTACCCGATGAAAGACCCAATCATATAGATTTCGCCATGAGCAAAATTGATCAATTTGATGATTCCATATACCATGGTATAGCCTAGTGCCATCAGTGCATAAACACTGCCTAGAAAAAGTCCATTAACGATTTGCTGAATAAATACTTCCATTTTTATCACATCACTTTTCTAAAAAATAGAGTGGTCGATTATTTTATGCTTTGGTTCTTAAAAAGGGTGCACCAAATTCCATTAGCACACCCCCTTGCCTGCTTTAAGTAATTATGGATTTACGGTTTCAGCAGAAGATTCTTTTCCGTTCGTTAGACCAAGGACAACCGCTGATTTGACAGGATTGTGATCTTTATCTATCGAGATCTTACCAGTTACACCTTCAAAGTCTTTCAAGTTAGCCAAGCCTTTTTGAATTGCTGCGGGTGTTGCTTCCCCTTCGTCTTCAATTGCTTGTTTGATCATATAGACTGCATCGTAGGCCAATGCATTGAATGAAGATGGTTGTTTGCCATATTTTTCTTCATAAGCTTTAACAAATGGTTCAACTTTGTCTGTCGCCGGTGCTTTCGTTGAAAAGTGACCCGTATAGTAAATATTATTGACATTGCTTGCCCCTGCTGTTGCAACCAATTTTTCATCAGCAAAACCGTCAGCTCCAAGAATTGGTTGTTTAATTCCCATTTCACGAGCTTGCTTGATGATCAAACCGGCTTCTGTATAATAACCAGGAAGATAGATTACGTCGAAATCTTTGTCTTTGATCTTCGTTAGGACTGCTTGGAAATCTTTATCCCCTGCAGTAAAGTTTTCTTCTGCGACAATCTCGCCTTTATAGGTTTTCTTGAAAGCTTTTGTTAATCCAATTGCATAATCACTTGAGTTGTCCCCAAGAATGACGGCTTTATCGGCTTTTAAATTTTCTTCTGCATATTTCGCTAATACGATCCCTTGGAAGCTATCTTGGAAACATGCGCGGAAAATATAATCTTGAACTTTTCCTTTTTGGACGGTGATTGCATCATCTGTCCCAGAAGGTGTTACCGCAGGTACTTTCGCTTTTGTTAAGTTCGGTAATGTTGCTTTTGTTGCACCTGATGTGGCTGGTCCAACAATCGCAACTACTTCGTCTTTTGTCGTCAAATTCGCTGCAACAGATGCGGCTTCATTATTGTCTGATTTATTGTCTTTTGAAATATATTCAATTTTTTTTCCGTCGATTCCACCATCTTTGTTGATTTGTTCGACGGCCAATTTGGCACCATCATTTTCTACTTCACCATAAGCCGCGGTGGCACCTGACAACTCAAAGTTTCCCCCGATTTTGATTGTCTTGGCATCATCCCCACTGCTGCTATCATTCGCTTTAGGTGAACCACATGCACTAAATAAAAATAAACCGGCTGCTAAAACCGCTACTGTTCTCTTCTTCATTTTGTTACCCCCTAATAAATTAATGATAATTCGATAAGATATTAAAGAATATAAAGCAAAAAACTCTCACTGTCAATTAAATTATCTGAATATTTTAATAATTCTGTATTATCAAACAATTTTTAGCGCTTACATTTACGAAATCTATTAGATAACTAAAAAAAATCTCTCTAACCGATGAACAGCCAAAGAGACAAATTTAAAATAACTAGAATTTTTAATACAGATCTTCAATACACTCTGAACACTCCGTAAACGAACATCTTTAGCCAGACACTCAATCTAGCTCTCGCTTGTTCTGCGTTTCAGTTGTGGGTAATCCGGTTCTTCATGATCCACTAAATTTTTTCGCAATGAGAATTTTATCGGTACATAATCTAATCCTGCTTTTGCCAATGGATGGCAGCGCAGAATCCGAGCGATTCCCATCAAGAACCCTTTAAGTGCTCCATGAACTTGGATTGCTTTGATCATATAACTAGAACAGGTAGGATAATACCGACATGAAGGCGGCGTCAACGGCGAGATGAATCGCTGATACCCACGGACTAATAAAATCAGTCCTTTACTTAGAACATTCATTTTCACACCTCAAACTCATTTCTTTGTCACTGGCAATGTTCAGCCAGCTAGTAAATTTGGTAAAAAAGAGACCACACCAAAAATGGGTGATCTCTTTGATTCTCTACTTAAATTCCAACACAATGACTAATGGATAAATTCCAAAATGTGCCGCCATACATCCGGCAATAACACTTTAAAAGGATTTCCGCCACCCATTACACCATAACCGATCATACTGCCGATGATGAACAAAAGGACACCAGCCAGTAAAATCGCTGCGATTCGAATCAAGCTGCGTAAGATATGTTCACCTGAACTCATAAATCTACTCCTTAAGCTAAAACAGTTGCGGTATCCGCTGCTTTCTTGCTATCGCTGTCCATACGCTCCACATCTGCACCTAATTGTTGAAGTTTTACATGGAATTGATAGTATCCACGATCCAAATATTTCAAGTTGCGTACGCGTGTCATTCCTTTTGCTCGCAAACCAGCTAATACTAGTGCAGCTGCAGCACGTAAATCAGTCGCATAAACTTCTGCTCCTTGTAATTCGGAACCACCTTTGATCAAAGCAACATTGTTGTCGATTTTGACTTGCGCATTCATTCTGCGCATTTCTTCTAAGTGTTGGAAACGGTTCTCAAAAACAGTTTCAGTCGTTGTGCTGACGCCTTCTGCAACTAATTGGATAGCTGTCATTTGTGCTTGCATATCTGTTGGAAAACCAGGATGAGGCATTGTTTTGATATCTGTAGCTTTCAGCACTTTCGGACCGATCACTCGCAAGCCATCATTTTCTTCGGTAATTGTAACACCCATTTCGATCAATTTTGAAATCAATGGACGATTGTGTTCAGGAATTGCACCATCAATCAAAACATTTCCTTCATTCATTGCAGCGGCAACCATAAAGGTTCCAGCTTCGATCCGGTCTTGAACGATTGGATGAGAAACAGCATGTAGATGAGTAACACCTTCGATACGCATCGTTTCTGTACCAGCACCATGAATGCTAGCACCCATTTTATTCAAAAAGTTGGCTAAATCAACAATTTCAGGTTCGCGAGCGACATTTTCGATCACTGTCGTCCCTTTCGCTTTTACAGCAGCCATCATAATATTTTGGGTTGCACCAACACTTGGGAAGTCCAAGTAGATCGTATCGCCGACTAATTCATCAGCGATCGCTTCGATGTAGCCATTTTTTTGGATAATCTTTGCGCCCAAAGCTTGAAATCCTTTTAGATGCAAATCAATTGGACGTTTGCCGATTGCACAGCCGCCCGGCATCGCAACTTTTGCGTGACCATTACGAGCCAACAAAGGTCCCATTACAACGATGGATGCCCGCATTTTACTTACGTATTCATAAGGGGCTTCCACGTTCAATTGACGAGTAGCCTCCACTGTGATTTCTTTACTTTCTTCGTTAAATTCAACATCTGTATTCAAATAACGAATCACTTGATTCATGGTAAAAACATCAGATAAGATTGGAACATTGGTTAAAGTTGATGTTCCTTCTTCAGCTAATAACGTTGCAGCCAAAATTGGCAATACAGCATTTTTTGCTCCTTCAATATGTACCGTTCCTTTTAATTGTTTGCCACCACGAACGATGATTTCTTCCATTGTATTCCCTCCAAAAAAGCTAATCGATTTCTCGTCTATGTACCTTAATTAAATGTCAAAAATATATTTTTGCTCAAAAGAATGATTTCTAAGAAAAACGTACTGCAAATAAAGCCTATGACGATCGCCAACATTAGAATCGCAACACGAACTTGCGCTTCTTTAAATGCTTTGAATAGATTTTCGATTCGCAATGCTCTTAACGCCCAAAAAGCTAAATAAATAAAAGAAAAATGCGAAATGATTCTAACGATTGCATCAATTCCAAACACTTGCATAAGTCGTTTCCTTTCAAAAAAAATCAACATTTGGATTATATCACAGATTCATACAAAGAAGAACACATTGTGCACGTAAAGAACTGTACAGAAACTTTTAAAAAACTTAATTTTTGTTTCTCTTTCTAAAAAATTTTTTTGATTGGCTGAATTCTTCGAGCACTTTTCCAATCTTTAAGGATGAACCATGACTAAAAAAAGTGAATTGCTTGTCGCCTCAAGCTGAGAAAAATTTTCTTCCTATCACAAAAAGGTTGTGTCAGACAGACACAACCTTTTTAGTGAACAACAGCAGCTGAGAGAAAATTCTGCTAAAACTGCGTTTAACGATGTTTTGAAACTTTGATACGATTCATCGCACGATGCAAAGCAACTTCGGCACGACTTAGTTGGTCAGTGTCTTGTTTTTCACGCGCTTCTTGAATTCGTGCTTCTGCACGTTGTTTTGCTCTTTCGGCACGAGAGACGTCGATATCACGTTCACGTTCAGCTGTATCAGCAATGATCGTCAATACATTGTCACGAACTTCCATGATCCCGCCATTGACTGCGATCCAGTCGACATGGGTATCTTGATCCGTTCGACGAATACGCACTTCATCGATTACAAGAGGTGCAATGATCGGCGCATGGTCTGGTAAAATACCAATTTCACCAGCAACGGTTTTTGCAACGACGATCGTTGCATTATGATCATAAACATTACCATCTGGAGTAACAACGTTCACTTGCAGAACTTTGTTTTTTTCTTGTTCCATCGGGCACCTCTTTCTAGTAGCCTAAAGTTTTCGCTTTTTCTACTACGTCTTCGATTGTACCTACGCTGCGGAATGCTTCTTCAGGAAGGTCATCGTATTTACCTTCAAGAATTTCTTTAAAGCCTTCAACAGTTTTTTCAACTGGAACATATGAACCAGGTTGCCCAGTAAATTGTTCCGCCACGTTAAAGTTTTGCGACAAGAAGAATTGAATTCGACGAGCACGAGAAACGATCACTTTTTCTTGGTCAGACAATTCGTCCATCCCTAAAATAGCGATGATATCTTGCAATTCGCGGTAGCGTTGCAAGACACGTTGAACTTCTGTTGCTACGCGATAATGTTCTTCACCAACAATTTCAGGTGCTAAAGCACTTGATGACGATGCCAATGGGTCAACGGCTGGGTAGATCCCTTGTTCCGTCAACTTACGTTCCAAGTTAGTTGTTGCATCCAAATGGGCGAAGGCAGTTGCTGGCGCCGGGTCAGTATAGTCATCGGCTGGTACATAAATGGCTTGGATCGAAGTGATCGAACCTTTTTTCGTTGAAGTGATTCTTTCTTGTAATTGACCCATTTCAGTTGCTAAAGTTGGTTGGTAACCCACGGCTGAAGGCATCCGGCCAAGTAAGGCAGAAACTTCAGAACCTGCTTGAGTGAATCGGAAAATGTTGTCGATAAACAGCAACACATCTTGTCCTTCTTCATCACGAAAATGTTCAGCTAATGTCAAACCAGTCAAGGCAACACGCATACGCGCACCAGGCGGCTCATTCATTTGACCAAATACCATGGCTGTTTTTTCGATAACGCCAGAGTCTTTCATTTCATAGTAAAGGTCGTTCCCTTCACGTGTCCGTTCACCAACACCGGTAAAGACAGAAATCCCCCCGTGTTCTTGAGCGATATTATGAATCAATTCTTGAATCAATACGGTTTTACCAACACCGGCACCACCGAATAGTCCGACTTTCCCACCTTTTAAGTAAGGTGCTAATAAGTCGATAACTTTAATTCCTGTTTCTAAAATCTCATTACTTGTGCTAAGTTCTTCAAAAGCTGGTGCTTTTTTATGGATACCACTTTTTTCTGCATCTTCAGGAAAAGGCGCTTCTTTATCGATTGTTTCACCTAATACATTAAACACACGACCTAAAGTTTCTTTACCTACTGGAACAGAGATTGGTTTGCCGGTATCGACAACTTCTGTTCCGCGTTGCAAACCATCTGTTGATTCCATAGCGATTGTGCGGATAACACCATCACCAAGCTCCAAAGCTGCTTCAAGAACGACTTTTGTTTTATCTTTTTTATAAACAATCAACGCATTGTTGATGTCTGGTAAGGATTGATCTAAAGAAAATTCCACGTCGACAACGGGACCAATAACTTGAACAATCTTGCCTGAACTCATGTTTTTTCCTCCAATCTCAAAATTATTCTAATGCGGATGCCCCGCCGACAATTTCAGTAATTTCTTGGGTGATCGCTGCTTGACGAGCCCGGTTGTATGAAATCGTCAAATCAGCAATAATCGCGCTCGCATTATCAGTCGCAGTCTTCATCGCTGTCATTCCTGCTGCGTGTTCTGCCGTCTTGGCATCAACGATCGCACCGTAGATCAAACTTTCTGCATATTGCGGCAGCAGTTGATCAAGAATGGCTTCTTTTGAAGGTTCAAACAAATATTCTTCGCGATATGTTTGTGCTTCGCTTGGATCCAAGTCAGAGATTGGCAGCATTTTTTCTACCCGGAACTGACTAGATAATGAATTTACGTGATGGTTGTAACATACGTATAGTTCATCGAAGACTTGATTTTCATACATGCTGGTTGTCATCGAAACGATTTTTCGTACTTCATCAAAGCTTGGCTGATCCGATAAATTACGCAATTCATAAGCTAATTTAACGCCGCGAGCTTTGAAAAAGTCTGCTCCGGTTCCGCCAATGGCCAACAAAACATATTCATCAGCAGAATCATGATCATCTTCAAGCATCGTCATCGTCTGTTTTAAAATCGAGCTGTTGTAACCGCCGACTAACCCACCGTCAGAAGTGATCACAATATAACCAGTTTTTTTGACTGGCCGATTCAACAACATGCTGTGATAATTGATACCACCTAATTCACGACCCGAGTTGGCCAATTCAGTCAATTCGCTTGCGGTTAAGTGCGTCAATATTTCACGTACTCTTGAAGCATACAATTGAAATTTAGCTGAATAAGCTTCCGACTTCGTTAATTTAGATGCGGATACCATTTGCATAGCGTTGGTGATTTGACTGGTTTTCTTCGTCGATGCAATCCGTGTTTTGATTTCATTTAAGGATGCCATGATTTTTTCTCACCTCGATTATGCTTTTTCTTGGTTAGCTGCAGAAGCGTCAAAAATATCTTTAAATTCTTGAATTGCTTCATCTAATTTATCTGTATCCGGTAAATCCTTCGTATCGCGAATCGTTGCGAATAAATCTGAATGATTTGTTTCTAGATATTCAAATAAGCGGGCTTCAAAATCTAAAATGCTATTGACTGAAACACTGTCAAGAACCCCATGAGTCAAGGCATAAAGAATCACAACTTGTTTTTCAACAGGAAGTGGATCATGTAATTTTTGTTTCAAGACTTCAACTGTCCGGCGTCCACGATTTAATTTCGCTTGTGTCGCTGCATCTAAATCTGAACCAAATTGCGTGAAGGCTTCTAATTCACGATAGCTGGCAAGGTCTAAACGAAGAGTTCCCGCAACTTTTTTCATTGCTTTGATTTGTGCTGAACCACCAACCCGCGATACAGATAAACCGGCGTCAACGGCTGGACGAATCCCAGCATAAAACAAATCGTTTTCCAAGAAAATTTGTCCATCAGTGATTGAGATCACGTTGGTAGGAATATAAGCAGAAATATCTCCCGCTTGTGTTTCAACAAATGGTAAGGCTGTTAAAGAACCGCCGCCTAATTCATCTGAAAGTTTTGCCGCACGTTCCAATAAACGTGAATGCAAATAAAAGACATCCCCTGGGTATGCTTCACGACCTGGCGGACGACGCAATAGTAAGGAAAGTTCACGATACGCTACGGCTTGTTTTGATAAATCATCAAAGACAACCAAAACGTGTTTACCGTTATACATGAATTCTTCACCCATTGCTGTTCCAGCATAAGGCGCGATAAATAATAGCGGTGCAGGTTGAGATGCTCCCGCTGTCACAACGATGGTATAATCCATTGCCCCAAATTTACGCAATGTTTCTACTTGTGAACGGACAGTGGATTCTTTTTGTCCGATTGCAACATAGATACAGATCATGTCTTGACCTTTTTGGTTGATGATTGTATCAATCGCAATCGAAGTTTTACCTGTTTTACGGTCACCGATAACTAATTCCCGTTGACCGCGGCCAATTGGAACGAGCGCATCGATTGCTTTCAAACCAGTTTGCATTGGCTCAGAAACAGATTTACGTTGCATAACGCCAGGAGCCATTGCTTCGACTGGACGGGTTTTGCTTGTTTCAATTGGACCCATGCCGTCAATTGGTTGTCCTAATGGATTGACCACGCGGCCGATCATATTATCGCCAACGGGGACTTCCATGATTTTACCGGTACGTTTTACTTTATCTCCTTCACGAATGGACTCAAATTCGCCTAGAACAATAATACCGACATCATTGCTTTCTAAGTTTTGTGCCATTCCGTAAGAGCCGTTTGAAAACTCTAAAAGTTCTCCGCTCATCGCGTTTTCCAAACCGTGGGCACGGGCGATCCCATCCCCAACGTAGGTGACTGTTCCGATTTCTTCAACCGACAGTTTATTATCATAATTTTGAATTTGTTCTTTGATTAAAGCACTGATTTCTTCTGCCTTGATGGCCATTCATTTCACCTCTTCTTCTCTACTTCTTACTAAGTGCTGCTCGTAGACCATTTAATTGGCTGGCGAGGCTGCCGTCGATCACTCGATGATCTGTTTCAACGATGACACCGCCGAGAATTGATTCGTCAACTAACGGGGTTAATGTGGCCTTCTGATAGCCAAAAACATCAGCGACTTTTGATTCGAGTTCTTGTTTCTTTTCTTCAGAGAGCGGCACAGCCGTTGTGACTGTTCCGTGTGCGAGTTTATTCAATGCATCGTAGCGATGTTCAAATTCTTCGATCATAAAAGGTAGATCATCGCTACGATTGTATTCAAAAACAACTAACAGAAAATTTTTGACGATCCCGTCAAAACCGCCGACAAAAGCATCCATGATCGCTTTTTTTTCAGCGCCTTCTAGACGAACGTCGGTCAAAATATTTCCTAAATCAGGAATTTCTTTACAGATTTCCCGAATCGTCAATAACTCTTGATAAACGGCATCGGCAGCTTTATTTTCGATCGCCAATTCAAACAAAGCTCGGCCATAACGTTTACCAACAGTGTATTTATCAAGCTTCATGTTTCGTGTTACCCAGCTTGTCCATGTAGTCATTGATCAAATCTTGATGAGCACCTTGTGAAAGCTCTTTGCTCAAGATTTTCTCTGCGATTTGCAAGGAAAGTGTTGCTACATCATCTTTAACAGAAATCAACGCGTTTTCGCGTTCGTCTTTGATCTCGGTTTGAGCACGATCTTTTAAACGAGAGACTTCTTCTTTTGTATCTTGGATGATGTTTTGACGACTCAACTCGCCACTTTCCTTTGCGTTTTTGATGATGTCCGCCGCGTCACTGCGAGAACTTGCTAACTGAGTTTCACGTTCTTTTTCCAACTCAGCCGCTTTAATCCGTGACTGTTCGGCAGAATCTAGATCATTGGCGATCTTTTCTTCACGCTTGCTTAGGATATCTTGAATGGCACCCCACGCGAATTTTTTCAATAATGCCATTAGGATTACAAAAGCTCCCGTAACGGCAATTAAATTACCGAGCGTTGTGTTGACAGTCTCAGCAATAACCAGATTCAGCATACTCGGTCTTCCTTTCTGTTCATCTTCCTCATTCGCAGACCATTAGGCGGTCCGCAGACTTTTTAAGTCTCAACAAAAAAGTGTCAATTATTAACCTTGGAAAACCATCAACATGCCTAGTACGACACCTAGAATTGGCACAGCTTCGATCAAACCAACACCGATAAACATTGTTGAACGAATTTGACCTGACATTTCTGGTTGACGTGCCATTGATTCAATTGCTTTTGAGATTACTTGTCCGTTACCATAACCAGCCCCAATTGCGGCTCCCATGATTGCGATTCCTGCACCGATAAAGTTCATAATAAATTTCCTCCTAAAGTATGTTAATTTTTTTATTCTACCTCGATTTTATGACTGATATAAACCATAGATAGAGTAGTGAAAACAAATGCTTGGATACTACCGATAAATAATGAGAATGCGATCCAAATCATCTCAAGCGGGATCGCGAATGGCAAAGTCCACCATCCAGAGCTTGTTACCATGCTGGCGATCAGTGAAAGCAGTACTTCACCAGCAAAAATGTTCCCGTAAAGACGTAAGCCTAACGTGATAACATTTGTAAATTCTTCCATCAATTTAATAGGAAATAATCCTGAAGGTGTGAAGAAAGAATTTTTGATGTAGCCACCTAAGCCTAATTTCTCCGATCCTAGATAATTTGCTAAGACCAATACGAGTAAGGCTAATCCCATCGTTACAAATGGATCAGCTGTCGGACTCTTCCAATAAGTCACTTCATCACCAGTAACAATTTTTGTGACCAATCCAATTTGGTTTGCTACAAAAATAAATAAGAACAACGTAAATGAGAACAAACTAAAATTTCTGACTTCTTTACGAGGCATGTTGTCGCCAACAATGTTCGTAGTAAAATCAATGACCCACTCAATTGCGTTTTGCTTTCCTTTGGGCTTCAATGATAAGTTGCGTGTAAATGCATAGACAATAAAAAAGACGATCACACATGTCACAAGAATCATTGTCGTAACTGTACCATCAAACCATATGGGACCAATATGGAAAACCCAAGTTTTTTCATCCAATCTAGTTCACCTCTCTTCCCAGCGACTCGCGTCAGCTCGTGCCTGCTTAGCGCTGCTCCTCAAAATACTATCGTATGTTACCACCAGAAAAAGAAAATTTCAAAGAATTTTCTTAAAATTTTTCCGCCTAACTCGGATTATTTTTTAGATCGTTATTTTATTCTATCTAAAACGGCTTTAATAGCCCTTTTATCCCTTAAATCAAACGGAACGGATTGTAACTAATCGTATCAAAATTTATAACGAAGTAAAGAGATCTTCTTTAAATATGCGAAAAAGAATATTTTGTTACCGTGCGTAATTTTTTAATGTTCGACTAATCTGACGATCCACGTCTTTGCGCTTCAAACTTTCTCGCTTGTCATATTGATGTTTACCTTTGGCTACCCCGATCAAGACTTTTGCATAACCATCTTTTAAATAGACTTTCAGCGGAACAAGGGTGATGCCGGCATTTTTGACTTCGCCGGCCAAACGGGCAATTTGTTTTTTATGCATCAATAGTTTGCGCGTACGTACAGGATCGTGATTAAAGATATTTCCTTGTTCGTAAGGACTGATATGAACATTGTATAAAAATATCTCGCCATTGCGGATCCGTGCGAACCCATCTTTCAAATTGATCCGGCTGTTGCGAATCGATTTGATTTCCGTACCTTGCAAGACGATTCCCGCTTCGATTGTATCCGTTATCGTATAATCATGACGCGCCTTTTTATTTTGCGCCACTAACTTGCCTTCGCCTTTTGGCATACTATCCCTTCTTTCTACCTGGCTTTTTCTTTTTAGGTACCGTTTTATAAAAAGCCTTCTTCCCTTTTTTCTTTTTCTTGTCGCCAGTTTTTTTCTGACGATCAGAATTTTTGCTGCGATTTTTTTCAGTCGATTGATTGTTTCTTCCATCACCTGCAGGTCTGCGGCGTCGATTGCGATTGTTTCCTGGAATCTCCAGGGCAGGGACTTCTTCCGCTTCAAGAAGCTCAAAATCAATTTCTCGTGTTTCAGGATCTGATTTGGTAACTTTTACTCGTACTTTTTGTCCGATTTTAAAGGTTTGACGTGTGCGTTCGCCGACTAAAGCTAATTGATTTTCGATAAAATGGAAATAATCTTGCTTTAATTCATTTAAATGAATCAAGCCTTCGACTGTGTTCGGCAACTCGATAAAGATTCCAAACTTCGTCACAGAACTGATGATACCATCAAATTCTTCACCAATTTTTTCTGCCATAAATTCTGCTTTTTTCATGCTGTCGACTTCACGTTCAGCTTCAACCGATCGGCGTTCCATTTTCGAACTGTGATCAGCGATTTCAGGCAACGATTCTTCCCATTTGGTCTTGATCGCCTCGCTTTGATCTTGACTATACGATCGAATCAACCGATGAACAATCAAATCAGGATAGCGACGAATCGGTGACGTAAAGTGTGTATAATATTCCGCCGCTAGACCATAATGTCCATAATTGTCTTCTGAATAGCGGGCTTGTTGCATACTGCGTAACAACATCGTGTTGATCACTGCTGCTTCTGGCTTATCTTCCACATCATCAATGACTTGTTGCAAGTCTTTTGGCGTGATCGTATTTTTCGTTCCTTTAACTAAGATACCTAAAGCGGCCGCAAAATCAAAGAAGCGTTGCATTTTTTCTTCTTTCGGCTGTTCATGGATCCGATAAATAAACGGTAATTTTAACTGATTAAAATGTTTAGCGACTGTTTCATTTGCAGCCAACATAAACGATTCAATCAGTCGTTCACCAACTCCGCGTTCCCTCAATTCGATATCTAACGGACGTCCTTCAGGATCGACTAAAATCTTCGCTTCACGGTCTTCAAAATTGATCGCCCCACGTTGATTGCGTCGTCCTTCGAGAATTTGATGGAGTTCCTTCATTAAATGAAACATCGGTACCAAGGTTTGGTACTGCTGGATCGTTTCAGGATCTTCTTCCTCCAAAATCGCATTTACAGCTGAATACGTCATTCGTTCACTCGTTTGAATGACACTTTGAAAGATCTCATGATGCAAAATCGTCCCTGCTGCATCGATCTCCATCTCACAACTCATCGTCAGCCGTGAAACATGCGGATTCAATGAACAAATCCCATTGGATAATCGTTGCGGGATCATTGGAATCACCCGGTCCGTCAAATAAACACTCGTCCCACGTTCAAACGCTTCTTTATCGAGCACACTATTTTCAGTGACATAATGCGACACGTCTGCGATATGAACCCCTAAAAAATAATTGCCATTTTCTAACTTGCGTACAGTAACCGCATCATCTAAGTCTTTTGCATCCGCTCCATCGATCGTAACAATCTGCTGATTGCGTAAATCACGGCGGCCGATTAAATCCGTTTCACTGATTTGATCTGGTACTTGTTCTGAAGCGGTTTGAACTTCTTCAGGAAAAGCGGTTGGGATTCCTTGTGCAATGACGATTGATAAGATATCCATCCCAGGGTCATTTTTATGCCCCACTACTTTAGTCACTACGCCTTCCAAACTTTCAGCATAGCCTTTTTCCGGATAATGAGTGATCTCAACAATAACGATACTGCCATCGACTGGTTGGATCCCTTCAGCCGCAACAAAGACTTTGAACTGCGCACTTTTTTTATCTTTTGGTTTCACATAACCAAACAAATCAGATTCTGCGATCTCTGCAACATCAAAAGCGGTAAATTCACCAACAAGCTGTTGGATTTTTCGTTCTTTGATGGAAACCACTCGGCCTTCTGCACCGCGTTCAGAAAAAAGATCCGCCGTTTTTTGGATATCGATCATGACAATATCCCCGTCCATCGCAAAATTCGTTGCGTCTTTTGGTATGAAAACATCTGGCTCTTCCGGATCAATCGTTACAAAACCAAATCCACGTTCATTGCGCCGAAAGATTCCTTCGACTTTGATCGGTTGAAAAGGCAATTTGATTCGGCCTTTTTTGTTAAATTCCAGCGCTTTTTCTCGTTCCAGCTGCGCTACTGTTTGAACGAGCAGTTTAAAATCAGCACTTTTGCGCATGTTTAGAATTTCTGCTAATTCTTCCATTGAAAGACTTTTTTTATTGGCTGCTTTCAAGCCAGCCAATATTTCTGCTTTAATTGTTTTTTTCTCCATTATTTTCTCTCCAGCCAAGACCTGCTAAAAAATCAGCTACGTCTTGTTCAAATTGTCTTCTTTCAGGTCCAACTGTGATCACATGTCCACTCTTAGGATACCAGTTCAAGGTAAACGTTGTCTGCTGCAACCCTTCTGCCGTTTGAAAAACTCCTTTAGCCTCGATCATTTCATCTTGTCCAGCCTGCGCCATAAAAAAAGGACGATCAATTTTCGCTAAATTTTCAAATGCATGACGTGCTTGCTCTTCGATTGTCGCTAACTGTTGCTCCACTAACGATCGATAACTTTCGATTTTTGCTTCTACCATTTCTCCATTTGTCCGTTCCAAGACTTGGCGAGCATATAATAGGAAGTTTTCTGTCACATTAGTTTTAACCGGTGCGATTGGTGAACAGAAAAAACCGCCGCCAATCAACTCGTCTGACATCGCACTCAATAATCGAGTAGCAAAGATTCCACCCATTGAAAGTCCGAAAACGGCGATTTCTTGATAGCCTTGTGCACGTAAAAATTCTACCGCGTGCTGGCTATCTTGCCACCAACCTTCCGCGGTTTCTTGTAAGATATCCAGCGGATCCGTCGTTCCATGTCCAGTGTACATAGGAACATACACTGTATAATTTAATTTTTCTAAAAAGCGTGCCAACATCCGAACATCATTCGGACTACCTGAATAAGCGTGCAAAAGTAAAACAGCTCGGCTTCCATGTGGTAAAAACAGTGAATCAGGTGTTTGGATCATTTTCCTTCACTCCTTGTGTATCATTTGAATATTGCAAATTCTTGGTAAGAATGCTCGTATTTTTCTTTATTTATCTATTATTTCTGACTAAAATCAGATCATCGTTTAATGATCCCTTATCTTAGAGTGTACTTGATTTGAGACAAATACAAAATAAAAAAGACCTCTCACTTGAGAGGCCGGCTTTATTTGCTAGATAAAAACATTAATACAAAGAGTAAAATCAGCCAAATCGCACCTAAAATCGCGGTAGATCGTTGCATCACAGCTTCAAATCCACGTGCTTTTTGTTTTCCGAACAGCTGATCGGCGCCGCCAGTGAACGCACTTGCCGCACTATTTTGTTTGCTAGGTTGCATCATGATCGTGATAACGATAATCACTGATAAAACTAAGATCACACCCAAAATAAAATTATACAAAAGATGATCCTCCTTATTTCCAAACTACCTCATTTTCAACTTTAGCATAAATGAAGGCTTTTGACTAGAGAAGGGCTAAATTATTTTCTTAAAACATCTCCATACTCTGCTTTTTCCTCAAATTCTTTTTTAGCAAACGGGCATAGCGGAATAATTTTTTTGCCTTCTTTACGTGCTTTTTCGACCCCTGCTGCAACTAATTTTTCAGCCAACCCTTGACCGCGATACGTAGGATCAACAAATGTATGATCGATTATCATAATTTCTGGACCGGCAACTGACCAAGTCATTTCACCAGCTTCTTCATTTGCATCATTCAATAAAACTAGACGTTCTTTTTCTTCTTTGATTTCCATTGTAATTCTCCTCGCTAAATTTATTTACTTTTTGATCACGTATTTCAATGCGCCGCTAGGACAAGTATCCACAACATAACTAGCATTTTCAACACTGCCGTTATCAGGAATGATCCATGGTCTGCGGCCCACCTCAAAAATTTCTGGATTCCCCCGAACACAATTGCCGATGTGCGCGCAAATATCTTTATTATAATAAATATCAATGCCTTCACCCTGATATTTGCGATAACCTTGAGCCAATAATCCTTCTTCATTTACCGGCTCACGATCAAATTTGCTTCCATCCATTTTTATCACTTCCTTTTAGTAAGATTATATATGGAATCAAGAAAAAATTATACTAAATTGTCTTATTTTGTTAAGAGATCTGCTAGCAGCTGCATCGCTTGATACGCATCGGTTTGATCAGGGAAGGCTAAAATAAATTTATGGTTTCTAAGCGTTTCCACAATAAGTTCGAAGACCCCAGCATGTTGCCTAAGCGCAAAGGGTTTCAAGCAATCCGGAGTGAAATAAATATTTCGCGGCTCTTTTGTCAAATCATCTTCTTCTAGCACGTGCAGACCACGACTTGAAAAAATCAAGATCTCTCCAGCCTGATCTTCATAAATTGCCAACTGATGCAATCCTTCATCCGGAAACAAAGCGCGCAATTGTGCTTGCAATAATAAAAAGCTAGTCTCTTTCATCAGAGGATCCTTTAAACACTTGAAATTCCTGATTTAAATACGCTTGACCCAGTTCATAGTAATGCTGAGCGTTTTCCTGATTTTTTTTGATTTCTTCAGGAGTTAGTTGGCGTATCACCCGTGCTGGAGAACCAAAGGCCAAAACACCTGACGGGATTACGGTGCCTTCTGTCACTAACGAACCTGCTCCGATCAAACTATTTTCGCCAATCTCCGCATGATTCAAAATCGTCGAACCCATTCCGATCAACGCTCCTGAATGAATCGTACAACCATGAATGATACACGCATGACCGACCGTCACACGGTCTTCTATCAAAGTTGGTGCCTCGTGATCGACATGGACGATCGTTCCATCTTGAATATTGCTTTTTTCACCAATTGAAATACGGTTACTGTCGCCGCGCAAAACACTTTGAAACCAAATTGTCGAACCTGCTCCGATGGTCACATCCCCATACACATCTGCACTATCTGCAATAAAATCCATTCTGCTCTCTCCTTCATAAAGCTGTCTCAACTTAGTCATTTTGGCTAATAATTTTCAAACTAAGTATAGCATTTATTAAATACGCCTTCCTCAATAAAAAGTGATATGACTAAAGATTTCTCCTTCGATAATTCAACAAAAAAATAAACGTACTATTGACTATTTTTTAACTATAACTGCTTTGCTTTCAGACGACCTTTGCAGCAACTATAAAAAAAGGACCCGACAAAATTGTCGGCCCCATTTTTTCTGAATAAACGGTGTATGACAGGAGTAGCTGCTTCGAAAACAAGCCAATATTTCACAAAATTTGAACCGCAATTTCCGAAAATTCTTCCTTATTCTTAAAACTGCCCGCTTCTGCCACACCATCATACTTATAATTATTCGCTTTCTTCCATAAACTGACTATTGTAAAGTTGTTCATAAAATCCGTCTTGTGCTAATAATTCATTGTGCGTCCCATGTTCAATGATCTGCCCATCTTTCATGACTAAGATAAGATCTGCATCGCGAATCGTCGACAAACGATGGGCGATTACAAAACTGGTTCGTCCTTGCATCACTCGATCCATCGCTTTTTGGATCAACCCTTCTAAACGGGTATCAACGGAGCTGGTCGCTTCATCCAAGATCAAAATTTTTGGATCTGAGATCACTGCCCGCGCAATCGTCAACAATTGTTTTTGACCAAGTGATACATTATCACCTTCTGAATTGATCGCCATTTCATACCCGCCCGGCATTGTACGAATAAAATGATCGACATTGGCAGTCTTAGCCGCATCGACAACTTCATAATCTGTGGCCTCTAAACGGCCGAAACGAATATTGTCACCGATCGTGCCTTCATATAGCCATGCATCTTGCAAAACCATACCGAATAGCGAACGAACATCTGAACGTTTCATTTCTTGCGTATTTACTCCATCGATCAAAATTTTTCCACTGTCGATATCATAAAAACGCATCAATAAATTGATCAACGTCGTTTTTCCCGCTCCGGTCGGCCCAACGATTGCTACCGTTTCACCGGCTTTGACTTCAAAACTCAAATCTTCGATCAACGGTTTCTTCGGATCATAGCTGAATTTCACATGATCAAAGATGACATTTCCTTGAACAGGCTCTGGTAACGGCAGATCTTGTTCATTCAACTCTTCTTCAGGCTCATCCAAAATTTCAAAAACTCGTTTAGCTGAAGCTGAAGCACTTTGGATCATCGATGATAACTGCGTGATTTCTCCCATCGGCTGGCTGACTTGCCAAATGTATTGAATAAAAGCTTGCAGCTGACCGACTAAAATCACTCCATGAATCACATTCCAACTGCCGAGGATCGCCATCGCGATGTAAGTCGCATACGCCGTTACTTGAACAAGCGGCTGCATCAGACTAGAAACAAATGCAGCGCGGAAACCAAAGCGACGCAGTTCATGATTGACTTCACTAAAACCAGTCAATGTTTCTTGCTCGCGACCATACAATTTTAAAATACTGAACCCTGTCATATTTTCTTGGACAAAACCATTCAGCTCGCCAAGTGAGTTTTGCATTCCTTGAAAATCTTTTTGTGAGACTTGGACGATTTTTCGTGAAATCACGATCGACAACGGAATCATGATCATCGAAAAAACAGCCATCAGTGGATTGATATAAATCATCATCGCAACTGCCAGTAAAATTCCTAAAACCGCATTGATTGATTTGATGATTGCCTGTTGCATCGCGTTGCTGACGGCATCTACATCATTTGTTACTCGCGATAAGATATTTCCTTGTTGATTGCGGTCAAAATATGAAACAGGCAGACGATTGATTTTTGCTTCGATATCTTCTCGCAGATCCCGCATGGCGGATTGAACAACATTGGCCATCAACCACCCGGTTCCTAATTGTGTGCCGCAATACACGATCCCGACAATCACGATCACCACTAACCATTTGAAAACATAATCAAAATTGATTGCTTCGCCTTGCGCGATATTTTTGCTGACTTCTGTCGTAGGAAGTCCGGTCAAATAAGGCATCCATGTACCTAAAACCAACGTTCCGACTGCCAATACCAAGACTAAGATGAATGTTTTTTTGTAAGGATTGATATAATGCATCAACCGTTTTAAAGAAGAAGTATATTTTTTCATGCCAATTCCTCCTTCGATAATTGCGATGCGGCAATGTCATAATAAATAGGACATTTTTCTAATAATTCGCGGTGAGTGCCGATTCCGACAACATCTCCTTCATTTAGTACGACAATCTTATCTGCATGCATGATCGTTCCAACTCGTTGAGCAACAATCAAAACAGCCGATTCAGTTGTCTCTTTTTTTAAACGAGCTCGCAACTTTGCATCCGTTTGATAATCCAGTGCGGAAAAACTATCATCAAAGATATAAATTTCTGGCTGACGGATCACGGCACGCGCGATCGCTAAACGTTGTTTTTGCCCGCCAGAAAAATTACTGCCGCCTTCTGCTAATTTTTCTTGATAACCAGCTGGCTTTTGAGAGATAAATTCCGCAGCTTGTGCGATCTCAGCCGCTCGTTCCAGCTCTGCTTGCGTCGCATCTTTTTTCCCATAACGTAAATTATCGGCGATCGTTCCGGTAAATAATTGTGCTTTTTGCGGAATATAGCCGATTTTTTCACGCAAATCCTTTAAGCGATATGCGCGTACGTCTTGACCATCAACTAAAACTTGCCCTTCTGTCACATCATAAAACCGCGGGATCAGTTGGATCAACGTCGATTTTCCTGAACCTGTACTGCCGATAAAAGCTACCGTCTCGCCTGGATTTGCAGTGAAACTGACATTGCGTATCACAGGACTTTCCGAGTGTCCCGGATAAGCAAAGGTCACGTTGCGAAATTCTAATGAACTTTTTTCAGTTGATTTGATTGTTTCTTTCGGATTGTCTTTGATCGATGGTTCCATGTCAAAAACTTCTTGAATCCGTTGCGCCGAAACATTCGCCCGCGGATACATCATAAAGACTGTCGCAAATAACATGAAAGAAAACAACGCATGGAAAATGTATTCAATAAAAGCGATCAATGTCCCGACTGCTAGCGATCCGTGGCTGATCTGAACGGTCCCATTCCAAATGATCAAGACCATCACGATATTAAATAGAAAGAAAAAGCCCGGCTGTGCTACAGCCATCAGATGAAATAAGCTTTTTGAACTATTTGTATACGCGTCATTTACTAATCGAAAACGCATTTCTTCAAATTTTTCATTCACGAAAGCGCGGATCACACGTAAGCCTGAAAGGTTTTCTCGTAAAATTCCATTGATATTATCCAAATTCTTTTGTTGTTTTGTCGATAGTGGCTCGGAAAATTTCGCAATCAAGAGAACTGCCAGCAATAAAATAGGCAGTGCTAACAAGACATAAAAACCTAAGCCCGGGCTCGTGCGCATGATTAAATATAAACTCATTCCAAACATCATAGGCGTCATAAAACCCGTCGTCAAAATATTTTGCATAAACAACATGATTTGATACGCGTCATTTGTCGTTCGAGTGATCAAAGAAGGCACACCGATCTGCTCGTACTCTGAATGTGAAAAAGTTTGAACTTTTTCAAACAAATCATCCCGGATTGCCGCAACCATTTTAGAGGTGATCTGAGAACTGAAGTAACGTAATGAGATGTTCATGACGATACCAACCACGGTGATCACGATCATTAAGATCCCCATTCTTTGTATATAATCAAAATCACTATTTCCAATCCCTCGGTCGATCATCATAGCCAAGATCGTCGGCAATCCCAATTCAATCAAGATAAATCCAAAAACACTGATGAAATCAAACAATAATAACTTTTTGTAGCGTAAAGTATACCGCAACATCAACTTCATTTTCTCGCCTCTTTCTATACCGTAATGATTCCAATATAGCATAAACAGATTGCTTCCGCCTCCATAATAATCAGTTTTTTATTTTAGTTTTTTTGGATTTTCTGAAAAGTTTTAAGGAATCCTCATTTCACTTCCTAGTTTCTATACTTCTTATATATTCTGTGATAAACTACAAGTAATTGTTGTAAGAACAACCCAATGAACGGTGAAATTGTTTTTTCAAGCAAGAAGCAAAGACGAGGCTTCTTCTCAGCGCTTTACCTAAACTAAGACGTTGAGCATAAAAAAATAGGTGGCAGTCGCCCCTCATTTTGTCGTGGAAAAAATTGCTATTATGCAAATAAAGGAGATTGATTTATGATTTACAAAGTTTATTATCAAGAAACCAAAGAACGGAACCCAAAACGCGAACAAACACAATCACTGTATGTAGAAGCAGATGGTGAAGAAATGGTTCACAACTTATTGCGCGATAACACCCCATATAACGTGGAATATATCCAACTTTTAGAAGGCAATCACTTAGAGTACGAAAAAGAAAATGCCGACTTCAAGTTAACGGAGTTCTAATATGAAACTCTCGCTAAAAAACAATGAAACGGGTGTTTTTGCTATTGGCGGATTGGGCGAAATCGGAAAAAATATGTATGGGGTCCAATTTCAAGATGAGATCATCATTATTGATGCCGGAATAAAATTTCCGGAAGATGATCTGCTAGGAATTGATTATGTCATTCCCGATTTTAGTTATGTTGTCCAAAACATCAATAAAGTCAAAGCAGTAGTGATTACGCACGGACACGAAGATCATATCGGCGGTGTGCCTTATCTATTGAAACAAGCCAATATTCCAATCTATGCCGGCGCATTAGCTTTAGCATTGATCAAAAATAAATTGGATGAACATGGCTTGCTGCGTGACGCCGAATTGCATGAGATCGATGAAGATTCTGTCATTCGCTTCCGCAAAACTTCAGTAAGCTTTTTCCGTACGACTCACAGTATCCCTGATCCATTAGGAGTCGTTGTCAAAACGCCTTCTGGCAATATCGTGGAAACAGGTGATTTCAAATTCGACTTCACCCCCGTCGGCCAACCGGCGAATTTGCATCGGATGGCTAAACTTGGAGAAGAAGGCGTCTTGTGTCTACTTTCTGACAGTACGAATGCAGAAGTCCCAACATTTACCAAATCCGAGCAAACGATCGGTCAATCGATCTTGCGGATCATGGAAAAAATCAAAGGACGGATCATCTTTGCAACGTTTGCTTCTAATATTTCACGATTGCAGCAAGCGGCTACCGCTGCTGTGGCGACAGGACGTAAAATTGCCGTATTTGGTCGCAGCATGGAAAATGCGATCGTCAACGGTCAGAAATTAGGTTACATCACTGTTCCTGACGGTACTTTCGTCGCTGCTCATGAGATCAATCATTTACCAGCAAACAAATTAATGATTTTATGTACTGGTTCTCAAGGTGAACCGATGGCCGCTTTATCGCGGATTGCAAATGGGACGCATCGGCAGATCCAGATTCAACCAGATGATACAGTGATTTTTTCAAGCTCGCCGATCCCTGGAAATACTACCAGCGTCAATCATCTGATCAACTTGCTTTCTGAAGCTGGTGCTGAAGTGATCCATGGAAAAGTCAACAACATTCACACTTCTGGTCACGGCAGCCAGCAAGAACAAAAATTAATGCTGCGCTTGATGAAACCAAAATATTTTGTTCCAATTCATGGTGAATTTCGAATGCTCAAGATTCATACGGGTCTAGCACAAGACACCGGTGTTCCTGAAGAAAATTGTTTTATCATGGAAAATGGCGACATGCTTGCACTAACGGCTGACAGCGCGCGTCGGGCTGGTCATTTCAATGCTAGTGATGTTTACGTCGACGGCAGCGGTATCGGTGATATCGGTAATGTGGTCTTGCGCGACCGGCGAATTCTTTCCGAAGAAGGATTGGTTCTCGCTGTTGCAACTGTCGATATTGCGAAAAAAGAAATTCTCGCAGGTCCCGATATTTTATCCCGCGGTTTTGTCTACATGCGTGAATCCGGTGAGATGATCAATGAAGGACAACGAATTTTATTCCATGCGCTGCGTGAAGCTTTAAATGAAGTCGGCTGTACGGAGACTAAATTAAAAAATGCAATGGTCGCCGCTTTGCAACCATTCTTATTTGATCAAACAGAGCGTCATCCAATGATCTTACCGATGATCATGACACCTGATAATTAAGCAAAACATCTATCTAAATTTTTAGATAGATGTTTTTTAGTTAGGAAAACCAATAAAATTCCTTTATAAAAAAATTATTTTTTATTCGATTATAAAAAAATAATTGACAAACAATGATTTTATTTGCACAATAAAGACTATCGGGATAAATATAATTTTTTTCATTGTTTTTCCGACACTTTCAATTAAAGATAAAGGAAGATCACTTATGGTAAGAACACAACGTGTACAACGAAGCCACATAATTGATGGTGCTTATCAATTGATTATTAATGAGGGCTTTAAAAAATTCCACGCTCGCAACATCGCCCAACACATCGCTTGCTCAACACAGCCGATCTATCGCGAATTTGCCAATCTCGCTGAATTAAAGTCCGTTTTAACTAGCCGGATCTTAGTAAAATACAGTGATTTTTTGCAAGATCAAGAGCCAAGATCTTTGCAGAGCCTCTCGACAACTATTACAAACTACGCACTAGATTATCCAGATGAATTTCATCGTTTCTTTTTGCAAGACTCTGACACCATCCAGTTAGTTAAGCAAGTGACTAAAGACACCTTTGTTGCGCTCCAATCAGAAAAAAACAATCCGTTCTTCTTTGATTTTTTCTGGCAATACTGTATCGGCAAAGCCGCATTGGCTGTCAATAACGCGAATCATACGCCCGATTTAGAAGAAGATCGCTTTTTTCAATTTTCTATGGAGCATTAAGTCTCCGCTTTTTTGCTTCGATACAAAGAAAGCGCTTCTCTTTTCGTCATAAATCGTTTTGAAACACCTTACGATTCAATCCATTGTTTGGCAAAATATCCACTAAGTCGAACATAAAAAGAGCCTTAGAGAAAAATCTCTAAGGCTTTGTCATTTTATTGTTTAACAACGTTAACTGCTTGAGGGCCGCGATCGCTTTCTTCAACATCAAAAGTTACTGCTTGTCCTTCTTCAACTGTTTTGAATCCATCACCTTGGATAGCTGAGAAATGTACGAATACATCGCTGCCGTCTTCGCGAGTAATGAAACCAAAGCCTTTTTCTGCGTTAAACCATTTTACTGTTCCGTTTTCCATGAATAAAATCCTCCTCGTGCCTGAGCACTTATTGATTGTAACATTGCTAGCTGACGAAAAGGAAACTATCTGTATACCAACTCGCAACTCAAACAAGATTACATTAATAGTTTAACATTGGTGTTATTCTGTACGCAAGGGTTTTCAATTACTACTTTAAGTACTTTTCTTCCCGCAAACTGAAATATTTGGTTTCGCCAACGATAATATGGTCCAACAACTCGATGCCCATCATCGCACCGCATTCCCGCACACGCTCAGTAAATTCCAAATCGTTTTGCGAAGGCAGTGGATTGCCTGAAGGATGATTGTGTCCAAGAACCACTCGTGCCGCGCTCGTTCGCACCGCTTCACGAAATATCTCCCGCGGATGCGCAATCGACTGGTTCAATGAGCCAATAAAAATTGTCTTTCGAAAAATGATCTCATTTTTAGTATTTAAGAAAAATGCCACCAAATGTTCTTGTCGGTAATCTTTCAATTCTGTTATTAAAAACTGGCCGAATGAGAAACTAGATTGAATTTTCCCAAGCTTAGGCTGTAATGCTCGATAAATCCGATAGCCAAATTCCATCATTGCCTTCAGTTCGATTGCTCGTGTTTCTCCGATTCCTTTAAATTGCTGCAGCTCTTGTAAGGTAGTGTACTTCAACTCATAGAGTGTCGAATATTCTCGCAAAATATTACCGGCAAGTTCCATAACATTTTGCTGGCGTGATCCGTTGCGCAAAATGATTGCTAATAATTCTTGATCAGATAAATGTTTCTCACCTTCTCGTAGCAATCGTTCCCGTGGCCACGAGCTTTCAGGCAGCTCTTGCAACAATGAATTCTTTTCCATAAAAAAACTCCCTTGCTTACTTTTCTTTAAAGTACGCAAGGGACGCTTCTTTATTTCTCCAAAAAGTCGATTACTTCATGCAAAGATACTAAAACAGCTTCAGTTTTTTCTTCTAATTCAGCCGTTGGTGGTAAAATATCTGGAATCATCACGACTGGAACGCCTGCACCTTCTGCCGCTAAAATCCCATTTTTAGAATCCTCTAAGACTAACCCGTCAGTTCCAGTAATCCCTAAACGGTCAGCCGCAATAACGAAAATTTCCGGATCAGGTTTAGCAAATTTCACATCTTCTGCTGAAATGATCGCAGAAAACTTGTCGCGAATCCCCGCATGTTCCAATAAAATCTCAATGATTGGTCGAACGTTACTTGATGCTAAAACCCGCGGAATATTTTTTTCTTCCAAATAAGCCAATAATTCATAAACGCCTGGTTTCAAATCGACCTTACCTGTTTTGAAACGATCATGAGCCATTCCCCAGCTCTCATCGATGAATTGTTGAACGGTCTCTTTTCCATGATCGGCATACATTTTATGCAGCTCGGCCCAAACTTCCTCATCGGAGACGCCGATAAATTGAGTATAGATCTCTTTAGTGAACGGAAGATCGTATTTATCTGCTACTATTTGGTTTGCTTCATAGTAAATCGATTCTGTATCAAACAACAGTCCATCCATATCAAAAATGATTCCTTTAACTTTTTTCATTTGTACCTCCTAAGTTTAATAATAATTGACGCACTTCAGAAACGAAATACAGTGATCCAGTGATCAATAATAAATCGCCTGCTTCCATAGTTTCCAACAACTCACCTAAACCGAATTGCCAAAGGGAAACAACTTCAAATCGACTGTCTAGTTTATCAAAGCGACTGAGATCCAAAGCTTTCGGATATTCAAACGTTGTTAAATAAATTTTTACATTGGGAATAGTTGCTAGTTGTGTCAGCATATGATCCACATCTTTTGTCTCCAATGCAGAAAAAAGAATTTTTACATTATATCCGCGAAATTCACGCTTTACATTTTCGACTAAACGTTCCATCGCATGTCCGTTATGAGCACCGTCCATCACGATCAGCGGTTCATCGCTGATTTTTTCCATCCGAGCAGGCCACTGTGCATGTAATAGTCCCTTTTGGATCGTTTTTTCTTCAAACGGTAGTCCTTTTAGTTCACAATATAAATGGAATAATTCAATTGCGACTCCGGCATTTTCTACTTGATGCCGACCCAGCAATGGAACTTTTAACGCTGGAAACTTGCCTGCCCGATCGGTGAAATTGAACAACTCGCCCCAAGTTGGATCCGGCCGCATATAATCTACCTGATATTCTTCTCCATATCGATAGATTTTAGCTGTTTCAGCCGCCGCTTTTTCAATGATTTCGATTAAAGGCCCCTTAGTGATGTTTCCAGTCACGACGGGAATATTTTGCTTGATGATCCCAGCTTTTTGGTACGCGATCTCATTGAGCGTATCACCTAAAATATCCATATGATCGTAGCCAATGGTCGTGATTGCTGTCAAAATCGGCAAAACGACATTGGTTGAATCTAATAAACCGCCCAGTCCAACTTCAACGATCGCTACATCGACTTTTTTTGCGGCAAAATAATCAAGCATGATTGCTGTTAAGATCTCAAATTCTGTGATGCCACTGATTGCCGGTTCTTGATCCAACTTCGCAACGATCGGTTGGAATTTTTTTACATAATGAATCAGCTCGTCATCAGGAATTGATTTTCCGTCTATTGCGATTCGTTCATTGAATTCTTCAATATATGGCGAAGTAAAACTCCCGACGGTCAAACCGGCTTCGACTAAAATACTGCGTAAATAGGCGACAGTGGAACCTTTGCCATTTGTTCCAGCGATATGGATCACGGAAACTTTCTTTTCAGGATGGTCTAGTTTGGTTAATAAGGCTTGGATACGATCTAAACCTGGACGGGATCCAAATTTTTTTCGACTGTGAATCCAAGCAATCGCTTCTTCTATCGTCAAAATTATTCGCCTCATTTGCATCATTTTTTGTATATTTCTAGTATAGCAAAAATTGTCAAAGAAAGATTGTCTAGCATGATTCTTTTAAAAGACAAAGTTTTTCAAAATCTAGTCGATGGTTCAACAACCTCGTCCTAAATTCACCATAAAAAATGGGTGCGACCTCAATTGGTCACACCCATTACTTCCTTTAAGAAATCGTCCGCAAGCTTTCGATCCGTTCTTGAACGGCTGCTTGTTTTTCTAAATAATCTTTTTCTTTTGCGCGCTCTTCTGCAACGACATTTTCAGGAGCATTTGCGACAAAACGTTCGTTGGCAAGTTTTCCTTGCACACGTTTGACTTCACCGCTCCATTTTGCTAATTCTTTTTCTAAACGTTTGATTTCTTCTTCAATGTTAATCAAACCAGCTAACGGAAGATAGATTTCTGCACCGGTCAATACAGCCGACATCGCTAAATCAGGTGCAGTAATCTCACTGCTGATCGTCAATTCTTCTGGATTGCAGAAGCGTTCGATGTAGCTCGTATTTTCGATCAAAAATTCATCAACTTTTGGATCACTTGTTTTGATCAACAAAGTAATTGGTTTTGAAAGCGGCGTATTCACTTCCGCACGAATATTCCGAACAGAACGAATCAATTCTTTCAAGACTTCCATCCCTTTAGCAGCTGTTTCATCATTATTTTCTGATTGAACGACTGGATACTTAGCGACGACTAATGATTCACCCATATGCGGAATCTTTGCCCAGATTTCTTCTGTTACGAATGGCATGATTGGATGCAATAAGCGTAAGGTTTGATCCAACACGTGGATTAAGATGCTCTTCGTTGTCCGTTTCGCTGTTTCGTCTTCCCCGTAAAGAATCTCTTTACTCATTTCGATGTACCAATCACAGAAATCATCCCACATGAAATTATACAATTGACGACCGGCTTCACCAAATTCAAACTGATCGAACAAATTAGTAACTTTTTCGATTGTTTCATTTAAACGAGTCAAGATCCAACGATCTGCTACCGTTTTTTCACCAGTAAAATCAATGTCTTCTGTCGTAAAGTCTTCAACATTCATGATTACAAAACGAGACGCATTCCAAATTTTATTGATGAAGTTCCAAGCAGCATCCATTTTTTCATAACTGAATCGAACATCTTGTCCCGGTGCAGAACCAGTCGATAAGAACCAGCGCAATGCATCGGCACCATATTTTTCAATGACATCCATCGGATCGATCCCATTGCCTAAAGATTTACTCATCTTGCGGCCTTGTTCGTCACGAATCAACCCGTGAATCAAAACATTTTTGAATGGGCGTTCATCCGTAAATTCCAAGCTTTGGAAGATCATTCGGCTGACCCAGAAGAAAATAATATCATAACCGGTAACTAACGTACTTGTTGGAAAGTAACGTTTATAGTCTGCGCTTGCTTCATCTGGCCAACCCATCGTAGAAAAAGGCCATAAAGCAGAACTGAACCATGTATCCAACACGTCTGGATCTTGTTCCCAGTTTTCACTGTCAGTTGGCGCTTCCATCCCAACATACATTTCACCAGTTTCTTTATGATACCAAGCCGGAATCCGATGCCCCCACCATAATTGACGAGAGATTACCCAGTCATGAACATTTTCCATCCATGTCATAAAAGTATTATTAAAACGCGGCGGGAAAAATTCTACTGCATTCTCTGTGCCTTGATTGTTTACAGCTTGCTCAGCAAGTGGCCCCATCTTGACAAACCATTGAGTAGATAAACGCGGTTCGACTACAACACCGGTTCTTTCAGAGTGTCCAACACTATGAACCATGTTCTCAACTTTGATCAAACGACCAATTTCTTTTAAATCAGCGACGATCGCCTTGCGAGCGGCGAAACGATCCATCCCAGCATATTTTCCAGCCAGTTCATTCATGCTGCCGTCTGGATTCATCACGTTTACTCGCGGCAAGTTATGACGATTACCGACCTCGAAGTCATTAGGATCGTGCGCCGGCGTGATCTTCACCGCACCAGTTCCAAACTCACGATCAACGTAACTATCTGCAATGATTGGAATTTCTTTATCTACTAAAGGTAAGATCGCCATTTTGCCGATCAACTCTTGATAACGTTCATCATCAGGATGAACTGCGATCGCAGTATCGCCTAACATCGTTTCAGGACGCGTCGTTGCGATTTCTAAAACGCCGCTGCCATCAGCTAACGGATACGACACGTGATAAAAAGCACCTTCTAAGTCTTTGTGGATCACTTCAATATCAGATAACGCTGTTTTTGCTTGTGGATCCCAATTGATGATATATTCTCCACGATAGATCAATTTTTTTTCATATAAAGAAACGAAAACTTTTCGGACAGCTTCAGATAATCCGTCATCTAAAGTAAAACGTTCGCGGCTGTAATCTAATGACAATCCCAACTTAGCCCATTGTTCACGAATGTGGCCAGCATACTCCTCTTTCCATTGCCAGACTTGATCGACAAATTTTTCACGGCCAAGATCATAACGAGAGATTCCTTGTTCTCTTAATTTTTCTTCTACTTTTGCTTGTGTTGCAATTCCTGCATGGTCCATCCCCGGCAACCACAATGTATCAAAACCTTGCATCCGTTTTTGACGAATGATCATATCTTGCAACGTTGTATCCCAAGCATGACCTAAGTGTAATTTTCCCGTCACATTTGGTGGTGGGATCACGATAGAATAAGGTTTGGCTTTTTTATCTTCTGATGGTTTGAACAAATCTTGTTCTAACCATTTTTGGTAACGACCGGCTTCAACTTCTTGCGGATTGAATTTTGTTGGTAAATTTTCAGTCATATATGTTCCTCCTAGTAATTGTTTGGTGCTAGTCAGCTCAGAATCAGTTTTATCTGCTAAACATTTCCCGCACAAATTTTCTGATTTTCTGCGTCAAAAAAACAGAGCTAACAAAAAGTCCTAGAACACGCTTGTGTTCTAGGACGTAAATTACGCGGTACCACCTAAATTGCAGAAAAAATTCTGCCGCTCAAACATGGATAACGGTCATGCGCCGCGCGCTCTTACTTTTTTCAGAACGCAAAACTCCCAAGCTACCTTCCATGAGTCAAAGTGAAAATGTTTCAGCCTAGCACTTTCTCTCTCAACCTTTGCTGCTCATGTACTCCTCTTGATCCTTGTTTGCCTCATTTTACAATGAAGTCTGTGACTTGTAAAGTCTTACTGCCCATCAAAATAGATCAGTGTCTGTAATTCCGAGGTCAGATCGATGTAATGGACATGGACATTGTCCGGTACTTTCAATGGATCTGGCGCAAAATTTAAAATCGCTGTGATGCCATTGGCAACCACTTGATCGATTGCCGCTTGAGCATTTTGACTTGGAACTGTCGAAATCGCAACCGTAATTTTTTCTTCTGCTAAAACTTTTTCCATCTCATCAATTGAATAAACATGGTAACCACAGAGTTCTTTGCCAATTTTTTCAGGATCATTATCAAATGCACAAACAATCTTCAAATTTTCATTTCGACGAAAATTATTGTTTAACAGCGCTTGTCCTAAATTTCCACAGCCGATCAGCGCGATCCGTTTTTCTTCTTTTGTTTCTAACATCTCACTGAACACTTTGATCAAATCATGCACATCATACCCATATCCGCTGCGGCCCAATTCACCAAAATGCGAAAAATCGCGTCGAATCGTCGCTGACCCGACTTGCGTCATTTTGCTCAGCTCAGAAGATTTGATACGAGTGACATTATTTTTTTCCAGTCCCTTCAAACAACGCAAATACAAAGACAATCTTTTCGTTGTCGCTTTTGATAACAATGGCTTTTGAAGTATCCGCTCCATGATCATTCTCCTTATTCGTTTTAATGAATTAATTTTTTTACAAAAATTAGTTTGATGCTCATACCGTATACCATTCCGCTATACT
>NZ_BJDX01000009.1 GCF_005405365.1 Enterococcus xiangfangensis
TTTTTTACAAAAATTAGTTTGATGCTCATACCGTATACCATTCCGCTATACTTACAAACTCCTTTATACTGCTAAAAGCGGAACTGGCATCCTTATTCGTTTTAATAGATTTATTTTTGTATTGTTTGTTAATCACTTCACATATATGATTCTAACACGGAAAAAAAGCAATAACAATCCTTTACAAAAAAAGAGCAGGAAAGTATTCTCTCCTGCTCCATTAGTCCTATAAAAAGTCTGCAAATTCGCCAGATTTTTCTGCTTGTTCTGGGAAGATTTCTTCAATCTTCAGTCCGGCTAAACAGCGCGCCATCAAACCTTCGATATCAAATCGTTCTTCCAACTCTAAAACTTTTTCCAATTTTGGACGTGTTTTTGGTTGTGGTGGTGCAAAAATCGTGCAGCAGTCTTCAAACGGCTGGATCGCCAATTTAAACGTATCGATTTTTTCTGCCAACTCAATGATTTCATTTTTATCCATCGTCACGACCGGACGGATAATCGGTGTTGTCGTCACTTCATTGATGGCTACCATGCTGTGTAATGTTTGCGAAGCCACTTGTCCTAAAGATTCGCCGTTTACGATCACTAATCCATGACGCATTTCACGAATCGCATCCGTTATCCGCAACATCATACGTCGCGTCAAGGTCATCCAATAACCTTGCGGGCTGCGTTTTTTGATTTCTTCTTGGATCTCCGTAAAAGGAACTTCAATAAACTGAATACCGCCGACATAAGGCGTCAATTTCTCGGTCAGATCTTTCGCTTTTTGCAATGCTTGTTCGCTTGTATAAGGCGGACTCGCAAAATGAACGGCTTCGATTTCAACGCCTCGCTTCATTGCTAAGTAACCGGCAACTGGCGAATCGATTCCGCCAGACAACATCAACATTCCGCGACCACTAGTACCGACTGGCAATCCACCTGCCCCTTTGATCGTTTCATAAGAAAGATAGGCATCGTCGCGGCGGATCTCCACCCGCAAGTTGATATCTGGTCGTCTCATCTGTGCTTTGATCTCTGGAAAAACATCCATCACTGCATCGCCTAAAAATTGCTGCAGTCCTTGACTGTCTAATTCAAAGTCATGATCACTACGTTTTGCAGTGATTTTAAAAGTTTCATTGCCTGTATAAATTTCTTGCATGATTTGCTGCGCCATTTGTTTCAACGCATTAAGATTTTTGTCTACACGAATACTAGGTGAAAAATTTTGGATTCCAAAAACCTTTTCTAATTTTGGTAAAACTAAGTGGCTATCTTCACCATTTAATAAGATATGCATCCGGTCACGATCAGCATGAATTTTTAAATTAGAAAATTCAGCTAATGCGCGACGGACATTTTGTGCCAGTTGCATAATGAACGTACGACGATTTTTTCCTTTCGTCGATAGCTCACCGTAACGTACCATGATCTCTGTATATTGCACGTTCATTCTCCTTTTTTATCTTCACTAATTGATTTTTGAAAATTTCTCGTAAAGATGATTAAATATCACCATAAACTGTTCGGCTTCTGCCATTGTGTTCGCTTCATCTAAACTTACCCGCACAGCTGTTGTCGCTACGTCATGAGGAACATGCATCGCATGCAATGTTGAGCTGTCCACTTTTTTACGGCTGGAACAAGCACTTGTCGTAGAAACAAAGATCTGTTTTTCTTCTAATGCATGCACTAAAACTTCTCCGCGAATCCCTTTGATCCCAAAAGTTAAAATATGCGGAGCAAAGTTTTCGTCACCGGAGAAAACCGTTACTTTATCATAGCTCAGTAAGGCTTCTTTCAAATATTGCCGAATAATCGCGGTATGATTTGGCCGCTCGGCTTTTTTTTCAAGATGGATTCGTAACGCACGGCTCATAGCAACGATGGCCGGCAGATTTTCGGTTGTTGCCCGTTGTCCGCTCTCTTGTCCGCCGCCGTTCAACAGCGGAGCTAATTTTTTACCAGCTTTCCAATAAATAAATCCAACGCCGCGGGGACCGTGGAATTTATGCGCAGAAAACGCAGCAAAATCAACTCGTGGGGTCAGCCATTTTGTTTGATCAACTTTTCCGATGGCTTGAACTGCATCGACATGAAAATGAATCGTGGGGTGCTTTTCTAACACTTCGCTGATAGCCGCGATTGGTTGGATCGCACCCATTTCATTATTAACGCCCATCACTGAGACTAAGATCGTTTCAGGACGAATCAGCGCAGCTAATTTGTCTACTTCTACAAAGCCGGAGCGATCTACTGGTGCGATGCTGACCTCAAAGCCAAGTTCTTCCAGCTGCTCGGCTGTCCGGCGAACAGCGGGGTGTTCAACACTGGAAATAATGATGTGATTGCCATACTCACGTTTTGCGATCGCCGTACCTTTTAAAATCCAATTATCGCCTTCTGTGCCTCCACTAGTAAAAAAAATCTCATTTGCTTGCACATCCAACAGTTCAGCAATTTGTTTGCGGGCTTGTTGCAGCAAACGATTCGCCTGTGTTCCCAAATCATGTAAACTAGAGGGATTCCCCATGATGCGTTGGCTGGTTTTTACATATGTATCAAGTGCTAACGGATAAATCGCTGTTGTTGCACTGTTATCAAAATAAATCATCTTATGACCTTCCTTCAAAAATTCTTTCCTATTATAGCGGGAATACTGCAAGTCTTCAAGTATTCCTTCCAAATCCTGCTTCATAGCGCTCAGCCGTTTTTAGCATAACGAACATTTCTCGCTTTTTGAATTTATTTGCAGCGATTAAAAAAAGCTGAGCATCGCGCTCAGCTTAAACTAAATCTCGGTTATTGAAATAAAAATCTTCGATTCGTTTGAATGCTCCTGGTTCAACTCGTTCAAGTGCTGTACCAATCTCATCCAACGCATCTTGGTAACGGTATTCTTTATTAAATAGTTCTAAACTGTTTTCAATCGCATTTTTAATCTCAGGATGTGTATGACGGTAACGATTTGCATATTGCATCATCTGTTCTGTCAAAGCTGCCGCATCAACTAAGTCATATGTCTTTTGATCTAACAGCTCGATATCTTCATCGCAAAGATTCACTAATTTATTGATGTCTCGCATATTGATCCGAATCTTATTCAGCGCTTGGCTCAACTCTTCTACACGATCTGTCGCAACAAAGAAGAATTCTAGATAATCTCCTGGCAAACCAGGCAAACGTTGTTGTTCTACGTAACGTTTTAAATTACGCAAACGGAATTCGTATTTTTCGATTTTTTCAGCAGCTTCTTTTTCGCCTTTACGCAAATCATGCAAGTCATCATCGATCTCGACTTGTTTTGTCTCAATATCGTCTAAAACTTTAAATGCATCTTTGTAGAATACTTGAACTTCTGAAAATGGTAATTCATGTTTATCAATCTGCGGTTCAATATTCCGATTGCGCCGTTCCAATTCTTCGATCTCCGTTTGGAAACCGCGGGCACGCCCCAGCTCATTGTTGTTCAGCGCATAGCTTTGTGACGTATGATCTAGTTCAACCATCAATTGATGATTGTTCCGCGACGCATGCGCGATGTATTCGCCGATGGTCTTGCGGTTGGTTAAAACATATTTTTTAGCTTCAAACTCTTTTTCTAATATTATATACAAATCATCGATCAGTTCAGCCGTTTCTTTGTTCGCTGTTTCTACTGTACCTAACTCAATTTTTTCTAGATCTTCTAATGAACGTTCAACATGTTTTTTGACTTTGTCTAAACGCTCGTCAAAATCATCTTCTGGCAATACGAAATCGTCTGCCAACATCTTTTGGTATGTTTTTTCTAATTCCTCGATTTGACCTGGGAATGTCTTTTCTAAATCTTCATAAATGACAGGAACCTTTTGCATCGTCTCTTGGACTTCGTACGTATGTTTTTCAGCATCGTCCAATACTTCGCGCGCTTCGATTGGATCTCCTGACGTATTCAACGTTACGAATTGAGTAAATTCGATTTCGATATTCTTCACTTGTTTTTGAATCTCTGGTAACGCTGGACCAAAGCTGTCTTTCTTTTCCTTTAGATCTTTTTTCAACTCTTCAAAAACATCTAAAGCTTGTTGAACAGCTAATGAATTACGTTCTTCCGTTTCACGCAATTCCTTCAACCCCGTGCGGATCCCTTCAACTTCCTCTTCCATCTCGGTCATCGTGCGTTCAGCACTTTCGATCGCTGACTTCCCTTTCATGAAACGGAATGTTTCATTTTGGCTTTCAACTTCAAAAATCTGACTTTCAAGTTCCGCAAAAGATTTTGTCGAAACATCGGTCCATTTTTGATTCCATTCACGGAAAGTATTTTGGCTTTGGCCGACAAGGTGCATTTTTTTCACTTCATCGACTTCTTCCACGACAGGAAGATCGAATAACGCTTCTTTCCTTTGATCAAGTTCTTTTAAGCGTTCTTGGTTTTTTTTCTTCATCAGATAACCAATCAAGTATAAAACGGCTGCCAAAACGACTAAGCCGATAACGATCCCTATGATTACATTACTTCCCATGTATGATTTTCCTTTCAACTATCAAGATTCAGTTTGTTTAATGGTACTTTTTTCTATTTTTAGGCAAAAACATCTAACGTAGATTATAACATAAAAGACTTTGCTCTTCACTAGCTAGTTTCGAATTTACTTGAAACAATCCACGCACACTCACTCCTCATACTAGCATTTTTTAGTAGCTGCTTCAATTGCTATAAATTTAAGAATAATGTAACTTTTTAAAATTTTCTAATTTTGAAAGCTCTATGCCCCCTTGAAATTCTCTAAGTTTTCGGATAATATTAAAACCACATTAAAATAAGAGGTGATTAAAGTGAAAGTGACCAAATTTGGCGGAAGCTCTGTAGCTTCAGCTGAACAACTAAAAAAAGTCTTAGCGATCGTTACTGGCGACTCTAGCCGACGTTTCGTTGTCGTTTCTGCTCCAGGAAAGAGGAACAATAAAGACAAAAAAGTCACCGACTTATTGATTCAATTTTATAACGCTGTCGTCTACAAACAAGAGACTGATGAAGTAGTCCGTGAAATCATTGCTCGCTACACTGAAATAGCAGCAGAATTCCAAGTGGATAAGCACCTGGAAAAAACTTTTCAGACTGAATTGCAGCGACTGCAAGAAAATTACAATCAGGCAGACCCTTATGCTTTAGATAGTTTTTTAGCAACCGGAGAAAATCTGAATGCTCAGCTAGTGGCAGCCTGTTTTCAAAAAAGCGGCATCAATGCCCGCTATATCAATCCAAAAGAATTAGGGATCATTGTTTCGAATGAACCGCAAAATGCTCGTATCTTAGAACAATCTTACGAAAAGATCTATCAATGGCACGACTCAGCAGAAATCTTGATTATTCCTGGCTTCTTTGGTTATACGGTCGATGGTCAACTGTGTACTTTTTCGCGCGGCGGTTCAGATATTACCGGATCGATCGTGGCGGCGGGATTAAAAGCTGATTTATATGAAAACTTTACCGATGTCGATGGTATTTTTTCAGCGAGTCCAAAATATATCCACGATCCAGAATTGATCGAATACGCTACGTATCGTGAGATCCGCGAGCTTACTTATGCTGGATTTACTGTTTTTCATGATGAGGCCTTGATGCCGGCTTTCAAAGCTCATATCCCGGTGATTATCAAAAATACCAACAACCCCGAATGTAAAGGAACACTGATCAAAAAGAATTTTGATGACGAGAATCGAAATGAAGTCGTTGGTGTTGCCAGTGATGATGGTTTTTGTGGAATCACCATTGGAAAATATTTATTGAACCGAGAAGTTGGAATTGTTCGACGGATTTTACAAATTCTTGAATCCTTTGATATCGGCTTCGAACACATGCCTTCTGGAATCGATGATATCTCGATCATTTTGCGCGAACGTCAATTGACACGTGAGATTGAAGCTGAGTTAATGAAACAAATCGAAGAAAAAATTCAGCCCGACCAATTATCGATCGAGCATGGCCTTTCAGTCGTTGCCTTAGTTGGTGAAGGTATGCGTGAACGACCTGGTATCACTTCTGACAGCACCGCCGCTTTGGCTCGGAAAAATGTCAACTTGCGGATGATCTCTCAAGGTGCCGACGAGCGCAGTATCATCTTTGCTATTCGAAGTGAACACGAACGCTTAGCTGTGCGGTCGTTGTACTATACATTCTTTGATTAATTTAAACGGCACATTTTTCGATAGACCGCAAAAAGGAAAAGCTCAGATTACTCAGCTTTTCCTTTTTGTTGGTCTAATTCTTTTTTGATCAAGGGCTCTGGTGCATATTTTTCATACCATTCTTCAGGTTTCATCACTTTATTTGTTACAGGATGATAATGCGGCTTGCCGTCTGGAAATAATTTCCCCATATTGGCTCGATGAACGATTTCAAAGATCGGTTTAGGATTGACACCAATCAATGCAAATGATCCATACGTAAAATAAAGCAGATCGGTCAACGCATCAACTTCTGTGATCAACGGATCTTCCACCGCCTCTGCTTTTGCTAAAACTTTTGCTTGCGCTTGATCAATGCTCTCGTGTAATTTTTCAACTAGTTCATTGAAGATCATTTCATCACCGGCGGCTGCCCCGTATAAAAACTCCACGATTTCTTCTGCTTTGAATCCTGCACGAAAACTTCCTTGTTTTGTAGAAAAGGCTGTTGGTTTTTTAGGTGGTCTCGGCGCAAATGTCTCATGGAATTCACGTGCCAACTGATAAGGTTCTTTCATTTTATTCACTCCATTAAATAATTTCAAAATGTTTCAACGCCTGATAGATCCCGTCTTTTTCGTTAGAATCTGTGACGTAATCGGCTTGGGCTTTGACTTCTGGCAATCCGTTTCCCATCGCTACACCAATCCCGACTTTTTGGATCATTTCAATATCATTATAATGATCCCCAAAAGCCATGACCTCGGTCAATTCAATTCCAGCGGCTTTAGTAAATTCTAAAATACCATGATACTTTGAACCATTTTTAGGAACAATATCTACTGAATAAGGATTTGAGCGTTGAAATGAACATTCCGGCAATCGTTTCATTAATTTTGCTGACTCTGTTTCAGCGCTGAAGAGTACGCATTGATAAATGGGACCTTGTAAAATTTCTAATTGCTGGTAACGGCCTTTTTTGCGATTGGGGCTGAACGATTGCAGCAGATGCCGCGCCGTTCGGACTGGAAACCAGTTTGGCATCCAAGCAGCGATTTGTTTCACCAATGTATTTTGTGACCATTTCATCAAGTTACTGCCCTCCACATGACGTCTGCCGCCAAAAATAATCTGGCGATGGTCCTCATCAGCAAAATCCACGATCTGCTGCAACACTTCCGCAGAAAACGGTCGTTGATAAATATCTTCGGTTTGGGTATAAACGAGCTGCCCATTGTATGTAACAAAAATATCTAATGGCAAATGGTCGATTCGCTCATCGATTTTGACCGGTCCGCGACCAGTCGCAACGCCGCATAAGATCCCTTGCTCTTGTGCTAAACGGACTGCTTCCCATGTACTAGCAAGCACTTTTGAATCTTTCGTAGTCAACGTTCCATCTATATCAAAAAAAATGGCTTTTATCATGGCACTCCCTCGTTTAAAATAAATCTATTTGACTCGGATTCAGTCCTTCATAATCCAATTGTAGGATTTTTTTCAACTGCATGGCATTATCAGCAGCATCGCCGCCGGAATTATTATTAAAAATGACTCCGACTTCTGCAGAACTTGCTGAAACTTTTAGAACTTGCTCGCCTAAGCTGTGCAATTCTGCTGGATTGTACCGATACAAGGTGCGTTTTTTCCGCCAATCACCTGTCCGATCGTTCCAGTACGCTTGATTTCTGCCGTGAAAACGAAATAGACTAAACTTGTTATTCGTTATTGTACTATCTAATGGAACAGTGTCTGGCAGCTGTGGCTCGTCCACCATCACCAAACTGAAATTCAATGTTCGCATCAACTGGTGTGTCTTTGCGACAAATTCTTTGGCGTACCAGCTATAATCACGCAGTTCAATAGCCACTGGCAAGTCTTTAAACAACCCGCGTAACGTTTCTAAATAAGCGACGTTTTCTTTCGTACACTTAAATTGTGCCGGAAATTGTGCTAAAAAGCAAAATAACTTTCCGCTTTCGATCATCGGCTGCATTGCTTCTAAAAAATGAGTCTGCATCGCCGCTACAGAAGGATAGCTGTCTTGCCACTTACTTTGTCCAGTAAATCCTGCGTATAATTTAACCACAAACCGAAAATTTGCCGGAACTTGCGTCAACCAATTTTCGACAGCGTTTTTAGTTGCGATTCCATAATAATTCGTATCCAGTTCTACTAATGGCAAGTAACCTGCGTATTCGTATAAAGAAGAAGACTTCTTTCCAGTCAAACTACTGTGTTCATTAAAAGAAGTTAATCCAATTCGAATCATAGTATCCTAGCCTCCCTTTGTTTCATAGTATACAATAAACATAGCAAAAAATTAGCAACAATGTGCTAACAATGAATGGAGTAATAAAGATGAAACGGATTTTGATTTTACATACCGGCGGAACGATCTCGATGAGCCAAGATACCCACGGTGCCGTGCGGCCAGACAAGAAAAATCCGCTGTTGGCAGCTGGACAAGAGTTGCGTCTGCCTGCTGATATCGAATTGATCGTGGAAGACTTTTCAAATCTTCCATCTCCCCATATTACAGTTGAGACTATGTTCCAACTGAAAGAACGAATCAAACTCGCTAAACAAACCGGAATCGACAGTGTGGTCATTACTCATGGAACAGATACTTTAGAAGAAACGGCCTACTTCTTAGAAATTACGATTGGTAATTTGATTCCTATTATTTTAACTGGTGCGATGCGTTCTATCAATGAATTAGGCAGTGACGGTCTTTATAATTTTGAGTGCGCTATTCGCGTAGCGGCTTCAGAAAATGCCCTCAATAAAGGTGTGCTCGTGGTCATGAATGATGAAGTTCACAGTGCTCGTTACGTAACTAAAACCCACACAACAAATGTGGCAACATTCAGAACACCGACCTTAGGCCCCATTGGATTAGTCACAAAATCAAAAATTCTTTTCAAGCAAGAATTGCCTAAAGCAACACGTTACGATGTCGAAAGTTTTGATGCCATGATCCCAATCATCAAAGTTTTTGCTGGTATGGAAGGCGATTTTTTCAAAATATTGGATCAAGCAATCACCGTCGATGGTCTTGTGATCGAAGCTTTAGGAGCAGGAAATTTACCACCGAAAACGTTGCCTTCTGTTTATCATTTACTGGAAAAAGGTCTGCCAATCGTGTTAGTTTCCCGTTGTTTCAACGGAATCGCCGAACCCGTCTATGATTATCAAGGCGGCGGGATCGAATTGGCGCAGCATGGCGTGATCTTCTGCAGCGGCATCAACAGCCAAAAAGCTCGGTTGAAATTATTGATTGCTTTGAATGCTCATTTATCAAAAGAAGAATTAAAACAATTTATGGAAGAATAGAAAAAACATCTAATTAAAATTAAAATACGCCCCTTAAATTAGATGTTTAGTCTGATTTAAGGGGCGTATTTTAACTTCAACTTCTTTTTTGCCAAGAAATATTCGCTTCGCAAGCAAGCTGGTCGCCTAAGCGAATCTCATGCCGCGTTGTTGCTTTTGCTTCGGGTTCCTCCACGATCTCATAAAAGCTTTCGATGTCATTGCCGTATAATACTTCTTTATCAAATTTAATATTGACATATTTTGGTTCATACTGCGTCATAAAGTCATAACCTAAGACATCGATCAGCCAGTTGAAATACATCGCGTTGTTGACGTGATGATTGCTGTCAAGATCGTAATAGCGAACATGATACAACTGTTTTTGGTCCACTTCGACTTTTTCGATCTTTGGCCAGCGTCGGATTTTTTTTACTTTAGGCGATTCATAAGGCGCCATCAGTTCCGCATCGACACTGCTCATTTTGCGATTCTCAATGTCCATCAACACAAAGGCCATATCAATCTTCACTAATTCATTTCCCTCTAGATCATACACCCAATAACTGCGGTAGCAAAAATAACGATTAAATTCGGTTGGTTCCGTCACGATACTGATTCTTTCCCCTACTCGAGGTAGCCGATTGATCGTTACTTCTGTTTGAGTGATCACCCAAGTAATCCCCAATGCATTGATCTGTTCCGTTCCTCGTTCTAATTCGTCGCTTTGATCCGTAGAAGCTTTGATCGCAACGCTCAATAGAGCCGGAAATGTCATCGTTTGATTGATATCGCACTCATAATAAGCGACCTCGTGGTTGATGGTGTATCTTTTTCCCAATTATTTTCCTCCTAAAGCTAAGACGCGGTCTACGGAATCTCCATAACTCTCGCCAAAAATATTTAAGTGGACGAGTAAGTAATAGAGCTGATAGATCGCCAGTCGTTCTTGCCAACCCGATTGCATTGGTAAGATCACTTGGTAACTGTCGATAAACTCTTGACGGAACCCGCCAAAAAGCTGTGACATGGCAATATCCATTTCTCGATGCCCATAAGAAACCGCCGGATCTACAAAAACTGGCTGGCCTTGTCCATCAAAAAAAGTATTGCCGCTCCAAAAATCTCCATGCAATAAAGTTGGTTCAAAAGACATTGTACCCCATTTTTGATAAACATGGTCTTTAAATAACAGGTAATCTTTTTCTCTTTGTGCTGTCCAATGATTTCGGCCATGTGCGATCTTGATCTGAACCTCTAAACGATTCGTAAAATAAAAATTCCACCAATCATCTGATTTCAAATTGATTTGCGGCAACAGTCCCATGAAATTATTCTTTTTATAGCCAAACTTGCGGTCTTTGATTTTATGCAGCTTACTAAGCTCGCGGGCTAAATCTTTTTGATCCCCTTCACCTGGTTCGATCCATTCCATCAAAAGAAAGGCGATATCTTCAAAACTGCCGTGCTGGTATGTCGCCGGCACACGAACTGCCTTTTTTAATTCTGCTAATCCATCAACTTCAGCTTGAAAAAAATCAGCTGACATTTGCGGATGACATTTCAAAAAATAATCTTTTTCCCCATCGGTCACACGATACGCTTGATTGATATCTCCACCGGCGATCGGTACGGCTTTTGATTGTAATTGCAGATAATTCAGCAATTCTTCCATTTCATCAACTCCTTAGGACAAATCATTTTGCGACGAGTCATTAGCCTCTTCTAACCAGTCTGCTGACTGTTTAAACTGTGATTCTCTCTTATAAAAAGTATAGCACAACAAAAAAGAAAACGCTTTTCTAACAAAAAAAGACTTGAAACAAGCGGACTTGTTTCAAATCTTCTCTTTTAAGCTAGCGCCCCCATCGGGTCCCATGGTGCCAAAACGATCGGTTCTGCTTCAAAAGCAGCCAATTGTTCAGCTGTTAAAAATTCTTTGCGGACAACGATTTGATAAGTATATTCATCCATCCATTCATCACTCATTACAAAGAAACCTTTTTCGCCGACTTTTTCGCCCCAACTGTTTTCAACTTTCCACTTTTTCGCTTGGTCCTCGATTAGATCTACGCCAGTCAATACCATCGCGTGAGTCATCAAACTCTCCCCATGATCCAAACGTTCTGCTTTAGTCATCGTTAAATCAACGTCAAACAAATCATCTACATCATAAGCATCTAAAGCCATAATGCCGCTGTCGCGCGTGGATGATTGACCCACATCACAACCAAACCAAACGGATTCGCCTTGTTCCAACTGTTTCACCGCTAATGCCTTAAATTCAGCCATTTCAAGATTCAAATATTTTACTTGTTTGCCGCCGACGACATTGCCTAACATGTCGACTGTGTAGGATTTCATGAACGGTTTGTCCTCAGTTGGTGCGTTGATGATGCTGACGTACTCATCTAAGTTCACACCCACGTATTTTTCATAAAAACTTTGCGGTGTTAATCCTTGTTCTAAATGATAGTTTTTTTCTTCATCGCGGTATTCAAAATCAAAACTTTCCGGCGGTGTGCCCAATGAAATCGTCAAGAGATTGTAAACTTCTTGCAGCATCGCTTCGCGGTTTGTTTGGATTTCTTCTGCAGTTGCTTGTTCTGCGACCATTTGTCGTAGTAAAACTGCGTGTTTACGCAATAATTTATTTAAATAATTATTGAGATCCCGAGAATTTGAACTATTGCTGCTTTCAGGCATCACACTTTTTGGAACGACACCATATTTTTGAAAAAGAGAAACGATCATATCCCATTGTCCACCATCTTGTTGCGGCGTTTGCAATAAGAAAGCCACTTCGCGACTAGACGCTGCTTGTTCTGCCGTATTCAAAATATTCTCGTAGAAATAATTGGCCTTTTCATACTTATCCCAAAAGAAAGTATAATTTTGTGAAAGTTCAAAGTCTTTCAACTGAAAGGTCGTAAGCATTTTATGACGGAAAGTATTCAATGCGGCAAACATCCAGCAACGTCCCGATTGTTTTTGATTCGCTACTTTTCCGGTGGCAAGGTCCACAGAAAAGACCGGCGTATTTTCAACATGCGTCTGTATATTTTCTGCAGAAGCACGAATACCGTTTTTCACCACACCTCGTTGCAATGCGACTTGCTTCGGATTTTTTTCAAAAGCTTCACGAAAAGCTTGCGTTTGCTCATTAGTAATTTTTGACATAAAAAACGCCTCCTTGCTGCTCATTTTACGCTTAATGAGACAAAGAGACAATTAGTTTACAAACTCGGCTGTAAAACTTGTTTTCCTTTTTCAATCCACTGACCTACTCGTTTACTTGATAATGCTGCGGTCAATAACATACTGGCAATAAATAGAAAAAGAAGCTCGGTCGAACGGATCTCCACATCCAAATCTAAGACTCGCAGCCCTTTGACGACAAAACCATGGAGCAAATAAACAGTCAGTGTATTCCGTCCCCAATTCGAAAAGAAATACCGGTTTCTTGGAACCAACAGCATAAAAGCGATGATTCCAATCAGTCCTGCTGCTAAAAAAATTAGACGTTGAGGTCCACCGAGTGACGGATGATTCAAATATTCATCATACGGTTTTGAACCAAAGACCCAATACTTATTGATCAAATCATTTCCTTTAATAAATAAAAACAAGCCGCAAAATAGTACCACTGCAATCCATCTTTTAGGGTACGCTTTTATTTTTTCAATCCAAGCTTTTGGAACCATGTACCCTACCATGAAATATGGGAAAAAGGTCAGTGTTCGTTGAATCGCCAAAAAATGATCAAAGATTGGGAAATAACCGACGACTACTGCCATTATTACGCTGCCAATTAAAACCTTTTTAGCTGAAAAGTAGTTGATCAAATGCAACAAGACATTCCAACAGAACAAACTTAATAAAAACCACAGCGACCATTGAGGGATCCCCAAATCTAGACTAAAAGAGTCCTGCAGTCCAATCAGTGTATAGTAGCCTGAATAAAGGATTTGGAAAAAGGCATACGGCAGTAATATTTTTTTTACCAGTAGCTTGATCGGTTTTGGTCCTTTTTTTGCGAAATAACCAGAGATCAAGATAAACGCCGGCATATGGAAAGTAAAGATGAAATAGTATAGATCATTATATAGAGGGTGATCCTCTATGTACGGTTGTAGAAAATGACCGAACACCACTAAGATCATCAAGAAAAGTTTTGCGTTATCAAAATAAGCATCACGTTTTTTCATCCTATCCCTCCTCATTTTCAGTATAACGAGGATGTTTTCCGACTTCAAAGAGATTGCCCAAATTTTGGAAAAAGAGCACACTTTCCTCGATAAATCGCCAATATTGCAACCATTCTTCATGAAAAGATCATTTTTTGGAAACCTTCTTCTATCTGAAGTTACCGATATTTTTACAAAGATACAGATTAAAACAGAACTGATTTTGTCCGCAGTAAATCTAGTGTTCGCCTAGCTCTTTTTTTTATTTTAACCGCCGCTCTGATTTCCAAAAGATACTTTTTAGTACCTATATCACTAAAAAGTGCGTACTATACATTCTAATCTAGAGCTTATATACTGACTTTCTAGCAGTAAGGAGGAACAGTAAAATGATCAACTCATTAACAGATAAAATCGTATTAAACAATGGTGTCGAAATGCCGGGTCTAGGATTAGGTGTTTTTCAAATTCCAGATGAAGACACAGCAGAAGTTGTAAAAACAGGAATCATCAATGGGTATCGCTTGATTGATACCGCGCAGATTTATGGAAATGAAGAAGGAACGGGGCGCGGGATCAAAGAAGGTTTGGCTGCAACTGGTTTAAACCGTGAAGATCTATTTATTACATCAAAAGTTTGGAATGCACATATTTCTAAGGAAGAAGCTTTAGCCTCTTTTGAAAAATCTTTGGAGAAATTGCAATTAGATTATTTAGATTTATTTTTGATTCATTGGCCTGGCAAAGACAGCTATCGTGAAGCTTGGCTAGCTTTAGAAGAATTGTATGCGGCTGGAAAAGTACGAGCAATTGGGGTAAGTAATTTTGAACGTCATCATTTAGCTGATTTATTGTCTTATGCCAAAGTCGTACCTGTATTGAATCAGATTGAGTTACATCCTAAATTAGCACAAAAAGACGTTCGTAGCTTTTGCGAACAGTACGATATCAAAGTCCAAGCTTGGTCGCCTTTAATGCAAGGCCAATTATTGACACACCCAGTTATTAAAGAAATCGCACAAAAACACGGCAAATCGACGGCTCAAGTTATTTTACGGTGGGACATTCAACAAGCTATTCTTTTGGTCGTCAAATCTGTTCATAAAGAACGGATGCTGAGCAATGCGGATGTTTTCGACTTCACATTGGACCCAACTGATTTGGAAAAATTGGAACATTTAAATGAAGGATTACGCAGCGGTCCCCATCCAGACGAATTCGATTTTTAGAAAAATTGAGTAACCATGGCTCTTTAAAGAATGGATGAAATCCATTTAAATTACACAAAATCTTCCCACTTTCAAACGGCTGAGTACGGTGAAACTTACGGAAATGTTGAGCATCTAAAGCCAAAAAACAATATTGGCTAGAAAAGATCACAAGACGAACGATTGCCGATAAAAAATAGCTCTTAGAAATCATATATCGATCTCTAAGAGCTAACCTTTTATTCGACAGCAATTGTTCACTGAAAAACTCCGGCAGTAGGACTCGAACCTACGACATCATGATTAACAGTCATGCGCTACTACCAACTGAGCTATGCCGGAAGAATACTCTAATATAATATCAATTTTTTTTACATCATGCAATCCTAAATTATCAAAAATTACGCAATTAAATATTGCCAGCGGATCCGTGAAAGCTAAGCAAACTCGTACTATGATTCAGCGAATAATTTTGTAAAAAAAAATGCCACTATTTTTCAATACAAGCCTGTTATTACGCAGTTAGTACTTGCCCATACTAGAAAAATTTTATGGATAAATAGTTGACAAATACTGGTTACTTCGCTATTCTATATCATGTATTAAATAACTATGCCGCTTTAGCTCAGTTGGTAGAGCGCAGCCATGGTAAGGCTGAGGTCGACGGTTCAAGCCCGTCAAGTGGCTTCTCAAAACTGTTAGAAACGTTGATAAATCAACGGAGTCTAGCAGTTTTTTTGTCCACCAAAAAACATCACTTACCATTTTTGCCCCTCCTCAATTCACAGCTAAAATTGGTTCAAAGAAATCAGAAATAATCGGATAAAGCATAACAGCCGCTGAATGTTGATTAGCGGCTGTTATACTTGCTTGGAGAAGCGGAAAGACTGAAAAATAAAAAAATTGAATAAAATAATTCTAGTTTAAAACGGTTCCATAAATAACTAATGGAAAACCCTCAATTGAGGGACTTTTCCGTTACATACTATTGATGTTGATCAACGATTTGTTGAGATTTATTTGCTGCATCTTCAACATCTCTATTGGCCTTGTTCAATTTTTCAATATAGGCTTTCAAATCAGAATTTTCTTTATTTGAAGTTGCTAATTGTTGTTTGGTTGTATCTAATTCAGCTTGTAATGAATTTTTTTCATTCGTTAAACGATTGATCTGATTATTTAATGAGTCAATCGTCGCTTGCAAACTATTTGATTGGTTTAAGGCTTCTTGCAATTTGGCATTCCAATCTTGATTCTTTTGGTCCACTTCTCTTACTCGATCGGAAATCTCACTTTGCTTAGCCTGCAGTTCTTGATTCTTGCTGTTTAATTGAGATTCTAAACTAGTTTTATCGCTGATCAGCTGATTTTTTTCATTTTTTAACGTTTCAAGTTCTTGCTTGTAATCCTCGATATCTTTTTGTTTCTGATTCAACTGAGCTTTGGTGTTAGTCAGCTCGTCAGATACTTGCGAGATTTTTTGCTCTTTATTTGTTAGCGAATCATTCAATGTATCTAAGTTGCTATTAATAATTGAAATATTTTCTTCTCCGCCCCATTTGATCAAATTATCTGCATACTGTTTACCGGCAAAACCAATAAACGCTAACAGTGCAATCGCTGTAAACAACATAAATTTTTTATTTTTCATCGTCTTTTTTTCTCCTCCATACTTGATAGACCAATTTTCGACTTCCCCATAATAATTGGAAAGTCAAAATAGTCAAGAACAATGTTTCCCCAAAAAATAACTGCTAAAAAAGCTTGTCGAATTTCAATAAGTAGAATAAAAAAATATTATTTTATACTTATTATAAATATATCGCAATTGCTGATATCGTGTTGACCTATTTTTCTACACTTGTTTTGACTCACCAAGACTTAAAAAAACAAACATCTTCGACAGCGATTATAAGCTGAAATTTGATTGAAAAATAAATATAATGTTAAAAAAACAGCTATATATTCATAAAAAACTAGCACCAGCTGAAAAAGCATAGTTATATTGGCTAATTTAAAGAAACTTTAAAGGAAAAACTCATTCGATTGATCCCCTCAGTCAATTTAATAATTGATTCAAAAGATAGATTTATCAGCCGTTTGAAAACAGTGAATAAAATAAATTGAAAGAAAGCATTGAAAAAAGTAGCGACTGCTAACATACTAGAATATATAACATCAAAATTATTGGACATAACGACTAACAACACATGGGAAGTCATCTAATCCATGTATACACAGCAAAAAAAAGAAGCTGAACAATCACAAACGCAGCGCTTGCAATTTCAGCTTTCTATCTTATCTTTCTAACTATTTCTTAGCGAACGACCATTACGTTACAAGGAGCATGAGCAACTACAAAGGAAGTCGTTGAACCAATCAATACTCGCTCGATCGCATTTTTTCCTGTTGCCCCCATCACGATCAAATCAATCTTATTTTCTTTAGCAAACTGCACGATATTTACTTTTGGTGTCCCCTCGATTTTACGCGTGGTGTAACTAATCTTATCCGATATGATCTGTGCCGCTTTATCAAACGTTCGTTTTGCTCGTTCTTCCCCGTCTTCTTGGATATACTGAATAAGCCGGGCATTTACCGTAGCTACTGACATATCCGTCACCGTTAAAACATACAGATGCGCATTATTTCTATGTGCAATTGAAACAGCTTCTTTTAACGCATCATAAGATTGATTCGATTCATCAACAGGAACTAAAATATTTTTGTATTCATCCATGAACAGCGCCTCCCTTTTTCATCAATTATACCTGTTTTATTTATAAAATCTAACTATAACGTTTTATATTGCTAAAAATAGAGGAAGCTCCCCTTCATTTCAGGAACTCCCTCTTAACTGAATTTATGAATTCAGTTTGATTAATCTCTTCTAAAAATATCTCTCGTATAGACTTTTTCTTCCACCTCTTTAAGCAGTGGTTCCATCCGATTTGATACGATTACATCGGATACCTTTTTGAATTCTTCAAAGTCTTTGATCACACGAGAACTGAAAAAATCTTCTGAATCTAACGTTGGTTCATAGACTACGACTTCAATTCCTTTTGCTTTGATCCGCTTCATAACTCCTTGAATAGATGAGTATCGGAAATTATCTGAATTTGCCTTCATTGTTAAACGGTAGATTCCTACAACTTTAGGATTTTTTGCAATGATTTGATCTGCAATAAAATCTTTTCTCGTTGTATTTGCTTCGACGATCGCACCGATAATATTACTTGGAACTTCTTCATAATTTGCACGAAGTTGTTTTGTGTCTTTGGGCAAGCAATAACCGCCGTAACCAAAGGAAGGATTGTTATAATGTGAACCGATTCGAGGATCCAGCCCCACGCCTTCGATGATTTCCTTACTATTTAATCCGCGTGATTCTGCATACGTATCCAACTCGTTAAAGTAAGCCACTCGCAAAGCTAAATAAGTATTGGAAAATAGCTTGATTGCCTCTGCTTCTGTTGAATGGGTCAATAAAACTGCGACCTCTTCCTCTAACGCATTTTCTTTGAACATCTCTGCTATTTCTTGCCCACGATCTGAGCATTCACCAACAACGATCCGCGAAGGGTGTAAGTTATCATATAATGCTTTTCCCTCACGAAGAAATTCAGGAGAAAAAATAATATTTTTTGTCTTAAATTTGGTTTGTAATTCTAACGTATAGCCTACAGGAACCGTTGACTTGATAATAAATGTTGTCTCAGGTCGAATAGCTAATGCTTTTTCGATCACATCTTCTACTGTTGAAGTATCAAAATAATTCTTCTTTTCATCATAATCTGTTGGCGTAGCCACGATTAAATAATCACCAAATAATACAGCTTCTTCAAAATTTTTCGTAAACTCAAGCTTCAAGTCTTCTCGTTCAAGGTATTCATGAACCTCTTTATCCTCTAATGGCGACTGTCTTTTCTGCAGCATCTCGATCTTTGTTTCTACGATATCATATGCTTTCACTTGTTCTTTTTGACTCAACAGCAATGCATTTGCTAACCCGACATAGCCTAAACCAATTATCGATACGTTCAAATCGATCACTTCCTTGATTAAATTTTATAATAATCCCTGTACCAATCAACAAACTGTCCAAGTCCTTCTTCCAAACTAGTAGTCGGCTTAAATCCAATCTTTTTTTCTAAATCACTGACGTCTGCATAAGTTTGGATGACATCGCCTGGCTGCATAGCATGAAATTCCTTTGCCGCCTCTTTGCCGATTTTTTCTTCAAGAATGTTAACAAATCTTATTAACTCGACTGGCTGGTTGTTTCCAATATTGTATATTTTATAAGGTGCCCAGCTTGAACTACTTCCGTTTTCCTCTGTCCAGTCAGGATCGGTTGTAGGCGGATTATCGATCAATCTCGCGATTCCTTCGACGATATCATCAATATACGTAAAATCTCTCTTCATCTTACCATTATTGAATATCTTGATCGTGTTTCCTTCAATAATATTTTTAGTAAAAGAAAAATAGGCCATATCCGGTCTGCCCCACGGCCCATAAACAGTAAAAAATCGTAAGCCTGTTGTCGGTATTCCAAATAAATGACTATATGAATGTGCCATCAACTCATTTGATTTCTTTGTTGCCGCGTATAAACTCACTGGATGATCGACATTGTCCTCTGTTGAAAACGGAATTTTCTTATTTCCCCCATAGACTGAAGAAGAAGAGGCATAAAGTAAATGTTTCACCGGAAATTTCCGACACGCTTCAAGAATATTAAAAAAACCAGTTACATTCGAATCAATGTACGCTTGAGGATTTTCTAAAGAATAACGAACCCCCCGCCTGAGCAGCCAGATTTATTACGACATCAAATTTTTCTTTAGCAAACAGTGAGAACAGCGCCTCCTTATCAGAGATATCTTTTTTTAAAAACTCAAAGTGCTGCTCATCTTCTAATGCTGCCAATCTGTTCTTTTTTAAATTGACCTCATAATAATCATTTAGATTATCAATACCTATGATATCTATGTCTTGATTTCTATGGAGCAGTTGTTTAACTAAATGATAGCCAATAAATCCTGCACTCCCAGTCACTAATAGTTTCATTTTCTTTTCTCCTTTATTATGTTTATAAAGAAAACCGACTCAATCCTCGCGGCCATCAAGATGCTCAAAGTCGGATAATATTCGTATTTATCTTTCTTAGGACGGAACTTCTAAATAATTGATGGACGAATGATTCGAATTACTAAATACGACTTTAGTATTTAGTACGATCAGAATCGTCAAATTCATTTGCCCTTCAGCCTATTCTTAATGAATTTTTGCAACACTATTGCATAGATATTAAATGTATTCAATAATTTGACAAATACTAGTTCTCTTTCGCTAAATATAGCGTGTTTTTTTAAAACATAGTAATAATTTTTCCTTCTATCTAAAAGAATAGTTTTTAAACGCTCATGGTATTCCTTTTTTGTTTGATTATGATAAATGTGGGTTGCTAAGCATACGATATTTTGTTTTGAGTTCTCTTTGAATTGCAAAGATAAATCAACATCTTCAGAGTACATAAATATCTGCTCATCAAAACCGCCGATTTCTATATAATCCTTTCTCTTACATAAAAAAAAAGCTCCTGATATCCAACCGACTTCTTGTTTTCCTGTTTTTGGCAAACGAATCCTTTTTTTTCTAAAATTAAAGTTTTTGAAAAAAATATTTTGATTGATTTCTCCTAATAAAGTTGGGCTAGAGAAACCCGCCGATTGAAGCGAACCATCTGAATTAAGAATCACTGATGAAACAATCCCGCTATTTTCTTTCCTTACTTCCTCCATCAACAAGTCAAAATCTGTATCTACTACTGTGACATCACTGTTAATAAAGCAAACAATATCAGATTGTGCCGCTTCGCTTCCTCGATTATTCGCATAGCCAAATCCATAGTTATCATCAAGAAAAAGCAATTGAATCTCGTTTTCATTTCCAAATAATCTGCTTAATTTTTCTTTTTCTACTTTTGTAGAATTATTGTCGACAATGACTATTTCAAAAGCAAATTTTTCTAAACTTTTGTTTGCTCTTAAAGATTCGACGCATTCCAACAATACGTCGCCTGTATTGTAGTTTACAATAATAAATGAGATATTCATCAATGCTCTCCTAAATCGCCATATACTTTTTCATAAAATCTGACATTTTTGCTCAGTTCAAATTCTGTTTGCTCAATAATTTCATTGTATCTAGTTCTAGATTCAATATACGAGTCTTTATCCTCAGTATAAATAGACTCTATTTTTCTGACCCATTTGTTCATAGATTTTTTATCGATTGGCAAATACTCTATCCGATCGGTTATATTTGTCTCCAAAGGAACGGTGTTCGAAGAAACAACATTCAGACCATTTGCCTGTGCTTCAATTGCCACATTGCCTAATCCTTCTCTGAGTGAAGGAAAAAGTAAGACATCCATACTCGAATAATAGCTGCTCATCTCATCAGTTGATTCAATAAAAATAGTATTTCCAAGTAACTTTCTAGCCTTCAGTGTCTGTTTGATGTTGTCTTCTAATTTTCCTTTGCCAATAATCAGTAAGCGCCAATCATGCGTCATTTGATTAAATTCAGTCAACACATCAATGATATATCCATGATTTTTCACCTTGTCAAGTCTACCAACCATGCCTAACAAAAGCGTTTGATCTGCAATTTTTAAAGAAGCTCGGATGTTGGTCCTTTTATGTATATCAAACTTGAAGTCTGAAACACAAAAACCATTTGAAATCACGTTGAATTCTTTTTTTCGAAAGAGATAATTCCCCGCCGCTTTAGAAGTAGCCAGCAATATATCCGCAAACTCCGTTATATTTCGTTGATAGAATTGTTGGACGCTACCTTTTATCCCTTTGTTTTCTGAAGCACTATGACTGTGGATAATAACTTTTTTATCCGCTTTTTTTAAGAGCTTCGTATACATATGTGCTGTACTTCTCATGTGTGCATGAACAATATCCCACTCCGGATGATCTGTAATTAAATTATTCCAAGCGGTGACATAGTGCCTATGATTATAAATGGTGTATCTGGGGACTGAAAATATATTTCCACCTAATTGTCTTATCTCCGCTTCATAAGCGCCAATAGTTTCTGTATGCTTGATAAAATCAAATTGAAATCTATCTTTATCGATAACTCTATACAGATTCATGATCATAGTCTCTGATCCACCTCGATCAAGGGCGCCAAATACATGAACAATTTTTATTATCTGATTAGTGTTTTTGTTTTTATTCATGGACTATTTCCTCTATAGTTTGAAGATACCGATTGACTACGATGTCTCTATCAAATTTTTCAGACACAAATTTTCTTCCATTGATTCCCATCTGTTGTTTTTCTGAATAGGACAACTGGATAAAGGCTCGAATTTTTTCTACTAGTTGATCGGTTTGTTTTGCTTCAAAGATGTAACCATTAAATCCATCTTCCTTAACAACATCTTTACACCCTGGTTGATCAGTTGTAATGATTGGTCTGCAAGACGCTGCACTTTCAAGTAATACATTTGAAATCCCTTCAGGATAGTAAGAAGGATGGATGGTACAGTGCATGTCTTTTAAAAATTGACTTATATCTGGAACCAAGCCATGATAATTGATAACTCCCGCACTTTCATATGTTTTGAGTTTATCTACATAGTCATCTTCTAAAAAACCGCAGATATGAAATTCAACATTTTTATATTCCGCTTTAATTCTTTCAGCCGCCGTTAAATACTCATCAATTCCTTTTTCCTTCATTATCCGAGAAATGAAGACGAACTTTATAGCAGTTTCATCTGATGGGTATGGTAGTTGAGTGAATTGGGTTAGGTTCACACCCGATCCTGGAATCAAGGTCCCATTGGTTTGAATAATTTTATTGTCTAAGAAAAAATCCATGTTCGGTTTATTTTGGAAAAAAACCGTGTTAATGTTCTTGAAAGCAAGCTTGTACATTTGAATTAATAACTTTTGAGTCGGTCCGCTAGTTCCAAGGGCTGTTCCCATACCTGTTATATTCGCAAGACAAGGAATTTTGTTCATGCGTGCTGCAATTCCTCCATAGATATTAGGCTTGATTGTATATAGTAAAATACACGAAGGGTTTATTCGCTTGATAGTTTTTTGATACTGAAAAAAAAGTTTGAGCTCATTAATCGGATTCATCCCTCTCCTATCCAAATCAATTTGCTGCACTTCACAGCCAAGAGCCTCAATATCAGCTATGTACGGACCTCCCGGTATCAAAACAATTACTTTATATTTTTTAGTAAGAGACAATAGTAATTCTTTTCTGAATTTATATAATCCCATGTCGTTATTTGCCAGTATCAAAATTATTTTCATTACTTATTCCCTTCAAACTTCTGAACAGTTATATTATCATCGGCAGATATTCCTTCTCGGATAAAAACTTTAATCATTGTCTTGCCAATAATCTTGATATCGTTAAATAGACTTAACGTTTCAATATATCTGTTATCAAACTTGAATTTATCTGCCCAAGACACTGTATTTCTTCCATTTACTTGAGCCAGTCCAGTTAATCCAGGTCTGACCAAATGTCTTCTTCTTTGTTCTTTATTATATAGCGGTAAATATTCCACAAGTAGTGGTCTTGGACCGACGATACTCATATCTCCTTTAAAAATATTCCATAATTCAGGCAGCTCGTCCAAACTTGTAGAACGCAATAGTTTTCCAAATTTTGTGAGTCGCTCATCATCCGGCAATAACTTTCCTGAACTGTCTCGTGTATCATTCATCGTTCGGTATTTATACATTAGAAAGATTTTTTCATTTTTCCCAGGACGTTCTTGTTTAAAAATGACCGGTGCGCCTAACCTTAACCGAACGAGTACCGTGATGATCAAAAAAACTGGAGCCAGTACTATTAAACCAATCCCAGAAAAAATAAGATCTAAGAGTCGTTTAATATATTTTCCATAGAAACTATTATGCTTCATCGTTAACAGCTCGTTTTATAATACTCGTTGTGCGTTCCAAATCTTCAATAGTCATTTTCGAGTCAGATGGAAGACAGATTCCTTTTGCGAATAACATTTCTGATACTTCTCCGCCAAATACATCGTATTTTTTAAAAACAGGTTGCAAATGCATGGGTTTCCATACAGGTCTAGACTCGATATTTTCGTTTGCTAACGCATCCATCAAAATAGTCGGATCAATCCCATCAAAGTAAACAACTGAAAGCCAACAGTTAGGCTCGTTCCAAGTATTTTCTGGCATGAAATGAATTCCAGGCAAATCAGCGAGCATTTTTTTATAGTACGCATAAATCGCACGTTTTTGTGCAACTCGTTCATCTAATACTTTCAGCTGACCGCGTCCGATTCCCGCAACAATGTTACTCATACGATAATTATAACCAATTTCTTTATGTTCATAGTGACGTTCTTTTTCGCGAGATTGAGTAGACCAGAATCGAACTTTGCTTACCAATTCCGCATCATCGGAAATGAGCATTCCGCCGCCTGAAGTTGTAATGATCTTGTTTCCATTGAATGAGAAAACCCCAACTTTCCCAATGGTTCCTGTCTGTTTGCCTTTATACAAAGTACCTAAAGATTCCGCCGCATCTTCAATCAGGGGGACATTAAATCGATCACAAATCGTTTTGATTTCATCTAATTCAGCAGACACCCCGTATAAATGAACGGCAATGACTGCTTTTACATCAGGATGTTTTGTCAAAGCTGCTTCCAATAATTTTGGATCCATGTTCCAAGACTCTAGATCACTATCTACAAATATAGGGACAGCTCCTTCATAAATTATCGGATTAACAGAGGCCGCAAAGGTGAGTGACTGACAAATCACCTTATCACCAACGCCCACACCAACAGCTTTCAAGGCTAAGTGAATCGCACTTGTCCCCGAAACTAAGGCAGCTGCATTGCCAATTTCTACATGTTCTGCAAGCTCTTTTTCGAATCCATCAACATTAGCTCCTAAAGGCGCAATCCAGTTTGTATCAAATGCTTCTTTGATAAATTCTTGTTCATATCCTTCATCACTCATATGCGGTGATGACAATAAAATTTTGTTCTTCTTCATTTTTCTACCAGCTTTCTATTTCTTTAGCGGGAACTCCAACATATTTCCCTCTATTATCAGCATCACGAATCAATACCGTTCCAGCACCAATAATATTTTGATCACCGATCCTAATTCCTTGAATTATTTTCGTTCCCACCCCAATTTCATTTTCATTACCGATCCTAACATTTCCTGAAACATTGATAGTCGGATACAACGTATTAAAATCTCCCATTGCCGTATCATGACCGATTGTTGAACCAATATTGATCATATTAAAATCTCCAAATTGAATATCCGCTGTAAAAGTTGAATTTGCCATAACTACATTTCCTACTCCAAACGTCACTTGATATCCCAATAAAACATTGGAATCAATTAAATTTGGATAAACAAGATTTGGATTACTCGATAACTGCTGATAAATTCTTTTTTTGATAGCGGGTTTAGCAATCCCGATAACAACTCCTATTCTCTTCTGATACCGTTCCAAAATTTCAACGGGTCCAATAACCGGTTTCCCATAAACTTTCTTTGAAATAGAATCATAATTATCATCTACAAAACCAACTAATTCATGTTCAGGCAGGCGTGCTAGTAAGAAGGCTATTTCTTTAGCAAAACCACCTGCTCCGACAATTATTATTTCCATCCAATCACCTGTTTCTACTTATTCGAAGCATTCGCAAAACAAACAACTTCTTTGGCTAATTCATGGTCATCCTTTGGCAGATGATCCACAAAATCCATCACTTTTTGGATCGAATATCCTTTGATATTTCCAACAAAAATTTTGTCATAAACTTTCTCTTCTTTACGCTCTTTGTCTAACAACAATTCTTCATACAATTTTTCCCCCGGCCGAATCCCCGTTTCAATGATCTCAATCTCGTCTTCTGAGTATCCGCTGAGCCTAATCATATTTTTAGCCAGATCCAGGATTTTCACAGATTCGCCCATATCCAATACAAAGATCTCACCACCTTTAGCCAATACTCCAGCTTGGATTACCAAACGACTGGCTTCTGGAATCGTCATAAAATAGCGAGTCATCCTAAAATCAGTCACTGTCAGCGGACCGCCTTGAGCTAATTGTTTCTTGAAGAGTGGGATCACGCTGCCGCGAGAACCTAAGACATTTCCAAAACGCACAGCAGAAAATTTAGTGATGCCGGAGCCATTCAATCCCGTTACAATCATCTCCGCCATACGCTTAGTAGACCCCATCACATTTGGCGGATTGTTCGCTTTATCAGTAGAGATCATTACAAAATGTTCAACATGGCTCGCCTTAGACGCGTCAGCAACATTTTTAGTTCCAAACACATTATTTTTTACTGCTTCTCGCGGGTTATACTCCATCATTGGGACGTGTTTATGTGCCGCGGCATGATAGACCGTATCCGGTTTGTATTTTTCCATGATTTCAAAAATCCGTTTACGGTCTTGGATATCTGCAATGACTGGAATAAATTCAGTCGATTTATCTTTAAACCGCGTCAACATTTCTCCATGAATTTGATAGATAGAGTTCTCACCGTGTCCCAACATGATCAATCTGGCAGGATTGAACTGTGTTACTTGGCGACAGATCTCAGAGCCAATCGATCCGCCCGCACCCGTAATCAGAATCGTTTTATCTGTTAGCTTATCTTTGATCGAGTCGACATCCAGTTTAACTTCTTCTCTTCCTAAAAGGTCGATCACATCGATTTCTGTCAAATGAGAAATATTTACTCGCCCAGAGGCCAAGGCTTCCATTGATGGCATCGTATTGACCATCACTTTTTTATCTCGTAATAATTCAAAAATATTTTGTAACGCTTTTCGGGTCAAAGAAGGAATCGCAATCGTTACCATGTCGATATTGTATTCATCGACTAGTTTAGGAAGATCCGCAATTTTCCCAAGAACTTTTTCGCCCGAGAGGTAGGTTTTTTGTTTATTAGGATCATCATCTACAAAACCGACTACGTTGATATCTCCTGCGGTTTTTGAACCAAGAAAGCTGTTGATCAGGATTCGACCGCCTTCTCCAGCACCGACAATCAATGTTCGCTTCACGATACTAGGATCCTTCACTTCTCTATTATGGTATTCAACATACATACGCCATAATAGTCTTACCCCCATTATCAGCAACATGGTTAAAATATATGTAAAAAAGCCAAACCTGCGGCTTAACCGATCATCTTGAAAAAGTATCAGCCCACCCATCGTAAAAAGTGACGTCAAGGTCAAGGCAAAAAAGATTGCTTTTATTTCCTTCAGATTCAGATAGCGATTGATTCGAGAAAACACCTTAAAGATTGTTCCAAAAATAAGATACATGATCACCATCGTAATAGTGGCTATTACAAGAAAATCAAGATCATTATGTATGAACGGTTTCATAAAAAAGTGAGCAATGATATTAGCAAAAATAATCATTACACTATCTACCACTATCAGGATTTCAATTTTTTCCTTTCTTGTCAGTTCAAACATAATGCTTCCCCCTAGAACAATCGAAACTTTTTCTATTTAATACTTTAAGGTTTGAATCCCTCATCAAGTTCTTATTCACCAGCTCATTTTCCAGCCGTTGTACCTGTATCCCTTCTTCGGTACCGAAATTGCTAATAACTTGTTTCACTTTCATCTATCGGTCACTCCTTCAATTCTAATCACTGTACTGCCTCTTTCATGTGAATTGCCAGCTCTTAGCCTACATCAGACAATTCCAATTGAAAATTTTATTTAAGAAAGATCTCTTCGTATACTTTTCTAAGATCAGCTTTATTTACTAATACAAAGATAAGAATCAAAGCAACGATTACTCCTAACTTATATAATTCAGAAACAGCGATAAGATTCATTACGATAAATGTTGCTACCAATAAAATTTCTAACAAGATACCGCGTTTAACATTTCTTGTCATTTTTACACTTAGAAAACGGCTCAAGAAAAATTCATTGAAGTACATTCTGAATCCTAGCGATACCACGATAAAAATCAGCATGATTTTTAGAGAATCAAATACATAAATTGAGATTACTACCAAAAATAATGAAAATAAGACAGATATAATATTGCTGAGCATGATGAATTTTTCTTTTCTTAATGCTTTTAAATAGGTCAGCAACAGGATCGAATTCTTTCCCTCAAAGATGATTATCGGAAAAAGAATCCCCATAAATTGAATACTGTTCTCGTATTGCGGCAGCCAGAGAGCAATGATCATTACTAACGGATAGTAAAGAATAAGTGTGAGTGAAGAAAATACTGAAATAGCATTACTAATATAGAAAAAGATACTCCGCATTTTTTCTATTCCGATTCTTTTTAAAAATGGAAAAACTACGATGCTGGCAGAGTTCATAAAAATCAGAACAAGGTTAGAAATACTCAAAGTCAATGAGACTTCACTAAAAACTTTTATCCCCCAATGAGATTCAATGGCAAATCTATTTTGACCAAGCATTAACTGAGAAGCGATGTTGGCTACTAACAATTTAAATCCTATATTGATACTTGTTCGTATCGAAGGTGCAAATTCTCTTAAACCAAGTATCCGAACTTTGAAAATATCTCTCATGTTATACATTGAAAGCATTAACGCTAGTAATTGGGAGAGAAGCTCACAAAGTATCAGCAGGATAAAATCCGTTTTGTGAGTGATCACTAATCCAATGATTGAAAGCAAGAAAAACAATCTGCCCAAAATGACCGAAGCTGAATATTCTTTCATCCTTCCGGTTCCTTGTAATATGTAATACAAGATTCCTCTTGGTGTAGTTACGACAGTGATCACTATCGAAACGATCAAAATCAGATTCTTTAAATCAAAAGATCTGTAAAGTATTAAAAATACCGCCACTATAGCAGAGATCAGCGCACTATAAATCAAGCTGTAAATAAAATGTTATTTGATTTCTCTTTTGTCGATATCGTCATACTGCAGCCCGCCGTATTTTAAAAATATCCCATCTGCCCACCCTAATTGCAGCAGACCTGAATAAGAAAAATACAATAAATACAACTGATATAGTCCAAACTCCTCAACAGCCATAAATTTAGGTAAAATAAATATGCTTAATGCTGAGGTCAGTAGGACAACAATATTACTAATAAATGAGAAGGATAAATTCTTCATAAAAGCTTTTTTCATACTAAGCTCCGTTCTGGATAGTCCCCGCTTTTGCCACGATCAATACTTAAAAATCATGAGCAGAATACTTATTTTGAAAATAGGATCAAAAAAATCATAGATTTACTCTTTGATTGAGAAAGACTTTTTGCAAAGACTTTCCGGCATTTTGTGCTGTCAACCTAATCAACTAAGCTCGTTTCTATTCAATCCAGCAATAACATGCTCAAATTTTTTGTAAGAATATTCGATATTGAATTTTTTTACGACGGCTAAGCCATTGTCGGTTAATTTGTAGCGTAGCGCAGGATCATCAATCAGCGCTTCTACTTTGTTTACTAAGTCTGTCACATCATCAATAGCCGCAACTAAAGCCGTCTCATTATTGATTGCAAAATCACCGACTCCGCCAGAATCCGTTGTAACCAAAGCTGCACCACATGCCATAGCTTCAGTAGCGGTCAACCCCCAACCTTCAGATCTGGATGTCATTAAGTAGATCATAGATTTATTGTAGATTTTCTCACGCAAGTCATCGACATTAGGATTTTCAAAATAAGTAATCTCTTCTCTGAGTTCATTAGGCCGTGCAGCAACACCAAAAACAAGAACTTCTATTTCTGGATAATCATCCATTAACTTATTGATAACTTGAAGCCCAATGTCAGAACCCTTCCAAGGAACTTTGTGGTACAACATCGAAATGACTAACTTTCTTTCCTTTATCGGATTGCTGACATAAAACTCATTGCTGTTGATAAAATTAGGAACTACCTGACTAGCCACATTCTGATCCAGTAGTTGTTTTTGCAACCATTTGGAAACGACTATTTTTTCCATATTTGATTTCCAAGTATCGATCAGCCGTGCATCATCAATTTCCCAATTTTCCATTCCTTGGACAAAGTATATTTTTTTCCCTTTATTAATCGAAAAATCCTTGATCAGTTCAGCTGTCTGCCAAGCTGTTGCTATTAGAATATCTCCTTCAGGAAAGTTTTTTTCTATCACTTCTCTTAAATTTATTACTTTGATCCGATCATCTAACGGAAACCAAGAAACTGTATTTGGTGCATAGACTCGTAACCAATTCAAACTTTTTTTGATCATCAACTTCATTCTATTTACAGAGGTGTTTTGTTTAGGATCATTGGGCATTCCTAAAGCGTGAACTAATGAAACTTCGTAGCCATCTCGTGCTAAAAGATTGGCATATTGATATAAAATCTTGTACCCCCCACTGGGAACTTTCCTATAAGCGGGGAAAAAGATCGTTATTTTTTTCATTAGATTCTACCTCCATATTTTTAATTAATTTAGTTAATCCATAGCCAGAAAAAACAATTATCAGACCTAATTTGGAATTGAAATTAGGTTCAAAGAAACCATGAACTAGAAAAAGAATCAACCCTTCAAAATACCCAACTGGAAATCGTTTGATCTCTACATCCAACTCTGCCCTATCATTCATATTTCTTGCTGTATTATACGCAGTCCATACTAGATAAAAAACTACACCGATGATCAGCAACGTAGAAAGAAATCCTCCATCTGCTAAAAATTGCAGCGGCCAATTATGAGCCATCAGAAAAACTTGATCGTCTTCTACATTCAAATAGCCATTTCCTAAAATGGGATGACTGATAAATTTCTCCCAATATACTTCAAACACCTGTACTCGTGACAATAAATTGCCTTGTTCACTTAGGTCATCGAATCTTCCATAACTGAATTGCTCTAAAATAAAATCTTTGATGCTCCACGATACTAATCCAATTAATACGCTAACTGTTAATAAAGATTGGATCTTTCTTGGAACTGAGATGTGTCTTGAAAAAAGAACTAAAATGATTTTAATAAGTATATATCCTATAGCAATCAGCAACGCACTTCTTGAAGCTGTATACACCAGCCCAACCATAGCCAACGTAAAAATAGCAAAATAGCGAATCCTTTTTTTTTCCAAAAAATAATTAAACCCTAATGGGATCAAAAACAGGAAAAAAGTTGCAAGGAAATTACTACCACCGATACTAAGTTGGATCTTGTTGCCAACTAAAAAACGCCCTCCATTCACAAACAATGTATTCGCGATTACTTGCAGCGCTAATAGGATTATGCCTAAATAAAAAGACCGAACAAGTAAAAGAATCTCTTTTTTATTTTGGGTCGCTCTCGCCACTAAAGCTAATGCAACGAAACCTGTCACATACCATTGAAATCCAATTACGAATCTTGAAACTGAGATCGAATTTATCAATGAGAAAAAAGAAAAGTAAATATACAAACCGTACAAAAGCAGGACTCGATCAATTTTTATTCTCGCATTGAATTTAATTCTAAATGCGACAGAAAGATAGAGGAAGATTTCTCCAATAGGAATTACTAACCCAAAACCTGCAATACTTATTATAATTGGCGGAAAAAAAAGGGTAATTAAAGATAGGCTCAGTAAAATCACGGATATTTTTTTCTTTTCCACGCAGAGCTACCTCCTCTAGTAATAATGATTCCTTGTTTTCCACCACTTGTTAGCGATATTTTCAACATCTGTAACTAACGGATCTAAGCTAGATCTATGATATTGGCCTTCTTCAACTCATTTTGACTCTTACTTGAAACTTACTATTTTAAATCGAAGACCTTTTTTAAAACTTTTATACCTTTATTTATTGCTGTAATAATAGTCTTGATCCTTTGTCTTTTGAACCCCGTTATAAACGACTCCAAGTACGCGGGCTTGAACCATCGCTAATAATTCTTTCGCTTTGGCTAAAGATTCCTTACTCGTGACATTCTCCCGGACTACTAAAATCGTGCCATCTGCTTGTGATGCCATCAACTGGGCATCAGTTACCGCAACGATTGGAGGCATATCGAAAATAATAGCATCATAATGACTGCGAGCTTCCTCAATTACTTGATTCATACGAGCCGATCCCAATAACTCTGACGGATTTGGCGGCTTGGGTCCACTAGTTAAGATAGTTAAATCCTCGATACCTGATGGTTGAACAGATTCCAAAACACTGTGCTTAGTAGTCAGCACCACACTTAATCCGTTAGAATTCAGTAAACTAAAGCTTTCGTGCACAGTTGGTTTACGCATATCGGCATCGATTAACAGTACTTTTTGCCCAGAATCAGCGAGAACTACAGCTAAATTGGCAGCCGTGGTCGACTTGCCTTCTGACGGTCCAGAAGACGTGACAACGATTGTTTGGATCTGTTGGTCGGCAGATAAAGCAAATTGGATATTTGTTCGAATCGTCCGATATTGTTCTGAGATTTGTGATGACTTGTCAGCAACTGAGATCAAACTGACCGCTGAACTGTTTTCCAAGGTATGTCTGCGATGTGATTTTTTCTTCATGACGATCCTCCTAGACACGCGGCCGTTTACGACGGGAAAAATTTTCATTACTACTATTCTCATCTGGTTGGCTCAACGCTTTATTTTTTGGCATTTCAGGTTTGATTGAATTTTTTAGTTCCTTGGTGCTCATTTCAGAAACAGTACCCAAAATGATAAAATCTAAATCCTCCGTTATGAACTGACTATTTTTGACAGTACGATCCAAAAATTCTAGTAAAAATGCTAGACCCACACCTACCATCATCCCCACCACCAATCCAATAGCTAAATTCAATTTATTATTCGGTGAGATTTGCGTCGTGTTAGCCCGAGCATTGGATGTAATAGATATCTTATCTACATCTAAAACATCCTTCGCGCTCTCTTGAAAGACTCGGGCAGTCATATTCGCTATGTGCTTGGCATCGATTGCATTCGTACCAGTAGCAACGATGGAAAACATTTGTGAATTTTCCGATTGAATAACCTGAACAGATGATTTTAATCCATTAACTGATTTATCCAAATCATATTCAGCTTTCAGATGATCTTTCACCGTATTCATGACCAAATCACCTTTGATCATATCCTTATAAGTATTAATCATCAGCAAATTTGTATTAACATCACCTGTCCCCGCAGCATTATCTGTCCGAGGCATCTTCACAATCAACTGTGCTTGGGAACTAAACTTTGGTGTAATCAAGAAAAAAGTCACCGAACCTGCTAGTGCCAATCCTACGAAGATACAGATAAAAATCAAAACCATCCGTTCCCGCAAAATCCTTACAATATTTTTGATACTAATAGTTTCTTCCATCGATTATTTTCTCGCTTTCTGTTAGTTGATCTTAGATATGAGCCGATTGACCAGTAAAACCTTGGAATATCTTCGTTTGTATTTCAACTAATACATCCATAACTCAAAATATTCCTTATTAAAGAGACCTTTACTCGATCCAAAATTCTCTCACTTCAATTTAATTATCCTTTACAATCAATTATCCTGAAATCTCTGCTATTCGCATTATTTCATCTGCTGTTTATAACCACATTTTGGATAAATACCTCTACACCTTCGAATTTTCTGCATATTTAGACAATTTGAACCCATTATACTCGAAAATATTGAGAATAAAAAGATAAAAGAAATGCCCTATCCCCCTTTCATTCTTCTATTAAAAAAAGCCGAATATATCACCTTTTCCTCATTTATTTTTTTTGATTTTTGAGTATATCATTAGAGAGAACAACCTTTCACTTACTAATGCTAATGACTGATTTTTTTTTGCAAAGTCTAGTCAAAACCTGGACCAATAATTTGAATTATTTTTAAGCAAAATAAAAAACGCGCTAATACACATTAGCGCGTTTTCTCTACTTTATTTAAAATACAAATACTGGTGTTCCTACTTCAAGAATTGGATATAATTCAGCCATTCTCTCCGGCGGTGTATTGAGACAGCCATGGGATCCGCGAGACAACCATAAATCTCCTCCGTAGGCACTTTGCCAATTGGAATCATGGATACCGACACCTGTATGGTCGATCGGCATCCAGTAGCTTACTGGGCTGGCATACTTGGAGCCGTCATCATTAAATCCACGTAATACTTGATCCGTTGATTTGCTTACCAAATAATTTAAGCCTGGCGGAGTTGGAGTTGAAGGTTTTCCGCTGACGATATCTGTTTCAAATTGGACGTTTCCTTCTTTGTAGTACCACATATGTTGGTTCTGCAGATCGATTTCCATATACGTATTGCCGATCGTTGTTTGAACATTCGGAGCATCGCTCTCTACGATTGGAACACGATTAAAATCTTCTCCTTTTAAAATTTGAGCACTCAATTCATTGACCTCTGCTGGAATATTGACTGACCAGCTATAGATACCTGCCGGAACAGCAACACTTCCACGACGCGTACTATTAAACTGTGTAGCATTGACTTTCGTATTATATTCATCGTTTAATTTTGTTACAAAGGCTGTCACTTTTTCTTGATTCAGTGATATCTCTGCCTGTTCATTCGTAGTCAACCAGCTTTGAAGTTCAGTTGAAGGAATTTTAACTTGCTGTCCACTGATTGTATAAGATGCTTTCATTTTAGCAAACTGATTTAATTTGTCTTTTTGCTTTTTCAAGTTGCTGTCATTTTTTGTCAGAACTGGTTGTGCATAATAATCTTCTGCATCGACTGATTGTTTTCCATTTTCCAAATTCTGTTTTAATACCTTTTGGACTACTACAACATCGATCGTGTTCCCTTTTTTCTCTGGTACGATCACAAAACTCTTCTTTCCCCATTCGATCGAGGCATTTTTCGTTGGAATACGTGTTAAATTTGCTTGAAGAAGTGTTGCACCAAAATTTTCTATTAATTGATTTACTTGTGTTTGATCATATGTACTTGCTAATTGATGCTGACTTCCTGAAAACAATCGGATTCCCCAAGCAAAAGGCGCTTGTTGCTCTTTGATCCCGATAAGTTCATTCATATAATCTTGTTGCCAGCCAAACTCGCTTCGCTTGATTTTCTTCCAAAGCGTATTGTTTAACTGAATGGCGAACGGTGCATCCGATAACTCCGCATCTATTTTCTTATTCGCTTGATCAACTGTTAATCCGCCAACATCGATATGGTTGATCTCAGTCTTTGGTAAAAATCGATCTGCATACTGAATACTCTTAAATGAATAAAAACTAACTACTACCAACAATACCGTTAAACCTATAATAACTATTCTTTTCGTCTTCTGCTGAAAAAAATCTTCCCCAAACCTTCTCAAAAATATATCCTCACTTTTCTTCATTAAATGATTCTACTTTATACCAGCTACCCCCGCAGCCTCAGAAATAGAAAACTTTTGTTACCATCATATTCTACCAAAGAAGTAACCAGTATTCTCTAATATTTTATATTTTCTTAGTAAATGTACGCCATTTTATAAAGCAGAATTATTTATATGATATTTTAGTCAAAAATGAGTTTAAAACAATGATCGTTTGAAAATAAATTGTCTTGCTTAAAAAATGATTCCCATTCTTTACTACTTCAATCATAGACGCAAGTCAAAATTTGAGACACCAATTTACTAGAACTTTTCTTACTATTATAAGACCAAGTTGAACGTTGCACCAAAAATGTCCTTCACTTTTCTTATTCGATCTTTACGCGTTTACCTTTTCTTAAGAATCTTCGCCTATTTTTTCTATTTATTCCCTATAAAATTCTCTGTTTTTTTACATTCGAGTTTCAATGTTGCAATTTTCGCTACCGCTTTCAGACATCTATAACAAAAAATAGTTCCTATATCCCTCGTCAAACAGCCTTTTTCGCACATTTTTAAAAGAGTTTAAGTATTTCAAAAGAGACTATTTTAGACATAATTTGTTACATTCATACACTGGACTGTAACTTCTTGTCACTGGTTTATAACCACAGACACACAGAAGGATGGTAAAGTATGTCTCGTAGTCGAAATTGACTGATTCAAAATCAAAAACTTTTTGGAGGAATTTACATAATGAAATTTGGAAAAACTCTTGTACTTACAACTTTACTAACAGCCGGTGCAGTATTCGCACTAGGAACAGATGCACACGCAGCTGAAAGCTATACTGTTCAATCTGGAGACACATTATCAAAAATCTCTGTTAAATTTGCTGGCGACAACAGTTTAGTCGATTCAATCGCTAAGGAAAACAACATCTCGAATATTCACATGATCTTTGAAGGTCAAACCTTAACGATCGATGCAGATGCTGAAGGTACGGCGGCGACAGCTGTTCCAGAACAAACAGCTCCTGTCCAAACTACTACTCAAGAAGTAGCACCTGTTCAACAAACTGAACAACAAACAACACAGACAGCACAGACAGCACAAGCAACAGCAACTCAAGCGGCGACAGCTACAACTGCAGCAAGCACCAACTCAGCAAAAGAATGGATCGCACAACGCGAATCTAGCGGTTCATACACAGCGACAAACGGTCAATACATCGGACGTTACCAATTATCAGCTTCATACTTAAACGGTGACTACTCTGCAGCAAACCAAGAACGCGTTGCTGACCAATATGTAACTTCTCGTTATGGTTCTTGGGAAGGCGCTCAAGCTTTCTGGCAAGCAAACGGTTGGTACTAAATCGAAAACTACTCAAAAAAATCCCTCATATGAGGGATTTTTTTCTATTTGAAACTACTTTTTATTGCAGCAGGCAATTCGTCCACCCTTGCCACGATTTGATCTGCTCCAGCGGCAATCAATTCTTGCTGATCTCCAAAGCCGTATAAAACACCAATACTCATTAAACGATTTTCCTTCGCTCCGATAATATCAAATTTTCGGTCACCAACCATTACTCCGGCGGTGGCTGAAGATTGTTTCAATGCATAAGCAATCACATCTGTCTTCTTTGAGCGCCCGCCAATTAAATCTGCACCAAAAATTCCAGTAAAATACCCCGACAATCCAGTATTTTCAAGGATCTGTTTAGCAAATATCTCCGGTTTAGAAGTGGCCAACACTAACGGGTACTCTTTTGCTAGTTCCGCCAACACTTTGTCGATTCCCGCATATATGGTCAACTGTTTAATTCCATATTCAGCATAATGATCTCGATAAAGTTTTACAGCTTTTTTTGACTCAGCCTCAGTCAATTCATACAATTCCTGTAACGATTCCCCTAATGGTGGGCCAATAAAGCTGTGCAACGTCTCTGTATCAGGAATCATCAAGCCTTGTTTTTCCAGCATATAACAAATACTATTCAAGATTCCTTCGCTAGAATCGGTCAATGTTCCATCTAAATCAAACAAAACAATATTTTTCATCGTCTACCTCCTGCTTCCATCCTACTGATTCTACTAATAAATATCAATAGGAGACAAAATTCTTGCTAAAAAAAGCTCTTACACCTATACTTACTTTTAGTAAGATTCAAGGAGGAATTTATTATGGATACACAAATTCGCGGATTACACCACGTTACAGCTATGACTTCTAGTGCCGAAAAAAATTATCGCTTCTTTACAGATATTTTAGGCTTACGCATGATCAAAAAAACCGTCAACCAAGACGATATCGAGACTTATCATTTATACTTTACTGATGATGCCGGTGCTCCTGGGACAGATATGACATTCTTTGACTTCCCGCAAATTCCAAAAGGATCTAAAGGAACAAACAGTATTTCTCGGACCGGCTTCCGTGTACCGACAGATGCTTCATTAGATTATTGGGCACAACGTTTTTCAGAACTGAACGTTGCTCATGGTGAAATCAAAGAACGCTTCGGTAAAAAATATTTAGAATTCCATGACTATGATGATCAATTGTTCCAATTAGTTTCTGATGAAAAAAATCAGGGTGTTGCTGGCGGAACTCCGTGGAAAAATTCAAATGTTCCAGCTGAACATGGAATCTTTGGTTTAGGACCAGTAATCGTTACTGTCGCAAAATTTGAACACTTGAAATTAGTATTAGAAAATCTATTAGGATTTAAAGAAACTGCTGCAGAAGATACTTTGCACCAATTTGAAGTTGGCGAAGGCGGCAATGGTGCGACGATTATTGTAGATGATCAGCCCGATATGATCCCAGCTCAAGAAGGTTATGGGAATGTTCACCACTTAGCTTTGCGAGTTGCTGATGACGAGGCCCTACGCGATTGGATTGAAAAAATCAATTCTTTAGAATTTCCAAATTCAGGTTTTGTTGATCGCTTCTACTTCCAATCAGAATATTTCTTAGCTGCTCCACACGTTCTATTTGAACTAGCAACAGACGGTCCTGGATTTTTACAAGACGAAACATATGAACACGCAGGAGAAATTTTATCCTTGCCACCACATCTACAATCAAAACGTGAAGAAATCGAGGACTATGTTCGTCCATTCGACACATCTGACGCCAACAAAAAACGTCAATAAGGAGAAAAATATGCTCTTTTATTCTGCTAAAGACCTAACGAGCAAACAAAATTATAAATTTTTGACTGGTAGTGTCATTCCACGCCCGATTGCTTGGATTACAACGATTAATCCAGAAACCGACGTGGTAAATGCCGCGCCATTCAGTTATTTCAACGTTGTTGCGAAAGAGCTTCCCTTAGTCAGCCTTTCCATCAATCGAATCGATCAAAAGATGAAAGACACTGCACATAACTTGCTGCGGCAAAAAGAAGGTGTCATCCATTTAGTGAATGATACTGTGCTGGCCGAGATGAATCAATCTGCTGCTTCATTACCTTCCAATGAAAGCGAATTGGACAAAAGTAATCTTATTTTACTAGCTAGCCAAGAAGTTGCTGTTCCAGCTATTCAAGCGGCCCCCATTCGTTTTGAAGTTCGCCTGCATCAATATATCCCAGTCAAAGATCATAAGCAAACCATTATCAGCGACTTATTTATCCTAGAAGTTTTGAATTATCATTTTGAAGAAACTATTTTTGACCAAGAAAAAGAATATATTGATTCAATGACATTTAATCCCTTAGCTCGTTTAGCTGGAAACACATACAGTCATATAGCAGAAACGTTAGATCTCAAACGACCAAAATAAATAAGGAATGAACTCAGTTGAGTTCATTCCTTATTTTTACGTAAATCAATAATCTGTACATTCCCATCAATCATGCCACTTGGCCCTTTTAATTTGATCAACGACATTCGTGGATCAAAAACCAAAGACATCTCGTCCTCTAGATATAATTTAGAATGCTCTTTGATTGGAATATTACCGATAATACTTTCAATATCCAATGTATAATCCGAATCATCCTGATCTTTATCCAAAATCAGCAAACGAAAACTGATATTCAATGCACAACTGCCAGATTTAGAGTATCTTCCTACACCATCATCCAAATCTAAAACAATCCGACTACCTTGATATTTCTCAAGTTGTTTTACTAACTCATCCGCTATATTTAAATGCATGTCACTCATCACCTCATACAGAAGCATAGCACGATTTTATTGATCACACTAAATACTTTGCTTACAACAAAAAAAGACAATCAAAAGATTGTCTTTAAGACTCCGGCAGTAGGACTCGAACCTACGACATCATGATTAACAGTCATGCGCTACTACCAACTGAGCTATGCCGGAAT
>NZ_BJDX01000010.1 GCF_005405365.1 Enterococcus xiangfangensis
GTCTACATTGTTTGTCGCTTTGTTTCAGCAACTTTTATATCTTAACAGCTTGCTGAGTGAATGTCAATAACTTTTTTCAATTTTGTGAAAGAAGTTTTGAAACACAATTGACAACCTCGAAATAATACCATTTAACAAAATACTTGTCAATAATTATTTTTCGTTGTCATATCAACTTGTTTCAGCAACGTTATTGATAATATCATATTGAAAAATAATGTCAAACACTTTTCAATATTTTTTCAACAAAACAGAAAATGGACTAGCAAATTGCTAATCCATCGTTACTGCTACACCATAATGATCACTAATTACAGGCTCATTTTTATCGTCAAAAACAACTTGATAACTTTCTATCTTAAAATTTTTAGAAGTAAAAATATAATCAATCCGCAATTTTTCAGCATTTGTATCCCAACCGTCGATCTGTTTTTCTACGGTATATTCGCCAGATTTAATTTTAGCAACAGCAAAAGCATCTTGTAAATCTAGCGAACTTTCACGAACTAACTCATAACCTTCACCGCTTGCATCGGCATCGTTGTTAAAATCTCCCATAACAACCAGCGCCGCTTGTTGTTCAGCTAAAATTTTTTCTAACTTATGCCACTCATATGCAAAAGTTTTATCTGCTGTCTGCCACCACGAGAAGTGACCGCTCACTGCGATGACTTTTTCTCCCGCAATCGTTGTTTCGCCGATCATCGCTTTTCTTGTATGATAATCTGCTGGATCAGAACTTTCAGATACCACCTGGCTCTCGGCTTTGATCGGCGTCTTCGATAATAGACCGATCCCTTCATGATAGATGTCATACCCAATGTGGTTATAAGCCCAACTCCAATAATAATAGCAGCCTAATTTTTTCAACTGTTCTATTAAACAAAACAGAAAATTGTCTTGATGAATCGGCTGCTGATCTGTTGTCGGTTGGAAATATTGGTCAGTTTTGGCTAACGGGCTCGCAAGAAGCTGGTTTACTTCTTGCAAGCCGATCAAATCAAATTCTTCTTTAGCAATTTTATTAGCCAACACTTCGATCTGTTGTTGATCTTTTTCTTCCATCCAACTATGCGTATTCAATGTTAGTACTTTGATTGCTTCCGCCTCGCTTTAATAATCGATTGTTCCAATTGCTTCTCCGCGAGAAACAAGTCCTGTTTTATCATAATGGTAATTTTCAATTTTGTCACCATTTGTAAATACAACGATCATCGTTGTCATTTTTCCTGCTTTTTCAATTTTAGCTAAGTCAGCGACTGCTACAACTTTGCCGGCTTTCACTTGCTCGCCTTCAGCAACTTTGATTTCAAACGCTTCTCCACCTAGGTCCACTGTATCGATTCCCATGTGAAGCAATACTTCAATATCATCAGCTGTTTTGATGCCGATTGCATGTTTTGTCGGAAAGACTGAAACGATCGTTCCTGAAACTGGGCTGGCAATCTCACCATTTTCTGGTACAACTGCAAATCCTTCACCCATCATTTTTTGTGAGAATACTTCGTCTTGTACTTTATCAATCGGAATCAGTTCGCCATTGGCTGGAGCGACAAATTCTGCATGCAGTCCTTTGAACGATGATGGCACTTCTGGTTTTATTGCATTCTCTTGAAAATTACTTGCTGGTATTGTTGCGCCTGAGTCTAATAGATCTTGAATATCTGATTTTAGGATATCGGCTTTTGGTCCATAAACTGCTTGCACCCCATTGTCTTTAACTAAAAGTCCCATTGCTCCAGCTTTTTTCCAATTTTCTTCACTTCCGACAGCCGTTTTATCTGCTACCGTTACCCGCAAGCGTGTCATACATGCGTCAACATCAGTGATATTTTGCGGACCGCCTAAAAGATTGATAATGTCTACAATTTGCGAGTCAGCTGAAACAGTTCCGTTTGCCGTTGTATTCGTTTCTTCATTATCCACTTCATAATTACCATTTCGCCCTGGTGTTGCATAATTGAATTTTTTGATCATGAAGTTTGCGAAGAAATACGTGAATACGCCGAATGCAATACTGGTCAATACGAAATTAAGCAAGTCATTGCCTAGTCCCGCACGCAATGCCATCGGTACCCGAGTCAATAACTCAATATTCCCGAATGAGTGGACCCGCAAATTGATCAAGTCCGCCATTGCAAAAGCGGCACCTTGAATGACCGCATAGCAAGCATACAACGGTACGGCCACAAACATAAACATAAATTCTAACGGTTCAGTTACCCCAGTTAAAAAGACAGCTACTGCAGCAGAAAGGAACATTGATTTGTATTTTTTCTTTTTATCAGGATCAACATTGCGATACATCGCCAAAGTCAATCCCATTAAGATTCCGGTCGACCCAATCATTTGTCCAACTTTGAAACGTGCTGGTGTCCATTGTGTCAACACTTGATGATATTGTGCTGCGTCTCCGCCATTTTTTAAGTTAACTAAGTCAGTTGCCCAAGCCAACCATAATGGATCTTGTCCAAAAACTTGACTTCCAGCCTGTGCGCCAGTCAATATTTCATAAGTACCACCTAATTGCGTGTAGTTCATTGGAATGGTCAACATATGGTGTAGCCCAAATGGCAAGAGTAGACGTTCCAATGTTCCATATAAGAACGGTGCCAAAATTGGTGCTGTGTCTTGAGAATTTGCAATCCATTTACCAAAATCATTGATTCCCGTTTGGATAACTGGCCAAACAAGCGCCAAAACTAATGCTACGATTACTGAACGCAGGATCACTACGAAAGGAACGAAGCGTTTTCCATTAAAGAAAGTCAACACTTCCGGTAATTTCCGGAAATTATAGTATTTGTTGTAAGCTGTCGCACCGACGAACCCGGCGATGATTCCTACAAATACTCCCATATTCAATGCTGGTGCTTCCAGCACACTGGTAAAGTATCCATCGACCATGATCTTTTGCCCAAATAGTGTATGGGTCACTGCCGCAGGATCAGCTAACATGTCAGAACTTACGCTAAAGATCGCACCGGTGATTCGATTAATTAAAATAAATGATAGCCCAGCAGCAAATGCACCGCCCGCACGTTCTTTTGCCCAACTTCCGCCAATTGCTAATGCAAAAAGCAAATGCAAGTTCCCGATGATGGCCCAACCAATGTTTTCAACAACTCCGCCGGTCGTGACTAACCACCCTAGATTTTCGTTGATCAATGGTAATGACTTTCCGATACTGATCATCAGCCCGGCAGCCGGCATGACTGCAATCACCACCATCAAAGCCTTCCCGAATTTTTGCCAAAATTCAAAACTAAAAATCTTTTTGATCCCTTTCATATTTGTTCCTCCTAATTTTTCTTGCGAACATTCCACGCAATCGGTTTCGCTAAATTGCATTATATACTCATCATTTATTTTTGTAAACTCTTTCAACTAATTTATTTTTTATTTTGTAAAAACAAGACAACTAGTAATAAAACTAGAAAAATAGATTAATGCTTGACTTGCGCAACCGGTTGCGTTTATTATGGAGCTAAGAAAGTTCATAGCTGACAAATTGATCACTAATCCTGCTCGCGTTACTTTAGAACAACAGCAGATCAATCAATTCGCTGGTTGCTAATGAACAAAAAATATTTTCTATATGAAGAGTTACGACCTTAAGGAGGACAATCATGAAAAAAGTTCAGCGTCTTTTTGAAATCGACCCTTGGAAAATCAGAACCACGAAGTTAGACAAAAGGAATCGTCGACTGCAGGAATCTTTGACCAGTATTGGGAATGGATATATGGGTATGCGCGGCAATTTTGAGGAAAGCTACAGCGGTGATCACCATCAGGGAACATATCTTGCAGGTATTTGGTATCCTGACAAAACTCGTGTCGGTTGGTGGAAAAACGGATATCCTGAATATTTCGGCAAAGTGATCAACGCACTTGATTTTATTCAGATGAAACTATTCGTCAATGAGCAAGAAATTGATCTAGCAGTCACCGAGTTTGAGGATTTTGATTTAGAATTGAATATGCAAAACGGTGTTCTCACCCGCTCATTTGTAGTAACGATTGATCAAGCAAAGATTCGTTTTACCTTTGAACGTTTTTTAAGTGTCGTCAAGCAAGAACTAGCTGTGATTCGGCTTACTGCTGAAAGTTTAGCCGGCGACGCAAAATTGAAAATAGTTTCTAAGTTAGACAGCAATGTCCACAATGAAGATAGCAATTATGAAGAAATGTTCTGGTTGGAAAAGATGCGTGGTCAGCAAAAAAATATCAGTTTCTTAACGACACAAACCATTCCAAACAATTTCGGAATCGAACAGTTTTCAGTAACTGGAGCGATGCAACACCTTAGTTCTGTGACTGGATTGCAGCAAGAAGACACTTTAGAAGTTGCTGAAACATTTACGTATGATTTAAAAGCGGACCAATCGATTCAATTGGAAAAGCGAGTAGTTATCTTGACTAGCCGGGATATTCCTGAATCAGAACAAGGCGAAAAGGCCGTTGCTTTGTTAGCTGAGTACAACACTTCTTACGAAGAGTTATTGGCAGAACAAAATGCAGCTTGGGCAAAACGCTGGGCTTTGGCCGATGTTTTGATCGGCGGGGATGATGAAGCGCAACAAGGGATTCGTTTTAATATTTTCCAATTGTTCTCAACTTATTACGGTGAGGACGAACGTTTGAACATCGGACCAAAAGGCTTTACCGGCGAAAAATACGGCGGTGCGACTTACTGGGACACAGAAGCCTATGCTGTCCCAATGTATTTAGGAATCTCTGATCCAAATGTCACAAAAAACCTGTTGAAATATCGCCACAATCAATTGCCGCAAGCACAGCACAATGCTGCACAACAAGGATTGAACGGTGCTTTATATCCAATGGTGACTTTCACTGGTGTTGAATGCCATAATGAATGGGAAATCACTTTTGAAGAGATTCATCGTAACGGCGCCATCGCTCATGCGATTTACAATTACACAACTTATACAGGTGATGAAACGTATATTCAAAAAGAAGGTCTAGAAGTTTTAACAGAAATTGCACGCTTCTGGGCAGATCGGGTCCATTATTCAAAACGTCAACAAAAATATATGATTCACGGCGTGACTGGACCCAATGAATACGAAAATAATATTAATAATAACTGGTATACGAATTACTTAGCTGCTTGGGTTTTATCCTATACTTTGGAAAATTATGAAAAGTACCAAGCACAAGCAACCATTTCGATTTCTGCAGAGGAACAAGCAAAGTGGCAAGATATCATTGAACATATGTACTACCCGACGGATGAAGAACTAGGCATTTTTGTTCAACACGATACATTCTTAGACAAAGATCTAATGCCGACTTCTAACCTTGATCCAGCAGATCGTCCATTAAACCAAAATTGGTCATGGGATAAGATCTTGCGCTCTTGCTTTATCAAACAAGCAGATGTTTTACAGGGAATTTATTTCTTTGGCGATCAGTTTACCGAAGAAGAAAAACGTAAAAACTTTGAATTTTATGAACCGATGACTGTCCATGAATCATCTCTTTCTCCTTCTATTCATGCAATTTTAGCTGCTGAATTAGGTCTGACAGATAAATCTATGGAAATGTATCAACGAACGGCCCGCTTAGATCTAGACAATTACAACAACGACACCGATGACGGATTGCACATCACTTCCATGACCGGCAGCTGGTTAACGATCGTTCAAGGGTTCGCCCAAATGAAAACAAGCACGGGTACATTGAGCTTTGCACCACTGTTGCCAACTGATTGGGAAGACTATTCTTTCCATATCAATTATCGCGGCCGTCTGTTAGCTGTGAGCGTGAACCAAAAAGAAGTTCAAATTGACTTGAAAGATGGTCCCGCCTTAGCTATGATGCTTTATGGAGAAGAAATTACTTTAAGTGATTCAATGACGGTTCCACTGAAAAAGGAGGCGTCAAATGTTTAAAGGAGTTTTATTTGATTTAGATGGTGTGATCACCGATACTGCTGAGTACCATTACCTAGCATGGAAAAAATTAGCTGATGAACTGGGGATTACAATTGATCGACAATTTAACGAGAAATTAAAAGGGGTCAGCCGTGAAGATTCTTTGCGGCTCATCCTCGCACATGGCAATCGCGAAAATGATTTTTCTGAAACAGAATTTAACCAACTGGCTAAAACAAAAAATGATAATTATGTCGAAATGATCCAAGCTGTTTCGCCAAAAGATGTCTATCCAGGAATTTTAGATTTGTTAAAAACTTTGAAACAAGCGGATATCAAGATTGCTTTAGCATCAGCCAGCAAAAACGGCCCATTTTTATTAAAACAAATGGAACTGACCCCTTACTTTGACGGAATCGCTGATCCTGCTGCCGTTAAAGCAGGAAAACCCGCACCAGATATTTTTATTTTAGCGGCAGAAATTGTTGGCCTAAAACCGGCAGAGTGCATCGGAATCGAGGATGCTCAAGCAGGCATTCGTGCCATTAAAGCTAGCGGTGCCTTACCTGTCGGTGTCGGAGAGGCGGAGCAATTAGGCAGTGACATTCCTTTAGTAGGATCGACAGCAGAGTTGACCTTAGCATTTCTAGAAAAACAATGGGATAATTAATTAAGAAAGGAGAGCGAAAAATCGTGACAACAGTTAAAGACGTAGCAAAAAAAGCAAAAGTCTCTCCTTCTACCGTTTCCCGCGTGATTAACGATCACCCTAGCATCTCTGTTGAAACAAAACAACGCGTGCGCAAGATTATGGATGAGATGGGTTATTTCCCCAATATCACTGCCCGAAACCTCGGTAAGCAACGAGCAAATTCTTTGGGGGTGATCTTGCCTCCATTAGATTCGCGTGAACGTCTGGGGAATCCCCTTTATTTGGAACTATTGAATGCGATAAATGAAACAGCCGCCGAGTCGCAAGTAACAACTGCTGTTGCCTCTGCCAATAATAGTGAGACTTTATTGGAAAACGTCACTCGGATGCACCGCCAAAAACAAGTTGATGGATTCATTTTGGCCTATTCCGAAAAAGATGATCCTGTTGCAGAATATCTTTATCAAAATCAGGTTCCGTTTACCCTGATCGGCCGTCCAGCCAAAAGAGAGACAGACATCGTTTATGTTGACAATGACAATCAGTTATTAGGCAAGCAAGCAACAGAGCATTTGATTGCTAAAGGGCATAAAAATATTTTGTTCGTCTCAAATGTTAATCAAGAAGTTATTTTCTTTGAACGCTACTTTGGGTATCAAGAAGCGATGATGCTGCAAGGCTTGCCTACCCAGCCGCCTTTAACGATGCTTCAACCGGAAGATTACACACAATTTCCTGAAGTGATCAAGGAAACAGGCGCGACGGCCTTGGTCGTGATCGACGATATTTTTGCCTTGCGGATGATCCAATTAGCAACTTTGCATGGCTACGCCGTTCCAGACGATCTATCGGTCATCAGTTTTAACAATTCAATTTTTGCGACATTAGTCCATCCTTATTTAACAACGATCGACATTGATATTTCTGACCTTGGTCGTTTAGGGACACAAAAATTGCTGGAACAAATCAATCAGCAGCAATCCAGCGGTGTTCAATTAGTCGTACCGCATCATTTGATTCAAAGAGAAACGGTCCGTACGATTTAAGTTCATGTTAAAAGTGATCTGCCCAACTTGCGGCAGGTCGCTTTTTTGGCTATACTGGCAAAAAATCAGAAAGAAAGTGGTATAGATGTTCTTATTTTTAAGCGTACTCGTAATCGCCTTTCTACTCTATTGCCGCTACTTGACTTATCAATTGACTGAGAAACATTTTAAACTCACAAAAGATACAAAACTATCCATCCAAACGGGGACCAATGATGGACTGACGATCGCGCAAATTAGTGACAGCCACTTCTCGGCTTTTTATAAACCCAAACGGTTTGATTCAATCATTGCTAGATTAAATCAAGCAATACCGGATATTGTCTTGTTTACCGGCGATTTGATTGAAAATGAGCGCTATTGGCAAACACATGACTCAGCAGCCGTCAGCCAGCAATTAGCTCGGATCAACGCACCAAAGGGGAAATTTGCGATTTTAGGCAATCATGATTATCGCCGTGATGGCCATGAAGCGGTTAGTGATATGTTGACCGCTGGCGGCTTTATTTTATTAACCAATCAAAGCAGACTCGTCGATCAATTAAGTCTGACAGGAATTGATGATGGTCAAATGGGGCGACCCGATTACAGCACACAGCCGGAAAAAGCCGACTTCTCTATTCTAATGATCCATGAACCCGATCAAATCAAACATTTACCAAAACTTGAGCACTTTGATTTGATTTTAGCCGGCCATAGTCACGGTGGGCAAATTCGATTTCCGCTTTTTCCTTACAAAAATTTTGGCTCAAAACTCTATGATCAAGGAATTTATCGATTAACGCCCCAAACAAGTTTAGTTGTCAACACTGGCTTAGGGACGACTGGTCCTCCGCTACGGTTTCGAGTGACGCCTGAGATTTTATATTTCCATCTATAGAAGCTGAGCGTGTTTCTCGCATTTTTGATTTACTAAAAAAGAAGCAAAATATATCGTTGAATAAAAAAAATCAGCCGCAGCTGATTTAAGACAAGAATTCTAAAGAGCAGAATACAAAAATACTCTTCCAATTGAATACCTTGTGTAGCCAACTGCGGCTGAATGTTGATGGTCTCAATAAAGGAAAACGAAATTTATTGATCCGCTTGCTTTATACCAAGAGCACCTCTATATCAACTGAAAAAAGATTAGTTATTTCCTTCCAATAAAGAAGGAAACTACCACAACGACAATTACTGCACCGATAATAGACGGAATTAACGCCATCCCCGCTAAGCTAGGTCCCCAAGAACCAAGCAACGCTTGACCGATCGCCGCACCAACTAAACCAGCGACAATGTTTGCAATCCATCCCATTGATCCGCCTTTTTTAGTGATTGCCCCTGCAACCGCGCCGATTACTGCACCGATAATCAATGTCCACAACCAACTCATTTGCCTCTCCTTCTTTCTATATGAAATAATCACACCTTTATTTTACAAATAATCTTCAATTTTTCCTATTATTTTGCTTAAAAATCATTTTGGATTAATTACCAACACTGCTGGCTCTCTAAAATTCATTCTAATAATTTTCCCAATCGGTTAAACATCCGAAAATTCCCTCTTTTTGAAACAAAATATTTATCGTTAGAGATAAATACTAATCGATTATTTTTTTAGAATGAAAATAAAATGAAATTTCTTTCATCAAAATAGAATTGTCTGAATATTTTGGTATTATAGACGGATAATTATCTGAATATTTAAAATCTACAAATTATTCTATCTATTTTGAGAAACGAGGAACTTTATGGAAAACAAGCTACAAAAACAAATGACTTCGCGCCATATTATGATGTTGGCGCTCGGCGGCGCGATTGGTGCCGGACTATTCAAAGGTAGCGGCGAAGCGATCGGGATTGCTGGGCCTTCCGTTATTCTCGCCTTTTTACTCGGCGGTTTAGTACTTTTTATTGTTATGAACGGCTTAGGACGCTTGGTATTAAGTGGGGATAACGCTCATGGGTTGTCCGGGATCATCAAGCCTTTTCTAGGCGAACGAACAGCAGATTTTATTGATTGGTTGTACTGGTCGCTATGGATGGTCAACATTATTGCTGAAGCGGTCGCCGCTGCAAGTTTTATGCAGTTATGGTTTCCCAACGTCCCATCTTGGGTCTTCGTGTTAGCCTTAGCATTTTTAACCACATTGATCAACTTATACTCCGTTCGTTTATTCGCAGAAACAGAGTATTGGCTAGCCTTTATCAAAATCGCTGTAATTATCATTTTAATTATTTTTAGCGCCTATCTGGTCGGTCACGAGATCTTTAAAATCGGATTTCTTGATACATTTGCCCGGATGAATAGTCACGGCGGCTTTGCTCCTCACGGTTTGAAAGGACTAGTTAATTCGCTTTTAGTCGTGATTTACTCTTATGGTGGCTCTGAATTGATTGCCATTACAGTCAGTGAGGCAGAAGATCCTAAAACCGCAATTCCTAAAGCAATCAAAGGCGTTATGGGAAGGATCATTGCATTTTATATCGTACCTATGACCTTACTTTTGATCATTTATCGCTGGGATGCTTTGGCAGCAACGACTGCTAGTCCTTTTGTAATGGTCTTCCAAAAAATGCACATTCCTTTTGCAACGGATATCGTTAACTTTGTCATCGTACTAGCACTGTTTTCTTCCATCAATTCTGGCGTATACGCTTCGTCTAGAACGTTGTATTTCCGAGTACGTGAAAACACCGGTTTTACTTCTAAACTGGCGGTTTTAAACAAACATCAAGTTCCACAGCGAGCCGTTTTATTCTGTACCGGTACACTTTATCTTGGCGTTGTCCTATCTTACTTCCTAGGCAATCAGCTTTTTAATTACCTAGTCGGCTCTTTATCTTATTCTGTTTTGCTTACTTGGCTATTGATCAGCGTAGCGGCATTTGTTCTAGCGCTGAGAAAAGGCAAAAACAGCGAGCGTTTCTTCAGTGGATTAGTGATCTTAGTCCTTGGATTGATCTTCATCGGTATTCTGATGAATAACCCCATCGGAGTGACGATCTTCACCGCTGGTCTCTATTTGGTAATCTTTTTCAGCTACCGTAAAAAACAAACAGATCCGTTAACTGAACAAGCATAAAAATGTCCGATCACTTCTTATTTTGAAGTGATCGGACATTTTTGCGGATTCACCGATTAAAAAAATCCCTCAAAATCACGAGGGATCAACTTGTTAGACTAATTCAACATCAACGTCAATATTTCCTTTAGTTGCTTTTGAATATGGACAGAATTCATGTGCTTCTTCAACAATTTTTTGTGCTTCTGCTTTTTCTACACCTGGTAATGATACTTCTAAAATCACTCCGATTTTATAACCACCATCGTCTAATTGGAATAAAGATACACGTGCTTTAACTTCTGAATCTGACTCAAGTTTGTGTTCTTCTAACATATGATGAACGGCACCGTTAAAACAAGATGCATAGCCTGCCGCAAATAATTGTTCTGGATTTGTTCCTTCTGCATGAATAGAAGGCGCTTCAATTTTCATTTTCATACTACCGTTTGGTGCTTGGACCTCTCCGTCACGTCCACCATGGTTGATCATTGCTGTTTCGTATAATTTTTTCAAATTTTCTCACTCCTTTTCTTCTTAATTATTAGTCTACTTATTATTATTTAATAATACAAAGATTCTGCTCATAAAAGAAGGCGTTTCCAATAAAAAGAAAAAATTTTTCCAGTAAAGACCAAAACTTTGTGCAACCGATTACAAATTTTCGTTTTTTTGCTATAATCGGTAGTAAAAGGAGGGATCCTCGTTGAAAAAATTCTTTATAATCTGTCTAGCTGCGGCCTTTTTACTCGTTGGTTGCTCGCGTACTACATCTCAAAATTCAGATAAAAAAACTTCTAGTGATTCAGTCACCATCAGCTCAACACGATCAAATACTATCGTATCAAGTAATCCTCAATCCTCAATAAGTAGTCAATCAAATACCGAAATAGTCTCCTCCAATACTTCAGCTGCCACAGAACAGCAGCAAGATTTTGTTTCCAGTAGCGAATTCGGCGGCTATGCAACTTTTTACTTTGACGGGATGAACGTGCCTGAATCGATCAACATCAACACAAATACCAATCAGATCACATTTAACTCAGGAACTGACCAAGAAGCGGTCTATAGTCTCACGATGCAAAACATCTCTGCTAAAATGATTCGAATTTTTTCAGCCAATACAACTGACATTCGCAAAGTAAAGGTAAGCACCGCACTTTCAATCGGCTCACAGATTTCTGGTGCGATAAATTCCCATAACCAATCCGGCGACCTCTATCTCTTTCATAATCGGGATGGCGGACTATCCTTAGCAACACCGAATTACGCTGGAAACGTTCCCGCTGATCAAACAGACGTCATGATCGAAGTTATCCAATAAAAAAGTGAACTTTACTAATCTGAACAATGGAAACTTGTTCAGATTTTTTTGCTGTTTATTATTATATCGGACAGATTGGATGACGATCACCGGTCCAAATAAAAAAAGACTAGAGACCTTGATTGAACAAGGTTTCTAGTCTCTAAATAATTCGTAAAAATTATTTTAATGTTACAACACATACATTATAATAGGAAGAAACACGACATAGTTATTCCCTATTTAATGCTATTTCATAAGATATAAGACTAACTGAAAAAACGTCAAAGTATCTTCGAACATATTCAAAAGCATATTCAAAAAATCTCAATTAACCAGGGCAAGGCAGCCGCTCATTCGTGGGCGGTTTTTTTATTATTCATTTTCTATAATAGCTTGCAATCGACAATAAGCGACATTCCAACGCTATTGCGGTCTACTTCACACTTCTCTAGTTTCAGGAATCGCATAAATTCCGCTGCAACTTCATCACCTTGTTTGAAAATTTTCGCCTTGCTTGGGTCTAGTGTAAATACCACTTCATCACGTATGATCCCTAGGAAGGAAGGCTCATAGCTTTTCAGATACAGCTTGCCCATTTTTAGATTGAACTCTGGCAATCTTGCTATTTGTTTTTCGTTGTACACGTCTGTAATGCCCTTTATTTGCGTTTCTAGCCTTGCTTCTGCTTCAACCCGTCTCTGTCTATACTCATGCGGTTCAATACCGTATAGGTCAGCCATTGCCTTATCTGTCCCTGGTTCAGCACTAAACGGCTTGCCATACTGCTGACTGATTACTCGCCGTTTAATATGCGTGACATACTTATCAGATAAGAGTTTTACATCAGCCTCGTCTACCTGTTTCAAAGCGTTGAAAAACACAGTTGCCGCCTTGGTGTCCCACTCAGTCAACTCGCCGGAAAGCTCCGCAAAGCCTTGCCATAGCCTCAAATAATGTTTTGTTTGCCAAATGTTCATAATGCGAACACCTCCGCCATATTATAAATATCTGCTATCACATCACCGCACAACCGAACCTGCTCCGGCTCTGGTTCAATCCCTTCACGAAAACAAACAGCCGTTTCGATCTCGCCAATCTCAGTAAGAATTTTTTGCAAAGTCTCCTCTTTTATATACGCCTCGTGGTAGCCCATATACTTCCTTTTCAGGCCATATACTTCACTGCTAGGCAAACGCTTTAGATAGGCGCTGAAGTGCTTTAAACGGTAGCTGTTGCGCTCTATTCTACGCTCCACAACGTCTATACGGTCATATAGGTTGACTACTTCGCTATCAGGACGGAAGCCTCTTGATACAATGCCCAGGGCGTTATATTCGAGACGGGTTGTCATGGACTGCTGGTAAAACTCCCGGTGAAGGCTGTCTCTACGGTTCTTTAGGCGTTCGATTGTTCTACCCAGGTTGAAGTATTCCTTAATTACCAACTCGTCCATCACGTCCACAAGGCAAGCCCCCTAAATATTATGTAAAGAGGCCACCGATAAGCAGCCTCCTAAATGATTTATTGCTGATAAGCTGAAACAATCTCCCGTAGTTGATCTTGAAAACTAGGTTCATTTTCTTTATCAAATTCTTCTATAAAGCTTGCTGCACTCTCTACCGCATTACCCATAGATTGAAAGCCAAATAATTCATTTACTGTCTTTGTCTTATCGTTAATGTTATCAACAAAAGCTCCGGCCATCGCTTTATAAGAAATTGCTACTTCGCTTGTAGTAGTCGTTACATTGTAGGTAGTGGAAAAATCTTTCATCACTTTCTCTAAGCTCGAAAATAATTTTTCTGCTTCTTCATATTTATTGGTTAATTCAGGCAAGAATAAATCCTTTTGCTTAGCGATTTCTCCAATACGTTTCAGTGCAAGTGGTGTATCTTGGTATTGAAGCTGATACGGTGTTAAATCTTCAGCCGTTACGGTCTCCATGCTGCCCAAGAAATTCAAAACTTCGATATCTTCCGGCGTTAAACTTGTTTTACTTTTATCTACAATGGCTTTGATTCCAGCACGATCACTTTCAATCTGTTGCACGATTGCCTTCTTTTTATTTTCCATTGTAGTAAGTAGTTCATTTTCTAAGTTCGCTTTTTTTAGCTCGAAGCCCTTGCCTGTGAGAAGGTCATCAGCAAGTTTTTTCTTCATGTTATCCATATCTTGGGCATACTTATTGCTCAATCGAACTGCGGTTTCAATGTAATCAATTACCAATTTCGAACTTTTCAATTCTTTCATTTTTCAAATCCCCCTATTTGTTTAACTGTCCCAGTTTGCCGGTATTCCAACGCCACTTGAACTTTTTCTTCTTGATCTAACTGATGAAATGCTGTTTCAAATTTTGAAAACGGCATAACTTGTGCTGTTGGGTTAGTTATCCAATCTTCTAGACTATCTAAGTACACACTTATTAGCATTTCTTTCTGGTTAGTATGCAAAAATTCATTCGCTACAACCTTCTTCAAGCTTGAGATTTCATTTCTAAGGTTCATGCCATTCCCCCATCTCTATCTCAAAGGATTCCGGCTTGTAACCGGGATACTTAGCTAAGAAGTCCTCATACGCCATCTTCTGACCGTCCACAAGCACAAACTCCTCTGCCTCATCTTCACCATTAATCATGAAAACAACGTCTTGCGGTGAAGCCTGTCCGACAATTTTCTTCAATCTTGCTATTTCATTTTTGAGGTTACTCATCTTGCCCCCTCCCAATGATTGACTTGATTTCCTCGATTTCTTTCTGATAATCATCAAGCTCTAAGCTACGATAGGCCACATCAAGCACATTCTTAGCGCTAGTTACTCGTGAAGCTGGTGGTGATTCTGTATTGTTCATTATTTCTTTTAGGACTGCTACCGCTTCCTCTGACGCTTTTTGCAGCCTAGCAGTAACTTGCTGCATTGCATCACGCCGCAAACCTCGGTATTCGTCCATAAATTCTTTATCTTTTAGATACTTGTAGCCTGTTGATCTATTAATTCCAGTTTTTTTGCATGCTTCATCGATAGAAGCACATTCTAGCAAAGCTTTCAAAAAACGATCTTGCCTTATATTTAATTCAGCCATTTTTAATCCTCCTTTATAAGTAAATTCCTGAATAAAAACGATTGTCGTGGATCATCGTCTGTTGGATTTTCAGATTATTTGTTGACATAAAAAAGAGGACACAAGACAATTCGCAATAGATTGCGTTTCATCTCATATCCTCTGGTTCTTCCTAGTAAGATACTGTTATTCAACTTGCCTTATTATAGCACATTTACAACAAATTTCATACATTTAACTGTTGTTTTAATGCTGTTTTATCTCTTTTTTTCACCTAATAAGTGTGAAGAAATGACGTCATACTTTACTACTTTCCCATCTTTTATCAGCAAGGATACTTCCCCATATTTGGGCAACTCAACAGCCACCGCTTTTTTATTGTTATCAATGTACACTTTATCCATTTACAACTCTCCCATCTTTATTTTTCATCTTCTCAATTTCTACAAAAAACTCATCCGGTATTGTGGCATAACCTTTTGTTGTATCGTCTCCGGAAAGTTCAAAATTCAACGTAAACTCTTTACCATTTAATTTTACACGTTGCGTTCCTGTGGCTCTCTTTCTCCATTGTGGGTCTTTAAGATCATAGTTCCATGTCTCAAGTCTAGCGTTCTCGACTTGCTTTAAACGTTCCTCCATTGCTCTGATCTGACTTCTAAAGCTTGTTAACCCTATTTGACGTTCTTCTTCTGTTCGTGCAATGAACATCCCTTTATTTCCGATACGTTCTGAAACAATAGGTACACCAGCTTTTTTCAATCGTTCTGTAGAAGAAAATACTTGGCGTTCACTTATTCTCAATAGTTTACTAATTTCTCTAGTAGTGATTCGTTTCTCTGAACTTGGAATAAGTTTCAAAACTTGATAATCAATATCCTTCATGCTATCTCTCCTTTACCAACATGTTTTGTTGACTCTGCCTTAAACAGTCCTTAAAATGGAAGGTCTTCTTCAAATTGTTCGTTGAACTCTTCTTGTTCATTTGTAATATCACTTATATCAGTGAAACCTTTACGTCTCCATTCTTTTAATAAAGTAGTAACGTAAGCCAAAGGAGAAGCCACATCCCCTCTAAAAGCAGTCTTTTCAAGAGACTCATAGAGAAAATCAATGCCATATTCTTTAGACAATCGTTCTAGAGTTTTCACATCAAAATTTCCTAGCCTACCAATTTCAGATTGATAAAAATCAATACAGTCATTTAAATTAATAGATTTAGACTCATCCAAAGCATTCTCAGCATAAGAAAAGGTATCTTCTTCTAGTCTAGTCTGATCTAAACTGCTCTGCTCTATGCTTCCCTCTGCTGTCCTACCCTTTTCTTTACTTAACTGATCTATGCTATCCTTTGCTATGCTATACTGTGTATCCATGTTGGACACATTCTGTATACAAGGTGTATCCACGTATTTATACGACCTATTTTCGGTAGTATTAATGTGCTTTTTTTCTTCTAGGTGAATTGTTGGAGTGTACCGATCTTTTTGAATATAATTATTTAATTTCCAATCAGCAATTACTATTACTCCACTTTCGAATGAGATAATGAACTTTTTGGCTTCAAGAAGCTTTAAATCATCATCCGTAGCACTAGAAGCTCTTTTAACCTTTTTAGGACTTGCTACAAATCCATCATCATCAGCTTGGATACCTAGATGAAAATACAAATTTTGTGTTGTTGGTGGCATATCTAAAAATCTATCTGAATCAATCACATCTTTTGAAAACATTCGTCTATTAGCCATAATTTTGTACTACCTCCTAGCTTGCGTATATCGCTTTATTTGTGCCATCTTCATTAAAACGATCGTTAAACACAAGCCACACTTGCTGTGCTTCAAAATTCAACCATTGCGGATTATTATCCCCATTCACATCAGTCAAAACAGAAAGAGTGATTTCTCGATCCATATCATTTCCAGCACCAACTGTTGCTGCATGAGATAAAATTGGTGTATCGATCGGTATTTCCTTGAATCCCCAACGATCAATCAGCATAATTTTTCCAGTTGGTTTTCCTATCGGATCGTATTGTTTTTCTAGCAACGTTTTACTCATGCACTTTCACCTCGCTCCAAAATTTTAGATGATAATATTCCTATATAAATCATTCGGACACCAGCTTTCGTAGATACTCCGATTTTTTTAGCTCAAATTTTTCATTAAAACCTTTTTGTTGTTTTTCAAGAAGTACATTCCACATTCCCTTGTAATCATACTCAACTATTTTGACCGCTAACTGTTTTTTATAATAGAGTGATTTATCATAGAAGCGTTGCATAGTTCCATCGAAAACAACTCCTCCAATTTCTACCCAAGCATGATCTAAATTTAAGTTTGTATAAATGCCTTCAACGTACATAGCACCTACAAGGTCAGAATTTCGCTTCATAAAATCAAAAGCTTTATCAAAGCATTGATGAGGATATACTCGTTTCGAAAGACCACCCGTGTATCTGACTAATGGTTGAACTTCAATATCGCTCAACCGATTTCGAATTTCTAAATACGTTTCGCAGTTATCAACGCTCATTCGGACACCTCCATGAGTTGCAACTGTTTGAGCTCGTACTTCAACCCATCCCGAACAAATTCAGCACCTTTTAATTGATTCTGATACTTTACCCATGTATTAAATGTTTTCGCCCTCGCTTCTCGTATATCAGTAATGTTTAACCATGCGGTTAAAATCTGATTTTTTAGCTCGTTGATTTCTCGACAAATTAGTTTGTGATCTGCATGTTTTTTAAGTACATACAAAACGGTTAGTTTTTCATTGAATGAATTTCCAAAGTAGGTTTTCCCGATATTATTTTCTAGTTCAGCGATCCCTTGATTAATTTCCTCTAATTCAAAGCTATCGAGTTGGTTTAATAGTTTTGTTTTGTACATCTACTTATGCCCTCCAGTTCTTAATTGATAGTCGTACTCGTCATAAGCATTAAATAGATACAACGCCAATCCTGCAAAGATAGCTATTTTTGCAATTAATGGTAATAAGCCGAAAATTCCGCCGATTAATATACTTGCGATAATTAAGTTTCGTTTCATAATGATTCCCTCCTAATCTGGACAAATGGTATTAGATATTTCTTGGATAGCTTCACCAATTATTTGAAGGTTATCGCACATATCTTCCAGCAACCCGCTTTGTATTTGATGATTCACCGCGAATTGATCCCCGCTGACTCGTGAGTATTCCAGGTTTTCAGCCAGTCGGTGTAATACCTTAATTTGTTGCGCACATTCGGTTAGTTTCTCTGCCTGTTTTAAGAGTTCGTCATTAGTTAAATGTTTCATCGTAGTTTCCTCCAATAAATTGATGTGTTATAATTGAAGGACAAAAGATTAATAGTTTTGTACTATTTTGTTTGCCTTTATCCTGTCCGCCAAGACTGTTATGGATAATGGCTTTTTCTTTTGCCCTCATGTACTTAACCCTCCAATTCAATCCCTAGCAAGTTTGCTAATTGATCAACTTGGTGATAAAACAAATCTTGCATAGTGTCACGGTCAATATCATCCCAACGAGCTATACTTAACTCATAAAGCTCTTGAACTACGCTTTTTACAGTTGGTTCTTGCTGCATTAAGTTTTGGTACTCCATTTGTTCATACAAACATTCAAACGTTTCTTCTAGTGATTTACCTTCTAAGTTAGCTAATTCGTTAGCAGTTTCTTCTGTAACAACTCTCGATAATACTTTTTCAATTGCTGCATTTTGTTCTTCATTCATGTTGATTTCCTCCAATTTTATATTCCTAATACAATTTCTTACTTGAGTAAATCCTTGGTATAACAATCATTTGGCTATTATGACTACTGATTGAATATGTGTTTTGAATAGATTATTGCCTTTCTCGCCTGCCCTGGCATTTAAAATTGTTTGATAAAAGCCATAATCTCATCACGATCAAAATAATAGGTTCTTTCACCGACACGGTGATATTTGAGTCCTTTCGAAATAAATAGTTCTAGTTGTTGAGGACTGCAATCAAGGAAGCTACAAGCTTCTTTTTTATTTAGTAATTGTTTGATTCCTACTGTTCGCTTTGCTTCTTCCAATGCTTCTAGGGTTGTTTGAATCACTTGAGAAGAAATATTGTCCAATTGTTCTTTACTTAGCGTATGTGATACCTCAACTTTCAGTGGTGGTGTAGATTGATCCATTTAATCACCTCATTCTTAGTTAAAAACTTCATCTTTAATTTTCCTTACGTTCTTTTAGCAATTCATCAATTGCCTGTTCTACACGCTGTTTACGATCTTCGCGCATTTCAGTGCGTAGCCATACTGATAAGTTACTTTGAGCAATCGGAATCTTATCGGCAACTTCCCAATACAATAAACGATTTGACTCAATTTTATTTCTGATTTCTAAATTCGCCTTCATCATATTCTCCTTAATATTTTTTATTTAGCAATATTGCTAAATTTATTATAAAATATTCTTTGCAATATTGCAACAATAATAATAAAATTATTGATTTCGTTCCTTATTTTTGCGATACTATATACGGAAGGAAGTGGAGGTTAAGTGAACAATTTTGGAGAAGAGTTGCGAAAAATTCGTAAAGAACTTGGAGTAACTATGGTTCAATTGCAGAAGCATTCGGGTGTATCTCAACCTTATATTTCACAATTGGAAAACGGACGAAGAACACCTACAAAGGAAGCAATTAAAAATTTAGTACATGGCTTGGCCTTTTCGGATACTGGTTATATTGGTTCTATAGAAGAAGACAAACTTTTGAAAAGGTTAAATGAAGCCAATGAAAAAGATTCTCTAGAATCAATATCCGAAGGAGCACAACAACTTGTTGAACAACTAGACCTAGACCAAAGCGCCGTAAAAACTTTAAATAATTTTCTTTTAAAAACCTTAGATAGCGTTGAAGACCAGTTTATTAAATTAGAAGAAGTCTATTCTAAGAAACCCGATTGGTACTTTACAGTCGCTGGTGAACCTCTATCTGAGACAGAAAAAGAAGCGCTTACGATTTTAATCAAAGGTATAAAAAGCAACCGAAGAAAACCAAATTGATTTCATTATCAATCAATAAAAATATTCACTCAATCATTAAACATATTATAAGAACGACTCTCCATACATATCTCGCTTGCCCTGGCTAGATAGGAGAAAACACAATGGCAACAATTACAAATTACACTAAGAAAAACGGACAAAAGGCCTGGCAGTTTCAAACTTACTTAGGTGTAGATGAAATTACAGGCAAGCAGCGCTATACCACAAGGCGTGGCTTCGCTACCAAGAAAGAATGTACTTTAGCGCTTAACAAGCTATTGCTTGAAATCGAAGAACATGGCTTCGTACAAAATAAAATAATGACCTTTGAACAACTTTATGAAGACTGGCTACCTAAGTATCGCAACAAAGTTAAGCCTTCCACAGTAGCGGCTACAATCACTGTATTTGATTTATATATCTTGCCACGTTTCAAAAAGATGAGACTTGATAAAATTACCGTGGCTTATTGCCAAAAAGTTTTGGATGGTTGGTATGAGGAGTATCGAGGATATAAAGGTTTTAAGATGAAATTAAACTTAGTGCTTGATTATGCGGTCTCTTTAGAACTAATCACCACTAATCCAATGAAAAAGACACAGACACCACGACAAAAAGAGAAAGATAAACCAGTCAACTTCTACACTAAGCAGCAGTTACAGGCATTTCTTTCTCTTTATGAGTCTGAGGGCGATCAAATGAAATATGTGTTCTTTCATCTCTTAGCTTATACAGGGTTAAGAAAAAGTGAAGCTCTCGCTTTGCAGTATTCAGATATTAACTTCTTAAAGCATGAGCTAACAGTAGGCCGTACAGTTGCAGTCAATGAAGATAGTGAGATCATTATACAATCCCCTAAAACTAAAAACTCTTACCGTACGATCAACTTAGATCCAGTAACTATGCAGCTAATCCAAGAATGGCAAAAGGAACAGCGAGAATGGTATTTCAAGCTTGGCTTTAATACTAATAAGAAAGACCAGCTAATATTTAGTAATAACCAAAACAAAGCTATTCGCCCTTCCCTAGTCAATGGCTGGCTAAGGAACTTTTATAATCGTCATGAGGATATGCAAAAAATCACAGCTCATGGCTTCCGATTCACTCATTGCAGCCTACTCTTTGAATCTGGTGCAAGTATGAAAGAAGTTCAAGGAAGACTAGGCCATAAAGATGTTCAAACCACAATGAACATTTATGCTAAAGTCACACCTAAAATGGCTACGAATACTGGTGAAAAGTTTGCTCTATTTATGGCTAATTAAGCAAAAACCTATTCAAAAGCCTATTCAATTTTATTTTTATAAAATAAAAAAAGACTAGAAGCCCTGATTTAACAAGGTTTCTAGTCTCTAAATAATTTGCAAAAATTATTTTAATGTTACAGATGCGCCAACTTCTTCTAAAGCAGCTTTTAATGCTTCAGCGTCTTCTTTAGATACATCTTCTTTAACTGGTGCAGGAGCGCCATCAACTACAGCTTTAGCTTCTTTCAAGCCTAGGCCAGTTGCTTCACGAACTGCTTTGATAACTTTAACTTTTTGGTCACCTACAGCTGTTAATTCAACTGTAAATTCTGTTTGTTCTTCAGCAGCGCCAGCAGCAGCTCCGCCAGCAACAGCAGCTACAGGAGCAGCAGCAGTTACGCCAAATTCGTCTTCGATAGCTTTAACTAAGTCGTTTAATTCTAAGATTGTCGCGCCTTTAAGTTCTTCGACAATGTTTTCAATGTTCAATGCCATTTTAAATTTCCTCCGTTTAGGTAAGTTTTTTTAGTTTTTATTTTATGCAGCGATTAAGCTACTTCTTCTTTTTCTGCGACTGCTTTCACAGCGTAAGCCACGTTGCGGACTGGCGCTTGAAGGACAGATAATAGCATAGAAAGAAGTCCATCGCGGTTCGGTAGTTTTGCAAGAGCAGTAATTTCTTCGATAGAAGCTACTTTTCCTTCAATGATCCCGCCTTTGATTTCTAGTTTTTCAGCTGTTTTAGCGAATTCATCGATAATTTTAGCTGGGGCAACTACATCCTCATTACTAAATGCAACAGCAGTTGGTCCTGAGAATACTTCTTCTAATCCGTTCAAGCCAGCTTTTTCAGCGGCACGAACCAAGATAGAATTTTTGATAACTTTCATTTCAACGTTAGCGTCGCGTAATTGTTTACGTAATTCAGTCACTTGTTCTACAGTTAAACCACGGTAATCGACGATAACAGCTGAAGCTGCTGCGCTGAATTTTTCAGTGACTTCATCAACGATAGCGGCTTTTTTAGCGATTGCTACTTCACTCATTATATATTTCACCTCCTGATTTTGATGGAAGAGTTTCTTGAATCCTGAAAGAGCAGCGGGTAGTTTGTTTCTTTTAAAAGGAAACGTCTCTCCCTGCAGTCGACCAGTATTGTTCAACATCCTGTCGAGAAAAGACTCGCCAATTACGGTGTTGAGACAACAAAAAACTCCATGCCACCGTAGACATAGAGGGACTATTGAATGTTCTCAATAAACGTCCTCGGTAGGAAATTAAGACTTGCGTCACCTACTGTCTTCGGTACAGTTAATAATTAACCTCGATTAACTTACCATAGATAAGCTAATCGAGTCAAGTACTTTCTAAATTAAATTAGATAGCAGTTTGTTCAACATGGATACCAGGTCCAAATGTTGTTGTTAATGAAATGTTTTTGATGTATTGACCTTTAGCAGTTGCAGGTTTTGCTTTTACTAAAGTTTCGTTGATTGTGTTAAAGTTTTCAACCAATTTAGCATCGTCGAATGATACTTTACCGATTGGTACATGAACGTTACCAGCTTTGTCAACACGGTAAGTTACTTTACCAGCTTTAACTTCTTCAACAGCTTTAGTAACATCCATTGTTACCGTACCAGTTTTAGGGTTAGGCATCAAACCTTTTGGTCCAAGCACACGACCTAATTTACCAACTGTAGCCATCATATCTGGTGTTGCTACAACAACGTCAAAGTCGAACCATCCGCCTTGGATTTTTGCAACCATGTCGTCGTCGCCAACGAAATCAGCGCCAGCAGCTTCTGCTTCTTTTGCTTTATCGCCTTTAGCAAAGACTAAAACAGTTTGTGTTTTACCAGTTCCGTTTGGAAGCACGACAGCTCCACGGATTTGTTGGTCTGCTTTTTTAGGATCTACGTTTAATTTGTATGCAACTTCAACCGTTGCGTCAAATTTTGCGAAGTTAATTTCTTTTGCTAGTGCTACTGCTTCTCCAACTGGGTAAGCTTTAGTAGTATCAACTTTTTTTAATGCATCTTGCATTTTTTTGCTCTTTTTAGCCATTTTGTTTCCTCCTTGATGTGGTTATAACGGTAGAACCTCCCACGTGTTCCATATCTTTAGATAGGGAGCCAACTGAGAAGCTACTTTCTTGGGTTCGTCGATAAATTATTCGACAGTGATACCCATGCTTCGTGCAGTTCCTTCAACCATGCGCATTGCTGATTCAACGTTAGCAGCGTTTAGGTCTGGCATTTTCAACTCAGCGATTTCTTTTACTTGATCGCTAGTAACTTTTGCAACTTTAGTTTTGTTTGGTTCGCCTGAACCTTTTTCGATCTTAGCTGCTTTTTTCAATAATACTGCAGCCGGTGGTGTTTTTGTGACGAATGTAAATGAACGGTCTTCATATACAGAGATCACAACTGGAATGATCAAACCTGCTTGATCAGCTGTACGAGCATTGAATTCTTTTGTGAATCCCATGATGTTGATACCCGCTTGACCTAGTGCAGGACCTACTGGGGGAGCTGGTGTTGCTTTCCCTGCAGGAATTTGCAATTTAACTAATTTTTCTACTTTTTTTGCCACGAGACAAACCTCCTTGAGTCCGTGATGTGGTTAATTGGAGATCAAAATTTCTCCTCCCACTTAAAACAGTGTGTACAAAGACACACTTTGGTATCATAGCAGATTATTTATTAAAACGCAAGCTGAATTCCTTACTGTTGAAATTTTTTGACAATAATAAAACGCTTCACAATCTCTTTAACTACTATGAGAATAACAAAATAAATTATTAATCTAGCTATTTTCAGAAAGCGGATATGTTACACTATGGTCGACTTGATGAGACTTTTCATCGGATAAATTAAGGAGGGTTAAAATAATGGAAGTTTTAAAATATCGAAGTGTTTTTGACATTATTGGACCAGTAATGGTTGGACCAAGTAGCTCGCATACTGCTGGCGCAGCGCGGATTGGAAAAGTGTGCCGAATGATTTTTGGAGAACGACCTGACTCAGTCGAATTTGATTTATATGAATCGTTTGCCAAAACCTATCGTGGACACGGAACAGACATCGCTTTAGTGGGCGGTATTTTAGGAATGGAACCAGACGATCCGCATTTATCCGATTCATTGAAAATCGCTCATGAACAAGGAATGGAAGTTTTATTCGTACCTAAAAAAGAAATCGCTGATCACCCTAACACGGTTACTTTGCGAATGATTAAAGACAATTTTGAAATGACGATTACAGGTGTTTCAATTGGTGGCGGAAATATTCAAATCACAGAATTGAACGGTTACAGCATTTCGCTGGCACTGGGGAATCCGACTTACATCATTATTAACAAAGACGTCCCTGGTCTGCTATCACGCGTTTCTGCAATCTTTATGAAACACGGACTGAATATTGGGAAAGTCACTATGACTCGTCAAACGAAAGGCGAAAATGGAATCGTTCTTTTAGAGATTGACGACACACCGGAAGATCCAGAAGGTCTACGAAATGAGATCAAACAAGAAGATGATGTAGTGAGTGTCACCTACTTCAAATAGGCAGCGATTTCTCTTTCGCTATTTGCTCACTCAAAGCAATCCTATCCACCAAAAGATAATGAAATGACTTTATCAGAAAACTTTTTAATAAAAAGATTCTTACATGAATACGAATGAGGAGGAATTGTCATGTTTTACTCGATCCAAGAACTTGTTGAACAAGCCAAGGATTATCCTTCAGTAGGCGAATTGATGATCGCGACTGAAATGGAATTGACTGACCGCAACCGCGAAGAAATCATTGCGTTGATGGAACGTAATTTAGAAGTAATGGAAAATTCGATCGAAGAAGGCGTTAAAGGCGTCACTTCAGTTACTAAGATCACTGGCGGCGACGCTAAACGAATGAATGATTATATTGAAAGCGGAAAATTCATGAGCGGCGAAACGATTTTGACTGCTGTTCGCAACGGAATCGCTGTCAATGAAGTCAATGCTAAGATGGGCTTAGTCTGTGCTACACCTACTGCTGGGAGTGCCGGTGTTTTACCCGGTGTTTTAATGGCAGCTCGTGAAAAATTGAATCTTAGCCATGAAGAACAAATTGATTTTCTATTTACCGCAGGTGCCTTTGGTCTAGTGATGGCTAACAACGCATCCATTTCTGGTGCTGAAGGCGGCTGTCAAGCCGAAGTTGGTTCAGCCAGTGCAATGTCAGCCGCAGCTTTAGTTGCAGCAAATGGCGGAACGCCAGAAATGGCTTCTAATGCCTTAGCGATTACTTTGAAAAACGTTATGGGCTTGATTTGCGATCCTGTAGCTGGATTGGTCGAAGTGCCTTGTGTCAAACGGAATGCAATGGGCGCGTCTCAAGCATTCATCTCAGCAGATATGGCGCTAGCTGGTATTCGCAGCGTGATTCCACCAGATGAAGTGGTTGAAGCGATGTACAAAGTTGGCCGCGCAATGCCACAAATCTTCAAAGAAACGGCTGAAGGCGGTGTCGCAACGACACCAACTGGACTACGCCTGCAAAAACAAGTTTTTGGTGAACCAGAAAAAGCGACCGTCTAAATAGATCAAAAAATTTTATTCTGCTCTACAGCAAAAAACCGTCAAGAAAAATTCTCTTGACGGTTTTTTTATTCTTATTTAGGATAACTTTGTATTTTTTACTTCATCGATCGTCTTCGTTCCAGCAAGTTGCATGGTGATAGAAAGTTCTTTGTTCAAATGATCAAAGACTGATTTTACCCCTTCTGCCCCGCCTAGATTTAATCCGTAAATAACTGGTCGACCAATGGCAACTAAGTCTGCTCCGCTAGCTAAAGCCTTAAAGACATGTTCACCACGCCGTACGCCGCTGTCAAAGACGATTGGGACACGTTTGTTTACGACACCCGCGATCATTGGCAATACGTCGAATGATGCAGGTCCACCATCCAATTGACGACCGCCATGATTTGAGATCCAAATACCATCTGCTCCAGCAGCAATCGCAACTTCGGCATCTTCTGGGGATTGGATTCCTTTAACAAAAACTGGTAAGTTTGTTAAATCTTTGATTTTCTTGATATCTTCAGGAACCAAACCTTGTTTAGCCGCTGCATAGATTTCTCCGATCCCTTTTCCTTCACCATCGCCACTCGCACTTTTTTCGCTGTAAGCCGCTAAGTTCGGCATTGGTAGTGGGAATTGGAAGTTATTGATGACATCTTCTTCGCGATACCCACCAAGCGTTGAATCAGCCGTCAAGATGATTGCTTTCGCTCCAGCTTTCACCGCTTTTTCTAAAATAAATTCATTGAAGCCGTCATCTTTGCTCATATACAATTGGAAAAATTGCGGAGCATTGGGAGCGGCAGCCGCCGCATCTTCAACTGTTGTATTTGCATACGTACTGATCGAGAAAATTGAACCAGCTGCAGCAACACCTTTCGCTGTATCTGCCTCGCCTTTTTCATGCGCCAAGCCTTGTGCAGCAGATGGTGCTTGAATAATTGGAGTATCTAGATCAATATCCCATAATTTCGTACTTAAATCAGCATGATCGACGCCGCGTAATACACGAGGCATGATTGTTTTATGATTAAATGAAGTTGTATTTTCTTTCATTGTCCATTCGTCTTCAGAACCGCCGCGAATATAACCGAACGCACCTTTATCCATACGTTCTTTGACGCGTCCTTCTAATGAAGCGATGTTTACGATGTCGATTGGATGTTCTTCATTACTTGTTTGATAAGCCATGACAATTCCTTCTTTCCTTTGATTACATGGACTATCATAATACTCTTACAAAAAGTAAGCAAGTGATTTGTCTTCCAAATTAGTGAAAGAATAGCTAGACTATTTATCGAACAATTAGGTATTTTTTTATAGAACCGTAACATCAAAGATAGCTATTTCCATAAAAAATCGGCAACTGCTTGATCAACTTTTAGATTTTCGTGGAGCTGACTGTGTTGCGCATTGGCTCCTGTAAAAATCTGGTATTCGATCGGATTCCCATGATTTTTTAATAACGAATACGTTGCTAACGCACTCGATAACGAGACGGTACCATCAGAAGTGGTATCTTCACTTAATTTCCCAGCTAATAATAAAATTGGCAACTTGTTCGGTACATTTTCTATTCCATTATTATAATCTAGATAACGGCTTGCTTGTGAGGAAGGTCCATTTTGCAACAGTTCTTCGATTGATTGTTCATTCGCCGTGTCAGTAAAATCATTGAACGGAGCGCCAATAGCAATAAACTTATTGATGACTGGCGCATCATTTGGTTGTCCATAAGTAGTCAAATAGCGCAATGAACTGACGCCGCCCATCGAATGACCGACTAAGTTGATTTGTTCGACTCCTTGTTGTTTTAAATAGTTTAAGACAGTATAGACCCATTCCGTTTGATTCCATTCATTGTCTTTATTAGCCGCAAACAACACTTGAACACTAGGATTGTCTTTTTGTTTACTTAATTGACCGTCAACTTGCAAGCTGCCATCTGTTTGCACAGTGATCAACAATTCTCTTTTCGTTTTTCCTTCGTCAGTTAAACGTTGGATCATTCCGCCAAAAGAATTGATTGTACCGCCATAACCGTGGATAAAAACTGTCGGCACTGAACTGTGATTGATGTCTTCGCTGACTTTGGTTGTTTTTGCTTCCTCGACATGTTTTGCCGCTTTTACCTGCCCTTTGCCGCAACCAGCCAGTGTAAAAATGGCCATTATCACAAAAAGACCCATAACTATTTTTTTCATCTTGCCATTTCCTACCTTCTTCTAAAAACTTCGCCAGCAGTACTAGTCAAAAAAAGCTGAAGCAGCAGCTTCAGCTTAGTAAATTAAATTTTATCAACTTGATCAAAGTCTAATTCTGTACTTGTTTCACGACCGAACATATCGATGTTAGCTTTGATCTTATCACGCTCTTCATCGATTTCAGTGATCACACCTTCAAGTCCTGCAAAGGCACCTTCAATAATTTTCACTGTTTCGCCTACTTCAACTTCAAGCTCGTGTTGACGAGTACTCATTCCTAATGAACGCAAGATATGATTGATTTCTTCTGGCATCAATGGTGCTGGTTTGCTTCCGGCGCCATGAGAGCCAACGAATCCTGTCACACCTGGTGTATTACGAACAACATACCAAGAGTCATCTGTCATGACCATTTCTACTAATACATAGCCAGGAAATGTTTTGTGGACGATTTCTTTCTCTTTGCCGCCTTTGACCTCTGTTTCAGTTTCTTCAGGGACAACTACTCGAAAGATATAGTCTTCCATTCGCATACTTTGTGCACGTGATTCTAAGTTCGCTTTTACTTTGTTTTCATAGCCGGAATAAGTATGCAGCACATACCATTGTTTTTCAAAAGATTCCATTTTCGTCATCGGCTCCTCGTTCTAAAATAAAAAAACCTCAGCAATCCCAAGGTTTTTTCTCTCAAACAGTATAACACGCTTTTTTCGAATTGGCTACTAGCGAATGACCAAATTGATCAGCGCTTGAATTGCTGTATCCATGATGAAAAACATCAAGGCAAAAATAATCGCCGTTTCGATTACAACAAGCGAATCATGGCGCAATTGTTTTCTCGAAGGCCATGTGACGATCTTCATTTCTTCTTTTACACTACGTAAAAAATTCAATCGATTCTCCCCCTAGTTCGGTAGTTATTTTGTTTCTTTATGTAACGTGTATTGATTACAATGTTTACAAAACTTATTGATCTCTAAACGCTCACCGCGTTTGCCTTCACTTACTGATTTCGTGTAATTTCTCGAACCACAGACCATACAGGCCAGAGCCGCTTTTTTTGCTGCCATAGCGATCTACTCCTAATTCTGATAGAATTTTTATAATAAAACTGAAATTCATACTATATAACTTGGCGCTTGCTTTTTTTGATCCAAGACCTTCGCTACAGCTCAAGAACTGTCATTTGTAAAAGGTAGAATCGATACTTTCGCAAAGTCACAGACTTACATTATCATCTATCCTTTTTCCTGTCAATCTTCCTTTCATCCTCGTCCCTTTTCTTTAATAAATGGTTATATGCTTGGAATTGTTTCTAAAATAAATTTCTTTCTCCAATAGAATATGATAATATGATGAAAGAATGAATAGCTTTATTGGAGGGTTATTGGATGTTATTAAAAAGTCTTATTTACCCCAAAGAGAATTTGACGACGATCAATGAATCAACGACATTACAAGAAGCATTGGACATTTTAGAAGGTACCGGCTTCCGTTGTGTTCCGATCCTTGATGAAAGTAATCAAATTTTCCGAGGCAATATTTACAAGATGCATATTTACCGACACAAAGCCAATGGCGGCGACATGGACCTGCCAGTCACCCATTTGCTGAAAAATGCAACAAAATTTATTTCACTAGACACTTCGTTCTTTAAAATCTTTTTTACGATCAAAGAATTGCCCTATATTACCGTTTTAGATGAGAATCATCATTTCTATGGTATCCTGACGCACAGTACGTTATTGAACATGCTGTCGCAATCTTGGAATATCCAAACCGGCAGTTACGTATTAACGATCGTTTCAGCTGGAAAACGAGGTGATCTAGCAGCGATGGCTAAGATCATCTCCAAGTTTACTCCCATCGCAAGTTGTATCACGTTAGATGTCGGCAAAGATTTCAAAGGCCGCCGCACCCTATTCACTTTACCTGCGGGTGTGGATGAAAACAAGTTGAATCAAATCATCGATTATCTTGAACGCAAACATTTTGAGATCCAAGAAGTCGAATCACTAACGTTACATGATTAAAAAAATGGCGATCCTATAGTATTAGGACCGCCATTTTTATATTTGTTTTGCAAAATTTAATCGTGTATTTAAATAGTACATGATCGGTGCTGAGATCGTCATAATGATTGCTTCACTCAATGCTGTCCAACCATACGTCGGCCAAAATGGCAGCTGTGCTGTTAAATTCAACATCAGCGCGATCAAAAACATACTTACGCTGAAAAATACAACATTCAGAGCTAAACGAATCTTTACATTTTTAATAGTATTTTGCACTAACGCCGTTAAAGCCAATGCTAAAAGCGTCTGCCCGCCGCCAAAAACAACATCGAGCCACCCCATACCAAAGATTGCGTTATAAACGACGACTCCGCCAAAGATTCCCCATAGATATTTTCGGTTAAAAACGACAAGATGATTCAAACTTTCTGAGATTCGAAATTGGATAGCCCCAGATGCTACCGGTGAAACTAAAATTGTCAAAGCCAAATAAAGCGCCATGATGATTCCATTTGTCACTACAACATTGACCCGACTTCTTTCGACCATATTCATGAATATTCCTTCTTTCTCCGAGTTTTTTTAAAGCGGGATGGTTGATGAACCGCTGTAAATCCATTAAAGCATACGTTGTTTTAATAAGTAAGTCAACCGGTCGATCAAGTTTGGCAAAATTGAATTTTTTAGGCTTTAGGTGATACAATTGTTTTATCAAATTGATTTTATGGAAAGAAAGGCGATCAGTCATGTTAGGGATCGATAATGAATTAGAACAACTATACAGCCAGGCACAACAAGACGGTGAAGCAGTCATCAAAGATCGATGGACTCCCGGAAATTACGGGTGCTGCAGCACTCGTGCACCGTTGATTGAAAAATACAAAATCAAACACACAGATACACATGCCTCTCTTTATCTGTGGGGAAAACTTGTTGTACAGATCGAACAGAACCAGCCCGTTATCATCAACAAAGACTTCGAAGCCACAAATTATGATAAAAAAATTATTGATTGGTTTATCCAAAAAACAAAAAAATCATAATGGCTCCTTTTGATTATCCAACAGCTCTGAAGATAAACTAACAACCCGCCTTTTAAGCCAGCCGCTTTATTTCTTAAGCTAACTGGCTTAAAAGGCGGGTTAGTTATCGACAAGAGACCGTAAGCCCACGATTACTTCCATTTATTATTTATAAAAAAAATGATCCAATATTCTACTGTTCCTCTTCTCACTCTGTTATAATCGTTTTTTGAAAGGATAGAGGTCATGAAGTTTCATTATCATATTTTAATCAATCCTGCAGCCGGTAGCGGCAATGCAGCAAAAACAGCAGAAACAATTATTCAGTTACTTGATAACGGTGATTACATATATACCCCTTATTACACAGAAAATCCCGGCGATGAACGGGTGATTGTTGAGCGGATTATTGATTTGCTAAGTCCTTGGTCAGCAACTAGCGAACAAGAGCATGTTGATCGTTCATTTCACCTATTGGTGGTGATTGGTGGAGATGGGACATTGCATGAGGTCGTCAATCAATTCTACGCGTTGGATCGGCAGCTTCCTGTCAGTTATATTCCTGCTGGTTCGGGAAATGATTTTGCCCGCGGCATCGGTTTGTCCCGTGATCCAGAAAAAGCGTTTGAACAGATTATTTCAGCAGAAAAGCCCCAACCGATTAATACATTCCGTTACGAAGAAAAGATTCGTGAAGAACGAGGTGTTGTTTTGAACAATGTCGGTATTGGCCTGGATGCCTTGATCGTCGCAGCAACAAATGCCTCTTCTTCAAAAAAACTCTTGAACAAGTATCGATTAGGATCTGCTTCTTATGCCTTACACTTGGTAAAAGCAATTTTTACCCAAAAAACGTTCCCAATTCTTGTTGAGTTGAATGGTAAGACTTTGAATTTTGAGCGGACTTTTTTATGCACGACTACGAATGTTCCTTATTTTGGCGGCGGCATTGCAATTGCACCGATGGCTGATCCAAAAAAAGACATGATTGATCTAGTCGTTGTGGAAAAACCCAATTTACCTGCAATCTTACGTTTCTTGATTCAACTTTTACAAAAAAAGCATACCCAAAATAAGCATTATCAACATTACACTAGCAGTCGGATCCGGATAGTTTCTGTTATCCCACAATATGGACAGGCTGATGGCGAAAGCATGGGAGAACGATCTTTTGATATGAATTTCTCTACTGCAACACAATACATTTGGTATGCAGACAAAAGGACCGAAAAATAAATCTACGGATTTATTTTTCGGTCCTTTTTTTCGATATTGATCGGTTTATCTATATGCTCAACTATCTGCCTAAGTTGAAAAATTCTTTTTTGGCATAGTATCTTGGCTGATTTTTTTCCTTACATAAACATCAGCGGGGTGGTCTCTTCCATTCCGATCATTGGATCAATGGTTTGAGCCGCGATTAATTTTGGCGTTAAAATAGTCGGTTCATTTATTGCTGGTTGTGCTTTCTCTTCAAAATTCTTAAAGGGTTCTTTTTTTGGCGGAACTGGAGCAATTTCTGCACCTTTTGTCGTGATACGTTCAATCAACGTAGTCTTTCGAACAGCAGATTCTCGATCAACACAGACTTGAAATGCTTCTTCTTCTCCTAATAAAATTAGCAGATCCTTGCTCCGAGTCACTGCTGTATATAGCAAATTGCGCTGCAGCATTCGCGAATACTGTTTAACCATTGGCAAAAGCACCATCTTGAACTCGCTGCCTTGTGCCTTGTGGATCGAACAGCAGTAAGAAAGTTTGATCTTATTCCACTCTGAACGTTTATAACTGACTTCATTGCTGTCAAATTGAATAACCAGCTCATCTACTTTATCCTCTGATTCTTTTGCCGGAATGATTCCGACGATCATTCCCATATCGCCGTTAAAAACATTCAGTTCCGGATTATTGACCAGCTGCAAAACTTTATCCCCGATTCGATAGACAACATCGTTCCACTGAACTTCTTTTTTACGTCCATCGTTGGGATTAAAAATTTCCTGCATCATTTTATTGATGGCATCAATCCCCGCCGGCCCACGGTACATCGGTGCCAATACTTGGACGTCTTGTGCAGTGAATCCTTTTTTCTTTGCCCGTTCGACGACTTGTTTGATGACCTCTTCCATTTGAAAAGCGTGACAAGCAATAAATGAGCGATCCTTTTGATTTTGATGGAAATCTTTTGGCAGTTTGCCGTCTTTGATTTCGTGAGCCAATGGAATAATCGATGAACCATCCCCTTGGCGGTAAATATCCGTCAACTCCATCTTAGGAATATCTTCGATCTGCAATAAATCATGGAAAACTTGTCCTGGACCAACTGAAGGCAGCTGATCTTTATCACCGACAAAAATCACTTGCATATTATCCGGAATTGATTTTAACAACGTATTTGCTAACCAGGTATCGACCATTGACATCTCATCAACGATCAGTAACCCACCATCCAATTCCTTAGCCTCGATATCCGGTGTATCATCATTTGCATTTAACCCTAACAATCGATGGATCGTACTAGCCGGCAATCCGGTTGTTTCATTCATCCGTTTTGCGGCGCGTCCTGTCGGTGCCGCCAAAAGAATCGGAAAAATCGCGTTTGTATAATCTTTCGGATCTAACGACAAATCATTTAATTCGGCAAATAATTTAACAATTCCATTGATAACTGTAGTTTTTCCGGTTCCGGGTCCACCTGTCAAAATAAATAGCGGCGAACGAATTGCTTCCTTGATTGCTTGATCTTGCGAGTCGCCATAAGTGATCTTTAATTGTTTCTCGATCATACGTAATTTTTTTGCAATCGTCTCTTGCGGATAATTGATTTCTTTTTTTCGTGCCAATAACCGTTCGATCGAAGCGGCGATTCCCCATTCACTATAAAACAAGGTATTTTCATAAATTTTCGTCGCTTCTTGTTGGATTTTTTCTTCTTCCACCAGTTGGATGATCATAGTAGCGATCTGATCCGGTGCAATTTCAACCGGCCGTGTGGTCTCTAAAAGCTGCAAGACTTCTGTCAACAGCTGTTGTGCTTCGACATAAGTATCGCCGCTTTGATTGGCATCTTCATTGACTTGATGAAAAATTGCCGCTCGTATCCGTTGTGGGCTGTCTGCTTTGATTCCCAACTGCTCGGCTAAACTATCAGCCTTTTTAAACCCAATTCCTTCAATATCTTCGACCAATTGGTAAGGGTTTTCTGCGATCACTTCTAATGCTTCATTTCGATAAGTTTGAAAAATAGCAAATGAAAGTTGACTACCAAAGCCGTAACGGCTCAACCCAACGATGATCTGTTCCATTCCATGATTCTGACGAATAGTATCGACGATTACTTTTTGTTTTTTAGGATTCAAGTTAGGAATTTTGGCTAATACAGCAGGATTTTCCATGATCTGATCAATCGCTTCTTCACCTAAAACTTCAATGATTTTTTCAGCCGTTTTTTTCCCAATACCTGGAAACTTCTCACTTGAAAGATAATTGATCAAACCATTGGCCGAAGTCGGATGCGCCTGCTCATAGCTTTCAACTAAAAATTGTTTGCCGTATCGAGGATGCTCTACAAAATGCCCCAAGAAACGATAATCTTCATCTTCTTGCATATCACCAAAACTACCAGTGACAACAATTTCCTGTTCAAGATAATCGCTGTTCGTCTCACTGATTTTGATCAGCATAACTTTGTAAAAATTGCTGGGGTTTTGAAAAAAGATTACTTTTAAAGTCCCTACAATATATAACTGTTCATCTGGCATTTTGCCGCTCCTCCTTTCTAAAATAGTCAGTGCTGACTAAAGCAATGAATCAGGTTTAGGCCCAATTCCTTCTAAAAAGCTGACGTCGTTCCATTGGATCAATTTATACGGTGGTTTATTGTCCGCTTCTAAAATGGTCAAGCTGTTATTGAACAACCCACCCATCGCGCGCAGTTCACCTAAAGATTTGCCTGTCAATGCTTGAACTGCCGCAGTCAATGCGGCCCCATGCCCAACGAAAAGTAGCGGTCCAGTTTGAGCTTCAGCTACCGCTTTTTCTACTAAGTCATTGATTCGCTTCAACATATCTTCAATTTTTTCCCCCTCAAAAGGAGTTGGATCGTACAAGTCCAAGTGATGCCGCAAATTTACCATATCCTCTGGATAACGTTCCATGATCACTGGGATCAGCTGTCCTTCTAAAGTTCCTAAGCCAAGTTCTCGCAAGTCTTCTGAACGAACGATCTCAGCCGGCTGCACCAGCTGTTTATTGATTCCTTCAGCAGTCAGATACGCCCGCTTCAAACTACTGGTATAAATTTTTTCAAAAGGAATGTCTTTCAATTCATTTCCTAAAGCTTTGATCGCCGCTAAACTTTCCGGCAACAACGGAGAATCCCCCATCATCCCTTGGAAACGTTTCTCTTGATTCCAACGAGTCTTGCCGTGACGCGTAAAGTAAAGTTTCATAAAATTTTCTCTCCAAGTCCTTTATTTAGTCTAATTTATCGTGTTCATAATGATGCGTCAAATCCAACTGTGGGAAATCTTGTTGGCGCAGTGCTTCATAAACGACTAATGCAACGGTATTGGAAAGATTCAATGAACGAACATGTTCATCATTCATTGGAATACGTAAACACTTTTCTTCGTTTTCCCGCATAAATTCTTCCGGCAGTCCCGTTGTCTCTTTTCCAAACATAAAGAAATGATCACCTTCAGTATAATCAATTTCTGAATACGTTGCATTGGCAAATTTTGTAATCAAGTGCAACGGTTGATTGCCTAAATACTCTAAAAAGGCTGCCAAATCTTGATGATAAGTGATGTTCACGTCATTCCAATAATCAAGACCCGCCCGTTTCAAATGTTTGTCATCAGTGGAAAAGCCTAGAGGTTCAATCAAATGCAGCGGTGAATTGGTCGCCGCACAAGTCCGTGCGATATTTCCTGTATTAGCAGGAATCTGTGGTTCAAATAATACGATATGGTTTGTCATGATAGTTCCCTCGTTCTGATTTAAGATTTATTTTCATAAAACTGCTTTTAAACAAAAAAAAAACGTACCAACTCGGTGTCTAGCACGGCGAGTCACTACGTTAGTGAAGCACTTTTCACTAACTTTTATCAGAACAGGAACCTGATAAAAACCAATGAAAAACAACTTGTTAGTACTATAACATCACCAAGTAACAAATGCAACCTTCTGTTTTCATGAATCCGAATGAAAGCGATTACTCTAATATCCTTTTAATATTTCGACATCAATTGTTATTTTCCTCAAAGGATCTTGCGCTAAATTCGCTTTAACTTCCGCAGGGACTTGCCATTCTAACGGCGACATCTCTAACAGATCCAAACGATTTTCTGCCGGAATCTCAAACTCATAAGTTACTCGTTCCCGCTGGTCAATCGTCATCTCTTCTGAAAACCGCTGAATGACTGCTTCATTCGAATATGCTTTGCCATCAGGATGGTAGATTGCACGCAATTCTTGCAAATATCCGGTTTGCGGAACAACTTTGATCACACACCCATCCGGTTTCAACACACGCTTGAACTCACGATAATGTGAAGGTGAAAAAATATTTAAGATTGTATCAAAGGATTGATCAGCAAACGGCAAGTTTGTTAAATCTGCGACACACCAAAAAGCCTCGATTGGTTGATTACTAGCCAAGTAAATCCCTTCTTTAGCAATATCAAAGCCAATCGTCACTGGATTTTTCTTTAATTGGGTAATTTGTTGTAAGAAGCTGCCTTCGCCGCAGCCTATATCTAATAAATTCCCTGTCTGAATCAGCTGAGTAATTTTTTCGATGACTGGCTGATACATACCTGAACGGATCATTCGTCCCCGTGGCGTGAACATCTGATTGTCATAGTCCGTCTTGATTTGGTGATCTAAAAAATATAACGTACCTTTTTTCGACAAATCAAAGCGATGACCGTTCACGCAAATCAAACTTTTTTCTTGTTGGATCATTTCATGGCGGCATTTTGGACAACTGAACAGCTCATGCTGCTCTGCTAAAAACAAAGCACTCCGCTCAATTTTTTTAAGCATTTTTTCACTTCCTTTTTGCTGATTATCATAGCACAGTTCTGCTATTCCTACTATCACCGAGATATGCTAAACTAGATGCGAGGCGACACTTGAAGTTTGATACAACGGTTTATACTGAAAATTCATATCTGAAACATTGCTTTGGACAAACACTGAGCTGTCTATTTTTCTGATTGAAGACCGTTTTGCCTTAACTATTGATTTAAAAAAACTGGAGGATTGAATCTTGATTAAAGAATTTTGTGCGGAAAATTATACGGATATCCCAAAAGCGATCCAAGCAGGAGCCGGCCGGATTGAACTATGCGACAACTTAGCTGTCGGTGGTACGACCCCTAGCATGGGAGTAATCGAAGAAGTCTTAGCCTTTGCTGGTGAAAAACATATCCCTGTCATGACTATGATCCGACCGCGCGGCGGAGATTTTGTCTATAACGACATTGAACTAAAAATCATGGAAAATGATTTGATTCATGCTAAAAATGCCGGAACTGACGGCGTTGTGTTTGGCTGTTTGACAGAAAATAATGAAGTCGATGAAGAAGCACTGGAAATGTTATTAGGCAACAGTGCAGGCTTGATGACGACCTTCCACATGGCATTTGATGAACTTTCAAAAGAAGACCAGTTTAAAACGATCGATTGGTTTGCTCGTCTTGGGATCGACCGAATTCTTACTCATGGTGGCCCAGCATCTGCCACGATCGATGAAACCTTGCCGCACTTGAAAGAATTAATCGACTACGCAGCTGGTCGTATCATTATTTTGCCTGGTGGAGGAATTACCGCAGAAAACGCCGAACGAATCGCTCAAACATTAGGGGTAAACGAACTGCATGGTACAAAAATCGTAGCGCAGTAATAAAAACTGTATTAAGATCTTTTTTACACTCGAAGGGCTGTGACAATTGCTTGTCACAGCCCTCCTTTTTTAGTGATAAATTTTTCGATTCGAGCAAGCCAGCGGTTTTGTCTAAAACGCCACCGAACTGGATAACGCCCCGTCAAATAATCCTTGATTTGGCGATGCCGATCGGGGAAAATATTCAGCGGCAGATTATGGATATCAAAAAAATTGAAGGCACCATAATCTTGCGATTCCATCCTGCTTTGCGAAACCGTTTCTTGTACTTTATACACATACGTGATTTCTTCGTGATACTCTTTTGTATAAATACCAATCAGATCTTCAACAGTACTATCAAAAGAAAGCAATTCCTTGATCAAGCGCTGCATCCCCTCTCGTTCCTTTTCATTTGGAAGCAGAGCACCTCCCGGCAAATCCCAAACAGGCATTCCTGGCCGGCGAACCAATAAAATCAATCCATTACGAATAATAATGGCATAAGCATTTTTCAAAATTTTTCACTACTTTCAGCATATGTCTTTTAAATCAGCAATCATTGTCCAATAAACCGTTCCATAAAGAGACTGGCAATATTGAAATAAATCAGAACACTGGTCAAATCACTCAACGTGGTGATAAATGGACCGCTGGCGACCGCCGGGTCAAATCCTAAGCGCTCCATGACCATCGGGATCCAGCTGCCGGCCAATGTCGCTACTGTAATTGCTGCCATCATCGCTGCACCAATCACAAAGCCTAAAATAAAATTATGTTTCCAAATACCGACAATAATAAAAATCGTTATACCTGTCACGAAACCCGTCACTAACCCAGTCAAAATTTCACCGAGAACTAGCTTGCCAAAATTTTTCTCACTGTCATCAGAAATCGCTAAGCGCCGCACGGCAACCGCTAATGATTGGGTCCCAGCATTACCCGCAGTTCCTGTAATCAGTGAGATAAAAACCGCTAAAATGCTTGCTTTACTAACAAGCGCTTCGTAATGATTGATTAATGTCGCAGTCGTCATTCCTAAAAACAGCAACGTAATCAGCCACGGCAACCGTCTTGAAGCTGCTTTGACAGGATTCTCATCGACTTCATCGACATTAACCCCCGCTAAACCGGAATAATCACTAGCCGCTTCATCATCGATTACATCGATGATATCATCGACAGTCACGATTCCCAACAAATGATCTTCATAGTCTGTTACAGGCAAAGCAAGGAAGTCATAGTCACGAAATGTTTGTGCGACATCTTCTTGATCATCGCCCACGTGAACTGAGATTACCCGCTCGCTCATCACTTCAGAGACCATCGTATCGTCATCATTGATGATCAAATCACGCAGTGAGATAACTCCTACTAACTGATTGTCATCATTTACGACATAAGTATAATAGATTGTCTCCGCGATTTGAGCTTCCTTTTTCAAAACATACATGGCAGAACGAACGGTTTGATTTGCCACGATTGAAACAAACTCTGTCGTCATCAAAGACCCAGCCGTATCATCTTCATAATGAAGCAGGTCGCGGATCTCATTGGCGTGCTCAGAATCCATCAAGCTCAAGTATTTCGCTACTGGTTTTTTATCCAGCTCATTTAGCAAATCCACCGCGTTATCTGTATACATCTCAGACAACATATCAGCAGCGTATTGCGGACGCATCTCAGTCAAATACTCATCAACGTAATCATCATCTTCTTCAATGACATCAAACATGTCCGCCAACTCTTTAGGCGACAGGTATGAATACATGAGCTGCCGTTCTTCTTGGTTCAGAGATTGATAAAATTGTCCTTGATCATAAAAATGCATCTCCAAAAAGTGATCACGAAACGCCTGCAAATCATTCTGATCCAGTTCCTCCCGTAATTGTTGGAAATGTTTTTCTAGTTCTTCTTGGTTCTCATCCATCAATCTCACCTCACTCATTTTGATAAATTATTTTGCACAAAAAAACAATGCTGCTCATTTCAATATCTTTTTGATCAGCAGCAGTCAATTTTTGAATTCACTTTTTGACTAAACCTTTTTCTATTACTAACAACTTTGAAAATTCGCATCAGTGCTTGTCTTTTGATTTCTCTAGATAGATTCGGCAACTTTTTCCATATCAACAGCTAGCGGTAGTTCAAAAGATAAGTCTTCGCCAGTAAACGGATGCGGAAATGTCAGCGAGTAACAATGTAGCGCTTGCCGCTCGATTCCTAAATTCATTGCACCGGCATACAGATCATCGCCTAACAAAGGGCAGCCGATTGCTGAAAAATGTACCCGAATTTGATGAGTCCGGCCAGTGTGTAATTGAACATCCACTAACGCACATGATTGATTCCTTTTTTTCAACCAATATTCAGTCTCGGCATTTTGACCCGTTTCGATCACTTGACGCTTTAATAATGAGGATAGATCACGACCGATGGGTAAAGAAATATTTCCGTGTTTTTCTAATGCGGCTACTTCACCAGAGACTAACGCCTGATATTTTTTGATAAACTGTTTTTTTTGCAGACTCTGATCTAACTTCGCGTGGGCAAAACCATGTTTAGCAAACAACATCAAACCCGAAGTATCACGATCCAAACGCGTCACGACGTGGACTACTTGGTTGGTATAATCTTTAGCTACATAGTAAGCTTTGACACGATTAGCCATCGTTCCCCGCGGATGATACTGCGCTGGGATAGAAGCAATCCCAGCTGGTTTATTAACTACTAATACGTGCGCATCTTCAAAGACAACCTCGAGAGGCACATCATCTGCTAACAACGTCTCATGCGGTTCTTCATCTGGAATCACAACAGTTACCATATCATGGGATTTTAAAGAAAACAAGACGTTTTGTTCGGTCCCATTTACTAAAATTTTCCCGCCCTTGAATTTAATTTTAGCTAGTAATTTTTTTGAAATGCCTTGGCGTTTTAGAAACGTCCGTACGAGCAAACTTTCCTGCTCCTGATAAGTCCATTTAAATTCCACAAAAATTAATCCTCTCGAATAAAGGCATCTTTTACCCGATGCCAGAAATGCATATGCCGATAAGAAGCGAAATGAATCCGTTCATCAGCGATTCTATATTTAATCGATACGATATCCTTTCGAATGATATCAAGTTGATCGATCGTAATCAAATGTTCCTCATTGCTTTTTAAGCGAACATCAATCCATTCATGAGAACCAATGATACTTGGTGAACCCAATGTTCGAAAAACGCGATTATTTAATGAAGCAATCTCTGCTAATTGCATCGCATTGATGCTTGGATGAACGACTGCTCCACCGACACTCTTATTATACGCTGTCGAGCCGGTTGGGGTAGAGATTGCTAAGCCGTCACCGCGAAAGCGTTCGAACAATTCTTCTTTAATGTACACATCCGCCACCATCGTACGGCTGCCCTTGCGGATCGTTGATTCATTCAAGGCTAAAAAATGCCGCTGATCACCGCTTCGAGTAGTCAAAATGACATCTAACAACGGATAACTGACACTTTTTCCTTGTTCGCCGCTCAAACTATTAACTAGTTCTGGCAACTCATAATCCCGCCAATCGGTGTAAAAGCCTAAATGACCGGTATGAACTCCCAAAAAGCGGACTTCATTCAAGCGATGATTGTACCGATGAAAAGCCGATAGCAATGTCCCATCTCCACCAATCGTGATCACAAGTTCCGGATCCCGTTCAACGATTTCCAAATCGTCTTTATCCGCTAATAACGCCCGCAAGCGTTGCAATACTAGAATTGATTTTTCTTCTTGATTATGGATGATTCCGATCCTTAGAGTCATGCTTTCCCACTTCTTTCTTTTGTTCCTTGCGATTAAATACATGCTGCGCTTCTTGAATTTCACCGCGAATGCTGGACATTTCTTCGTCCAATTGATAGGCCGCCTCAGCAGCACGGAATAAACGTCTTTGGATCTCTTCAGGAATTTGTCCTTTATATTTATAATTCATCGAATGTTCAATAGTCGCCCAAAAATTCATCGACAATGTCCGAATTTGGATTTCTGCGAGTAATTTTTTTTCGCCTTCCAACATTTGGACAGGGTATTCGATAACTAAGTGATATGAACGATAGCCGCTGGCTTTTCGGTTTGTAATGTAGTCTCGTTCTTGAATGATCTTCATATCATTTCGCCGCCGTAAAATTTCTACGACTAGCGGAATATCTTCCACAAACTGACACATGATGCGCATTCCCGCCATATCAGACATCTCGTCTTCTAGCCGATTCAACGGGATCCCCCGCAGTTCTGCCTTGTTGGTGATGCTTTCTACAGGTTTAACACGTCCGGTCACAAATTCAATCGGAACATGTTCTCCACTCGTTCGATATTGTTTGCGTAATCCGCGTAATTTTATTTTTAACTCAGCTACTGCCAATTCATAAGGCGCAAGAAATGTATCCCAGTCTCTCTCCATTATAGATCCCCCGCTTCTATTTCCATTCCTTACTTATCTTATCATAAACTTTCATTTCGATAGAAAAAAATGTCATATTTTTGTCTCTTAACAAATATTACAAGACGCTAACATTTTCACAAATTCAATTCTAATTGTTTGACTATTTAACACATTTTATGTAAGGATACCTAATATTAGAAGTTTTTTAAGATCAGGAGTAGAATAAATTTGAGTAAAGAAATTGAAATCGAATTCAAGAGTATGCTAACAAATGATGACTACGAACACTTGTTACATTACTATACGATTACGAACGATCAATTTGTCATACAGACGAATCTCTATTTCGATACCGCCGATTTCCAACTGAAACAACATGGTATGGGACTAAGAATTCGCCGCTTTGCCGAAAAAGCGGAAGCAACTTTAAAAGTTCCCCAAACGATCGGTCTTTTAGAAATCACCGACACACTCACCCTTGCTGATACAGAGCAAGCGTTGCAAAATAATCAATTCACCTCCCAGGCTACAGAAATATTAGCGCAACTGCGCAATCTGGCTATTTCCTTAACTGACTTGCAGTTGATTGGACAATTGACGACGAAAAGAGTCGAGTTCATGATCCCAGAAGGAAAACTAGCTTTAGATGAAAGCTGGTACAGTGACCAGCATGACTTTGAATTGGAAATAGAAGTTGCCGATGCTAGTTATGGTGAAGCTGAATTTAAACAATTGCTGAAAAAATTTCAGCTGCCTTATCGAAAAACACAAAATAAAATTGTTCGTGCCGTCGCTGCACAACAGAAACGGGATAAAAAGACGGAGGGATTCCAGTGATAGAGATTTATTTGTTTGTTAATCCAATTGGCAAAAGTTGTTTATCGATTGAACGACGAATCATTGATTTAATCAAAGCCTACGATATAAATATCCAGCTGCGTCTGATCCCTATTATGAATTTACAGACAGTTTCAGAGTTCATGAATCGGCTGGGTGTATCGGAAAAAGATACTCAATTACGAACAGAATTATCCCAAGAAATTCATTCTGCGACACTCGATGCCAAAGCCGCTCATTTGCAAGGAAAAAAACGTGGGCGCGACTTCCTGATTGAGCTGCAAAAAGTCGTTGGTGAACAAAAACAACCTTATTCAAAAAAATTAGCTATTCAGCTTTTCAATAAGGTCGGCGGCGATTTAGAAATGTTTTTAGAAGATCGCCACTCGGACTTTGTTCAAGAAGCATTCTTAGCCGATCAGCAAATTGCCCATGAAATGAAGATTACCTCTCATCCTTCAGCGGTGATTTATAATTATGGTGAAGGGTGTGACACAGGAATTCTCATTGAAGGGTGCGACATGATTCATCATATTTTAGACACCTACAATACAAAAGAATCATTGCTCGCCTTTTTAGAGCTGCAAAATAAAAATGCGTCATTCAGGCGCTCTGAGTTTGATCATCATTTGTCACTGGTTTAAAGATATTTCCAGCCTTTTTCTAACGCTGACAGAAGATACGACAGCACTTGGGATTCTCATCGATCGCATTTTACACGATGTTTCCACATCTAAAAAATAAAAGGGAGCGTGACAAAAGTCTTGTCACGCTCCCTTTTTCCGAATAAACGGTAAGAAGCAGCTTCTTCGAAAAGATGCCGACATCTCACAAAAATTTGAAAATAATTTTTAGAAATCCCTTCTTGTTTCTTGAAGCCACCCTACCTATCATAACCTTATTTTGCTAGTTCTTTAATTTGCCTACTAACTCTTCTAATTCATCTAACCGACGAGCAAAAATTTCCATCGCATCTTCGATATAAGTTGGCTGGGTCATATCGACGCCAGCTTTTTTCATAACTTCAATTGGATAATCGCTGCTGCCTGATTTTAAGTAAGTCAAGTATTTCTCTAATGCCTCAGGCTCCCCTTCAACGATTCTTTTTGCTAACGCACTTGCCACTGAAAAACCAGTTGCATATTGATAGACATAATAGTTGTAGTAAAAATGCGGAATTCTTGACCATTCATCTTTGATTTCTTCATCGTTTACTACGATAGGACCATAATATTTCGCATTCAATTCGCTATAGAACTCACTCAAATGTTCGCTAGTCAACGGATTACCCGCTGCATCTTCAGTATGAATAAAATGTTCAAATTCTGCAAACTGTGTTTGGCGGAAAATCGTCCCTTTGAAACCATCCAAATAATGATTGATGATATAAACTTGAACTTCGGGATCTTTTTCTGTTTCTAGCAAATAACTTGTTAACAAATTTTCATTCGTCGTCGAGGCGATCTCAGCTAAGAAAATCGAATAATCACCATAGACATACGGTTGAGAATGACGTGTGAAATAACTATGGACGCTGTGTCCCATCTCATGAACCAATGTATAAAGTTCATCTAGTCGATCGTGCCAATTCAATAAAATATAGGGTTGGGTGTCATAGGCTCCGGAAGAATATGCACCGCTGCGTTTGCCTTGATTTTCAACAACATCGATCCAACGCTCTGCAAAAGCTTTCTTTACAACTTCTAAGTATTCTTCACCTAATGGGCTCAACGCAGCGAGAACTTTTTCTTGTGCTTCTTCGTAAGTGAATTTTATCGGTGAAGCAGCCAAAAGCGGTGTGTATAGATCATACATGTGAAGTTCTTCTACTCCCAGCAATTCTTTTCGTAATTCTACATAACGATGCAGCAGCGGTAAGTATTGATTGACTACTAACGTCAGTGTTTCATAAACGTCTTCTGGGATATGGTTCCCGCTTAATGCCGCTTCGCGCGCTGATCGATACCCGCGGACTTTTGCTTTATAATTATGGCCTTTAATATGGGTGCTCAATGTTGACGCAAATGTATTGCGGAATTGATGATAAACGGTGTACAAAGCCTGAAATGCTTGCTTGCGAACGGTACGATCCGTGCTTTCTAGTAACTGACCATAAACACCATGCGTCAATTGGACATCTTCGCCGGCTTCATTTTTGACTACAGGAAATTTCAAATCTGCATTATTCATAACAGAAAAAGTATCCGCTGAGCTGCCGAAGATCTCACTAGCCCCTGCTAGTAACGCTTCTTGTTCGGCTGGTAAAATATGTGCTCTTTCAGAAATAATTTGTTCAACAAAATGACGATACAAAGCTAGTTTAGGTTCTGCTTCAAAAAAGTCTTGAATCTCTTGATCTGACAGTTGCAACATTTCTGGTTCAAACCAGCTAACAGCTTCGCTAACTTGAGCGATTAAACTGGATGCTCGCGCATAAAGTGCTTGATTGCCTGTATTGGCAGTATCCTCATCATTTTTTAAATGGGCGTAAACATAAATTACTTCTGCTTTGCGATAAATATCTAACACATATTCGATCGCAGCTAAAAATTCTGCTGCTCCTTGTCCCAAGCTGCCTTTGACCGTATCGACTTCTGTTAATTCTTTAGACAACGCTTGAAATTTTTCTTCAAACGCAGCATCATCTGCAAAAATTTTAGTCAAGTCCCAAGTCAATTCAGCCGGTACTTCTTGGCGTTTTGGCAATTGTTTTGCTTCACTCATAAAAACACTCCTTACTCGTTTGCTTTTTAAGCATAACTCTCCTGGCAGTCGTTGCTCTCCCACAAATGTCGAACAAATACCGCATTGATTTTCAATCTCAATCTTACCACAATTTAGGAAAAAGTATTTTTAAAAGCTCAGCGGATCGCTGAAATTTTAGCTTTTTTTTGACAAAAAATCGCTTCAAGATAAAGTCTTTCTAAAATCTCTTGCTGATCCACCTGATGAAAGATCCATTCTTTTTGATTTTCGGCACGATAGGCTAAAAATTTTTGGAAAATAAGCGAAGCATTCTTTGCCTCTTTTTGAAACAAATAACGGAAGACCAAGAGATCTTCTTGATAAAAAAAGAAATAGCGACTGGGGAAATACATCCACTCAGGCAAAAACAACAGGTGACGGTGCTCCTGATAGAAGTAGTGCTGCAATCCCCGAATTTTGGGATTTTTTTGAACTAACTTCATACTCAACGCCAACTTCCAGCTATTTCTTTTCTCAATAGTAGGAAAAAGCGGGATTGGCCGTTCAAAAACAGTCGACTGAAAAATTTCATTTAGCGACTGTGAATAACTAGGCCAGCAAGTTTCTCGATAACTAAACTGCTCCCCTTCATAAATATGATAAAGCAGTCGAAGCTGATCTTTTTCCAACAACCATAAATGGATCCCTTTTACTTGATCGAATGAACAAAATTGCCGTTGCAAGTGTGTCAGCCGATCTGCCGGCCATAATTTCTGCCCCAACAGCCACCAATTTTGATACCCTTTTTGCTTATAACCATTGATCCGTTTAGCCAAGCGCGAACCATTTATCACGGAACATTGGATTTCTACAGCCAAATTTCCTTGCAATAAATCTGGTCGCTGTGCCAGATCAGCTAGCGGTTCTTCCATTTTCCAACCGCATTCAAAACGGCTGCCCCAGTCTAAAAACAGTTGTTTCAACTGTAAATGTTCCTGTGTTTCGCCTTCACTCAAACCAAAACAATTAGACCCGCTAATATGAGCAAAATGTGGAATCTTTATTTTTCCCGCTTTACAAATCACTGGCTCGCCGCAATCCGGACAAAAACAGTTCTTTTCATCACGCCGCGCTGAAGCCGTGATTAGCTTTTTTTCCTCCGTGTAAGCAAACAACATTTTTTTCACCTCAAAAAAAGATACGCAATTTCTCAGCTGAAAAAAATTTTTATTCATTATCTTTGATCTGATTTTTTAATGAAAAAAGGTCTGCGACTTGAGCCGCAGACCTTCAGCATCTTTCAACAACTATTTTTCTGAAAGATACTTTAGTTAAATTTTTTAATTGAAATACAAACGAGTCGTCTCAATCGCATCTTGCTTCATTAAAAGTTTCCCGTATTCTTCCAACATTTCTGTAGATACAGAAGAATCTTGCGCATACTCTAAAATCTCTGCTGTAACATCGGAAAGCGTATACTCACCAAACGTTTCAGGATCAAAGTAAACCTGCAAATAGTACGTCTCATTTAATAGATACAAATCACACCAGGCATCATCTAAAAAGTGATAGCTTGCTAATTCGATCATATCTTCAAAACTACCTAACTGAAAAACGCGTAAACGGCTTGCTTCTCCGCTGTCATCCAGACTTTCAGAGTTGGCTAAGATTTGTTGACGAATCAATTGATCAAAATCATTTGACTCGAACTCGGCAGAATCATTCATCTTATTAAGATCTTCTGGCGTCAGATTTTTACTGATAAATAGTTCTAAACCGTCATTTTTGGGAAGCACTTGAAAAGTAACTGCTTCACTGCTTTTGAACTCATCTTCAATATCGACTTCTTCTAAGATACTGTAAAAGAAAGATTCGATCTCGCGATGGTTTCCTAGTAAATCTAAGAAAGTAATTCCACGTTCAGCTAGATCTTCATTCTCAATAATAACTCGGATCGTATTCTCATTGATGTGTTCCATCTCCATATTGGCACACCTCACTTTAAAGATAGATTATATGTTCATTGTAACTGATTACTTCTAAAAGTAAAGAAAGCCGTTGAATTTTATTGAAAACTATAAATAAAAGCAACAAATCAGTTTCTATCAATGAAAAATCTTCCATTTCACCTGTTTTCTCTAACTCATCGAGTGAAAAAAAATATACTGGCCTTTTTGAATCCTAACTAGCGTTCACTTTCCATGAATCAATAACGGCAGACAAAAAAATACCCCGACTCAGCGGGGCACTACTTTTATAATCCAGCCATCAATTGGGCTTGACGTAATTCATATTGGCGAACGTCACGTGGTAAGAATCGACGAATTTCATCTTCGTTGAAACCAACTTGCAAACGTTTCTCATCTATCATAATCGGACGACGCAACAATCCAGGGTTCTCTTTAACTAAATCCAATAATTCTTTCAGTGACAATTCATCTAAATCCATATTCAACTTTTGGAAAACTTTTGAACGAGTCGAAATGATTTCTTCCGTTCCGTCTTCAGTCATTTGTAAGATGGCCTTCAACTCATCAATATTCAATGGCTCAGAAAAGATATTACGTTCAACATAAGGAATCTCATGTTCCTGCAGCCAAGCACGTGCTTTCCGACATGATGTACAACTAGGGGAAGTATATAGCGTTAACATACATATCACTCCTTTTCTTGACTCTCAATTTTTTTGTAACAGGTAATTACCACTTCCTGCTATCTGTTTCTATTATACAAAAAAAAGGTAACAAAAAAAAGAGCTGTCTTGCTTTTTTTTTACAAATATTAACGTTATTTAATCTAAAGCGACCAAATATAAGCTATCACGACACTTCGGCTGTTTTAAGATGAGAAAACAGTGGCATATTTTTCATTTAATAATGTGATATAACACATCGTATATCTGTACTATTTTTTGTTTCATTTTTAACAAACAATCGATTTTATTTTTTTTTGAATTTTTTTATCTTCTCAAAATGGAACAATATTTTTTTGTAAAAACAGAAAAACCATATATAAAACTTTATATATCAAGCTCTTTTTAGAATTATTTTAAAATAGAACAACACTTGAAATATTGCAATCAGCTTTTTATAGTTATTTTATTTTATGTTCGCCATCGTTTTCCTGTACTAGCTGTTTTGCTGAGACAACTTTCTGAGAATAGATACAGTTTTCAATTAGCCAAAAAAATAAAAAATAAATTCGTTCATTAAATAAAATTAAAACACTCTTTTTTTACCGATTTTCACCCTTCCAATCATTATTTTTCTCCTTAAGAATATTTTTGATTGATTAAGAATCATGTTTTTTTCAATAAATTAAATCCTACATAACATAACAAGTGATACCTTAGATGATACATTTTTCATTTGATTTCATCAAAACCAGTAGATTTTTGCTATAATAAAACTAGTCAAAATTTAGGAGTGAGTCGATTGATTCAAGGAATTGTATTTGATTTAGATGATACCTTATATGAACAACAGGCGCCGTTTGCTGCCGCAATTACTGCCTTATTTCCAACTTTCCCGCAAACAAAAATGAATACATTATTCATCAGCTTTCGTCACTACAGTGATTTGCATTACTTAAAATCGATCACCGGCGAATGGTCTTTAGCAAAAATGCGCTATGAAAGAATCCGACTTGCATTTGCTGATTTTGATTTTGTCCCGGCCGATTCTGAGTTGGATGCATTTCAAGGAGCCTATGATCGTGCGCTGCAATCGATCGTCCTGCCAGCCGAAATCAGTGCTTCGCTAGATTATTTGAATCAACAAGGAACTCCGATCGGAATCATTACTAATGGACCCGTAAATCGGCAAACAGATAAAATCAACGCCTTACAACTGACCAATTGGATCGATCAAGAAAATATCATCATCTCTGATGGCGTACAGATCCAAAAACCGGATCCTGGTATTTTTCGTTTAATGGAAGCAAAATTGAACTTGACGCCTGATTCGCTTTTATACGTGGGTGATAGTTTTGATAACGATGTACTCGGCGCAAAAGCTGCCGGCTGGTCTGTTTGGTGGTTCAATCATCAAAGACGAATGATCCCAAGTGATCAAACAGCAATTTATGATGACGAACTCACAAGTTTTAAAGAATTGAACAACGCCTTCATCACAAAAAAAAGTTTGCAACGCTAAGCGCTGCAAACTTTTTTATTCCCCTATACTCAAAATCATCCGAATATCTTCTTCGGTCAATTTATTAGTTTGTTCTTCATTGCCTTGGATCACTTTTTGGAATAATTCGCGTTTTTCTTGCTGTAATTGATTCATTCGCTCTTCAATTGTTCCTTCAGCGATCATCCGCCATACTTCTACAACTTTTTTCTGACCGATTCGATGTGCTCGACCGGCTGCTTGTTCTTCCACTGCTGGATTCCACCACAAATCATAAAGAATGACAGTATCGGCCCCAGTTAAATTCAAACCGGTTCCACCGGCTTTTAACGAAATCAAGAAGACATCTTTTTCACCTGCATTGAAAGCATCGACCATTTTTAAGCGTTCAGAAACCTTTGTACTGCCGCGTAAATAGAAACTCGAAATGCCATTTTCTGCAAATTCTTCTTCCATAATAGAAAGCATGCTAGTGAATTGAGAGAATAGTAATACGCGTCGTCCATTTTCTTTTGCTGCTCGGACTAGATCTTTTACTTGCTCCAATTTTCCTGAGCCGCCTTCATACCCTTCTATGAACAGCCGCGGATCATCACAAATTTGACGCAGCCGCGTAAGCCCCGCTAAAATACTCACTCGTTGTTTACGGAATGTTGCAGAGTCCATTTGATCGACTTCTTGACGCATCCGTTTAAGATAGGCTAAATACACGGTCTTTTGTTCTTCTGTCAAGCTGCTTAACACATTGGATTCGATCCGTTCTGGCAATTCTTGCAAGACAGTGTTTTTATCCCGTCGTAAAACAAAGGGCTGGATCATCTTGGCGATTTCTGGAACCGCCATTTGACGAAAGCGGCCAATTGGTGGGAAAAAGCCTGGCATAACAGTTTGGAACAATGACCATAATTCTTCTAGATTATTTTCGATCGGTGTCCCACTCAAAGCGATTCGATGCGGAATCGATAAATTACGCAGTGCACTAGATGTTTTTGTAGAGGCATTTTTCACCATTTGCGCCTCATCCAAAATCATATACTGATATCCTACGTTTTCGTGTAATGAAATATCTTGGCGCAAACTAGCATAAGAAGTTATTACGATTTCTTCAGCATCAGCAAGTTGTTGCTCTCGTTCGCTTCGATTCCCTGAAATGACGATCGAATGCAAACTTGGTGCAAACTTTTTGATCTCCGCTTGCCAGTTATAAACAAGACTTGCCGGTGTCACGATCAAAGCTTTGATTGGCCGCTGTGCTTTTTCAGCTAACAAAAAGGTGATAACTTGGATTGTTTTACCTAGCCCCATCTCATCCGCTAAAATTCCGCCAAATCCATAATCGCTCAACATCTTCAACCAACGAAATCCCTCTGCTTGATATGGCCGCAATGTGGCTTGCAGATCCGTCGGTAAAGTGACTTGATAATCTTCTGGATGCGTCAGATCTTGCACCATCGCAGTGAAACTTTCGCTAAATTGCGCTTGCGGATTGTCTTTCAAGCGCTGTTCTAACGCTATTCCTTGACTCTTCGGCAAACGGATTAAGCCGTCTTTTGCACTGATTTTTTCCCGTAATTGACCGATCATTTCACTCGTTTGTTGGAAAGCCTCCGAGTCAAAAGACAGAACTTCTCCATTGTCTAATGTATAAAAACGATCTTTTCGCAATAAGCTATTCAAAACTTGATCAATCTCATTATCTTCGATCCCGGTAACATCGAATTTGATATCCAACCATGAACCTGATTGATCCACTTCAATGGTTGGCTGAAACTCTTCGCCGTCTAAGAATAATTGACGTAGTTTTTTACCCATACGAACTTCGGCATATTTTCTAAACTCTTCCACTTCAACTTTGAAAAAATAATAAAGATTATCTTTGACCGGCAGTTTCTTTTCAAAGCCGGTATCGATTTTTTGATAACGGTATGTATCAAATAGATCCAGAATCTCTTTTTCTTTTTTTCGATCGCGCAAAATTTCGACATTGTTTGGTAACTTAGGCTGATGGGTCTCATTAGTAGAAAAATAAGCATTCCCATAATGAAATTCTGCTTCAGCTTTGATCATTCCTTTGATTTTTCGAAAAATCACCACTGCCCGCAATGGTTCTTCTTTCATGATTTCCGCGACATCCTCAGTAATTTTTACTCGGCCGATCTTTCTTAAGTACGGAAAAACTTCTGTAAATAATTGTGACAACTGGCGCTGCTCATAAGCGATCACAGGTTCTTTCAAGCGCTTCATCAGCTGTTTCAATGTGATGTACGTATCTTGCTGTTCGCGAGTCATCAAATAGTAAGAATTTTCCACAAACCCCAAGAAATAATTACTATAGTAGTTAGTAAACCCGTCTTCGATTGTTAGTGCAAAATCATTTTCGCCCCGTTTTTCTAACGCAAAGGATACCGGCAGTTCTTGGCCTTCATGAACCTCGGAATAAGTCTTTTCACCTAGTTTGACACTCAATTGCCCCGTTTTTTCCATGCCTTCTAACAATTCTTGAATCCGATGGACAGGTAATAGAAGGTAACGTTTATCCAACTTGCCTTTGACTTGTAGCCCGGCTTTTCCTAATAACTGATACGTCTCGCTGACTCCTACTAAATCTTCAATCAAATCACGACACTTCGGATCAAATGCTCCAGCCTCGATTTGGAAACGATATTGTTTATTGACGCTATAAGCTGAATCTGTTTGATAGGCGTGTAGGAAATCATATAAATTTTTTACGATATAACTGCGCTTAGTTAAATTACTGCCAATTCTTAATGAGACCGCTAAGACATCTAACTCGGGATGATACGGATTTGTCGGGATCGCTTCAACGACAAATTCAACAAATAAAGATTGCAGCGGCTCAGATTCTTTTTCTAAACGTGAAAAACCTTGGTTCAATAGATCTGCGAAAGAAACACTGCTCTCCATTTTTTTCGGTAAGACTGTCTCTGGTTTAATTACCCGCGACAAACCTTTCTCCCGCAAGTACAACTCAACTGCGACAGTATGTTTACAATAACTATGTTCTTCCCAATAAGGACACGCACAAATATCATTTTCTTTTCCGCTACCGTCTAAATCAACCAGATAAAGTTCACTACCTAATACTTCACCGTGCCAAACACGTCGCGCTAGATCTGCCTCAACAGATAAGACCCGTCCTTCTTTTAAATACGTTCTGCCGCGTTCGATCACTTTTTCTGGAATACTCCATCTCATTTACGTTTCACTCCATCCTTCTAGCTGATAACGAATGCTGCTGCGACCCGTTCCGCTAGTCTCCACAATAATTTGTTGCGGAATACGTTCTTTCAATTCTCTTACATGGCTGATAATACCGATCATGCGTCCAGCATTTTCGATTCCTTCTAATGCTTCCATCGCCATCTCCAGCGCTTCTTCATCCAATGAGCCAAATCCTTCGTCAATGAACAATGTCTCAATCGCAATCCCACCAGCTTGATTTTGGATGACTTCAGCCAACCCTAATGCCAACGATAGCGCCGCAATAAAACTTTCACCACCGGACAATGTATGACTACTGCGGCTTGCACCGGCATTGTCGTCATAAACATTTATTTCTAATCCAGTATTGCCTTTGGAACGACCGGCTTCATGTTCCAGTTCAAACCGATAGCGGCCTTTTGTCAGCTGATTCAATTGTTGATTGGCACTTTGCAACACTTCTGCTAAATACCACTGCAAGACATAACGTTCCAAACTGATTTTTTGCGGGTTGTCACCGTTCATCGTTTGATACAACTGGATCATCTGACTCAGTTCAGCAAGCTGCTCTTGGCTTTTTTCTTGCAGTGTTGTGATTGCTCCAATCAATTCACGTTGTTGCTGTAGCTGGTTCTCTTTTGCATAATAGTGTTGCTGCAATTGAACAACTTCTGCCTCACACTCTGCCAATCGTTGCTGCAACGGTTCTGTTTCTGGTTTTTCCTGATCTTCTATTGCTGTAAGCAAACGTTTATGGCGATCTGTTAAAATCAAAAGCTGTTGATCAAACTCTGCAATTTCTTTTTCTAATAACAAAAGATCTGCTGATGGTGCTTGTAATTGATCAAATACCAAGCCAGATTCTAACAATTTTTCTTCCAGCGACGTTTGATATTTCCCCAAATTCTCAGCTGTTTCTTGCTGTTGTTTTGTTAAAACGCGCTGTTGTTCTTGCAGACGAATTTGTTGCTGTTCCAGCTCTTTGGTCACTGTTTGGTGCGCATACAACTGCTCTTGATATTTTTCTAATGCTTGGTTCAATTCAGCGATTCGTTTTTCTAATTGTGGCAATTGCCAATCGGCTGTCTGTTCTTTGATACTAGTCAAACGCCCGACGACTAGTTGCAGTTCCTCTGTCAGATTCATCCCACTAGTCTCGAGTTCTTTTTTCTCCGCTTGATCCTTAGCAATTTCTACTGTCAATAATTCCAATGACTGTCTCGCCTCGGCGATCTCGGCTAACGCTTCAGTTGTTTCTTTTTGACAAACGATAAGGAAATTGATTAACTCTGCTAATTCAGCCGCAACTTCTTGCTGATAATCTGCTTGGATGTCTGTTTGAAGTTGAATGAGCTGCTGGTTAAATGTTTCTTGTGCACGGACTCGCTCACTTTGCGCATCATCAAAATTTTTTATAGCAACTTCATAGCGGGCCTCTGTCTGTTCGCGCAGCAGTTCCAATTGTTTGATTCGAGCTTCCTGTGTCTCAAGGGTAGCCTGTAATTGACTTATGTCCTCTAGTGCCAACACACTGTGAGGCGCCGGCTCAGGATGTTCTTTTGAGCCGCAAACCGGACACGGTTCGCCGGGAAGCAGATCCATACTTAAGCGGGCGATCTCGGCGGCTGCCCAACGGCTCTTCAATTTCTTATACTCAGCCGTTTCACCGGTTAGTTGATTACTAATCTGGCTGGCCTGTTCAACTAGCTGAGCCAATTTGATCTGCTGATTTTCTTCCGCTTCTTGCTGATCAAAGATCTGTTTGTCCAATGTTTGTAATTGTTCTACTTGTTGTTTCAGCTGCAATTCTTTATACCGGCGATCTTGCCAACTTTGTTCCGAATTCAGTCTGCTTGCCAATAATTGCTGTTGCTTTTCAGCCGTTTGCAGACGCTCGCTGATTTTAGCTGACTGTGTTTGATAATGCGTTTGTTTGAGCATCAACTCAGCTTGTTGTTGCTCCAGTTCTGCTTTTCTTTTTACTAGCGGTAAAAATGATTCTAAGCTTTGCAATTCCTTTTCCTGCGCCTGCTGGTCGGAACGTTGTTGTTCAAATTCTTTTTCCTGTTTTTGACAGTCCACATATCGTTGTTCCAACTCTGCTGACTGGCGCTGCTGTTCAACAATTGACAGGTCTTGCTGCGTTTGAAGCATTGCTAGTTCCTGTACACGCTCATAAAGCGGCCGCAAATTTTCAATGGCTTTTTCCCGAGCCAACTGTTTTTTCTTTTCTGTTTGTTCCGGCAAATTTTCTTTTAATTGCTGCAACTGCTGCTGAGTTGCTTGCGCTTGTAAAAAACGTTCAGAAAGTTCTTGCGCTTGTTGCACTTGCTGCTGTAACTCTTTTTGTACAGCTTGTTTTTCCAAAAGTTCAGCTCTATTTGTCTGTAAAGTCTGTTCTTCTGTTATCAAATAGGACTGGGCAAGTTTTAAGGATTCCTCATACGTGGCCCCTTTTTCAGCGGCTACTTGCTGAAAAAGTTGGTCGATTCGCGTCGTCAAGTCACCGACAGATTTTTCCAATTCGATTTTTTGAAACTTCAAACGTTCGGTAAAATTGCGATAGAAACTAGTTCCGAATAAACTGCGCAAGACGGTTTCTTTTTCTGTGCTGTTCGCATTTAAAAATGTCCGAAACTCTCCTTGTGGCAGCATCACGATCTGGCGGAATTGATCTTTTTGCAAATGCAGGATTTGATAGATCACTTCATTCACCGCATCGACTTTTGTATACGCTTCAGCTTCTTGACCAGTATCATCAAAAATGCTCAATTGGACTTTTTGATTTTTGGTCGTCTCGCCTTTTCCATTTTTCTTCGCTAAGGTCTGTTTCGGCCAACGTTCGATTGAATAATTTCTACCCTGGTGTTCAAAAAGAAATTGAATTCTAGTTTCTTCCGTTGGTTCAGCAAAAGAAGACCGAATCTCATTTGAAGAACGAACCCCACCGGATGCATCTCCGTATAAGGCAAATGTAATCGCATCAAAGATCGTCGTTTTTCCTGCCCCGGTCTTTCCGCTGATTAAAAACAACGGCGCTTCTGACATCTCTTCAAAATCAACTTCTTCATGCAAAAATGGGCCAAAATTATCCATAATGATTTTTTTAGGAAGCATCAACTAGCACCCCCTTGTTGCAAACTCGTCTGTAATCCCATTTCGATCCATTTCTTCTGTTGCGTCGTTAAGTCGGTTTGGGCTACTTCGGTAAAAAAGTCTTCCGTTAAAGCGATTGGTGATTTTTCTTTGATGTTTTCGGCTTTTAAACGAGTAGACACCGCAGTCTCAAACCCGTTTGCGCGTTCAACTTGAATAATCCGCGGGTAAACTTGGCGCAACTGATTCATCAAATTAGGAATGACCGCACGATCCTCTAACAAAATCGATAAATAATCTTCACGATTCACTGCGTTGTAAAAATCGGGAGCCAATAATTCTGAAAAACTTGCTTGCAGCTCCTTTATTTCATGAAGCGGTGTCAATTCCCGAAAAGAAAATTCGTTCGTCTGCGTATCCACAATCCAGACGCCTTTTTGCTGATCCTTCTCTGATAAAGAATATTTTAACGGCGAGCCGCTATAGCGGGCATTGTCTAGTTTCAATGCGTCTTTTCCATGAAGATGACCCAATGCCACATAGTCAAATTCTGTTAATAATTTCCCATTAATCCCGTCTAATCCACCGACTTCGATTTTTGTCTCTGAATCCGTCTTGCTGCTGCCTGCAACAAAAAAATGGCTGATCAGAAAATGTTTCTTATTTGGATCGAAGCTCGCTTGCATTTTTTCGATCACTTTCGGCATCGCCTTTTGAATCGTACGCAAGTCGGGATCTTCAAAATAAATACGTGCATCAACTGGTTCAAAATATGGTAATAAATAAAATTGAGTATTTCCCATTTCAATCGGGGTAAAGGCATCTTGCAAACGAGTCTGAAGATGAAATTTTGCTTGGTTGAACCACGGTGCTCCGGTCGCTAAACGAGTCGCACTGTCATGATTGCCTGAAATCACTAATAAAGGGATTCCTTCTGTGAGGTTCCACTTAGCGATTGTTTGATTTAATAAACGTACACTGTCTTCAGATGGTACGGAACGATCGTACAAATCACCAGCGATCATTATCGCATCGACTGTTTCTGATTTCCCGATCGTTAATATCTGGTCAAGAATGTATGCTTGATCCGGCAATAAATCATAGCCATGAAGTTTTTTTCCGATATGCCAGTCAGCAGTATGTAAAACTTTCATCGATCCACCCTTTTCCTAATTAAGTCCTTCCCAAAATTATAACATGATTTGGGCTTTTTTTCTGCCTTGTAACTAGTTATTACGGCACGTTTAACTGATAAACCGGACCGAAAACTATCCTCAAAAAGAAAAAACACTGAATCAATCAGTGTTTTTTTCTTTCGCGATGTATTTGTAATTTGGATCAATCTCACGGTCCAATTGATCAAAAGCTGTTTGGACCCGCTTTTCAACTTCTGCCAAACCGTCTTTGTCCATTTTTTTGATATCCGAAATATCGATGGGGTCACCGAAACGGATAACTACAGGTGTTCGTTTGAACAAATCTGAAAATTTAGTTGGCCCTTGATAAACTGAAGGCACGATCGGTTTTTTTGATAAACGTGAAATCAACGTCATCCCGCCTTTTAATTCTGACGAGTGGCGTGTCCCGCTTGGAAACATAATCAAACTTTTATCAGATTCCTTCAATACTTTGACCGGACGTTTCACTACACTTGGTCCTGGTTTGTCTCGATCCACTGGAAAAGCGTTCAGATGGACTAAGATAAAACGCAGTATCGGATTTTTGAACAATTCTGCTTTCGCTAAAAAACTAAACTGTTTAGGTGCCGCCCCTAACGCAATATAAAATGGATCCCACCAAGTTCGATGCGGGGCAACGAGAATATAATTTCCTTTCGGCAGTTTTTCTTGATTTTGATAATGAGCATTGCCATTGATAACCGCTAAAAGAACACGGACGATGGCGCGGATAAATTTAAAAAACATTTTTTCTTCCTTTCAGTTACCTAACTAAACGTAGTATAATACAACGGTATGATTTTTTTAAGGGGGCAAAAGAAATTGTTAAGAAAAGGTGAACGAATCGATCAACTTTATGCTGAGGATATCCAGATCATCCAAAGCTCAGAAGTCTTTTCTTTTTCTATTGATGCGGTTTTATTAGCAAACTTTCCGCGAGTTCCAAAACGCGGCAAAATCATCGATCTTTGTGCCGGCAATGGCGCGGTCGGTCTTTTTTTAAGTCGTAAGACCTCTGCTGCAATCGAACAAATCGAATTACAGCCGCGACTAGCAGATATGGGCAAGCGCAGTATTCAGCTGAATCATTTAGAAGATCAGCTCACGATGCATGAGCTAGATTTAAAAAATTCTTTTGAAGTCGTCCGAGCTGATTCGGCAGATCTTGTCGTCTGCAACCCACCTTATTTTAAGGAATTACCCACGAGCCAAAAAAATCCCAATCCGCATCTGGCGATCGCGCGTCATGAAATCCATGCGACATTAGAAGATGTTGTCAGTGTAGCTGCCAAATTATTAAAAATGAATGGCCGTTTTGCGCTGGTCCATCGTCCAGACCGTTTTTTAGAGATCATCGATTGTTTGCGTGCGCATCGCATTGCACCAAAACGAATCCAATTTGTTTATCCTAAACCAGGAAAAGAAGCCAACGTCTTACTGATTGAAGGGATCAAAGACGGTAAAAATGAAGGACTGCGTTTTCTTCCTCCATTATATACTTATGATGAATCTGGCAACTACTCTGCCGCTTTACAGGAGATGCTTTATGGCAACTGATCATTTCTTTTATGTTTTATTATGTAAAGATCATAGTTTTTACGGTGGTTATACGACGGATGCAACTAGACGGCTGGCACAACACAACGCTGGCACAGGTGCAAAATATACCCATCCGCAAAGCCGCCGGCCGCTTCAAATGATTCACGCGGAACGCTTTGCTACTCGCAGTGAGGCATTAAAAGCCGAAGCTGCTTTTAAAAAATTATCCCGGAAACAAAAAGAAAACTACTTACAATCTAACCAAAACAAAAATGTTTTTTCGAAAAATATCTAAAAACTGCTGATTTCTTGTTCAATGCAAGAAATCAGCAGTTTTTTTCGCTGTTATTGTCCTTTAAGTATTTCTTTTGCGATCAAGTGACAATATTGAACAGAACCAACCTCGTTAGGATGGACTTGATCGTCGTAAAACCAATCAATATGATCATTACTGAAACCATACCAGTCGATGAGATGGACATTTTTATATTGCTCCGCTGCGGCTGCCAATGTAGTGTTGACATCATTTTGCCAGCGGCGAGTCGGTACATGTGTATTGATAACAAAAACTTGATGCTTGTTTCCGAGTACATTCATAATCTGTACAAAATCATCTTGACTAAATGGACCGTTCGTCCCCAGACTCAATAAGATCGTATCATTCAGTTCGCCTTTATCTTTCAATGCTTGCAACAATGCTGGACTATCTTTTAATTGTCGACCAACTTCACCGTCAACTATCATTTTCGGAAAAATCTCTGTCAGTCCCTTAGAACCTGCTAACAAAACAGAATCGCCAAAAGCTGTAACTTTCAGTTTTTTCGCTTTCGTCACTTCACGGTTGTTAAGGTGATATTTTTCACCTAAGGTTAGCGGTTTTTGAGAACTGTCAGTCGTCTGCTCTGTTTCAGCCGAATCGCTAGCCGTTGAACTCTCCGTTTTCTCTGCAGCTTTTTTATTTTGTTCAATTTGTTGCTGCAACGCTTGCTGTTCTGCATCTACTTTGTTCGTCGGCGCAATGATAATCCCAATCAACGCGATCAAGGTGAACAGACTAGAAAAGATAAAACCAATCTTTCTGCGGCTTTTGAGCGGTGCCCAAAAAGTTGTCTTCAAGGTAGCAAAGGTTTGACGATAATCGAATGTCCGCAACGGTTTTTCCACATAACGGTAAGAAAGCTCCGTGACAAACAAAATTAAAATAATTTCCATAATTGTGTGAAGCATCGTGTGATCGGCTACATTTATTTTGGCTTCATAAAAAATCATCACCGGAAATTGATACAAATAAATACCGTAACTACGTTTACCGATCCATGCAAAGACCGGATTTGTCAGCCAACGATTCAAACTTGCGCCAGGATGTGCTGTGATAGCAACCAGCAAGACACTTAACAAACTTACTAAAAAGATCCCGCCATAATACACAAAAGATAAATCGTTGCGTAAAAATATTAAAGCTAAGATCAATAAGATCAACGCCCCTAACCCAATACCGTTTAATACTTGCTTTGCTTGTACTGGAATTTGTGCTTTCAAGCGAGTACTTGGCCAAATAAAGGCTAAGGCTCCGCCCAACAAAATAGAAAACAACCGAGTATCGGTCCCATAATATACACGCGTCGGGTCTTGTCCGGGAACATATAAAACGGCCATCAAAATAGCAGATAGCAAAGCGGCTGCCATGATCCCCAGAAATATTTTTCCTTTATTTTTTACCAACTTGATCAGTAAAACAAAAATGATTGGCCAGATTAAATAATTTTGTGTTTCGACCGCCAGCGACCAAATATGTGTAAACGGCGACTCGCTAGAAAAACGGTCAAAGTATGACATCCCATGATTGATCTGCCACCAGTTGTTGACATAGAGCAGGCTGCTGACAACGTTGCCTCTTAAATTATTCAAAAGATTTCGCTGAAACAAAGTGATATAAGCAGCAGATCCGATCAACATCGTAACCAATGCCGGATACAATCGTTTCATTCGTCGATAATAAAATTGTTTTATATCGATACGCTTCGTCTGATTCCATTCCTGCAGCAGCAAATCGGTGATCAAATAACCTGAAACTACAAAAAAAACAGTGACTCCTAAGTATCCGCCACGCATTTGAGCAGGCATTAAATGATATAAAATGACGCCGATTACAGCCAATGAACGGATGCCGTCAAAACCTGTAATATAACGGCTATGCTTTAGTCTTTTTCCCATATTTTCCTTTTCCAACTTTACTATAGAATATCAAACTAACTATACGTATAAATCTAATAAACTGCAACAATTTCTTCATAAAAAAAGGATTTCCTAAAAAATTCAAATGCCTCTATCGGTCGATTCAGACCAATCTTGCCTTAAAGAAAAAAGCTGGGATCATTTTCCCAACTTTAATCCATTGATTCTTCATAAAAACGGCCCATGATCCGCACATTTTCTGAAATGCTGACAAACGCATCTGGATCATTTTCCCGCATAATTGATTCTAGTAAAGGCAATTCAAAACGAGTCACAACAGTAAATAAAACGGTTTGTTTGTCATGTTTATACGCACCTTCTGCTTCATTGATAATGGTGATCCCGCGGCGCATCTGATCTTGGATACCATTGATCACGCGTTCCGGACATTTTGTCACGATCATGACTTGCATCTTCCGTTGTTTCGTATAAAGAGCATCCGTCAATTTTCCGCTCATGAAGATTGCTAAAGCAGAGTAAAACATGTATTGCCAACTGAATAAAATTCCTGCCATCAACATGATTAGTACATTAAAAATAATCGAGATAGAACCGACAGATTTTCCCGTTCGTTTGCGGATCGTGATACTCAAAATATCGAGTCCGCCAGAAGACAAACCATTTTTTAACGCAAATCCGATGCCGACTCCCATGATCGCTCCGCCAAAAATTGCGCAGATGATTGGATCGCTCGTCAACGTCGTCTCTGGAATGATATGAATGAAAAACGATGTTAAAAAAACAGTGATGAAAGTGAAGATCGTAAACTTATGACCAATCTTGAACCAAGCTAAGAAAAAAAGCGGCACATTGATCAAAAAGAGCGTCACAGATACCGGTACGGTAAAACCGATGACTCGATGCGATAAAGTGGTCAAGATTTGGGCAAATCCAGTGGCTCCGCTGGAATAGATATGACCTGGCTGGTAAAAAAAGTTCACGGCAATCGCCGCTAAAAATGCATAAACAACTGCGACAGATAATCGGGTGGCATAATCATGGTGCGGCCAGCCTTCTATCTTCTTTTTCATCATGTTATTCTCGCCTCATTTCAAAATTTCACTCACATTATACGTATTCCTAAGAAAAAAAGAAAGCACCTGCCACAAAGGAAGGCGCTTATCTTAGTGTTTTCTTATTCTTCTACTTTCGTAACGTCGATGCTCAATTCGTAAAGTTGCAATGGAGAAACTGTACTTGGTGCATCTGACATTGGATCAGCAGCTTTTCCGTTTTTAGGAAAGGCAATCACTTCACGAATATTGTCTTCACCTGCTAGCAACATCGCAAAACGATCTAGCCCAAGAGCGATCCCGCCGATTGGAGGGAATCCATAATCCAATGCTTCTAATAAGAAACCAAATTGTTCATTGGCACTTTCACGAGTGAAACCTAGTGTTTCAAAGACTTGTTCTTGCAATTCACGTGTATTGATACGTAGTGAACCACCACCCAATTCATAACCGTTCAAGACGATATCATACGCTTGCGCGTAAACTTTTTCTGGATGATCCTTCAAGTTAGGGATATCTTTTTCCATCGGCATTGTAAATGGATGGTGTGCAGAAACATAGCGGCCTAATTCTTGATCAAATTCAAATTGTGGCCAATCTACGACCCACAAATAGTCAAAGCAATCTTCATCGATCAAACCAAGTTCTTTTCCGACTTTTGAACGAACTGCGCCTAACGCAGTTACGGCTGTTAAAAATTGATCCGCAGCGAACATCAACACATCGCCTGCTTCAGCATTTGTTGCTTGTTTCAATTCTTCACTGACACCGCCCATAAATTTCGCGATTGGTCCAGTTAATTCGCCATTTTCATCGACTTTAATCCAAGCCAATCCTTTTGCACCGAATTGTCCGACAAATTGGCCCAAACGATCCAATTCTTTACGTGAATATTTGTCGGCTGCGTCTTTTGCATTCAACGCTTTTACGACACCGCCATTATCAGATGCCATGCGGAAGACTTTAAATTCAGTCGCTGCAGCAATTTCTGTTACATCGATCAGTTCCATCTCAAAACGAGTATCCGGTTTGTCTGAACCGTAACGTTCCATCGCTTCATCCCAAGTGATCCGTGGAAACGGCAATGTCACTTCTACGCCGCGAACATCTTTCATAACTTGTGCGATCATCGCTTCTGTATATTCTTGGATTTCTTCAGCGGTTAAAAAGCTTGTTTCAATATCAATTTGAGTAAATTCTGGTTGACGGTCTCCACGTAAATCTTCATCACGGAAACAACGAACGATTTGATAATAGCGGTCAAAGCCAGCTGTCATCAATAACTGTTTCAAAATTTGCGGTGATTGCGGCAATGCGTAAAAATGACCGGCATGGACACGTGAGGGTACTAAATAATCACGGGCACCTTCTGGCGTAGATTTTGCTAAGTAAGGTGTTTCAATATCTAAGAAATCATTGCCATCTAAGAAACGACGAACAGATTGTGTCAAACGGTGACGCATCATTAGATTTTGTGTCATTTTTGGACGACGCAAGTCCATATAACGATATTTCAAACGAACTTCGTCGCTGATATTTTGTTCATCTTCAATTGAAAACGGCGGTGTTTTGGCGCTGTTCAGAATCGTGATAGCTTCTCCCTTGACTTCGAAATCACCGGTTGCCATTTTTTTGTTCACAGAACCTGCATCACGACGAATGACCGTTCCTGTGATTTCAACAACAAATTCACTGCGACATTGATCCGCGATTTCCCAAGCTTCTTTTGATTCAGCCGGATTGAAGACCACTTGTACCACGCCTTCACGGTCACGTAGATCGATAAAAATCAATCCGCCTAAGTCACGACGTTTTTGAACCCATCCTTTTAATGTTACTTTTTGATCTAAATATTTATCGGACACACGTCCGCAGTAGACTGTACGTCTAGCCATTTTTCCCACTCCTTCATCTTTTGTGAATATTTCTATTTTTTCAAGAAAAAACAGAAGAATTTTTATCCCGTGTATTACTGTTTGAATGAGACAAAATCATTTACGTCTCATTTGATCATTAGTCGAATTTTGGTGCCGTCATTTTGTCATAGATTGCCGCAAAGTCTTCGTATACTTCTGCCAAAGAAAAAGTTTTCTCTTCGCGAGTCGCTGAGTCTTTGACATTGATCACACCTTTGGTCAATTCTTCTTCGCCTAAAGTTAAAACTAATTTCGCATTTTCTTTATCAGCCGTTTTGAATTGGGCTTTGGCTTTTCTTCCCATGAAATCGCGATCAGCAGAGAAACCGAAGCCACGAATCGTTTGAACGACTTTCAATGTTTCTAGATTCGTGCTCTCGCCAAGACCAACCACATAAGCATCCAAGCTAGCAGCACTTGGGATCATTACATCTTCTTGTTCTAATGTTAAAAGAATTCGTTCGATCCCCATCGCAAAACCGATACCTGGTGTTTCAGGACCGCCAAGCTCTTCAACCAATCCATCATAACGTCCACCGCCGCAAATAGTCGTTTGTGCGCCCATTCCCGGTGCGTCGCTCATGATTTCAAAAATCGTATGATTATAGTAATCTAATCCGCGAACCATACGATGATCGATTTCATAAGGAATAGCTAAATATTCCAATGTTTTTGTGACACCTTCAAAATATGTTTTCGCATAATCGCTTAAATAGTCCAAAATACTTGGTGCATTCGCGACGATTGGCTGATCCTTGCGATCTTTACTGTCTAATACCCGCAATGGATTTTCATGTAAACGACGGCGTGAATCTTCGCTCAACGCTTCTTCGTGCGCTTCAAGATACGTGATCAATGCTTCACGATAATTTATCCGTGTTTCTTTGTCGCCTAATGAATTGATTACTAACCGCAATTGGCTGATTCCCAACTGTTTGAAGAAATCCATCGCCATTGCCATCACTTCGACATCTAGACTAGGATTTTCGCTGCCAAAAGCTTCAACTCCGATTTGATGAAATTGACGCAGCCGTCCTTTTTGCGGACGTTCATAACGAAACATCGGACCAGTGTAATAAACTTTGTAAGGTTTTCTAAATTCCGGACCATATAATTTATTTTCTACATATGCTCGAACAATCGGTGCCGTACCTTCAGGACGAAGAGTCACATGACGTTCCCCTTTGTCATAAAAATCGTACATTTCTTTTGATACGATATCCGTCGTATCTCCTACACTGCGAGCTATCACTTCATAATGTTCAAAAATCGGCGTGCGGATCTCTTGATATTGGTAATCATTAAATACTAAACGTGCCGTCTCTTCGACAAACTGCCACTTTTCACTTTCTCCTGGTAAAATATCATTGGTCCCTTTTGGTCGCTGATAACTCATGGTTTATCTCCTTTTTCATTTTTATGTATTTGACTCATCATAAAATCTATTCTACTAAATCGATCTCGTTTGATACAAAAAGTACGATCAACAGCTCACTCATCGTTGCAGTCATCATTTTTCCAAAACTAAAAACTGGCGGTTCCTTCCCACGCAGATCATTCCGTTAATAGCGCAAGTAATTCTATCTAAGATGAATAGCTTACGATCTTCTACACTACAAAACCGAAAAAAAGCCCTTGTTCGAATTGAACAAGGGCGAAAATCATCGCGGTACCACCTATTTTTAAAAAGAGTCTCACTCTTTTTCTTTAGCAATTAACGCTTGCGTAACGGAGCGGCTTTGCACGCGCTCATCTCCAGACTGTCTTTCAATTACTCTTTACGAAATTGCTTTCAGCCGAGGCAATTTTTTCTGTACGTTTTTTCGTAATTTACTAGTTCCTTCATAGATATTTCATTGATGTTTTTACCTCTTACTAAGCTACTAAAAAAAGGTCTGAAAGTCAAGCGGTTTTCCTATCATAAATTAAAAAGGAGCAAGAATATTCGCTTTTTTTAACCGTTTATTTTAGACTAAATTAGAAAGACCGCTTCGTTAAGGAAGCGAATAAACACAGGGGAGCGAATAATAAATGACAGATGTTCAAATTGGAAAATCACAAGTTTATGCAAGTTCTTTGGGTTTAGGAACAAATGCTGTAGGCGGACACAATCTCTATCCAGATCTATCTGAAACTATGGGAAAAGACGTGATTCGGACTGCCCTTAACAATGGGATCACCTTATTAGACACTGCTTTTTCTTATGGTCACGGTCGCTCAGAAGAATTGATCGGCGAGGTCTTGCAAGAAGAAGCATTTGATCGTTCTCGAGTAATTATAGCGACCAAAGCAGCTCACGATCTGCAACAAGATGGAAAATTCAATAACTCGCCCGAATTTCTCCAAAACGCTGTTGAAGCAGCGTTGCAAAGACTGCAAACAGATTATATCGATATTTTCTATATCCATTTTCCAGATGAAACGACACCTAAAAACGAAGCAGTCGCCGCACTACACAAATTAAAAGAAGCAGGCAAGATCCGTGCGATCGGCGTTTCAAATTTTTCATTAGCACAATTAAAAGAAGCCAATCAAGACGGCTATGTCGATATTGTGGAAGATCGGTTCAGTTTGATCCACCGCGAACACGAAAAAGATCTGTTTCCTTATTTAAAAGCAAATAAAATCAGTTTCGTTCCATATTATCCACTGGACTCTGGTCTATTGACTGGAAAATACAGTGAAGAAACTCACTTTGCTGCAAGTGACCTTCGTAGCAAAAATCCAGATTTTAAAGGCCCACGCTTTAAAGAAATCATTACTAAAGTGGACCAATTGAAACCACTCGCAAAAGACTACGATGCGACCGTTACACAATTAGTTTTGGCTTGGTATTTAAAACATCCACAAATCGATGTAGTAATCCCTGGTGCAAAACGTCCTGACCAAGTAGCGACAAATGCTAAAGCGGTGGATATCCAACTAACTGCTGCAGATTTTGACAAGATCGATCAACTATTTAAATAGAAGAAACCTGTGATCATTGCACCCTTAAAAGTCAAACTTTTGAGGGACAAGCGATCACAGGTTTTTTATAAAAAATCTGCTACAATTTTTGATTTACACAATTTTTTTCTTCACCGGCTAAAAAAGCACGCAGATTGTCTACGGCAATTTCCATCAGCCGTTGTCGTGTTTCCACAGGAGCCCAGGCGATATGCGGTGTAATGAAACAATTTTTAGCGTGTAGTAACGGATTTTCTTTACTCATGGGTTCTTTCGAAACTACATCGACTCCCGCCGCATAAATTTTTTCTTTGTTTAAAGCTGCTGCTACCGCGACTTCATCTAGCAAACCACCCCGAGCGGTATTCAATAAGATCACACCAGTTTTCATCTGCTGGATTGCCGCCTGATCGATCATTTTCGTTGTTTCAGCTGTTTGTGGAACGTGCAAACTAATGATGTCAGCTTGTTGATACAATTCGTTTAATGTGACCTGCTTTGCCCAGACTGCTTGCGCTTGTTTGGGACGGTGGTTCCAGTAGATGACTTTCAGATTGAATGCATGAGCAATCTTAGCCGTTGCCTGGGCAATTTCGCCATAACCAATCAAGCCGATTGTTTTTCCTTGCAACTCCATCAACGGCGTTTTCCAATACGTAAAATCTTGGCTGTTTTGCCATGCTCCTTGATGAACGGACATACTGTGCAGCCCCACTTGGTTAGCAATTTCCAATAATAGCGCAAATGTAAATTGTGCCACAGCAGCCGTTCCGTATGACGGAATATTTGTGACTAAGATTCCTCGTCTGCTCGCTGCGGCAAGGTCTACTACATTGTAGCCAGTTGCTAACACTCCGATGTATTTTACTTGCGGCACAGCTTGCAATACTACTTCATCAATCGGTGTTTTATTCGTCAAGATCACCTCGGCTTGACCGATTCGTTCAATGATTTCTTGTTTATTCGTATACGACGTGCGATCATAGGTCTCTATTTCTCCAAATTTTTCAAAAGCTTTCCAAGTCAGATCACCCGGATTTAACGCATAGCCATCTAGTACAACGATTTTCATTGAAATCCCCCTCACATCCTATGACTATTCTACCAATCTTTTTCAAAAAAAAACAAGTCTGAGATGATCAATCAAATTTGATTGACCTTCTCAAACTCTAAGAATATAACCGCACAGATCAACCTAGGAAACCAAATTCCCGACCGTTCTGCTTACTGGTGGCTGATTGATAAAACAGTAATTGCAAAAAATTTTTGATAAATTGGCGATGCTGTGCGGACTTCCTCAAATTAATACGCGCGTGCGATCCAAACCGTATATTTCGCTGGCTTCCCGCTAACGATATCGACCGTTTTTTCAACAGGCGGGTTAAACGGAATATTTCTAGTTGTAAAGCCAGTTTCTTCTTTGATCTTAGCTTCGGTTTCTTCCGTACCATCCCAACCAATTAAAACGAACCCTGGTGTTTCACCTGATTCTTTGGCTTGTTCGATATGAGCTTTTAATTCATCTAACGTATCGATATCCGTATGTTCATTTTCACCGTAGCGTTTTTGTGCGCTTTCGAATAAACGCGTTTGCATGATATCTAATTGTTCGACGATGTACTCTTCAATGCCTTCTAATGAAACAGATTCTTTGTCTTCTAGATCACGCATTTTGATAACAGCTTGATTGTTTTTCAAATCACGCGGGCCAAATTCAACTCGTAACGGTGCCCCTTTTAATTCCCATTCGTTAAATTTGAAACCTGGTGTGTTGTCTGTTTCATCGATTCGAACGCGTAAACCTTTCTCAACTAATGCTGCTTTCAGTTCATGCAAACGATCCAAAATAGCTGGTTGTTTTTGCCAAGGGCCAACTGGAATTAAGATTACTTGCGTTGGTGCAACTTTTGGCGGTAAAACCAATCCTTGTTCGTCGCCATGAACCATGATCAATGAACCAATCAAACGAGTTGAGATTCCCCAAGATGTTGTATATGCATATTCATGTTCATTGTTGCGATTCAAGAATTTAATATCAAACGCTTCTGCAAAGTTTTGACCAAGGTAATGAGACGTTCCTGCTTGGACGGCTTTTCCGTCACGCATCATTGCCTCGACAGAATACGTATCTACCGCACCAGCAAAACGTTCAGACGGCGTTTTCTGTCCGCGATAAACAGGGATTGCCAATGTATTTTCAATTAGATCAGCATAAGCTTCTAAAGCGCTCATCGTCCGTACACGAGCGGCTTCTTCAGAATCATGGGCAGTATGCCCTTCTTGCCATAAGAACTCAGAAGTTCGTAAAAATGGCATTGTTTTTTTCTCCCAACGGAAAACATTTGCCCATTGGTTGATTTCATAAGGAAGATCACGGTAAGAATTGATCCAGTTAGAAAAAGCATCGCCGATCAATGTTTCGGATGTTGGCCGTAATGCATAAGGCTCTTCTAATTCTTCATCCCCAACTTTAGTCAACCAAGGCAATTCTGGTGCAAAACCTTCTACGTGTTCTTCTTCTTTTTCTAGGAAATGTTTAGGAATCAGCATTGGGAAGTAGACATTGCGGATATCTTGTGTTCGCAACCATTTGTTGAAATCTTCTTGAATATGTTCCCAAAGTTCATAGCCGTCAGCTTTAAAAATGATACAACCGCGAACAGGTGAATAATCCATCAAGTCAGCTTTTTGAATCGTTTGTAAATACCATTTTGAAAAATCTTCTTTTTGTAAGTTTGTCATTCATGCATCCTCCTAAAAATAAAAATAAAAAAACCGTTCCATCCCTACAACTGTAAGGACGAAACGGATAATTTCGCGGTACCACCTTGCTTGGTCAAATCTTATTGACCCAACTTTCAGCTCTAATAACGCTAGAGTCGCGTGCTGCTTTCGCATCAATCTTCTCTGGTAGGTTCATAAATCTCAGTGGGCACGTTGATCTTTCAGCCGGTGAATCAACTCTCTGCTGCCGATAAAATTTATTACTATTCCAAATGCTTACCATCATCTTAAAGACTTCTCATCAAAATTGCAAGCTTAAATTTCAAATTATTTTTTAATCTTCTGGAACATACCGTTCTTCCAAACGACTCATCCACCAGCCAAGCGCTGCACCTAATACACATAAAATCGCACAACCAACGAAACCAAGGAAGCCGATTCCGCTATAATCCGTTGGGATGATCATCACTGTTGACGCAAAAACAATTCCTAAAATAAAATGATACATTGCTGTATAAAAACGACTGAATACCCAGTCCATTACTTTTGATAAACTCAAAACAGTGACTAATCCGCCGATTCCAATCGGAATGATCACACCCATATCAATTGTTTTAAAGCCATCTGCCATCGCTTTGTACATGCCCATATAAACTAAAAAGTTTGAAGGACTAAGCCCCGGCACGATCAAACCCAACCCGATCAATGCACCAGCGATCATCCACGTGACAAAGTTTTGATCTACGTGACCAAATAAACTTGAACCTTGCCACAAGAACCAAAAACCAACGACAAAGCTGATAGCTAAAATAACATAATCTTTTGTTGTGCGACCTTTTTTCCCAGCTTCTTTCCACAGTGCCGGCACTGTACCGATAATACAGCCGACAAAAAACCACAACATAATCGTTTCAAATTGCCCTAATAAAAAACTAACCGCAAAAGAAAGGACAAACACCCCCGCGATGCCGCCTAATCCTACAGGGATAAAAAAGCGCACATTTTCTTTGAAGTTTTTTGTGATATGAGCCAAAAATGAAATGATCCGCTCATAAATACCAAATACCGCCGCCAAGGCCCCTCCGCTGACCCCTGGCAAAATAAATCCTGAGCCAATGAACATCCCTTTGATAAAGCGCAAAATCCAGTCGCTTTTATTCGGCTGCGTAACCTTTTCGTTTTCCATAAAAAAATAATCCTCATCTTTCTTTTATATCTTAGCCAGTGTACCGATAAAAAGAAATTGACGCAAGACCCGCTCAAGGTCTTACGTCAAAAATTAAAGAAAGTTTTGAGATTCAACTATATTTAGATTTTTGCCGCTTAAAAATAAGCGGCACCTATTTTTGTTATCCAATTTTACAACTTCTCATAGACTGTCGTTAAATACGCTTGTCGTTCTTCTTCGCTTAAATTTTTCAGCGAGCCTAAATGATGCCACGAAATATTTCGCAACCCAATATCTTCTAATGTCGTCGTTAATTGATGCTTATAACTACGGGTACAATGCTGATCCAAACTTTCCGTCGACTGGTCTGAAGTAGTAAAGACCACGACTGAATCGATCGCCAGTAATGGTTGAATACCGTTGCCGCCATCAAAGAAAGCAAATTCATTCAACAATACCTTATCAAGAAAGCCCTTTAAACTTGCGGGTGAACTATACCACCAAATCGGAAAGATCAAAACTAGCTGAGTCGTCTCCCGTAACAGACTCATATAATGCAAAACCAACGGATCTAACACCGAACCGCGCTGATAAACCGCTAATTCTTCAGCCGTCATCACTGGATCAAAGCCATCTTTGTTCAAGTCGATCACTTGATAGATTTTCTGATCCTGTTCCAATCCTTCAATCAGATGGTTCAACACTCCGTGATTAAAGCTTCCCTTCCACGGATGGTCAATAATCAATGTTGTTGTCATGCCAACTTCCCCTTACCCCTTTTTATTAAAAATACCATTAATTCATTGCAATTCGATTTCAGTTTGATTTCAAGCACGCTAAAAACATGATAAAGTTAAATGATCTTTCAATGAGGTATCAATTCTGCCTACCAATTTCTTCCGGAATAAAATAACTATCTGAGCAGAAACAAAGAACAGAAATTTGCCGGATAGAGAATAATTTTCTACTAGAGAAATAAGAGGAATGATACGCGGACCGATGAACAGTCAAAAAAGAGCATTGAACTTTTTTGTTCAACGCTCTATAAGATTAAGAAATATACTTCTAAGTCGATCACTTAGCAAAATAATTATTTATAGTTATTTTCCTAAACGTGCCACATCACGAGCAATCATTACTTCTTCATCCGTTGGGATCACATAAACTTTTACCCGGGAATTTTCTGTTGAAATTTCTGCTTCTTTTCCGTGAGTGTTTTGATTGATTTCTTTATCGATTTCAATACCGAACCAAGTCATTCTTTCTAGAACCATTTGGCGAACAGGATCTGCGTTTTCACCAACACCTGCGGTAAAGACAATTGCATCCACGCCATCCATTACTGAAATGTATTGTGCAATATATTTACGGATACGATCACAGTAAATATCTAACGCTAAAATCGCATCTTCATTGCCTTCTTCTGCACCGCTTTCGATGTCGCGCATGTCGCTTGAAATACCAGTCAGACCTAAGACGCCTGATTTTTTGTTCAATACATCGATCATTTCATTGATATCTTTGATGCCTGTTTTTTCCATCAAGTAGGGTAACAATGATGCATCGATGTCACCAGAACGCGTACCCATTGTAAGACCGGCTAATGGTGTGAAGCCCATTGATGTATCGACAGATTTCCCGCCTTCAACGGCTGTGATTGAACCGCCATTTCCGATATGAGCAGTAATGATTTTTGTTTCTTCAAGTGGTTTGCCTAATAATTCTGCGGCACGTTCAGAAACATAGCGATGGCTTGTTCCGTGGAAACCATATTTACGAGCAGCATATTTGTCATAATATTCTTTTGGAATACTGTATAAATAATTCGTTGCTGGCATTGTTGCATGGAAGGAAGTATCAAAAACAGCTACGCTGACGATATTTGGTAAAATATGACGGAATGCTTTGATCCCCATAGCATTTGCTGGATTATGCAATGGTGCAAACTCGCTTAACTCTTCAATTTTTGCTAAGACATCATCATCGATCAAAACAGAATCTTTAAAGTATTCGCCTCCAGCTACTACGCGGTGGCCAACACCTGCGATTTCATCAAATGACGCAATGATTTTCAAGTCGATCAATTGATCTAGTAACATTTGAACTGCTACTTCATGATCTTTAATATCCAAAACTTGTTCGAATTTTTGTCCGTCGCCATACTTGATCGTAAAGATTGAATCACTTAGACCAATTCGTTCAACGATTCCCTTTGCAATGACTGATTCTTCAGGCATTTGATACAGTTGCCATTTTAGACTTGAACTACCGGCATTGATTGCAATTGTTTTTGACATGTTAACTCTCCTCTATAATTAAATTGCTTTTCGCCCACTAGGCTTATAAATTAGAAGACTTCCAGTCCTCGAATTTTTTGAAGAACTCTGTTACTTGTGTTGGATCCTTCAACGAAGGCAAATGAACGAGTAAAACTTTTTCCGCTTGTTCTGCTGTTCCACCTTGTTTTTGTAACAGTAAAATACTTTTTCGTGAATGCTCTGATTTAAATAACTCATCTGGCAATTGGATGATCCCTTGTAATAACACATCGTCTTTCAACCATTTTTGCAATAATGGACCTTGCTCTGCTTCAAGGAAATTACTTGGTACTAAAAATAAACCAAAACCTGCCGGCTTCACATAATTCATGGCTTGTTCCATCAACAAATGATGGGCATAACTGTGTTCTTTTTCAGAATGCGTCGCAAATTTCTGCGCTTGCTGATCATTCGGATAATAACCGACTGGCAAGTCACCGATCACATAATCTACTGGATCTACTAATAAATCTTGCAAACTATCTTGGTGGAATAATTTTACTGTTTCTCCCATCAATAAGCTATCTGAAGCGGCGATTGCAAGTAAGGTTTCATCATTATCAACACCGATTCCGTTGACTGAATAGCCTGCTACTTGCAAATTGATCAGCGCTGTCAGCAATAGATTGCCCATTCCGACAGTGATATCTAAAATTTCTAATGGCTGATCTTTTTTTAACGTCAATTGTTCAATCAAAAAGACAAATAAAAAACCAATACTATCTGGCGTTAATTGGTAATTAGGCTGTAAATTTTCATTTTTTGAGCCTTTCAGCAAAATCAATTGCGTTAATTTCCGCCAATCTTCTTTGTCTAAAGCTAACGCTAATAATTCTTGATATAGTGTTTCTACTTTTGCAACAGTAGCCGCATCTGGCTGCTGATCAAGCACGCGTACTTTCGCATTGTCGACTAAGTTCTCTGCATTTTCGATGTAAGCGTCAAAAAAAGAAGTTCCTAGCGATTGCTGCAATGCAATGATCGCTTCTTCCATCAAAGAAAAAGCTGTCTCAATTTTTTCTGGGTTCATCTTGCACCTCTCAAACTAATATAACACTCACGATACCTGTTCTATTTTAGCGAACATATTCCAATTAATCAATCGCTTTCTTTTTTTTATCATTGTTTTCCTAATTCAATACAAAGCTATCATTTACACTACATTCTTCTTCGTCCGCTTAATTCCCTATGTTATATCAATCGCTTGAGGTCGATGTGCTAATTTTTTCATAAAAATGATATGTTTTCTTTTTAATTTTCACTACCAATTTCAGTTGCTCATGTTCTGCGCTATACGTCAATTCCCCTTTATTAAATTTCCATATTCCTTGTTTCTTATTCAATTTAGGAAAATCGGCTAAAAAAAGTTCTTTGGCGATTTTGGCTTGATATAATTGTTCCGTTCGTGCTGTTAAGTCAGCTGTTTGATGATAACTGGTGGTTAGATTCAAGAGTAAAAAACTAAACAAAAAAATAGCCAGTAAGACAGACAACAGTATTCCGCCTTGGCTATTCAAAGATCCATGTTCCCTTTTTTTGTTTTCCGTCAGTAAAAGTAACAACAAAGTCCACACCATAATTATTTTCTTGGCAAACAAATTGTTTCACTCCCGTCAGTAATGGCTGATACCCTTTGGATTGTTCCTTGATTAATTTATCTTGATACTTTTTAATGATGACTTGTTCCTTTTGCGCAGTCTGCGCCCAGATTTCTCGTGAAGTTGTTTGTTCATATTGAAGATTCTCCATTTCATTGTCCAATTGAAGCAAAAAAATCTCCCCTTCAATCTGTTGGTAACTGCTCAAATTTTCTTCCAGTTTATGCGCATGCTGGATCAAACTGGAAAGCAGCAATAAAATGCCGCTAAGCATCAGCAAAGCAACGAGACTTTCCAACAAAGTAAAGCCGCTATTTTTTGGCAACTACGATCCCTCCTTGATGGTTCACAGCTTTTCCTTGTTCCAATGAGATTTCAATTTGCGGCTTCATTGAGCTTACTGAATGCAAGCGACAGCGGCGTACTTCTGTATAAAGATCACGATAATTTGTTAGTAACGCCAATCGTTCTTGACTAGCACTTTGCATTTTTGCGGTTACTCCGACATAACTAGCAACAAGGATTAACAAAATCGTCAGACTGATCAGACTTTCTAGTAAGATATACCCTTTATTTCCTTTCAAAGCGACCACTTCCCAGTTGAAATTGATAAGTAACTATTTTTCCCTCATCTGTAAAAACGATTTTGGGGATGCTGCCCGTTCCAGGCTGTGTCGTAGAAATGTTGCCAGTTCCCGCTTTGAATAACACCGCGTAACTGCTCTCCAGTTTGAGTGTTTCGGGGACTGGTAATTCTCTCCATGGCAACTCTGTATGGTTTGTAAAAAAGATGATCAATTGCGCATTTTTATAAAGATCGATCCGGGTGCCTTTATGATCGGCAATCGCTACTTGCTGTAAATGCAAAATTGATTTTTCGAACTGGTAATAAAAGAAGGCTTTCTCTAACTTAGCTTGCCAACTTCTAAGCGCGACCGTCGGTAATAATACGAAACTGCAAACTAGGGCTAACACGATTACCGACTCGATCAATGTAAATCCAGCATTATTTTCCTTCGATACGTTCGTAGGCTTCATATTGCTTCTCCTTAACATAACCTTGCTCTATCAATTCAGCTTTGCTAGGTTTCTTCCCATGGTCTAATTCAAAAACTTCGATTTGCGTTTCAACTACTTTGGCAATCGCACCATCGCTTTGTTTGCTGGCACTTTCTTTTTGCTTGATCAATTTAGGGACAAACAATAACAACAACAAACTGATGACGAAAATCACAACGATCATCTCTAATAACGTGAAGCCTGAAGCTTGTTTTTTCATAAAATCCTCTCCAAGTCTGTCAATGGCAGAAGCATCGTTAAATACAAACTAATAATTAAAAGTGCTACAAATAAAAAGACCAACGGCTGTATCCATGAACATAAGAACTCCAATTGATTAAAAAAACGGCGCCAAACTAATTGACTGTAGGTTATCAACTCTTTGCCTAAATTTCCCCGAGCTTCTCCTTGAAAGACAATCCGACTGAATTCTTTCGTTAAAAAAGGATAACGTTTCAATTCTTCTGCTAAAGTGCTTCCTTGAGCTAAGCGAGTTTTCAAGTCGGCAGCTAATTCCTGCATCAAAGATTTTCCTTCGATTATAAGTAAGCACTCGATAATCTGATGCAGCTCCAGTCCTTGCTGAAAAAGCTTGCCCCATTCCAGAGCAAAGTATGCTGAGTAATAATTGCTGAACAAAGTGCGAATACCAGGAATTCTAGTTAACAGACTAAACCGCGTAAGATAGCTTTGCCTTTTCCCCCAGGTTTGCCAACACATCGCTAAAATGATTAAGAAAATAAGCACACCTAGTCCAATCACAGGTACTCCTTTTATCAGTTGGACTGAAAAGGATTCAGCATGGATCATGCCGCTAGCGACCAGCTGCGGCAGCAAGAAAAATCGCATGCCCAACAAAATTGTGAGCAAAAAAATAAATAACAGTAACGGGTATGAGACCGCCTTGAGAAAATTTTCTTGCTGACGTTGAACTAAACGCATTTGTTTGGCAATCCCCAACAGTGTTTGAGCGAGGTCACCATGGGATTCAGCTAATTCGATCTGTAAAATCTGATCATTTGAATACTGCAGCTGGACAAAACTTTGCGCTAAACTTTTTCCTTGTTGGAGATCTTGTTGCAGCTTTATTAAAATATTCGGCGAAAAGAGATTCGCATGCACGAAAAATACAAAAGCTTGTTGCAAACTAAACCCATTTACTAATAGATCCCCCAGCAGTTGAACAAAGTCAATGCGTTGTTTTTTTGTCAATTTGTTTTTGTCCCACACACTGCAGCCCTTCTTTCCAGGTGAAATACAAATTTTCTTGATAGAAACGATAGCTCGTTAATAATCCTACTGTTTTATTTACTGCTAATAATTCTTGGTAAATAATCCCTCGTAGGCATTCTTTCAATAAAGCGGCCTCTCCACCTAATTCAAAAATCCTAGCATGAGCAGATTCCAAACTGGCTGCGTGCAGTGTGGCGTAGACACAATGTCCTGTTAATGCTGCTCGAATCGCCCCTTGGATGGTTTTTTGATCGCGAATTTCGCCGATGATCAAAACGTCTGGATGGTGCCGCAATGACAGCTTGATCAGCTCATCATAGCTTTGTTGAATTTTTTCGTTTACCTGTAACTGTAAAAAGTTTGGTTCTTCAATTTCTACAGGATCTTCAATCGTAATGACTTGCCCTTTATTTTTTCGTGCTAACTTATACATCAAAGTGGTTTTTCCTGAACCAACCGGACCGCAAAACAAATAGAGCCCGCGTTTTTTCGTATATTCTTGGAGCAGATCGATTTGTTCCGGCAGATGGTAGACTTCCGGACTGCTACCGAATTGATGCAAAAAGCGAATGACTAAACTTTCCTGTTGCAAATAATCCCCGACAGCCGACAAACGCAACCGTTGCTTGCCCTGTGCTAAGGGGTAAGAAATCGCACCGAGCTGGACTTTTCGCTTTTCACTGACATCCATCTGACCTAAATATTTGAACCGATTGATCAGCTGCAAGGCAGTCCTGTTACATAACTCAGCCTTGCCTTGGGATAGATTTTTATAATCGTAAAACGGGCCGCGGCGAAAAAAACAGCGATACGTTTCTTTTTTGGGTAGTAAATACAAATCTTGCATTTGATGTTTAAAACCATGTTGGATCAATTCATCTGAAAGTTGTTCGATCTCCATCTCCTCACCTCATAAATAAGATACGTAAAAAAACTCCAAACTAAAAAAAGATGAACCAAAAATCTGGCTCATCTTTCAACTTTGATTATTTTTTTGTTTTGTCCTGAAAGCGGGCCTCTACTCGATAGATCCGCTGCCCTTTGTTTGAAAATTTTTCTTCGTATTCAGTCATGATATTTCCTTCATACGAACTTTTATGCAAGTCTAACCATATTTGTTCTAAGGTCATACCGTGCTTTGAAAAACTGCTTAATGAATATTCAAACAATCCTTGATTGTCTGTTTTAAAATGGATCTCTCCAGCAGGACGCAAGATTTCTTCATCTACTGCTAAAAAACTAGGTGAAGTCAAGCGGCGTTTTGTATGCTTTTTCTTAGGCCATGGATCAGAAAAATTCAAATAAATCTGGTCGACCTCACTATCAGCAAAATAATTTGTCAGCTCAGAGCCGTCAACATGCAATAATTGTAAATTAGGCAATTTTGCTTCAACTAATTTATCTAAAGCGATGGAGATCACACTGACTTGCATTTCTATACCGATATAATTGATCTCAGGATGAGCCGCAGCCATCCCGATGATAAACTGTCCTTTGCCCATGCCAATCTCGATGTGGATCGGATGATCATTTCCAAAACGCTCAGACCAGCGGCCTTTCCAAGCATCCGGTTCTTGTATGACATATTCAGGCCGAGCCGCTAACATTTCTGCCGCTCCTGGACGATTTCTAACACGCATTGTTTTCCTCCTAGAATCCTTTTTGTTTTTATTTTTTCCCTATGTATTTCATTTTGTGTTTATTGAAATGAGGATCGAACTTGTGCCTGACAAAACTAGAAGCCGAACAAAACGTTCAGCTTCCGGCAAAAATTCGTTTTAATTGTAAAATTGCTTGATTCATGTGATGTAATTCATCTCGTTTGTATTGACGGGCGATTTCTAATAACAGACTCATCAATCCGTACCAATAGATTCGCTCAACATTTTCATCTGTTGGTCGTATTCCATAACGGACAAGCCATTTGCTCCAACTAGACAGCGGAACATAGCTTCCTAAAATCGTTCCGATATCCAACGCCGGATCCGCAAACATTACTGAATCCCAATCGACTAAATATAAATAGTTAGAAGAAACTAACCAATTTCTATGATTCACGTCGCCATGCACCACAGTATAATTCTTCTTAGCATACGTTGGAACATTCTTTTTCAAATAATCATACACCAATTCAATAAAAGCATTTTGTTCGATCATCTTCGGCAAATTTGCTTCATAGTCTGCCAATAACTGTTGTGGCGAAACTTGACGCCCACCCATTTTTTTTAGCATCACTTTCAGTGAAGGCGAGTGGTGCAAGTGATATAGTACATCGACCACATCATTGCGGCGCGAAATTTCTTCCGGCTCTAAAATTCGACCATCCAACCATTCTTGTGCGGTCAATGTATCGCCATTTCCTGTCCGTTTGATCCAAACAAGTTTTGGTGCAATGCCTTCACGAGATAAAGCCGCCAACATCGGGGTGGTATTTCGTTTAATGAAGACGCGATCTTCGTCACGGTAACCAATATACGTTTTTCCCGTATCGCCTTTGATCGGCTGTACGCGCCAGTCACTATCCAACTGAAATTCCATTCCCAAGGCCCTCCCCTAGCATTTTAAACGTATTTACTATTTTAGTCGCGGAAAGGGGCCGCGTCAAGGGCATGTATGTTCTTCTTTGATTATTTTTCATTATGATGCGTCTGAACCGTTAACTTTACGGCGTCATGATACGCGCCCAGTAATTTTTTCGTCACTTTGCCAGGCATCCCCTCGCCGATTTTTTGATCGTCAATCTCAATGATCGGGATGATTTCAGCTACTGAACTAGACTTGAAACATTCATCAGCAGCTAATAATTCTTTTTTAGTAAAGGCTGTTTCTCTTAGTTCGATACCTAATGCTTTTGCTAACTCACGAATTTTTATTTTTGTGATTCCTGGTAAAACCAACTGTCCATCGGGATGCGTATAAAGAATTCCTTCGTTTACCATCCATAGATTAGAAGCGGAGGCTTCTGTCACATTGCCGTCACGCACTAAAATGGCTTCATCATAACCATTTTGTTTGGCTTCATCCAATGCTAAAAGATTGCCTAGTAGACTGATCGATTTGATATCGCAGTGCAGCCAGCGTCTATCTTCAACAAATCCAGCACGAATACCAATTTTTTGTTTGGCACTCGGCCGTGATACCGGTTGGATATCTGCCAATAAAACCGGTTGAACGACTGCAGGATCAGGAAAATCATGCAACCGTGGTTTTGCGGTCCCACGTGTCACTTGAAAATAAACACGCGCATTGGTCAATCCAACTTCTCTCACTAAACGCCGCAAACGCCGACTTAATTCTTCTTTAGTAAAAGGCAGCGTCAAATGGATTTTTGCCGCACTGTCCCACAGACGATCCAAGTGTTCTTTTTCCATATACAGACAGCCATCATAAATGCGGATCACTTCATAAATACCATCACCAAATTGATACCCACGATCTTCTAAATCGATTTTCACTGCCGATTCATCCACAATTTGTTCATTCCATAATACTTTCATCTGCTAACCCTCCATTTTCTTGATTCTCGCTGGGAGATATAACCAAGCAAACAAGCCGATTTCAATTAAAAGTACTGCAAACAAAATCAGTGTCTCAAAAATTGATAAATGGACCAAACTGCATAAACTGAAAATAACTGCAGCCGCAAACAATAAGATCGCCATCAAGCGTTGCAAAGCGGCTTTCTTATATTTTTTTGCTACAGGATATAGCTGAGTCGCGCCAATGTAATCAAATTGATTATATAACGGGATCATCTGAAACCCGATCAAATAAATAAATAATACGCTGACTCCGACAACAAACCGAAAATCTGCTAATGAAACGATCAAGACTGCTCCAACGATCAGCAAGCGGAAAAACAAACCGCCAAAGATTGCCCCGCGCAAGGCTCCCCGCGCAAATAAATACAAAAAGGTATTCTCTTGTTTGAAGGAAATTTTTGCTAATAACCCGTCTAAATATTTTCGTCGACGAACTTTCGCTTCAATTTCGGGAACATCTGTAAATAAATTGATGAATTGATACATACGATGTAACCGCATGTTTTCTCGTTCGATCATGCTGCTCCAATCTAGCAGCCGATCTTTTTCTTGTGTTAACAAAATAAACCCTAACGCCGCAGCCAATGCAAGGATCGTCCCAAGCCAAGCAAAACTATACAAACTGATAAAAATGATTCCGCCGCTGACGATAAACCATAAGAACATAAATTGCTGAGTTTGTTTTTTTGTTGTTTGGTAACAAGCAAAACGCTGAATCCGTAAATTTCCTACTTTCAAACACCACAGCATCACCAAGAAAAAGAAAAAATGGACAAAGCTCACTTGTTTAGCTAACACAACTAGCGGAAGCAGCGCGCCGCAGACAAATGTTTCAATACTAAATGGCCAAGCTAGCGAGTGGCGTAAGCCACGCGATAGATAGCCGCCCATCTCTTTTTCTTTTGGTAATAAAAATGCCATATCAGCCGGTTCTACTAAGGTCGCCAATCTACCAAATGGCAAAATCAGCCACCAAATGATTCCAACGATTGGCAAACTCCAAGGGAAGTCCGGTGATAACTGTTTTAGTAGATTTGAATAGTAAAAAGCCAATCCGCCAACTAAGAACAAACACACCAAAACAAAATGATCATTTAACACATAGCGCATATATTTCATCATTTTTTTCTGGTGACGCTGGCGCCTCAATAGAAAAAAATCAAGCATGTTCTTTCTCCTTTGTCAGCGCGATATAGATTTCATCTAAAGAAGCACCGGGCAGCTCGAACTCTGCCTGCAGCTCCTGTAATGTTCCTTGCGCGCGTACTTCTCCTTCATGCAGCACAACAAAACGATCACAATATTTTTCAGCTGTCGCTAAAATATGGGTCGACATCAAGATTGCTGCACCTTGGTTTTTCATCGTCACCATCAACTCCAGTAAGGCATTGATCGCCAGCGGATCCAATCCTAAAAATGGTTCGTCGATAATGTATAAACTAGGTTGAATCAAAAAAGCACATAAGACCATCACTTTTTGTTTCATCCCTTTAGAAAAATTCACTGGAAACCAGTCCAACCGATTTTCTAAACGAAAGGTCTTCAATAAAGATTCTGCTCGTTGCATCGCTGTTTCTTTTGGAATATCGTAAGCCATCGCCGTTACTTCGATATGTTCGCGTAATGTCAACTCTTCATACAATGAAGGCGTCTCAGGAATATAGCCGATTTTTTTCCGATAGTTCTCAGGATCTTTTTGCAGTGTTAATCCATCAACTGTGATCGTTCCTTTTTGCGGTGTCAGTAAACCGATAATATTTTTGATCGTAGTAGATTTTCCGGCGCCATTCAAACCGATCAAACCGATCATTTCACCGTTGTTGACCTCAAAATCAATATCTTTTAAAACAGGCACATGGCCGTAACCGCCTGTAACATGCTGAATTGCTAAGCTCATTTTGTCCCCTCCAATTTCTTAGTTAGTATTATAGCAGAATCCCACAAATAATTACGCTTCACTTGACCTTTTCCCGCACAAGTATTACAAGTTATGGTAAAGTAAAAGTAGAAATTACACTTGTCAGGCTGCTTTTCACTAGCAGTGATCCAAAATAAAGTGATGATGAGTAATTAGAAAGGATGTTTGCAATGGAAAATTGTATTTTTTGTAAAATTATCAATCAAGAAATCCCTAGCTACAAAGTTTATGAGGATGAAAAAGTCTATGCCTTTTTAGATATCTCTCAAGCCACAAAAGGCCACACATTAGTTGTGCCAAAACAACATGTGACAGATATTTTTGATTACGATGAAGACTTGGCAGCAGATATTTTTGCTCGCATTCCTAAAATCGCGCGTGCCCTTGAAAAAGCATTTCCTGAAATGGAAGGTTTAAATATTTTAAATAATAATAAAGAACTTGCTTATCAATCGGTCTTCCACTCACACGTTCATTTAGTTCCACGTTACAGTAAAAAAGACGATTTCTCCATTCATTTCGGCAATCATGCGGAACAACAAAAACCAGAAGAGATGCAAGCGATCGCTGATAAGATCAAAGAGCAGGTGAAATAGATGGGATTTTTCAAAGGAATTCTCTTTGGCGCAGGCCTTGGTACACTGGGCGGACTCTTGTTAGCTCCGCGAAAAGGTGAAGAAACACGCGAGAAATTAATTACCAATACGCGCGAGCTCGTCGTGCTGACAGATGAGCTGAATGATAATTTGACCGCTTTTCGTGAATCAGCGACGAATTTAAAAAATACCTTTGATACTCTGGCTCCTGCTTTTAAATCTGGGGTAGAAAAAGATCTTGAAGAATTTCGTTTTCAAGCAGATCCCCGAATTCAGCAAATCCAAGCGCAATTGGAAAAGATCAATCAAGCCTTGCCACAGACCAAAGACACGACCGTGATCAAAAAAGGCCGCTTTTTGTTGACAAGGCCTGCAGAAATTGGTGAATAACCACTGATTTGTTTAAGTAATTGTGTTTTAATTATGAATTTTCTCGGAAACTATTTTTATCTCTTTCCTTTGTAATTTTAGATATGTTATAGTTGGGACGGATTAACAAACAGATGTACATTTTAATTTTAGGAGTTGTAGCATAGAAATGAAGAAAAAGATCCTTTTAGCCACAGCAGGCTTGCTTAGCGTGATTGTATTAGGAGCCTGTTCAGGAAGTTCCAATCAAGACATCGCAACTATGAAAGGCGGAAAAATCACCGTCGAAGACTTTTATACTGAAGCAAAAAAAGAACAAACCAACCAAAGTTTAGTTCGCAACATGATCATCTATAAAGTATTTGAAAATGCTTATGGTGATAAAGTAACCGACAAACAAGTCGACAAAGAATACAACAAACAGAAAAAACAATTGGGCGATACTTTTGATACGCAATTGCAATCTGCCGGTTACACAAAAAAATCATATAAAGAATATTTGAAACAATCCCTTGCTTTCCAAGAAGGCTTGAAAGCACATTTGAAGATTACTGACAAGGACTTGAAATCAGCTTGGGATTCATTCCACCCAGAAGTAACTGCTCGAATTATTTTAGCAAGCAGTGAAGACGACGCTAAAGAAATCAAGAAACAGTTAGACGATAAGGGTGATTTCGCTAAAATCGCAAAAGAAAAATCACAAGATTCAACAACAAAAAAAGATGGTGGTCAAATCAAATTTGATTCACAATCAACAACTGTTCCTTCTGAAGTAAAAGAAGCAGCCTTCAAGTTAAAAAATGGCGAAGTTTCTGACGTAATCACTACCACAGATTCATCTACGTATCAAACAAGTTATTACCTTGTGAAGATGGAAAAAACTTCATCTAAAGGCAATGACATGGATAAATACAAAAAAGAATTGAAACAAATCGCTGAAGATACAAAAATGGCTGACCAAACCTTCTCTTCTGAAGTTATTTCAAAAGAGTTGAAAAAAGCCAATGTTAAGATCAAAGATGATGCATTTGAAAATATCTTATCTGAATTCTTGACTACTAATAGTTCTGGCAAACAAACAACGACTGATTCATCAAAATAATTTAAATGAACAAAGGGGAATTCCATGCGGAGTTCCCCTTTTTTTAGTATTCATGCTACAATAAAGTAGAAAATACTTATAAGAAAATGGGTGAACACTACATGAAAGAATTTGCCTCTAAGGAAGCAGAAAAAGATTATTATGAACACGAAGCAGATGAAGCGGAATTCATTGCTTGGTACAAAGAACAAGCTCATCCAGAATACGAAAAACCTTCTGTCACTGTCGACATTGTGATCATGGGTTATAACAAAGCAGAAGATCAATTGAAGATCTTGTTGATCCAGCGACGCGGCAATCCTTACCGCAACTCTTGGGCGCTACCTGGCGGTTTTGTTGAACGTAATGAATCAACAAATGACAGCGTTCGACGTGAAACGACTGAAGAAACTGGTTTAGTGATCGGTAGAAAAAATGTTGAACAGCTTCATACGTTCAGTTCACCCAATCGCGATCCCCGTGGCTGGGTTATCACTGTCAGCTATTTAGCTTTTATCGGTCAAGTTCCGCCGACTGCAGGTGATGATACACAAGACGCACGCTGGTTCAATATGGAACGACGCGGAAAAACGATCTATTTAACAAGTGAAGAGGATATTTCCATCGAAATTGATTTGGAAACCGGAAAATCGCTTGGCAAAGATACACTGGCGTTTGACCACAACGAGATCATCCGCAAAGCTTTCAATCGGGTCGTAAATAAAATGGATCATGAACCGCTGATTTTGCAAGTCTTGGGTGCTGAGTTTACGATTACCGAAGCACGGAAAGTCTTTGCTAAATTTTTAGGTGTCGATTTTAGAACAGTTGATCACTCTAATTTTAAAAAAGCAATGCTGCAATATTTTGACGAAATTGGCGAACGACCAGTTGGAATCGGCCGTCCTTCGAAGATTTATCGTCTAAAAGATGAGATTGGTGAAAAAAAATAAACTTTTTACTTACATCAAATGGAAAAGTCTGTATATAATGGAGAAGCAAAAAAATTGTCTTTCCATAACGCAGTGAAGATTCCCAAAGTGGTTGTCGTAGCGAGTTATACGATTGCCACTTTTTTGTATTCATAATTATAGGAGGATTTTTATGCCAAGAAATAAAAGAGAAAGTTTTGTTTATACTGTAATGATGTGTTTTGTGATGGTGCTTTGGATGAGTTTGTACAATGTTTATTTACATACGGGAGCTTTCACATTAGACGTTTTAAGAACTGCCTGGATAGGTTTGCCTTTAGGTTACCTATGCGCGCTACTTTTAGATTGGTTTGTCGTATCAGCACCAGCCAAAAAATTCGCATTCAAACTATTGCCCGCTTCAGCTAGCCCTGTTCGGATGGTTCTTACCGTTTCTTGCTGTATGGTTTTGCCAATGGTCTTCTTCATGTCTCTTTACGGTGCAGTTGAAGTATTGAGCCATACACAGGCTTGGGATCAGCTCTTGATTGTTTGGGGCACGAATATTTTAAAAAATATCGTAATGGCACTCCCTTTCCAATTGCTTATCGCTGGTCCGCTCGTGCGAAAAGTTTTCAGAAGAATTTTTCCAGTTGGCACGATCTTAGCCTAAGACAAAAAACAGCCAGGCATACATTCGATGTATGTTTGGCTGTTTTTTTGATAAAATTTATTTTACTGCGGCTTTTTTCATTTGTTTGCTTCGCAATTGTCCACAAGCTGCGTCGATATCTGTTCCGTGCTCTTTTCGAATCACGCAATTAATCCCGTTCTTTTTCAAGACATCATAAAAACGTAGCACAGCTGCTTTGCTGCTGCGAGAATATTGATCGTGTTCACTGACTGGATTATAAGGAATCAAATTCACATAAACCAATTTTTTCTTGTTCTTCATTAAGTCTGCTAACTCTTGGGCATGTTTCGGCTGGTCGTTCACGCCTGCCAACATGATGTATTCAAATGTGACCCGGCGGTTGGTTTCTTCAATATAATAATCTACCGCATCCATCAATTTCTCAATTGGAAAACTGCGATTAATCCGCATGATCGCTGAACGAATCTCATTATTTGGCGCATGCAATGAGATTGCTAAATTCACTTGCAACCCATTTTCCGCAAATTTTTTGATTTTAGGAACCAAACCACTTGTTGAAACGGTGATATGACGAGCTCCGATCGCCATTCCTTTGTCGTCATTGATGACATGAAGAAAATTCATGACATTGTTGTAATTATCAAATGGTTCGCCGATTCCCATCACAACGATATGAGAAACGCGTTCTTCTTCTCCCCGTTCATCAAAATAATGTTGGACTAACATGATTTGAGCGACGATTTCACCCGCTGTCAAATCACGCTGTTTTTTCAACAGACCAGACGCACAGAAAGTACAGCCGATATTGCAGCCAACTTGCGTCGTTACGCAAACGGACAAACCGTATTCTTGACGCATCAGAACCGTTTCGATCATCAAATGATCCGGTAATTCAAATAAATACTTGACTGTACCGTCGCTGGCTTCTTGCACGACTAATTGTTTCAATGGATTGATGATAAAGTTTTCTTCCAACAGCGCGATCGTTTGTTTTGATAAATTGCTCATTTCCGCAAATTCGCTCACGCGGCTGCGATAAAGCCATTCCCAAACTTGCACAGCTCGGAATTTTTTCTCTCCATGTTCCAAAAACCATTCGACTAATTCTTCTCTTCTTAAACCATAAATTGAGGGCTTTTCCAAAGTATTACCTCCTACTATATTGTATCAAAGTGCTAGCTTTGCTAGTTCAATCACGAAATCAGAAATTATTAAATATTCTGCTGCTTTTTACCTGCATTCTCTTATTCAAACAAGCTTGACGACTATTTTCTTATGAATCAATCATCTAAAAAACTGGCAACATTCGCTACATACTATAACTGATTCACAAAGAGAAAACAATTAACTTTGGGAAAAACAAGAAAATAGTCTAGATTTCTCTAGACTATTTTCCTAGTTTTCTAATGGGTTCTCTGGTTCTTCTTCAGCCTTTTGTAAAAAGACTTCACGCGGCTTGCTGCCAGTCGATGGTCCGATGACTCCATGATCCTCCAATTCATCAACGATGCGTGCGGCTCGATTGTAACCGATCCGGAAACGCCGTTGTAACAAGGAGATGCTTGCCGTCTGCATATCAACGACTAATGCTTTTGCTTCTTCATATAGTTCGTCTTGCGGATTTTCTGACGGTGAAGTAGTCGTTTCTTCTGTCGGCATCATTTTTTCTTCATAATGAGCTTCTTGCTGATCGGAAACAAATTCTACGATCTGCTCGACCTCGTGATCAGAAATAAACGCGCCTTGGACCCGAATCGGTTTATTTTCACCCATCGGCAAGAACAGCATATCGCCGCGACCTAAAAGTTTTTCCGCGCCGTTTCCATCAATAATCGTCCGTGAATCGGTCCCGCTTGAAACAGCAAACGCGATCCGCGATGGGACATTGGCTTTAATGATCCCTGTGATGACATCTACACTTGGCCGTTGTGTCGCTAAAATCATGTGAATTCCTGCCGCACGCGCCATTTGAGCTAAACGTGTGATCGCATCTTCCACTTCATTGCTTGCCACCATCATCAAGTCAGCCAATTCATCAACAATAACTACAATAAACGGCAAGATTGGCCGGTTTTGTCCGTCTTCCAAATTTTTCTGAATGACCAACTCATTGAAACCTGAAATGTTGCGCACACCAGTCGCTGCAAATTTTTCATAACGTTCTTCCATTTCTTGCACGACTTTTTGTAAGGCTTGCGCCGCTTTTCTCGGATTTGTTACAACGGGAGTTAATAAATGCGGGATTCCGTTGTAAACATTCAACTCGACCATCTTTGGATCAATCATCATCAGTTTGGCTTCATTTGGTTTGGCTCGCATCAAAATACTTGTGATGATTCCATTGATAGCAACTGATTTCCCGCTCCCTGTTGAACCAGCAATCAGCAGATGAGGCATCTTGGTTAAATCGGCTGTCCGCACCATGCCAGAAATATCTCGGCCTAAAGGAACTTCCAAGATCTTATCTGGATGATTAGGCTGCGATTCAATAATGTCTCGGAAAGATACTGTACTGATCGTACTATTCGGTACCTCGATCCCAATCAACGATTTGCCGGGAATCGGTGCTTCCATCCGAACATCTTTGGCAGCTAATGCTAGCGCGATGTCATCCGTCAAATTGACGATCTTGCTGACTTTCACACCCACAGCTGGTTGAACTTCGAATTTGGTGACGGATGGACCTAAACTGGCTTTGACGACTTTTGCATCAACACCAAAACTGTTGAATGTTTTTTCTAAAACTTTGATGTTTTGCTCGATCTTTTTGTATTCATCGCTTTGGTCGGTTGCCGGAATCGAATCTAATAAAGTCGACGGCGGCAATTGATAATCGTGATCTTCCGGTTCTGCATTAATCTCAAACTCTAAATCACCCGGATCGTCAATCTCTTCTTCAAGCTGCGGTTTTTTCGCAACTGCCGGTTTTACCGGTTCTAAGTTTTCTTGGAATCCTTCAATCGGCACCAACGTCATCTGTTCCGGTTCTGCTGAAGGCTCTGGACTATTTTTTATCGGTTCCTCTGGTATCGCTGAAGCAACGGTTTCTTGTTCAGCCAATTCAGCAGCCATCCTAGCTTTTTCCGCAGCACGCTTTTCAGCTTGCACTTGTGCCTTTTGCGTTTGCCGTTCTGCTTTTTTCGCAGCGCGCAGTGCTTTTTTCTCGTCTGATTCAGAAAATTTTGCTTGCATCTTTTCGGTAAATTCTGCTAAATAATCGGTTACTTGATTGAATTCTAAGAGACTGAATAAAAAGATTCCTAAAATTAATAGCAACCCTGCGATCAAATAACTGCCGACTTGTGAAACTAAGAAGTGTGTTAAATTATAGAGCACGCCTCCCAACATCCCACCGCCGACATTTTGCGTGATTCGATTGCCTAAAAGATCCGACATCAGTAAATCCCACGTCGTTTTTAAAATATTTGGATCTTTACTTTGGACATTCGCAAACAATCGCGCGTGTAAAATCACTAAAATACCTAAATAAAAAACGCCGACTCCGATCCAACGCCGCGGTTTAGTCAAGCGCAACTTCGTATTCTTAGCTACGAGCAAGCCGCCGTACATTCCCAGCAGCAAGGCTAGAAACTGATACGTGTTGCCGCCAATCAGCCGCAATACATTTGCGATCAAATTTCCTAAAAAACCGAGTTTGAATAAGGAAAAAATCGTGAACAAAATGAATAAAAGCCCAATGCCGATAATCAGGCGCTGTTCTTGCAGTTGTTTTTGTTTTTTTGTTTTTCTTTTTTTCTTTGTACGCTTTTTTTGCGCCATGCTATCCCTCTTTCCATTCTGTACCATTATACAAAAAAAAGAAGGCGAACAAAAGTTTTGTTCGCCTTTTCTTTCTAGTTGATCTGCATTTGTATTTTATAAGCTGATTTCTTCTTAATTATTTAGGTAAAGTTAATTCTTCGCCAAACCATTTCTTTGAGATTTCACCGTATTTTCCATTTTCTTGTAACTCTTTGAAAGCACTGTTAATTTTTTTGACTAACTCTTTGTCGCCTTTACGTGCACCAACTGCGAAATCTTCATTTTTAAAGCCGACACTGAAAATATTGAATGCAGCTAATTTACCGGCTTGTTTCAAATAATAATCTGCGTATACTTTGTCGATCAATAGGCCATCGATTCGACCATTTTCCAAATCGATCATTGCTTCGTTAAAGCTGGCATATAAAGTTGCATCATTTTCTTTCACGATATCTTTTAAGATTTTCGTTTGATTGTTGAAGGCTTCATAACCTGAAGAACCTTCCTGCGCACCTAAAATTTTGCCTTTCATGCCTTCTGCTTTAGTGATGTTGCTGTCTTTTTTAGTGACTAAGACTTGTTCATTTTGAGCGTAAGCATCAGAGAACAACACTTTCTTTTCCCGTGACTTTGTAACCGTATAGCCGTTCCAAATCAAATCAATCGTCCCGTTATCTAATTCGCTTTCTTTCATTGACCAATCGATTGGTTGAAAATCAGCTTCGATATCGTATTCTTTGAAGACTTCTTTTGCTAGATCTACGTCAAAACCGACGATTTTTCCGTCTTTATCTTTGAAACCCATCGGAACAAAAGTGTCATCTAAACCAATGGTTACTTTTTTATCTTTCTCAATCGTTTTCCAGCTGTCGTCACCGCTGGCTTCTTTCTTGCCGCAAGCCGTCAACGTTACCAATGCTAAAACAGCTGCCATTCCCAAAACAATCTTTTTCAATTTCATACTTATTCCTCCTAGTTTTTTTAGTATTTAAAATGACGCTACTAGCTAATCATTTTTTTTATTTGATCGGTTCTACCTTCAATAACTGATCACCAATTTCTTCAGCAAAAACTAAATCATGGGTCACGACGATCTGTGTCACGCCATCGGCTTTCAATTCCAAAATCAAGTTTGCAACTTGTTGACGCAATGCAGGATCCAACGCACTGGTCGGTTCATCGTAAGCCAAAACTTTAGGGTTCATCGCCATTGCCCGAGCAATCGCCAACCGTTGTTTTTGTCCGCCGGATAATTGATAAGGAAAGTTATTTAACAGCTCTTCAATACCTAGCATTTTTGCCAAATGTTCTGCTTTACTCGTATACGTTGCTTTGTCTTCTTTCAAGACCAAACGCGGGCCGATCGTAATATTGTCTAAGACACTTAAATGTGGAAATAATTGGAAATCTTGGAAGACCACACCGACGACTTGTTCCTGTTCTTTCGAAGACGTCGGATCAAAAGGTTTTCCATCTAATAAAAAGGTACCGCTGTCTGCGGTCTCTAGACCAGCCAACGTTCTTAACAAAGTTGTTTTCCCACCGCCAGATGGTCCAACAATCGCTAAGATCTGACCTTCAGGGATCACCAGATCCAAATTATCAATCACTTTTTTGTTGCCAAAAGATTTGTTTACTTTTTTTAATTCAATCATTTTTCTCACCCACCTAACGATAATAGTTCAAACGATTTTCTAGTTGTTTCAAGATGACAGAAGTCACACCTGTCAATAATAAATAAATAATGGCTACTCCAAATAACGGAAGTAAAGTGGTGTCTCGTTCCATCGCAATCTTCCCAGCGCGCATCACGTCAGATAAACCTAGGATATAAACAAGCGATGTATCTTTTACTAAATTGATGACTTCATTTCCAACTGACGGCAACACGATTTTAACGACTTGTGGAATAATGATCCGTGTAACGGTTTGAACAGGTGTCAATCCGATCACTTTGGAAGCCTCATACTGACCAACTGGAATAGATTGAATACCGCCGCGAAATATTTCTGCGTAATAAGCAGCATAGTTCAATACGAACGCAAAAAGTGCGGCTTCAAAACGATCAAAAATAATTCCGACTAACGGTAAGCCATAAAAAACAAAGATCAATTGTAAAAGTAACGGTGTCCCTCGCATGATCCAAACATAAAACCGTAAAATCCATTGCAATGGTTTGAAATGACTGGCTAAGCCAAAAGACAATAACACTCCTAACGGCAACGAACCCAATATCGTATAAGCAAATAATTTCAGTGTGGTCGTCGCGCCTTGTAATAATTGCGGCATGACGTCGATCAAATAATTCATTTCAATACCCCTCCATGTGTTCGAAAGCTTAATCTTTCGAATTTCCTCATTTTGACTCGGTCAACTCTAGCTGAAACAGAATCAGTGGTTAAAAAAAACGTCCTCTGGTATTTCTACCAGAGGACGTTCACTACGTGGTTCCACCTCATCTTTGTTCCTTTTTCGCAAAAAGAACCTCTATGGGTCAGTGTCCAATCAGTGAAATAAAAAAGCCCTTTAGCCGCTAGGACTAAAGGACGTAATTACGTGGTTCCACCTTTTTTTATCGCCGCTTCACAACGGACGATCTCGATTGGTCAGTCTGACCTCTGCGCTAACGGGCTCTACCGGATCAACCTACTTATTTCAGCTGATCGACTCAAAGATGTGGTTCACAAATCATTGCTGTCTCTTTCCACCAGCCAGAGACTCTCTAAAAACAAATGAACTGCTACTCTTCTTTTCATTGTCGTTTGATTAAGTTGAGTCATACTTTACACGCCTTCGCAGATTTTGTCAACCGATAATCTTCATCTTTTTTTCATTTGTTTCAAATTTAATTTTTAGGAACAAACTGAAATTTTGCCCACGGTTTTAAAAAGTCCAGCATGATCAGCTCTTCTGGTGGGATTTTCCCCACTAGATTTTTCCGTGAATCACTATGAGGGACTAAAACAATCTGTAATTCATTTTTATATTTGCCAAAATCATCATTGCCGATGACCACATCGCCAATTTGAAATTCTTGTGTATTGTCGTGGACTGGATTTTCGACATCGGCATATTTTACCCGTACCATTGTAGAACGGACAGCGGTTGCTGTAATATCACCGCGACGAAAATGTTTTGGATCAGCAATAATCTTGCGTTCAACTTCTGTGATCTTTTCTGAAAGTTCAATACCTAAACTTAATTTGTAGCGATTTACTGCGGCTACTTTTTCTAATTCCTCATCGGAAGCATAGGCATTGCCGATGATCACCGTATCAATCAAACCAGTCGCAAACAGATGACGTGCTTGCAGATCGATTGGCAAATGACGGTGCATTTCTAAAGTCGGCAAACCATCATTGATATCCCACGGTCCATATTGCGCGTCATGACTTGTGATAAAAGCTGCTGTTTTGATTCCATGTTTTTTAAAACGTTCACTACAGCTGATAAAAAAGTCGTACGGCAATGCGGAGCCTTCTTGTGGATAAAAATTATGACAGCCGTAAATAAATGGTTCATTGGCTTCATAAGACAAAATATTATCAAGATATGCAACATTGTTACTCATGTTCAGCTCGATCGCTAACCCTTCAGGATTGTAGCTCAACATGGCTTCTTTGTTTCCGTCAAAGCCTTCGTCTAAACGAATCCCGGCAGCACCTAACTCGGCAAAAAAACTTAGATCATCATAAGAAATACCCAGATCATTGAAAATAGCTGGTGCGATATCTAAAATCGTCTCAAAACCTAACTCTTTTGCATAATGAATAATACTGCCGAATTTTTCACTAACTTTTTCTTTTCCTTCAGTAACTTCTAACATACTCATAAAAATTCTACTATAACCTAATTCCGCTGCCTTTTTGATATATTCGCGATCAGCTTGCGGATCACTATGATCAGGATAAACTGAAATGCCTAATTCCCGTTTCATTTCTCTTCCTCCTTGTTGGCTCAACTATTCTTCTAACCCGTTTCTTTCGGTTACTTCTTTGAACCAGTAACCAGACTTTTTGATCGTTTTGATTTGAGTATGGATGTTATTTGAAATGAAACCATAGCGATTTTTATAAGCGTTTAGCCATGACCAGCAATCAATCGGTGTCCACATATGATAACCAAAACAATTCGATCCTTCTTCGATTCCTTTATGCAGCCAAGCCAAATGTTCTTGCACAAAATCAATTCGATAATCATCCTCGATCATGCCGTCAGGATTCATAAAACGTTCTTCGTTTGAGACACCCATTCCGTTTTCAGACACATACCAAGGAATATTTTTATAATTTTCTTTGATGTTCACTGCGATATCATACAACGCTTTAGGATAAATCTCCCAACCGCGATCTAAATTCACACGACGTCCCGGCATATCATACGCATCATAGTAACGATCCGGCATCCATTCACCAACTGAATTCGGTGCTACATCTGGTGCTTTTACTCGATTAGGATGATAGAAGTTCACCCCTAGAAAATCAATCGTGTTATTTTTCAAGATTTCTTTTTCTTCATCAGTCGTTTCCCACAACACATTATCTTTCGTTAGCAGCTCTTCTAATTCTGCTGGAAAATGTCCATAGATTGCTGGTTCTAAAAACATTTTATTGTTCCAAAGTTCCGCGATTCGTGCCGCTTCTTGGTCTTCTGGTGCATCAGACGCTGCATAAGTCGGTGTCAGATTCAAAATCGTTCCGATTTGTGCATCGTTGATCGCTAGTTTGCGAAACGCTTGGATCGCTTTAGCTGAGGCTAGATTCAAGTTGTAAGCTACTTGTACCGCTTTTTTTCCATTAACAATATTTGGATAATGGAATTGGAACAAATACTCCCCTTCTACTACGACCATCGGTTCATTATGGGTTGTCCAAAATTTCACGCGATCGCCAAATAATTCAAAACATTTTTGTGCAAACCCAACGTATAATTCCACAACTTTTTTTGATTCCCAACCGCCGTACTTATCATACAATTCGACTGGCAAATCAAAGTGATGCAGATTTATTACTGGTGTCATACCTTCTGCAAGTATAGTATCGATCACATTGTTATAAAAATCGACTGCTGATTGGCTCACTGTATTTGTTTCTAAATCATCGATCAGCCGGCTCCATTGAATACTTGTTCGTAGACTATTCATGCCGATTGATCGCATCATATGCGTATCTTCTTTGTAACTATTGTAAAAATTTGAAGCCGTATCCGGTCCTACCTGATTGTGGAATTTCTCCGGTTCGATCTCAAAATGATAATCAAAGACATTTGCATGTTTTTTGTTAAATCGTCCTTCGCTTTGTGGGCCTGATGTTGCCGCCCCCCACCAAAAGTTTTCGGGAAATATTTTCATAATAAATCTCCTAACACAATTTTTTTAAATAGCAATCTGATTCTTGTCACATTTAGTCTTAGAGTAAAACTGAAAAAAGGGGCAGGGATCGAGTTGATCCATAACCCCCTAGTCATGCTTACGCTTCATTCACTTTTTTTAATTCTTGTCTTGTTGCTAATGATACAAATGGCAAGTACATAACCGTTGAGATTACTAAGTTCACAGCGGCTAAAATGGCACCTGAGAAGCTTTGTGTTGCTAAGAATCCGCCGATAATTGGTGGTGTTACCCATGGTGGCATAACCGTTGCTGCCGGCACCCAACCAAAACTAGTTGCAAAATAAGCAGTCGTTACACAGACCATTGGTGTTAAGATAAATGGAATGAACATGATTGGATTCAATACTAACGGCAGACCGAACATCAATGGTTCATTGATGTTAAAAATACCAGGTGCTGCTGCTAAGTTGTTTACGACCATGAATGGTTTGTTTTTGCGACCAACTAAGTAGATCGCGATGATCAAACCGATTGTCACCCCAGTACCACCCATATTTACGAATGAATCGATGAATGGTTTGTTGACGATGTAAGGTGCGGCATTACCAGCTGAAAGTGCGGCATTGTTTGCTTCGATCGCTGGTGCATTAATCGCTTGCATGAATGGATCAATCATGTTGGCACCATGTAAACCAAAGAACCATAGGAACGGTGTAATAAAGGCGATCAATAATGCTGAGCCATAAGAATTTGCCAAGCCCATAAATGGTTCTTGAACTGCTCCATAGAAAGCGGCAAACATATCTTCTACACCGAAAGCGGCAATAATTGCTGCGATCAAACCAAAGATTGAAACAGTAATCATTGCTGGGAATAATGAAGCAAATGACCGTGCAACTGCTGGTGGCACACCATCAGGCATTTTGATTACTAATTTTTCATTTCCAACTAAACGAGTGAAAATTTCTGCAACAAGGATCCCTACGATCAAGGCTACGAATAGACCAGATGAGTTCATCCCAGTAAGTGCTGCACCTAAAGTGAAGAAAGATGCGACAGAAACAATCCCTGTTCCGATTGGATCTTTACCGTAGTGATGGGCCAAGTTATAAGCCACTAAAAATGCGATAAATACAGAAAGAACACCAAATGTTCCGTTCCAGACTGCTCCGCCGAAACCCTTCCAAGCTTCACCGCCAAAAATTCCATTCATGAAATTTTGGAAAGCTGGAATCGGCAAGTTATTTAGCATTACCGCCAACGCCCCTAAAATCATCAGCGGCATGGTTACTGTAAATGCATCCCGAATCGCGATCAAATGACGTTGATTACCGATTTTTGATGCGTACGGAATAAAATGTTTTTCCATGAAATTAATAAATCCATCCATTTTTTAAATCCTCCTAAATAATTTTAATTGATTCATTTTTTAATAAAAATGAACTTGTTAACTGTTTTAAAAATAATCATAAAACTGTTGTTGACCTTTGGGGAAAATTTCAGTTTCAAATTCTGAAGCTGTGACTTTGCCTAAGAAGATCCCTTCAGCTAAAGTTAGTTCTCCCAATAATAATTCGCTCCACCCATGAATCGTTGCTTTGATATCGCCTGCAGCTTGTACCTTCTGACAAGATCCCTGACTGACTAGCCAGCTGCCGACATTCCAAGGACATTCTTTATCTTCGGTTACTTCTAAAATAATTTCTTTTTGCTGAATTGGAAATTTTGTTAATAATTGCTCAATATCAATAATTCGACTCATCATATAAGGTTCTAAAGTGATCGTGAGCTCTTCTTGCTCAAGAAAACATTTCTCGATCCGTTCGCAAACGGGTGCATGGTAAAGAAATTCTTCAAATGATGAGACATGGGCTTTTAGATACGTTAATAATTTTCGTAAAGCAAAGTCATTTTCATAGGCTAATTCATCAACAGCTAATGTGTTTCCTTGCATTCGATAAATGATATACCCTTTAGCAGCACCCATATCATCAAAAGCTGCGGCATAAAAACGATGCGGGTAATACTCATTTAAGCGTTCCCACCACCAGTCTTCACGTACGACTGTTCCAACTTGCTGCTGCATCAATAAACGTTGATAAACCGTTTGAATAAGCGGTTTCATCTGTTGCCAAGTTCCACGTTTGACCTGCCCTCTCCTTTCACTTGGTAAATAAGTAAAGGCTTTTGCTGGAATGCGGTAGGTTTTTCTGCGGCTTGTCGGTTCATAGCCAAACTGCCGATAAAATGCTTCAGAAAAAGGAGCCAATTGAGAAACAGCGACACCTTGTGCATGAAGATCGGATAACAGTTCAGACATGATACTGCTGATACCGCCTTGACCACGATATTCTGGATAACTTGCTACATACCCAACGCCGGCCATTTTGACTCTTTGTTGAAAAAGTTGGATCTCAAAATGATTCGCCATGACTAAGTTAGTCAGTTCTGCGTCTTGATACACGCCATAACAATCCGCATGCTCATAACGAGATAAAAAGAGCGGATCATTGATGATCGGTTGTTGTTTTTTAAAAGCGTATTCAATTAAACTTGTGATTGCTTCCAATGATTGATGATCACGCGTTAGTTTCACCAGATCACTTCCTATTCATTCCCCAAACGTTTATATAGCTCGACGACTTCTTTTGCCATATCGTTGAAAGTAATACTCGTCATTAAATGATCTTGACTGTGGACAGCTAACAATGTCAATGTCATCGGAGTTCCGCTGGCTTCTTCTGTTAACAATCCGGTTTGAGAATGATGTGCTTCGACTAAGGCATGATCCGCTGCTTCAAGCTTTTCTTGCGCTAAGGCAAAATCGCCGGTTTTAGCTGCTTGAATCGCTTCCATTGCATCGCTTTTTGCATTACCCGCGTTGATGATCAAACCCATGACTGCTTCTAATTGTTCTTGACTCATTGCATCGCTCATCTGCTCCACTCCTACTTCATCAGATTAAGTGCGGTATTTAAAACAGCTTCGCCATTCATCATACCGTAATCTTTCATATCGATAACTGCGACTGGAATACCTTGATCTGCTAATTTTGTTTCAAACTGCCCTTTCATAAATCGAACTTGCGGTCCTAATAATAAAACATCAACTGGTTTGCTTGCATCTTCTAATTTCGCATCTGCTTCTGAAGATGAAACTGCAAAAATGTCTGATTCTACTCCCTCAGCTTCAGCAGCTTTTTCCATTTTTGTCACTAATAAACTCGTGCTCATGCCTGCTGCACAAACTAACATAATTCTTTTCATAATTGACACCCCTTCGTTTTTTCTTATTCACTTTATATAATGCAAGTTGTGTGCCAACTTTTCCGTTGCACAGAAGCCCGTATGATAAGGTTTTCATCTTACACACAAAAAAACTAGGATTACACACTGTGCGATCCTAGTTCTACTCGATTATCTTCAAGTGTTTTTACAATGTATGCAATGTCATCTTCCGTAAACCGAATACCAAATTGTTTTTCAATGACTGTCAGCTTAATAGCCGTTTGATTAAATCGTAATTGATGCTGTTGGTGAAAATATTTTACATTCTCAAATGCTGGACGTTCTTCGCCTTTTTTGATTTTGTCCACCAAAAAAGCGAGATGGACACTCAATGCCTGAACCGCCGTATTTTCAATAATTAGTTCTTGTTCTTTACGAATTCCTTGCAGCACATCATCGATCAGTAAAAAAAGTGTTTTTACATCTATTTCGGGTAAAAAATCTTTCGTCAATGAATCGACCATTTCCGGTAGAGAGATCGTACTGCCCGATAAATCTTGAAATTCTAAGATTTTATCCCGCTTGAATAAATTCATTGCGGGAATAAATGGGATCTTTTGATAATGGATCTCCATCGTTCCTACAATCGCCACGATATCTTTATGAGTGATCAGCTGATCGATCCGATGTTTGAAACTTTCCCGTTCCAAAGACTGCATCTGAATGATCTCAAATTCTTCCAGATTGACGATTTGCGAAACCACTTCATTCAAACGTTTGGAAACACCCTCACCGGTAAAACAAGCTACGATGATCACTTTCTTTTCATCTTTTTGGGTCGGCTCTTCTAATCGAACCATGTTTTGGAACATCGAGATAACGCTCGTGTAGATTTCTTCCAAAGAGCGGCCTAATGTTGCCAGCCGTAAACTTTCTAACACCAGCATCGTACTTGCCATCGAAATCACGCGAGTCCGAATTTCCATCTCATGAAAGATCAAATTACCAAAATTATTTGGTGATCCCATATCTGTCAGTAAAATGATTCCTTCTGAAAAAGTTTCGCGTCTTGCTTGGATATAATTTTTAATCTGACCATACATCGCCTCAGTGTCCAACGTCAGCGGCATATTGAATGCAATCCCGTTAGTCGTCCCCAATAGATCCTGAACGGTCTCTAACATACTCGAGGCCGTTGATTTCCCATGCATGACCACTAATACCGCTACTTGCCGTTCATCGACCTTTTTCGCTTCTTGGTTGTCCATCGTCAAAAACATTGTGATAAATCCGATTTCATCTAACGGAATCAGAATATTATAGGCTTCTTCGATCTGATTGGACAATTCAATAGCCAATTGGAATTCTTTTGAATAATTGCGACGGATATCATTCAAATTAGGATGGGAGATAAATTGATTTCCGCGAATCCGTTCGATCGTCGAACTGATATGCAAGGCAAAAGCAAAGCGCACTTTTTCGTCATATTCTCGCTGCATTTGCTTAGAAGCAAAATCATACAGACTGTTCACTAGTTTCCAAAGATCATCTGAAATGATTTCTCGATACGCGTTCGTATGGGAAAGCTCCTCGACATACGTCTCAAAATATTGATCGACATCATCAGAGATCAGCTCCTCTAGATCGATTTCTGATAAGTTTTCGCGTCCTAACTTTTCCAATTTATAAGTAATCGAATGATAAACTTCCATATCTTTATTTGGATCTTGTCCCCAAACAACTTCTTCAGTTCCCGGCTTCAACGTCAAATAAAGATTTTTCTTATCCATAAAAAGTGTCAACTTGTCTTGAACCTCATTCATCCGTAGCAAGCCTTTTTGGACGACTAATGGTAGATCTTCTTCTACAATCATCAATTTTTCTGATTCACTAGTCGTTTGATGGTGTAAAAATGCCTTAGCACAAACTAATTTCAAATCGCGCTTCAACTGCCCGATATTTCCTTCGGCATTATATAAAAGAAAAGCTAGCAGACTGCGTTTATCGATCGCGATTTCTTGCATCAGACGATTGGCTTCTTGCTGCAAAAACTCTTTAATGATTGCTAATCGTTCATCTAATGAGCGTTCTGCTAAAGACGGCAGTTCGATCTGCATAGGGATTCTACGATTGAACGTCGATAAAAACACCGAGCTTGTCTCTGTCGTAGCTCCTATGATTTGGACCGATGCTTGTTTTTCTTGACCATCGCCTAATGAACGAAACGTTCCTTTATCAATAAAAGTAAAGAGCATCTCTTGACCTTCTGGCGGCAGACGATGGATCTCATCTAGAAATAAAATCCCGCCGTCGGCTTTTTCCATCAAACCTTCGCGATTTTGTTCTGCTCCGGTAAACGCTCCGCGCTTCACTCCAAAAATATGACCGTAAAGCAGTTGCGGATTTTGAGCATAATCTGCACAGTTGAACGTGATAAACGGTGCACTCTCATCTAAAACAGCAGCGGAAACAGCAAAACGATACATACATTCTGCAAACATCGTTTTCCCGGTTCCTGTCTCACCAAAAATAATCGTGTGCAACCCTCGCGGCGGATACAAAATCGCCGCTTTAGATTTTTGGATCTGACTCTTTAATGAATCTTCGCGACCAATCAGGTTGTCAAAATTGATATGTTTTTCTGTTGATACTGTAGCAATTTGAAATTTTACCGGACGGCCATCTATTTTTTTGACTGCCCCTTCTTTTGTTAATTCATTCAAATAGCGGCTGACGTTCGTCCGATCGACCCCTAGTTGATTTGCCAACTCTTGTGCCGTTTGTTCGTTAGGATTTGCTCTCAATACATCCAATACTTCATCTTTTCTTGATTTCAAAAAAATCCCTCCTGCAAATGGTCTAAACCATTTATCATTGTAACCCTTTTCTTTTTAGATTTCTACTAAATTATCCTTGAGAAAGTTTTCAGACGGTTCTAACGAAGTAACTGCGTGATTTTTTCCAATTCCTGTGAGATTTCAATTTTAGAAATATCGTTCAGCAAGTAATATTCCAACAGCCCAACAATTCCATGCGCAAAAAACAGACTAGTTAAATGTGATTGACCGGTCAACTGCTCCAGCAAATAATCGATTTGAAACTGAGTAAAAAAACCTTGTTTATCCGCATTGAGCAGTCGTTTCAATTTTTCACGATGTTCAGTGATATACTCAAAGGTCTTTTCGAGTTTTTTCTGATTATCTGTTTCGCCATTTTGCTCACAATATTCGACTAATCTTTGCATTTCATCAGCAATACTTTTTTCAAGTAAATCATCTTTATCAATAAAATGAAGATAGAATGTTCCACGATTGATATCTGCAATTTGGCAAATTTGACTGACTGATATTTCTTCATAGCTTTTTTCTTTTAACAGTTGATAAAAAACTACCGTGATCCCTTTTTGGGTTTTTCGTTTCCGTCGATCCATCATTTTGCTCCAATCATTTCTTCGATTCTGTTGAGTAATCAACACAAATAAGATTTTGTTGATTGCAACTTTTTACCTGTTCCTCTATCATATTGTACACAAGTTGAATAATCAACACTTGTTGATTATTGAAAGGATGGAATAAATGAAGCTATTAATTTATGGCGCGGGTATCCAAGGAAGTTTTCTTGCGCATTCACTGATGAATAAACACAATGAAGTTACACTGTTAGCGCGAGGAAAAAGGAAGGAAAAATTGTTAACGGATGGTCTAGTGCTGTACCACTCGCTTCAGCAAAAGCAAACCAAAAATTCCATTCGTGTGATTGAGACCCTCCACCCAGATGACCGATATGATTTGGTTTTTGTTACAATGAAATATAGTGATTTTCCAACGATCATCGAACCGTTGGCAAGAAACAATAGCTCCACGATTCTTTTTATCGGCAACCAACTTGATGCAACTGCTTTAGAAAAAGAATTGCAAGAAAAAAGCAAGTCTCCTAAAACTATTTATTTTGGGTTTCAAATGACTGGCGGAACGAATACTGAAAAAGGGATTTCTATTTTGCGCTTTGGAAAAGGAAAACTGAAAGTCGGCTCGCTGCATACTGATTTTAAAATCACCCAGCTTTTAAATGCTGCATTCAGCCAAAGCGATTCTACTTGGAGTTACGAAACAAAAATAGATGATTGGCTGAAAAGCCACGCAGTCTTGATTATGATTCAGAATTCTTTTGAATACCTGTATGATTTTTCCTCTGAAAAAATTCGCAAGTCAGGTGATTTAGCGGCGCTATCGCTTGCTACGAAAGAGGCTTTTGCCCTTTTAGAAACAGCTGGTGTAGAAATATTGCCAAGCGGTCAAAAAAGATTCTTGCACCACCCGCGGCTAATAAAATTATTTTTCACTATATACTACCGGCTGCCTATCAGTCAGCTTGTTCAAGGTACCTTTAAAGAAATCTATCATTTGATCCAGTCGTTCGAACGTTATCAGACAATACCCGCTCCACAGCTCGACTCACTGTTGCAAGCAGCAAAAGAAAAATATGAACGGTCTTTATAGATCCCACTATACTAAAAAAACATCAAAGGTCATCCTTTGATGTTTTTTATCTTCTATGTTTACTGCTTACCTTATTTTAGGAAAAGACATCGTCAGACAGAAAAAATGGTCTTTTATTTCAGCGGTCATCGTGCCGCCCATTTTTTCTGCCATGGTTTTAGCGATTGTTAAGCCCAAACCGCTGGCGGCATTGGTTCGACTAGTATTTCCTGTATAAAAGCGGTCAAATACCCGCTGAATATCCAGTGACGGATCGTTCAAATCATTTTTGATCTGCAAAACCACTTGTTTATCCACGTTCACCGAAATAATGATTTGTTCTTTGGCATACCGTAGACTGTTTTGAATGATGTTTTGAACGATACGAGTATACAAAAGCGGATCTCCTAAAATCCAAGTCTCAGGTACATTTTCTGGGAATCGCACTGTTAACTGCTGTGCCGTGAATTGTTCATAATACGTGATAAATAATTCTTCCAGCCGCTGATAACTAGAAAAGCGTTCTTGTTGAATGGGCTGTTGATTCAACTCGATTTTTGCTAATTCATAAAAATGCTCATTCATTTCAATCAATCGTTCCACTGATTTATGGATATTTTGCAAATATTGTTGCTGTTTTTGCGAATCATTTTCTTTTTCCAGTAATTGTGTATAGCCGCTGATAGCGGTCAATGGCGTACGCAGATCGTGAGACAAGCCTGTTATCGCCTGCTGTAGATTTTTTTCCAATTGTTTACTATGAATATTTTGCTCCTCATAGCCTGTTACTAATTGATTGACAGCTTCTGCCAACTGAACTAGATCGTTTTCGTGAAACTCTACCGCTATCCTTCCTCCATGAGAAGCATGTTCCGGTAGCTCTTTGACTTGCTGCTGCAAGCGTCTCAACTCCCGTTTAAGACCATACAGATAGCTTCCACCTATCAGCAGTAAGAGACCTACGATACTTGCTATTCCCCACATGTCATTGACTCCTTAATCGAATTTAAAGCCTACGCCCCAAACTGTTTTGATATATTCCGCACCTGCCTGCTGCAGTTTCCCCCGCAAATTACTGATGTGCACGTTAATCGTCTTTTCACTCTCAAAAAAAGGTTCCTGCCAAACATTTTCATAAATATTACTGCGACTGAATACTTTTTTAGGAAATTGCAAAAAGAGCAGCAAGATCGCGTATTCTCTAGCAGTTAAATGCAAAATGGTCTCATTTACCCGCACTTCCCGTGTCTCTAAATCAATGGAAAGCTCTTGATAACTCAGTATCTGATTCGTTGGTTCCTTCGCGGCATGGCGTAATTGGATCTGAATCCGCGCTAATAATTCATATAAATCAAACGGTTTGACCAAATAATCATCTGCCCCTGCTTGCAGCAGCGCAATTTTTTCTGTTAGATCATTTTTTGCGGAGATTACGATGATCGGCAAAGCAGAACGCTGACGGATCCACGCCAATAATTCTTCTCCATTCAATCCTGGCAGCATCAAATCCAGCAAAATCAAATCGAAAGACTCCTGTTGAACGCGTAATTGTCCTTCTGTTCCAGAATAGGCACTGACTACTTCATACTCAGTTAATAATTCTTTGATCATCATTTGAATCTCTGCATCGTCTTCCACCAACAAAATTTTGGTCATTTGCTCACCTACTTGATATCTGATCGTTTAAAAAAGAAAATTCCTATTCCTGATGATACCACAATCGTCAGCAAACTCACGAGGATCATCCATGGAAAACGAGCAATTTCTGCCGGTTGCGTAAAGCTAGTATAAAATAGGAAAGTTCCGGTGATCCAATCCAGAAGAAATTGAGTTGCTGCACTGCGTTGCAATAAAGAAGGGGCAAAGATGATGCCCAAAATATATAACCAATTCCAGATCAATGAGACCCCAATATTTTTTGTAATGAAAGAGATCATGACAAAAACCGCTATGTTCGCCAGTATCAATAAATAAATTGTCAAAAAAGTGTTAACTGCATAAAGAAAATAATGATCGATTCCGTCCATTGAACCAAAGCCGAAGAAAATCGTGAAACAGATGATTTCAAAAAAAGTCAGCAAGAGACACGCAACTAATGTGACGACAGCTAAAGTCACACCCTTGGCAAAATAAAAACTGCTACGGCTGCGACCGATCGATAGCGCGTTGCGGATCGTTCCTTGTTGAAATTCCTCATTGATAAAAAAGCTGACCAATGCCGCTAAAATAAATAAAACGACCTCACTATTTTTTGCTACACCCAACACCCCAGAAGCACCATTGATCACTAAATCTTTTATTGGGGCCAGCACAACACCGTGTTGCGTTTCAACCCAACTATTGACGACTTGAAAAATCGGGATGAACGCAAAAAGTTCGAGAACGACCCACAACTTCCGGCTTTTCAATAGTTTTAATTTATCGGCTCGAAGTAAGTTTGTCATGTTCGTTTCCCTCCGTAAGTTCCAAGAAATAAGTTTCCAAATTTTGACGGGTCACCCCGATGCGCGTGACGGGTATGTCCGCTGAGACCAAACTTTGATTGAGTTGTGCCACCTGATCATTTTGTTGATAGATATGAATCGTCTTTTGATCGATTACTTTATAGTCAGTAATCAGTTGTGCATCCAAAACTACCAATGCTTGTTGAACAACAGGTGTTTCTAATTCAATAAATTGCCGACTTTCTTGCTGTAATTCCTCCTTCGTCACTTCTTTGATCAGCCTACCTTTGTGCAAGATTCCATAATCTGTCGCAATTTCTGCCAACTCATTCAATAGATGACTGGAAAGCAAAACGGTGATCCCTTTTTCAGTCACTAACTGTTGAATAATTTCTCTAATCTCGACGATTCCGGATGGATCCAATCCATTTGTCGGTTCATCCAAAATTAAAAATTCTGGATTTGTGATTAATGCCATCGCAATCGCTAACCGTTGACGCATGCCTAAAGAAAAATTCTTCACTTTCTTTTTACCGGTAGTTTGAAGATTCAACAGCTCTAGCAATTCAGAAATTCGACTGTCCCCGACGCCTCCATTTGCGGCCTGTACTTGTAAATTTTCTTTAGCGGTCAACTCTGGATACAAAGCTGGAGATTCAATGGACTGTCCCATTTGACGGCGGGCTTGCTGCAACCCTTTTTTGTCAGTTCGTCCAAATAATTCGATTTCTCCTCCGTCAATTGCGATCAAATCCATAATCGCTCGCATAAACGTAGATTTTCCAGCGCCATTTTCACCAATCAAACCATAGATCGCGCCACGCTTAATAGCGATGGATACATTATCTAGCGCATGAATTCCTTGATACTTTTTGGTAACATTGGTTGTTTTCAAGACTATTTCCTGCATGGATGCTTTCACTCCTTTTTTTGTAGTTTAACGAAGAAGCATAAAGAAACCCGCTGTAAAAGATAAAAAAAGTATAAAGAAAACGAAATAGTCCCTTAAAAAAATTTACGCTTATTGCCACCGAAGTCGGAACACCACTTATTCGAAAAAAAAGGATGTGACAACTGTCACACCCTTTGCTTTTAGTTCTTACAAGACCTCATCATAATGGTCGGTAAATGAAATGGTAGACATAAAATTTGTCTTGGCTTTCTAGTCATTGCCTTTCATTGCTGCTTTTAATGCCGCAGCCAACGGACTTTCTTGTGGTTCTTCTTGATCGTTGATTTTCTTCAATAAACGACGTTCTTCATGTTTCGTCATTTTTTTCGAACGCTCTTTCTTATCTAACATTTTCTCAGTCGTCCCATCATACTTGCAACGGAAATACGCCCCGTTTTTGCCATCAATGATTTCCATCTTGCGGTGACATTGTGGACAGCGATGATTGGAGACTTTAGGATCTTTCCGACGGCGATACGTACATTCAGAATTGGTACAAATATAAATCTTGCCATCACGAGTATTTTTTTCTCGCAACGGTGATCCACACTCTGGACATTTTTTAGCTGTAATGGAGAAATCTTGATATTTTTTGTCGCTGTGTTTAACTTCGCTGACTAATTTTTTCGTATCCGCTTCGATTTCTTGTAAAAACTGTTTACTGCTGTACTTACCATTAGCGATCGCTTCTAATTGTTTTTCCCATTTTTCGGTTAGTTCTGGAGTCACTAATGACGGGTTCACCAACTCTAATAGTTGTTTGCCCTTTGGCGAGACGGCTAGTCCCGTACTCGTCCGCTCCATCAATTCAGACTTGATTAATTTTTCAATGATCTCTGCTCGCGTTGCGGGTGTTCCCAAGCTGTGTTTTTCCATCTGAGCAAGCAATGTGCCTTCATTCAACGGTTTTGGCGGTGTGGTCAAGGCTTTTTCAATTGTGAATTTAGGGACGATTCTCATTCCAGCAGACCATTGAACCGTTTTTCTTGCTTCTTCAGCCGGCTTCCAGCCAGCTGTTAAAACTGTGTTTTGACGGAAAGTAAATGTTTCGTTTTGGAAAGTTACCGTTACTTTTTGCTGTCTTTCTTTATGCGCTTCTGCAAATAACCCTAAGAAACGTGTCACGATCAAGTTATAGATCCGTTGTTCATCCGTCGACAGTTTTTCAAAGCGCGGACGTTGTTCCGTTGGAATCAAGGCATGGTGATCCGTCACTTTATTATCCTGGAACACGCGCGTTTGTTTTACTTGCGCGCCGTTTTTAATGTATGTTTTCACTTCTGGTGCAAAATCACTGATTGCTTGCAATCGTTCTTTCATGGTCGCTTTCATATCATTTGTCAGATATTTACTATCTGTTCGTGGATAGGTCACGATTTTATGCGTTTCATATAAGCTTTGAACGAGCGTCAGCGTCTTCTTCGCAGAAAATTGATACCGAGCATTGGCTTCTCTTTGAATTTCTGTTAAATCATAAGGAAGCGGTGCGGGTTCAGTTTTTTCTTTTTCAGTAATATCAGATACTGTCCCTTTTGCCCGCATCATTTCTTTGACTAGCTCTTCTGCAGTTTCCCGCTCTGTGATACTATACGGGTTCTTTTGATTCAACTTAGCTTTTTGACCATCAACTTCTAAAGAAATGACAAAATAATTCTGCGGACGGAATTTTTCAATTTTCTTTTCTTGCTGGCGGACCATCGCAAGTGTCGGTGTTTGTACCCGACCTGCGGATAAACTGTCTTCATATTTGACCGTCAATGCACGTGTGACATTCAGTCCAACTAGCCAATCTGCTTTTGCTCGTGCTAAAGCGGACTGATACAAATTATCGTATTCTTTGGCTGGTTTTAATTGTTTGAAGCCATCCTTGATTGCTTTATTGGTCTGCGAAGAGATCCACAGCCGTTTGACAGGTTTTTCAAAGCGCACATATTCCAAGATCCAGCGGGCAACAAGTTCGCCCTCGCGACCAGCGTCTGTCGCGATCACGGCTTCTGAAATATCTTTGCGTTTGGCTAGTTGCTGGATTGATTTCAATTGTCCGCGGGTTTTCGGCAATGGTTTGATTCCAATATATTTTGGAATCATCGGCAATGTCTCCATTTGCCAACTTTGCCACTCGCTATTTAGATCTTCGGGCATTTTTAGACTCAATAAATGACCAAGGGCCCAAGTCACAACAACATTGGGTCCTTCAAAATAATTCTTATTTTTTTGATTGGCGTTAAGCACCTTGCTCAAGTCTCTTGCAACACTTGGCTTTTCCGCTATAATGAGCTGTTTCATAAAATTCCTTTCTGCTAGCAACCGTTAATGGTTGTTCATCTTTTAATAGCGCTAGTCCCCAGTACTGTTGCAAATAATCATCACACTCTTCGCACCAGCGCTCGTCTTGATCTTTCCAAAATGCGCTTAAATAATTCTGTTTCGCATTGCTATATGTATTGGTTTTTTGGAGCTCGCTCCAACGATGCTCATAATAAGCTACTGCCGCATCAAACTCTTCAAAAGTCGCGGTCTCTTGGATATCTGTTTGCCATTCTTCAAAGAACCACCAAGGTTCATTGTCGCCATACATGGTAATCACCTGATACATCTTGCTCTCTCCTTCTTTCTACCCCAATCATAAGTATCATGAAATAAAAATACAAGAAAAATGTTCTCAATTGAAATAAGTTCAACAAAAAATTGAAAACTATAAAATTTTTGCAGAAAAATGTTGCTTTTTTCTTAATTGTATCCTACCACAACGCAAAAGAATTTTATATAATTTTTGCAAGAAGAATGAAAACTGTTTTGGAGCCCTCTTGGCATTCAGCAGGCCTTCCTTCGACAAGAAACTTATAAATTATAAGTCTTATTAATGGTAAAATTTTCGTTAGTTTTTTATACTAATAAATAATTCTAATGAAAGAAGTGACGAACATGCTTGATGGACAATTAAAATTTCTTGATTTCTTCCTTAACAACACCATTGAAGGTAAAGAGGACGAGGCAAAGAAAATCTTAATTAAAAGTTTTGCGGACCAAGAAACAACTGCGTTAAACTTACAAGAATTCAAACAATTGCAAGAACAACTTTTTCCCTTAATCAAACCGGAAAAATTAGATGAAGTCAAAGTCGCAATGGCCCATTTTTCTCAAGGCCTTGCATAATAAAAAGTAGTCACCCGTCAAATTCAACGGTGACTACTTTTTTTGTTGCCAACTTTTTTTAAATATATTGTAATTCTTTTGTTGCTTGGTACGCGTGATCAATCAATCCGCCGCCTAAGCATTCCATTCCTTCATAAAAGACAACTGCTTGTCCTGGTGTGATCGCACGAATGGGTTCATCAAAAATTACTTCAGCCCGGTCGCCATCCAACAATCGAACCGTCACAGGAACATCTTGCTGACGATAGCGGAATTTCGCGGTACACTTGAATTCTTTTGGTTGACTTTCGTTCGTTGTAAAATGAATTTCACTAGCATCCAAACTCGTCGCATACAATGCTTCATGATGGAAACCTTGACCGACATACAATGTATTTGTTGTTAAATCTTTACCAACAACAAACCACGGTTCTTGCGTTTTTCCGCCGCCGCCGATACCTAAGCCTTGACGTTGGCCGATCGTATAATACATCAATCCATCGTGTTCGCCTTTTTCTTCGCCGTCTAATGTTACCATCTTCCCTTTTTTGGCAGGCAGATAGTTGCTTAAAAATTGTTTGAAATTCTTTTCACCGATGAAACAAACACCCGTTGAATCTTTTTTCTTAGCCGTTGCAAGGCCAGCACGTTCAGCAATCGCACGAACTTCTGGTTTTTGCATTCCGCCTAATGGAAATAGCGTTTTTGCCAACTGTTCTTGTGATAATTGACTCAAGAAATAGGTTTGGTCTTTGTTGTTATCAACACCGCGCAACATATGGACGACACCATTTTCGTCTTTTTCGACTTGGGCGTAATGTCCAGTTGCTACATAATCTGCTCCTAATTCCATCGCGTAATCTAAGAAAGCTTTGAATTTGATTTCTTTGTTACACATTACGTCTGGATTAGGCGTGCGTCCGGCACGATATTCTGCTAAGAAATATTCAAAGACACGATCCCAATATTCCTTTTCAAAGTTGACAGAGTAATAAGGGATCCCAATTTGGGCAGCGACTTTCGCCACGTCCTTGTAATCTTCCGTCGCGGTACAAACACCATTTTCATCGGTGTCGTCCCAATTTTTCATAAAAATGCCGACTACATCATAACCTTGTTCTTTTAACAACAAAGCAGTTACTGATGAATCGACGCCGCCGCTCATTCCTACGACGACTCGTGTGTTGCTGTTAGACACAGTATCACCATCATTTCAATCTAGATTCCGAAAACTCTACGATTTGAAGGTCGCAACTTTTCAGTAACATGCATTATACAACATAAATCCTAAATTTTCGATAAATTATTCCTCATTGGCGTTTTTCTTGTCTTTTTGTATCGTTTGTATTAATATAAACAATACAAAGGAGGTTGCTACTATGATTTTAGAAATCAATCCTCATTCAGATGAACCCATTTATTTACAGTTGCGCAAACAAATCATTATTGGGATTGCAAAAGGTGACTTGAATCCCGCTGAACAACTGCCCACTGTTCGCCAAATCGCTGATGAGATCGGCATCAACACAATGACTGTCTCAAAGGGCTATCAGCAGTTGCGCGAAGAAGGCTATTTGCTGACTGATCGCCGCAAAGGAACTATCGTTGCGCCGCTACCCGTTCCTTCAAGTAAAACCAATGAAGAAAATTTAACACTTTTATTAGCCGAACTTTATTTGGCTGAACCGGATGAAGAGAAATTGCGTGATAAGATTCAAACAATTTTATCTTCTTTTAGAAAGGGTGAGAACTAATGATGGCTCCAATTATTTTAGTAGTCTTAATCGCTTGCAACTTTATTATGGCTTTTGTCAGCAGTTTGGCTGCGAAACCACATAATTATGTGATTGTTGAAAATACTTTTCCAGCAGATAAAATCAATGATCCAAAGGTACTAAACTTTTCAAAAAGTTTCCGTACTCGGCAATTCCAAGCAGCATTGATCTTAACGCTTCTCGATTTCATGCTATTGATTCCTATGAAAGATTCTAGTTTTATGCTGCTGTTCTTCCTACTCTTATATTTGACTATCGGTACAAATTATTTGATCACCTTGCGCTACATCCGTAAGGGACATCAGCTGATTGCTGAAAATCATTGGCAGCTAACTGCTCAACCGATCCAGATCGATACTCGTCTAGTCCTTGAAAAAAATCGCAAACTTGTCTCGGCCGGGTGGTTTCTATTGTCTTTAGGTCTGATCCTGTTACTTTGCGGGCTGCTTTATCAACAAGCGATGCCGGATCTGGCACTGATGTTCTTGATTGTTAACATACTCATCTGGGGCATGATGTTTTTTACTTGGCGGGTCATTAACCGTTTGCCGGTTCGCCCATTGACCGACGATCAAAAAATCAATCAACAATACAATGATCTCACGAAATTTTACTGGTCAAGTCTCTCCGTTTTCATGAGTGGCATTATCAGCTTGATCGTTTTTGTTCCATTGTTGACGATGAAAATGGCGGCCTCATTTTTTACTATCCTGACGATTTTCGAAATCAGTTTGATCCTTTTATTTTGTGGTGTTTCTCTGTGGTGGTTGATCCGACTTCGGAGAAAGCAAGATCAGTTATTGACTAGTACCGCTACTTTTCGTTATTTCGGTGAGGATTATTATTGGCGTTATGGGATGTATTATAATCCAGATGATAATCGCTTGATGATTCCCGATCGAATTGGTATGAATATCTCCATTAATTTAGGCAAAACCGCTGGAAAAATCTTTTTGGGATTGGTCCCGATAATTTTGATCGCGGCTATGGCGGTTACCTTTGTCCCATTATACGTATTGGATTATCATCCCGATCCGCTTAGTTATGAAATAAAAAATGAAACAGTCATCCTCGATGGTCATTTTGTCAAAGAGCAGAACATTCCATTTGATCAAATCACAAAAGTAGAGTTGACCAAACAACTACCGACAGGTGTTCGAACAAATGGGCTTGCAACTAATGACTATGACATTGGTCATTATCGAATCGCAGGAGAATCTGCAATTTTATTCGTTGACCATCAGTCAAAACCCATTTTAATAATCCATACCAAAGATCGTTCTTATTACTATACAAATAAAAAACCAGCAGAAACGAAAAAGTTGTATCAAATGATCCAACACTTCAATCACTAAAAAACCATCAGACTTATTCCATTGATTCGTGAATAAGTCTGATGGTTTTTTTAGTGGTAACTCTGGCTATTTTAATTTTTTTACTTCAATTTCTTTATAAGCCGCAATCTCATCGATCAAGTTTTCAGAGATGGGCGTTCCAAATGGCAATGGCGTCTGCAAAAAATTACGTTCAGGCGCGTCGACTCCAACGTTGATATCTTCTGCAATCGGCATACTATAATTGTGGATATGACCATGCAAGTTGCGAATATTCACCGTTTTGCCTAAAAGCATTGGATAATGGGTCAAATAATATTGATGGTGATTAAATTTGACGATTGCTCCGACATCTTCAAATTCAAACTTAGCCGTACCATTTGCAAGTTTTGGATTATGAGCTGCCAAATATTTGAAAAAAGTGCGCGAGTCATGGTTTCCCTTAATAAATATGATTTTTCCTTCCAATTGTAGCAGTTGTTCTAAAATGGCGGGAAACCCTTTTTCGTACAACGGATGCATCGCTACATCGCCCAAATGATACACTGTATCTTTTTCGTTCACCACTGCGTTCCAAGCGGTGACCATCTGCTGGTTCATCTCTTCGACAGTATCAAATAAGCGCGGCGCAAAGTCATTGTCGCCTAACAGGTTCTCATGAAAATAATGTGTGTCTGCTATAAAATATTTCATTCTCATCACCTACAGAGGAAATCTATTTCTTTTATTTTACCATCTATCTTAAAAAAATGCGCTTTTGCGCCCACCAAACAAGGCTACCAACTTAAACTTGGTAGCCTTGTTTTTGTAAAAGTGCTTGATATTTTAATTTAATGATTGCAATAACAGCTTCTAACTGAGTTAGATCCTCTACTCTAGTCGCATCAAATTCTTTGGTGCGTCTAAAGGATTTCCCTGTATCGATCAAGTGAAAGATCTGATTCCACTGTTCAAATTCAGAAAGATTATTAAAATTAGCGATTGGAAAAGCCGCCCCATCACAAATCTCCCATAAACGAAAGACTAAAAAAGCTGTATCGATCATTTGCTGTTTTTTTTGCTTTTTGCATTTGATGATGACTTTTTCTGGATTGTATTTCAAATACCAATCTAAGAGAATAAAAAAGGCTTCCCAACGATAAGTATCATGAAACATTTTTTGTGTATCAGGCATGTCGCGAAAAATTAGCGGAATCAAGTATTGCTTTTTGTATTCCCAACAAGGAATGCCTTCGATAAAATAATCAACATACCGCGTCAAGTAGCTGTTTCCTTCATAACCGCTGATATAATAATCATCGACGCCGTATTTTCGAAACGCTTTCGTCAGCTTGGCACAGTCTTCAATTGAGACGGTCAGCCCTGACAAGAGACGGAAATCAGAAATAATTTTATGATGCTCGATTGTGTCTATCTTGTGAACCAACTTCTCACCTACATTTCCAACAATTTTCTTATCATTAGTGTACCATAATCTGCTAAAATTGAAGCCTCTAACCACTAAAAAAACTCAAAAAAATTACATTTACAGCCAAACGGAAAGCGGTTTACAACCACTGGATTTTCGCTAAAAAAACAGCTCTCATCTTCTCAGACAAAAGCCGTTTCAACTTAAATTTCTTCTTTAACAAATAATCCGCGGTCAATCATTCCATCCATTAGAAAGTAAAATTTCTCTTGGACCAATTCTTGTTTAGCATCTTTAAAAATATCCACTACTTTTAGCCCATTGGCTGTCGTCACCGACATTTTCAACGCGCTGAGATCTTTTGTCACCGTGATTTTCAGTTTAAATCCTTCTTTACTTTGGGGCGTCGCTTGCAACGGACGAACTAGTTGGAAATTACCTGAACTTGTTTCGGTAAACCCATTATCGCGTAATGTGTATTTTTTAGCAGTTGGTGCTAACGCGTATTGATAGTTTGCCCCTTTGATCGTTGCCGTTTTTGTAAATGCCATTTGCTCACCTCATCTTTTAATCTTAATTATAAAGATATGCATTCGCCATTTCAATCTACTTTGTTAGTTCTTTTAAACTAGCTACAAGTTGTTCTGCAAAGTATTCTACTTGTTCCATCGTATTGCCATAACCAAAACTTACGCGCAAAGATTCTTTGACCTCCGGCGCATTTTTGCCATACATCGCTTCTAGTACATGCGAAGGATCAACCGTTCCTGCTGTGCAGGCTGAGCCGGTAGAAACCGCGATTCCACGCAGATCCAATTTCACTAGCAGCAGATCATTGATGATTCCGCTAAAACGAAGATTCAAGACATGAGGCAGTTTATTACTTAGATCCCCATTCACATGATAATCGATTTTTTCACGATCTAGGATCGTCAAAATTTTCTGAGTAAATTGGTCGTACAATTTGTGCTGTCCTTCACGTTTTTCTTCTGTCAATAGTTCTACCGCTTTTGCCATTCCACAAATCCCCGCAAGATTTTCGGTTCCTGCACGGCGTTTTTCTTCTTGTTCTCCGCCACGAAGCAATGGGACTAATTTTACGTTATCACTTTTATATAAGAATCCGACACCCTTTGGTCCATTGATTTTATGCGCAGAAGTGCTTAGAAAATCAATTCCTAGTTCATGAGGCTGGATAAATTGATTGCCGTAAGCTTGAACGGCATCGGTATGGAAATACGCAGGATGCTCTTTCAACCGTTCGCCAATTTCTTTAATCGGCATTAAATTGCCGATTTCGTTATTGCCATACATGATTGATACTAAGGTCGTATCAGGACGCAAACTGGCTTCAAAATCTGGCAACGAGAGATTGCCTTTACGATCTACTGGCAAGTATGTCACTTCAAACCCTTGAGTCTCCAAATACTTCATCGTATTAATAACTGCAGGATGCTCGATCTGAGTCGTGATCAAGTGGCGCCCTTCATTTTGACGACCAAAAGCCGTACTTAAAATCGCTGTATTATCGCCTTCAGTTCCGCCACCGTTAAAAATGATTTCATGATATTTTACACCGAGGCTTTTTCCGATAACTTCTCGCGCCATTTCTAACTTCCCAGCGGCCTGACGACCAAAATGATGGACGCTTGATGGATTACCGAAAGTATCCGTCATAACTTCTGTCATCGCTGTGATGACTTCTGGGTGCATCGGGCTTGTCGCCGCATGATCTAAATAAATATTTTCCACAAATCTTCGAACCTTTCTGACAGTTAGCTTCTTTTGAATACATTTTTTCTCATTTTGCTAAGCTGTGCGATCTCTTATTCTTAAAACTTTACTCACTGCAAAGTCTGCCGCCAGCTAACCGTCTGGCAGAAATTTCAAGCAGACAAAAAAAGGCCGTGGGGCCCTTTTTATTTGAAATCTTTTTGTTCCATCGTAAATAACGGGCTGACCGATTCATTTTTATGGATTCGTTTAACTGCTTCACCCATTAAGAGGGAACAACTGATAATCGATAACTTTTCAGGATGACGCTCAGGCCCTGTTAAGACAGAGTCTGTGATACAAATGTCTTCGATGTCTGCTGCATCTAAGTTTGCTTTTGCTGGAGGTGACAATAATCCGTGTGATGCGCAAGCAACAACTTCTTTTGCACCAGCTTTTTTCAATATTTTTGCTGCATTGGAAAAGACTTCTCCCGTATTCAAAATATCATCGACCATAATGCAGCAACGTCCTTCGACATCACCGATCACATAGCCGGAATCTGGATTTCCTTCTTCTGCAACATCAACGATCGCGATCGCGGTATCTAAATACTCTGCTAAACTACGGGCACGTTGCACACCGCTGTTTTTTGGCGATACTACGACATAGCCATCACCCACCATTCCGCGTCGACGATAATAATGCGCAAATAATGGCATCGTAAATAAATTGTCGACTGGAATATCAAAGAAACCTTGGACTTGCACAGTATGTAAATCAAGGGTCAACACTCTTGTTGCACCTGCGTCTGAAAGTAAATTCGCTATTAATTTAGCTGTGATCGGCTCATGCGGCTTAGCAGTGCGATCTTGTCTAGCATAACCATAATATGGCAAGACGACATTGATCGTTTTTGCACTCGCGCGTTTCAACGCATCGATCATGATCAATAACTCTAAATAATAATCATTCACCGGCTCATTCGTCGATTGGATCACATAAACATCAAATCCGCGGACCGTTTCTTCTAAGTTGATAGAGATTTCTCCATCACTGAATTGTTTGACCGTACTTTTTCCTAACGGTACGCCACAAACATCGGCGATTTTTTCAGCCAATGGTTTATTTCCATTAAGACTAAAAATTTTAAACTTTCCATTACTTTCTTCTGACATGGTGTCCCTCCAAGTATTTTGTACCCCTAGTTTAACATAGTTTAGTTATTTGCTGTAGATTTTACTTTTCAATCGCACCAAACAAATAAATTCTTAAAATCAGACACAGATCTAATCACTCTAAACCTTTTGTGAAACTAACGTGATTGTTCCATTTCCCCACTCAGCGGGAATAATCGCCTCGCTGTTGCCCCAGTTGTCATGGACTTTATAAAATTTTTGTCCATCTGCAGTTTCCATAAAACCGTGTACCACAACCCAATGATTTTTGTAACTGCTGCCTAGGAGCTGCAAAAGTCCGATCATGACTGGCTCGCCTACTGCGATTCGTTTAGTTACCCGTTGCCATGAACCTATCGCTGTCCCTCTTGCCCGATAAGGAATTTGGTAATGGCGGAAAAAACGATTTAAGCCGCAAGAAATTTGGAAAGGAATCGTTGGAAGATCGATTGGCTGTAGAAAAGACTGCAAGGTGCGGATCAATTCTTCTTTTTGATTACTAGTTATTTCTAGCTGAGGTAAGCATTCTTGATCCAACTCATCTTGCCAGTACGCCAGTAACACACTGGCAGCATACGTCCCACACAAAAATCCTCGCGGCGTCTGCCATTCACGATATTTTTCAAAACTCTTTAATTCTACCCATTGACCAAGTAAATCCGCCATTTTCTCACCACCGAATCGTTTTATTTTATCTATTTTCTAAGATGTATCATAATTGACTCTGACCTTTGCTGATGATAACTGCTTGGATAAACGAAGGTTTCTAAAAAAATGCTCTTCCTGTGAGCAGCCCATCAATTGTTTTATTATAATATAGATTAGACCACAATGACAAAGGAGCTGAAGTTTTATGGATACAACAAAAATCAAAGATGATTTATATGAAGCAGTCAACGGCGAATGGATCAAAGATGCCGTCATTCCAGCGGACAAGCCGGCAACTGGCGGCTTTCAGGATTTAGTCGATGAGATTGATGACTTATTGATTGCTGATACGAAAAAGATGAGTGCTGATCCTTCATTGATTCCAAATGACTTGATGAAAGAGTACATCGCATATTTTCAATTGGCGAACGATTATCAAAAACGGGATCAAGATGGTGCATTCCCTTTGCTTCCGCTATTAAATCAAGTGGCAGAGTTAAAAAATTTAGCTGATTTGGATCAACAATTGACCAGCTGGGTACTCGCCGGACTTCCTTTACCTTTTGGTGTGGATGTCGATGCGGATATGAAAAATACAAAAATCAACGCGTTATTCGCAGGCGCCCCCAATTTGATTTTGCCAGACAAAACTTATTATGAACCCGATCATCCTCAAGCACCGCAGCTTTTAGCGATTTTTAAAGAAATGACGCTGAAACTTTTTGCCCTAGCAGGTTACAAGGCTGATACAGCCGAAAAAATTACAGATGAAGCCCTTCAATTTGATAAATTGCTGGCTCCCCATGTAAAAAGTGCCGAAGAAAATGCTGACTATAGCAAAATGTATAATCCTGAAAGCGGCGAAGAATTTATCAAGTATAGTCAACAGCTTGATTTGAAAAAATTATTGATTGGATTAGTCGGTGAAGTCCCCGAAAAAATCATTGTGACCGAACCGCTGTTTTTTGCAAAATTAAATGACTTGATCACACCAGCAACATTTCCACAAATGAAAAGCTGGATGTTAGTTATGACAATCAATGCTTTAACTGCTTATCTCAGTGAAGAATTTCGTCAAGTCGGCGGCATCTATAACCGGGCGCTATCTGGTGCACCGGAAGCTCGCCCACAAGGAAAAGCGGCATTCTATCTTGCTGCTGGACGTTTCGATCAAATCATTGGCGACTATTATGGAAAAAAATATTTTGGTGAACAAGCCAAAAAAGATGTCCAGCAAATGGTGGAGCAAATGATTGGAATCTATCAAGAACGTTTGAGCAGCAACAGTTGGCTCGGTGAAGCCACTCGTGAAAAAGCCATTACTAAATTAAAAACACTTGGCATTCATGTCGGCTATCCAGAAAAGATTCCGCCGATTTATACACAATTTACAGTGACTCCAGCTGCAAAAGGCGGCTCGCTGTTAAGCAACGCATTACACTTTAGTCAATTAAAACGCCGCGACGAGTATGCTAAATGGAATAAACCGGTTGAACGAGATGAATGGGAAATGAGCGCCAACACTGTCAATGCTTATTACCATCCATTTCGCAATATCATTGTTTTCCCAGCAGCAATCTTACAAGCACCGTTTTACAGTTTGGAACAATCCAGCAGCGAAAACTTTGGTGGGATTGGTGCTGTCATCGCCCATGAAATTTCTCATGCTTTTGACAACAACGGCTCGCTGTTCGATGAGTACGGAAATCTGAACAATTGGTGGACAGACGACGATCAAACACATTTTCAAGCATTGGCCGATCAGATGATCGCTGAATTTGATGGATTGGGAATCGCTGGCGGAAAAGTCAACGGTAAATTGACTGTTTCGGAAAATATCGCTGATGCTGGAGGATTGAGTTGTGCACTAGAAGCCGCGAAAAAAGATCCTAATGCCGACCTTGCAGGTTTCTTCATCAACTGGGCAACGATTTGGCGGATGAAAGCCCGCCAAGAATACACACAATTACTCTTATCAGTTGATGTTCACGCACCAAATAAATTACGAGCCAACGTCCAAGTCAAAAATTTGGCAGAGTTCTATCAAACCTTTGGCATCAAACCAGCTGATACTATGTATTTAGCTCCTGAAAAACGCGTAAGTATTTGGTAATTTCACTTATTAAGTTAGCCGTTGTTCCTGAAGTAGACGGTTTTAAGAAATGAAAAAGACTACCCGAATAAACGACTTCTCACCAGCTATTCGAAAAAAGGGAGTGTGACAAAATTTTGTCACACTCCCTTTGATGGTATTAAGCTTTTGGTTTTTTTGAATCGATCGCATATTGACGACGTCCGCCTGGTTTTGGTACTAGATCACCAATCATGTTGCCGAATCCGCCTTCTACGCGCAATTCATGTCCATTCGTGTAATCAGAACGTTTGCTGGCAAGATACAACACTGCATTGGAAATATCTTGAACTTCACCAATGCGGCGATTAGCTGTCATTCGTCTTCTGCCTTCTTCCACTTCTGCATCTTCATAGAATTTAGTTGATAATGGTGTTTTAACAAAACATGGCAATACACAATTACTGCGAATACCATATTGGCCCCATTCACCGGCGATCATCTTAGACAGCATGTTCACACCCGCTTTACTTGGGCTGTAAGCACCTGAATATGTTTCTGGTGAAAGCGAAGCGATCGTTGAAATGTGGACCATACGTCCTGATTGTTGTTCAATCATCACACGACCGATTCGTTGCGAAACTAAGAAGTAGCCATTCAGATTCACGTCGATCGTCCGTTTCCATTCATCTAAAGCTAAGTCTTCCAACGGACTGAAAGTTAGGATTGCTGCTGTTTGAACCAACACGTCGATTCTGCCAAAATCTGCCTTGACTGTTTTTGCTAAGGCATCTACTTGTTCTTCGACTGTTGAGTTGCAGGCATAACCTTCTGCTTTCACTCCATATTTATTTGCTAATTCTGCCGCGTAGCTTTTAGTAGCTTCTTCATTTAAATCGACTAAGGCTAAGTTCGCTTTTTGTTCCGCAAAATCACTTGCGATCTTCCGTCCCATTCCGCCTAAGGCACCTGTGATTACTACTACATCATTTGCTAAATCTAACCATGATTTTTCCATTATTTCCGCTCCTGTTCATTTTATGGGACTCTAACAAAAATCTTGTCACAGCCGCTTTGCTTACCTTAAATATACTGAAACCAATCAGTGAATACTAATTCTTTTTTTAAATCAATCTATAGTCTTGTTCAATCAATCACCAAGAGTTGTTTTGCCAACTGTTCACTATACTCTGGTGCGATTGGATACAGCAAAGCAATGTTCAAGATGACCGGTGAAAAAGGTAGCTCTAGGTACGCTTGTGCAAAACTCATCGCTGCGATCTCACTGAGGGCATGTAAGCGAGCTTGTCGTTTAAACGGACCTGTTTGATACATTAACTGCTTTTTGATCGTAAACAATTGCTGCTGATTTTCCAAATAGTGATACAATTCATGCGCTAACAAAATATCTGCTGCTCGTTGATCCTTAAAAAAATCTTGCGCTAATAAAAAGGGTTCTGCTGCGGCCAATAAACTTTGATTGATCCGAATTAGCTTTGGTAATTGAAACTCCGCCAAAACAAACCGAAAATTTTCCGCTTTCAACTCTTCTTGAAAAAACTCTATCTCTATTTTTTCTTGACGGCAATAGTTCCGCAAATCATCTGCGACTAAATTTTCTGCTGCCGATTCGCCGCATTCAACTGCCTGTTGAATCAGCTCCGATCGCTGATTTTCAGGGATTTTTTTATACAAATGATCTTGTGACAGCAAATATTTCCCATAGTTGATCTCTGCTTGCGCTAAAGTGTTAAAGTCCATTCCTACTATCCCTTCTAAATATACCGATTTGCCGCAATAATAATGATCTCATCTGTACCGATGATCTCGCTCATTTCAATTTCCATCAGCATCGTCAATTGGGCAAAGTCGGTGCTGGAAAAATCCAATAATCGCGGTCCAACACAGAAATAATAATCTGGACGAATGATCAAATCACTTTGATAATTCGCCATGCTTTCCCAAAGCTGATTGACTACTTCAAAATAACTTTGGATGGATGTTTTGACCACTTCTGCATGTTCTCTTTGCACGCGAATGAATCCTTTTTTATCGATTACTCGGATCCCATTGCCTTTCTTCGTGCTGGCACCATAAATATTGAAGTGATTGGTTGCATCCAATAATCGAACTTGCTCGGCTGGCAAACGAAAATCTTGGATTGCGATTTCAAGTTCTTCCGCTTCAGTTGCTGCAGACTGAAGTTCGGTTGCTTGGGCTGCGGTCGAGCCAGATGCTCGTGCTGTAATCTTTTGTGTTTGAGGATCAATCTCGATATGGACCTCGACACTGTCTTCTGTTGCACCGCTTTCAATTGCCATGTCTGTAACCTCTTGTTTGATTGCTTGAATGTCCCTCTTTGTAGGGCTCGGTACGATCCGTTCGACGACATCTTGAACTGCTGCTAAAGCCACCCCAATCGAAGAGATCACTTCAGCATTTTCTGGGATCTTATAATTCAAATCCATTCGTTCAGCTGCGAATTTGATCAATGCCGCTACCCCACCGCCGACACCAACTAAAGTCATTTGATTTTTTTCGAGTTGATATTTTTTGGCTAATGAGCGAATGACCGGTTCAATTTTTTCAACTGCTTTGACTAAAATCTGCCGCGCAACTTCTTCAATCGTCAAATTCAAATATTCTGCTAGAGGTGCGATCGCTTTTCGAGCTGATGCGACATTTCCATAAGAAAAATCCTCTTTTGTTACATAGCCTAAAACATTCGCTGCACAAGAGTTAGTGATCGTGATGCGTTTGCCGCTTTCTAATTTGATTGCTACATAATCTGCGGGATCTCCTTCTCTTGGTGAAAACAGTTCCAGCTGAGGATTGACGATTTCTTCTTCTGGAGTATAAACAGCATAAGCCAGACCAGCGATATGCGCACTGCGAGGACCGACATCCTTCACGCCGCTTTTGCTCACTCGGATCATGCTGCCGCCAGCAACTCCCAGCACTCGAACATCAAGCGAATTAACGTACGTTTTATGCCCAGAAATTTCTGAATAATCAATCACTGGTCGTCCATTTTTGATCACACCTAAGTTTGTAGAGGTCCCGCCAACTTCAAAATAAATGCCGTTTGAGATTCTTAAATACATCAGTGCTCCCATGACACTAGCCGCCGGACCTGATAACATCGTCAAGACAGGACGTTTTTTCATTTCAACAGCATCCATCAAACCGCCGTCACCGCGCATGATCATTAATGGAACATCTACTCCTGAAGAACGCACACTTTCTTCAGTCAAATTAGCTGTTTCCAACATTTTTGGTAAAATCGACGCATTGATCGTCGCTGTGCGCGTTCGCCGAGACAAACCGTAAAGTTTGGTCATCTCAGAGGCTAAAGTCACTGGAACATTTTTTTTGCGAGCGACCGCCGCAATTTTTTCTTCTAAAGATAAATTATCAACACCAAATGCTGCCGAAGCAACTAAGACATCGATTTTTTCTGCTAAAAGTTCATCAATGACGTTCTCAATTGCTTCTTCCGTCAATTTTTTTTGTGAAATATAGCGAGAAGTCACATAGATACTTTTGCCTGTACCTAAATCAATATCTTTTAAATTGGTCTGCGGTCGAGCCAACCAACCTTCGATGCCTGCTTTAGCAGTACTGATAATCCCAATCTTAGCGACGTCTCCTTCTAATAAGGCATTGGTTGCTTGAGTCGTACTGTGAGCGACAAAAACGACCTCTTCAGGTGCGATATCAAATTCGGCCAAACATTTCAAAAAGGAATTGGCCACACCTTCAGCCACACCTTGCTCGCTGTCATGAGTCGTTTTTACCGATGATTTTCCGATGATTTCTTGAGTATCATTGTCGATTGCTACCGCCTTTGTATGCGTACCACCGACATCGATCCCGATTCGAACGCGTCGTTTCATTTTTTGAGACTCCCCTTACTTTTTAAAATCTATAGCGGATTGTTGAGGAAAAAATTGGCGATTTCCAAAATCAATGCCACTGTTGTCCCTGGAATCAATGCTATTTTCATGTAATCGACTGCATTGATTCGATTGAAACCCAACCCCCAAGCATTCCAAGAAATCGTAATGTCAAAGTGAGCCATGCCAATCAGCACGCTAGCAAACAATGGATATAAAAAAGTGGTGGGAAAATTTGTTGTCTGACTCACCACTGCAAGTAATGCCGCACCAGAACCAATCAGAGACAACGGGCCTTTGAACCATGTCAATGGCGCCAAGATACCAAATGCGATACACAAAATTAACGGTGATGCTGGAATCCAACCGCCGATGATTTCTTTAAAATAAGGTGCTGCATAAACCGCCGCATCATTGAACATCGCTAGAGTAATCCAAAAAGCGATCAATGCCGACATATCTTTTACCCCTTCAGTAAAGATCCGTGAGATCGTTCGACAGATTTCACGAAAGTTTCCTTTCAAGCCGCCGCAAACTCCTAAACCATATAGACTTGCCAAAATAAAACATAGAATCACCGGCAATTTAAAGACGATCACTCCTACTACTGGTAAAAATGGCGTGATTAGTGAGATGCCTGGCGCTTCTACGACTTCATTTTGTTTGACTGCCGCCCAAGAATACGTAAGGTTTTCCATTTTTAAATAAATCATTGAAGCCACTGAAACCACCGTGATCATCACGACAAAAGCTAAAATTCCGAAGGGAAAATAATCATTGTACGAGTAGGTTTGTCCGCCATTTGAATTTAGAAAAAAAGCCGAGTATTGACCAAAGTTGATCGGATTTAAGAAAATGCCTGCAGCAACTGATCCTGTAAAAGAGAAAAAGCCGACGACTTTCGGGATACCGATCGAAAATAAAATAGGCAAGATGATTACCGCAATAGCAATTACCGAACCGCCGCCAGTCATTGATGTAAAAATGAACCCGCTAATTAAATTCACGATTGCTAAAATCACTGCCGGATTATCTCCGCCTAACTCGACACTTTTTCGAATAATCGTCGCTGCGATACTAGTGTCTAATAAGATTCGGCCAAAAAAAGCCCCCAAGAAAATATTCATGACAGAAGCCCCATATTTCTCTGGTGCTGTTTGATACACTTGGTGCAGCATATCTTGAATCGTCAAGCCGGCAAACGCTGCATTCGGTGATAATAAATTCCCGATGATCGGTAAGACTGTCCAAATCGTCGCCATGATGAAAAAGCCGATCATCAAGTTATGACCCTTGATACAATAAATGACCATTCCCACAAAGGAACCGATCAGCAATAGTCCAATAATACTATCCATAAGGACCTCCTAAATTACCTAGTGTCCATCAATGGACACACAATTTCACCTACAAAAGAAACTTGTCATACAACTTTTCACTATTCATTTGAAATAAAAATAAATAGAAAAAGGCCGAATAATAAATGATCAGTCTAGTTAAATGGCAGTTAATCTTCTGCATTTTTTCATGTAAAAAAATATTATATCCAGCTAAATATGGAAGATGGAGGCGACTAGTTATAGTCGAGCCTCCATTTTTCGCAATTAATCACGCATTTTTTCAAAGGCACTGTAACCAAAAACTTTTTTGTGTTGTCCTAATAAATAGATCATCATGATGGTAGCCAGCAATGCTGCTACTAAAAGCAAGCCCATCATAATATAAATCGCTTGTTTTTCTCCTACCGATTTGGTCATCGTTGAAACAATGAACGGTAAAAAGGTACTGGCAAATCCCATGAATGTATAATAGATCCCGGTATTTCGACCTTTAGGACCTGGACAAAATAATTGGCGCAAGCCTAACCCGGTTTGTAACGCCCCGCCCGATGCAAAGAAACCTAAAGCTGCAATACTTGCGTAAATAACTGCCGGGTGACGGATGATCAATACGATTGCAAGTGCTAATGCGGTAAAGATAGAATCGATCACTAAAACTTTCAATGGGTTCCAACGCAATTTTCCCATCATGAAAGCCCAGAAAACTACGGCGATGATTCCGCCAAATGTATAGATCGAAGTCAAACCAGCTGCTTGGATCTCAGTTAAACCAGCATTACTTAAACCAAATGCTTTGGTATATTGTTGAGCACCATACATGATGAACATACATAAAAAGGCATAAAACATAGTAATGAAATTCACTAAAATATTTGGTTTTACTAACATTTTAGCTTTTGCGGCTTCAATTTCTTGCTTGATTGCATCAGAATTTTTTCCATCCGATTGATCTTTATTTTCTTTCATCATATCGTCATATGCGAATGGAGATCCAACTGCTAAAATCAGACAAGCGACTGATAAAACCAAAGGAACGATCACACTTAATTGTGGTGAACCCATTTCAGTGAAGTTAACGACCATCAATGGATAAACGATGCCTGCTAGTGAAACAAATAACTTGATTCCCAACAAAGCTGATCCAGAATATTTAGGTGCGGCTTCTTGAACTGCTGGATACAATGATGCATCCCAGAAACCTGATGTGGCAACACCTGCCATAAAGGCACAGATGGCTGCAATCACCATGCTTGGACTAAACAATAGTCCGGCAAAACAAATGATGTAAAGGATTGCTCCGCCGATCGCCATTTTTTTTCGGCCGATTTTATCAGAAATCTCGCCACCGATCCAAACGGAAACAAATTTACCAAAACCAGTAGCTGTAATTGCCAAAGAAACGGCTGCCGCACCGGCTGTCGGATCTGTATAACCCCATTTTTCATAAAAATAGGGCATATTTTGACTAAGAATAAGTGCTTGCATGCCATGTGTAAAATAACACAAATATGTCGTCACTAACGACATGATATATTTTTTCGATTTCATCTTTACACTCCTTATAGGAAATTTTCACACGTATTCCGAAGAATACGTGTGAGTTTTTATGGTCTGACTGGTAATTCTTGCTCCGTAAAAATCTTAAATGATGCTTTCCCTTGTCCTAATAACATGCCTTCGCCAGTTACCGTTTTGCAGCCTTTTTCCGTCGCGTCATTGATCAACTGGGTTCTTGGCGGATTGTAAATTGTATCGGCTACAACTAAGTTCTCATGAAAAACACTTAAATCACGAATCGGTGTTTTCGTTGAACCGGTTCCCATTCCGACAGTTGTTCCATTTACCAAGACATCTGCTTCTGCGATCTTTTGTTTCAATAATTCAGCATCAGCTAAGTCATGGATCGCAACCGCTAGTCCCGGATAAAATTTCTTGATTCGCGCAACAGTCTCTTCGCCTTTTGCGAAAAAGTCATCCTTGATATTGAAGATATCGATTGATGCGACTTCCTCGATTGCTAATTGAACTTGGATCGCAGTTGCCGCGCCGCCTGTTCCTAATACCACAAATTTTTTTCCTTTTGTTTCAACGCCATGATTTTTCAAATTATCCGCAAAACCGATCCCATCTGTAATATGACCGATAAGTTTGCCGTCTTTATTTTGGAACGTATTGATCGCGCCGACCATTTCAGCGGCTGGTGATAATTCATCCATGTATTTTGCAGCTTCACCTTTACAAGGCATCGTGACGTTGCCTCCGGGCAAATTGAATGTACGAACAGATTGGAATGCTTTTTCTACTGCATCGAGTTTGACATCGAATGCTAAATAAACTGCATCGATTCCTAATTGTTCAAAGCCATAATTGTACATCGCTGGTGAACCGGAATGTCCCACTGGGCTTCCGATCAATCCATATAATTGTGTTTTACCTGATACGCCTTCTAACATCTTCTTACCTACCTTTTAATCTTCTAATAATTCTGGCCAAGCTTTTTTAATGACATCGATACTAGTGTCATAATTCATTTGAGCAGCTTTTTCATAACCTAAGCTCAAAATCGGATCAGAGATAACTTCAGTTCCAACTACACGTGGTTTGATGCCGTGTTCTTTGATTGCTTTCAAGAAGCCGACTGTATCGCCCCAGCCAGTTCCCGGGCATAGACGATCGTGCATGGATTCATCGCGTAAAATCGGATCTGGATAACGACGTTCTAACACATCGCAGATTTGGATCGACACTACTTTTTCTGCAGGAACATTTTTCAGATCTTCTGCTAATGTTTCAGCCCGTGCCCAATGCCATGTATCTAAGATCAACATGCCGTTGTCACAACCGGCTTCTTTGACGATGTTCCAAGCACTGGCTAAATCAGGAACGCCGCTGTAAGGCATGAATTCTAGTCCGATTATTAATTCTTTTGCTCGCAAACACAATTCTTTGAACGCTTTGATGTGGACTTCTGCTGGATAATTTTCCATCAATCCACAGTTGATATGACCAACACCAAACAGACGCGCCATATGATAAATCGTTTGTTCCTTAAATTGTTGCAACAATGTTTCGGGTGTTTCTTGCGTTTTATTTGGATCAGCCCAAAGTGTGATGTATTCAACTTCGGTCACTTTCATACCGTTTTCTGCCAATATTTCTAACATTCGTTCATCAGAATAACCTTGTTTGATCGCCAGCATGTATGTTTCAGCTCGTAAGCCGATGCCATCAAAGCCCGCTGCTTTAGCAATTTTTACCCGTTCTTCAAAATCAATGTCTACTCCTAAAGTATATGAGCTGATCGTCAATGGTACCTTTGTCATTTGTCTTCCTCCTAAAATCATCACTGATTCCTTAAAGTTATTTATTTCACATGACAGGCTGCAGTCCCACCACTGAAAAAATTTTTTTGATGTGGTTTCGAAACGTTTACTATGAATCGGTTTTCACAATCAAATCTTGCATTCATTTTAACGTGGCATTCTTTAAATTTCTAATTGGTTTTTGTCGAATGACCTATAGGTAAAACATATAAGTTTTGATATACTCATAGAAAAGCGTTATGTACACGCTTCACTTTTGAACAAATACGAACGAACTAGATTATTGCAAGTGGACCTTTAAAGAAGCCTATTCATGAGGAGTCGTGCAGATGAATTTACAACACTTAAAATATTTTGATGTCTTAGCCCGTGAGCAGCATTACACTCGATCCAGTAAATTACTAAACGTGACGCAACCAAGTTTAAGCAACGCCATCGCTTCTCTTGAAGATGAATTGGGCGTGACGTTGTTCGAAAAAAAAGGCCGGAATGTCGTGTTGACCAAACCGGGGATGATTTTTCAAGATTATGTTTCCCGTACTTTAGGTACATTAGATGACGGGATCGAGACGATCACAAAAATCAGCAAAGGCAGCGGGTTTATCAGCTTTGCTTTTTTACCAGTATTAGGAACGACCTTTGTCCCAAAATTAGTCCGAGATTTTCATGATGCTCATTCGGACAAAGAAGTCCTGTTTGATTTTCATACTTCCTCTGGCGTAACAAAAGAAATCGTCGACGGGATCAAAAATATGCATTATGATATCGGAATTGCATCGTATTTGCCTAATGAACCTAGTATCGAATTTTTACCAATCGCTAGTCAAGAATTGGTGGTGATTGCTCCTTTAGATCATCCTTTGGCACAATTTGACGCAATTTATTTGGAACAAACCCAACCTTACGAGCAGATCGGTTTTAGTAAAAACAGCGGGTTGCGCAATGTGATCGATGAAGTATTTCAGAAAAATAATTGTAGCTACACAATCACTTATGAAGTAACGGTGGATCAAGTCATCGCGGGTCTTGTCAGCCAAGGTTTTGGAATTGCAGTCGTTCCGAACATGTATATTTTAAAACATTTGCCGTTGAAAACGATCCATTTGAAAAATGTGATCCAAGATCGCTCCTTTTATTTAATTACGAATAAAGAAGCATACCTCACTCCTGCAGTTATCAATTTCAAGGAATATGTCTTAGCCCATTCAGATCCTAAAGAAATCGTTTATTGATAGCGTAAATTTAACACTCTCGAAGTGAAATGATTGTTTCCTTATGTATTCTGTGCTACTATTTTTTTCGAGGTCTAACCTCAAAAAAAACAGAGTAGAAAATAAAGCGTTAAGTGCTGGAGGGATGGGATGTTGTCCTCTGGACGAAAGACTTAGTCTGCGGTTTTGTTTTCGCATTCGCTGCATGAAGATGTAGCAGCTCGATAAGGAGATGCTAGAAATGAAGAAACACCTCGATGCTAGAAGCATCACAACGATGGCGCTTTTGATCGCCATGATGGTCACTTTGTCTCGTCTATTAGGGATTGAGACACAATTTCTTAAAGTCAGTTTTGCCTTTATCCCAGAAATTATTATGGGCATGCTGTTCGGTCCGCTATGGACAGGGATTGGCGCAGTGATCGCTGATTTTATTGGAATGTCGCTTTTTGCGAAAGCACCATTTTTTATCGGTTTTACAATTAATGCCTTTCTTGAAGGAGCGATTTACGGCTACTTTTTCTACAAGAAAGAAATTACTTGGAAAAACTCGATTCAATCTGTGTTAGTCTCAACAATCTTGATCAATCTGATCCTAACACCGCTTTGGCTGGCAATGATGTACCATGTTCCATTGAACAGCTGGGTGATCTGGGCACCGCGCTTGATTAAAACAGTGATTTGGATTCCAATCCAAACAGCCATCACCTACTTCTTAGGCGGTGTGTTGCCTTATAAACAATGGATCGCACGTTTTAACCGCGCATAGTTTACGAAAATATTATGTTTAGATAGATGTAGTTATTTCTTTCACACTATGAATTCCTTTAGAGACTGTCTTATCCCATAGGCAGTCTCTTTTTTGTATTATTTTTCTCAAGCATAATAATCGCTATTCGTTATAGAAAGCGCTATGCTGTGGAAAATCTGAGATGAAAGCTGGGAGAAAAATGAAAAATTCTGATGTATTGATCGTTCCTAAAGACCGCTCACTTTACTTTTTCCCTGCCCTATCGGAAATCAGTGTTTGTTCAGGGAAAGAGTTATTTGCAGCAAGTAATGAATATTTGCGCCGCTACTTGAAAAATTTTCAATTGATCATTTTTTTAGATTACGGTTTTGAACCGGAGTTGGCTACAAAGATTCGGCCTTTCACCAAAGCAAAGATCATTCTGTTTTTCTGGAATCATTTCAAGTCGGAACACTATCAAAAGCTGACAGCTAGTCAAAAAGAACCCGCGATCGACGAGATCTATCATTTTGACCCACTAGAAGCACGCGATTTAAACTTAAAACACAATAGCTCCTTTTACACCCACGCAGTTGGTGACGTATTGGATCACACGGACTACGATATTTTCTTCGGTGCCAATGACAACGGTCGTAAACGGCAAGCCTTGGAATTAAAAGAACGCTTCGAGTCGCTAGGGCTGTCTACGTTTTATCATATTTTGCCGAAACGTGGGAACGAACAAGCCGGTTACTTGCCGTATGATGAGTACCTGAAATTGGTCAAACGCAGCAAAGGAATCTTAGAAATTTTACGGGCTGGACAATACGGTGTAACCCTGCGCACCTTTGAATCGCTTTTCTTACAAAAAAAATTAGTCACAACGAATAAGATGCTCCCCTTTTATCGACTTTATGATCCAAACAATGTCTTTATGATTGGACCAGATCTTAGTCAATTGCCGGCTTTTCTGACTACCCCTTATCGACCAACTGATCAAACGATGCTTGATTTTTTTGAAGTGAGCAATTGGGTCAAACGCTTCGTCAATCATCAACCTGAACTTTTTGAAACATTCGAATATTATCCTGAGCTGATGGACCAAAAAAGCGCGCTATAAAAACTGACCACTTCGCGTACACAAGACTTCAATCATTTTTCCTTATTATGAAAAAAGAGGCAGCGATAAAAATCGCAGCCTCTTACTTTTTATTTATTTGCACGTTTTTGGTACGTACCTTCTTGCGTATTGATTTCCAGCATTTCGCCTTCTTCAATAAAGTCAGGAACGTTCACGACTAACCCAGTTTCCATTGTAGCAGGCTTGCCTGAACCCGTAACTGTCGCACCTTTGATCGATGGTTGTGTTTCAACGACTTTCAAGATAACTGAAGTCGGTAATGTCACACCGATCACTTCGTCGCCGAAGAATTGAATTTTTACTTCCATGTTTTCAAGAATGTATTTCATTTCTTCTTCAACTGTTGAAACAGGGATCTCGTATTGTTCATAAGTTTCTAGATCCATAAAAATAGCCACATCATCTTGGCTGTATAAATATTGAACCGGTTTTGTTTCGATCATCGCTTTTTCAAATTTTTCTTCTGGACGGAAAGTTGTGTCATACGTTGAACCAGAACGAACATCGCGTAATTTCATACGCATAACGGTATTTCCTTTACCAGGTTTGTGGTGGCTGGCATCTAAAACTTTGATCAATTTTCCGTCTTGAACAAAAGTCATACCAGCACGTAAATCGCTTGCTGCTATCATTGATAAGCACTCCTCTACTATATAAGCTGAACCTTATTCATTGTAGCAAATAACTTTTATAGTTACTAGGGAAAAGTCGTTATCTGCTTGGAAAAAAACATCGAATCCTCTTTATTTTGCTTCTTGGATCCGGAAAAATCTTAATTTAGGCAATTGATTCAACGTCAACTCCAAAGAAGGTCCCATTAAAAGCAAAACGATCAATGTGCCCAATCCGATATGACCGCCAAGTACAAAACCAGTTAAAAAGATGAGTGCATCCAAAACGATCCTGGCTATTTTTACTGAACACTTCAATAATCTTTTTAATAGGATCATCAAAGATTCGTAGGCAGCCGAACCGGCATCGGCTAAGAGATAGATTCCTGTGCCAATACCAAAAACGATGGAGCCTGCAATAATTGAAAAATAACCTGTACCGCTAGGAATCGTCTGTAAGATACCGAGCCAATCTAAAATATTTAAACAAAAGCCTAACCCAAAACTATTGATCAGACTGCCAAAGCCGATCATTTTACGATCATAAAAGAAGATGATGACTAAAATAATGCCGTTGAACAACATACTGACCGTGCCGAATTTTAATGGAACGTGTTGCAAAATACCTAAAACTAATGTACTGATCGCGTCCGCCCCTAATCCGCTGACAACGATCAGACGAACGCCGACTGCGGCGATAAATGTTCCAAGGATCGTAAAAAATAATTGCTTTGCTACATTTGGTTTGATAATTTTATTCCTCTCTTTCATAAAAAAATAGTTTAGCATGAACCCTTCAAGCTGAATACCACTCGTTCTGATCCAGACAAGAAACCGGCAAAAAATTAGACACCAAACAAGTTTTTTGTTTGATGCCTAATATGTCTCTATTAGTTCCAGACTTTCTTCAAACGTCCTTTGTAAGAATTGAAACGTTCTACCAAAGGGACAGCTGCTTCTACGATTGCGCAATATTTATCCACTAGCGTTACGATGTAGCCTTCCTTATATTTGGGAGGAGTGATTGTAGCGCCCCACATATGCTTCACAATAATATCACGTTCAAGCTCTGACAATTCAGTAATCTTTTCGGCATTTTTCACAGCGATCCGCGGGTGCATGTACGCGTGCGAACCTTCATCGAATTTTGTCGTCCGCCAGTCATAGTAAAACAGATCATGCAATAATCCCGCACGAGCAGTCGCTCTTACGTCCCCATGAAATTGTTTTGCCAATTTGTAGCTTGTATAAGAAACACTGATTGAGTGTTCTAAACGTGTAGAATTTATATGTTGGGTATAATTTGCTAATTTTTGAACTTCTTCGGTAGCTAATAGATCTTCAATATAAGAAACGTATTCCTCATCATCACGCCAGTTTTCTGTCATGGATATAAAGCCCCTTTTCTTGTTGCTGCCACTAATTATAGCACGGCTTGAAAAGCTTGAGTAGGCTTCCACAAATCTGAAAATAAAGTTTAATAGTTCCTTAATATCGATTAACAAATTGTGAAGAATTATTTAAGTAAATGGAACATCAGCACACCGGCTGCAATCGCGACATTCAAAGATTCCGCTTGTCCTTTGATCGTGATATAAAGATTTTGATCTGTCAGTGCCAATAATTCTGGAGACATTCCTTGCCCTTCATTTCCCATTACTAACGCAAAATTTTCCATTTTAGCTGCTGTCAGATATTCTTTAGCTTCTTGGTCTAGCGCAGTACCAAAGACCGGACTGCCGGCGTGTTGAAATTGCGGAATAATTTCTGCAAGATCTTGATTGCTGATTTTTAAATGATACAGACTGCCTTGCGTACTGCGCAATGTTTTCGGGTTGTATAGATCCGCGCTGCCTTGCCCCAAGATTACTCCAGAAAATCCTGCTGCATCGGCTGTTCGGATCATCGTTCCGACATTACCAGGATCTTGTACATTATCTAACAATAACCAAGCACCGGAAAAATTTAACGTCTCTTTTTGCGGCATCTCTGCCACAGCGATCATCCCTTGCGGTGCCGGCTGACTAGCCAAACTCTTTAATACTTCATCAGAAACTAAATAATACTCTGCTAAATTTTCTTCAATCCAAGCAGACCACTCATTTAATCCGCGTTGACTGATAAATACTTCCTTTAAAACTACCCCGGCTGCTTGTGCTTCCTGGATCAAATGAAATCCTTCTAATAAATAGCTCTGAGTTTGCTGACGGTATTTCTTTTGTTGTAATTTTTTAGTTTCTTTGATCAATGTATTTTTACTTGATTGAATTTCTTTCATGCTGGACTCCTTATTTTTATTATCTATTATAATAGAACCACTCATTTCTTCTGGTTCTTTCTAGCAGAAAAACAGCCGATCTCGTCTGTCATTATAGCACGTGAATTCTTGTAACAACTAGTAAAACTCGGTATCATAGAGTATAAGTAAAAAATAAACAGGAGGTTTTCTTATGAAGATGCATCTCAATGTTACTGGACGAGTACAAGGCGTTGGTTTTCGTTATACCACTTATCAATTAGCCCTAGAAATTGGACTAACCGGTACAGTAAAAAATGAAGCTGACGGCAGTGTGACTATCGAAGCCGTTGGAACAAATGAACAGATTGAACAATTCATCACTAGACTTGAAAAACCGCAGAATCCTTTCGCCAAAGTCAAACACATCGAACAATTTGAAGACCCCGCGATCAAAGATTTCGATCAATTCAATGTCGTCTATTAAAAATCTGACAAGGTTCGCCGATTTTCTCGAATTTAATTGAAAAGGCTTGTGTTATCTAGTATAGTATTTTCTGTATAAATTTTTATTAGCAGAGGAAGAAATAAATGACAAAATTTAAAAATTGGCTTTTAGGCTCTGGACTTTTGGGTGTTCTTTTAATCCTTTCAGGCTGTGTACGATCGGATAAAAACGGCAACCCAGATACTTCAGGTCTTGTGTATCGTGCACTGGTCGTTCCGCTGGAGAATTTTTTGAATTGGATGGTTCAGAATTTCAACTGGTCTTATGGCTTAGCGATCATTGTGTTGACGATCATTGTTCGCTTGATCATCTTACCATTAGGGATCAACCAATCAAAAAAATCATTGATCCAATCTGAAAAAATGCAATCGATCAAACCGCAAATCGATGCGGCTCAAGCAAAAGTAAAACAAGCAACGACAAAAGAAGAACAGATGGCTGCACAAAGCGAGATGCAAGCCGTCTACAAAGAAAACAACGTCAGCATGATGGGCGGTATGGGCTGTTTGCCTTTACTGATTCAAATGCCGATCTTCTCAGCGTTGTATTACACCGCTCGTTTTTCTGAAGGGATCCAACATTCCTCTTTCATCGGGATCGATTTGGCAAAGCCAAGTTATCTTCTAGTTGTTGTTGTCGGGATCGCCTACTTATTACAAGGCTACATCTCACTGATTGGTGTGCCTGAAGAACAGAAGAAAACAATGCGCAGTATGATGATTGCTTCACCATTGATGATCGTCTTCATGTCATTCACATCCCCTGCAGGAGTTGCTCTGTACTGGGTAGTCGGTGGGGTCTTCAGCTGTCTTCAAACCTTTATCACAAATGTTTTGATGCGTCCTCGCATCAAAGCAAAAATTCAAGAAGACTTGAAAAAAAATCCACCAAAACAAGTGGTGACCAAACCAATCAAACCGGCTGAACCAATCAAACCAAAACAAGTCAGCCAACCAAAAAATACCGGTAAAACTACTAACAACGGCCGCAATGCTGGTAAACAGCAACGTAAATAATCATTGAAAAAATACAAAAAAGCTAAGCTGATGGAACGGAACTGACCTAAAATACTGAGACAGTAATAAAAAAGCATTTATTAGGCTGCTAATTTCCGATATTCTATCGGTGAT
>NZ_BJDX01000011.1 GCF_005405365.1 Enterococcus xiangfangensis
TAACTTTAATTTTACAGAATGGACTTTCTTTTTTTCTACCCTAAATATCTATTTACACAAGATATTTTACGCTATCTTTCTATCGATTAAAAAAACAACATAATTACTAATTTAATTTTAATTTAACCATATTCTTTATATTAATATCTTTTTCACTAATTTTTATCCGATTTAAAAATAACTAATAATATTTTATCAACCAAAATAGCAAACTGGATAATTACTTTTTTTGATTCTAACTATTTGTTCCTAATTTTTATTATACGGATAAAAATTAATCGTATTAAGCAAAAACATTAACTTTATTCGACTTAAAAGGCCAAATTCTTTAATAAAAAAGAATTTGACTTTCTTTCCAACTGTTGCTCCAGATTGGATTTTTTTAGACCTTCTACTGTATCAAAAAATAAAAATAACTATTTTTCAGAATATACAATTTTTATCCACCGTATCCTCACGATATATTTTTAGTATAGTGTTATTATTCATCTATAAATTATTTCATAAAAAAACGTTACCATGAGTTCAAGCTTCGAAAAAAGTAAAAATTATTTTAAGTTATTTTTATACAAACGCATGGATAAATAATTAATTTTATAATTTTTATAAAAGGTGCGTTATTTATCCAGTTAAATCTGCCAATCATCTAGGGAACCTAGAAATTATACTTCTATGACGAGCAGGGATTCTTAAAGGCAAAAAAAAATATGCAGTGCCAAGGCACCGCATACTTCATTTTATTCAGTTTTACACCGCTAGATAAATATAGATTTCTATTTTCCTCTTAACAGCAATTCTATTTTAATTGTGTTTTTAATTCGTCTTGAACGCGTTTCAATTCAGTCGGATCGATTCGTTGATAAGAAACACCATCTTGCATGAAGCCTTCGCCCTTCATTTGGTCTGTTTTAATATTACCAAATGCTGCACGATAGTCGCCCATCAATGTCCGCATCTCTGAGAAACTTAGATCTGTTTTGACGTTTTCACCCATCGTTGTCAAGATCGATTGATAGTTGCTCAATCCTTTCGTGCTTAGAACTTTTTTAGCAACACCGGTAATAATTTGTCGTTGCCGCTCTTGCCGGCCATAGTCGCCATTTGGATCGTCATAACGCATCCGTGAATACTTCAGTGCTGTTTCGCCATCCAATTGCTGCTTACCCTTAGGAAAATTGGTGTCGTCATAAGTGAACTCAAAAGGATTATTTACTTCAATCCCGCCAACAGCATCCACTAGCGACTCGATCCCTTCCATATTGATGGTGATGTAATGATTGATTGGAATGTCTAATAGTTTTTCTACCGTATCCATCGACATCGCCGCACCGCCAAAGGCATAGGCATGATTCATCTTGTCTTGTGTATCGTGCCCAACGATTTCCGTATACGTATCCCGTGGAAGACTGACTAGCAATGATTCATCCGACGTTGGATTCACCGTTGCTACCATCATCGTATCCGAGCGCCCTTGTTCCGTTCTGCCAAGCGCTCCTGTGTCTACTCCTAAAAGTAAAACACTAAACGGTTCTTGTTGAGATAAGTTTACCTGACGTTCATCCGCCGAGTCATTACGCTTCACTGACTCATACGTATCATCTGCAGTCGATTTCACATCATAATACATCTTTGCGCCAACACCAACAACCACAAGAATGATCGCTAATAAAATACCAAGTAACGTAAACAAAATTTTCTTTGAAGTACTCGTCTTTTTAACCCCTTGACGCTTCCGTTTTTTTCTTTCAGCCATTTAGTTCAACTCGTTTCATCTTGATTTGAAGCACTATTAAAGCGTTTGAGCCAATTCTTTTAAATATTTTTTCAACTCATCTTTAATTTCTGGATGCTTTAGACCATACTCAATATTCGCTTCGACCATTCCTAGTTTATCACCAACATCATACCGCTTACCAGTAAATTCATGAGCAAAGACTCGCTGCGTTTTGTTCAGTTCATCAATCGCGTCTGTCAGCTGGATCTCATTGCCTGCACCAGGTTTTTGTGTTGCTAGTATATCGAAAATCTCTGGTTTCAGCAGATAACGACCAATGATCGCGAGGTTACTTGGCGCCTCTTTAGGATTGGGTTTTTCTACAAAATTTTTCACATCATAAAGACCTTTAGCGACTTCTTCATTCGGATTAATAATTCCATATTTAGATGTTTCTTGCTGTGGTACTTGCATAACAGCTAATGTTGAGGCACTTGTCTGTTCAAAATCATTGATCAACTGTTTACTTAAGGGAATTTTATCCTCCATAATATCGTCGCCTAACATGACAACAAACGGTTCATCTCCCACAAAGGCGCGCGCTTGTAATACTGCATCGCCCAACCCTTTTGGCCGTTTTTGACGAATGAAGTGCAGATTGATATCAGTCGTCTCTTCCACCAATTTCAATAATTCATCTTTGTGTTTTTCTGCTAGGTTTTGTTCCAAAGCTAGATTTGAATCAAAATGATCTTCAATCGGACGCTTGCCTTTTCCAGTTATCACTAAGATGTCTTCGATCCCCGAAGCAATTGCTTCTTCCACGATAAATTGGATCGTCGGCTTATCAACAATCGGTAGCATTTCTTTCGCGATTGCTTTTGTTGCCGGTAAAAAACGAGTACCCAACCCTGCAGCCGGAATGACTGCCTTACGAACTTTTTGCATTTTCAAGCTCCTTTTATTATCAATCTCTCCCAAAAATATCTCGTGTATAAACTTTTTCTTCAACATCATGAAGTTCTGGTTCAAAACGATTAGAAACAATCACGTCAGATAAAGATTTAAACTCTTCAAAATCTTTAATGACTTTAGAATTGAAAAATTCATTTTCAGTCAAGGTCGGTTCGAACACTACCACTTCAATCCCCTTTGCTTTCAAACGTTTCATAACTCCTTGAATCGAAGAATAGCGGAAATTATCAGAATGTGCTTTCATCGTTAAACGGTAAATACCTACAATTTTCGGATTTTTTGCTAAAATCTGTTCAGCGATGAAATCTTTTCTCGTAGTGTTTGCATCTACAATTGCCCCAATAATATTACTTGGTACATCTTCATAATTTGCACGTAATTGTTTTGTATCTTTTGGCAAGCAATACCCACCATATCCAAAAGAGGGATTATTATAGTGAGAACCAATCCGAGGATCTAATCCAACACCTTCGATAATCTCCTTACTATCCAGTCCTCTGGATTCTGCGTAAGTATCCAACTCATTAAAATAAGCCACACGTAAAGCCAAGTAAGTATTAGAGAACAACTTGATTGCTTCTGCTTCAGTAGAGTGAGTCAACAAGACTGTGACATCCGAATCTAGAGCATTTTCTCTAAACATATTTGCCACTTCTTGTCCACGCCCCGAACGTTCACCAACAACGATTCGTGAAGGATGTAGGTTATCGTAAAGCGCTTTTCCCTCGCGAAGAAATTCAGGAGAAAAAATAATATTTTCTGTTTTAAATTTCTCTTGTAACTCTAAAGTATAACCAACGGGAACAGTCGATTTGATAATAAAGGTTGCATCTGGACGAATAGCTAATGCTTTTTCAATCACATCTTCAACTGTGGATGTGTTGAAGTAATTTTTCTTTTCATCATAATCTGTCGGTGTGGCAACAATTAAGTAGTCACCAAACAAAACTGCTTCTTCAAAATTCTTCGTAAATTCAACATTCAGATCCTCACGTTCGAGGTATTCGTGGACTTCTTTGTCCTCTAATGGTGACTGTCTTTTTTGTAGCATATCAATCTTTGTTTCCACGATATCATATGCTTTAACTTGTTCTTTTTGACTTAATAACAGTGCATTTGCTAAACCAACATAACCTAAACCGAATACTGATATTTTCATAATGGATCCCTCCAATTAAATTTCAATCTATTTTATTAAAGATATCAACCTGTTTTTTAAAGAATGAAAAACAGTTTTATTAAAAAACATACTTACACAAAGCAATATGGAGATTGACACCACTGTACAGACTATTGCTATAAAAATCCATTTTCCCCAAGAAGTAACATTCCTACTTATTAAATGACCAACAGATACTGTCCCAATAATAGTTATACTTTGTAGCAGATAGTTTTTCAACGTATAAAAAGGACTTAGTTTAGTTATTCTTTTGGGAACATAAAAAAACATGTCGATTCCTCTATAAATATTGGATAGAATTGCTCCCATAATAATTCCGCTCAATCCAAAAGGTCTTACTAAAATAATTCCACCAATGATAAGAATTAATGCCTGTAAAAGTGATCTCCAGCGCGTCTCTTTATAATGTCCAGCCGCAATGATTATCATCCCTTGAGGTGTTTTTAGTGAGTACAAGAAGCCATTTAAAACCATCAAAGTTGCTATGATAGGAACATTATATTCAGTATCATTAACACCTTTCGTATACAATGTTATGAAGGGGATAATCAGGGTGTATGCCACTGAATAAGCAATTGCAATTAATTGTAAATAAATGAATTCAAATTCATGGTACGATTTTTTCAATGTTTCTGATTGATTTTTAGCGATTACGTTTCCGAATGAAGGAGATAAATTCGTTGTAAAGATGGTGAGTACTCCGTTAAGTCCACTAATCACCATATTATAAATCGCATATATGCTTACTTCTTTTAAACTCAAGAAAATAGTAGCTATAATTGGTGGTGCTGAATTCTGTGCCATACCAACAAACTGTTGGAAAAGTGCATCCCAACGTGCTTTTAATGCCCCGTTATTGGGAGAAGCAGAATAATCAATATATGGATAATGTCTCTTTACATAGAATGACAGTATAAACGTTCTAACAAGTAGTGGTAAAAGTGAGAAAAAATACACCCATGTAATTGGTAAACTATTTATAGCAAATAATGAAATTAGAATTGTATTTAAAATGGTATAAATACTAGATGATATAGAAATTACAAAAATTTTTTGATCTGCTGTTAATAATGCTCGATATTTTGCAAGTGAAAAAAAATCAAGAAAACCTTTTGCACCTAACATAACAACTAAGAATCGCATAGAACTCGTCCCCAATGATTGAGTATGCACAATTATTGGATAAACAAATGAAAGTACAATAACGGCAGAGGTAAAAATCCCCCCTGCTTGATAGTAATATCTTTTTGCGGAAGAAACTACTCCATTTATTTCATCATAATTATTTTCAGCAAGCGGTTTATATAAAGAGAAGATAGCCGCGCCTGATAATCCAGCTTCAACAATAGTGAAGTAATTGATAAATTGAAGTATTGAAGAAACAAGTCCATTAATTTCTGAACCATAATAGCTTAGCATAAATCTTGGGATTATAAATCCAGATAACATTACAATAACCTGATTAAATATAGAGAACAGGCTATTAATTGCAAAAGACTGTGTTCTACTTTTTTTCATAATATACACCCTGTTCTTTAATTATCTAATTGAAATAAAAATGATATAGAATACGAAGAGATTCAAATTATATATCGGATTACCCGTAAAACAATAACATAAAAAAAATATTTGAAAATATAGAGAAAAAATTGAAGTTTCACTTTTTACTTTGTTAAACATCAATACAGCAGAGTTTATTAGTCTTGAGGTAGTAAACCAAATGAAGGTCAAAAAACCCACTAATCCAGTTTCAGCAAGTAATTGAAGATAAACGTTATGTGAATCCAATCCTAATTTCAATCTCATTGACAATAAACCTTGACCAAAGAATGGATATGCTTCAAAAGTTTTTAGCGTATCGCTCCACAATAAAGACCGACCACTCAAGAAGTTATCACCCTGTTTTAGACTAATCATTTCAATAAGATTCTTAAAAACACTTGTATTTATCAGTACTAATAAAGAAATTAGACCAATTAGACCAATTATGAAAAAATTTTTTGTAGATGCTGTACTAGATAAGATATAAATTATTGTAACTAATATAACCGATATGGCAACTGATAATAACGGCCCACGTTTTCCTGTTGCTATTAACATACTAAGTCCTATTAACATTAATAATAGATGAAAAAAAACTAACTTATTATTCTTTTTCTCTAGAAATTTCAGTATGTAAGAGAAACTAATTCCAACAAAAACAGATATATAGTATGCATTATTACCGGTCTGAGGAGCAATTCCTGAATTTAAACCACTCCGTAACAATTTATTTGTTATATCTAGTGCCTCTGGATTTAAAACAACTATCCTGATTCTGTCAATCTGTTCAGGTATTACATAATAAGCTGCAGTTGCTAGCACATGTCCGAAAGATAAGATATATGATATCTTCAAAAAATACTTACTCCACAATTTATTGCTTTGCAAACATATAGCTAGTAAAAATAGTTGAGATAATGAAAATACATACTTAAAGGCTTCAGTTCTATTAGGCGAGCTTATAGAAGAAAGTAAAAAAACAATGATTAGAGTTCCAAAAATGATATCACTTTTTCTATATAATATTCTTCTTTCCTTTATAATCCATACTAAAAATACTAAGAAAAAGTTAATTGTCGTTAATAGATAGTTATTATTCAACCAATAGCCATAAAAACAAGTTAAACAGCTGATTGAGAGAACTACCTTCCAAAGCCATCCTACATCATTAAACTGCCTTTCGTATGTAGAATGAATTTTTAGGTTCTCTTGATAATACTCCATGCTAAACCTCTCTTATAAAAGTGATTTTTTTAAAAAATCTAAAGATTCTTCTCTGAAAAAATTTAATCGAGTCATTACATCAGTATAGTTTATTTTTTCACATGGGACATCTTCAAAACTATTTTCATATATCCGAGAATTAAGATTTAAATCTTCCAGTAAGCTTTTCATTCTTGTTCCTCTTGTTTTATGTGGGATTGTAATAAAATTTTTTTCAAAATTAATTGCAAATGCCGTTCCATGAAATGAATTAGTAATAACATATTGTGCATTTTTGAAAGCACTAATAAAATCATACGGTCCAAATGAATTCTTACTTCCAAAAAAATCTTTTTTATTATTTGGAGTTAAATAGATAACCTCTAACTTGAATTTTTCTTGTAAATACCTAACTACAAAATTAATTAAATCATTTTTCTCTAGTGTATATACCAAGATAAACTTTTTTCCCTGAAACTTATTATTGTCTAATTTTTCCCACTCTTTTTTTTGTAATAGAAGAGTCGGATCAAGAACCTTTACAACATCTGTATATCCCATCTCGGATAAAATGTCTTTCGCACTTTTTTCTCTTACCGATATATTATTAAAATTGCTAATATTATTTTTCAAAAACATACGTTCTTTTTCTGTGAGAATATCCTTACCTATACTAGCAGCATAAGCGATTTTTTTGGAATTCTTCTCTGAAAAATTTAAAAAAAAGCTCTCATCAAAACCGGTTATTTCTGGATTCCAAACCTGATCACTTCCAACAATAAAACCATCATACTTTAAAATATCTTCTACTTGAAATATACGTCTTGAAAAATTCATTTCATTTTTCTTAAAACCGTTAAAAGCTTTTTGTTTGTTCTTTTTATATGGATACAGGTAGATATTTTGTGCCAAGCTTCTAAGAAAATCATGTTTCTCAAAATTAAAAAGTTGAGTTTTTCCTGCAAAATAACTTTTAGGTAGATCTATAGTTTCGATTGTATCCTCTTTAGAAATAATCTGTTCAACTACCTTTTGCAATGCAAAATTTTGTAAAACTGCTCCATAATTCCAAACTTCATGGAAAGTCATAATTCCGTATTTCACTTTCAACCTCCTATAAATTATTAATCAAATTGTTCCAATCTTGTGATATCCTATTTAAAGAAAAATCCTTTGAACGCTCTATAGATTTTACCTGTAAATGATTCATTAACTCATCATTATTAATGATAGTATTAATACGTTCTCCTAGTGTCCTTGGATTTCTTTCCACTATAATAATTCCATATTCACCATAATCAAGTATTTCATTAGGACCAGAATTATTGTATGAAACAATTGGCAAGCCGCATTTCATAGCCTCCACAATTGTTAGTCCAAATCCTTCCCATTCTGAAGCTGATACATAGATATCTGCTTGATTATAGAATTCCGCCATACGATTTGATGGTACTTTTCCAAAGATATTTATTCGTTGTTCTAGATTATAAACTTTAACTAATTCTTTTAATTTTTTAAATTCCTTTTTTGTGCCCACACCAGCTATATTCAGAGAGATATCTTTATCGATATATGACATGGCCTCCAAAATAGACTTGATACCTTTTTCTTTAATGAGTATCCTCCCAGCGTAGCAAATCACCCGATTATGCAGTGAGGTGACTTTACTACTTTCAATTTCAGATACGTTATATATTTGAACACTCTTTTTATTATAGTTTTTAAAAATCTCTCTATCTTTCTTTGTTAAACAGATAACCCGATCGGACTTTTTTAGTCCATCTATGTATTCATTTAGAAAAAATTTATTATAGTTTTGCAAATACATACTTGCTTCACTATGTTGCCACGAAATTATCTTAACCCGAGGGACTGCCTCTTTAATAATTGGAGTAAATGTTGTTAATGCACCTTGCGACAATATTACTATATCTATTTCACCTTTTTTTATATAATCAATAATTTTACCTAATTCCTCTTTATAATACTCAAGAATATTAAAGTATCCTCTTTTTTTTATTGAGTATTCTTTGATAATTTTACGATAGATTTTTTTTTTATTTTTTTTTCTAAATATGACTTTCTCTATCTGATCATTTAATTCATAAAAAAATTCTCCTTTTGTAAGGGAAATAACAGATACCTCTTGAGTTAAAGAAAAGTAGTTGGCTATGTCAGTAATAACCTTTTGTACTCCTCCCATTTGAAAGTTAGAATTAATAAAACAGATTTTCATAATTTACCTCATCGTTTGATATAGTGCTACTTGTTTTCTTGTAATCACATCCCAAGAAAATTTTCTTGCATTGATAAAGTTTTTATCAAAGCTATTTTTGTTTTCTAGGATAAACTCAATTTTCTCTTTTATATCAATACTATCTAATGATTTTACAGATTTTCCGACTAATCCATCCTCAAATTGACGATCAAATCCTTCATTCTCAGAATAGATAATTGGCATATTTTGAGAAAGTGCTTCAACATATACTAATCCAAAGGTCTCCGTCAATGATGGTAAAATAAAAACATCAGAATTTCTGTAGTACTCTAGCAATTCCTTTTTTTCTAGAAATGGAACATGCTTTACAAATTTATAACCTATAATTTTTTTAAAATAACTCTTATCTTTAATTTTTCCAATAATTGTGTATTCGCACTCAAAGTTCAATTTCTGGATTGCCTCACATACCTTTAATTGATTTTTTCTTTTTGAAATTTCACCTACAGTTAATATAGATATTTTTTGATTCAGTGCACTTACTTGGGTAAATTGATTTTCCAAAAAAAAATCATCTATTCCGTTTGTAATAATTCTTATTTTTTTCTCAATAATGTTAATATCATTGATATTAACATTTCTTTTCTTACAAGTTTCTAAAATTTTATCCTTATAGGTTGATGAAAGACATATGATATACCTAGCATTTTTTAAAATTTCTAATCCTTTTCTCCACTGTAAGAATCTATACTTAAAAAAGAAGTTGACATCTGTATTCCGCACTGAAACCACATAGGGCAAGTTATACTCTGATTTCAATTTTAATGCGACTGCACCATCTGAAAATACTGTATGCGCATGTACACAATCATAACTATTTACTTCTATCATTTTCGTTAGTTTCCCATAACTTTTGTTTATTTTTCTATTAAAAAAAAATTTATCAAGTGAATCAAAAATCTCAGTTGAAATAACATATTCACTTTCTCTATCAAATCTAGTCTGTTTTTTTCGTGGATAATAGACCAATGTTTCTACTTTATTTCTAATCTGGGCATCTATCATTTTTTCGTAAAACTTGTCATTATAATATGAACATAAATTTAAAACCTTCATAGTGTCCTCAAACTTTCTTGCTACCTTGTGCTTTCTGCTTTTCCCCAAAATGGTTTTGACTTACCAGAAATTTCTCTATATGCACCAATTAATTGAGCCGAAATTGTCATAGCATAATAAGAAATAAATCTAACATATTTATTTACAGATTTCCTTCCAATAAATGCGATTAGATAAATAATTATCTGCATAATAAATACTATCTTGTATAACGGATTAGAATCATTCACTGCTAAAAACAAGTTCGAAATAAAAACTAGTAAATGCATTAAGTAGAGATTATTTCTAAGTGTTCTGTGCGAAAAGTAAAATAGTGTAAATAGTCCATTTTTAAATACATTATATTTTTTTAAATCTACAAAATTAATCATTATTATTTTTCTAGACATTCTAACTTTACGCTTAAATTCATCAGTATCTGTTTCACCAGCTTTTTCAAAAGCCAATGCTTTATCATTGTATAATGCTTTTTTACCTAGGATAACAAATTTTGGTGGGAATACACTATCATGACTATATATAGGATCTATCTCTATATAGTCATCTTTTTTAATTGCATAGATACTTCCGTTTCCAGCAGTTATTGAAGCTAAATCTGATTCTATTTTTCTCATTCGAAGATCGATATTCCAATATGAAGCCTCCGATTCACTCGTTGCATTCGGAAGATCATTCGTGTATACAAGTTTCCCAGCTACATACCCTACATCCGAATTTGATAATGATGTTACAAGTTCGTTTATTGCGTTTTTTTCTAACATAGAATTTGCATCCGTGAAAACTGTAACATCTCCTTTAGCTATTCTCACTGCTTCATCTTGAGCATTTGTCTTACCTTTTCGTTCCTTTACCGAATATAATTTAATTTTATACGGATATTTTATTTCATAATTTTTAACAATGATGTTAGTATCATCTGTACTATTATCAGAAGCAACAATAATTTCTAAGCTACTATCTTCATAATTTAAGCTCAATAAATTTAATATCTTTTTTTCAATGACCGACTCTTCATTATGTGCTGGAACAATCACTGTTACCGTTGGACGATAGTCATTATCTAAAATAATATCCTTTTTTGGCACAATCTTATTCATGATTTCAAGCAAAATAGGATAGCCAATCATAGTATAGATAATAAGTACTAAGAACAAATAGAATAAAAACTTCATATAAACCTCTCTTTATTCATCACTGCCAGTAAACTTCTCATTCGTAACACTAGTAGCTGACGAAATTCCTTCTTTTACAAATACTTTTTTTATTGTCAAAAAGAAAATAACTATATCTTGTTTCAACGTTATGTTATCAACATATTGACAATCAAATTGAAATTTTTGTTCCCAACTAATAGCATTTCTTCCATTTACTTGTGCAAGTCCAGTTAATCCTGGACGCACAAGATGTCGCCTTTTTTGTTCTCTATTATAAAGTGCTAAATATTCTACAAGCAGTGGTCTAGGTCCTACAATACTCATGTCACCTTTAAAGATATTTACTAACTCTGGCAACTCATCTAAACTCGTTGCTCGAAGCAACTTGCCAAATTTTGTTAGTCGAATATCATCAGCTAGTAAATTACCAACTGAATCTCTTTCATCCGTCATGGTCCTAAACTTATACATAGGAAATATTTTTTCATTTAGACCTGGTCGTTGTTGCTTGAAAATAATTGGTGAACCTAACTTTATGCGAACTAATAATGCGACTATCAAAATAATCGGACTTAATACCAGCAAACCAATTCCTGATAAAAGAATGTCCAAAGCTCTTTTGAAATATTTTTCATATAGATTGGGGGTTCTACACATTGCTGATTGCTCGCTTAATTGTAGTCACTACTCGTTCTAAATCTTCATCCGTCATTTTAGTATCAGACGGTAGACATACTCCCGTTTCAAACAACATTTGTCCTACGTTACTGCCGATAAAGTCATATTTTTCAAAAACGGGTTGTAGATGCATGGGTTTCCATATTGGACGAGATTCAATATTTTCTTTTTCTAATTCATCCATCAAATAGTTTGGTGCTATTCCGTCTAAAGTGATCGCACTTAACCAGAAGTTAGGATGACTATGCTCATTTTCAGGCATATGATGAATTTGTGTTACTTCTTTTAATTTTTGTTTATAAAAATCATGAATATATCTTTTTTTAGCAATCCTGTCATCAAGTACCTTTAGTTGTCCTCTACCAATACCAGCAACAATATTACTCATTCGATAATTATACCCAATTTCGCTGTGTTGATAATGACGCACCTTATCTCTAGCTTGGGTAGACCAAAAACGTACTTTCTGAATTCTTTCTACATCCTCAGAAACAAGCATACCTCCACCAGAAGTAGTGATAATTTTGTTCCCATTAAATGAGTAAATTCCATATTTCCCAAAGGTTCCAGTGTATTGATCTTTATAGGTGGTTCCTAAGGATTCTGCCGCATCTTCGATTAACGTAACACCAAATTCTTGGCAAATAGCTAAAATTCCGTCTAATTCAGCAGACAATCCATATAAATGAACAACGATTACGGCTTTTGCATTTGGATACTTTTCTAAAGCTTTTCTTAGCTCGCTGGGATTCATATTCCATGTATCAAAATCACTGTCTACAAATACAGGAATTGCTCCTTGATAAATAATTGGATTAGCAGTCGCAGAAAAAGTCAGAGATTGACAAATAACTATATCTCCTGAACCAACACCGGCTGCGTTTAATGCCATATGAATTGCGGATGTACCTGATACCAAAGCAGCTGCATAACCGGTATGAACATAGTCAGCTAATTCTTGCTCGAAACCATTCACATTTGCTCCAAGAGGTGCAATCCAGTTGGTATCAAATGCTTCTTTCACGAATTCTTGTTCGAATCCTTTATCACTCATATGAGGTGATGCAAGTAAGATTCTTTTGTTTTCCATATTACTCCCAGCTTTCTATAATTCGTGTAGGAACTCCTACATTTTTTGTATTATTCTCAATATTTTGTATAACGACACTTCCAGCACCGATAATTGAATTATCAGCTATACAAATGCTTTGTATAATTTTAGTTCCTACTCCTATTTGATTATTGTTTCCAATTGTTACATAACCAGAAATATTTACAGAAGGGAAAATAGAATTAAAATCTCCAATATTTGAATCATGCCCAACAGTTGAACCAATGTTAATCATATTAAAATCTCCAATATTAATATCAGCTGTGTAGGTTGAGTTTGCCATTAGTATATTTCCAATTCCTAACTTTACATTGACTCCAACTAATGCCGTAGTATCAACAAGATTAGGAAAATTTATATTTTGATTTTTCTTTAGTTTTGAATAAATCTTCTTCTTCACATTTGATGAAGCAATTCCAATAGCAACACTTATAGGCTTATCATATGAAAGCAGCATATTGATAGGTCCTAATATTGGTTTTCCAGCTAGCTTTTGTCCACTTAAAGAAACTTCATCATCTACAAAACCAATTAGATTATATTCAGATGCGCGTTGGAGCAAAAAAGCAATCTCTTTAGCAAAACCACCTGCACCAATAATTATTAAGTCGTCCATAACAAACTCCTATTTATTCGAAGCATTCGCAAAACGAACGACTTCTTTGGCTAATTCATGATCATCCTTTGGTAGATGATCGAAAAAATCCATCACTTTCTGGATGGAGTACCCTTTGATATTTCCAACAAAGATTTTTTCATAAACTTCTTCATCGTTGCGTTCTTTGTCCAACAATAATTCTTCATACAATTTTTCTCCAGGACGAATACCAGTTTCGACGATTTCAATTTCATCTTCGGAATAGCCGCTGAGACGAACCATATTTTTGGCAAGATCCAAAATTTTGACCGGTTCGCTCATATCTAATACGAAGATTTCGCCCCCTTTTGCAAGGGCACCAGATTGAATTACCAATCGGCTAGCTTCAGGGATTGTCATAAAGTAACGAGTCATGCGAAAATCTGTTACCGTAATGGGACCACCTTTTGCGATTTGTTCCCGAAAAACTGGGATTACACTACCTCGTGAACCTAAGACATTTCCAAAACGGACAGCAGAAAATTTGGTTTTTCCTGTTTCATTTAATCCCGTCACGATCATTTCTGCGATTCGCTTAGTAGAACCCATGACGTTTGGCGGATTATTGGCTTTATCAGTCGAAATCATTACAAAGTTTTTTACATTATTGGTTTTAGCAGCTTCAGCTACATTCTTAGTTCCATAAATATTATTCTTTACAGCTTCTCTAGGGTTATACTCCATTAATGGCACATGTTTGTGTGCTGCTGCGTGATAAACAATATCAGGATGGTAGTGTTCCATAAGTTCAAATATTTTTTCTCGATCTTGTATATCAGCAATTATGGGAATAAATTCAGTAACTTTACCATGATAAGTGTTTTGTAATTCCCGATGAATTTGATAAATCGAATTTTCGCCATGACCTAACAACAATAACTGCTTTGGATTGAATTTTGTTATTTGCCAACAGATTTCCGAACCAATCGAACCACCAGCACCAGTCACTAAGATAGATTTTCCAGTCAGTTGATCTTTGATTGAATCAATATCTAATTGAACTTCCTCTCGTCCTAATAAGTCCACCACATCAATTTCTTTCAAGCGGCTAATGCTGATTTTACCTGAAGCTAATTCTTCCATAGAAGGCATCGCATTAACTTTGACATTTGAATCTGCTAAATGAGTAATAATTTCTTGTAATCTTTTTCTAGATAAAGATGGAATAGCAATCGTGACCATATCAATTTGATACTCTTTTATTAACAATGACAAATCATTAACTGAGCCCAATACTTTTTTACCAGATAAGTAGGTTTTTAACTTATTGGGATCATCATCAACAAACCCAACAACATCAAGCTCTCCTGCCGTTGTTGAACCAATTAAACTATTAAATAAGATACGGCCCCCTTCACCGGCACCTATAATTATAGTTCGTTGAACTTTTTCTGGATAATCCTTTTGTTGATTATAGTGTTCAATCATGATCCGCCATACTAAACGACTAGCAACAATCAAACATAAACTTAAAATATAAGCCAGCAGTTCAAATCGTCGGCTGTAACGTCCTTCTTCCAAAAACGAAACAATTAACAAGCTTACTATAAATTGACAAGTAGTCGCTAAAAAAATGGCTATTATTTCTCTTAAATTAGTATAGCGATTGATTCGCATAAAAACGTTGAATATAAACCCAAATAATATGTACAAGCCAATCGATAAAACCGTCGAAAATTGAACAAAATTTTGTGTAACTACTACATAAGGTCTCATAAAATAGTAAGCAACTACACAAGCCAGTGTAATCAATAAGACGTCTACTGCAACTAAAACGATAATTTTCTGTTTCCTTGTTAATACAAACAACATTAGCTCCCCCTAAAAAATAACACAAATTTCTCTTTAACTTCTTACAAGGTAAGCTGGCAACCTACCCTTAACCAAATAATTTAAACTTCTTCTCTTTTACCTCTGTAAAGTTTGGTATGGTGACTGGATCTCCATTGACCAAGGCTTTTGTCATTTGCTGCATCGCCTCTACTGTCGCCTGCCCTTGCTCTTTTTTTATTTCTTCATAGGCTTCTTTTAGATAAAAATTCCGGTGACGTAGATTATGCGCATCGGAAGCAACCATATGAAGCATATTATGTTTTAGCATCTGCTTCGCCGTCTTTTGGATTTCTTTTCCAAATACCCCCACGATACTTGGCGCTGTCAGCTGTGTTAAAACACCCATCTCTAAAAAAGGAATCAAGTCATTAGGATTTTTACGGAAAACAGCATTTCGTTCTGGATGAACGATTACTGGCGTGTGTCCTTGACTCAATAAATTAAAAAATAATTGTTTTGTATACGCTGGAACCTCTCCCGTTGGAAATTCAATTAATATGTACGTGTCATCAAGATCGGTAAACAAGATCTCACCTCTAGCAATATCTTCTAAAAGCGTTCCTGTGATCCGAACCTCTTGACCTTCTAGCAGCGTGAGGCCTAAGTTGCGGTCGTCCAGCTCTTGCTGCAAAGCCGCAACTCTTTCAATGACTTGATCTGCCGGATTAAAATATTTTCCATTGTTATGATGCGGTGTACACATTAGATGGGTAATTCCTTGACTGATCGCTTTTCGCACCATGTCCAGACTATCCTCTAATGTTTTCGCGCCATCATCTATCCCAGGCAAAATATGGCAATGTAGATCAATCATTTGCTCACCTTCTAGTATTTATTCTCCGGTACCATAGTAATAGTACCCTTGGTCATTTTCATCAGTACTTCCGTTAAAAACAGCGCCTAAGACATTGGCATTGACCATCGTCAATAGTTCCCGAGCTTTTTGTAAAGAATCTTTGCGGGTAACATTTTCACGAACGACTAACATCGTGCCATCCACTTTAGAAGCCACGATTTGTGCATCTGTTACGGCTACGACTGGAGGCATATCAAAAATGATGAAATCATAATTTTCACGAAGCTCTTGCATCAGTTTATCTGTCCGCGTCGAACCTAATAATTCCGAAGGGTTTTGTGCTTTCGGACCACTGGTCATCACATAAAGATTTGGTACTACACTTTGTTGGATTGCTTCGTTAAAGTTCAGCTCTGTGCCCAAGACATTACTCAAGCCAACACTATTGCTTAATAGTAAAGTTTTGTGTACTGTCGGTTTGCGCATATCTGCATCAACTAATAACACTCGTTGACCAGAATTAGCAAAAACCACGGCTAAATTAGCTGCCGTTGTAGATTTCCCTTCTCCCGGTCCTGATGAAGTAATAACCAATGTTTTGATTTGGCGACCCGATGAAGAGGCGAATTGGATATTGGTACGGATGGTTCGATAGCGCTCAGAAATAGGCGATGTTTTATCTATTAAAGTAATTAAACTAACTGCTTCTGGTGCTTTATTTTTATTTTTTTTAGCCATATGGACCTCCTAGACCCGATTCCGACGACGACGTTCTGACGTAGTCTTCGTTTTCGTTTCAGCTGATACTGTTTTTGATTGTGTAGTTACACTTAGTTGGCGACGGATTTTGGCATTTAATTCTTTTGGCGTCATTGCTGGAATATTTCCTAAAATAGTCAAACCAAAGTCATCGGTCAATGTCTTGCTTTCTTTGACTGTCCGATCTAATAACGAGAATACTAAAGCTAAGAAAATTCCGACTAGTAATCCTAAAAATAATCCTACTGCTAATGTCAATTTCTTATTTGGAAAGACGGGTTCACTGCTCGCGACTGCCTCAGAAATAATTGAGATTCGGTCAACATTCAAGACATTTTTAGCATTCGTTTGAAAAGTTTCTGCGGTTACGTTGGCGATATTCGTAGCATCTCTAGAGCTCGTGTCTGTCACAATGATCGAAAACATTTGAGAGTTCTGATTCTGCTCTACTTGGATTATTTCTTTTAAATCATGAGCAGTCAGGTTCATGCCAAACTCTGAGTTTAATTTGTCCGCTGTTTCTTTCGTTACTAAGTCACCGGTAATGATATCCTTATAAGTGTTAATCATTTGCAAGTTAGTAGTGACATCATTTGCGTTGGTCGTTTCAGTTTGAGGCAAGGTAACGACTAATTGGGCTTGCGAGCTGTATTTTGGTGTTAAAATAAAAAAGGCAAATACACCGGAAATCAATACGCCAATGACTCCCATAAGAATGATTAACCCCAGCCGTTTTTTAAGTATGTCCAATAATTGTTTGATACTGATTGTCTGTTCCATAAGTCCCTCGTCTTTCTTAATTTTAATGTTTCACAAATATGAATTTTTTATGTTCTTTTCCGTATTTTTTTACACACTCAGCTGTAAGTATAGCGCATGATTGTATGTTTTCCAAGAAAATATTTATTCTTTACATTTCATACATTTAAAAAATCATGGAACAAGGAAATTTTTCTCTTTATTGCAAATAGTAGCCGCTATTATGAAGAAACCATGATAAAAGTATGAATAACAACTAATCTGTAGTTTATTTAGTTTTTGAAAAAAAACGGCAAAAACGGATTAGAGTTTTGTGAAAATTATAATCTGCTCATATTCAACTTGAAAATCTAGCCGCAAAATAATCTGTAACCCACCCAAATAAAAAAGATGACCTTTTTCCATTTAAAATACGTCACCTAAGTTAGTCTAATTTAGGAACGTACTTTAATTTTTGGAAATCAAAGTCATCTTTTGTCTTATTCTTTTTTTTTAAGTTTTTAGATACGGTCTTTTTTTCTGTAAATCTAAATGAAGTAAAAACTTCGCCATATTTTTTGAAGTGATTTTTCGAATCTCTCGCGGAGTGAACTGGTGGATCTCATCTTCATTGTATCCCACCTGAAATCTGATCTCATCAAAAATCAACGGACGCCGCAGCAAATTGGGATGTTCTACGAGGATATCAACTAATTGATTGAATGATAAGTCATCGAAATCAATCGCTAATTTCTCGTAAACTTTTGATCGCGTTGAAATAATTTCATCGCTGCCGGTTTCAGTCATAGCAAGAATCCCTTTTATCTCCTCTTTCGTCAGAGGATCAGACATGATATTTCTTTCTTCAAAAGGCAAATTATTTTCTGTTAGCCATGCCTTAGCCTTTCTGCACGAAGTACAACTAGCTGAAGTATACAACTTGATCATTTTATTTATCACCTTTCTTCTGCATTGTCCTTTTAAGCAACTTATAAATCGTCCTATACTTATTACAATACAGTATTTTTACGTTACTGTTAAATAAACCGCTTTTAAATATATTTAAAAATAATATTTTCTACGTAAAAATTACATTAAAATAATTTTATTATGCAAAATATCTATTAAAAAAGGCTGGTTCCCGCTTTGTTATCGGCTTTTTTCGGTATCAGCTAAAGTATTTGTGAAAAAACTGATTTTTTCAATCTATTCCTCAAGATTTTCTTTGAACCTGAAAAAGCTGATTGTACATCCAGCAATCAGCTTTATTGGCAAACTATTTAATGGTTCGGAATCGTTCGCTGCACTTGGCATTAACGATCAGGTGAATTAAGAACCCGACTTGTAACTATAAAAAAAGAACCGTTTGAGTTAACGGTTCTTTCCTTTAACTAATAACTGTGACTGTGACAGAGCGGCGGCCCCATTGGATACACTCTTCAACAGTTGAGAAGTGGCAGTCGATAATGTTTCCTTTGATCGCGCCGCCGGTATCGCCCGCAATCGCAATTCCGTAACCAGAGACTTCCACCATTGATCCTAGTGGGATGACGCTTGGATCGACCGCGACGACTTGCGGATTTTGGCGTAAATCGATTCCCATCGCCGTAAAGTAAGTATTGACTGACTCCGCGCAAGAATACGCAGTCGATTCCATTTGCAGGGTCCGACCAGAAGTTGTCGGCGTGCTTGGTTCAGCCGGCTTTTCGGCTGCCGGTTTTGGTTGTTCACTTGTCGTCGTTTGTTGTGAACTAGCTGGTTTTGAAACTTGTGAAGCTGCCTGTGAAGCAACTTGTACTTTTTCTTGTGCTGCTGCAACTTTGGCTGCTTCCTCTGTTTTTTTCGCAGCTGCGGCTTGTGCAGCCTTTTCTGCTTGAGCCGCTTTTTCGGCTTTCGCTTCTTTTTCCGCTTGCGCTTTTTGCGCTTTTTCAGCAGCTTGCCGGGCTTTCTCGACTTCTTTGTCTTGGCTGATTTTTTCTAAGCTTGTTTTGTTATCGGCCAGTTCTTGTTTTAAATTCGCCATTTTATTGTCCAGTTTAGTCGTTTCAGCTTCAAGACTTTGGCTGTCTTTTTTTAGTTGTACTTGTGTCTTTTCTTGCGTAACTTTCAACTCGGTCAATTTATCTTTAGCTTCGCCTAAGCTGGCTACTTTTGTTTTTTCTGTATTTTGGATCACCGACATCGCAAATGCCCGGTCCAGAAATTCGCCTAGATCTTTAGCTTCCAATAATGCCGTGATGGAACGATTGGTCATACTATTGACTTGCGCCGTTTTCATCCGTTCAGCGATTGCCAATTTCCGCTGCTCGATCTTTTGCTCTGTTTCTGCAATATCGGTTTTTGTTTTTTTCAAAATCGCCTCATTTTGGCTGATCTTTGTTCGAATCTCATTGACTTCTTGATATTTTTCATTGACATCATTCAATGCGATCTGTAATTCTCCGCTGATTTTATCGCTTTGACGAGTAATCGCAGATTCTTTTTTATCTAATTCATTCAGTGACTCTGCTTGTGCAAAGACTGGTAAAAGTACGTTAGCGCCTAACAACAGTGTCGCTGCGAACCCAAACATTTGCTTTTTCACTTAAAAAGTCCACCTTTCTATTTACCCTTCGTTATTATACGAAAAAAAAGACGGCTTTTTGTTTCAGCAATATTACATTTCATTACAAAACAAAGCGATTTTAAATACATCGCAGTCTATTTTGTTTTGGCTACAGAAAAAAGATTGTTCCCGCAAGCATCGCCAGAACAATCTTTTTGTCATGCTTTTGTAATATTATTTTTTCCGCAACTCTTTCGCTAACTGCCGAATCTCTGCTAAAGGACCTGTTACATCTTTTGATTTCATATTTGGGAAACCATTCAAAAAGCGGCGTTCTTGAAAATTCAACTTAGGTAATTGTTTGCGCCACTCTGGTTGTTCTTTGATTTCTGTCAGCCATTGACGATTTTGCAAACGCTCCTCTGCCGCGACTTTCAATTCACCAAAGTCAGAAGAAAGCTGTTCTTTTTTGTCTTGGATCGTCAAATTCATCTTGTTGATTGCTTGGCGTAACGAAGCTAGGTTCGCTAAGGTGAAACCTAAATCAAAACTTGTGATCATTAATAAAATCATTGGCAGAAAAATACCAAAACGCTGTTGCCAATCAGTAATTAGGTTCATTAGATACGGATTTAAAACACGGACAATGAAAACGCAGGCCAATCCCCAAAAAATCGATACCGGTACTGCAACTCGGCCGTTGATATTCAACGGTACGTCTTTATAATCCCAGAGTGATAAATGAAAGATTTTTTCCAATAGAAAACTCGTGAGATATTCTAATACCGTCACTAATAGTAGTGCTAAGACAAACAGCAAGACGAGATTCTGCTGGTACGGCTCGATCAAGTATAAAACGCCGACGACTCCAAAACCATAAATCGGCGTGATCGGGCCCAATAAAAAACCGCGATACACAAAATGTTTCGCTTTGAGCGAACAATAGACCGTCTCCCACAACCAGCCGATCAGCGAATAACAAAAAAATAATAGCACCACGTTGGTAAATTCTCGTTCCATTTTATGCCCCCTATTCTCGAACTCAATTATTCCACGGATAGCAAGAAAATGCTAGTTTTTATAAATCGTTTAACTGAGTTTGAAAACTTTCCCAATCAGCTAACATCTTGCCCCAAAAGAACTGCTCGAAATTTCGGCTTTCAGCGTTTAACTTTCGGAACGGTTTGACAAATACGTTACAATAGAAGCAATTCTATTTTACGTGTCAGCTATTTTATTTATTGGAGGAACGAATATGTTTCAACTTTTACGTTATGCTAAAAATTATCGCAAGGAGATTATCCTCGGCCCTTTTTTCAAATTCTTAGAAGCCGTCTTCGAACTGATCTTGCCGTTATTCATGGCCCGCTTAGTCGATGAAGGCATCGCGCAGCACGATCAAGAAAAGGTAATCGAGATGACAATCGCTATGTTGGGACTATCGCTTGTCGGTCTGATTTGTGCGCTGATCTGTCAATATTATGCGTCGATTGCCTCGCAAGGATTCGGAACGGTTCTGCGAAATCGTCTGATGGAAAAAATCAATCGTTTTTCACATCAAGAGCTGAACCGCTTTGGGACTGATACTCTGATCACTCGTATGACTAACGACATCAATCAAATGCAAGGTGCTTTAGCGATGTTGATCCGCTTAGTCGTTCGTGCGCCTTTTTTAAGTATCGGTTCTGTCATTATGGCTTTTTATATTGATTGGCAGATGGGGCTCATTTTCTTGATTTTATTGCCGCTGTTTTGTCTGATTTTATTTTTGATCATCCATTTTTCAATTCCTTTATACAAAAAGATCCAGCAAAAATTAGATCAATTGAATCAGCTGGTCACTCAAAATCTAAGCGGTGTGCGGGTCATTCGTGCCTTTGCTCGAACAAAGACCGAGACCGATCATTTTACTAAAGAAACCGAAGAAATCTCTCGTTTGAATCAAAATGTTGCGAATATCTCGGCACTACTTTCTCCTACTACGACTTTGATCATGAACGCTGGTGTTGTCGCTTTGCTTTATTTTGGCGGTTTTAAAGTAAATATTGGACACTTGGAACAAGGACAGATTTTAGCTTTGATCAATTATATGAATCAAATGCTCTTAGCTTTGATCGTCGTCTCAAACTTAGTCATTCTTTTTACTCGGGCAGCAGCGTCAGCCAATCGAATCAATGAAGTTTTTGCCACCGATTCAACGTTGATCGATTCTGGTACCGTACACCAAACAGCTGAACAAGCTCCATTAGTTGTATTTGATAATGTAGACTTTCGTTATACTGAAAAATCAGGACTAGCTTTGCAGGCTGTTTCTTTTACTTTGGAAAAAAATAAAATTCTTGGCATTACCGGCGTGACTGGCAGCGGCAAATCGACGTTGATCAGTTTGATCCCACGATTTTATGATACCGATGCAGGAGCGATTTATTTTGCCGGCAGCAATGTCAAAGACTGGTCGTTAGACAATTTACGTTCAATGATCGCGCTCGTTCCGCAAACCGCTGTTTTATTCAGCGGAACGATTCGCGAAAATCTGCAATGGGGAAAATCCAATGCCACCGATGAAGAATGCTGGGCGGCACTGGCTACCGCTCAAGCCGCTGAATTTGTTGAAACACTGCCGGAGGGTTTAGATACTGTCATCTTAGAAAATGGGAAAAACTTTTCCGGTGGACAGCGGCAACGTTTGACGATTGCCCGCGCGTTGATCCGCAAACCAAAACTTTTGATTTTAGATGATTCATTGTCTGCTTTGGATTATCAAACTGATTTAGACTTGCGGCAAGCGTTAAAACGCGATCTAGATTGTGGCGTCATCATTATTTCCCAGCGCCTTCGCTCGCTTCAAGCTGCTGAAACGATCTTGTTGCTGGATAATGGGAGAATTGCGGCTCAGGGCCGCCACGAGGAACTCTTGCAAACTTCTGAACTTTATCAAGAGTTGGTCGAATCTCAAGCAGAAAGCGAGGCACTCCAATGATCAAAAAGAATTTCTTTCGTTCGTTAAAATTATTTCTTCCTTATCTTGCGGCTTATCCGAAAGAGTTGATCGCTGCGATTGTTTTAGGCATCGCCAGCGGGATCACTTCTGTACTGATGACTTATTATATCGGGGTAGCTGTCGATCAGATGGTCAATCAAGGTGCCGTGGATTTTGAGCGGCTCTTTCAGATTCTTCAATTGTTTATCGGAATCTTTTTAGTGACGGTCGTCAGCCAATACTTTATTCAACGTCTAGGAAATACTGTCGCCTTTGATTCTGTCGCTAAATTGCGGGAAGAAACTTTTGCTCATCTGAATCGATTGCCTTTAAGTTATTACGATCAAAGTTCTAAAGGTGATATCGTCAGCCGTTTTACTAATGATATGGATACTATTTCAACTGCGATTTCAGCCGTTTTTAATCAAGTCTTTTCTGGAATGACTGTCGTTTTAGTTGCTTTAGTCTTTATGTTATTTCTTAGTCCATTGCTGACATTAGTTGTCTTAGCAGCGACACCTGTCATCTTTTTATTGACGTATATCGTTGCTCGAACGTCTCAGCAATACTTCACTAGCCAGCAACAATTAGTCGGTTCGATCTCAGGTTTCATTACAGAAATGGTCGGCAATCAAAAAATCGTCAAAGCCTTTCAACGTGAAGAACAAAACCAAGTGAATTTCGAAGCGTTGAACCAAGAATTATATGTGCGGGGGCAAAAAGCTCAGTTTGCTTCTGCCATAACCAATCCTGCTTCACGTTTTGTCGATCATCTGGCCTATTTGACCGTTGGCCTTGTCGGAGGGTTATTAGCGTTGAAAACAAACAGCGATGTGACGATCGGGATCATTTCCAGTTTCACGATCTATTCCAGTCAATTCACCAAACCTTTTATCGAACTTTCTGGGATCACGATCCAAATCCAAACAGCGGTCGCCGGGCTTGATCGTTCATTTGAATTATTAAAAGAACCGATCGAACAAGCAGATGATCCTGCTGCACGTGTTTTGTCTACAGCGGAAGGAAAAGTTGTTTTTGATCAGGTGGCTTTCTCCTATCAAAAAGATCAACCGCTGATTGAAGACTTCAACTTGACTGTTGAGCCGGGGGAAACGATCGCGATCATCGGAAAAACCGGTGCCGGAAAATCGACCTTAGTGAATTTGCTGCTGCGTTTTTATGAAGTCGATCAAGGTAAAATTACAATCGACGGGACCGACATTCGCCAATTGACCCGCGACAGCTTGCGCCGGCAATTCGGGATAGTCCTGCAAGAAACATGGTTGTTAGACACTAGTTTGCGAGCAAACTTACGCTACGGTCGGAAATCTGCAACCGATGAAGAAATCTACGCGGCTTTAAAAGATGCCTACATGTACGATTTTGTCATGCGCTTACCTGACAAATTGGACACACTTGTAGGTGAAGCGGGAATCAAACTTTCTGATGGTCAACGACAGTTATTGACGATCGCGCGCACCATGATCAGCCGTCCAGCCATGCTGATCCTTGATGAAGCCACTAGTTCTGTCGATACGCTGACCGAACAAAAAATTCAGCGGGCTTTTCTCGCTATGATGAACGATCATACGAGTTTCGTCATCGCTCATCGCTTATCAACGATTCAGAATGCCGATCAGATCCTCGTACTCGATCACGGAAGAATCGTCGAGATCGGTCAGCATCACGAATTGCTGCAAAAAAACGGCTATTATAAGAAACTCTACCAAGCCCAATTTTCTCAGAGCTGATAACCTTTCCATAGAATAATTACGATTCAAGTTGTAGACAAAAAGAATCAGCAGGCAAATTAACTCGCCTGCTGATTCTTTTTTACCCTCGCTCGACGGTAAAACGCCAAACATAAAAGACTGATGATTAGTGTTAGAAAACCTGAAATCAAGAACCACCGAGCAATTCCAAATTTTTCTGATAAAGGTCCAGCCAACAATAGACCAATCGGCATCGCACCTGACATCACACTGCCAAATAGTGAAAAGACGCGTCCTAATTTTTCTGGCGGGACTGTTTCTTGTAAGTAAGAAGTAAACGGAATATTGTATAGATTCCCAACACCGCCCATCAAGACACAGAAGAAAATGAACAGCCAATAACCAGTTAGATTTGCCGGAGCTAATCCGTTGCCGATAAATGTAATAGCCAAACCGACATTTGCTAGTTGAGAAGCTAGTAATTTTTCTTGCCAATTCTTCTTTATTCCGATTAAAAAGGCACTGAGCATCATTCCAACAGCATAAGAAAATTCAACTATACTGGCAAACCAGGCCGATAATTCAAAGTGCACATTTGTCATCAAAGGAAATAAAACGCCCAATGGCAAATAGAAAATCATAATAAAAAAGGAGAAGAATGTCACTACTAACAGCGGCGGATCTTCTTTAAAGACAGCAAAACCAGCCTTTAACTCTTTCAAATAATGTTGCATACTTTCTTCACTGCGCGGAACATCGGGAACTTCAACAATCCATAACGTCACACAGGCTGCTAAAGCACCAATCAAATCCGTTAACAAAATCAGCCATAAAGGCATTACAGCAAACATTGCTGCACCTATAACCGGACCTAACATAAACGCACCGGATTGCAAAAATTGATTCCAGCTATTCGCTTGGACCAGCTCTTCTTCTGGGACTAATAATGGGACAATTGCTTGAATCGAAGGTGTGTGAAAAACATTTGCCAACGCTCGTAAAAACAATGCTGCGATCACAACTAAATAGCCCGGATTTCCTAATAAAAACCAAAAGGATAAAACGAGTGCGACTAGACTCATGAATAAATCCGCAAAAATCACAATATATTTTCGCTTCAGTCGATCAAGCCAAACACCGACAAAAGGTCCTAAGAATAGCTGAGGCAAATACGCCGATAACCCGGCTAAAGACAGCATGATCGCTGATTTTGATTCGTTAGTCAGCCACCAGATCAGGGAAAATTGGACGGCGGAACTTCCAATCAAAGATACCGTCTGACCAGATAAAATCGTTAAATATTTTTTTCTCCATTGTTGTTTTTCCATAATTGCTCCTTTGTTTGTCATTTGAACAAACAAGAAGTTCGTCAAACGCTGATTATTTGATCACTAGTTCATTTCTCAAGCGAATAGAATACATAAAAATCCCTCCTAATTTATAATAATTTTTCTAGTGCCATTAATTATTTAGCTTTTCGTCTGCTACTGCTTAATTGTCTCCATCAAACCTAATTCGATTTTCCACTTCAATAAACGGGCAACTGATTGATCCAATTGCTCTTCACTGTATTCTCCATTTTGGATAGCAGTTAAAACATAGGGAATCTGCGTGCTGTAACTTGAAGATAAAATTAGATCATTTCCAGCTTTTAACGCTTGCAATCCAGCCTCTTCTTGAGAAATAAAGTTTGCCAGCCCCGCCATGTCCATATCATCTGTCATGATTACGCCAGTAAATCCGAGCTCGTTGCGAATCACATCATGTACCGGTTTTGAGATTGAAGCGGGGAAATCCCCGTCAATGGCTTTAACAATATTATGAGAAACCATGATGCTGTCAGCACCTGCTTTGATTCCCGCTTCAAAAGGCAAGAAATCATTTTTTCGTAATTCCTCTATTGAACGATCATCCGTCACAATTTCCACATGAGAATCACGATTATTGCCATAACCTGGAAAATGTTTCAACGTCGAACCAAGTTTTTGTTTTTTCATTGCTTCCACGCTTAATTTGACATACTGACTAGTTCCAGCCGCGTCCATTCCAATCGTTCGATCATAGATAAATGATTGCGGGTCCGTTGATACGTCCGCATCCGGAAACATTCCCAACTGAATGCCTAACTCCGCAAAAACTTGGGCTTTCCGATCAATTTCTTGAGTGATACTTTCCCAGCCGTTTTCTTTGTACAACGCTTGTGGACTTTTAAAAGCCGGCGAGACGATTTGATTTCTGCTTAAACGGCTAACGCTGCCACCTTCTTCATCTGATCCGATAAACAGCGGCGTTTTGCTGACTGACTGATAACTTGCGATGGCTTGCTTTACTTCAGCTTGGCCTTTGCCTTCCATGTCGCGATCAAACAGCAAATAACCGCCGAGATGATACGTTTGGATATCCGCTACTTGGTTTTGCTCCGGCACACGAGCCATGAATAATTGCCCGACTTTTTCTTCCAACGTCATTTCTTGCATTAGTTGATCAACTTTTTCCGTCACTGTCAATTCCGTTTTTGTAGATTCGGATGTTTGCGTTTCTGCTATTGAGTCCGTTGTTTTGCTCGATTTAGTCGCTGGCTTCGAACCTGAATTTCCACAAGCGGCTAAAAGTACGACCGCCGACAAAACCATCAAACTCACCAAAATATTTTTTTTCACTTTTCTTACTCCTTAGTTAAAATAATTGTTCGATTCCAGTACCTCAAATTTTCGTTCATTTAAAAGGTACAAGCATATGAACTAGGATATGATTCATTTTAGCATAGCTGGCAGAAAGAACGCAGCGTTTTAAGTTTGCAAATGAAAAAGTGCCAAGAAAAAGCAGGATCACTTTTTCTCGACACTACTATTTATTCAGAATCGCGCCTTCTTTTCGAATACGATACCCTTTGCCCCAAATCGTTTGAATAACTTCGCGATCCATTTCAAGTGTTTCCAGCTTTAATTTGATATTTTTTATCAAAGAAGACAGCTGAGCTAAACGAGACTGCGAAACATTGCCCCACAACGATAGGCACAACTCGTCACGAGAAATGATCTCGCCGCATTGATTACGCAATTTCTCCAAGACTTGCAGCTCAAGTGAAGATAGATTGACCAAGGTCAAAGCTGAAAGTCCTTGCTCTTTTTCAGCGATGGTTTCTTTTTCCGAAATAATCGGCGTAAATGTCCGAACGCGATATTGCGCAGCCACTTCTGCCAACTGCTCACGCAACGATTCGACTGAGTCGCTGTTTTGAACGGCACCGCTCACCCCGTGTTCTTTTAATGCTGCGCGATCATTCTCACTAAGCGGATGATCCACTTCGCGTAAAATACTTTGTCCTCGATTGCTCAGTTTAGGCAGCAGCCATTCCATCTCATAACTTGAGATTGTTTCACCAATAATAATGATTGGAAAGTAATCCACTAAATCTGTCATTCGCCCATTCATTTGGAGCTCATCTAAAATACTGGTAGAACAAAAAACCTCATAATTTAAATATTGCAATTTATTAGTGATAATTTCTTCTGCTAAAATATTTTTGGTCAAAACTAAAACTCTGATCATCTAGCCACCCTCATTTTCTAATTAATAATGATTATGACTAGAATATAACTTAAATTTCAGCAAATAAAAGGTCTTTTTTTAGATGATATAAAATAAAATTATGAACATTTCAAACTATCTCGTTTTTATTAATTTGAAATAAAGAAAAACCATGATAATAATCATGGTTTAAACGATTGCTTTTTTCAATTTCTTTTCCTGTTTGATTGCTTTTTCAAAGATTGGCAAGTTGAACTGCTTGTACAACGCACCTGCCACAAAGTAAGCGATATTGAAATCAACCAAGCTGTGGATCAATCCGCCAACTCCCATCAAGAGAAAAATCGTATACAGATAACCTTGCGAATAAAAAGTATCTGGCATATTCCCCATGAAATAAAACGCTGAGACTACAAGCATTTCAGCAACCGCATGAATGCCGCCGATCACTAAATTGAAAACTTGGAAACGGCCATTTGCTAACGTGAATTTTCCATTTTTCAAAACGATCTCAGGATGTTTTTGCAAATATTTTGCGCCAATCACCGCAAAGATCAAATGAGAGAACGCCCGTAACGCGATAATGGGTGTCGTTGAGATAAAAAAGCCAAACGTCGTTCCAAAAACGACCGCAATCGCAACTAACGGTGAGAAGAACATCGCAATAAATACTGGTACGTGGCTCGCTAAAGTAAATGATGCTGGTCCGATCACAATTTTGGGCATGACCATTGGGATCAAGATCCCCAATCCAATCAATAACGCCGAGATCGTCAAATTTCTAACAGAATTATTTTTCATTTCATCCTCCTTGATATGTCAAGACACTTAATTCGTTCCTAAGTTTAGTTTAAAAAAGCAGATGTGTCAAGACAGTTAGGAGGCCGATATCAATTCTTTTGTATTTTTTCTAAAAAATTCAGCTGATCCGCCCATTTGCTCGCTGGCAATTGATGATTTTTTACGTAACGATTTTTCGAATGTTTTGCGCAATCGATCGAACACGCACCTAAATATTTTTCTTCATTTTCTTCAGAAACAAGAAACTGACGATTGCACTCAGGATTGCTGCAATTGATGTAGCGCTCACAAGGCGTTCCGTCAAACCACTCTTTCCCGACAACTTTTTTATCCACTTGATTGATCTCTACACCAATCCGCTCATCAAAAATATACATTTTTCCATCCCAAAGTTCGCCGCGAATTTCCTCATCTTTTCCATAAGCCGCAATTCCGCCATGAAGTTGGGCGACATCTTCAAAACCTTCCCGCAACAGCCAAGCAGAAAATTTTTCACAACGAATCCCGCCGGTACAATACGTCACGATTTTTTTATCCATAAATCGTTCCTTATTCTCGTGGATCCATGCTGGCAATTCGCGAAAATTATGGATCTCAGGACGAATTGCTCCGCGAAAATGACCTAGATCATATTCATAATCATTGCGAGCATCAATCACGATAGTATCTTCGGCGAGCAAAGCCTCACGAAATGCTTGCGGTTCTAAATATTTTCCCGTCAGTTGCTGCGGATCAACATCTTCAGTTAAATGCAATGCCACCAATTCGGTTCGTGGACGGACAAATAATTTTTTGAACGTATGACCGGTGCTCTTATCTATTTTAAAATAAGTATCTTTAAAACGTTCATCTGACAATAACTGCTGCATATAGCGATCCGTCGCTGCTTTTGTTCCTGAAAGTGTCCCGTTAATTCCTTCTGGAGCAACTAATATGCGGCCTTTGATCCCCAAACTACGGCAAAAAGCCAAGTGCTCTTTAGCAAATATTTCCGGCTCTTCAATTTTTGTATAGTTATAATAAAGCAAAACACGATAGTCCATCATGATTTTCCTCCTCTTTCATTCTTTCCTTACTATAGGAGATGAAAATCATTTTTTCGAACTTGGTGCTTGTGGATCTTTTTACAAAATGAGATTGCGACAGAAGTGGGCAGCTTCAAGAAACAAGAGGCGTGACAAGACTTCTGTCACACCCCCGCTTCGCTAATCGTTCCAAACTTCTTTCGCCGTTTCGATTACTAGTTTCAATTTTTCCCATTGATCAGCTTCAGTAACTTTATTTCCTTCATGGGGTGTTATTGCGCGTAGGCGTCCAAGCACGCTCAGTTGTTGATCCACATTTTCAAGCGCAGATTGCTTCACTATTGACCGAACAAGATCTAGTCATCGGTTTTTCACTTTCTGGAAGAACTAAAGACACGTATGATTCATTAAATATCGCGAAAAAAAATCACGCGAAGATCCTCGCAATCACCAATTATCTGCTCTCGCCCATCGCTCAGCTGGCAGACATCGTCTTGCAAACGGCAATCGAGGAATTTTTAGACGGCGCTTCATTGGCAGGAAAAATCTCGCAATTGTATTTATGCGATCTGCTTGTTCAAAAATATGAAGTTGAAAATGATGTAAATTCTGTTGAATTAAGAGAAACTGTCCTCCGCTCAATTTTGGATAAGAGCTTGGATTAATCAGTCTGATACTAAAATAAAAAAACGCTCAAACCTTAAAATGGTTTGAGCGTTTTTTAGTTGATAGACTTTATTGCGGATGGGCCGCAAAGTATTGCGCTTCACGATTTTCTGCGTTTTGCTGCAGATTGTAGTAATAGAAACTAATATCATTATTTAAATACGATCCCGCTGGATAAAGCTCTCGAGTGCTTTCCGGCATTTCATACTCGGCTTGATTCACTGTTGAAGAAACAACCAGACCTCTTGTAGTATCGACGGTTGCGTCAGCAAGATTCATGACTTTCGTATAATCGCCAGATTCACTGCGGACATAAGAACCTAAGTTTTCCTCAGCTGTTGCTGGAGTGCCGTCTGTTTTCCAATTAATTGGATTGATTGCTAGCGCGCCTTCATCCCAGGTTGGTAATTCACCGGAAAAATTAGGAGCAACTGTGTTATAGGATACTACGACACCCGTATCATCTGGTCCTGTCGCAAATTTCACTTGTGGATTGTCATTCATCTCTTGTTGGGTAACCGATTGACCTAGGACATAAGCTGCAATCATTCGGTCGCTGACCCCTGGATTATTTTTGAAATAATCATACATGATCGCTTTGATCATCCGAGCCCCTTGTGAGTGACCGACTAAAATAAATGGACGATTGTTATTTTCATTTTTGATGTAATAATCAAAAGCCGCATACACATCGGCTTTAGGCACACCGTCGACATATTCATTTTGTTCCGCTTTTGATTTTGAATACAGCCAATTAGCATCTAACTGACGGTAATACGGCGCAAAGATATTGCCGCTTGTTTCAAAGGCAGACCCTTGACTAGCTAAAAACACTTGTGCCCCAGCCTGCATTGATGCGTCGCCAATTTTAGCGATAGGGGATGAATTTTCATTCTTTTGGGCATAGGCTGTTGGGTATAACATGAAGACATCTGCTTGACTCGTGATTTCGGTCGGCTTAGCCAGCCAGTTATCCGAATTGCTGTAGTCGCTAGCTTTGATCGTCTCTCCAGCTTTTTTCGGTTCCACTTGTTTGATCGATGTTTTACGCGTTTCTTGTTTTGGTGTTTCTTTGTTATTCATAGTAGTGTAGGCGTAATAGCCGCCAGCACCAAGTACGATCACGATTAATCCAATGATAATTTTTTTCATTGTGTCCTCCAAGAATAGATTTATGTCTTCTATTATAGGTGAGTTTCATTTTGTATGACAAATTTTGTGTGGATTTAACGAAATAAAAAGAACTGAAGCGAGTAAAAAAGCAGAAAATTTTTAAACGAGCGGCTTATTTTTTATTGGCTTCCAGCGCATTCGACAAACGAGCGAATTCTTCCAGCGAAAGGGTCTCGCCACGACGTTTAGGGTCGATCTCTGCTTGTTGCAAACTGCTTTCCAACCAACTTTTAGCCGCGTCGTCTTTGCCGTAGCTGTTCAATAAATTATTCCACAATGTTTTGCGCCGCAAGATGAAAGACGCCTTGATCAATTTGAAAAATTCGGCTTCGTTGGTTACTTCAACAGCCGGTGTTTTGCGGCGGACTAACCGTAAAATTGCCGAGTCGACATTAGGCTGCGGGATAAACACGGTCTTAGGCACGATAAAAGCCGTCGTCGCTTCCATATAATATTGGACAGCGATCGATAGGGATCCGTAAGCCTTTGTTCCTGGTTTAGCTGAGATTCGATCTGCGACTTCTCGCTGCATCATAACGACCAGTTCATCGACAATAAGATCGGATTCTAAAATATGCATCATGATCGGAGTCGTGATGTAATACGGCAAATTGGCCACAACTTTGATCGGACCTGTTTGATCAAAATAATCGGTTTCTTTTTTCAGATCAACTTGCAAAATATCTTGATGCACGACTTTAACATTGTCATAAGGACTCAATGTATCAGCTAAGACTGGGATCAGTCGATCATCAATCTCAAAAGCCAAGACTTGATGCGCTGCACGCGCTAAATGTTCTGTCAATGCGCCGATTCCCGGACCAACTTCGATCACGTTAGTCTGTTCATCGATTTCAGCTGCGGCGACGATTTTTTGTAAAATATTAGGATCCGTCAAGAAATTTTGACCGAGACTTTTCTTAAATGAGAATCCGTGTTTTTGTAAAATCTCGCGGGTTCTCGAAGGTGTTGCTATGTCTTTGTTCACAAGTTTTCCTCTACTTTCCTCATTGCCATCTGCAATTGTGCTTCGGTGATCCGAAACATCGCTAACCGTTTTTCCAATTGTTTGGCATTCGTGTAGCCGATTTTCAATTCATCGCCTAACCGTTCACGCCGTTCGCGGGCTTGAGCTCCCGCTATTAAACCATAATCTAACAGTGTTTGTCTAGCTATTTTGAAGTCATCATCAGCAGCTGGTGTCACGACTTTATGCAACGCTTCGATGATTGCTTCATCGCTGGCATGTTCGACGCCTAGACTGCTGCCACGTTTTTGCGGTGCCGCCATTCGCCGCGATAAAAAGGCGTGCTGAGCATCGGGAATAGCCTCCATGATCGTTTTACGAATCTTTTCCCCCGAAAAATCAGGATCTGTAAAGACGATCACGCCGCGGGTTTCTTGTGCATGCTCGATTTGTTCCAAGATTGATTCATCGATCGCTGATCCGCGCGTCTCAATCGTATCGACATCAAAGACTTCTTTTAAACGTTTTGTATCGTCTTTTCCTTCAACGACAATGATTTCTTCGATTCGTTCTTTAGCCATGTGCTGGGATCCTAAACAGCCGATGAGCATTTTGAGTCGTTTGGTACGCGACTTCTTCTAACGGTAAATTCCGCAATTCCGCAATTTTCTCAACGACATAACGTGTATAACCGGGTTCGTTCCGCTTGCCGCGATAAGGCATTGGCGCCAAATAAGGCGCATCGGTCTCTACTAATAATTTATCGATTGGCACGATTTTTGCCGCTTCTTGAACATCCAGCGCTTTTTTGAATGTCACTACACCTGAAAAAGATACGTGCATCCCTAAATCTAAAAAGCGTTTCGCCCATTCTCCGCTGCCGCTGAAACTGTGCATGATCCCGCCGATATCGCGAATGTCCTCTTCTTGTAAAATTTGATAAGTATCTTCCAAGGCATCGCGTGTGTGGATACTGATTGGAAGGTTCATTTCTTTAGCGATGGCAATTTGTCGGCGAAAAATTTTGGCTTGGACTTCTTTTGGGTCTTCCATCCAATAATAATCAAGACCAATCTCCCCTAATGCAACAACTTTCGGCAGTGTCAGCTTCTTAATCAAATCTTCTTCAATTTCTTTAGTGTAACTTCCCGCTTCGGTTGGATGCCAGCCGATGATGGAATAAATTCCATCGTATTGTTGATTTAACTCCAAACTTTTTTCAATCGTCGGTGTGTCAAAACCCACGACTGCCATCTCTGTCACACCAAGCTCACGAGCGCGTTCAACGGTTTCTGGAATCTCGTTTTCAAATTGTTCCGCATTTAAATGCGTATGTGAATCAAAAATCATTTAAAATCCTCCTACTTCGCTAACTTATTTTCTAAAAGTCTCCTCTGACCTCTTCTCTAAAATCAACTTATTTTAACACAATCCGCAAAAACTAACGAAAAATCTAGCCAGCTTTGTCCAAAAGTCTACGATGAAATCCGCCAAAAGTCGGATGTTTCCGACAAGGTTTCGCTCTATACTACAACTAAAGGAGGGCTCCTATGCTTAATTTCCAACAAGAATTTCCTAAAACTGCCCGCTACTTAAAACAAAAATATCCCAGCAAGGAACCATTGAATAGTTTCTGGCATTGGGCGACATTGGCTTTATTTAGTTTGCTGTGTGTGGCCGCGATCAAACAGCAGTTGTTGCTGATCGGAATTTTGGTACTCTTTTCCGCCTTAATCAAAGGACCAGGAATTTTATTTTTCGGCGCGCTTTATTCTTTTTTAGTCAGTCTGTTTCCACCGATTGGAATCGTTCTTTCCGCACTTTTCTTCTTATTAAATATTCGTTTATTAACTAAAAGCTGGCGGGTGAATCTAGTCACTTCCCTATTTTATTTGTATCCCCTAGGGTTGAGTGTGCTTCGCTCCTTGACACAGTGGGATGCACCTTGGCAAATCGGCCTTGAACTATTACCCGGATTGTTATTATTGCATTTTGTATTGCTGCAAGTGTATTATTTCCATCCAAATGTTCGCCAAGTCGCTTGGACGATTTTAGCTACACCATTTGAATTGCTTTCACTTATTTTGCCAAAACGCTTTAAAAAACTATTTCGGACGCCATCGCAAGCAATGAAACGTTAGTCGTTAAGAAGACTTCTTCTTAGCGACTTTTTTGAATGTGACTTGCATTTAGCTAAACTCGATACTGCTTCAAGTTCGTAACAGTCACTGAAATCATTCAAATCTCTTATGTTATTTCACTAAAAACTGACGAGTTGAGCAATTGTTTCTCACAAAATTTCTGTGGAAAATTCAGTTAAAAAAACTTATTTTTTTGAAGAAATAAAACGAATTAATTGAATTGTTGCTAGGAATCGATTAGGCTGAAATTAACAAATAGGAAAGGAAGTCGAATCAATGACCAAAAAAATTGCTATTCTCGCAACCGATTTAGTAGAAGATATTGAACTAACCTCTCCAAAAGAAGCCCTTGAAAAAGATGGAAACGAAGTGACTTTGATCAGCTTTGAAGCTCAAAAAGAGATTACCGGTAAAAAAGGAACCAAATTTACCAGTGATAAAGGGATTGATGAAGTGAAGCCAGCAGAATTTGATGCCTTACTGATCCCTGGCGGATTTTCACCCGATCAACTGCGCAGCGATCCGCGTTTTGTTTCGTTTGTCGCCTACTTCTTAGAACAGGACCGACCGCTGTTTGCAATTTGCCACGGTCCGCAGTTATTCATTCAAACTGGCTTGACCAAAGGACGCACAATGACCGCTTATACGACTGTTCGCCCCGATATCGGTTACGCTGGTGCCACAGTCAAAGATGAGCCGGTCGTCGTCGATAGAAAATTAGTGACCAGCCGGACACCGGATGATCTGCCGGACTTCAATGAAAAAATGCTCGAAGTCTTGCATGCCTGATTCTTTACCAAAAAAGATATAAAAAAGCCAAAAATCGCTGATCGATTTTTGGCTTTTTCGCTTGTTTTAACTGCGTCTGCATCAACCCTGAATCGTTTACAGACTTATTCTCGATAGGAGCGCGCTAGATTTCACATTCCTCTACGTTTTCGATTGATTAAAAAAATTCTGATTATTATTAGAAATAAAGATCTGAATCATTTTTGCTCAAAACTAAAAGTCGATGGATGATCGTATTTTCACCATAACTCGTATTCAAAATATAATCATGCCAATAGAATTTTTTTTCATGGACCAAATAATCTTCAAAATTTTCAGGAAATCCAGAAGCTAACTCACGAACTAAGAATGCCATCTTTGCATCCAAATCCATAACTTCTCTTAAATATTCAAGCTTATCATCCACATCTTCAGCTAAAAGTTGTTGCATTTGCTGCTGCAAAGATTGAAAGTAGTGATAAAATTCTTCAGGAATCTCTGTAGTTCTAACATCCGACAAAAAGTCCTTCCCTGACCACCGTTCTTCAGCCATGGCAAGTTTTTCGTCTAATGTACCTTCCCACAAGTAAGTCCATTTCATAATAATTTCCCCCAGAATAGTGCATATAACTGCTTATAAAATTAACCTTCATTCAATAAAGCTTTGATAGGTAATATGTGAACATCAATTATTTCTTGTACATGGTATTTTTTAAATTAATAAAATAATTACCCATACTATCCCAAGTTTAGAATAGAATGATTTTATGCAATTATATAAAATAATTGCGCTTTATTCAAGTGGTACCGGATAAAAAGATGTTGATTTAACGGCATTTCATCCACTTTTTTAGAAATTTGGTATAATCAAAATAAATGGTATATTTTAATCAAATGGACGCATTTTGCGAATAGATTTAGAATAAAAACCGCTATAAAATGAACGATAGCCCACTCAAACTTGAGCGGGCTATCTAACTAATCAATATTTATTATTTTAAAGTTGAGGGTGTTGACTATTACTAAAATTAACTATTTCTCGTTTAAACGATGTATTCCCAATTCCTTCTAATACATCCTTGTAACCCTATAGTTACGCCAGTTTGATTAAATTTCATCAAAATGAGTTAAAATATCGCATAACAATTATCTTTCGTGTACTTCTATTATAGCATATTTTTTAAGCAGTTACGCAGATTGGAAGCTGTGCTTATTCAAATCTTTACTATTTCCAGTAAAAATATTCTCGGCTTTTTATAAAAAAAATCGTGATAGAAGCGGCGAGCTTCAAGAATAAGCAGGAATTGTTAAAAATTACTGTTTATTTTTTTGTAAAATTTCAACTTATTTCCGAAGCCGCGATTTCTCACTATTTTTTCAAAAAAAGAAGGACGTGACAAGCGTCACATCCTCCTAGTTTACCCAACGATCGCGCCGTTTGGCATCGTTTTAGGGGCTTCTATTACTTTTAATGTTCCGTCTGGTGCTTCTGCTGACAAGATCATGCCTTGGCTGATCTCACCGCGCATTTTACGCGGTTTCAAGTTAGCTACGATCACTAATTTTTTCCCGACCAAAGCTTCTGGATCTGGATAAAATTGTGCGATTCCAGAAAGGATTTGCCGATCTTGGTCATCGCCGGCATCTAAACGGAATTGTAATAATTTATCCGCGCCTTCGACTGGTTTGCATTCCATGACTTCTGCGACCTTCAACTCGATTTTTTCAAACACATCAAATTTGATTTGTTTGTCTTTGACTGATACCAGTTCTGTTTCTTCTGGGTCCCATTTGATCTTTTCTTCTTCAGGTTGACCACCTTCAGTCATTTTTTCTTTGATATAAGCGACTTCTTCATCCATATCTAAACGTGGGAAGATCGGTTGGCCTTTTGGCGTCACTTTCGTATTTTCTGGAAATTCTCCAAAGTGGATCGTTGAAAGGTTCATCATTTCTGAATTCAAACCTAATTGATCAAAAATACGTTTTGGTGATTGTGTCATGATTGGCTGCAAGAGAATCGCTACGATCCGCAAACTTTCAGCTAAATGGACCATCACACTGTCAAGTTCAGCTTTGCGCTCTTCGTCTTTTGCTAAAACCCAAGGCTCAGTTTCATCGATATATTTATTTGCCCGCGAAACTAACGTCCAAACTTCTGCCAACGCCGTGTTGAATTCCATTTTGTCCATTGCTTCTCGGTAACGACTGACTACATTCGCAGCAGTCGTTGATAATTCGCTATCAAATTCAGTGACTAATGATTTATAAGCCGGTACCGTGCCTTCGCAATATTTATTAATCATTGCGACTGTCCGGTTCAACAAATTGCCTAAATCATTGGCTAGATCATAATTTACCCGCGAAACGAAATCTTCAGGTGTGAAGACGCCGTCTGAGCCAAATGGCACAGCCCGCAGCAAATAATAGCGCAATGCATCAAGACCATAGCGCTCCACTAACATCTCTGGATAGACTACGTTCCCTTTTGATTTCGACATCTTGCCGTCTTTCATCATCAACCAGCCGTGACCATAAACTTTTTTCGGTAACGGCAAATCGAGTGCCATCAACATGATTGGCCAGTAGATCGTATGGAAACGAACGATTTCTTTTCCTACCATGTGAACGTCAGCAGGCCAATATTTTTGGAATAGACTGTCGTCATCTGACCCATAACCTAAAGCGGTGATATAGTTTGATAACGCATCGATCCAAACATACACTACATGTTTTGGATTCGCATTGACTGGGATTCCCCACTTAAAGGTTGTCCGTGAAACAGCTAAGTCTTCCAAACCTGGCTTGATGAAGTTGTTGACCATTTCATTTTTACGTGACTCTGGTTGAATAAATTCTGGATGATTATCGTAATATTCCAATAAACGATCCGCATATTTACTCATACGGAAAAAGTAAGATTCTTCACGAACCAATTCAACTTCGTGACCGCTTGGAGCTTTTCCGCCGATCACAGTGCCTTCTTCATCACGGTAGACTTCAGCCAACTGTGTTTCTGTAAAGTATTCTTCGTCTGAGACTGAATACCAGCCTTCATATTCACCAAGATAGATATCGCCTTGATCCAATAACTGATCAAAAATCTTTTTGACCGCCGCTTGATGATAATCATCCGTGGTCCGAATGAATTTATCGTAGCTGATGTCCAGCGTCTTCCATAATTTCTTGATGTCCGTTGCCATTTTATCTACATATTCTTGAGGTTCTACGCCAAGTTCATCGGCTTTCTTTTCAATTTTTTGTCCATGTTCATCAACCCCGGTCAAATAAAACACATCAAAGCCCATCATGCGTTTATAGCGAGCGATCGCGTCACAGGCAATCGTTGTATAAGAATTCCCAATGTGCAGTTTGCCACTAGGATAATAAATTGGCGATGTGATATAAAACGTTTCTTTCTCTGCCATAAGGCTCCTCCTTTAAAAATAGTTTCCTACGTAGTATACCACAAAACAACTAGCGATTTTGGAAAAAAATACCCGTCGATCAGAATCTGTCCGCCACTTTTGACAGCACGATACCACTCAGCAAATCACGTCCAATTTAGAATCGTTCTCAGCTACTTTTAGCTGGGTCCAAAAACAGAGGTTAGGATGGAAGTGGACAGCTCCAAGCAATTTCGGCTTATTTCCAAAAAAGCTGGAACACCGTTTAATCAAAAAAAGGGTGTGACAAGACTTCTGTCACACCCTTTGCGATTATTTTCGTAATATTTTCTCCATCTTTTTGCCTTTGGCTAATTCATCGATTAATTTATCCAAGTAACGAATTTTTTGCATTAAAGGATCTTCGATATCTTCTACTCGATAACCGCAGATTACTCCTTTGATCAATGAAGTATTTTCATTCATTTGAGGCGCTTCCGCAAAGAAAGTCTCGACGTTGACTTCTTTTTCTAATTGCGCTTGGAATGATGCCTCGTCATAACCAGTCAGCCAATAAATAATTTCATCAACTTCGTCTTTTGTTCGATCTTTTCGTTCCGCTTTTTCGATGTACATTTTATAAATACCACTAAAACTCATTTTAAAAACTCTGCTCATTTTATGGTCCTCCTCTAACTAGCGATAGTCGCATCCGTTTAATCTTGATTAACGCGTCACGCCGTCCTTTCGCGCCGCTTCCGCAACTTTCAGTGTAATCAAATCGACTACTTTTTCATCAAAGGCTGATGGGATAATGTAGCCGGAATTTAATTCTGAATAGGTGATGGAATCCGCGATGGCATACGCACAAGCTAATTGCATCCCAGGAGTTATTTTCTTCGCTTCTGCCGCAAAAGCTCCCCGGAACAAACCTGGAAAAGCCAGCACATTATTGATTTGATTAGGATAATCCGACCGGCCAGTCCCAACAACTGCCGCCCCGCCCGCCAGCGCTTCATGATACGTGATTTCTGGTTCGGGATTTGCCATCGGAAAAACGATGCTGCCTTCATTCATAGAAGCGACCATTTCTTTAGTCACTAGATTAGGCGCAGAGACACCGACAAAAACATCCGCTCCGACAAATGCTTCTGCCAGCGTCCCACTAAAATCTTGCGGTGTGATCAATTCTAAAATCTCTTTTTCAACAAACGTCGCGTTTGTCATCTCCGCGTTCAAGGCCCCATCTTTATTGAAGGCAATGATATTTTTCACACCTAAATCGACCAGCATATGGATGATCGCGCTACCGGCAGCACCGGTCCCAGAAATGACAACTTTCAAATCTGGCGGCGTTTTTTTCACCAGCTTCAACGCGTTGATCAAAGCCGCTGTCACGACGACTGCCGTTCCATGCTGATCATCGTGAAAAACGGGAATATCCAATTCCTCGATCAATGCCCGCTCGATCTCAACACAGCGTGGAGCACTGATATCTTCTAGATTGATTCCGCCAAAAGTTGGCGCGATTGCTTTGACGATTTGAATGATTTCTTTTGGATCTTTTGTAGCTAAACAAATCGGCACGGCATCAATACCGGCAAACTCTTTAAACAGCAAGGCCTTACCTTCCATTACAGGCAAAGCGGCTTCTGGACCGATGTCCCCTAAGCCTAACACCGCTGTTCCATCAGTCACGACCGCGACACTGTTGCCTTTCCACGTGTAGTCATAGGCTAATGTTTTATCTTCAGCAATTTTGCGGCACGGTTCTGCCACGCCTGGTGTATAAGCCAGCGATAGATCATCTTTACTGAGCACACTTACTTTACTCGTTACTTCGATCTTTCCACGCCACTGTTTGTGTGCAGCTAAAGCTTCCTCATAAATCGTCATTCTATCTCTCTCCGATCATCTTTTCTGGTCTGACCCAAGCGTCATATTCTGCTGCCGTGACATAGCCCAATGTCAAAGCGGCTTCTTTTAAAGTCGTTCCTTCATTGTAGGCTTTTTTAGCGATCTCCGCACCTTTGTCATAACCGATCTGCGTATTCAAAGCGGTTACCAGCATTAAAGATTGTTTCAATAATTCTTCCATTCGCTCCTTGTTGACAGTCAAACCTTTTAGACAATTTTCATTGAAAGAATGTAAAGCGTCAGTCAACAAACGAATACTTTGCAACAAGTCAAAAGCGATCAACGGCAAATAGACATTCAATTCGAAACTTCCCTGCGATGCCGCGATCCCGATTGCCGTATCATTTCCCATCACTTGAACGGCTACCATTGCTAAGGCTTCACATTGCGTCGGATTGACTTTCCCCGGCATGATCGAACTGCCAGGTTCATTCGCCGGAATAGTGATCTCGCCTAATCCGCTGCGAGGACCGCTGGCCAGCCAGCGAATGTCATTCGCCATTTTCAAACAATTCGCCGCCAACGCTTTTAATGCACCGCTGACAAAAACGACCGCATCCCGATTGGCTAATGCATGGAATTTATTTGCTTCGCTGATAAAATGGATCCCCGTTTCTTCTTTCAACGCAGCGATAAATGCTTCTTCATATGCCTTTGACGCATTCAAGCCGGTTCCAACTGCTGTTCCGCCGATCGCCAATTGGCGCAATTCGGCTAATCCGTGAATCAACATATTTTCATTGTGCTCCAGTGCTGAGCGCCAGCCGCTGATCTCTTGCGCAAAAGTTATTGGTGTAGCATCTTGCAAATGGGTACGGCCTATTTTGATGATTTCGTGATTGGCCTCTTCCAACTGCACTAATACTTGGATCATTTCACGAACTGCCGGCAATAAATTTTTTTCAAGTGTCATCGTTCCGGCAATATGAATCGCTGTCGGAAAGACGTCATTAGAACTCTGACTCATATTCACATCATCATTGGGATGGATTGGCAAATTTTTTTGACTTGCCAGATGGGCGATCACTTCATTCGTATTCATGTTGCTTTGCGTTCCGCTGCCGGTCTGCCAAACGACTAATGGAAATTCCTGCCAATTTTCTCCTGCCAACAATACATCTGCAGCCTTTTGGATTGCTAAAGCTTTCTCTGTTGCTAATTTTCCTGTCTGCTGATTTGCGATTGCTGCTGTTTTTTTGACTAAAACAAGTGCATGCAATAATTCTGACGGCATTTTTTCTCCGCCAATTTTAAAATTTTGTCGACTCCGCTCAGTTTGCGCGCCCCACCATGCGTCTTTGGGAACTTCGATCGGGCCCATTGAATCTTGCTCGGTTCGTGTCTCCATAAAATTCTCCTCTCGGTTATTTTGTTCAATTATCCCTTATTTTTTGCTAAAAAGGTAGAACTATCTTTTTAAATTGTGCCGCCGACCCTCTAATCGCTAATTGACTATCCTTCAAATCAAAAAAAGAGGCTATGACCGGTGTCACCGGTGTCATAACCTCTTCATTTATTATTTGTCGCGTGTATCAAAAAGAATTGTAACGGGGCCGTCATTGACCAGTGCCACATCCATGTCACCGCCGAATTTTCCTGTCTTTACAGTCAAACCAGCTTGACGCAAGCCTTCATTAAAATACTCGTATAGCGGAATCGCTGTTTCTGGACGCGCCGCTTTTACAAAACTTGGACGATTGCCTTTTTTTGTATCTGCGTATAAGGTGAATTGCGACACACTCAATACACTGCCTTCTACATCTTGGAGCGATTGATTCATTTTTCCTTCAGCATCCTCAAACACACGTAGCAAAGGAATTTTCCGAATTAAATAATCTGCGTCAGCTTCAGTGTCTTCTTCATGAATCCCAAGCAAGATCATAAATCCTCGATCGATCTTGCCAATCACTTGTTCATCGATGCTCACATTTGCCTGACTGACTCGTTGTATTACTGCCCGCATTGCTCTTCCTCCAACTATTCTTAGATATTATCCCTTTGTCCGTTTCACACTATACACATCGGGGATCGTTTTGATTTTATCAACGATCGAATAAAGGTGATTCAAGTTTTGGATCTTGAAGGTCAAGTTGATGACTGCTAAGCGATCTTTCGTTGGCTTTGCCTCAACACTGACTAATTTTTTAGTCATTCCGCTGACAATGTTCAACACGTCATTCAATAACCCGTCACGATTGAATCCATAAATTTCCAAATCGGCGTTGTAATCTTGAACAGAGTTGGCTGTGTCTTCCCACTCGACTTCAATCAAGCGCTCTTGGATATCTTTTTGCTTTGTGATGTTGGGACAATCGGCGCGGTGGATCGAGATTCCCCGGCCTTTTGTGATATAGCCGACGATGTCATCTCCAGGAACTGGATTACAGCAATGGCTGATCCGAATCAATAGATTATCGATTCCTTGAATGACGATCCCGCCTTCATGCCGAATCTTGATTTTCTCAGGTTCTTTCGGGTTGCTGACCATTTCATCAACAGCTTCCCGTTGTTTTTGTTTCATTTGCTCGCGGCGCTCTTTTTCGGTCAAACGATTCGTAAAGGTCAAAGCACTCATCTCGCCAAAACCAATCGCCGCATACAGATCTTCTTCACTGTGGAAGTTAAATTTGTCCAATACATCTGAGAGCTTGTCTTTTGTCAGCATCTCCTTTGGTACAAAACCTAGATCAGTGATACATTTAACGACCGCGTCATGTCCTTTAGCAACATTTCCCTCACGGTCTTGCGTTTTAAAGAAACGTTTAATTTTATTTTTTGCCTTGCTAGTTTTCACTAAATTCAACCAGTCGCGACTTGGCCCAAAAGAATTAGCTGAGGTCATGATCTCGATGATGTCCCCATTTTTCAATTTATAATCTAATTGCACCATCTTGCCATTGACCTTGGCACCAGTAGTTTTATTTCCGATATCCGTATGAATACTGTAGGCAAAATCTAACGGACCGGATCCTTTCGGCAATTCAGTCACATCGCCTTTAGGTGTGAAGACGTACACCTTATCGCTGAAAATATCGCCTTTTACACTCTCCATAAATTCAGAAGCATCATAGCTTTCATCTTGCAATTCAATGATTTCACGAAACCAATCCAATTGTTTGTTGTCTTGCGTTTCATCTTGTTTTTCTGTTTTTCCTTCTTTATAAGCCCAGTGAGCCGCGACCCCGAATTCAGCGATCTGATGCATCTCGTGGGTCCTAATTTGTACTTCGACCGGATTGCCGCTAGGACCGATAATCGTAGTGTGCAGTGATTGATACATATTGGTCTTAGGCATTGCGATATAATCTTTAAAACGTCCCGGCATCGGTTTCCATTTTGTATGGATTGCTCCTAAGACAGCGTAACAATCCTTGATTGAATCCACGATCACTCGAATGGCTAACAAATCATAAATTTCATCAAACTGTTTCTTTTGATCTCGCATCTTGCGATAAATAGAGTATATGTGTTTCGGCCGGCCATAAATATCGCCTTCAATGCCTAACTCTTTCGTCGCTTCTTTGATTTCATTAACCGCTTCATCTACAAACGCTTCTCGTTCATCGCGTTTGCTGCGCATCAAATGGACAATCCGATAGTATTGTTTTGGATTCAAGTAACGCAATGCTGTATCTTCTAGTTCCCATTTGATCCGGCTCATCCCTAAACGATCCGCTAACGGCGCATAGATTTCCAGTGTTTCACGCGCGATTCTACGCTGTTTGTCGTCGCGCAAATATTTAAGCGTCCGCATGTTGTGCAAACGGTCGGCCAGTTTGACCATGATGACCCGCAAATCTTGTGCCATCGCCAACAACATTTTCCGATGATTTTCTGCCAATTGTTCTTCATGGGATTTATATTTGATCTTTCCTAGTTTGGTTACGCCATCGACTAATGAAGCCACATCTTCCCCAAATTCAACTTTTAAATCTTCCAATGTTACCGGCGTATCTTCCACTACATCGTGTAAAAAACCAGTCGCAACAGTATGTGGATCCATATGCAGATCCGCTAAGATTCCAGCAACTTGGATTGGGTGAATGATATACGGTTCTCCTGATTTGCGAATTTGCTCTTTATGCGCTTCGTACGCAAAGTCGTAAGCCTTTTGTACAAACGTCACGTGCTCTTTTCCCATGTAGGTACTAACCATCCTGATGACGTCAGGACCAGTTAATTCAACTTCTTTTGCCAAGTGACGTTCCCCCTTTGTTTTCTGAAAATGATTGTTCTTATTATACAAACTCTAGTACACTTTTTCAATCAAATCAGTGCTGCAGTTCGTAATAGAAACTTGCCGCGCTCAAAAGATAAAAAGGTGCCGTCTCTGTTCGCAAAATCCGTGGACCTAACCCACAAAGTTTTCCACCTGCTGCTTGGAATCGTTCGATCTCTTTTGGTGTCAGACCACCTTCTGGTCCAAAAACAACTAATAATTTTTGACCTGCTGTCAATTGCTGCAACGTTTGAACGAGCTGTGCTTGCTCCCCTTGTTTGGCCGATTCTTCATAAGCAATCAAAACCGCATCATATTCAGCAAACGATGTGATCAATTCTTTTTCAGTAGTGAAACAGACTTTGGGCAATGCTTGACGATGGGCTTGTTCTGCCGCCTCTTGCGCGATTTTATTCAACCGTTGTTGTTTTTTTTGTTGTTTTTTTGCATCCCATTTTGCTACTGAACTTTCACCGGGAAAAGCAATGAAATCAAAGGCACCCAGTTCTGTCCCTTTTTGAACGATCAGCTCTAATTTTTCGCCTTTAGGAAAACCGCTGGCGATCGTAATATTGATCGGCAATTCTCGTTGCAGTTGTTCCTTTTCAACTTCTTCTAATGTCACACTGTCGCTGGTGATACTAAGGATTTCGGCCTTGATAGCTGTTTGATCACTGAAGACAAGAAAAACTTGGTCGCCTGCCACCATGCGCATTACTCGCGACATATGGTGATGCGGTTCTCCGCTGATTTCCACAGTCGATTGATATGCTTGATCAATAAAATAGCGCTGCATACTAATCTTCCTCAGGTTTCTTCAAAATAATGGCAAACCAATCTTTTTGTTGGAAGATTCGGTCGACTTCAAAGCCTTGTGCGTACATCGCTTCTAGCACCATATCTTTTTTATCTTCGATGATCCCTGATACAATCAGTGTTCCGTTTGGTTTCAATAAGCGCCACGCGTCTGACACTAACAAAACGATGATGTCAGCTAAAATATTAGCCACGATCACGTCCGCTTCATGTTCGACTCCGACTAATAAATCATTCGCGGACACATGAATATTTTCCGTATTGGCATTCAGATCAACATTTTCTTGTGCTGAGCGAACAGCAACTTCATCTAAATCGTAAGCATAAATATCTTTTGCTCCATATAATGAACTAGCAATACTTAATACACCGGAGCCTGTTCCCACATCTAAAACTGTTTCACCACCGCGCAAAACAGTTTCTAATGCTTGCAAGGTCAGATTGGTGGTTGGATGTGTTCCTGTTCCAAAAGCCATGCCGGGATCCAATGTAATGATTTTTTCATCTTCATGCTGCGCTTCATACTTCTCCCAGCTAGGAGTGATTGTTAAATAGCGAGTCACACGAACCGGATGGTAATATTTTTTCCAAGCCGTTGCCCAGTCACTTTCTTCCACTTCGCTGACTTCAACGATATTTTTGCCGATGTTCAAGCCAAACTCTGGCAATTCGTCAATCCGATCTTTAATGAATGGTAAAATTTCCGGTAAAAAAATCGTTTCAGGGAAATAAGCTTTCACGATAGCCCCTTCCGTTAAACTAAAAAAATTCTCCCGATCCAATAATTCTCCATACTGATCTTCTTGATAATTCATAAAATCCAACGCGTCTTCGATAGCAACACCGGATGCGCCGGCCTCCACTAAAATGTTAGAAACAGCCTCGACCGCTTCACTTTCAGTGGTAACTTTTACTTCATTCCATTTCATCTGTTTGTACTCCCTTTGTCTTTAGTAGCTTGGATACGGCAAGTAATCGTTGCCTGCTTTAATCAATGCTTTGTAAGCCGCGTCGTCCCATTTCATTTCAAATACTGCGTCTTCGCTGTCGTCTGCTAAGAAATCCAATAGATCGCTTTGGCCTTCTTCAATTACTTCTTTCAAGTAATCCACGACGGCTGTCAATTCACTTTTCTTCATTCCCTTTTTGCCTTCGTACGGGATAACTGCTAAGAAATCAGCAGAATCATAGACCGTTTTAGCCGGATCTGCTAATAAAATCGCATCTTCAAATTCAATGACTTCTTCTTCAGAAGCCACACCGTCCACATCATCGATCTCAATTTGTCCTTTGTTTTCACCATAGATGCGAAAAGCAATCTCAAAACTGTGATTGCGTGTATCCCAGTCCAGTGCTAGTTCATAATCAGGAATCTTTTTGTTTAAGTAATCATCTAAATAAGTGATCATCGTCTCTTTTGCCATTGTTAGTTCCTCCATCCATTGTTTTCATCTATTAAAGCTTTACGTTGTTTCGTTATGTAAGGATTGCCGCGGACGACATAGCGTAACGGGCGTTCCGTCCAAATTCCTTTATTCGGGATTCCGATACGCGGAAGTGCATCGATTTCTTTCGGGATCCGCCTTTTTTCCGGAACTAAATGCAGCGGACTTGAGAAAATCGATGCGCCATATAATTCACGCGAAATGCCTAGTGCTTCAACTAATTTTCCCGGTCCGTCTGAAAGTGCAGTACTGGCTCTTCCATGACGATTTTGAATCATTTGATCGATTCCTTCCACTGGTTCAAATCCACGGATCATCACACCTTGAGGCATCCCTTCTGGCTGTGTGATCATATTCAAAATCAGGTGCGTATGCATCGTATACAAATAGATTGTTCCTGGTTTTTCATACATCGCACGGACACGCGGAGTATCGCGCATTCCATAACTATGTGCCGCCTGATCATCAGGACCTAAATACGCTTCACAATCAACGATATACCCGCCTAATTTCCCTGCTGGTGTCTCGTGTTCTAAATACATTCCTAATAAATATTTTGCTATATTTTCAGTCGTTTCAGTAGTAAAATACTGGATCACTTGTTCCATTTCCATCACCTTCTCCATGATACACAATAATCTTGTTACACGCTATGCCTAGCAATCAAAACTCGGCGAGCAGAAGATAAAAATGGTATAATGAGAACATACATTTGCACTTTTTATTTTCGGATTGAGAGTCATTGCCGATTTTTGAAAAAGTTCAACTATCTTTCAGATTAGGAGGCTTCTTATGCAGCAACCTTTAGCTTACCGTATGCGTCCCCGCAACTTGGATGAAGTCGTGGGACAACAGTCTTTAGTTGGTTCAGGAAAAATCATTCGCCGCATGGTGGACGCCAAAATGCTTTCTTCCATGATTTTATACGGGCCGCCGGGGACAGGAAAAACTAGCATCGCCAGCGCCATTGCCGGTTCAACAAATTATGCTTTTCGTATGCTGAATGCGGCGACGGATACGAAGAAAGATTTGCAGATTGTCGCCGAAGAAGCCAAGATGAGTGGCACAGTCATTTTATTACTTGATGAAGTCCATCGTTTAGACAAAACGAAACAAGATTTTTTATTGCCGCATCTAGAAAGCGGCCGGATCATCCTGATCGGTGCGACGACAGAAAATCCATACATCACCATCAATCCGGCGATCCGTAGCCGAACTCAAATCTTTGAAGTAAAACCTTTGGATGAGACTGATATCATTGCCGCAATCAAATTGGCTTTATCAGCTGAAGAACGCGGGCTCGGTGATTTTCCAGTAATCCTTGACGAAGAAGCCTTGAACCATTTGGCTCGAGCAACAAATGGTGATTTGAGAAGCGCCTTAAATGGTTTAGAATTAGCGGTGAAATCAACCCCAAAAGATCAGAAAGGACACATTCATTTGACCCTTTCTATCATTGAAGAATGTGTCCAACGAAAAGCGCTGACTCACGACAAAGATGGCGACGCTCATTATGATGTGATTTCTGCGTTGCAAAAATCCATCCGCGGTAGTGACGTCAACGCTGCGCTGCACTATTTAGGCCGATTAGTCGAAGCGGGTGACTTGCCAATTATTTGCCGACGGTTGATGGTGATTGGTTATGAAGACATCGGTTTAGCTAATCCTGCCGCGGCGGCTCGTACGGTCCAAGCTGTTCAAGCCGCTGAAAAATTAGGATTGCCTGAAGCAAGGATTCCGCTGGCAGATACAGTCGTGGATCTCTGTCTTTCACCTAAATCGAATTCAGCATATACCGCTTTAGATGCTGCGATCGCAGATATCCGGCTAGGAAATGCTGGTGAAGTGCCTGATCATTTGCGAGACAGCCATTATAAAGGTGCAAAAACACTGAACCGCGGAATCGGTTATCAATATCCTCATAACTTTGAACAAGCTTGGGTCGATCAGCAATATTTACCTGACAAAATCAAAGACGCGCATTATTATGAACCTAAAACTACTGGTAAATATGAACAAGCATTGGCTCAACAATACCAGCGAATCGCAGAATGGAAAAAACGAAAAAGCACGGACGAATAAATTTTCGCCCGTGTTTTTCTGTCTTCTTTCAACCAACTTATTCGACTTTAGTCGTTAGCGTCCAATAAAACGTTAATGAATACGTACCAGCTTTTTGCTGTTCTATTGGTACGGCTAGAAAAATTCCTTTTGTCTCAGACCAGTCAGCAAAAGTCGTTGCAAACGAACCCTTTTGGCTAAAAAGCGGGACGGCTGTTTCCAATGAAGAAAGTTGTCCCGCTTCTCGAAAATACAATTCGCCGATTTCAGGCGCTTCGGCATGCAAAGTCACTTCCCATGGGGCTGATTCTGTCCGGGTATCTTGGACTTTTAACTGCCCGGAAATATCAGGATAGAATTTTGTTTGCTCTCCGATCGATTGCTGACCAAAATCGATCAAATATGGAATCGTTAAAAGCATCAAACTTTCTTTGGTTTGTTGGAACGTTGCCTGGATTTGATACTGATAATTCTCTTCAGCCAGCCAAATAGACCCTGTATAGAGTATTGTTTCCCCGTTACTCGCAGTTATCTCTGCTTGCTGGAAAGAAAATTGATCCGTTTCAAGAAATTCTAGTCTAAGAGTCTTTCTGCTCTCAGCCGGAATAATGATTTCTCCTTGTCGCTCATCAGCAATCTCCCAATATTCCTGCGTATGATTATTGACTTTAGGAGAAAGCTGATGGTTGATCTGGCCCAAAGGACTGATTACTTGATACTCAATTACTGCAGCTGCTACTGCTAGTCCAGTCGTTCCATTACTGTCTCCAGTGTAAGCATGACCTGTCTCATCAAAGCCGATAAAATTTTCTGGCGACAACGAACTTTCATTTCCTGCAAATGTCAGAACTGAATAGCCTTTTTGCTGAGCAAAATAATCTCCTAAAACAACTTCCGGTTTAGTCGGCGTCAACAAGCGCCAAATTAATTTTTTCTCTGGAGTCAATTTCCTTAAAAAAATAGTCTGCGCTCCAGCTGGCGAATGGATTTCCGCATCTACTGCTGTGATAAGCTCTCCAATTTTTAATTCTTTCACAGTTAGCTGAGCGGCTTCTCCTAAAATAAGTTTACCAAATCGATGATACATTGGATCAAAGTTCTCATTATTCGCCGCACTGCCATTTAGGATTGATCCTGCTGCTAACTGATTTTTAACAGTTAGTTGAGTAAAATTATGGATCGTTTCAACAAAGCTTGATTTTGCGAGCGTTCCGAATTTTATCGCAATTTCAGTCGTGCTGTTTTCAATCAGCGAATTGGTAAAGGGCGTTAGATCACTGCCGATGAGTGTACTGATCTTTTGAACCGCTTGTATATCAAGCACCAGTCCATGAGTCAATCGCCCAGCATAACTATTTTTGACCATTCCTTGTATCAGTGAAAAATCACCATGAGGAGCATCGATGGTCATTTTGATTTGTGGAGTGATCAACGAGCGCGCATCCATACCGCCATCGCCTAATACTTCAAGATCAGAAAAACTTGCTTTTGTTGCAAGTTTAAAATCAATTTGCTGATCAGCACTGCCTAATAAATTGGTTTTTTCTGCATTTTTCGGCCGAGCAGCTGCAATACTTAGACCGGACATCAGCACCACTGATCCCGTTAACTCCAAAGAAACACTTCCACTGATCATCCCTTCCCTGACAACACCGCCCATAATTTGTGTGGCGTGCCCATTTTTCTTGAAATGACCGCCTTGAACGATTGTCTCAGCATTGCCATCAATCATATGATTGGAGCGGGCACCGTAGGAACCGGCCAGCTGACCTGAAAACTCACCGCCTAAAATTTTTGTATGCGCATTGCCGATCATCCGCCGATCTGAATCGCTTCCTGCTGTAACGACACTTTCCGTTTCTCCGCCAGTTATTTCTAAGAAACTGTCCCCATAGAGTCTGTAACAACCGCCGCCGGAACCGAAAAGACGGTTGACCTTGCCGCTATGCAGTCGCGCATGACGCGCTCCTTCGATCGTTCCACTGAAGCTTCCACCATAAGCAAAATTCAGCAAAGCCTGTTCAACGTTTAGTTCTGTTGTTCCGTTAATAAACAATGTGTTTTCCCATAGACTTCGATTATCACCGCCGCCAGCCGCCACATTAAAACCATAGTTCGATGCTAAATTTTTTATGTCTGGCAAAACGTTCGGATCAATCCCGACCTGCTGCGCGTGGATGCCCCAAAGTTTGCTGTAGACTAGACCCGCTTCACCTAAAATTAGACGAACTTTGCCATCGATCACTCCTGCAAAACCAGCACCGCGAACAGTTTGACTGACTCCTAAACCACCGCTGACACAGCCGCTTAATAATCGTGTTATGACATCCCCTTCGACTAAAAAAGCAGAACTTTCTTTAGCTAATGACAACCGTTCTGCCGCTGTCAGCCGATCGTACCACAATTCTTCGGTCGTTCGTTTTTGCGGATCTGTTTGATTGATCTCTGGTAATAAATTGGCAGAATCAGATAGACTCTTTTTCTGCAGATCCATTCCACCGGCACCATCGATCCGTATGAATGATCCTTTATTTACGCCGCCGGCATGAATTTGATTTTCTATATCACCGTTGATTTTCCCACCATATTGATTGCCGCCGACAAAGCTGCGCTCGCCTTTTTGAAAGCGGCGGGTATCGATCTTAGTTATGATCGCTCGATCGTGTCCAACTATCTCGCCAGATTGCGAGCCGCCAATCAGAATCCCTTCGCTAGAAAAACTGCCGTTGCCGGAAATATGGTTATTGATCGTACCTGTTCTCCCAAATGCTACGCCACCAACAAAATCGCCTAACAGAAAATCTTCTGAATTAGAGGCTAACTGATTCCTTATCTCACCGGTCACTTCAACTGGCGCCGTTGTCCCTATGCCACCGCCATAATAGCGTTCCAGCGTTCCTTCAAGTTTTTTGACTTCTGTTGTGACATCCCCATAAATTTTTCCATTCAACGAACCGCCGCACAATTGAGTAATCGTTCCACTCATTTCTAAAAATTGGATCGAAGGATTTCCTGTCAATATTCCACTTTCATTTCCGCCATAAATTTCCCAACTGCCGCCAGTAACTCGTTGAAAAATGATTTTGGGGTCACCGATCAGGTCACGATTGCTGCCACCAAATAATTGTGTCGTTTGATCATGTCGGATATTTTCGAAGAAAAGTTGCTGGCCGTTGCCGTAGATTTTCTTTCCTTGCAAAGCAAATCCTTCAAAATGGATCGCTTGACCAAAAAAACAAGTCTCCGGCAACTTCAATTCAGCAGCGGAAGTTCCTTTGATTTTTAAATTTGCCGGAATACTAACAAAATTGATCGTCTCACGGGTTGGATCAGAATAAGTCACGTCTTCCCCAACCGTTGTCTGGCTCAGATCAAGACTACCAGAAAATTGAATTGTGTAGGTATCTTCTTTCCCAAACCGGTAAAGATCCAGCAATAATTCTTGCCAGCCAGTGCTGCTTAAAGAATAGTTTGCTTGCTGAGTAACTGGCGGAATAAGTTCTAAAGAGTCAGCCTCAGCTTGTACTGCGAAAGGGCCAAAGAAAAAAATGAACACATAGAGTACAAAATAAGCGATTTTTTTTGACATATTCGTCTCCTTTTTTATACAATATACGTATAGAAGATGAATCTGCTTTAGGTTAATTTCAAGTTTATAAATATAAGCCACTTCATTGCGTCTCTATGAACACTGTGCTATGATTGAGATGGAAATTCTGTGATGTACGCGTTGCCTATTTCAGTGTTGACCGAACATTTTTATTGATATCTTGGGATCCGTCTTGTGTCAAAGTTGGTAACACGCCTTTTCATTTGGTAGTTCGATGCTTAGACCATGGAACCCACCTGCTAGATTTTGCGGGATCAATACTATCGGGTGAATAACGGCATCGACGGAATTTTCCATTTTTATGGAATGAAAGCAATTTGCGTACTGCAAATTGCTTTTTCTTATATTATTGGAGGAAAAAGATGATTCGCATTTTATTATTTTTACTTGCACTTATTTTACTGATCTGTAGCTATTATTTGATCAAAAAACCACAAGGGCTGCTAGTTCTTTTCAGCAAAGAAACTCAAACCGAGTCTCGCAGCTTTTTACGACAGTTTGGCTATCTTTATGGACTTCTTGGAATCATCGGTATCGGTATCGGTATTTTGGATCAACGAACGTATTCAATGCTGTACCTGATCTTACTTTTGGTCGCAGCGGCTGTCTTCGCGTTATTAATGGGCGCAAAAACAAAAAAAGGTTAACAGTACCATTTTTAAGCATTTTGTTTTAAAATAAAAGTGTGAAAAGGAGTTGGTAATGATGGATCAAGAATATAGTAAAATCATGGTGGCCGTTGATGGTTCGAGCGAAGCAGAATTGGCTTTCAAAAAAGCAGTAAACGTCGCAAAACGAAATCAAGCGGAATTATTATTGGCGCATGTCATTGACACACGTGCGTTTCAAACAGTTTCTTCTTTCGATAATGTGCTAGCGGAACAAGCAACCGACATGGCAAAACAAACGTTATCGGATTATGAAGCGGATGCAAAAAAAGCTGGTGTTGATCACATTAGCACAGTTATTGAATACGGCGCTCCCAAAGTAATGATCGCCACTCAAATTCCTGAAAATAACCAAATTGATTTGATCATGCTTGGTGCAACTGGTTTGAATGCAGTAGAACGTTTATTCATCGGATCCGTCTCAGAATACGTTATCCGCAATGCAAGTTGTGATGTATTGATTGTCCGGACCGACTTAGAAAACAAAGTTCCTAAAGAAGATAAATAATTTTGATAAAAAGAGGATGTGACAAAACTTTGTCACATCCATTTTTTTATCTTATTAAAACTTAAATTGATTGATTACTTCACCTTGTCGGATTATTTTGCTGGATTTGTACTGTGCATAATCAGTTGCACGACATAAGGCTTCACGATATGTCTGATATCGTTTTTCTTGTTGCTCACCAGCGAGCGTCTCCACTTGTACAAGATAGTTCATCGCCCTTTTCCTTTCAAATAACTAGCGACAAATAATTATTTTTAAAGCATCGAATTGTATAAAGCAATGATTTCTTCTAATGATGCTTCACGCGGATTTCCTGGTGTGCAGACATCACGAGCCGCATCCTCAGCAATTTGCGCCACATCTTCTTTTTTCACTCCAAGTTCTGACAAACTTTGTGGGATACCGACATCGATTCCTAATTGTTTTACTGCTTGAACGGCAGCATCACGAACCTCTGCCAATGACATTTCAGCCGCTCCTGGAACCCGCATTGCACTAGCAATCTCACGATATTTTTCACCTGTATATTCTTTATTGAAATCCATGATCAATGGCAATAATGTCGCACAAGCTACACCATGAGGCGTATTATACCAAGCGGATAATGGATGTGCCATCCCATGAACCAAGCCCAAACCGACATTCGAAAAGCCCATTCCAGCGATGTATTGACCTAACGCCATTTCTTCACGAGCTATTTGTTTTCCAGCAACAGAATCACGCAATGACTGACTGATTATCTCAATTGCTTTAATGTGCAACATGTCCGACATTTCCCATGCACCATTAGTAATAAATCCTTCGATTGCATGCGTCAGTGCATCCATTCCTGTTGATGCACAAAGTCCTTTAGGCATGCCCATCATCATATCACTGTCAATAAAAGCTACAACTGGAATATCATGCGGATCAACACAAACAAATTTACGATGATTTTTTGCATCAGTGATCACATAATTAATCGTTACTTCGGCAGCAGTTCCTGAAGTCGTTGGTACAGCAAGAATTGGTAACGCGGTTTTTTTCGTATCTGCTACGCCTTCTAAACTAATTACATCTGAAAATTCAGGATTAGTTGTAATGATCCCGATTGCTTTAGCCGTATCAATCGGCGACCCGCCGCCGATCGCTACAAGATAGTCTGCTTCAGCTGCTGCACAAGCTTTCACACCCGCTTGAACATCTTCAATCGTAGGGTTTGGTACAATTCCATCATAGATTTCATACTCGAGTCCCGCAGCTTTTAAAACATCGATTACCTTAGTCGCGACTTTGAATTCTAATAATCCTTTATCTGTAACAACTAATGCCTTTTTGAATCCACGTTTGATTGCTTCGTTTGCTACTTCTTGAATCGCTCCTTTACCAAAATAAGAAGTTTCATTTAAAATCATTCTATTAACTGTCATTGATTTTCTCTCCCTCTTTGTGCTTTGTTTCACAACTAATTATCTCATAAACAGAAACCGTTTTCTATATCTTCTGTTTGTAACTATTTGTTGCAAAATAACACCATATTGACAATTATTTAAGAATAATATTTTTCATACTGAAGTATAAATTCATTTGCTTCGCTTTTCCGAAGTTGCTTTGCATACATTTTTTAATCAGAATAATCCACTCAAAATTGCAAGCTGTTTATTTTTTTCATCTTCTATTTTCAAAAAGTGCTAAACTAGGGGTATCTTAGTAAAAAGTGAGGGTATTTATGAAAGGGATTATTTTTGATTTCAATGGAACGATGTTTATGGATTCTGATCTTCATGAGGCGGCTTGGCTGCATCTGATCCAAAAGTATTCGGAGAACCAGATGACTGCGGATGATATTTTGAAAAATATTCACGGTAAAACAAACGATGTTATTTTACGTCACTTCATTTCAGCGGAACTAGCGGATGATCAGGTCGAAAAGTTGGCGGATGAAAAAGAAGCGTATTATCGTAAACTGGTTTTAGCTAGTCCTGGTCATAATGAATTTACGAAAGGCTTGAAGGATGTACTGGATTACGCCAAGAAAGAACAGATTCCTATGACAATCGCTTCGGCGTCGCCAAGAGTCAATATTGATTTCTATTTTGATTATCTGAAGTTGGGCGACTGGTTTGATTACGATAAAATCGTGTATCACACTGGGGAATTTCCCGGAAAACCTGCTCCAGACATTTTTTTGGTTGCTGCCAAAAAAATTGCGCTAGATCCCAAGAATTGTTTAGTAGTCGAAGATTCTTACTCAGGATTACAGGCGGCACAAAATGCTGAGATTGGAACGATCGTAGCAATTGATCCGTTTGGAAAAAATCAGTCAGTCTTCACAGCAGAAGGATTGGCTCAAGATGGGATTATTCAAGATTTTACAACGTTTATTCCAACTTATTTAAAGTAAAAAAAGGAGCGTGACAAAAATTGTCACACTCCTTTTTTCGAATAAATACTAAGAAGCAACTTCTTCGGGAACAAGACAAGATTTCTTGAAGCGTTCTGCTTCTGTCACACTCTCTTGCTTATATTTTTGATGAAACGTTATTTTTAACTAGCCGATTGTTGCGCCCAATGTATTTTTGAAATGATTTAGTGCCCATGTATGACCAACCTCATCAAAACTTGCGACCCCATTTTCAGGAATAGTCAATCGATAACCAAGATTATAGGCATCTACAGCAGTATGCAACACACAAATATCTGTACATACGCCTGTCAAACAAAGTTCCGTGATTCCTCGTTCACGCAACCGAATATCTAAATCCGTGCCGCTGAATGCAGAATAATGGCGCTTATCAAGCCAGAGAATTTTTTCGTCTGCTTGATTTGCTTGATAAAAGTCAGCCAATGCTCCGTAAAGCTTGCGGCCGCTCGTACCAATCACATTGTGTGGCGGAAAAAGTTTATTTTCTGGATGATAGCGATCATTAGGATCATGACCATCGATTGCAAAAACGATTAGGTCTCCTTGTTGGAAATAATCTTTTGTTACAGCTACTAATGCTTGTTCGATCGCCTGACCAGCTGCTCCTGTGGTCAATTTTCCATCGGTCGCTACAAAGTCATTGGTATAATCAATCGAAAGTAATGCCCGCACAAAAATCCCTCCTGCTCTTTCTCAGCTTTTTTTATTTTAAATGATTTACAAACTCTATTACTAGTTGTGCTGATAATGTCCCCGTCCGATTGACGAATTCTTCGTGCGTTTCTGTTGCTTCGCTGTCAGCAGTATCGCTGATTGCCCGCACGATCAAAAATGGGATTCCAAATTGTGCGGCGGTATGCCCAATTGCGGCACCTTCCATCTCAACGGCTAATGCATCGGGAAAAGCCGCTTTGATTTCATAGATTTTTGCTGGGCTGCTGACAAACGTATCGCCTGAAACGATCAGACCTACGTGTGCAGGCTGATTTAATTTTTTGCTGGCTTCCAACATTTCCGTTTTTAGATACGCAGATCCATCGTAATAAAGCGGCATACCAGGAACTTGTCCCAATTGATAACCAAACGTTGTTGCATCTACGTCAAAATAAGCTACTTTGTCAGCGATCACTAGATCACCAATGGCTAGACCTGTTCCGATTCCGCCGGCTGTTCCGGTATTGATCACCATGTTGACTTTGTATTGTTGAATCAAAACGGCTGTAGTGATCGATGCTAAAACTTTTCCGATCCCTGATTGGACGACGATTACTTCATGATTGCCCAAGCTGCCTGAAATAAACAATGCACCTGATTGTTCCCAAGATAATGGGTGTTCCAAGCTTTCGCGTAATGCTTTTACTTCTGGTTCCATTGCACCAATAATACCGATTTTCATAATCTTTCCCCTATTTCATATAAATTATTTTTTATTATTGCAGATTCGTTAAATAAAGAATACGGCTAGCATCACTACAATCAAAAGTAATAAAACTAGAATGATCGCTTTATTTAAAAAACTGCCTCGTTCTTTTTGTTTGACGCGCTCGCTGCTGCGAGATTTCGTGACTGGTTTATTTTTTTTGAGTTCTTTCCGATAGACCGAACTGATTTCTTTTTCTCTTTTTTCGTAGACTCGTTCAGCGGCCTCACGTTGTTCTTGAGCCAACCGTTCCTGCTCTTCTTTTCGTTTTCTCAATTCGCTGCGCGTCACCAGTGGTGATTGGCTCATGCGTGATCCTCTCCTTGTTCCTGCTGATTTAGTACTTATTTTTATATTGCCACAATTCCCAATAATTGACCGCAAAAATTGTCTTGGCGTCGCAAATCAAGCCTGTTTGGATCGCCTCTTTGGCTTCTTCTAGTGTCAATTCATAAAGTTCTAAGACTTCATCGTCATCTTGTGCTCGAGGGTTTTCAACTTTGACTAAGTCAGTAGCGCTATAAATATATAATTTTTCATTGGAAAAGCCTGGTGATAAATACATTTCATTTATGTAGGATAATTTTTCAGTCCGATAGCCGGTCTCTTCTTCTAATTCGCGTAACGCTGTCTTTTCAGGATGCTGTCCTTCGCCAGGATCGATTTTACCTGCAGGGATCTCTAACACCACTTTTTCCAACGGTTTGCGGAATTGTTTGACCATGATGAGCTTGTTTTCCTGCGTGATTGGAATGATCCCAACGCCACCGTGATGGAAAACCAATTCTCGTTTTGCTACTCCGCCCATCGGCAGTGCAACCTCATCTAAAAATACATCAATGATCTTTCCTTTGAACAGTTCTTTCCGCTCAATCGTCTTTTCTTCAAAATCTTTATACTCTAACATCGTGACACTTTGTCCTCCTTCGTTCTAACCCTCGATTTTTTTTGCATGATTTATTATAAAATACAACCGACAGCACGAATGACTTTCACTCAATAGTTCTGCCTTATTGTATCACAGAAAATTCTTATGTTTTTTCTAAATATGAAAAATCCATCTTTAGTCCGATACTCTTTCTATAGAATTTCATGCTATGATGAGCGTGTAAAGAAATCAAGGATTTAGACTAATTTATGTGAAGGGTTATTACTAGACTAGGAGGATTATTATGCGAAGGAAACTATTCCCTATCATCATCGCAGCAATCGGCGTTCTCGCTTTTTTGGGAGGAGACTTCGATGATTATATCGTCTTTTTAATGTTGGTCGTTGGGTCTTGGCTGATCTATCGCGGATTTAAGGGAAGAAAAGCGCGTCCGCAAAAAGAGGAGCTGCCCTCTCTAAGCAAAGAAAAAGAGACGTATTATAAAACAGTGGGTATGAGTGAGCGTGAAATCGAATTGTTCCGTGAAACAATGAATCTTTCCAAACAACAGATTTTCCGTCTGCAACACAATATCCAAAAAAATGCGAAATTAAAAGCGATCGACTTACGTCATGACACGTTAAAGGCTGCCAAAGCTTTGTTCAAAGAATTGGTGAAAGATCCTAAGCGTCTGCCGGAAGCGAGCCAATTTCTTTATACTCATTTACCGAACATTGTTGATTTAACTGATAATTATGTCGAAATCAACGGTCATGAAGTCAAGACGAAAGAAGTTTATGGTAAACTAGAAGAAAGCGCACAGATCATCGATCAAATGGCTGATTTAATCGTGAAAGACTACCAACAATTCGTAGCTGAAGACTTAGACGAGATGGACGTTGAGATCTCGATTGCAAAGAAAAATCTTAAGCACGATCCTGATTTGTCCACAAAGTAAAAAATAACGAAACAAAAAAATCTAGCTGAAGCTAGATTTTTTTGAACAGGAGGAACCAACGTGGAACCAGAAAATAAACAACCAATCAAACCTGTCGACAGTACGCTAGATGACTTGCTTAGCAATCCGTTCGGCACCGATTCTTTGACCCCTGTCCAACAACAAGAAATCTCTCACTTGCAGTCGCAAGAACAAGCAGATCGCTTAGTCGATAAATTACCCGCAGAACGCCAAGCACAAGCACGAGAATTAGCAAAAAAAATCGACATCAACGACTCACAAGCAGTCATTGGTTACGGTGCGACTGCACAAACTAAATTAAGCGAATTTTCACAGTCCATGTTGAACACCGTTTCAGCACAAGACATCGGACCTGTCGGCGATTCGTTAAATCAATTGATGTATCGCTTAAATGAAGCCAACCCTGATGAATTACGGGTCGGCGAAGGCAATATTTTCCAAAAAATGTTTGGCAAAGTCAAACAATCTATTTATGAGATCACCACTAAATATCAAAAGATTGGTGCTCAAATCGATAAGATCGCAACTAAATTGAATGTCGAAAAAGATGGTTTATTGAAAGACAATCAAATGTTAGAAACACTCTACAACAAAAACAAAGACTACTTCGATGCTTTGAACATTTACATCGCTGCTGCAGAACTAAAAATGGAGGAAATGAAATTGACTACGATCCCTGAAGCGACAGAAAAAGCACAAGCTTCCGGTGATCAAATGGACGTTCAAATCGTAAACGACTACACACAATTTTTAGATCGCTTAGACAAACGGACGTATGATTTAAAATTGGCTCGCCAGATTACGATCCAGCAAGCTCCGCAGATCCGTTTGATCCAAAATACGAACCAAGCTTTAGCAGAAAAAATCCAAGCATCGATCAATACAGCGATTCCTTTATGGAAAAACCAAGTGGCGATCGCATTGACTTTATTACGCCAAAAAGATGCGTCTACCGCACAACGCCAAGTTTCTGAGACGACAAATGATCTATTGAAGAAAAATTCAGAAATGTTGAAAATCTCAACTATCGAAACGGCTAAAGAAAATGAACGCGGCATCGTTGATCTTGATACGCTGCAACAAACGCAAAATGATTTAGTCGAAACACTTGAAGAAACCTTGCGAATCCAAAAAGAAGGCCGTGAACGGCGACAAGCTGCTGAAATCGAGATTGGTCATATGGAAAACGACTTGAAACAAAAACTGATGGAATTAAATTCTGGTCAATAAACCGGACAGTGCTATTCCAAACTAGAGCCAAAAAATAATTTTATAATAGTTCATGTTGGTGGAAAATCGCAGCCGGTTTTTTACCAACTTTTTTTGTAAATAAAGTAAAAAGGAATCTCCCAATAGATCATCGTACTAGAAATTACTCGGATCAACCAATAGAAATTTACAATTTACGGAAGAATGTACGATTGACTTCGATAATTTTTCTTCCTCAGGGTTGACGGAGCGCAAAAAAAGCATGCCGAGGCATGCTTTTTTTATGCTTTCATATATCCTAACACGACACCGCCGACGATGATCAGCAGACAGCCGATAATGACATAATACATTTCTTTTTTGGTTTTATGTTCACCTAACAAGAAGATCCCACCTAGCGTTGAAATGATGATTCCTATTTGTGACAATGAGAAACCAATCGCTAAACCAATGTTTTGGACAGACAATAACATACAGATATTCCCAATCCCCCACAATAAGCCTGAAGTCATATTGCGCCAAACATAGCGGTCGACTTTTGCTTTGCGAAAGGCAAAGAAACTAGCTCCGACTAGCATTCCGACACTTTGCGGTAAAATGATCGCTAATGGGTCCAGACCTGCCCATGTGATAATAATTGTGTAAACACCATAACCTAAGGTCGAAAAGATCAATGCCCGAAATCCTTTACCAAAGTCCAACATACCATTGTCTACTTTGACGCCGCTTTCGTCATCTTTGCGTGCCGTTAAATACGCTCCTAAAACAAGCAAGGCTAACGCGATGAACCCAAAAATAAAATCTTTTGTTTTAGTCCATTCATGGAAGAATATTGCACCGGCGACGGTATTCAAAATCAATTGAAACCCGGTTGAGATCGGTAAACCGACCGACACTCCCATAAATTTCATCCCGTGAAACTGACCATTTTGGCCAATCGACCAGAAAAAGCCTGATAAGAAACCAATCAACGCGATCCAACCGCTCATTGCTGGTTGAACGATGAAGAAAGTCACTAATGCAAAAATAAAAGCGCCCATCGTCATTCCTAAGGTTTGCTGGTTAGCGTCTCCGCCTAATTTTCCACTTACCAAACCAATGCTTCCCCATGCTACCATCGGTATTAGGGCAATCAAAATACTCATATACTTACTCCCTTCAATTCACAACTGGAATAGTTTAGCGAAAAAAAGGAAATTTAGCAACAAAAAAACAAAAAATTATCGTTCTTCATGATAATAATCTAATCGAGGGAAAAATAAAGTCATCGTCGTTCCAACATCCATCGTTGATTGTGCAGTTAAACCCACTCCAAGTTTTTCTGCCAACGTCTTGGCCAGATACAATCCAAGACCGGTAGAATGTTGTTGCGCTTTGCGGCCATTTTCTCCAGTAAAACCTTTATCAAAGATTCGTCCTAAATCTTCTGGTGGAATGCCGATTCCACTATCTTTCAGGCGTAATTCAACACCCCCGCTTTTCGTTGTGATTTCAATAGTAATTTTTCCATGATCGGGTGTGTATTTGATCGCGTTACTCAATAATTGACGGAAGATAAATTCGATCCATTTCGCATCTGTTAACACATTAGCATCTTCTTCTGCAAGTGTTAATTGCAGATTTTTTTGGATAAAATAATTTGCCTGGCTGCGGATGATCGGCTGAATAATTTTTTTCAACGAATATTCTTGAATCAAATAGTCATTCACAAATTCATCGGAACGAGAATAATATAGAATTTGTTCGACATACTCATCGATTTGCTGAAGCTCATTTTGCAATAAAAAGAATTTATCATCCGGAATATCAAATTCAATCGAATTCAAAATCAAATCTACCGCCGCTAACGGAACTTTGATCTCGTGGATCCACGAGTCTAAATAATCTTTTTGATCTTTTTGACTGCTCAATAATTGTTCCGTCAGTAAGTGATGCTGCCGGACTTGCTGGTTTACGTATTCCTGGACCACCCGTTCTTCATTGCTAGTTGCGGCTTCGATAAACTGCTGAAGCTGCGTATCGTCCGCTGGATCAAATGATTGATACCATTTTTTGCGCCGATAGTAATCGACAGTGAAAAAAAGAAAAACCAAAAACAACTGCAAGATCAATAAATAGCTGAGATTATCCCAAAAACCGTGCAGATCCGGTGTTAACCAAACCATCCCAATCAACAACAGACTCAACACTGCCCAGCCTAATAAAACTAGCAAACGATCCTTTAAGTAGTTAATAAATGTCATACGCACTCCTCGCTCATGGAACAATGTAGCCTTGTCCGACTTTTGTTTGGATATAATCTTCGATCCCCGCTTGTTCGATTTTACGACGCAGACGATTGATGTTCACGGTCAATGTGTTGTCGTCAACGAAACGTTCATCGTCCCACAATGCCCTCAGCAACTTGTCTCTGCTCAAGATTTTGCCATGCTGTTTCATCAAAATAAACAACAATCGGTATTCGTTTTTACTGAGATCTACAACTTCTTGTTGAATCGTCATACTGCTGTTATCAATGTTCAGTGTGATGCCGTTATGTTCCAATGCTTCGCCGCTTTCAGCATAATTGTATGAACGCCGCAATAGTGCATTAATTTTTGCGACTAAAATATCGACCTGAAATGGTTTTGTGATATAATCGTCTGCCCCCATATTCATCGCCATAATTTGATCCATATTGGTATTTCGGGAAGAGATAAAAATAATCGGAACTTTGGAAACTTCACGAATCTTTTGGCACCAATAATAACCGTCATAGACCGGTAGATTGATGTCTAATAAAACAAGCTGCGGCGCAATTTGTTCGAATTCTTCAAAAACTTGACTGAAATCCGTTATTTGATACACATCAAATCTCCATTTCGTCAACTCTTCTCCGATCAATTGGCGGATTACTGCCTCATCTTCAACGATCATAATTTTCGCCACTGTATCTCCCACTTTCTTTTTTCTTGTTTTACTAACTTAACTAGCAAAAAAACTAAGTAAGTACTTAAACTCTTTGTATCATCATAGCAAAGAACAGAAACGAAATAAAAGACGATCCGGTTTATTTTTTAGTAAAATCAATCAACCCTAAATTATCGTCGATCATCCCGCCTTCACCCGACAAACTAAACGTACTAAGACGCGGATTAAATTTGATTCGGAGGTCATTTTGTAATGCATCTTTTGAATACCCTTTGATCCAAAAATCGCCAATCTCTGAAGGAATTTTTTCGTTATAATCGTTTTTTTCCATCTTACTTGAAATGATAGTGATCGAAAATTGTGTCTGCATGTGGATCATCGCGTGTTGTGAATAAGGTCCGACCCCGTCTTCAAACGTTAATAACAGGACCTTGTCGCTGTCCAAGTATGGCAAAAGTTTTGCTTTAGCTGCTTCATCCAATAAAATTCTCATCTTTATCCCTCCTAATTTAATCTATTCACTCTTATGTTGCACTGAAAAAGCCTCTTTCACTGATAGCATCAGACAAAGAGGCTTTTTTGCAAGCAATCTTACTTAGTTAATTGTTGATCCAATTTGGTCAAATCGATTTTAGAATTCTGAGCTAATATCTCACGGAAAAGCGGCAATTGTTTTTGGATTTGACCGGCTTGATCATTTTCTACTTGCATCACTAACAATGGTTCATGCAAGCTTAACCGCAATAACATCCAACCTTTTCCATACGGATCAGTCACGGAAAAACGTACACCTTCTTGATTTTCAGGATTCTCTGCAAAACCTGCTTGTTTTGGTAATTCTGTTCGGAAGGTATCAATCATTTGTTGACCGATCGTTTTGTAATCTTCCCCTGAGATCGTGTAGCGAATCTCTAATGTTTCCACGGGCTGTGCCAATTCAGCCATCAAATCCGTCAATTCTCGATTTTCTTTTTGTAATTTTGGCAACAGCATCAAAACTTTTGCGATCACATATGCCCCGTCATCTAAAAAGTAGTTTTCTTTAAAGGCCGCATGAGAACTAGTTTCGATCGCTAACTGGCAATCGATTCCTTCTTGATTAAGCTCGATCGCCTTGTTGATAACATTGCGGTAACCAGAAATATAACGATACTGCTTGCCACCTTTTTCTTCAATAAAATGTTTCAAATGATCTGAAGTCGGCGAGTTGGTCACGATCGTGCTACCTGGGTATTCTTGTAAAACAATCGCCGCCAATACCGCGATCAAATTGTTTCGATTGATCATTTGTCCATCTTTTGAAACAATCGCTGAACGATCAACGTCTGTATCAAAAATCACACCAAGGTCGGCTTGATTATCTAAAACAGCTTGCTTGATACTTGCCATCGCTTCTTTATTGTCAGGATTTGGGATGTGATTTGGAAAATTTCCGTCTGGTTCTAAAAACTGTGAACCGCTCGTATCCGCACCTAAAACAGCTAAAACTTTGTCAGCAAAATAACCGCCGGCGCCATTTCCCGCGTCAACAATGATCTTCATGCCTTTCAACGGCTGTTTGCTGCCGCTGCCTTGTTGAATTTTTTCAACTAGATCCGCAGCATAACGCGTCAACAAATCAGCTTGCTGAACTGTCCCTTCAGCCGCTTCACTAGCTTCCGTGTGAGTTAAAATATAAGCAATATCCGCTTTTTCTGCACCGCTGATTTGATTGAAAATTTTGATACCATTGAAATAAAATGGCAGATGACTGGCTGTCAGCATAATTCCTGCATCACAAGCAAACTCTTTGAACTGTGTCGCCATAAATAAAGCCGGCGTTGTGGCTAAACCAAAGTCTAACACTTCGCATCCAGTCGCTTTAAAAACGTCGATCATTGCTGTTTTTAATGCCGGACCCGTTAAACGACTGTCGTGGCCGATCCCAATTTTAGGCCGTTTTATCCCATTTTTTGCTAACCAATTAAGAATTCCTTGCGCAATCAAACGAGCTTCTTCAGCCCCTAAATTTTTTACCTTGTCCTCAGTCGTGATAGCAATCCCGCGAATATCCGAACCATTTTGCAACTTCGATAATTCCATTGATAAATTCCTCCTTATTCCTATTTATGGATTTATTTTTCTTTTAGAAAAATAAGTCCGATTTTCATGCCGTATACCATCCAACTGTGTGATTCAAGCTTTTTGTTGGTTTATCTACTCTTTCTTTTTTACTAAATACATCACCTGCGAAAAGTTGGACTGGCTTCCTTATTCCTATTTATGGATTTATTCTTTTAGAAAAATAAGTCCGATTTTCATGCCGTATACCATCCAACTATGTGACTCAAGCTTTTTGCTGGTTTATCTACTTTTTCTATTTTACTAAATATGTCACCTGCGAAAAGTTGGACTGGCATCCTTATTCCTATTTATGGATTTATTTTTCTTTTAGAAAAATAAGTCCGATAATTCTACTTTTAGTTTATTATACCAAAATCCCCGAAAAAGAAAGCCTTTTCCGGGGATTTTTATCATTTTAACCAGTTTTTCACTAAATAACACGTGATTTCGATTTCTTTTTTTCTTTCCGTTTCTTTTGCCAACGGATTCGCCATGCGACCAATTGTTCCATCACTAAAGTCAATCCTTTGAATAGCCAATAAATTCCGACCGTCAACGGAATAACGAAAAACAGATTACGATTCCAAAGTTTATCGAAATCAAAGAACGTTCTAAAAAATAAATAACAGCTTAAGTATGCACTGCTCAATATAGTGATCAAAGCAATTTTTTTCTTATCAAGCGGAAAGGACACTTTATACAAAACCAACAAGCCGACACAGCCCGTCAGAAAGACCGACATTGTCGAAGTCGCCTGATAATCCAATTTAAATAAATGAGCGGCCAGCTGGATGATCATTACCGCACTGATCACAGTCAGAGCACCCGGTAATGAGACACGTAAAATATTATTTAAAAAGTCGCCCTTGATTCGTTCATAGCTTGGTTTCAATGCTAAGAAAAAGGAAGGAATCCCTACAGTCAAAGCATTGATTGGTGTCAGTTGGACTGGCTCAAATGGATAAGGATTTGTGATAATCATAAAGATGACCGCTAAGATTAAGGAATAGATCGTTTTGACTAAATACATCGAGGCGACCCGTTCAATATTATTGATGACTCGCCGACCTTCATTCAAAACATTTTGCATTCGAGCAAAATCAGAATCCAATAAAATTACATCCGCAGCAGCCCGAGCTGCACCACTACCGTTAGCCATCGCAACACCGATATCCGCTTCTCGCAATGCTAAGACGTCATTGACTCCATCACCAGTCATGCAGACTGTATGATTTTCTTTCAAGGCTCGGATCAAAGAACGTTTTTGTTTTGGCGTGACCCGACCAAAAACTGTCTTTTTCGTCACCAATGCCGAATAATCGATCGGTTCAGTCAAAGTAGACATATCGATAAATGCTGCGGCATTTTCGATCCCAGCTTTTTGCGCGATTTTTGAAACAGTCAATGGATGATCCCCAGAAATTACTTTCAACTGAACATCTTGTTCGGCAAAATAACCAAACGTTGCTTGCGCATTTTCCCGTAGATTATCTGAAATAATCAGAATGGCCAAAAGCTGCGGTTCTTTCTGCAATTCTTCTGTCAACATTCCAGGATATTCAACTAAAACAAGTACACGCTGCCCCTCTTCCAAATACGGCTGAATCTGATGCTGCATTTTTTCTGGCATCTGTTTGAATATAAATTCTGGTGCACCAAAAGCGAAACTACCTTGGTCTTTGAATGTCACCCCACTCCATTTTCGTGCAGAAGAAAATGGAATAACTTTTTCTGCTTGCCAATTGCCGGCAGCTGGAAAGGCTTTGCGTAACGCGTTAGCCGTGGCATTTTGATCTTTTAAGTGCTGCATCAACGCACCCATGATCGTATTCAAGCGTTCATTTGAGATATCTTCCAACAGTGCTGACTCAAATTCCAAGGTGCCGTCGGTGATTGTTCCCGTTTTATCTAAGCAAATTACATCGACACGTGCCAATGTTTCTATAGAAGGCAATGCTTGGACCAGCACTTTTTTCCGTGCCAAATTTGCTGCACCCACTGCAAATGCGACACTCGTCAATAGCATCAAGCCTTCTGGAATCATGCTGACTAATGCCGCAACGGTGCCTAGCACTGCTTGTCTAATGGAATCAGAGGCTTGGTATTGACTATAAAACAAACCTAAACCAACCGGAATGATCACTACCGTCAAGACCGCGATCATGCGGCTCAAGACTTTTGTTAATTCAGAATTCCCGGTCTTTTTTGTTTTAGCTTCACTCGTTAATTGTTCTGCAAAATTATCTTTTCCAACAGCCGTTGCTTGATAAAAGCATTCACCCGCCGTTACAAAACTACCGCTGAATAATTTATCTTGCTCTTTTTTTTGCACGCGATCTGCTTCGCCGGTCAACAACGATTCATCTACTTCGACTCCAGCCCCAACTAACAAATACCCATCTACAGGAACTTGATCGCCATTTCGCAAATACACTGTCTCACCTAACACGATTGCTTCTTGCTCGATCTGTTGCAAACGTCCCGCTCTTAATACACTGACTTTAGTTTTAGCAAGGACGGATAATTTATCGATCGTATGTTTAGCACGTAACTCTTGAATGATCCCGATCAATGTATTGATGATCACTACTCCGAAAAACAATGTATTTTTTGGTGAACCGACTAAGAGCACTAGCAGTGCCAATACAAAGTTAAGAATGTTAAAGATAGTGATTGTATTTTCTTTGATGATCTCTTTATCGGTTTTCAACAAATTATCTTCCACTTGATTGATCTGTCCTTGTGCTGTTTTTTGTTGAACCTCAGAATCAGTCAATCCTTTTAATTCTGTTGGAATCTCGACACCGTCAAAATTTTCTTTCACCGTTTGAACTTCTTCCTTCTTTTTCATCCGGTTTCACCTCATCTCATCGCAATACTTCGGATAATTTGTTCTACTCTCTTTATCTTAACACGACTTATATTTGGCAGATATCCGTACGTCTTTTTAAACGCGAAAAGCTGTACCAAAATAATTTGGCACAGCTTCAGGTCAAATATCTTTTGGTACATAAAAACTGCGATTGTCCATACCGAAAATCCGTTCCGTATACGTTCCCGGTTCAGCATTTTTTACCGCACTGGAAAGCATTTGCATCGAAGCATCAATGTTATCGATTTGATGTAAAATTTCTGCTTCCATGATTCTTGGTCGAACAGGTGACCCATATTCCAACAACCCATGGTGCGATAAAACCATATGGCGTAAAATGACAATGTCTTCGTCAGCATCGTTGATCTTCAACTCAATACAAGCCTTAGTGATCTCTTCATCGACTAACACAAGGTGGCCTACCAGATTTCCGACTACTGTATATTCAGTCGAAGAAGGGCCGGTCAACTCGATCACTTTGCCTAGATCATGAATAATGATCCCGGCATAAAGCAGTGACGCATTCAACTGCGGATATTCTTTGACAATCGCCTTGCCTAAGCGCAGCATCGTTAATGTGTGGAAGGCCAAGCCGCCAGCAAAAGCATGGTGGTTGCGTTTTGCCGCTGGAAATTCAAAAAACTCTTTTTGATATTTATTCAATAAAAAGCGGACGATCCGATTCCAATGCGCGTTCGTGATCTCGAATAATGTCTGATTGATCTCTTCTTCCATCTCTTCACGCTTGATCGGCGCGCGTTCCATATATAGCGCAGGATCATTCGGCTCTTCTGGTTTTGTCGTACGCAAATGGATGATCTTGACTTGCGGATTGCCTTGATACATCTCTCGTTTGCCGTTCAACAAAACAACTTGTCCAGCTCTATAGCGTTTGATTTCTTCTTCTGAGGCATCCCAGAATTTTCCGTCCACTGTTCCTGAAGTATCTTGGAACGTAAACGCGATAAATTTTTTCCCATTTTTAGCTAACCGGACATCGGCATTTTTGATCAGTACATACATCTCAAATAACTCATCAACCGTTAATTCTTTGATTTTTTTCATCGTTGGACTCCCTTCAATTCCCAGACAGGCTGGTGAAGCTCTTGGTAATAGCTTACCATTTCTTGATCAGATGACAAACAAATGATTTGATAATTTTGACTAAATTGCTGCAATAATTTAGCGAATTGATATTTTCGCTGATGATCGTAATGTAGCCAGCCATCATCAATGATTACTGGACACAGCGGATGCTTTTGCTGCAACGTCAGATACGCAAAACGAAATGCCATCATGACTTGATCTTTAGTTCCGGTCGAAAGATTGTAAAGGCTCAACTGATCGACAGTCAATACTCCTTCCGTAAAATCCAGCCGGCTATGTTCATTATTGGTCAATAGTTGAAAATAATCTGTCGCTTGGTTTAATAATTCCGGCAATTGCTGCTCAGATAATTCAGTCGCGATATCTTGTAATAATTGATTTTCCAGCTTTGCTGCGGCATAATCAGCCGTCAATTTTTCAACTAATGCTCGTTGCTGACTCACTTGCTGATACAAACTGTCTAACGTCCCATCCGCTTGCATTTGCTGGATCTGCAGCCGCGATCTTTGCTCATGTTCTTGTAATTGAAGCAGCTGTTGTTCGCTGACTTGCATCTCTTGTGCCAAGTTGGCTAATGAAGTTTCGATTGCTGCCAACGTTGTCTCCTGTGTGAATAATGGAGCAACACTTTCCGTCAATTCTTGTAAACGAATTCGTTTTTGAAAGACTTCTGTTTCCCGCTGTAAAAAGGCTGGAATTTCTGCCGGGTACGCCAGTCCTAACTTTTTCAACAACGGCTGAAATTGGTCTAATAGTTGTTGTTGCTGCCTTTGTGTCTCGTGGATACGTTGCTGCAACACGGTATTTTCTTGATAGGTTTGCGCAAATCGGATCTGTTCCATCTCTTTGGCAAATTGCTCTAATGTCAAAAGTTTTTCGGACAATGTTTTTTCATGTAGCGGCAGCCATTCAGCTAAAAAGGCAAAGTCTTGTTCTTGCTGCAGCAACGTCTGATGCAAAGTTGCTTGCCGCTGGTGCAACTCCTGTCTTGTTTGTTGCTGGGCCAAATAACTCTTAGCTTGCTGATTTTCTTGGATCACTGCAAATTCATTTTCCGTACTCGTCAAATTTCGTTGACGTAATTCTTTTTGGATTTGTTCCAGTAGCCGTTGATTTTTTTGCTGACTCTGGTTGAGTTTTTCTGTTGTTTCTGCCAACTGCCCTTCATAAACATCTAACTGCCCCAACTTCTCCTGCCACGTATCTTTGTCAGCCGGTCGGCTACGCTTAGCGACACCTGCAATCCCACAAGCTGCGGCAGCAATCAGCAAAAGATAGCGTATAGGAGCCGGAACTAAAAATGCCCCAAGCAATCCAAGCGTTGCTGCGACAAACAGCCACGGCGGATTTTTTTTATTGTTAAAAAGTTCAGGATGCTTTTGTTCATACGCATTGAGACTCGCTTCTGCTTGATCCCGCTGTTCATTAACTAAACGCAGGCGAATCCGCTGTTCCTCCAGCATTTTTTGTTGGGCTTGCAGCGGAGCAAAAAGTGCTCGAATCGCTGATTCATCTACAAATGGCTGTGGCGGAGATTGTTGCCATTGAGAGGCCTGCGTTCCTGTTTGCGCAAGTTTGACAGCGATTCGCTGCTCTTCGTCCAACATTCGACTGATAGCGACTTTTTCATCTAATAACTGCTGGATACGCAGTTCATTTTCTAAATAAAAATAATACCGAGCGGAATCTTGATTACCGCTATGCTGCTGCAACGCTGCATGTAATTTTTCTTGTTCCTTCATCAATTGTTGATAGTCTTGATAGAACGTTTGTAGCTTACCACGCTGTTTTTCATCTGCTACTGAATGCAGCTCCATTTTTTGCAGTTCTAAAAATTCTGCATAACTAGTCCAATTCATTCGTTGCTGTTCTAGCAGCAATTTACGTTCTTGCAAGGTTCTATTTTTTGCAGCTTGTTGCGTTACTTGTAGTTTTTCCTCATCCGCTTGACGGACCAATTGTTGGAAGCTCGCTTCTTGTGCTTCTTTTTCACTGATTTTTTGCTGCAACATTTGATACTTTTGCAACGCTTGGTTCAATGGTTGTTTGCGTCCTCGCGGTCGATAGATCCCTTCGTAGGTGTTTTTCAATTGCAAACGCTGTTCAAATAGTTCGTTGCTACCGGATAATCCTAATGAAATCAGCGCTTCATGCAAATTCTCTTCAGTCAGCAGCTCTAATTGTTGCAATTGTTCTTGTTGAAAGGTAAAGACTTGGCGGAAAAGCTGCAGATTCAGCGGATAAAGAATTTTTTCCAACAATTCTTCGTCACCTTGTTGACCATCAGCTAACCATACTCTGGCTTTGCCTTTATTTTTATTTTTGTAGCGCTCAATCGTCACCGTTCCATACGTCGCATGCACGATCAGCAGGCGTCCGCCAAAACCGCTGCCGTCATCTGGCGTGTAATCTTGTCCTTTTTTTCGTTTTGCTGGAAAACCGAAAAGGATCGCTTGGATAAATTGATACAATGTCGATTTTCCGGCTTCATTCAACCCATAGACTAGTTGATTTTTTGCTTCAAATAAAAATGTTTGTTGGCGCCACTTGCCAAAGCTTGTGATCTCCGCTTTTTTAATCCACATCGGCGTCCCTCCTAAAACGATAGCTGCGCGCCATTTTTTCTTTCAATAGAGCAACTGTATCGCTCCTGAATCCTTTATCCAGCAACTGATGCAGCTGCGGATTTTGTTCCAGCTCGCTCAATAAATCGTTAAAAATCGCTGGTGCTTGATACGTCGCAATCAACTGATCGACCAACTCTTTATTCACTGCAAGATAAGGACGTTTTTGCGGTAGCTCTGCTAAGGATACTTTCCATAAAAAGATATTCTCGGGAACTTCTTCTTGTAAAGCCGTCAACAATTCACCAGAGGCCACTTGGTAAGCAAGTTCTTCACCTAATCCTTCAGTCTGGCTGAACTCGATTTGTAACAGTGTCGGCAGCTCTGCGGTTAACTTTTTCAGCAAAGGAAATAGTTCACGTGGCCGTTTCACATTCATCAATGAAATCGTTCGTTTCTCCCAACGAACCGCTTCAACTGGAATGGGTTTGGCAATTAATTGATTTCCTTGACTCTCAACTAGACTGACTCCTGCCAGCGCGGTTTCTTTTTGTGTATGCCCTTGCGGTGTGCCGGGATAGATCACAAGCGGCTGCTGTGCTAAAACTTGTGGCACATGGATATGTCCCAACGCCCAATAGTCATAGCCTTTTGACACCAATTCTGTCAACTGAAACGGTGCATAAGGCATTTGTCCGCCATGATACATTCCGATATGAAAATCTGCTGTACTTTTACGCGGAAAACTTGCAGCCATCGCTGTCTCGATTGTAGGATGTTGATAACTGAAACTCGTAATCGCGATTTTCTCGCCGGCGTTTGTAACAAAATTTTTCGTCTCGACTTGTTCATCGGTGAATCGATGAATATTCTCTGGAAAAGCGAACCAATAACGTTCAGCTTGGTAAAAATCATGATTGCCGAAATTCATAAAAACAGAGATACCAGCTTCGGCTAAACGCCCCATCTCTTGAAAAAAGTAGCGCTGTGTTCGCAATGTAGGACGATTCTGATGAAACGTATCACCAGCCAGTAAAATGAAATCTACTGCTTGAACAAGTGCTGTATCAACAATATTTTTCAACATTTTTTGGTTAGCCGTCGTCAATTGTTCTTGAAAATATTCTGGCACACTGGTCAGACCTTCAAATGAGCGATCTAAATGCAGATCCGCTGCATGTAAAAATTTCATTTTTTTCCTCCTGTCATGTTATTCAATCATAGCTGTCGTCCTAAAGTGATTGTTGACCGATCCAGGACTCTTCAACTAATCAATCTCGTTTATTTTACCATAAAAAAGCGAAAACTTGTTCGCATTTCAGTAATCTGTGCCCCTTTTAAAAACTAGCTTTAAAAATATCAATTTGATCTGAAAACTGATAGATATGTACACTAATGACACGGAAATCTCCAAACTGATCCTTCAAAATACTTCCATCTGTAATTCAACTATCCGTTATTTCGTTCCATTGACCGCAGAGCCAAGCATAACTTTTCATCAAAGTCGACTGCCTGTTATAAACTAGAATAAAAAGGGAGGTCGCTAAAGATGGAGCGCGAAGAACTGATCAAAAAAGTCAAAGAATTATTGAATGAGGACAATCTTGAAAAGGCTAAAACGTTTATCGAAGACCACAAAGAAGAGTTAGGCGATTACTATGACAAAGCCAAAAATTTACTAAGATCGGATAAAATGGATGATTTACTAGGTCAATTCAAAAAATTCTTTAAATAAAAATGTTAGGAAGGCCGCTCGTTTTGAGCCGGTCTTCCTAACGTTTTTAGCGTATTTTATATAGTAAATTAATTAAAGGTTGTGACAACATGTTGTCACAACCTCTTAAAGACTTATCCTTCGTATAATTCACGGATTGGAGTCATAATGATTCGGTTCAAGTCGTTGATGATCACGCTAAAGGCTTGTTCTTTCACCATTAGTTCATTGATCAATTCTTCTTGTTGAACTTTTTCAGCTAATGCTTGTGCTTGCGCTGCATCTTCATCGCTAAAATCTTCGCCGCGCATTTGTTTTTCTTGCAAACTTTGTTGGAATGCTTGGAATTCTTTGAATGCTGTATACGCTGTTTCATTTTCCTTTAATTCTGCAAAAGCTGCTTCTAAAGATTTGAATTCTGGTAGTTCACGAATTTCACGTTCTAATCCATTTGCTGAATCATAAATGTTTGCCATTTTTTTATTCCCTCATTTTCTATAAAAGTTACTTTTTCATTGTAACATGAATGGAAACGGGTTCAAACCCTAATTTCCTGGTTGGTATTGCTGCCACAATTCTTGGCCTTTTTCCATCAATTTATCCGCGCCGGCTTTAGCTTTTTCAAAGAAGTTCGCGGCACCTTCGCTAGCCTTGCCACCAATATCTTTTAGGTCTTCTCGCCATTTACTTGTCTCGCCATTTTGATTGCCTTGATTCACTTGATCGGCTGCTACGACTTGACCGCCTGTCGCATAAGCATCTGCCACTTCAAAAGAATACTGTCCGGCATAAGGCAAGATCGATTCCGCTTCTGCTTTGAAGACTTGACCGACTTCAGAGCCGCTTGTTCCACTCAAGTAATGGGTTTCGCTGACCTTTTCAAAACCTAGCCAAGTAGAAATCACGATATTTGGTGTATAGCCGATGATCCACTGGTCATTGACTTTATTTGCATCAAAATTAGTTTCAGTCGTCCCAGTTTTACCAGCAACTGTAAAGCCAGCTGGTGCAGCTTGGGCCGCCGTTCCATTTGAAAATGTTCCTAATAGCATGCTGGTCATTTCATTTGCGACTTCTTTTGAGATGACTTGTTCATATTTAGGTGAGCTGTTGTCTTCAATCACCGCACCAGTCGAGTCGATAATTTTAGTAACTAAATGCGGTTCATAAACTTTTCCTTCATTAGCAAAGGCACCATAAGCCGCCGCCATTTGAATCGGTGAAGTTCCTTTTTCTAATCCGCCTAAAGCCAAGCCATAATATCGATCGGATTTGTCTAATGAAATTCCGAATTCTTCGACTTTGTTATATCCCTTATTCAATCCAAGTTCGTGCAGCAACCAGACTGCCGGCAAGTTTAAACTTTGAGCGACCGCCTGATACATCGCTACTTCGCCTTGAGTTGTTCCATCATAATTTTTTGCGTCGTAATACGATTGCGGTTCATCTTTCAAAACACTATCCGGTTTATAACCGGCTTCTAACGCCGGTGAATAAACACTCAACGGTTTGATCGTCGAGCCTGGCGAACGCCGCATTTGTGTTGCAAAGTTGTAGCTTCGGAAGATGTGTTCACCGCGCCGTCCGACTAAAGCTTGAACGCCGCCGGTTTTAGGATCCAGCGCTACTGAAGCGGATTGCGGCATCGCCCCATCTTCTGCATCCGCTGGGAAGTTGGCCGTGTTTTCGTAAACAGCATCCATTTGTTTTTGATAATCCTGATCTAACGCAGTGTAAATTTTATAGCCTTTATTTAATAAATCCTTTTCGGAGATACCATAGCGTTCAACCGCTTCATCGATGACCGCATCAAAATAAGACGGATAACGATACCCTGCATCTGCTGATGAATACGTATCGTTCAATTCCGCACCAAGATCAACAGCTTTTTCTTGCGCTGCTTGTTCTTCAGTCAGCTTGCCCGTTTCTACCATAACTGAAAGAACGGTATCACGGCGATTTACGGCATTTTCTAAATTATCAATCGGATTGTAAATATTTGGCCCTTTCAACATGCCGATGATCGTCGCAGCTTCTCCAAGGGATAATTGATTGGCATCTACGCCAAAATATTTTCTCGAAGCATCTTGAACACCCCAAACACCGTTGCCGAAGTATGAGTTATTCAGATACATCGTTAAAATCTGTTCTTTATCGTATTTCTTTTCGATCTCGATCGCCATGAAAACTTCCTTAGCTTTTCGTTCTAGAGTTTGATCTAAACTTAAATAAGCATTTTTCGCCAACTGCTGCGTCAACGTACTCCCACCGCCGGTGATATGACCAGAAGTGATCAACCCTACCGCAGCCCGTGCGATCCCTTTGATATCAAAACCATGATGACTGTAGAAATTACGATCTTCTGTTGAAACGACCGCATCTTTTAAATAGGAAGAAATTTGATCACTTTCTACATAAGTCCCTTTTTGTCCATAAAGCGAACCTGCCTGCTCATTTTTTTTATCGTAGACTACCGTTGATTGTTTCAAGCTGGATTGTAGCGTCTCTACGTTGACCGATTTTGCCAAGAAAAATAGATAGACACTCATCACTAAAACTCCAACGAGTGTTAATAATAGCAAGATTTTATTGACGTGGTATTTTTTCCAAATCCGTTTGCGCCAATGGTGAAAACGAATCAAATATGGCTTGGCCCATTGCCAAAATATTTTTGTGCCGCTGCGAAATTTCTGCCAAAAAACTTTTGCGCCTTGTTTAAATTTACGCCAAATTTCCTGAAAATCCATTTTTTGATCTCCATTCTATTAAAATTCAGACACAGTGTACCATAAAACCCAATCTTAACGCTTGGGTCTTGAGACTGACACTTGCAATATTCTAGCATGGCTTCTCAAGGAAAAGCTGATTTTTTTCTTAAATATCCGTTAAAAGTGATACAATAAGCCAGAAAATAAAATTTTTGATACTTTCAATGAACAAAACAAGGAGCGATCTAATGGAATTTACGATGACTTTGCCCCAACAATTTACTGAAATGACAGTCAAAGACTTACTAGAAAAAGAATGGCTCGTACCGCGTAAAGTACGGCATTTTATTCGGACTCGTAAAGGGCTGTTGATCAACGGCGCAACGTGTCACTTTCAAGACTTGGTTCATCCAGGCGATCGCATTACCGTCATACTTGAAACGAGCGATTATCCCGAACGCCAAATTTTATTGGGCGATCCATCTTTGATCACTGTTTTGTATGAAGATGAACATTTGATTATCGTTAATAAACCAGCGGGTATGAAAACACATCCGAATCAACCCATTGAACAAGATACCTTATTGAATCATTTGGCGGCTTATTTAGCACCTGATCATCAGCCGCATGTCGTCCACCGCTTAGACAAAGAAACTAGCGGTGCGATTTTATTTGCAAAAAATCCTTTTGTGTTGCCGATCTTAGGAAGATTATTAGAACAAAAAGTGATTTTCCGACGTTACCAAGCATTAGTCCACGGCAAACTCACAAAAAATCTGACGATCAATAAAAAAATCGGTCGCGATCGCCACGATCGCCGGAAACGTCGAATTGATCCAAAAGGCGGCAAGCCTGCCGTGACTCACGTACAGATTGCTCGCTCCTTTTCAAATCAAACTGCTATTTTTTGCCAATTAGAAACTGGCCGAACCCATCAAATCCGCGTTCATTTAGCCAGTATTGGGCATCCATTAGTTGGCGATCCATTATACAGCCAAGCTGATCGACAGCGTTTGATGCTCCACGCGTATGAATTGCATCTGACGCACCCGTTTACTGATCAAGTGATTTCAGTTCAAGCATTACCAGGATTGTGGACATAAAAAAGGTTGTGACAAGATTTTTTTGTCACAACCTTTTTTAATGCATTGTCATCCCGCCAGTAACGTTAAGTGCTTGGCCAGTCATATAATTTGCCAATGGACTTGCTAAAAATAAAACAACGTTGGCCACATCTTGCGGCGTTCCTGTTCGACCTAACGGCACTTGGCTGATATCTTCTTGCCGAATCTCTTCAGCGCTCAATCCTCGCAGCGCACCGCCTTCAACTCGTTCTCGTTGCTTCATCTCTGTCTCAATGATTCCAGGACAAACAGCGTTGACTAAAATTTGCTTTGGTGCAACTTCGATGGCTAATGTTTTTACTAAACCTAATACCGCATGTTTGGAAGCAACGTACGCCGCCATTCCGCGGTAGCCGTTTTTGCCGGCTTGCGAAGCGATCACAATCAGCCGCCCTTTTTTACCGTGGTCGATCATCGCGCAAGTAAAATATTTAGCTGCTAAATACGTGCCACGAGTATTGACTTGATAAGTCTTGTCAAAATCACTCGTTTTGCTTTCTACTAGAAAATCCATCGTTGAGATTCCCGCCACATCCACGACGGTATCAGGAACCAAATTCAATTCGATCAGCTGCTGACTCAACGCCGAAACTTCGGCTTCTTGGCTGATATCCAAATGTATTTGAAAATAGTTTTGATCTGCCGGATGCAGTTCTGTAAAATCGTAGGCGATATCTGCAGCGATCACAGTCGCTTGATTTTCTAAAAACGTCTCAACGACTGCTTTACCGATCCCTTGACTGCTACCGATCACTAATACAATTTTTTCTTTTAATTCTGGAAACATTTTCTCACCTAGACCAAATGACGTTCAAACGGATCATCACTGATTCCTTCGGCAACGACTTTTTTCGACCATTCTTTAGCAGAAAATAGTGAATGATCGCGATAGTTTCCGCAACTGACAATATCTGTTCCTTGAACATCTTCCCATTGAGTTTTTTCAGCGATCTCTTCCAATGACTCTTTCAACGCCACCGCAACTTCATGAGCAGTCGGTTCGCCCCAAACGATCAAATGAAACCCTGTCCGGCAGCCAAACGGTGAGCAATCGATCACGCCGTCTAAACGATCGCGTAATAGATCGGCTAATAGATGTTCGATCGTATGCAGACCCGCTGTTGGGATCGCATTTTCGTTAGGTTGAACAAAACGTAAATCAAAATTCGTGATTGCATCGCCTTTTGCGCCGTCTTCTTTAGCAATCAAACGTACATAAGGTGCTTTTACCTTTGTATGATCTAATGTGAAACTTTCTACTTCTGCCATGTTTGAAACACTCCTTTTAGTTTTCTAAATAACTTACTGGTTTAACAACTTCGATTTTTGTTCCGTTGAATTCTTTTTCGATATATTTTTGAATCGTTTTGTTATGGTATAGCTTCACTAACTTTTTAAAGTTGGTTTTGTCTTCATTATCTTTAGCCGTCGCCAAGATATTGACATTGTTCTTTGTGCTTTGATCGACTTTTTCATGGAACAAAGAATCTTCCAACACATTTAAGCCGCCATCCAAAGCAACTGTATTAGAGATCAATACCGCGTCGACTGATTTCAATACACGTGGCCCTGTCGTATCATCGATTTGTTTGAAAACCAATTTTTTAGGATTTTCCGCAACTTTTTCTACTCCGCTCAATGGTCCGAAATCGTCGCTCAACGTGATCAAACCAGCTTCTTGTAACAATAATAAACCGCGAGCTGTATTCGCTGGATTATTAGCAATCGCAACAGTTGCACCATCTGCAAGGTCATCCAGTGATTGAATTTTTTCTGAATAGATTCCTAATGGTTCCAAATAAGTTGTCCCTAAATTCACCAATTGATTTTTCTTATTTTGTTGATTGAATGCTTTGAAATATGAATATGACTGAAAAGCATTCACATCGACACTGCCGTCTGCTGTTGCCTTGTTTAGTTGTACTCCGTCAGTGATTTCTTTGACTTGAATCTTCAGGCCGGCTTCTTTGGCTTCCGGACTGTCAGCGATGTGCTGCCAAATTTGAAAATCAGAACCTTGCGAGCCAACAACGATCGTTTTTGATTCTTTTTTTTGCGACTGCCCACTCACTTGATGGATCCCGAAACCGGCGGCTACCAATACCACCACTACGCCCAAAAGAGCTAATAATTTTTTCATACTTTTCTCTCCTACCCGATATTAAAACTTAGTAAAACGACTCGCGAGCCGATCCCCGATAAATTGAATCACAAATACCATTATTAATAAGATGATCATGCAGACAAAAGTCACATCATTTTGAAAACGAGCATAGCCGATACTGATCGCCACATTCCCTAAACCGCCAGCTCCAACTGCTCCAGCCATCGTCGTCAATCCGATCAAGCTGATTACTGTCAACGTCGACACACGAATGATATCTGCCAATCCTTCTCTTAAATAAACTCGAAAAATAATTTCCCAATTACTCAATCCCATTGACTGAGCAGCTTCGATCACGCCCTGTCCGACTTCTTGCAACGCATTTTGAATCTGACGCGCATAAAAAGGAAAGATTCCCATTACTAAAGGGACTAGTGCGGCTGTCGTTCCAACAGTTGTTCCGACAAGAAAACTGGTCAACGGTGAAATGACCGCTAGTAAAATAATAAATGGAACACTTCGTAAAAGATTGACCACTTTGTCCAGCACGCTGTAGAAACTACGATCTTGAATAATCCCGCCTGGTTGCGTTACGACTAAGAGCAAACCGGTCAATAAACCAATCACACCGGCGATCACCGCTGAAGCGATCGTCATGTACACCGTCTCCAAAGTCGCTTGCCAAATCGCTCCTTGCATAGTCAGCACATGAGGAAACAAATTACTCATGACCGCACCTCCTTTTTGATTACTTCGACATCGACTCCTTGCTGTCGTAAATAATCAACCCCCGCTGAAACTTCGCCGCTTAAATTTAAGATCATGACTCCGACTGTCAAATTATCGAATTGATCGACGTTGGCAAAAAGAATATTGGCCGCTACTTGGAATTTTTGCGCCATTTCGGTCACTACCGCTTGATTCGTCGTGTCTCCAATAAATTTCAGAACATAAAGATCTTGTGAATTACTTTGACGGATCCTTTTCAATGCTTCTTGGACATTGATCGATGTATCGATAAATTCTCTCGTCAGCTGTTTTTTCGGCCGCATAAAAACTTCAGCGACTTTCCCCTGTTCAATGATTTCGCCAGCTTCCATGACAGCAACCCGGTGACAGATCGTTTGGATTACTTGGATTTCGTGTGTAATCAAAACAATCGTCAATCCCAACTGTTGATTCAAACGCTGAAGCAATTTCAAGATGGATAACGTTGTCTTTGGATCCAATGCGCTAGTCGCTTCGTCACTGACTAAAATATCTGGATTATTTGCCAATGCCCGAGCAATCGCTACCCGCTGCTTTTGTCCACCAGATAGCTGATCCGGAAACGCTCCTGCAAGTTCTTCAAGCTCTACCAGTTTCAACAAACCCAAAGCTTTTTCACGCCGTTCCGCTTTACTAAGTTTCTCACCTAGTAAAGGGAACTCCACGTTGTTTAAAACGGTACGTGAATTCATCAAATTGAAATGTTGAAAGATCATACCGATTTTTTTCCGAGCTTTTTGAAACTGATGCGAATCCAGCTCTTCCAGCGCCTGACCATTCACGATCACTTTTCCTGAAGTCGGGACTTGCAAATGATTGATCACCCGGATCAACGTACTTTTTCCTGCACCAGAGTAGCCGATGATTCCATAGATTTCTCCTTGTTCGATCGTTAAAGACACATGGTCTAACGCAGTGATTGATTCTTGATTACGTTTGAAGGTGACGACAGCGTCTTGCAATTCGATAACTGGTTGTTCCTGTTTTTCCATCTCTATCCCTACTTTTCTGACCAAACCTCTTCTGCGATACTTTTAACCAATGCGATCTTGTTCCATTGTTGTTCCTCAGTTAAAATATTTCCTTCTTCAGTTGAAGCGAAACCACATTGTGGACTTAATGATAAACGATCCAACGGCAAATACTGTGCCGCTTCATGAATCCGATCAATGACTTGTTGACGATCTTCTAGATTACCGTCTTTAGAAGTGATCAAACCTAAAACAACTTGTTTATCACCGCTGACTTTTGCTAAAGGTTCAAACCCACCAGAACGTTCGGTGTCATATTCTAAATAATATGCATGGACATTTTCAGAGGTGAACAATGGCTCTGCCACATCATCGTAACCGCCAGCTGCTGCCCAAGTTGAATGATAATTTCCACGACACACATGTGTGTTTAAAATCAAATCTGCTGGTTGATCGGCTAAGACTGCGTTATTAATCGTTAAATACAATTGTGCCAATTCGTTGCGAACTTCTTTTTCATCTTTCTCTTCTTCTACAATAAATCCTTCTGGCAACGGTGCGACTAAAACGCCCCATGTGCAATCGTCTAGTTGGATCGTACGTGCGCCTGCGGCATATAGATCAGCAATCACTTGGCGATATGCAGTGACGATATCGGCGATCAAAAGCTCATTGGTTGGATAGATCTCACGAACTTTTTCGATGACATCCGGTCTTAATAACTCCACTAAGATTTGTGCAGGAGCTGGGATTGTCTGTTTCACTTCGACACCTTCGCTAGTATGGGCACGTGTAAATTTAAAATGTTCAACAAACGGATGATTTTCACCAGAAACTTTTCCAGTGACGATGACTGTACCTGGTCGAGTTTCTTCACCGTGGAAAAAGTAGCCGTGTTCTGGAATAGCAAACGCTACTCCTTGCAAGCCCCAGAAGAAATCTAAGTGCCACCAGCTGCGGCGAAATTCGCCATCGGTCACAGCTTTCAGCCCAGCTGCTTCTTGTTTATTGATCAAATCGATGATCGCCTCATCTTCAACTTTTGTTAATTCTGCTTGTGTAAGATTGCCGGCTTCAAATGCTGTCCGTGCTGCTTTTAATTTATCAGGTCGCAAGAAGCTTCCCACGATGTCATAGCGAAATGGTGATGTTGTACGTTTTGTCATAATAAAATTCCTCCATTTTTTAGCTTTTAAGAAAAGGCGATGAAAAACAAAAAAACATCCATCCCTTTACCTATTGCCAGTGCAATAAATAAAGGGACGAATGTTTTCGCGTTACCACCCTCATTTACATTATCCTCGCGAATAATGCCTCAACGGTACCTGTTGATACCCGGTGATATATCGGTCACTTCCCGTTTAGTTTGCGTGAACAAACCAAATTGCTCAGAGTTCATCTTCACTGACTTTTACAATTCCCTTTTTCACCGACCGGGTTCTCTGTACTCGTTACTTATCAGTTACTCTTCTCTTCAAAGCTTCATTATTTGTTCACTATAATCACATTTAATATAGGTTTTGTCAATACTTTTTTCATTTATTTTTAAAAATAGCAATTTAGTTGGTAATTTTTACTATAAAAAAAAGCTAAGATCTCGGGGATCTTAGCTTAGAATTCATTTTAATTTTAGTACCAACCGTTTGCTTGCCAGAAAGCTTGAGCGCCTTCCCAAGAACCATAACGAGAAGTTACATATTGGTCAGCAACGCGTTCTTGGTTTGCTGCAGAGTAGTCACCGTTTAAGTATGAAGCTGATAATTGGTAACGTCCGATGTATTGACCGTTTGTCGCTGTGTATGAACCGCTAGATTCGCGTTGTGCAATCCATTCTTTTGCTGAGTTGGTGCTTGCTGCAGTTGTAGCTGTTGTTGTTTGAGCCGCTGTTTCTTGAACAGGTGCTGTTTGAGTTGTTTCTTGAACTGCTGTTTCTTGAACTGCTGCTGTTTGTGCAGGAGCTGCTTGAGTTGTTTCTGTTGTTTCTGCTTTTTCAGTTTTAGCTTCGCCGTCAATTGTTAATTCTTGACCAGCAAAGATCATGTTTACGTTCGAAATTTTATTTGCTTTAGCAATTTTATCAACTAAGCTGTCATTGCCAGCAAACTTATGAGAAATTTTTGATAAAGTATCGCCTGCTTCAACAGTGTATGTTTCTGAAGCGTGTGCATCTGTAGCACCCATCGCCAATCCTGCACCGGCTGCTAATACTGTACTAAAAAGAACTGTTTTCCCTAATTTCATTATGTAATTTCCCCCGAATTTTCTTCTGTCGTTTTCGTTTGTCTTATTGACTACGAGAGATACTTTATCATCCTTTTGTATTTCATGGGTAATAATCATGTAACAGTACATTACAATCCGATAAAACAATGTAACAAAACATCCATTAGTGTGTCACTTTGAAATATAGTATTTTTTCTATTACGAAATAAAACTCGCTGTTTATAAGGTTTCTATCAATTGGAACTGTTTTATCTTTGTGTTACAAAACGCTCTTCAGGAAATATTGAAATCTTTTTGTAAAGAAGCCTAGACGATGATTCTTGAAAAATTTGGCTGTTTAAGCAAAAAAACTTCGGCTCTATTTAACAGAGTCGAAGTTTTTTTATTTGATCCTTAAACGCTGACGCCATTTCCTCGCTTGCGCTCCAACTAGTTGATCGACTAATCGCAGCTTCAAACTCAGATAAACATAAACGGCTCCGCCGATCCCGGCTGTCAGCAAACAAATCAGCAAGGCCGAAAAGCGAGCGGCAGGATCAAGCACCAGATAACTCGTTTGTCGCACGATCACAGCAACGCCCAACATCAAGAGCGTTAAGATCAAAATCAAGAGACAGCGACGAAATGCCAGCCGATAATTTGCTTGAACGACTCTTCGCAACTTCCATAAGCACAATGCAGAAGTCAAACTTAGTCCTAAAAATGTTGCCGCTAATGGACCATAGACCTCCAGTAATTTGATCAGCGGGATTTGGATCACCACTTTTAAGACCAGCCCTGCCAGCCAATATCGTACTGCGATTCTGCTGTGGGAGATTCCTTGCAACGTTGTGGACAGCATCATGAACAGCGCTGAAATAAATCCTGCTAAACACGCCGCAATCAGTACGTGACTGCCTAAAACATCGGCTGAATAAAAAACTGTGTTCAATGGATACGCCAATAAAATCATACCAGAAACTGCAGGAAACATAATAAAGGCGAAAAGTTGGATGTTGGTATTTACTAACTTAGCCAACTCTGGTCTACGTTTTTGCGTAAAAAGTTCTGTCAACATCGGCAAACTCGTTAAAGCAAGCGAAGTTCCTAAAGTCACGACGACCATCGTCAGTTTATCAGGATTGGCACTAAATAACGCATACAGATCTACCAGCTGAGCATGACTGTAATTCGTATTCGCTTTCATTGTATGGATGAACGTCGCTTGATCGATCAGTTTGTAAAACGTGATTCCGCCGCCGAGCAAAATGAACGGGATCGCTTGTCTAACTGTTTCAAATAATAATTTTTTTGTGTCGATCGTCACTTTGTTCAAACTATATTTCAATTGCTGGTCGCTGATTTTACGTTCCTTGAACCAATAAAAAAGCAACACACCGTAAGAACCGATCATGCCAAAAGATGCAGCAAAGGTCGATTGAATCACGGCACTCAAATAATCGCCTTTCATCACTTTCATAATAATAAAGACACTTAACAACATATACAAAACACGGAGCGCCTGCTCAACTAATTGTGAGATAGCCGATGGCCGCATATCTTGCTGCCCTTGAAAATAACCACGTAAGACACTCATACAAGGAAAAGCAACTACGGCGACACTTAACGCTTGGATCACAGGAATCAGCGCGGCTCCACCGCCGGATAATCCGGCTAATAAAGGCGCAGTCAAAAACATCACTCCGCCAAAAAAGATTCCTAAAATCGCGGTAGCTTGTAGCGCTTTGATAAATAAGCGCCGGCTGGTCTGATATTCACCCATTGAATTGTAGCGTGCGACTTGTTTAGCAATCGCACCGGGCAATCCTGCTGTGGAGATCATCATGAACAATGCATAAAACGTATAGCCCATATTAAATAATCCATTGGCAGCTCGGGCATTTTCTCCCATCCAGGCATACCATGGAATAATGTAGATTGCGCCTAGCAGTCGCGAAAAGATATTGCCTACTGACAGCCAAGCCGATCCTTGGATCATTTTTTCTTGATAAGAAAGCTCGCTTGATCGGATTTTGTCCATAATTTTCTCCTTTACTTGTTCTCTTTATAGTAAAACGAAATCACGCTTCTGACAATCACTCTTTACTTTTTCTCTTACTGCGCTATGCTATAATAGCTTAGACTATATATTGGAGGTCTCATCATGCTGACACTTACCCAAATCCAACAAATTCTTGAAAAAGAAAATCTCTTACGGGAGTTTATCACGCCAACGCGTTGGACGTTGACCGCGCCTTTTGACAAAAAATTTCGCAAAATCGCTTACGACTCACGTGAAGCTGATGCGGATACACTTTTTTTCTGTAAAGGCAATAATTTTCAACAACGCTATCTAGAACAAGCCTTAGAAAAAGGTTTGACTTGTTATCTTGCAGAACAACCTTACGAAGTCGCTGCTGAAGTAGCCATCATCGTTACTGATATTCGCAAAGCACTAGCTGTTTTGAGTATGGCTTTTTACGATTATCCCCAAAGAAAATTAAAACTGATTGGGATCACCGGTACAAAGGGCAAAACGACCGTCGCTTATTTCACAAAACAAATCTTAGACATCACTACCAATCAAAAAACCGCCCTTTTGTCGACATTAAATACGACAGTAGACGGTGTAACTTTTTTTAAATCAAAACTTACAACGCCGGAATCATTAGACTTGTACCGGATGATGGCCGAAGCTGTAGAAAACGGGATGACCCATCTCATCATGGAAGTTTCTTCCCAAGCTTATAAAGTCGCCCGCGTTTACGGTTTGACCTTTGATGTAGGAGTTTTCCTAAACATTTCACCAGACCATATCGGACCGATTGAACATCCGACTTTTGAAGATTACTTCTATTGCAAACGACAGCTACTCGCTAATTCTCGACAAGTCATCTTGCAGCATGAAATCGATCACTTTGATCTTTTGCTGGAATTAACCAAACAAAAAAATATTCCTGTCATCACCTACGGAAATCAGCAAGCTGATTACTGCGTACAGCCATTGGCACATCCACTTGCCTTTGCCTTAACAAGCTCATCCGATCGTTTCAATTTAAACGGACACTATGAAATTTTATTAGCTGGCGACTTCAACAAAGAAAACGCCGCTGCCGCTTTACTGGCCAGCGCGCTTGTCGGAGGCGATCAAAAAGCTGGTCAACAAGGATTAGCTGAAGCATTAGTTCCTGGACGGATGAATTTGCTTTTAAAATCAAATGGCGCTCACATTTATGTCGATTACGCTCATAATTATTTAAGCATGAAATCATTGCTGGCTTTCGCTAAAGAACAACACCCCACTGGTGCACTTGTAGTTATCACTGGGTCGACTGGGAATAAAGCCGAATCTCGCCGAACAGGCTTAGGCCAAGCCATCGGTGAATATGCCGATACCGCTATTTTGACCAGCGATGATCCGAACTTTGAAGATCCGCGAAAAATCGCTGATGAGATCCAACAAGGAATCAAGAATCCTCACGTGGACGTACACTTTGAAATTGATCGAAAAAAAGCCATCCAAGCGGCCATCCAAGCAGCTGGTCCTAACGATGCCATCATCTTAGCCGGAAAAGGAACGGATCAGTACATGACTGTTAACGATGAAAATCTGCCTTATGAAGGCGATTATCAATTGGCTGAAAAATTCATTGCTCTTTGATTCCGCTTAGACTCAAAAACACTGCTACTCCCATAGACCGTGATCTCATTGATCAGCGGTCTTTTTTGTACGGTCAAGCCAACTTTTCGTACTAATAAATAAATTGGTTTTCTTTCCTACAAAAAAACTCCGTAACTATTTACAGAGTTTTCGTCTTTATTTTTACAAGATTAAGGGCCTTAACGACTTCAGCTAGCATGTATTCATCCGGGCTCAGACAGTCTATCGCAGTCATTGTTTGGTATTCCTTCATGAAATATGGAAAATGAGTACAGCCGAAAATTATTTTTTCTACCTTGTTTGTTTCAAAAAACTGCACTGATTCAGGCAGTCCGTAATTTTGACAAATTGTTTTCGCGTCTTCCTTATTTTCGATACTATTGACCCAATCTAGATTGCTGATGGAATAAAGTTTTATTTTTTCATTCGTTTGTACCAGTTCTTTTTCAATTCCTGACGCTCCTTGCGCATTAGCTGTCAGCAAGCCGACTCTTTTACATTGTTTGGCTGTTGCTCGGTATGCTTTGAATGGCGTAATGATCTTGATATGCAAGTCACGCGAGATAGCTTCAAAGTCTACCGTAGCACTTAATGAGTTGCAATAAACAAAAATCAATTCGCTGCCACGGGAAATAGCTGACGCGATCAGTGATTTAACGATACTTGCGCGAACCGCGGAATCACTTGTTTGAAAAAAAGTTTGTTTCTCAGGTGTATCTGTCACGGCGATCGGATCGAGCGCACAAGAAAAATTTGCTTTCAACAGTCGGCAGCCCATTTCTGTATCTACCGGCGTCCCTGCCATGACGGTAATTTTTTTATTCGACATCCTAAAAGGCCCCCATGATAATTCAGTACTCTATTTAATTGCTTATCTTACCTCATTTCAAACTAAAAATAAAATAAAAAAGCTAGAAGCCTTGATAATACAGGCTTCCAGCAGACATATGTTTCAAGTAAGAATAATTAGTTCGCTACGATATTGACCAATTTATTCGGTACAATGATCACTTTACGAACTGTTTTTCCTTCGATATTACGTTGGATAAGTTCATCTTCCAGCGCAAGTTTTTCTAATTCTTCTTTTGCTAAATCAACAGCGACCATCACTTTTGAACGGACTTTTCCGTTTACTTGTAAGATCACTTCGATCTCATTTTCAACTAACGCCGCTTCATCATAAGTTGGCCAAGCCACATGAGAAATGCCGCCCTCATGACCTAAGATCGCCCAAAGTTCTTCAGCAACATGCGGGGCGATCGGTGCTAGCAATTGTACGAAGCCTTCTACATATTCATAAGTCAGCGCTTCTGCTTTATAGGCATCATTTACAAAGACCATCAGCTGAGAAATCGCGGTATTGAAATGCAGATGTTCCATATCATCTGTTACTTTTTTGACTGTTTGATTGTAAACTTTAGTCAATGAACCGTCGTTGAAGTTCGTAATATGATCACGCATTTTGCCTTCTTCATCAACGATCAAACGCCATACCCGATCCAAGAATTTCCGTGAACCTTCCAGTCCGTTTTCACTCCAAGCAATTGAAGCATCTAATGGTCCCATGAACATTTCGTACATCCGCAATGTATCCGCACCATATTGTTCGACCACGTCGTCAGGGTTCACGACATTTTTCAATGATTTGCTCATTTTTGCCGGTGCTTCTTCCAATTCTTCCCCAGTTTCCACACTAAACCATTTACCATCGCGTTTTTCTACTTGATTGGTTGGAACTAGCGCTCCTCGACTATCGCGGAAACTTTGACCTAAGATCATACCTTGATTGTAAAGTTTTTGGAATGGTTCATTTGTTGGAACGACACCGATGTCGTATAAGAATTTATGCCAGAAACGAACATACAATAAATGCAGCACAGCATGTTCTGCTCCACCGATATACAGATCAACTGGCATCCAGCGTTCTAATTTATCGTAATCTGCTAATGCTTCTTTGTTATGAGGATCAATAAAGCGCAAGTAATACCATGAACTACCGGCCCATTGCGGCATAGTATTGGTTTCACGTCGCCCTTTTTTGCCAGTAATCGGATCGACCACATTGACCCAGTCTTCGATATTGGCTAATGGTGATTCCCCAGTACCACTTGGTTTGATATCTGTTGTTTTTGGTAATTCCAATGGCAATTCATAATCAGGAACTAAACCAGTCGTCCCGTCTTCCCAGTGAATAACTGGAATTGGTTCGCCCCAATAACGTTGACGAGAGAACAACCAGTCACGCAAACGGTAGCTGATTTCTTTTTTCCCGCAATTATGTTCTTCTAACCAAGGGATCATCTTGTCGATCGCCTCTTGTTTGTTCAAACCGTCTAAAAACTCAGAATTAATATGCGCACTGTCGCCGGTAAAGGCTGCTTTTTCAATGTCGCCGCCTTCAAGGACGGGAATGATCGGCAAACCAAATGTTTTAGCAAATTCATAATCGCGTTCATCATGAGCAGGAACCGCCATGATCGCTCCTGTTCCATAAGAAGCTAAGACATAATCACCGATCCAGATCGGCATTTTTTCACCATTGACCGGATTAATTGCATACGCACCAGTAAAGACCCCTGTTTTTTCTTTTGCTAAATCTGTTCGATTCAATTCAGATTTTTTTGATGCCTCTTCAATATAGGCATCTACAGCAGCTTTTTGTTCAGCAGTAGTAATTTTTTGAACTAAAGCCAATTCGGGTGCCATGACCGCATATGTTGCACCAAACAATGTATCTGGTCGGGTTGTGAAAACAGTAAATGTTTCCGTGCTACCATCAATTTTGAAGTTGACGTTTGCACCAACAGAACGGCCGATCCAATTTCGTTGCATTTCTTTGATACTTTCAGGCCAATCAACAGTTTCTAAATCATCCAACAAACGATCGGCATAAGCAGTAATCTTCAACATCCATTGACGCATTGGTTTGCGGATCACATCATAGCCGCCTCGTTCGCTCTTGCCGTCGATTACTTCTTCATTTGAAATAACGGTCCCTAATTCAGGTACCCAGTTGACCGGAACTTCTGCTTCATAAGCTAAGCCTTTTTCATACATCCGTTCAAAAATCCATTGTGTCCATTTATAATATTCAGGATCCGTCGTATTCAGTTCACGATTCCAATCATAGCTGAATCCTAATGAGTTGATTTGACGTTTGAATGTTTCAATATTTTTCTTGGTAAATTCTGCTGGATCATTTCCTGTGTCCAATGCATATTGCTCTGCAGGCAGACCAAACGCATCCCAGCCCATTGGATGCAAGACATTATATCCTTGCGCGCGCTTCATCCGTGAAATTGCATCCGTTGCCGTATAACCTTCCGGATGACCTACGTGCAAGCCTTGTCCAGATGGGTAAGGAAACATATCCAATGCATAAAATTTTGGTTTTTCAGGGTCGTCTTGGGTATTGAACACATTGTGCTTTGCCCAATATTTTTGCCATTTTTTTTCAATCGCTTTGTGATCGTAACTCATGTTGTTCCTCCTACTTAGATAAACTTATTTTTTGATGATATACAATTGACAGCTAACCCAGGTTCCAAAATCATTTTTCAAACTAGGAAAAACGGTCTTACCTTCATCACTCAGCTAACTTTACAGCAAAAAGCCGGGATGAGAAGCGGACCTAGCAAAAAAAAGTCCTACGAAAGCTCAAAGAAACTTTCATAGGACGTAATTAACGTGGTACCACCTATTTTTATCTGCCAAAAAACAGACCTCAAAAGAAATAACGGTCTCTAACCGGATCGATTGATCATGCTCCAAGGTAAGTTCGAATGTCCCACATACACACTCCCAGCACCGTGCGCTCTCTAAAATGCGTTCGTTTCTACTACTCCTCTTCCAAGCAACAATATTTAAAGTAGTTTTATCTTAGCAGATTCCAAAATAATATTCAATTGAATTCCCTTTAAGAAATCACGGAAAAAATTGTCCCGCCGCTGAAACATGATATAATACTTCTGTTTAGAAAGGATGAGTCAGACAAAACAATGAAAAATAAATCACTCTATCAATTGATCGGCAGTTTTACCCTGCTTTTTTTTGCGGCACTTTGTTACATCGTCCGTTTTTATCCAGAAACACTCGCTGGTTTTGACCGCGGAATCATTCAGGCAGTCCATCAACTCTACCCACAGCTGAACGGCTATTTTTTATGGGTAACAAAATTTGCTAATCCGACTACAATCGTCTTATTGACGCTTGTTTTCACTGGTTTATTTTATTTCAATAAACAAAAAATCACCGCACTATGGCTGGTGACTACTATGGCATTAGTCAGCGGAGTCGGCAACCACTTGCTGAAGCTGTTTTTCCAACGTGAACGCCCAACACTTTTACCCCACATGGTAGTTGAACACAGCTTTAGTTTCCCCAGCGGTCATTCGACAGCCAGTACTTTGTTATACGGCACTTTGATTGCTGTCATGGCGTTGTTCTTCAAAGAAAAAACGCCGCGATTGATTGCTCAGCTCATTGCAGGATTGTTGATCTTTAGTATCATGATCAGCCGAATTTATCTGGGTGTCCATTATCCAAGCGATGTACTCGGCGGGATGCTTTTCGGCAGCAGCTGGCTGCTTTTTACCTATCCATATTACAAACAGAAAAAATTAGCTTATGATCTAAAAGCGATTAGGAGAAACAGATGACCTTTCAATATAGTGACGACAAAACCAAGCGCTATCATTCATGGAATTATGCGCTGCGCCATCAATTTGGCGGGAAAATTTTTAAAGTTCCTGTCGACGGCGGCTTCGACTGCCCCAATCGTGACGGAACCGTGGCACATGGCGGCTGTACCTTCTGCAGTGTTTCTGGCTCTGGCGATATGATCGTCGCGCCAAGTGATCCGCTGCCTTTGCAGTTTCAAAAAGAGATCGACATGATGCATCAAAAATGGCCCCATGTGGAACAATACATCGTTTATTTCCAAAACTTTACTAATACGCATGCACCGGTCGAAGTTATCCGTGAACGTTTTGAACAAGTCGTGAATCTGCCCGGCGTGGTCGGCTTATCAATCGGTACACGACCCGATTGTTTGCCTCCAGAAGTTGTCGATTATTTAGCCGAACTTAATCAGCGTTTGTACCTTTGGGTAGAATTAGGCTTGCAAACAACTTATGAATCAACGAGCGCACGTATCAACCGCGCCCATGATTATCCAACTTATGTGGATGCCGTAGCACGTCTGCGGAAACACGATATTCATGTCTGTACTCATTTGATCAATGGCTTACCGGGAGAAACTGTAGAGATGATGCGGGAAAATGTACGCCGAACAATCTTGGATTCTGACGTACAAGGCATCAAGCTTCATCTTCTCCACTTGATGCGCAATACAAAAATGTTGCGCGACTATGCCGAAGGTCGACTGCAGTTAATGAGTAAAGCCGATTATGTCTCAGTCATCTGCGATCAACTAGAAATGATTCCGCAAGAGATTATCATCCATCGGCTAACTGGCGACGCGCCGTGGGATTCCTTGATTGGGCCGATGTGGAGTTTGAAAAAATGGGAAGTCTTGAACGCGATTGATCAAGAACTAATCCGACGCGATTCGTATCAAGGGAAATTTGCTTTGCGAAAGGATTTTGCCGATGCTGCTAACAGCCTTACGCTTTAGTCATCAACTGTTGAAAGAAGTAGTGACCAATGGCGATCACGTGATCGATGCGACGATGGGCAATGGCAATGATACTTTATTTTTGGCGGAACTCGTGGGTCCGACAGGCCATGTGTCTGCCTTTGATATCCAAGAACAAGCCATCCAAAATACCCGCGAAAAATTGGCCGACTATGTTGACCGTACTACTTTGTATCTTGCCGGTCACGAAACGATCGAGGAAAAAATTTCAGCGCGGCAACCAATCCGGGCGGCGATCTTCAATCTCGGTTATTTGCCAAAAGGCGACAAACAAATCATCACATTGCCTGAAACAACAAAACAAGCCATGCGGGCGATCTTGAAACGCTTAGCAGTTGGCGGCCGAATGATTCTTGTAATTTACTATGGTCACATAGGCGGTGAAGTCGAAAAAAATGAGGTCCTGCACTTCTGTCAAGACTTGCCGCAAGAAACTTATAGTGTCTTGAATTATCAATTCATCAACCAAAAAAATAATCCGCCGATTTTATTGTGCGTAGAAAAAAAGAGCGACTGATCAATCAGTCGCTCTTTTCATTGAACCATTCCAAAACACGTTCGATCCAAGTATCCCAAAATACCCAATCATGTTTCCCCGGTCCCTCTTCAAACGTTACAGCTAGTTCTTTTTGTTTCAGTTTATGCGCCATATATTGACTGGCTGGATACAGATCATCTTCTGTTCCGCAAGCTAAGAAGAAGCGCGGAGCAGGTTTTTGACTGTTCACCAGCTCTTCCAATAAATAAAGCGGATCGTTTTTAGAACCTTGAATCTGATCCAACGGTCCAAAAATCCCTTGCCAATAGGCTTCATTTCGCACTGTCAACAGACTTTTCACATCACTCAAAACAACTGCTCCTGACAAAGATGCGACCGCCGCAAAATTCTCTGACTTTGCCAGACCTAATTTCAACGCGCCATAACCACCCATTGATAGTCCTGCAGCAAACGTCTTTTCCCGTTTGTCAGTAATCTGCGGAAAGAGTTCATGGACGATTTCAGGAAGTTCTTCAGAAATAAACGTCCAATAATTCATATCATAAGTTGTGTTCGTATAAAAACCAAGATCTGTCGAAGGCATCACTACTGCCATCTGATAATCTGCAACATAGCGTTCGATTGATGTTCGTCGTTCCCAAACACTATGATTGCCGCCCATCCCATGCAGTAAATACAAGACAGAGACATCTTCTGTCGCACCGGTCGTCGCTGTTCCGATTTTTTTATGTGTCGTTTGCGGCAAGATCACATTTACCATTACTTCCATTTGTAAAACATTCGAATAGACATTTACCTGTAAAAAAGCCATTCAGCTAAGGCCTCCAGTTTCTTTATTTTTCTAGTTTAACACGTCTGGCTGGTTTCCCAACCATAAAACTAAAAATCAGCGCAAAAATAATCAACAGCAGCCCCGCCAAATACACCCAATGCAAGCTGTCAAAAAGAATTTTATGCAATTCCGTCCGCAGTTCCAACTCAATTTGGATCGCTGTATGCGGATTGATCAAACGATTCATGATATCCAGATCAGAAATCCCGGCTTTTATTAGCTGGCGGCTATTAGCAACATTCAAAATAATTCCAAAAAGTGCGACCATAACCGTTTGACCAATCGTTCGTGACAATGCATTGAATGAAGTTGCAACACCAATTTCTTCTTTTGGTACACTGGCTTGCGCCTCCACCGTTGTTGTTGTGATAGATAATCCGTACCCGACACCTAAGACACCTGTAATGATGAAGAACAGCCAAAATGGACTTTGTTGTGGTAAGGCTAGCAAGGTTCCACCGCCTAATAAAATAATGGTCAATCCAACTATCAAAATCCACTTAACTGAATACTTGCGCAACAGACGCCCCGATAAGAAAGATCCATACATCCAGACGATTGACATCGGTGCTAAAACTAAGCCGCCTACCCCCGCAGGTTTGCCTAAAACGCCTTGCATCCACATCGGGATATAAACATCTAGGCCCATCAAAAAACCGCTGATCAACGCTGCGACAATATTTACACTAGCAAAAGTCTGATTGCTGAATAATTTCAAGTTTATCACCGGATCAACTGCTCTTTTTTCCGTTTGTATAAAAAAGACTAATGCAAGAACACTCGCAATGAATAACGCACCGACTGCTAATGACAGACCTTCATCACCTAATAATTGAAAACCTAACAGCAAACTTAATAACGTCAACATTAAAAATAAGCTGCCTAAAATATCCATCTTTTTGGCTTGATGGTTTTTCTTTTCTTCCACAAAAAAATATTGCAATAAACCAATCAAACCCAGACCAATCGGCACATTGATAAAGAAAATCCAATGCCAACCGACTGTATCCACGATCAGTCCACCAGCCAACGGACCAAAGACACTCGCGATTCCCCAAGCAGCACTCGTCAGTCCCAAAACTTTTGCTCGTTTTTCAAGATCATAGAGATCCGCAATAATCGTTAATGATACGGGCATGATCGCTCCAGCACCGATCCCTTGAATTGCGCGAGCAATGATCAATGTCAGCATCTCATTTGACATTCCACACAACGCAGAGCCTAAAACAAACAATAAAATTCCTAGAATAAAAATTGGTTTCCTCCCAATTTTGTCGGCTAACTTGCCATAGATCGGTGTGATCATAGCATTAGTTAATAAGTAGATTGAAAAGACCCAATTCATAATCTCGATTCCATGTAAACTACCAACGATCGTCGGCATGGCAGTCGTCACGATCGTTCCTTCAATCGCTGACATGAATGTCGCGATAAAAATTCCGGCAGTCACAACTTTCACATTTGTTTTCCTCTTCATTTTCCCCTCCAAATTCCTATCTGATCTGCATAAATCAAACTAACAAAAAAAGACGGTCCCATTGATCAAAGACCAATCGAAACCGCCTCGTGAACTCCATAAATAATTTATGTCTGTACGATTTATCCTAAATTCAAACTTTTTTTCAACGCAGCAACTTTATCGGTATGCTCCCAAGTTAAATCGACATCTGTCCGGCCAAAATGACCATATGCAGCTGTATCGCTATAAATTGGACGCAATAAATCAAGCATTTCAATAATACCTGCTGGACGCAAATCAAAGTTTTCACGAATAGCACCAATCAATGCTTCTTCAGAAACTTTTGCTGTGCCAAATGTGTTGACTGAAATAGAAACTGGTTGCGCTACACCGATTGCATAGGCAAGTTGGACTTCAACTTTTTCAGCTAAACCAGCGGCTACGATGTTTTTCGCAATGTAACGTGCAGCATAAGAAGCTGAACGATCAACTTTTGTCGCATCCTTACCAGAAAAAGCACCGCCACCATGACGTGAATAACCACCGTAAGTATCAACGATAATTTTTCGTCCAGTCAAACCAGCATCACCTTGAGGTCCGCCAATTACAAAACGGCCGGTTGGATTGATAAAATATTTTGTCTGTTCATCTAATAACTCTGCAGGAATTTCGTGTTTGATCACTTTTTCCATTACATCTTTTTGAATCGTTTCGTTTTCAACTTGATCGTTGTGTTGTGTACTGATCACGACCGTATCCACTCGCAATGGTTTTCCATTTTCATCATACTCTACTGTTACTTGAGATTTTGCATCTGGTCCAAAATAAGCAACTTCTCCAGACTTACGTAAATCAGCTAAACGTTTAACTAAGTGATGACTCAATGAAATAGGTAATGGCATCAATTCAGGCGTCTCGTTCACCGCAAAACCAAACATAAGGCCTTGGTCTCCAGCACCGATATCATCGAATGAATCTTCTTTACCACGAGTCTCTAAGGCATCGTCCACACCTTGAGCAATATCTGGTGATTGTTCATCGATTGCAACTAAAACAGCAACATTGTCTCCATCAAAACCAAATTTTGAATCAGTATAGCCAATTCGTTTGATAGTTTGGCGTACTACTTTTTGGATATCTACATATGCTGAAGTAGAGATCTCACCAAAAACTAAAACAAGCCCAGTTGTTACAGATGTTTCGCATGCAACTCTGGCTTTTGGATCCTTTTCTAAAATTGCATCCAAAATTGCATCACTGATTTGATCAGCAACCTTATCCGGATGTCCTTCTGAAACAGATTCAGATGTAAATAAACGACGTTCTTCCATTATAAATATTCCCCCTAAATTTTATTCGGTTACAAGGAATCTCTGGGCTTCCAGAGCCTATCGGGAACTTGCAACGACTCGATTATAACAGAAAAATAGCACCTGTCACTAATAAATTTCTAAAGAAAAGCAGTAATTTACGAAAAGTACCTTTAAAACACAAAAAAAGAGACGTTTAAAAACGTCTCAGGATGACCCGTACGGGACTCGAACCCGTGTTACCGCCGTGAAAGGGCGGTGTCTTAACCGCTTGACCAACGGGCCATAA
>NZ_BJDX01000012.1 GCF_005405365.1 Enterococcus xiangfangensis
TCCATAAATCACTAAATGATTTATGGAAGCCAATTTTTTCCTATGAAGGACTATGACTTATGTCACGGCCTCTTTTTTTACAATATGTTAAGCGCTATCAGCCGAAAAAAGGCAGAGTATTTCCTTGATAAAGCAGTCAGTGATGTTTGTCATTACCTCATCGAGACTTCTGTAGATATTTGGCGAGTGTCGAATGTTTTATTTTACTGCGGAACTTTTTATGTGAGTATCAAAGGTTATAATGTTAGCGATGCATCGCTAGAACAGGGTGTAATGATCTGCTCTGACAATCATGTAACGTATTATCTTGCTAGATTGATGTTTCAATTAACTAAAAATGCCTTGGTCCAAAATAAAGCGCTCGAAGTGATCCGAGAATATGTTGCCGATGCGCAGGCATTTGCTAAAATCAATCAAAATACAGTCGAGCTTCGTGAACTAAAAGTCTTGCAGGCGCGACTAGATAAAAGAGAGCAATAAATTTTGAGGAGACGGATCAGAACCGTTTCCTCTTTATTTGTATAAAAAGAAAATAAGCCGCTGCCCGAAAGAATCCTGTATTTACAGCAAAATAAAGAAAAAAATTTAATTGATTCACCAATTTTAATAACCTGAGCTAAACTACTTTACAATCGTTATAATCAAGAGTATTATTCACTTTAAGAAAGCGCTTAATATGCATACGGGGGATTTTAATAACTTTTCTATCTAAATGGTGATTAGAAAATTTCATACGTTTAGCTCTCATTCAGCTAACTGAAAGTAATTAGCAAGCAGATCAATGCAATGATAAAAAAATTATTTTATTGCGTTACTAGGATAGCCTGACGGAGTGAGTTTAAGTCTATAGCGACTTGTGAAAAAACAATCAAAGTTAGTGGGATTGATCTATTTACGATTTTGAAAAGTTTATTTTACCAATAAATATCCATTAAGCATATGTGCTTTTATATAAAGAATAATTGAAAAGGGTTTTAGAGGAGCAGGAGGAAAAATTATGACAAAGACAGTTATTATTGGAACAAATCATGCGGGGATTGCAGCAGCAAATACATTGCTGGATAATTATCCGGATCAAGAGGTTGTAATGATTGACCGTAACTCTAATCTAAGTTATCTAGGCTGCGGAACAGCTTTATGGGTCGGCCGCCAAATCGATGACTACCAAGGATTATTTTATACAAATAAAGCAGATTTTGAAGCTAAAGGCGCTAAAATCTATATGGAAACATCGGTTGATCGGATCGACTTTTCAGAAAAAAAAGTTCATTGTGTTCAAAAGGACGGCAAAGCGTTCATTGAATCTTATGATAAATTGATTTTGGCAACTGGTTCGCGGCCAATTGCTCCAAAAGTTCCGGGACATGATTTGGACGGCATCCATTTCTTGAAATTATTCCAAGAAGGGCAAGCAGTTGATGCAGAAATTTCAAAAGATAGTGTAAAAAAAGTAGCAGTCATCGGTGCCGGTTATATCGGTGTTGAAATTGCAGAAGCCGCTAAACGCCGCGGAAAAGAGGTCTTGCTATTTGACGCAGCAGACCGTTCATTGCCAAGTTATTATGATAAATGGTTTACTGATGAAATGGATAAAAATTTAGCAGACCACGGAATTGAAACTCATTTTGGTGATTTGGTGAAAGAATATAAAGGAAGCGATCGTGTCAATGCTATCGTTGCTGATTCCGGTGAATATCAAGTAGATATGGTCATCAATGCCATTGGATTTGGTCCGAATGCTGAACTGGCCAAAGATCATTTAGAACTGTTCCAAAACGGTGCTTACTTAGTTGACCGTCATCAACAAACAAGTGATCCAGATGTTTACGCAGTAGGAGATTGTGCGACGATCTATTCCAATGCATTAGAAAAAATGACTTATATCGCACTTGCTTCTAACGCAGTACGTTCTGGAATCGTAGCTGGTCATAATGTTGGCGGCACACCATTAGAAGCAGCGGGGGTCCAAGGATCAAACGGGATCTCAATCTGGGGATTAAACTTAGTTTCAACCGGTCTATCTGTAACAGCCGCTGAGAAAAATGGGGTAGATGTGAAATATACAGACTTTGAAGACTTGCAAAAACCAGGTTTCATCAAAGGAGAAAACGATACAGTCAAGATTCGGATCGTCTATGAAGCAAGCAGTCGCCGAATCGTAGGAGCACAACTTTCTTCAAGAGAAGATATTTCAATGGGAATCCATATGTTCTCATTAGCAATCGCAAAACATGTAACAATCGATGAATTAAAACTATTGGATATTTTCTTCTTACCACATTTCAACCAACCATATAACTACATTACAATGGCTGCATTGTCTGCTGAGTAGACCTGAATAACGTAGTATAGTAAGAGCATAATTACGATTATGCTCTTTATTTGTTGTAGTAATAAGAAATGAATATTATTTAAGCGGTTGCAAACTTTGCCTACGAAGGGTATAGTTATTACTAATGGAAGAAATATTTTTATAAAAATCCATTTTAATTGAGGCTGTCCAGATTTTCGGAGGCTTTTTTCTTTTCTATATGATAGATGAAATAGTATTAAGGAAGACCGTTAATCTTAATTAAGCAAACGTGGCACGAAAATCTTTTCTTGGTTTTGCTTTGCTTGTTATTAAGATAATAGTATAAATTATATTTGTTAAAAACTGATCAAAGGGGCGGAAAAATGAAAAAATCGAAGAAACTAGGTATTTTAGCAACGTTGGTATGTGGTGTCCTGTTGTTTGCCGGCTGCGGCAGTAGTACTGATGAATCCAGTGCATCAAATTCTGAAAGTAAAGTGGAGGAAACAGCTAGTAGTGAGACAGTTGAAACGACTGATTTTAGCGGTAAAACTTTAAATGTGGTAACGACTTCGGACGCTTATAAAGCCTTGTTTGACAAATTCAGTGAAGAAACTGGTGCAAAGGTAGAGTTTCTATCTATGTCTAGTGGAGAAGTTTTGTCGCGGATGAAGGCGGATAAAAGTGAGCCAATGGCTGATTTATGGTTTGGCGGCGGTTTAGATGCTTTTATGCAAGCTAAAACGGATGGTTTGTTGGAACAATATCAATCGGATGTAGTTAAAACTATCGATGAAGACTATCGTGATCCCGATGGCTACTGGTTATCAAAAGGCTTAACGGTGGGCGGTTTATTGGTCAACGATGAAATTCTCAAAGAAAAAGACATTGAAGCACCTGAAACTTGGGCTGACTTAGCAGATTCAAAATACAAAGATGAAGTAATCATGAGTGATCCAGCAATTTCTGGAACAATGTATGCAATTGTAAAAGGTATTTTAGATAAAGATGGTACCGATAAGGGCTGGGAATACTGGGAAAAAGTGAATGAGAATATTCAATTTTACGGTAAACGAGGAAAAGACCCACAGGAAAAAACAGCTTCTGGAGAATTTGCTATCGGTTTAGTACCGGTCGATCAATCTACCTTTGACGCAGCCGAAGAAAATAATTTATCAGTCGTTTATCCTTCTGACGGAATTCCTTGGGTTCCAGAAGGCGTGGCAGTCTTTAAGGATGCTCCGGGAAAAGAAATGGCAGAAGCGTTCATCGACTTTATGTTGAAACCAGAAAATATGCAGCAATTAGCAGAAATCGACGGTAAAGATACTAATCAAATTATTGTAGACGGCGTGAAAGGTTTGGATCTCGGATTAGAGAAAAAAGATTTAATCAAAGAAGACCTGACTACTTTCGGCTCGGATCGTCAAACTATTTTAGATAAATGGGCAGATATGACTGCCGATAAAGCCCAATAAAGATAGTAAACGCTAAACTTTCTGATTGAAACAAGTAAAACGATAAGAAGAGCTGAGCTGAATTTATCAATTAGCTTAGTTCTTTTTTCTATATACTATACATAAATTAGTATCAAACTGGATGTGTCTGACTTTGAAAGAACAGACTGGAAAGAGGAGAAAGCGTGAGTAGACGAAAATTACAAAGTCTGATTATCGAAAAAGGTGTCTACCTAGCATTGATTGGTTCTGTAGGGTTATTTATTTTATACCCATACATAGTAATTTTCTACGAAGGATTGATAGTCGAAGAAGGCGGCCTTATTAGTTATCTGGGAGAGAACTGGCAATTGCTGAAAAACTCTCTGTTTGTTGCAGGATTGACTACAATTTTCTCATTATTTTTTGTTATTTGCCTAACGGTTTGTTTCATTTTCCTTGGTAAAAAACTGCAACGAGTAATGCGTTTAGTATTTCTGATTACAATGGTATCGCCACCTTTTGTGACAGCGCTAGCGTATATTACATTGTTTGGAATGCGAGGGTTGATCACTCACGATTTACTGCATTTGACTTACAATCCCTACGGACCACAGGGAATCATCATGATGCAAACCATGAGTTATGCATCACTGAATACCTTAGTGTTGATGGGAATGGTAAAAAATATTGATCCTACTATTATTAAAAGTGCCCGCTCATTGGGAGCTACACCCGATGCGATCATTAAGGACATGTTTTTACCTTTATTGAAGCCGGGGCTGATTGTGGTGGCATTGATAAGTTTTATCCGCAGCCTAGCAGACTTTCAAACGCCTACGATCATCGGCGGAAATTACCGAGTGCTAGCTAGCGAGGGTTATTTTGCGGTTATCAGTCAAGGTGACATCCATAAAGCAGCATTGATCAATCTAACATTATGTATCCCAGCACTGTTCTTCTTTTATTTTTATACAAAATATGAAAAAAAGATAGCGCAACAAAATCATGGCTTGGAACAAGGAAATTTGAGTCTGCCGCGAAAAGGTTTTAGTTTCTATGGCAGTAGTGTGATTTCAATTTTGTTTATCTTCTTTATGACTGCTCAATACATGGCGATTGCAATCAATGCTGTTACAGTAAAACGGGGCGGGAAATTATTTTTGTCTCTGCGACCGATTTTAGAGAGCCGCGATTATATCGACGGGATTGTTCTTCGAACTATTGTTTATTCTTTGATTGCCGGATTTGTGGGTAGTCTTTTGAGCTTTCTGATTATTTATTTTAGTCAGGTAAAAGGTTCTAAGGTGATGCGATGGGTGGAATTAGTTGGAACATTGCCTTATTTACTTCCAGGAACTTTTTTTGGATTGGGTTATCTATATGCATTCTCTAGTGGTCCTTTAAAAATGACAGGTACGGCTTTGATTGTGGTACTAAATGTTACCTTTAAGCAGTTGGCATTTGCAACGAAAGCCGCTAGAGCTGCTTCCAGTCAAATTGATGATACCTATTATAAGACAGTTCATGATCTGGGTGGTTTCACGATCAATGAGTGGCAAGATGTCTTTTTTCCGATGAGTAAGCAAGGGTTTGCTTTGACTTTTATTAATGGTTTTATTAGTACAATGACAACGATTGGTTCGATTATTTTTTTGATAACTCCTGGACAAAAAATGTTGACCTTGGTGATGTTTGATGTCGTTCAGCGAGGAAAATACGGAATTGCATCGGTTCTAGCCTGGCTGATTATTTTTATCTGTCTGGCAGTAGCAGGAGTGATCTACGGTGGATTAAAATTAAGCGAAAGGCGGCGATTTCATGTTTCTTGAAGTCCGCGATTTAGATAAATTCTATGGTACTAAACAAATTCTGAAGCAAGTTTCCTTTACCGTTTCTCAAGGGGAGATGCTGGTCATTCTCGGCCCTAGTGGTTGTGGCAAAAGTACTCTTTTAAGTTGCTTAAACGGTTTTGAAAAAATTTCTAACGGTCGAATAGTGTTAGAAGAGCAAGAGATTACTGAGCAGTTGCCGGAAGAACGAGACATTACTACCGTTTTTCAATCCTATAGTTTGTTTCCCCATCTGAATGTGATGGAAAACTTATTGTATGGATTGAAGTTTCAGAAATTGACTAGAGCTGAAAAACAAACCAAAGGCCGAGACATGTTAAAATTATTGCGATTGACAGGATACGAAAAAGCACCGATCCAATCGCTTAGCGGTGGTCAGCAACAACGTGTGGCATTAGGGAGAAGTTTGATCGTGGAACCTAAGCTGCTGTTGCTGGATGAGCCGCTGTCTAATTTGGATGAGAAACTGCGAGTAGATCTGCGGAAGGAAATTCGCCGGATCCAAAAAGAATTGCAGATGACGATGATTTTTGTCACACATGATCAAGCAGAAGCCTTTGCCATTGCTGAACGGATTTTATTATTGGATCAAGGTGTAATCCAGCAATGGGGGACGGGACCAGAAATCTACAACACACCGAGTGGAGCTTTTCCATTAGAGTTTATTGGTGAAAGCAATTCACTGGATGAGGAAAATTATGTACGACCTGAGGAAGTAACGATTGTGCCGGATGAGACAGGTTCTGGTGTAATAATCGATAGTTTATTTCAAGGTGCGACTTATGAATATCAAGTGCAATTGGTTGACGGGCAGATATTGAAAGTTACCCGCTTGAATCAAGGAGCACCATTAGAAATAGGCAGTAAAGTTGCAGTGAGTTTTGTACCAAAACATATTAACTTCGAAAAAGGAGAATCATTAAAATGAAAATTTTGCATATACAGGCACAGTTGCCAGCGAAGACTGGCAGCGGAGTGTATTTTTCTAATGTGATTAAAGGTCTGCAAGAGCATGAGCAGGCGTGTATTTATGGGATGTTCGGCGAATTCAGTTATGAATTGATCCCAAAAGAGAATCAATATCCTGTCGTATTTCCTAATAAAGAATGTGATTTTCCGCTGCCGGGAATGAGTGATGTGATGCCGTATGAAAGTACTGTTTATGGGGAAATGACGGAAGAAATGATTGCGCAATGGCAGAATATTTTTCGTAAAAAAATTCATCAGGCGGTAACCGATTTTCAGCCTGAAGTAATTTTTTGTCATCACTTATGGTTTTTGACGGCTTTAGTGCGAGAAGAAATTCCTCAATTGCCGGTATTTGCATTTTGCCATGGAACAGATATCCGTCAAGCACGTCAGCATCCGTACTTGTTTAAAAAATATGTACAAAACCTTTCTAAGTTGGATCAAGTATTTGCTTTGAGCCACTTACAAATCGACGATATCCATCAGCTGTATGAAGTGCCAAAGGATAAAATCTTTGTTCTAGGTGGAGGATTCGATCCGGAGATTTTTTATCCGCCAGCAAAAAAAGCTGAAAAGGATGGGATAGATATTCTATATGCCGGAAAAATTTCTGAAGCAAAAGGCGTATTTGCATTGACGCAAGTCTTTACTGACCTGACTAAACGACATCCGGAAGTTCGGTTGCATTTAATCGGGAATGCAGCGGGGGAAGCTAAAGAACGTCTAGCGCCTTATTTAGATAATCCGCAAATCATGCTTTATAATGTTGCCAATCAGCAACTACTGGCAGATGAATTTCGCAAAGGCGATTTGTTTGTGCTCCCGTCTTATTATGAAGGGCTGGGATTAGTGGCTATCGAGGCCTTGGCTTGCGATATGCGCGTAGTAATAACAGACATTCCAGCATTAAAAGAACAGTTAGGTTCGGTGGTAAACGACAGCGGCGTGATCTCTTATGTCCCATTGCCGCGAGTGCGAAATCAAGACGAACCATACGAAGAAGATCTGCCGAAATATTATCATGATTTGGAAGTCGCTTTAGAAACACAGTTGCAGAACATTAAAGCTGGGAAGAAGATTACTAAAGTAGTAGAAGAAGCTATATTGGAAAGCAGTTGGCCGCAACTAATTGAAAAAGTAGAAGAGAAATTAAGCACAATTAAATAGATTTCAATTCCAAAGATAAAAAGGATTAGTAGAATAAAAGAAGCAATTCCGATGCCAGTTACAGCGACGGCTGAAAACCTTATTACTGATTACACACGTTACGCTCGGAAATAGAGTTAGATAAATATCAGCGCTATTTTAAATTTGAAAAAACCTCAACAAGCCAAATCAGATTATTTTGTTGGGATGAAAATGGGACAAGTATTTAAGTTAGCGAGGGACTATCTAACTATGCCACTTTCTGAAATCCGAAAAGGTGCTAGAAACCCACACTCGTGATATGCCGCGAGTCGAGCTGTGATATGCCAGTGAAAACTTGATGGTGGAGCAGCGAAAATACTTTTGGAAATTTTAGATTCAATTAAAGATACTCCGAATTAGACTGCTATTTTTTTAAAATTAGTTATATCAAATAAGAGGAATCTTAGAATAGATTTCAAAATATTTTGTGTTGGTGGAAAATTAAGATCGATTTTCTGCCAATATTTTTTTGTCTAATTAGGATGAAAATAAATTAAAACATCAGTCTGATTTGACAAAATTCCTGTAGGACACGTATATTCTAATTAGGTAGCGCTTTCTAAAATTGGAATCGAGGTGTAATGAATGGCAATGATTCAGACGCAGCAGCTGACAAAAATGTATGGAAAACAACGAGGGATCCAAGATGTTACTTTAGCGATAGAAGCAGGGGAGATCTTTGGTTTTATTGGTCCGAATGGCGCGGGGAAATCTACGACAATCCGATTATTGTTGGCGATGCTCTTTCCTACGGGAGGAACGGCGCAGATTGACGGCAAAGATTGTTTTATGAGAAGTCGAGAGGTCAAGCAGCTGGTGGGGTACACGCCAGCAACGGTCAACTACTATAAGCAGATGACGGCAGAGGGATTGTTGCGGTATTCAGCGAGTTTTTATCGGAAGGATTGTGTCAATAAAATGACAGAGTTGGCAGAGAGATTGGACTTGGATCTTACAAGAAAAATCAAGACGCTGTCCAGTGGCAATAAGAAAAAAGTTGGGATTATTCAAGCGTTGCAACATGAACCCAAAGTTTTGATTTTTGATGAGCCAACCAGTGGATTGGATCCTTTTATTCAGAATCAATTTTTTGATTTATTGGCAGAGGAAAAAGCAAAAGGCGTAACGGTCCTGTTTTCTTCCCATGTGATGAGTGAAGTCGAACGAATTTGTGATCGAGTGGCGATCATTCAAAAAGGACAGTTGTTGAAAGTCGAAAAGACGGCGCAATTGATAAGCAGTCGTTTCAAACGAATTTACGTGAAGTATCGAAAGCTGCCAGATTTTTCTACACTGAATAAAATGGACTTCCAACAAACAGAAAATGCAGCGAGTTTTTTATATGAGGGTGAGTTGCCGTTTCTTTTATCAAAAATTAATCAGTCGGATCTGCTTGATTTGAAGATCACGGAGCTGTCGCTTGAAGAAGTCGTCCTGCAGTATTATGAAGGGCGGGAAGTGAAATGACGCTTTTTGTTCAAGAATTGAGGCAAAATTATCGCTCAATGTTGATTTGGCTGGTTGTGCTGATTGCCTGTAATGGATTGTTATTGACCAGCTTTCAAGCAACGGCAGAATTGGCACAATCAACGGAAGCTTTTTTAGCCCAATATCCGCAAGAATTTATTCAGGCACTGAATTTGGATGTGCTTGAGATGACAGACGTGTTGCATTTTTATGCTAGTCGCTCGTATTTACTGACCGCTATTTTAGGAAGTGCCTTTGCGGGCATCTTAGGAGCTGCAATGCTCACAAAAGAAGAAAGCGATCAGACTAGCGAGTTTTTGTTGGCGAAACCAATTAGTAGAAGCAATATACTGATCGAAAAATTTGCCAGCGTCATTGTTTTAGTCACGCTATTTAATGGAGTATTTGCTATCAGCAATTTTGTTTTACTGCGCCTTGTTCAACTCACAGATTTTAGCATCAGCAGTTTTCTTTGGTTGACGTTAGGGACTTGGCTTTTGCATCTTTTCTTTGCTTGTGCCGGCTTTTTTATCTCGGGATTCACAGCTTCGATCAAAACGAGTTTATCCCTTGTTTTGGGGAGTATTTTAGTGATGTATATTGTTAGTCTAGTACCGGCTTTGCAAGAAAGGTTAGCCTTTTTTCGCTTTTTGACACCATTTAGTTATTTTAATACTAAAGATCTGGTGATTGAAAGGAAAATTCAAGGCATGTACTTGCTGCTTTTTTTAATCAGTTGTGCAATATTGTTGATCATCACTTGGCAATATTACCGCCGCAAGGATATTAACAGCTAAAAATACCATGAGCCCTAGAGCAGTAGGGAATTTTCTAGCTATTCTATTTTTAAAAAATAGATAGATAAATATTAAGAAACAAACAACTTGAGGAAATCAAAATTGAGTGAAAAAAAATTCAGGATGCAAAAGACAAATACAGTAAAATTTGGCTGTGATTTGTCTTTTTTGTCCTAATAAGTAGTCGTCATTAAGAAAAATCGGATTTATCGATCTCTTCAATTCCAATTCTTATTAATCCTTTGAGGTAGTTGGACTCAAAATTTTGCGAACTATCTATTAGTGGAAGAGCTGAGTAATGGAAAATTTTAGATAGTTCGTGCTCAACTGCCAGTTGATTAAACTGGTTTTTCCAATGATCGTTCATAAATAGCAGCACTTTTTGCGGGTCGTGCATGGCTAAGACAGATTGGACAGTCTCAAGGATAAGTATATTTATCTCATTTTCACTAACTGGAAATTGCTTTTGTTGTAAATGAGGTAAGTGTTTTATTTCTCCGCTTAGGTTATTTTGTCCTTTAAAAATTTTATTGTGAATGATTAGCGATGATCCAGGTGGAAAGTTATTGGGAAAATAAATCCCGCAGATGATTTCAGCATCATTTGGACAAAAGCCAAAGGTAGCAGCATTAATATCATTTTCTACATATGAAGGACACTGAATGAGTGCCTCGATTTTTTCATTTAAGTTGATATCTTTGAAAGACTCGATATCCATGATTTTTAACGTCTGATCGATCTCAACTCCTGGAATTCCTGTTATCGCAAATGATATTTTGGGGAATTTCTTTTTCAAGGCTGAAATCGTTTCGAGAAAATCGGCTAAAGTTAGTAGAGCTGTCCTTTTTTCAAAAACAATCTCACCTAGCAAATTACTGACATAAAAAATAATAGTCATCTGATCGTCTTTTTCAATAAATTGATTAATAAGAATCAATTTTCTATTTGCGTTAAAGATGTAGGCACTTGCTTGTCTTCCACCCGTTTCTATTGTTTTATCTAATTCGATGAGTTGGTTTGCTGCTACAATTTCTGGCAGCAGTTTGTTGATTGTAACGACACTTAATTCGGACTGTTCTGAAAGTTCCTTTTTTGTCATCGGCTGAGGATTCATTTTTAATAAATTGATCAATAGTTGTTGGTTGTGTGATTTTATATCTCGTTGGTTAAAAGCTTTCATGTTAACTCCTCCTAGTATAATAATAGCAGAAAGCCAGTTAGAAAAAACACTTTATTAATTTAATTAATAAAGGTATAATCAATCTAGTTAATAAACTTTGTTAATAAAGTGTTGGGAAAGGAAGACACGATGATCAAAAAAATTGGAATAGTATCGTTATCTTCTGTAACGGGTGCGGCTTCTATCATAGCTTCGGTTATACCTCTTTTAGCGGTGGCTTATCCAAATCAAAGTTTAACAAGTGTTGAGTCATTGGTTACGATCTCCAGTTTAAGTGCGTTAGTCACAATTTTATTGAATAATTTTATCGTTAGAAAAATTGGAATCAAGCCTACAATAATTGCTGGTCTCTTTCTTGGTGCTATTTCAGGAATATTGCCATTTTTTGTGAGTAATTATTATCTGTTTCTTTGTTTGCGAATCATTTTGGGAATAGGTATTGGGTTATATTCACCCCATGCTATCTCATTGATTAGTTTATTTTATAGTGGGAGAGAACGAACAAAACTTTTAGGGATTCAAATGGGGATTTCTGCGTTAGGAAATGCGATTTTATTATTCATAGCAGGTTGGCTTGCGAGTTTTGGTTGGCGATGGACGTTTTTTGTCTATAGTTCGCTGGCTGTAATCGCGTTGCTGATCTTATCTAAAGTCCCTAATGTAACAATTAAAAAAGCAGAAAGTAAAAAAGTAAGACCCTTAAATAAAACAGTCACTCTATATATAATTTTGTGTTTTCTCACTTTTCTGATTATTTGGGGCGTTCAATTAAAACTTCCCGCATATTTAGTTGAAAATAGTATTTCTTCAAGTAGTAAATCAGGGATGCTTTTGAGTCTAATGAATATTGCAGGAATGTGTGCGGGGCTAAGTTTTAGTTTTTTCTTTGATCGAATAAAGCGGTTTTTATTACCAATAAGCTACATTGGAGCTGCAATCTGTGTTTGGGGTATTTTATTAAGCGCTAATTTTCTGTTTATTTCTCTTTTTAGTATCCTTTTTAATTTTATATATTCGTTTACTGGACCATCGATAATTTTGAAAGCAAATTCTCTAGCTGAAGAAGATCAAATCATCAAAGTAAACTCGCTGATCTCTTCAACAACGATACTTAGTATGTATTTAGCCCCGCTATGTTGGAATTTTTTTACGGGCTTATTTAGTAGAGAAGACAATGTATCTGTTACCTTTAGTTTAATAATTGCTTCATTATTTTTTATTGGGGTAGTGATTTTTTTAAGCTACTTGTTAAAGAAAGCACCAAAGAAAAATTAAACGATACAAACTTTATTCCGGTTATTTTTAATTTAAGAGAAAAAATATTAAGGAGAAATCACAATGAAAATTGAACACATCGCACTTTGGACAAGAGATATCGAGAAAATGAAGACGTTTTACGAAAAATATTTTAATGTAAAAAGTACAGAGCTGTATGTTAATCCTAAGACTAAATTTTGTTCTTATTTTCTAATTTTTGAATCTGGTAGTCGTTTGGAATTAACAAGCAAGCCGTTTTTATCAGATCGTTCGGTGGATACCGCTGGTTATACCCATTTGGCGATTTCAGTAGGAACTAAAGCAGATGTCGATACCTTTATAAAAACCATTCTTTCGGCTGGGTATCCTTTGCTAAATGGCCCGCGTACAACAGGAGATGGGTATTATGAAGCAGTCATTCAAGATCCAGAAGGAAATCTAATTGAGATTACAACAGACTAAAAGACAGTTAATAGGAGACTTGAAGAAATGAGTAGAGATTTTGATTATGAAAGAATGTTAGCAGGAGAATTATATTGTGCACCAGATATTTCGCCTAAAAATAGTTCGATGCAAGGGAAAAAATTGGTACAACAAATCAACCAACTCCCTATTGATAAAGTCGATGAAATCATTGATTTAGAGAAAAAGTTATTTGGAAAAACTGGAGAAACTGTCTATGTCCATCCTCCGTTATATGTGGATTACGGTCGCCATACGGAGGTGGGAAATAATTTTTACGCCAATATGGATTGTGTTTTTCTAGATGTGAACAAAATCATCATTGGCAACAATGTCATGCTCGGACCGCGAGTATGCCTTTATACAGCCGGACATCCAACTGATGCTGAAATTCGAAATAAAGAATTAGAATTTGGGTTATCGATTACAATTGAAGATAATGTGTGGATTGGAGGAAGCGCTCTTATTTTACCAGGGGTAACGGTAGGAGAAAATTCTATTGTTGCAGCTGGTTCAGTAGTAACAAAAGACGTTCCAAGAGACACACTCGTTGGCGGGAATCCAGCTAAAATAATTAGAACCTTGGGAGAACTCGATAGAAAAAAATGGAGTATAGAAGAAAAGAAATATTTTGAGGCTAAAAATAAAGTACTTTAGAAGGGAGCATGGCTAATGTACGCGGATTATCATGTTCATAGCGATTATAGTGATGATTCTTGGTATTTAATGGAAGATGTCATTAAAGATGCGATTGAAAAAGGATTAGATGAAATTTGTTTTACTGATCATGTCGATTATGGAGTAAAAAATGATTGGCAAGAAGGAGAAACTTATCTAGTTAAGGAAAACAAAGTTGTTCGAAATGTTCACTACCAGCGATACTTTGCTGAAATCCAACGATTGACAAAAAAGTATTCCACTCAAATTTCAATTAAAATGGGTTTGGAATTTGGCATGCAGCGGCATACTATTTCAAAATTCCAAAAGCTCTTTGATACTTATAACTTTGATTTTATTCTTTTATCTATCCATCAGATCGACGATAAAGAATTTTGGACAGGCGATTTTCAAAAAGGGCGTACGCATGAAGAATGCTACGATATTTATTATGATGAACTGTATGAGGTAGTTTCTTCTTATAATGATTATAGTGTTTTGGCCCATATGGATCTTATCAGACGCTATCTAGACAAAGAAACAGATGCTTTTTCATATTGTAAAAATAAAATAGAAAAAATCTTAAAAGTTGTAATAGAAAATGGAAGAGGGATCGAAGTAAATACCTCTTCTACGCGGTATGAAATTAATGGTTTAACACCATCAGTAGAAATATTGAAGTTGTATTATCAGCTTGGAGGAAAAATAATCACAATTGGCAGTGATAGCCATGAATCGGATCATTTGGCATTTCATATCAATGAATCAAAGAAAATTTTAAAAGAAATAGGGTTCACTCATTTTTGTACTTTTGAAAAAATGGAACCGATTTATCATAGATTGTAAATAACACTAGAGGAACCGTTAGTAAGTAAGTATCACAAATCGAATTATATGCAAAAAGTCAGACTTCGATAAGCTGACTTTTTTGTATGTAATTTAGTCATCTTGAGTACTCGCAATAATTTTTCTGCTATTTCCAGATAGAAATCTATTAAAAGCAAATAGCTTACTAACAAGAAACAATCGGTAAGCTATTTGCAGATTTTATGGGATTTAGTCTGCACTCAACGCATCTATTGGATTAAGGGATGCGGCGTGTCGTGAAGGTAGTAATGCAGCGATTAAAGAGATCACCAAAGCGATTATGAAGGTAGAAAGAACATTAGTAAAACTAATTTGGACGAAACTGTATGCCGCAATTGGCTGCAATACTGCATTTGCGATTGCACCGATCCCAAAGGCCAAGCCTGTACCTAAAACAGCACTTACGATCCCGATAACCAAAGATTCACTGATAAATAATCTACGAATATCACGCTTGCTTTCACCAAGTGCACGAAGGATACCGATTTCTTTGGTTCGTGCGCTAACGGACATGTACATTGTTACAATAATCATTAACGCGGAAACAATTAATGAAATACCAGCAATGACAGCTAGGACTGTCGAAGCTAAACTAACGTATGTTTGGATTGTGTCGATCATACTTGCGATCGAAGAAGAACTATACAAACGTTTATCATCAGCCTTGATTTTGTTGATCTTTTTATTGACTGCTTTAACATTGTCTAAATGATCGATTTTAACGGCCAATGAGGTTGGTGTTGTGTCGATATTTGCAGCAGACATTGCGTCAGTAAGTGTGGTCGTATTAATGATGTTGATTCCTTGCATACCGGCACTATTACTACCAATCCCAGCAACTTTTGCTGAAAAAGCAACAGTTACTTTCTTACCTGAATCATCAAGTGCTGTATAGCTAAGACCAACGGTTTTGCCGATTAAATCTTTATAATTGTCATCAGTAATCTTTTTAGCAACAGCCTCTTTATCAAGGATGATTTCACCTTTACTAGGTTTGTGACCCACGTCAATCGATGATTCAGTCGAGGCTTTTGTCCAGTTTGAAAGGGAAGAAATCGTAGCTGATTTTTCACCATTTTTCACCATAACATTACTAGCAGTATAACTTTCTTGAACAGAGTTTACATGTTTAAGTTCATTAATTTGATTAATTTGATCGGTACTAAAAGTTGGTTTTTTAGTTATTGATGAACTTGTTAAAGCCGCTGCCATTGGATTATCATCCCCACCCGGAGTAGGAGCCGCTGTTGTTTTTTTCTGATAGCGAGCAACGGTAATAACTTGTGGATTAGCCATATCAGTTACTTGCTGATTGATGTAGCCGCTGATCCCATTTCCTAAGCCGGAGAACAGGATGACCGCAAAAAGGCCAATCGCCGTTCCAATAACAATTAAAGAGTTTCGCCAAAAGTTAAATTTAAGGTGCTTAATAGCAGTTTTGATACTAACAGACGCTGGTAAGAGCCTCGATTTGATTGGTGAGGGTGTCGCTTGTGGCTGATAAGCATCACGAATACGTTTGTTGTCATCGATCTTTCCATCGGATAAGTGGACGATTCGTGTTCCGGTATCCGCAACTGCTTGCGAGTGGGTTACCGTAATCACTAAACGACCTTCAGCCGCAATCTCATTTAAAATTTGAAGAACTTCTGTAGTATTTTGAGAATCTAAAGCGCCAGTTGGTTCATCAGCAATAATTACTTTAGGATCACTGGCTAAAGCACGTGCAATGGCAACACGCTGTTTCTGACCACCGGATAATTGATTTGGATATTTTTTTGCTTGATCTTGTAATCCAACTCTTTTCAATAAATTTAACGCTCTTTTTTCTCTCTCTTCTTTATTTAGAGTCGTCATATCTAATGAAATCAACACATTATCTAAGACACTAAGGTGACTGATTAAGTTATAAGCTTGATAAATATAACCGATTGTGTCGCGACGATATGCATCTAAAGATTTTTCATCTTTGTGATCCAGTGGTTTACCATCAACGAGAACTTCTCCCTCAAATTCACGATCAAGGCCGCCGATAATGTTCATTAGCGTCGATTTACCACCACCAGATTCACCGAGGATGGAAACAAATTCTCCTAATTCAAAATCTAAATCGATTCCTTTTAGGACTGGAAATTCCTCTTTACCTAGAAAATATGATTTATGAATGTTGCTTAGTTTTAAGAATGACATAAAACCCCTCCAAAAAGTTTAATATTAAAAAAAATATTTAATTTATTTATGGGTATGAGCTTACTCCGAGAGAGGACTTTTGTCAACGAAAAGTTAAATATATTTTTTTATGTTTAATTTTTTTGTGTAATTTCTTATTTTGTGCTAGGATTAAACAAAAGATATCCAAGCTAACTAAACGTAAGAGGTGAGTTCATGAAACGTGATTTGAAAAAAGAACTTAATCGCAAAAAAATTATTGATGCGGCATATCAATTAATGATCAAAAATGGCATCCAAAAAACAAGTGTTAAAGAGGTAAGTGAATTATCAGGAATCTCATTTGTTACAATGTACAAATATTTCAAAAGCAAAGAGGAGTTAGCTGAGGAAGTAGCCCTTCAGTTCTTTAAAGAAAATTCTCAAGAATTACAAGCAATTGCCGAGGATGAGACGCTTGATTTTCTATTGAAATTTAAAAAATTTGAATTGAGATCTAAACAGCTTAGGCTAACTTTGACACCAGAAGTTAATGAGGAGTTTATGCGAGCGTTTAGTGAATCTAAAGCTGTTCAAACATATGCTAAAGAATGGAACGATAGATTTTGGCAATTAATGATTAAGTCAGGTCGGAAGTCAGGTGTGATAAATAGCGATGTCTCAGATGAAGCGATAAGTTTATTTGCTAATATGTTTACAGAATATGTTTCTACACATATCAGTGATCCTAAATTAATCCCACAATTTGAGAAATTATTCATGTATGGACTATCAGGTAACCAAAGTAATAGATGAAATGATTTTATTCAAAAAATAGAATGTGTTTGTTAGTAATACTTTCAGATTCATGCTGTATCAGGAGTCCTATTATTTAGGAAAAACAGCAATATGCAAAGATATGCTATAGCGTCATATACAGAACTATCTAAGGATAACTATTGTAAACAGATAATGAGTAACGGAGGGTCTAACTGATGAAATATACAATTACAGGAGCTACTGGACATTTAGGAAGTATCGTACTGCAAGATATGATTAAGTTGGTCGGTGCAAATAACATTCGGGCTGCTGTCCATACACCAGCTAAAGCAACAGGACTCGCAGAGCAAGGAGTTGAAGTAGTCGAAATTGATTATTTAGATACTGATACGATGACGACCACTTTCAAAGGAACCGATGTTTTAATCTATATTCCCAGCAAAACTTATGATGTGCTGCAACGAGTAACAGAATTTGAAAATACGCTGACCGCAATGAAAGAAGCAGATGTAAATGAGATTATTTTTGTAAGTTTTTATGCCGATCAAGAAAATAATCCATTTACGATGTCCGCTTATTACGGTTATGTACCACGCCGTTTAGCAGCCTCTGGATTGAACTATGCAGTAATCAAAAATTCGTTGTACGCAGATCCTTTGGTTCCCTATTTACCTGAATTGATCGAACGTAAGAACTTGATTTATCCAGTGGGAAATGAAGCTTTATCCTTTATCGCACAAGAAGATAGTGCTGAAGCGATTGCCCAATTAGCAGTGAAGCCTGAACTGCGTAATAACGGTCAGGTTTATACAGTGACTCAAAAACAACATTATACAATGGTTGAACTAGGCAAAATTATGACAGAAGTTACGGGGAAACCAATTGGTTATGCACCAGTTTCAGTGGCAGAATTTGCTGAAATCTATGCGTCTGACGGGGATGGAGCTGAATTGGGCTCCATGTACCAAGCAGGTGCGATGGGATTGATGGATTTAGTAACGGATGATTTTGAAAAGATAACGGGGCATGATCCAATTTCAATGATTGATTTTCTCACATTGCATTATCACAAATAAAAATCATCGTATTGAATGAAGATATCACGTGTTTCTTTGCGTAAACAATAAGAACTCCTTTTGATAGTGTAAGCGGCTAGCGACCGTTCATTCTATCGAAAGGAGTTCTTTGTATTTGTCTATTGAGTAAAAATCAAAAAGATGGGGGACTTGTTAAATAAAGTTTGAATAATCAACAAAAAAACAGCTGATTGAAGCGAAAAGGAAGATTATAGCCATCGCTAAACTACTCCATTGTCCAAACATTACAAATGGCGACGTATTTTTATTCCCATTTTGTTTCAGATAAGTAAAGGAACGTTTAGTCATCCAAAATTGCCACACAGACAGTAGGAAAAAAATAGTACCAAACATATAACGCATGTAATCGTCTCCTTTTCTACTAGTATACGCTCAAAAAAATTGGGTTACAATCAATCTGAAGTAAATCAAGGCTCATTGAAAAAACTAATTTTGGATTAATGCTGAAGCTGATCAAAGAAGTAAATCAAAGCGGGATCTTTCAATAATCAGTTTTGATGTTGGAACAAATGTTTCTCAAGCTGACTTGGTTTTACATAATCGAAAAAAATCTCGCCATTTTTTATCAAGAATTGACCTTAGAAGATATAGACATAGAAAATGCAATCTTTTCGAAATCTAGTCATTAAAGCAAGCGAGATATTCAATTAGTAAAATCTGTGACTGTCTAGCGGTCAAAAGGGAACCGGGGTATAATTGATTTGACAGAGATAGTTGTAGAGAGAAGGAAAAGAATGTTTAAAGGGCCAGCAACATACAAAAGAGTTCTAGGTAGCATTATTTTTTTTTAGCTTATTTCTACTTTTAATGGAGCTACTATTTTTACAACCTTTTAATATAAAGGCATATCTCAAGGCGATAGTTTGGTATGCAGTGACATATGGAGTCATTGGCTCAACAATTGTTTGGACGAATAAAAATAGAAAACAATAATGAAAAATTATGAAGGATGTGTCTATTTTCATCGAAATAAAGATAGTTTGTGGATCATATGAATTGCTTCTTTCGAGAAATTAGCAGCAAAAAAAGGAGAGGAAATTTATGAAAAAGGCAGTTTGGATATTCTCTATTAATGTTGATGATGGGGGAGCGCCATTTGGCTATGCTTTCAACCTAGCTGGCTGGAGGATAAAAAAATTTCAAGAGGAAATAAAAGAGGAATTGTTGCCAGATATTGACTTAGAGTTCATTAGTTATGATGTGACAACCAATCAGATCCCTGCTGCAGATATTGTTGTTTTCAACGACAAGGATTCACGATTCATCGCTGATATGATCAGAAAAAATGGACTTTCAATTCCGTATCAAGATGTTTACGTTAAGGATACAAAAAAAATAAAAGACACTATCCTTACGTTCTTCAATACAACTAAAATCTAACGTACTGTTTAAATCGGGTGTTTTTTTCATGGATTTTGGACTACCCTTAAGATTTTAAAAACACAAAAATCAGCCATCAGAAAAAGGTGGCTGACTTTTATGCACTTGTGATTGATTTTTTAACCTAGAGTAAATTATTTAGATAGATTCTTCTCTTAAGTTATTTTGCAGGTCGTTGTAAAAAGCGGCTTTAGTAGCCGAAACATAAGGACCTACCCATAAATAGGCGATTCCTAATGTAGGTATAGTTAGGAGATACCACCCAATAAAAGTGATATCTAACCAAAACAGTCGGCCTTTATGGCCATCCATTAGGCGGCGGCTTGCTGTGATCGTGTCGAGTATTTTAGGTTTTTCACCCGTTTGTTCGATTTGATCGTAATAAATAAAATAACTTTGAGAATAGGAATAATGTTTTACAATTCCCGGAATGACTAGTAATAGTGACCATAATGTTGTAAAGATGCTAGTTAGCAGGGCTAATAAAATGACACCACCGATAAATTTTCCTTGAAATCCGCGAAAGGCATCTTTAAACGGATCAATTTGATCGCGCACTCCGCGTAATAAATCGAGATAGGTCCAAGAAATCCCGCTTAAAAACAATGCACTAATAATTGAAGAAACAATATTTGTTCCCCAACTGTTCGTGGTAGTTTGTTGTTGCTCAGAAACGGAAGAAAACATCCCACCATCCGATCCATGGAGGTAAAAACCGATCAGTCCTGAGAGTATGATAACAATAACTACCGCTACACCTAATAGTGTCGGAATAAGGTTTAAAACAACTGCTTTGCCCCATTTTCCTCGCAATATTTCTTTTGCTTCAGCCTTTAATTCAGCTGTATTTTTCATAGCAATTCACTTCCTTTGCAATAAATAGTTCCATCGAGCATATATTTCAGCTAAACAAAAATATCTAACTTTTGAACTAATTTTAGCATAATCAGCCAATAAAGCTCATTAAAAAGTAAAATAAACAAAAAATAGTTGACTAGATCATTTTGATTTATAAAAAAACTTGTTCTTTACCAGCAAATTTTGCAGAGCTTTTGCGTTAATAAAAAACTGAGTACGTGTTCAGACCACTATTTTCAAAATCAGTCATTCTTTGTTAAAGAGATTCCTTTTCCTTGATAAACTTTTCCAATTCGGTTTCGATATCAATCTCTAATCTTGTGGATAGTTCAATCAACCACCAAATATTTTCTGCGAGTTTATGCTCTAGTGTATAGGGTGTTTCATCATAATACCGTCCCAGTTTTGTCAGCACAAGGCGATCTAGATTTCCGATGTCATTTGAAAGAGCTAGTAAATCTTCTTGAACAGACCAGATCTCTCCATGATTTTGAACTTCTAATTCGTGATAGCGTGCTCTGATTTTATTGCTTTTATCGATCAGTTCTTTAATATCCATATGGTTTCTTAATCCTCCTTGATTCGTACAAGGAGCCTAGCATTAATAAATCTATTTGTAAAGTTGCTTACACGTGGCATAGAATGGACTAACGATAATATTTCTCTAAACTATTTTAGGACGCGCAATAACTAATTGCATGTTGGAAATTTTCTCGCTATAGTGGATGTATCATTTTGTGAAGATAGGGGAGAAGTTGAATGACATTAGATTTTCAAGCCATTGAACAAGCAGTTAAAGAAGAAAAAAATGCTGGTGGATTCGCTGAACTAATGAAAAAATTCCAAAAACTAGGTGTAATTCGTTATGAATACCTGGTAGAAGAAGGAATATATCGATATTTCGATCAAAAGAGTTCCATCGATCTAAAAATGAATGGTGTTGCTAAACCGGTTGATCCAAAGGGGGATAGCACGGGTATTAAGCAAGCCGTGCGTCAAGCTCAGTCGGGCGTAATTACTTTTGAACAATTTTGTGAACTAGCCGGAAAGGCAGGGATTCTTTACTGGTCAACAGATTTAAATAAAAAAATGGTTTCTTATTTTGATCGAGAAAACCAAATTCAATTACAAGAACCGATTCCAGGATTATAGAGTAACCCATCTACCATTGAAAATGAGTAGATGGGTTATTCTTCTTTCTTCAAAATTGAAAGATACAAATCATTTTACTTTTATTGCTCCAAATTTTGTTGTGATTTTTAAAGAAGGGAAAGCTGATAAGGAATTTTCTTTTAGTTCCTTAGCTACTGAAATACTACCATTATCAGAATTTGTATCTATTTTATCGATAAGTCCATCTTGTAAATTCAAAATAACTACACCACTAGCTATTTTTATTTCTGACGAGTTTAACAACTTATAGGCTATTTGATTAACTTCGCTGGATTATGCGGGTATCTTGAATGGACTAACTTCGATAGATTAGATGATTATATCACTGGAAGTTTAAGTAACCAAATGATTGGCATGTACGTTTGTTACTATTGATTCTCAACTTTCGGTTTTAAATATGAAGAGTTCCTTCATAATCTTTTGGTATTTTAAGTAGAATTTCTATCTCTGTAGGAAAGAGATACCGCTAAATTTTATATAGCTTTGCTTTTGATATAAAGCTATATTTTCACCTATAGTTTCAAAATCTTGTGAATCATACTTAGTATAGCTCATTCTATAACGATGGTTTTTTGACGTTTTTTTTATAAATGCGTTACTAGCTTTAAGTGTGGTATTCCTGTCTAACGAAATTTTTGTTTGAGGTACTATTGTTCGATGTGCTTGAGTAAGATGAATAGATCCATAAAGTCCTTAAAATAGGAGAAACAATAAAACTAAACTGTTTGAATAGATCATCTTTAATTATTGAAATATGTATAATTTATGATCACAGATTAGTTTACAACAATTACTGACCCTTGAAAACAAAAAATACGTGGTGTACAGAGCACACCACATATATAAACATTTCTTCAAATTGTTTTTTACTAAAAAGACTCGATAATAATAGTTTTGTATGAGTTGAATATTTTTTATTTAGCCAGACTTTTCTTCACATAATCTTTGAAAGTTGTTGGTTCATGGCCGAGTAGCCATGTTAACACATTTGAATTGCCATCTAATCCCCACGTAGAATACGTATAGGCTAGTTGTTTGACCGCTGCTTGGAAGAATAAATCATTTGCCTGGATTTGTTTTAAGAAAGTTTCTGCATCTACGTATTCTGTAACTGCTTTTTTTCCAGTGACGTCATTGAACATGTCGATCAGATCATTTGGTGAATAGGCAGGAGTACCAACTAATTCATACGTTGCTTTGTCATGTTTTTTGCCTTCTGAGAAGATTTTGATGACAACATCTGCCACATCCTCTGTTGCCACATAACCAACTTTTGTATCAATATTGTAGAAAATGGAATACTTGTCAGATTCAGCCACAACTTTTGGATTGAAGTTATGCATGTAATGCATCGGTTGTAAAATAGTATACGGTAATTGAGTTTCCATTCCTTTATAAACCAAATATTCTTCTACCTCACGCTTAGCAGTGTGTTGTAGTAAAGTCGATAAAATTGGATGGATGACAGAAACAAATAGGAAATATTCAATGCCGTGTTCTTGTGCTGAATCAATCATACGTTTACCAATTAAAGCTTCTTGAGCCAAAAATAATGGTGGGATATAAACTACTTTTGTCGCTTTTTCCATGAGGGCGTTGATGAAAGATAGATCAGTTAAATCTCCTACCATCGCATCTTTGATTCCATTTAAATCTTTTACCTTTGGGTCAATGTCTGTTGCCAAAACATCGAATCCTGCATCGACTAACCGTTGAACGATGATTCGACCAGTATTGCCTGCTGCTGATGTGACTAAAATCATAGGGTAGACCTCCTTTTTATTTTGCAAGTTGATTGTAACATCTTTCACGATAAACATGCAAATGCATTTACTTATATTTATGAAAGTGTTATCATGTAGTAACAAGAAGGAGGTTTCATCATGGAATTAGTAAACAAGCATGTGGTGATTACTGGTGGTACAACAGGAATTGGCTTTAACCTTGCAAAAAAATTGTTAGAAGCAGGCAACGAGGTCTTAGTGGTAGATTATAGTGAAAAAAATATCAAAGAAGCTTTGGAAAGTGCCCCGGCCTTAAAAGCAATACAAGCAGATTTGAGCAATGCAGAAGAACGGGTGAAACTAGTTGGAAAATTAGAAGAGGAATTTCCTGAGTATGATGTCTTTATAAACAATGCTGGGATTCAACGCTGGATCAATTTGAAGAACGCGGATAAAGATTGGTCATTTTATCATCAAGAATTAGCCATTAATTTTGAAGCGCCAATGCATTTATCTATTTTAGTAATGAATCATCTTTTGGCGAAAAAAGAAGCAGCGATCATCAATGTTTCTTCTGGTTTAGTTCTTACTCCAGGTGCTTGGGTACCATTTTATACCTCTGGCAAAACAGGTCTGCATGGATTCACAGAAACTTTACGGTTACAATTACAAGATACTGCCGTTAAAATATTTGAGATTTTTCCGCCAGCTGTAAATACTGAACTCGGTGGATCGTCAGAACATTCGTATGGGGTAGCAGTAAATGAATTTATTCCAGCGGTGGTAGCGCAAATCGAAGACGATCAATTTCATATTACTTACGGGACATCAGAAGAACAATTCAACGCAACGAAAGAATTTAATCAACAAGCAACCCAGAATACTTGGGATATGTTCAAAGAAAATCCAACATTTTTAAACGCGTAAGGTTATAATAAATAGGTACGGCTTCCATCATGAAGTAGTGATGGGAGCCGTTTATTTCATGAACAAAGGAGTAACCTATTATGACTTTTACAAAAGAAGACGGTTTGATCCAACGAGTGGCATTGTTGAATCAGGCGATCACGATTCATGTAAATCAACTGTTTGACTCACCACATATTAACTCGACCAATTATTTTTATTTATTGAAGTTGTTGGATTATCCAGAAATTACTCAGAGCAATTTTTCTGCTTTAGTTAAATTAAATCAAAGTACGATTACTCGAGCGATTAATACACTAGTGAAAAATGGCTATATCGATAAATTGAGTTCAGACGACAAACGCAGCGCTTTGTTGAAACTAACTCCGTTGGGAAAAGAAACTGCATTGTCGATCAAAGAAAAAGTAGAAGACTTGAATCAGTATTTATTACCAGACCAAAGTGATAGCCAGATGGTTCAGCTGCTCGAAGAAATGGAGCAGCGATTAGATAAGTTGGATCAAAAAAATCCTGAAAAAAATTAACAGCAAGGGATACAATTATTTAAAAAAGTATCAAGAAAGAGAAAGGCAAGAAGCTTTCTATCGCTTAATTAGCCATAGAAGTCTTCTTGCTTTTCTCTTTTCCGAATGCAAAATTAAATGCCATTTGATATTTTTAGCGAAAATCACTGAAAATAAAAAACGACTAAATCCTTATCAAATCAAGGGTTTAGTCGTTTTTGAAAACCATCAAAAACTATGAAATGGAGCCGGCGGGAGTCGAACCCGCGTCCAAACATATCGACACCTAAAAATCTACGCTCATAGTCATACTATTTAAATTTCGCTTTGTTCTCTGCCGCATGACAGGCCGCGAACATTGCTAGTCTGATGAGCTCTTTTTCAACTTACAGACGGAAAGTTGAAACGTATCCCACTTAGAATAGGACCCTTACTCGAGCACATGGGCGATACCGAGAGGATCTACGCTAACTGTTTTTAGGCAGCTAAAGCGTAAGAGTTGTTGTTTTGTTTTGCAGTTATGTTTAACTGTAACGTTTTTGCGTAGACGTAACCTACGAAGCGCAATTCAAGCTCAAACTATGCCTGTCGAATCCGTAACGGCCCCCTAATAAATATTTTGTTGCAAAGATGAGTATAGCATCCTGTTATAAAAAATGCAAAGAAGTAATAACTAATTTAAGAATTCATACTAAATGTCGGAAAGATTGAAGAAAAAACAAATTGTTGATGAAGATATGAGTAAGGTAATGGTTGAAAAAAATGAAATAGAGTATACTTATAATGAGAATTAGATGATATCAGGGGGGAAAGTATGAAAATTTTAATGATTGAAGACAATGAATCTGTTTCTGAAATGATGCAGATGTTTTTTTTGAATGAAGGCTGGGAAGCGGAATTTAAATATGATGGCAAAGAAGGATTGGAGACTTTTAAAGCAGATCCTGAAAAGTGGGATATGATCACACTAGACTTGAATCTGCCAAGTATGGACGGGATGGAAGTCGGACGTCAGATTCGTAAAGTTTCTAAAACAGTACCGATTATCATGTTGACGGCAAGAGATTCTGAAAGTGATCAAGTCATTGGGCTAGAGATGGGCGCTGATGATTATGTCACAAAACCATTTTCACCGTTGACTTTGATTGCTCGGATCAAGGCTCTGCATCGCCGCAGCGAGTTGACTGCTGAACCACAAAAAGATACAGAAACAAATGATGAAAGCTTTGATATCCAGACGGATCATTTCAAGATGAATCTAAAAACCCGCGAAGCCTATCTAGCCGGCAAACCGATCGATGGTTTGACGCCTAAAGAGTTTGATTTATTGTATACGATGGCGAAAAAACCGCGGCAAGTATTTACCCGTGAACAGTTACTGGAGTTAGTTTGGGATTATCAATATTTTGGTGATGAACGAACGGTGGATGCTCATATCAAGAAATTACGTCAAAAAATCGAGAAAGTCGGTGCGCAAGTTATTCAAACTGTTTGGGGTGTAGGCTACAAATTTGACGATACCGAGGTTGGTCAATGAAATACCTGTATCAACAATTACTAGCATTTGGTGGATTGATTCTCTTGATTCTCCTGACGTTAGGAGTGTCTTTTACACAGTTTACTCGTAAGACGCTTGAAGATAATAATTACAAAACACTGCTTGGTTATGCTCAATCAATGGAAAAAAACAATCTATCGCTAAGTAGGGATATTCGCTTTGAGGGGATGTCGAGCAATGAGATTTTCCAATTTGCAATCGGTGTGACCGAGTCGAGTTTAAACCAGCAAGACGTTTCCTTTGTCTTTATCAATAAAGACAGAACGGTTCAATATCCTGAGCAATCAGGAAAGATCAATCAGGATCTAGTCAGTGATGCACAGTGGCGAGCGTTAAAAGAAGGACAGCAGCAAAAAGAAACCAATTCGAAAAACGTGATGGGCCAGAAGAAAACGACTTCTTATGCGATGGTCCCTTTTTTCACAGATGGTGAGTTCTTCGGTGTATTGCTTGTCAGTCAACCGGCATTGAATGTGGAAACGAGTGTTAATTTGATCGTCACCGACTTATTTAAAGCTTTCATCATCGCGTCACTTGTCGCGATCATCGTAAGTTATTTCTTTGCGATGCAGCAAGTAAGACGGATCAATCGAATGCGTTCAGCGACTAAAGAAGTTGCGGCGGGGAATTTCGATGTAGTCGTTCCTAATCGAAATCGGGATGAGTTTGATGATTTAGCCAATGATTTTAATCAGATGACGGTCTCATTGAAAGAGTCGCAAGAAGAAATCGAACGGCAAGAAGAACGACGTAAACAATTTATGGCGGATGCTTCTCATGAGATGCGAACGCCTTTGACGACGATCAATGGGTTGTTAGAAGGACTGCAGTATAACGCAATTCCAGAAAATCAAAAGGAAAAGGCAATTAAATTGATGCAAAATGAAACGTCACGCTTGATTCGTTTGGTCAATGAAAATCTGGACTATGAAAAAATCCGGACCAATCAAATAAGTATCGTGTTGCAAACGTTCAATGCAACTGAAGCCGTCGCCACACTAGTCACTCAATTGCAAGCAAAAGCAGAAGCGTCAGGAAATCAATTAACTTTGCAAACAAAAGATCCAATCAATGTCTATGCTGATTATGATCGTTTTGTCCAAATCATGGTCAATCTAGTACAAAATGCGATCCAGTTTACAAAAGACGGAACGATTACGATTGCGATTAAGAAATTGGAGCAGGCAACAGAGATTGCCATATCGGATACTGGAATCGGCATGACTGAAGAACAAGTGAAAAATATTTGGGATCGTTATTACAAAGCAGATCCATCACGAAAAAATACAAAATATGGCGAGTCAGGTTTAGGTCTATCGATCGTAGAAGAATTGGTTCATTTACATGGAGGTACAATCAAGGTTGCTAGCCAGTTAGAAAAAGGGACGACATTCACAGTCGTATTTCCCGACAAATCTGACAAACCAGAAAAAACTGAAGAATAAAAAAGAGCCGTGACAGAATTTGTCACGGCTCTTTAACTATGAACGATTATTTTATAAAATGGCCAAGATAATAAAGTTCAAGATGAACAAAAGATCAACGATCCAAAGAATCGGAGAGATCTCTTTAGATTTTCCTTTGACAACTTTGACGATTGTATAGAAAATAAATCCAGCTGCGATCCCATAAGAAATACTGTAGCAAAGTCCCATAAAGATGCTGGCGAAGAAAGCGGGAACGGCTTCTTCTAAATCTAACCAATTGATATCAGCAAATGATGCTAACATCATAACACCGACCAAAATCAATGCCGGCGCAGTAGCCTGTGCAGGTACGATCGCAATCAGTGGAGAAAATAAACTGCTTAATGCAAATAAAATAGCTACAACAACTGAGGTAAGACCTGTCCGTCCGCCGGCTCCGATACCAGCAGCCGATTCGACGTAAGTGGTCGTATTAGATGTTCCAAAAATTGCACCAATGGATGTAGCGATCGCATCAGCGAATAATGCTTTGTCCATTTTTGTTTTGAACCCGCGGGAGTCATTGGCCAAGGCATTTTCATCTTCTTTCGAGAAGATTCCTGTTCGACGACCAGTCCCGATAAAAGTTCCAATCGTATCGAAAGTATCAGATAAACTGAAAGCTAAGATAGTCATAAGAACTTGTGGTAATTTGGCTGAATCGGCAAACAATGATCCCATACCTTCAGAACCAAAGGCTGCCCCAAATGTTGTACCAAGTTCTTGGATCGAGCTGCCTAATGAATTTGCATGCCAATCGATCGAACCTAGTTGGACAACACCCATTGGGATTCCTAATAAGGTTGTGATCACAATACCGATCAAGATCGCACCGCGAACATTTTTAACGACTAGAATAGTGGTAATGGCTAAACCAATCACCGCCAATAAAATTGGTGCATTATTAAAGTTTGCCAAAGCAGGAACAATTCCGCTGTTGATTGAAACGTTGGTCGCTTTGCCGGCTTCAACTACGCTGCTGGTGATTGCAGAGGAGTCTGCAGTAAATGAAAGTAAACCAGCATTTTTGATCCCTACATAAGCAACAAAGATCCCGATCCCGCCGCCGATTGCGTGCTGCATACTTTCAGGAATTGCATGAATGATCAATTTACGAATTTTCGTAACAGTAATCAAAATATTGATGATTCCACAAATGAATACCATTGCTAAAGCTTGTTGCCAAGAATAACCTAATCCGAATACAACCGTGTAAGTGAAAAATGCGTTTAATCCCATACCAGGTGCTTGTGCATAGGGAACATTTGCAAATACTCCCATGACCAAGGTCCCGATGACAGAGGCGATGATTGTTGCGAGAAAGACCGCTTGAAACGGCATTCCTGATGCTGATAAAATACTTGGATTAACGAACAAAATGTAACTCATGGCAAAGAATGTTGTGATTCCTGCCATTACTTCGGTGGAGATAGTGGTTCCTTGTTCTTTTAATTTAAAGAATTTATCCATTATAAGTAAACGCTCCTTAGAAATAAGTTCATTATATCGGTAAAAACCGAATACTTTATAAGTATAAGGAAGGAATAATCGACTTTCAAGCGTTTGTTAGATAAAACGATAAATAAATCGAGGAATGTTCGTGTTTAATGAACATTCCTCGATTTTTTAAGTGAATCTAACAGACAAAAAATAATCGTTGACAAGCATAAACAGAGGGAAATATAGAAAATAGCTTTAACTAGCGAACCCAAAAATAAATCCAAAAGCGTGGTCGAAGATAATTCGGAGGAGAGCGGCGAATGAAGTGAATAAGCAATTCCGCTTGTTCCATTACTCAGAACAAAGTTTGGCAATTCCTTCAGCTGACTTAAACCTTGACGGTAAAAGAATTGCAAAATCGATTCGTAAACCGGCTCGAAAACAGTGAAAAATAAAATTAAACAGATACTTGCGATCAATATGCTCAAAAAACATTCGAGACCTGTTGAGTAGATGAACTGTTTTGTTGGAACCGTCCTTTTTTTTTGCTGATGAATCCTGACTCCGAAAAATATCAGCAATAAGATGAAACAACCGACGGCACTAATTGATAATCGATCAAAAAAATATTTTTGGAGTTGTTCTGTTTCTTTGCTAGTGAACAATTGGATCTGATTGGAGGAAGCGACTTGTTTCAAGACGAGTTTTAACATGTCCAAACTCGTCAAAATAAAAAGCACGACGAGATAGATCGCCCAAGAAATCGAAAATTGGATACGATGTTGTTTGATCGTCGAAAGTGTCGTTGAAATAAGTTCCATAGATTCCCACCTCTTATACTAAGTATAAAAGCCTAATTTGAAAGAAATATGAATTCTATCCGAAGAAATAAATGAAAAAACACTCTTCACAGTTTTGTGAAGAGTGCCGATTGGAATCTGATTATTGGCTTTGTTCTTGATACTGCTTGTACGTTTGAGTCTTGTACAGCTCTTGAGTGGATTTCTTACCATTTTGATAAAATACGCTGGTCGATTTATCCCCCAGTTTATTTTCAGCTTTTACTAGTTTGTTAAACCCATCTTTGTAATCAAATTGCGAAGCATCAATCGGTTTCAATCCACTAGCTGAATAGAAGCGGAGAAGGTCACCGTTATTGATATTATCGGAAGTGCTTAGCTGAGTAGAAACAGCATCTTTCCAAGCGTCTGCTTGTTTTTGCAGAGCTTCATCTGGTTCAGCTACTGGCAATCCACTTTGATTATCGTATAAGTTTCCACTGTAATACGTGTAATTAGGTGTGACATAGTCTCCATCACGGAACGCAACGATTTGATCGTTATCTTCTGACAATAAATCTTGACCTAATTGAATATACTTGCTTGTATCAGTACCTAAAAGGTGCAAGAGAGTAGGCAAGGCATCAACTTCACCGCCATAAGTATGGTTGATTCCGCCTTTATCTTGACCAGGAATATGAACCATATAAGGAACACGCTGCATTTGAGCATTGTCAAAGTTTGACCATGTTTCTTTTGATTTTCCAAGCAGTGGTGCTAGATCAGGGTTTCTTGAATTAGAGATACCATAATGGTCACCGTACATAACAATGATCGAATTATCATATAAACCCGAAGCTTTCAAGTAATTGAAGAATTCTTCAACCGCTTTGTCGAGATAATTTGCTGTAGCAAAGTATCCGTTGATTGTTTCATCGTTCGTATTGGCCATTGGGAATCCAGCTTCGTCATTTTTAAATTCACTGTATGGATAGTGATTTGAAACGGCGATAAATTTTGAATAGAACGGCTGTTGCAGACGTTCTAAATATTGAACTGATTGTTGGAAGAACGGTTTGTCGTGCAAGCCGTATTGGAATGAATTTTCATCATTCACATCATAGTAAGAAGAATCAAAGAAATAGTCATACCCAAGATTCTTATAAGTCTCAGTACGATTCCAGAAATTCCCTGAATTTCCGTGGAATGCTGCGCTCGTATAGCCGGCTGTTTGTTTCAAAATATCTGGAGCTGCTTGGAAGGTGTTTTTTCCGCCTAACTGCGAGAATAAAGAACCTTGATTTAAACCAAATAATGAGTTTTCCATCAATGTTTCTGCGTCCGAAGTTTTTCCAGCTTTTACTTGGTGGAAGAAATTATCAAAGGCAAAGGTACTGTTGCTATGGAAAATACTATTTAAAAATGGGGTTACTTCATGTTCTTGTCCATTTTCATCTTTTAACTTATAGTCGATCACAAATTGTTGCAGGCTTTCTAAATGGATCGTAATAACGTTGCGGCCTTTAGCGATACCATAGTACTCGCTGTTTGGTGCAGCATAATGTTCTTTTACGTAAGACTCAACTTCTTTTAAATCATTTGGACTTGCTTCAGCTCGAACTTGGTTTGTTTTATACGTTTGAATGCCGTCGTAAACAGTGAAGGCATTCACCCCAAGGTATTTGATCAAGTAGTCACGAGAAAAAGTCCGTGTCAGTAATTCTGGACGATCCGCTTCAGCTAAGAAAAGATTGCCTGAGAAAATCATGACTGCAAGAGCCGTCATGGCAAAAGCCATCCGAGCACGAACAGGCCGTTCTTCTGCTTTGATACGTTTGCGCCATAATAGCAACGGTAAGATCACGATATCGATCAAATATAAAATATCGTAAGGACGAAACAGCCGAATCGCACTTTCGCCTAAACCACTGGCCACTTTGCCGGCTCCTAAGAAAGTATTCACAGTAATAAAATCGGTAAATTCACGATAATAAACTACATTGGCAAATAGTAAGAAACTTGCTAATCCGTAGATGATCATCATCGTTAGATAAGAGGCCTTTGATCGGCGTACGTATAAAGCAATCGATAATAAAAACATTGTCGATGCAATTGGATTAATAAACAGGATGAAATACTGAGTCAGACTTTCAATCCCTAAATTGAATTCAAATAAATATGCAAAAACACTTTTTGCCCACAATAAGAATGTCAATAACGCATAGAAGCCAAGGCGTTTATTCAAAAATGCAGGAGCTTTTAGTTTTTTCAATGGAAACTTCCTTTCTGACGCAGATAAACTGCGAAACGTTCACTCGTTATCAGTTTACTCGCTTCCGCCAACCTCGTCAATTCTTATTAAATCAAGAGCAATCAGGCTTAAAGAAAACTTTATAAGCGAAAAATACTATTTTTTTTTGATATACTATAGAAGAAAGCGGGGATGAGTGTGAAAATAGAATTGACTAATTATGGAATCAAACGGATTCGCCAAGGAAATCCATTGATTCAAGAAGAAGATTTAAAACAAAGTATCAAAAAAATTCCCTTAGAATGGGTGGAGTTTGTTGATAATAAACATAAGTATGTCGCGACTGGTTATTTAGGCAAGCAGAATAAAGGGTTTGGCTGGGTGATTGATCAGACAAGGCGAGGGATCAATCAAGATTTTTTAGCTCAAAAATTTCAACAGGCGATTCAAAAACGTCAAGTCTTTTTTTCAGATGAGACGACGACAGCTTTTCGTTTGTTCAATGGCGAAGGTGATGGTTTTGGTGGAATGACGATTGATTACTACGCAGATTATTTGGTGATCTCTTGGTACAATCAGACCATTTATCATTTTCAAAAGATGATCGTGGCTAGTCTGCTACAAGTTTTTCCAACTGCAAAAGGGCTCGTTGAAAAGATACGTTTTAAAAGTGAGTTGCTAGAAAGTCGTTGGTTGGCTGGTGAAAAACCGGAAGAACCGTTGATAGTGATGGAAAACGGGGTTTCCTATGCCGTATACTTGGATGAAGGATACATGACCGGTATTTTCTTGGATCAAAAAGAGGTCCGTGGACGGCTGACTGAAGGATTGGCTGCTGGGAAAAAGATCCTGAATATGTTCAGTTATACAGGAGCGTTTTCAGTCGCTGCAGCATACGGCGGTGCGCTAGAGACGACCAGTGTGGACTTGGCACAGCGCAGTTTAGCTAAAACGCAAGAACAATTTGAAGTGAATGGATTGCCATTAGAGCAACAAAAAATCATTGTGATGGATACGTTTGACTATTTCCGCTATGCGGGAAGAAAGAATTTAACTTATGATGTGATTATCTTGGATCCTCCAAGTTTTGCCCGCAATAAGAAAAAGACGTTCTCAGTCGCCAAAGATTACGGACGATTGATTGAAGACAGTGTCGATATTTTGGCTGATGACGGGCTGATCATCGCGTCAACAAATGCAGCGAACCTTTCAATTAAAAAGTTCAAGTACGCGATCGAAACCGCGTTGCAAAATAAGAAAGTAGATTATCAATTAGTAGAAAGTTATCGTTTACCAGCAGACTTTCCAGCTAGCGACTTTGAAGAAAGCAATTACTTGAAAGTATTGTTTTATACGGTAAAAAAATAGAAGAAACTGAGGTGTGAGAAATTATGATGGATATTCAAGTAAGAGATGTCCGTTTTGATGCGGGAAAGCCTAAGATCTGTGTGCCGATTGTCGGAACGACGTTTGATGAAATCATCGAACAAGCCATTCAAGCGAAAAGAGTTGCTGAAGTGATCGAATGGCGTGCGGATTATTATGAAGATATTTTAGATGATGAAAAGTTAAATACCACGCTGCTAGCATTACGTGATGAAATTCGGAATATTCCATTGATTTTCAATTTGCGGATGGCTGAAGCAGGCGGGAAGATCGAGCTCTCCTTAAATCAATATCGGCATATCAATGAATTTGCTGTTTCTTCACGCGCGATTGATTTGGCTGATGTGGAAGTTTCAATCATCGACCAATTATCAACATCTTTTATCAAATGGATGCAATCGTTGGATGTGCGGGTAATCTTAAGTTATTACAATTTTGAAGAAACACCAGAAGATGCTGTCATTTTATTTCGTTTGAATTTAACAGAACACTGCGGAGCAGATATTGCAAAAATTGTCGTTCAACCGCAAAATGAAGCAGATGTCTTGCGTCAAATGGAGATCGCAATGAAAGCTCAAACCTTTGTTTCGTTACCGATTATTTCGGTCTCATTAGGCCGATTAGGTAAATTTTCACAAATCAGTGGATCATTAGACGGGTCTTGTATGACCTATGGTTGTCTAGCCGGTCAGTCTTATCCGGATGCTCAAATCGAAGCGGAAAAATTAGCTATGATGATCAATGAGTTGAAATAAAATTAATCAGTGAAACTAAATAGCCTATGCAAGAGTATCGACTAAGGAATTTTTTAGTAGGTACTCTTTATTTGGTTGATAAGTGATTTTCTTGTCTAAACGTAGAGTTTATCTGATTTGTTTTGGATCATTTTTTTTGCTAGACTTTAGAAAATACATGAAGTGAGGGATTGATTTGGCTAAGAAAAAAATTCAAAAGACCAATGCGATTCGTTTAGTCGAACAAAAAAAGATTGCTTATAGTGAACATGAATATTCATGGAGCGACGATGATTTAGGTGCAGGACATGTTTCTGAACAAGTTGGGATCGAGGCTGCAAGGATTTTTAAAACATTAGTTGCAGTAGGCAATAAAACCGGTCCAGTTGTAGCGGTTATTCCTAGCGACCACGAACTAGATTTGAAAAAAATCGCGAAAGCCAGCGGCAATAAAAAAGTTGAGATGCTTCATTTGAAAGACTTGGAAGCCACGACAGGTTATATTCGCGGCGGGTGTTCACCGATTGGGATGAAAAAGCTTTTCCCGACTTTTGTGGATGATTCAGCAAAAAACTTTGAACAGATTGCGATTTCAGCAGGCAAAAGAGGACTGCAAATGGAAATCGCCCCCAACGCCATTGTAGAATTGACGCGGGGACGATTTACGGAGTTGACGCAAGATTAAGAAAACGTATGGTAGGCAGCGTGTGTGCCCGCAACATAGCCGGTACAAAAAGCAGTAGTAATATTATAACCGCCTGTATATCCATTGACATCTAGTACTTCCCCGGCAAAGTAAAGTCCGGGGATTTTTTTGCTAGCCAATTCTTTCGGATTGACCTCTTTTAGTTCGACACCGCCACCAGTCACAAATGACTTTTCCAAACCAAATGTTTTATTCGCAGTCAATGACCAGTTTTTACAGTAGGAAACAAAGGCATCTAATTGTTCTTTGGACGTTTGATTATAAGTTTGGTCGCTGATCCCAACTTTTGATAAGAAGTACAGCAACAATCGTTCTGGTAAGAAGCCAGTTAAAGCATTTTTTAATTGTTTAGTCGAAGTTGCTGAATAGTCAGTGATTTCTGTCAATAATTCACGATCGGTTTTATTCGGAAAACAATCTAACACTAAAGTTGCTGTTTTTTGAGTGCGCAACAATTGATTGACAAAACTTGAACAGCGCAAAGCCGCTGGGCCGGAGATTCCAAAATGAGTAAAGAGCAAGTCCATTTCGTGACTAGCAATTGTTTTATTTTTTTCATCGACAACAGTTAATTTAACATCTTGCAAAGAAAGACCCTGCAAAATTTTATCCGCAATAAAATCATCTGTTAAAAAAATCGGTGATTCTGTCGGATACAAAGGAGTGACATGATGTCCAAGGGATTTAGCAAAGCGATAGCCGTCGCCTTGTGATCCAGTCGAAGGATAAGTGATTCCGCCAGTTGTTATTATGACACTTTTTGCAGAATAATCGCCTTCTGCAGTTCGGACCCCTTGAATGACTGTGCCATCGGTAATAATTTTTTCAATCGGTTCTTTAAAGAAAAGGGTAACAGCTAATTTTTCCAGCTCCTCTTTTAATGTGTTCACGATCGTTGCCGATTTATCAGAAACTGGAAAGATACGTCCGTGATCTTCTTCTTTTAAAGCAACTCCTCGCTCACTGAAAAAGCGCATAACATCTTGGTTGTCAAATTGTGAGAAGGTACTATATAAAAACCGACCATTGCCAGGAATGTGAGTGATCAAGTCATCAACTGGCCGATTGTTTGTGACATTGCAGCGACCGCCGCCTGTCATGAGCAACTTTTTTCCTAACCGTTTATTTTTTTCAAATAAAGCGACCTTGGCACCATTCAGTGCTGCGGTAATCGCCGCCATCATTCCAGATGGTCCTCCACCAACCACGATTACATCAAATTTCTTCATTTTATTTTCTCCTTATCCACGAATTTACTTATAAGTCGGTCTAATCATACTGTAAATACGAACGATTGGCATTCAATTTGTAATGAAATACAAAAAAATTTTCACTTTTATTAGAAAATGATGTAAAATATGTGTATTAAATGTGAGGAGGAATTTGATGGAAGTAAAACAATATGTAGAGCAGATTCAAAAAGAACTGGTGAAAAAAGATCCTAATCAAGAAGAATTTTTACAAGCGGTGGAAGAATTTTTACCAACAGTCATTCCTTTTCTAGAGGAACATCCAGAATACGTGGAGAAAAATATTTTAGGCATGATCCTAGAACCGGAACGTTTGATTCAATTTCGTGTCCCTTGGCAAGATGATAAAGGCAACTGGCAAGTGAATCGCGGCTATCGAGTACAATTTAATTCAGCGATTGGGCCATATAAAGGTGGATTGCGTTTCCATCCAAGTGTGAACCTAAGTATCTTGAAATTTTTAGGCTTCGAACAAATCTTCAAAAATAGTTTAACTGGTCTTCCAATCGGCGGCGGAAAAGGCGGTTCTGATTTTGATCCAAAAGGTAAGTCTGATGCTGAAATTATGCGTTATTGCCAAAGTTTCATGACTGAATTAGCTAGACATATTGGACCGAATTTAGATGTACCAGCAGGCGACATTGGTGTCGGCGGTCGTGAGATTGGGTACCTATTTGGTCAATACAAACGGTTGCGTGAATACGATATGGGTGTATTGACAGGTAAACCATTAGGCTTCAACGGAAGTCTAGTACGGACAGAAGCTACTGGTTATGGTGCAGTTTACTTTGTCAAACATTTATTAGAAGATCGCAAAGATTCTTTCGAAGGCAAAAAAGTGATTGTTTCAGGTAGCGGGAATGTAGCAATCTACGCAATCGAAAAAGCACAAGCATTAGGCGCAACTGCTCTAACTTGTTCTGATTCAAATGGTTATATTTACGATGAAAATGGAATTGATGTTGAGCTTCTAAAAGAAATCAAAGAAGTTCGTCGAGCTCGTTTAACTGAATATGCAAAAGAACGCCCATCTGCAGAATACCATGAAGGTTCTGTTTGGGATCTTGAAACAGCGGCGGACATCGCATTACCATGTGCGACTCAAAATGAGATCGATGATAAAAAAGCTGAGATCTTAGTCAAAAATGGTGTGAAAGTAGTCGCTGAAGGCGCAAATATGCCAAGTACAAACGAGGCAGTCAAATTGTATCATGAAAATGGCGTACTTTATGGACCAGGGAAAGCAGCAAATGCTGGCGGAGTTGCAGTCTCAGCGTTAGAAATGAGCCAAAATTCACAACGTTTGGCCTGGTCAGCTGAAGAAGTCGACAGCAAATTAGATGGAATCATGAAAAATATTTATGAAACTTGCCGTGATACAGCAGAAAAATATGCTGAAAAAGACAATTTTGCAGCTGGAGCAAACATTGCAGGCTTCGCAAAAGTTGCTGCTGCAATGGCGGCTCAAGGAACAGTTTAATTTTTTAAAAGGTTTAAACTTGAAAAAATATTAAAAGAAACGTAAAGTATAGATTGTATGAAGTGACTTTCAAGGAGGAAAAACAATGGCACACATTCATTTCGATTATTCGAAAGTAGCACCGTTCGTGAGCGAACATGAAATGGACTACATCAAATCTGAAGTAGCATTAGCTCACAAATCATTACGCAAAGGGACTGGCGCAGGAAATGATTTTCTTGGCTGGATCGATCTTCCAGTAAACTACGACAAAGACGAATTTGCTCGTATCAAAAAAGCAGCCGAAAAAATTCAATCTGATTCTGAAGTATTAGTGGTAATCGGAATCGGTGGTTCATACCTTGGAGCCCGTGCAGCAATCGAATTTTTACATCAAAGTTTCTTTAATGTCTTGGATAAAGAAGACCGCAAAGCACCACAAGTATTCTTCGCAGGAAATTCAATCAGCTCAACATATATCGCTGATTTGATCGAAGTGATCGGTGACCGTGATTTTTCAGTTAACGTGATTTCTAAATCAGGAACGACAACTGAACCAGCAATCGCCTTCCGTGTCTTCAAAGAACTATTGATCAAAAAATATGGTCAAGAAGAAGCAAACAAACGAATCTATGCAACAACAGATAAAGCTCGCGGAGCGGTAAAAGTCGAAGCAGATGCAGCAGGTTGGGAAACTTTTGTTATCCCTGATGATGTTGGCGGACGTTTCTCAGTTCTTACAGCAGTTGGTTTATTGCCAATCGCAGCCAGCGGCGCAGACATCGATGCACTGATGAAAGGTGCAGCAGATGCCCGTGAAGCTTATTCAAGCGAGAACTTAGACGAAAACGAAGCGTATCAATACGCAGCACTTCGTAATATTTTATACCGTAAGGGTAAAGTAACTGAAATTTTAGTTAACTATGAACCAGGTATGCAATATTTTAACGAATGGTGGAAACAATTGTACGGCGAATCAGAAGGGAAAGACTTGAAAGGAATTTACCCATCAAGTGCCAACTTCTCAACTGACTTGCATTCATTTGGACAATATATCCAAGAAGGCCGTCGCAATATTTTCGAAACAATCGTAAAAGTTGAGAAACCTCGTAAATCTGTTGCGATTCCTTCACAAGAATCTGACTTAGACGGTTTAGGTTACTTAGAAGGCAAAGATGTAGATTTCGTTAACTCTAAAGCCTACCAAGGAACATTATTAGCGCACACAGATGGTGGAGTGCCTAACTTTGTATTGAACATCCCAACAATGGATGCTTATACTTTGGGTTATGCAATGTACTTCTTTGAAATTGCTGTAGGTATTTCTGGTTACTTATTGGGCGTAAACCCATTCAACCAACCAGGTGTAGAAGCTTACAAGAAAAATATGTTCGCTTTACTTGGAAAACCAGGATTCGAAGACTTAGCAAAAGAATTGAACGATCGTCTATAAAATAAAATGTAATTAATTAAGCACTTAAATGAAAGTGTGCCCCTAAATTAGACTAAAAATCTAACTTAGGGGTTTTTTAGTAATTAAGAAGAGAACTACAAATGGATGAACAGTCGAATAATAGTATCCCTGATGAACTAAAAGGATGAAATCGTGCTGGTTTTATTGGTTCTATTATTTTTTGTTATCCCCTTAGTCAGTTATATGGCGTTTTTAGCGGCAATCATTTCATTTTTTTAAGTAGCTATAATTCATCTTTTGACTAAATATATAGTGATAAATCAATTTTTATACGCTGGATCAGAAAAGCTATAACTATTAAATAATTGTTTAATATAGTATAAAAAACTTTCAGTTTAAAATAGCTGAGAGTTTTTTTATCCCTTTTGTTTGCGCAACCTAATAGACGTGTGCACGAATAAGAAATACTGTTTTATTGGTATAGGTAGAATATCTGTTAGTTGATTCAATTAATGATAAAAATATAATCAAAAGAGAATAAAAAAACCGAAAATGAATAAATATAAAATGAATAAAAGATTAAAAATAACCGTAGTTGTTTGCGTCGGTGTTTTCGAAATTTTCTAAAAACAATATATTAGTCCTTATTTATAGCTAAAAAAACAAATAAAAACGTTTTCAATTTGCAGTCATTATGTTATTATAAAAACGTAGAAATAAAGGGGGATTATTATGGAAACTATTGAAATTGGTCTTGCTTATGAATGTCGAGCAATTGGAATAAAAAAAGAAGTTGTGGGGATCGTTGAACAACTTTACAACAATACGATTCTTATTAATGTACTCAACTGTAATCAAGCAGATCGTGCGACCGTCATCGAATTGCAGAATCGATTGTTAGTGAAGTATGAAGATGTTCTTTCGTGTATTGAAGTCGAATGTACCGCGTAATAAATAATGAAGGAAAAAATTCGCTTCTTTTAGTTTATAAAATGGAAAAAGGGAAACGTCCTTCCTAGAAATCATATATTGAATCTAACAAAAAATAAAAGCCCAGCACCGATCTCTTTTAACGGATCGTTGCTGGGCTTTTAATCAAATTGTAAAATGCTGGCAGTCTGAGACCGTATATCATCTAAATGACCTGAAAGGACAGTTAGATCATCAGATAATAAGCCGTTTACTCGTTGAAAGCGAAAAACTGCGGCTTGCTGTTTTGAGTTGATCGACCAAACGTAAATTTTTTGTTTTTGCTGGCGCAAGTATTGGATCAAATCACCATTTGCTGTTTTTGCTTCGATATTGATGAAATCTAATGAGGTTTTTGGAGCGCCCAATAGATCAAAAGGTAAGATATAGCCCACTGCCAATGTCGGAAAAATTTTTTTCATGTGATTGGCGGTATCTAGATCCATACTTTGTAATTGATGACCAGCTAGCTGTTCTTTTAAAGGAAGTAGTTGGTGAATAATCGTCGCTTTTGTTTTGGCAGTAACTTTTAATTCAATCAATAATGGCTGCTTCAATCGATTCGCAGTTGCTAAATAATCGGAAAATAGTGGAATTTTACTAACATAGCTATTTTCTTTTAAGGGGAGTCCTTTTAAGTCTTTCCAAGCTGTTTCATCAATTCGTAAATCTTTATTAGCAAGTGTTTTTAAATCTTCGTCGTGGATCACAACTAGCTGATGATCAGCTGTTTCTTGAACGTCTATTTCGATGAGATCAGGTTGCATTGTTTTATTTGTCTTTTTCAGCGCCTCAACTGAGTTTTGAACGCCATTGTGATTAGAAACGCCTCGATGAGAGATCGCCAAAGGAGTTACGGCACGCTGCCCCTGGGTGACCTGGGTATAGTGTAGGAAATAAAGGCTAAGGCAAGCGATGACTGTTAAGCCCAACCAAATTTTCGAGACGGGTGTTTGAGTGTCAGTATCGGCAGTAGCTGGATTCGTAGCTAAGTAAAGGAAAAAAAGTGTCCGCAGTATATTCTGGATCACGCGATGCAACAACAATAAAATCATCGCTGTATTTGAGTCGCTTAATAACTGAGTCGACCAGATAAAACTACTTTTAATCAATAAGCTGATGATAAAAAAAGCGAGAGGAATGAGTAAAAAGAAAACGAATTGCTTAATGATCCCTTTTTTTGTGTTCATCCAACTAAAAAGCAGACTTGTTTTCAAACGGTATCCTTGTTTGAGATAGTGAGGCGTCAAAATAATACGATATAAGAGATAAAGAATGGCTAAATAGAACAAAATGATTACCGGCAAGATTTTCCAGCGATGTAAAAAAAAGAAAGAGAGCAGATCCGCTGGCAGTGGTTGCCACACTAGCAGCAATTGATAAAAGCGAAAGAAAAAGATAGGAGAAAGCAGCAACCAGAAAATGAAACTAACTATTGCTGCCTTCAACGAGAAATTTTGCAAAGCTTTTTCCTTTGCTTGCACTTGCGCGAAAAAAATACTGTAAAGAAGAATCAAGGCAAAAAACAACAACAAGTGAAAAGGCTGGTAAAGGTCAGCTAAAAAGCGTTGTCGCAAAAATAAAAGGAGTCCCTCCGTTAAAAACGGGAGACCAAAAGCAAGCAGAAAGAAATTATTTAGCGAAAAGGTGCTGAAAAAATGGGTGAGTGGTTGACGAATCGACTTCATAGTTCCTCCAATTAAAAAATCCACTAAAAATTAGTGGATAAGTAAGTTAGATAACAAGCTGCCTCCTTGTAGTAAAGCCCAACTGTATAAAAAGATTGAAGCAGGTTTTGCTAACAAGATAATCGCGCTGTATTTTTTAAAAGAGATATTTGTCAGGCTAGCCATTAAACATAAGGCATCGTCTGGTGCGATAGGCAGGAAAATCGCCCAAGCGAATATTTTCTCAAAGCGAGATTGATCATCAAGGCAATGAATATACTTTTGATATACCTTATCACTTACAAGGTGCATAATCAAGGGTTTGCCAAAGTGTCTTCCCATCAAGAAAAGAATTAAAGAACCAATTACGATTCCAACATAATTATAGATAAATCCCCAATAGGGACCAAAAATCAAAACACCAGCTGCAAGACTGATTCCGCCGGGGATGATTGGAATAACCACTTGAACGATTTGAATCAAAATAAAAATGAGTGGTCCGGCAATCGGTGAATGCCCGATGAGTTGCCGCAATGAATTCATGTCATTAAATACCCCTAAGTGATAGAAATAAATCGTCGCACTGATCGTTAGGATGATTCCTGTCAACGAAATGATATTTAATAATCTTCTAGATTGAACAACACTCATTAGATTCAGCTCCTTTGTCTTTCTAAAATGAAGTATAGCGAATTCATTTGAAAAATGCATAGGTCTAAGGTTGTAAATTTTGAATTTTGTGTGAAACTTTAAATTTTTTTAGAAATTAAATGACTGCGTTTACATAGTGGGGTCAAAAAAAACAGGAAGTATGTTCCTGCTTAGTGAGCCGCTATTTAATTTGGAAATTGGTGCGGGTTCGTTTTAAGGCCCGTTCAATTAAATTTGTGAACATAAAACCGATCGCGATCGCTCCAGAAGTGACTAACACCGTAACGACGGCTTCCATTGATTCAGTGAACTGTTGATTCATCATATGACGTACAGCCATATAGGCCGGGCCTCCAGGAACTAATGGAACTAGGCTAGGGACATTAAAAACAATCACTGGCATATGCCGGATCCGCGAAAAAAAGATACTGATCAGCCCAATCATTAAAGCACCTGAAAAATTAGAGATACCGATATTTTGATGGAAATAAGTATGCAAAATCCAAAAAGTCATCCAACCGGCAGCACCAGTGAAACCACAGGCTAAAAAGGCGCGTCTAGGAATATTTGTGATGACGCTAAAAGCAATCGTGCTAAACATGCTGAATAGAAAGTTGACAATAAAATTCATGAGTGACCTCCTTAATTGCTATCAAGATTTTTTAATGGCAATTGATTGTTAGGGATTATACCGCGCGTATTGCTTAAAAAAAGTTAAAAGCAATAATGATCCCGCCGCCGATCGCACCTGCGATGAATAAGGCTTCCGTTCCTCGAGCAACACCACTGATCAAATGCCCTGCCATGATATCGCGAAAGGCGTTAGTGATTGCTAATCCTGGAACCAAAGGCATGATCGAACCGATGATCAGACTGTTCACATCTCTTGCAACTGAAAAAGATACTGCAAGCAGTGACAGATAGCCGATGATCAAAGCGGCGACAAAATCATTTAGAAAATTCATCCGTAATTTTCCGCCGAAAAAAGTGTGGACTGCAAAACCAATCATTCCAATAATAAATGTAGGAATGAAATCAAACCAAGTACCATTTAAGATGATCATTAATGTACTGCTGACGATCCCAGCGGCAATGATTTTCCATAAATAAGGAAAATCGGGTGTTGCTTGATCGACTTCTTCCAAGTAAAGATAAAAATCCGGCAATGACAATTCGCCATCCGCAAATTGACGAGAGCCCAGATTGACGGCAGTCACTTTCTCTAGATTGATCGCCTGTTGAGTAATCTGAACTACTTGGCTATTTTGCTCAGAAGGAAAGCCGATAATCAAACCCGTGGCGGTCACATAAGTCTGGATATCGTCAAAACCAGCATTAAGAGCAATTCGTTTCATCGTGTCTTCCACACGATAAACTTCTGAGCCAGACTCCATCATGATTTTTCCTGCTTTTAAACAGGTATTTAAAACAAGTTGTGTATAGTTTTGCTGTTCCATCAAGCTAACCACCTTTATCTATTTCATTACTATAGTAGAGAAAATAAATAAAATAGACAAGAAAAAGAATAAAGATTGTCACCAACTGTTAGAGAAAGTATAATAAAGTAACAGCAAAATTTGTTTTGAGAGATTTTATTTTCAGGATAAAGAAACAAAATCGGCTTCACATGCATAACGGTTTTTTTATTTTTAAAAAAAGTTGATTAAATCTTAATAAGATAATAAAACGGTTCCACTCCCTTTGTAAGAAAAAATATAAAAATAATTTTTTTTATTTTAAAAAAAATATGTAATTTTAGATAACATGTTGGATAAGGGTTGCAAAACTAATCGGTTTTTGATTAAAATAAAATGACGAGAAAAATAATAACATTCTGGGAGGAATTAAAATGAGAAGAAAAGTTTATACTAAGGATCAGATTCTAAAAGCTGCCTATGAAGTTGTCGAAAGTGAAGGGTTCTCAGGATTTACAGCACGCAATATTGCCAAAAAAATGGGAATCAGCACACAACCGATTTATTTAGAGTTTAAAAACATGAGTGATCTTAAAAATACCTTATTAGATGAAATTTGCAATCACTTATATTACGATATTTTCCCAGAAGTTCGCACAGGTGATACGATCATTGATTTAGGTTTGAACTATGTTTATTTTGCAAAAGAACAAAGCAATCTTTACAACGCATTGTTTGCTCAAGAATACGGTGGCGGGAAAAAAATGCATGACTTTTCTTACGATTACTTCCATCAATTAATCGTCGAGCACCCTAAATACGGCCAACTGTCTGAAAATCATATCAATGCTTTGCATGTCGGTACGTGGATCTGTGTTACCGGGATCGCAACGTTGATGTCTTCAGGAATCATTGAGCCTACTCAAGATGAGATCGTTCATTTGATTAATCGTACAATCGACAATATTTTAGAAGAAGAAGATACTTCTGTTTTAGATACACTATAAAATCTTGACATTTGAAATAAAAAAGGTAAGATAAATAATGCGGAAGGTTGGCAGAGTGGTAATGCACCGGACTCGAAATCCGGCGAACCGGCTAATACCGGCGCGCAGGTTCAAATCCTGTACCTTCCTTATTTATCAACCGTGTGACGTGGTTTCGGCCACGTTTTTTTTGTGCTTTTTCGTCTGTTTTATTTTTGACGTTCCCTGGACACAATACTAGAAAATCCATCAGCAACCTAGTCGTTTTTGTTCCCATACTATACAGATTTGATTTATTTATTTGCAGTTAAATAGTAAAAACAAGTGAAAAGGCCGTGCGTATTAGTAAGGCTTTATTTACGGTTCTGCTATACTAAAGGTAAGTTTTTAAAGGAGTGGATAGAGATGGAAGAGACAGTCTTTTTTAATTTAGGAAATGCGATTGCTGCTAAACGTGATCCTAAAGAATTGATCAAAGAAGCTCAGATTGTTAAGGGCAAACGTGATCCACAAGGTAAATTAGTAATTGTGGAAGATGACGGCGAGACACTTATTTTATTTGATTTAGCAGATCAAGAGGAGTCTTCCAAAAATACCCAGCCATTTAAAATAAAAAAAATCATCGATTAAAAAGAAAGACCTTCTTGTGCAAATAGAAGGTCTTTCTTTTTGACTAGTACAAAAAATTAGCGAAGAAGAATAAAAGACAGCCAATTATTTTTATGCTCCGCTTTTTTCAAAAACTGTGAGGGAATTTCTGAGGCGTATTGTTCGACTCAGTAACACTTTTTTTATAAGCTAAGGAAAAAAGATTCGAGGGGAATCCAATGATTAAATTAATGGTTGAGATTGATCAAGAGGTAACGAAAATCAGATTCGGTGAGCAAGGCACGATGGTGGTTTATCGGGATTTAAAAAAAGCACCAGTGTTGAGCCAAGATGAGTTACTCTTATACTTTAAGGGACGAGAAGCTTACGCGATTGATTATGGGCAAAAAATTGATTCGAAAGTTTTAAAAGAATCTGAGAGTCTGATTACTGTCAGTGTTCCGTGGGATATTGAACCAAAGGAACTGGCACAGCAAATGTTAGAAGCTTGGAACGGAAATTCGCTTAAAACGATGGGGCTTTTTGAAGCTCAAAAAATTGCGGCCAATCACTTTCCAATCGTAGCGAGTTATCAAAAGGAGTTATTTGAGATTCTGACTACTTTCGGCTATGAAAATAAAAAAATCAAGAAAGCACCAGCTAAGGCACAACATCGCTGGAATAAGAAAGTCAGCGAGATTCCTTTTTATATCGATTACAACGATTCAAAAGGTGAGGTCCTTTGGCAAAAACGCAATGAGATGGTATTGAAAGCAGGCGCAAAACTCAAGCAAGAGGTGCCGCTGAATAAAGATGGTTCGGTGGGATTCAGCGCGCGGTTTACAGAAAAGTTGCGGGCTGATCACGCAGACAAGATTTCAGATTTTACTACAACTGAAGATATTGTGTTGAAAAGTGTGAATGAGGTCGGAATCTTTCTTTATTATGCTGGGACGAATGGTTGGTTAGTGTTAAAAGACAAAGATGGCAAAACGATTGATGAATACACCGTTGTGAAGTAAGCAATGTAGTGTGTAACCGTTAAAAAAACTGAGACAAAGGATCCAAGTTGATCCAATGCCTCAGTTTTTTTATTTAGCAAACACGGCAGTAATAGTTCGAAGCCGCAATGTTTTATAGGTCTAAATATTTGGTCAGATAGTCAGCCAAACCATCTTCGGTATTAGGCTTTTCAGTGATAGCATTAGCTACTGATTTTAATTGATCTGTACCATTTGCCATCGCGACACCCCAGCCGGCGAATTTCAACATGTCTACATCGTTGTGTTCGTCGCCGAATGCAATGATATCTTCACTGTTCAAGTTAAGATTTTCGATTACACGTTTTAACCCATGGGCTTTTTGGATACCCTTGGCAACGACTTCTAAAATCGGATTAGGCCCGCCCCATGTATTGACTTCAACTTCGTGACCGAATTGTTGTTTCAATTCTTCGGAAACACCGTCAACATTTTCCGGTTGGCTGCGCAACAGTACAGAAGTTGGATTGGTTTTCAACGTGTTGACCGTCAATAAATTGTCATTCGTCGCAAAATCACTAGCAAAAAAATGCTGATCAAAAAAGTTAAGATCGTCGATAAAAAAAGTTTCACGATTTTCAGCCGCAATGAAATCTAATTTTAGATTTTTCTTTTCTGAAATCAAGTCAAATACGATTTTTCGATTGAAGGAGGTTTCCTGTTCTCCCGCCCATTTTTTTCCTGGAAGGTGGACAAGTGCGCCGTTAAAATTAATCATCGGCGTCGTTAGCTGCAACTGGTGATAAAAATTCTTGCTCATACGATAGGGACGACCAGTAGCAATCACAACGGAATGACCATCCTCAATCGCGCGATGCAAAGTCCTTGCCGTTTTATCACTAATTTTAGATTCTTGATTTAGCGTTGTCCCGTCTAAATCAATTGCGATTAATTTCTTCATAAAAATTCCTCATTTCGATTTGTTTTAGTCTAGCATATTCATCAAAAAACGCAACTGTAGCGCTTAAAAAAGATAAAAGTATTAAGAACTTGTCAAGAGAATCGAGAGAAGAGAAAAGTTTTTTTTATCAGAATCTGTTAGTATAGAATTGAAAATGGTGAGAAAGGGGAAACGGAGAATGAAGATCAATTGGCGAAGAAATCTATTGATTTCTTGGATCGGTTGTTTTTTTACTGGTGCAAGCTTCAGTTTAGTGATGCCTTTTTTGCCAGTCTATATTGAACAGTTGGGGACGGCTCGATCGCAGGTCGATTTATTCTCAGGTCTGGCAATTTCTGTAACAGCATTTGCAGCGGCAATCGTTTCGCCGCTATGGGGAAATTTAGCTGATCGTAAGGGAAGACGTCTGATGATGATCCGAGCAGCAGCTGGTATGACAGTCACGATGGGGTCTTTGGCATTTGTCCCGAATGTCTATTGGCTATTGCTCATGCGGCTGATGACGGGAGTTTTGTCCGGTTATATTCCAAACGCTACGGCGATGATCGCTTCGCAAGTTCCTAAACAAAAAAGCGGTTGGGCTTTGGGGACGCTTGCGACCGGCAGTGTGGCTGGAAATTTGATTGGTCCGTTGATCGGCGGGATGTTGGCGCAATGGTTTGGATTACGAAATGTTTTTATTATCACCGGGATCATTTTACTGATTTGTACTGTTTTAACGGTCTTTATGGTCAAAGAAGATTTTAAACCTATCGAAAAAGCAGATGTGATCAGTATGTCGGAGTTGCGCAAACGGATCAACTACATGCCGATTTTGGTGGGACTATTTGTGAGTTCTTTGATTTTACAAGTGGGTGCGACCAGCATCAGTCCGATTTTAACATTGTACATTCGTGATTTAAGCGGGAATAGCAGCAATGCATTAGTCGTCAGTGGGTTTATCGTTTCAGTTGCTGGAATATCGGCGATCGTTTCTTCACCGACGCTGGGGAAAATCGGCGATCGAATCGGGAATCATAAAGTTTTATTAGCTGGTTTAGTCTTATCGTTGTTCTGTTTCATTCCGATGGCTTTTGTAAAGACTCCCTTTCAACTAGGGGTGTTGCGTTTCTTCTTAGGGTTTTCAACTGGGGCGTTGATGCCGTCGATCAATACGCTTATCAGCAAGATCAGTCCGCCAGAAGGAGTCAGCCGAATCTTCAGTTATAATCAAATGTTTAATAATTTTGGACAAGTGATCGGTCCGATGCTTGGCTCGACGGTTGCACATACGATGGGGTACCCAGCAGTATTTTTAGTGACTAGTGCCTGTGTTTTTGGAAATATCATTTTAAGTCTCTTCAATTTCCGCAAATTGTTAGTAACAAAAACAAAGATATAATTGATTTGAAATAAACAAAAAACCAGTTACAATAAAGTAACTGGTTTTTTCTATGCTTTGGCTTTTTTGGGTGAAACAAACTGCGCAGCAATGATCACGATAACGCCAATAATCAACGAAACAATCGTAGAGAATTCAAAGTTATATGTGCCAATCTGCAGAGCGCCGCCTAAATAACAAACGGCTTGTCCAATTGCGAAAGCCCAAAATAGTGTAATTAAATATTTCATCAAGAGCACCTCTTTTCGCAATAATATTTAGGTACAGTTTAGCATTCTTTTTGAAAATGTAAAGAGAAGCCCCCAAAGTTTAAACAGAGTAAAGAAAGAACCACATAGGAGGAAAACTATGCAATTACCACAACTTTATACGAAAACTTCCTATTCATTATTGAAAAGTACATTAACGATTGAAGAATACGTAGCAGCAGCAAAAGCTCGTGGATATTCTGCTATCGCGATTACTGATGAGAATGTGTTGTATGGGGCAGTTGAGTTTTTTCAAACGTGTCGAAACAATCAAATGATCGGGATTATCGGCCTAGCGTTGGAATTTTCTTTTGGAGAAGCTGTTGAGAGCATTTTATTTTATGCTAAAAATGTTGCCGGTTATCAAGAATTGATGCGTTTATCTAGCACACGTATGTTGGCAGAAGCACCGTTGACACTAGCGGATTATAAAATTGATGCTCAAAATCTAATCACTATTTTACCTGTAGATCAATTAAGCGGCTCAATCAAAGTGATTTTGCCAGAGATTGAAGCAACGATTGCTGGAGAATTTTATTTAGGAATCTCGCCAGCAACGAAAACGGATGATTTGCCGGCAAGTTATTCAAAAATTGCTATTCATGAAGTAGCCTATTTAGAAGCTGATCAAGCTTTTGCAGTCAAGATCATGAATCACATTCAAAATGGCAGCCTGCTTCCAAGAGAAGAATTGACGAATCAGCAAGGTAAGAACTATTTAGTCGAGATGGAACAGCTGATTACCGAATTTACAGACGAAGCGGCTTTGACGAATGCTCAGCAATTAGTTGAAGCGTGTCAATTTGATTTGCCGCTGCACCAAAAGTTGTTGCCCCATTACCCAGTACCAACAAAACAAAGTGCCGATGCTTATTTACAAGAACTTTGTTGGCAAAAATTGCCGGAAAGAATTTCTGAAGTAACTGAGGAATATCGTCAACGACTGAATCGTGAATTAGCGATTATCCATAACATGGGATTTGATGATTACTTTTTGATCGTCTGGGATGTCATGGATTATGTTCATCGCAGCAAAATCGTTTCTGGAGCTGGCCGTGGATCTGCCGCAGGATCATTAGTTGCTTATGTCTTAAGCATTACCGATGTGGATCCAATCAAATATGAATTGCTATTTGAACGTTTTTTGAATCCCGAACGAAATAGCATGCCCGATATTGACTTAGATATACCAGATAATCGTCGAAACCAAGTTTTGCATTATGTCCATGAAAAATATGGTCATTTCCACGTCTCGCAAATCGCGACGTTCGGTACGATGGCCGCTAAAATGGTCTTGCGAGATGTCGGTCGTGTCTTTGGACTGTCGCAAAGCGAGGCAAACAGCTGGTCAAAGGCGATCCCGAGTCAATTGAAGATCACGTTACAGGAAGCTTATGATAAATCGGAGTCTTTGAAGCGGTTAGTTAGCCATGATGAACGAAGTCGACTGCTTTTTCAAACAGCATTGACCTTAGAAGGTTTGCCACGCCATGTTTCAACACATGCGGGGGGGATCGTCATCAGCGATCAGAACTTGCTGAGTATCGTGCCACTCCAAAAAGGTTCGGAAGATATTTTACTGACACAATTTACTATGACTGACGTGGAAGCAATCGGATTATTAAAAATGGATTTCCTAGGTCTGCGCAATCTTTCCATCATCGATAATGCACAACAAGCGATTCGACGGGTTTATCACGAAGACTTGGATTTGAAAAATGTTCCATTAGATGATCCGAAAACATTGGCTTTGTTCCAACGAGGTGAAACAAGTGGTGTCTTTCAATTTGAATCAGCGGGTATCCGCAAAGTCTTGCGCAATCTGCATCCAACTTCATTTGAAGATATCGTGGCAGTCAATGCGTTGTATCGTCCAGGTCCTATGCAAATCATTGATCGTTTTGTTGCACGTAAAAACGGCACAGAGCAAGTAACCTTTCCCGATCCTTCTGTTCAACAGATTTTAGCACCAACGTATGGATTTATTGTTTATCAAGAACAAATCATGCAAGTCGCCGCTCAAATGGCTGGGTTTAGTTTAGGGGAAGCCGATATCTTACGGCGTGCAGTCAGCAAAAAGAAAAAAGATCTGTTAGATGAAGAAAGGCGTCATTTTGTTGCTGGAGCTGTTGGCCGCGGGCATAGCCAAAAGAGTGCCGAAGAAGTATATGACTATATTGAACGGTTTGCTAACTATGGTTTCAACCGGTCACATTCAGTGGCATACAGTTTTGTTGGCTATCAGATGGCCTATATGAAAGTTCACTATCCAGGAGCTTTTTATACAGCTTTGATGCAGTCAGTGAGAAATGATCCGAAAAAATTACGGGAATACATCGCTGAAGCCAATCGGGCCGGTGTAAAATTATTAGCGCCCGCAATCAATCGCAGCAGTTATAGTTTTACATTAGTAGAAAAAGAGTTGATTCGCTTTGGCTTAGATGCAATAAAAGGAATGCGGCGTGATTTTGTCGGCGATATTTTAAAAACGCGCAAAGAAGGTGGCCCTTTTGAGTCATTGGATCAGTTTTTATTGCGAATCGAAACACGTTGGTTAAAAACGGACTATATCCAACCACTGATCCTCATTGGAGCGTTTGACGAACTTCATCCCAATCGACGAGAATTAGCTGATGGACTGGAAGGAAAAATCCAAAATGTTCAATATAGCGGAGGCAGTGAGACATTACTGGACGTGATGAGTTTGAAGGAACGGGAAATAGCGGACTATTCATTAGCTGAACGCTTGAATTATGAAGAGCAATATCTTGGCTTATATGTCTCTGGTCATCCGACTGAAAACTATCCAAAACTATTGAAGCAAAAGGATCTGCAGCCGATTACAGAACTGGTCGTAGGCAAGCAGGGGAGGATTCTCTTCTATTTAAAAGACATTCGTGAGATTCGAACGAAAAAAGGCGAGCAGATGGCTTTCTTGACGGGGAACGATCAAAGCGGTGAAATTTCTTTAACAATCTTTCCGCAAAATTATCGCCGCTTACGCAATGAACTTGAGTTAGAACAAGTTTATTTGGTTCAAGGGAAAGTTGAACGTAGCCGTTATGATCAAACGCTGCAGCTATTAGTTGAATCTTTAATACCGGCTCAATCTGCCGAAGAGGGTATCAGCGATAAAACACTATTCTTACGGGTCCAAGCAAATCAAGATACTTCAGCTATCCAAAAAGAGATTGCCCAAACTCTTCAATTGTCACCAGGAAAAGTACCAGTTGTAATCTATTATGAAAAAAGCCGCCGAAAGATTGCGCTGGATAAAAAGTTTTGGATAGGGATTAATGACCCCCTCTTAGCGGCTTTAAGCGACATATTAGGGGAACAAAATGTCGTAATAAGATGATTTCTTGTAACTTTCAAAAACTTTTTTCAAAAAATGGGCTTTTCCCAGGGACTTCCCAAGACTTTTAGATTTTTTTTTGATAGAATGTACCATGGATTAAACGATGTATGTTTTTGAGAATATTTATGAGGTGAGAAAATGAAACGCATTGGAATTTTAACAAGTGGAGGAGACGCTCCCGGAATGAACGCTGCTGTTCGTGCAGTCGTACGTAAAGCGATTTTTGAAGGCATGGAAGTCTATGGCATCAATTATGGTTTTGCTGGTCTAGTTGCTGGTGATATTCGTCGTTTGGATGTTGCTGATGTTGGTGATAAAATCCAACGAGGCGGAACTTTCCTATATTCAGCTCGTTACCCAGAATTTGCTACTGAAGAAGGTCAATTAAAAGGAATCGAACAATTGAAAAAATTCGGTATCGAAGGTTTAGTTGTTATCGGCGGCGACGGATCGTATCATGGTGCGATGGCGTTGACCAAACATGGCTATCCAGCTGTTGGGATCCCAGGTACGATCGATAATGATATTCCAGGAACAGACTTTACGGTTGGTTTTGATACAGCAATCAATACCGTGTTGGAATCAATTGACCGCATTCGTGATACAGCGACTTCGCACGTTCGTACATTTGTTATCGAAGTAATGGGACGTAATGCCGGCGATATCGCTTTATGGTCTGGTGTTGCAGGCGGAGCAGATGAAATCGTCATTCCTGAACATGATTTTGATATGGAACGAATTGCTAAGAAAATCCGTGCAGGCCGCGACCGCGGTAAAAAACATTGCTTGATCATCCTTGCTGAAGGTGTGATGGGCGGAAATGAATTTGCTGAAAAATTGGCTGAATATGGCGATTTCCATACTCGTGTCAGCGTATTAGGTCACGTTGTTCGTGGTGGTTCACCAAGTGCCCGCGACCGTGTGTTAGCAAGTAAATTCGGTTCATATGCCGTTGATCTATTGATGGAAGGCAAAGGCGGATTATGTATTGGCCTTGAAGACAATAAAGTCACTGCCGCTGATATCGTTGATACTTTGGAAAACAACAAACATAAACCTGATTTATCTTTATATGATTTGAACAACCAAATCTCATTTTAATCTCGTTAATAATAGTAAATACTATATATTAAAACAATCAAGAATGGAGCGTATTACGTAATGAAAAAAACGAAAATCGTTAGTACATTAGGACCGGCAAGCAACACGGTTGAAACAATCTCTCAATTAATTGAAGCTGGTGCTAACGTGTTCCGTTTCAACTTCTCACACGGAGATCACGAAGAACAACTTGCACGTATGAACATGGTTCGTGAAGCAGTAGAAAAAACTGGTAAAGATGTAGGTATTCTTTTAGATACTAAAGGTGCGGAAATCCGTACAACTGTTCAAAACACTACTGAAGCAGATTACGGTCGTGCAGGCTATATCGAATTTAACGTCGGCGACAAAACTCGTATCTCAATGGACCCTGAACATAAAGGAACTAAAGAAAAAATCGCTGTTACTTACCCAGGTTTATTCGACGATGCACACATCGGCGGACACATCTTATTCGATGATGGTTTGATCGATATGGAAATCATCGAAAAAGACGCAGAAAACCGCGAATTAGTTATGCTTGTTAAAAATGCAGGTATGCTAGGTTCTCGTAAAGGCGTAAATGCTCCTGGTATCTCAATCAACTTGCCAGGGATCACTGAAAAAGATGCAGACGATATCCGTTTTGGTTTAGACAACAACATCAACTTCATCGCTGCAAGTTTTGTTCGTAAAGCACAAGACGTTCTTGATATTCGTGAAATTCTTGAAGAAAAAAATATGACACACGTTCATATCTTCCCTAAAATTGAATCACAAGAAGGAATCGATAACATCGATGAAATCATTAAAGTTTCTGATGGAATCATGATTGCTCGTGGGGACATGGGTGTTGAAATCGTTCCTGAATTAGTACCAATGGTTCAAAAACGAATCATCAAAAAATGTAATTATGCTGGTAAAGCAGTTATTACAGCAACTCAAATGTTAGAATCAATGCAAGAAAACCCACGTCCAACACGCGCTGAAGCTTCTGACGTTGCTAACGCCGTATTTGACGGAACAGATGCTACAATGCTTTCTGGTGAATCTGCAAATGGTAAATACCCAGTTGAAGCTGTTGGCACAATGGCTCGGATCGATATGGAAGCTGAATCTGCATTATCAGAATTAGGCTCATTCCAAATCAACGAATTTGATAAATCAAACGTAACAGAAACAATCGGTTTATCTGTTGCTCGCGCTGCGAAAAACTTAGGTGTTAAAACAATCGTTGCGGCAACTGAATCTGGTCACACTGCACGTATGATCTCTAAATACCGTCCAGATGCTGACATCTTAGCTGTAACGTTTGACGAAAATACAAAACGCAGCTTGATGGTTAACTGGGGTGTTTACCCAACAGTTGCTGAAAAACCATCAACAACAGATGAAATGTTTGACTTGGCTGCTCAAAAAGCAGTTGAATTAGGCTTTGCTAAAGAAGGCGACTTGATCTTGATCACTGCGGGTGTTCCTGTCGGCGAACGTGGAACAACAAACGTAATGAAAGTTCAAATGATCGGTTCTAAATTATTAGAAGCTCAAGGTATCGGCGAAACAACAGTCGTTGCTCATGCCGTTGTCGCAAAATCAGCTGAAGAAGCAATCAAAAACGCTAAAGACGGTATGGTTTTAGTTGTACCAACAACTGACAAAGACTACATGCCTGCAATCGAAAAAGCTGCTGCTTTGATCGTTGAAGATGGAGGATTAACTTCTCATGCAGCTGTTGTCGGTATCGCTCAAGATATCCCAGTAGTTGTTGGCGCAAAAGAAGCGACTTCAACTGTTGTTGATGGTGAATTAGTCACTATCGATCCTCGTCGCGGCATCGTTTACCGCGGACAAACAACAGCAATCTAACCTTTGGATTGTCAGGAAAGCGGACCAGTTCATTGGTTCGCTTTTTTTATCAAATGTACGCCACAGAGTGCCTTAAGTTTGAACGGAAACTGAAACTTTTTATAACAAACTGCATTCTAACGTTTTTTACAGGTGTCAAGAAAATTTCATTGACAAAGATTTTTTACACCTGTATAATAGCGATTGTTGCTTAGAGGTGATGAATAATGAAATGGTCGATTGGCGAATTACGCCGCTATAAAGAAGAAACCCTGAACTTTTCAGAAACGATCGATGTGAATGACGCATTAACGGCCCGTGATAATGAAATCTTAGCTGTAGCTCCGGTTACTGTAACAGGAATCTTATCTGTCGGGAAAAATGAATATATTTTACATTATCAACTGAAAACTGTTGTAACTGTTCCTTCAGCTCGTTCTTTAGAACCAGTTGATCTGCCGCTTGATCTTTCAGTGGACGAAGTATTCATGACAAGGGAGCAATGGTCTTCAATGGAAGCCGACCGAGACGAAGAGATTCTTGTCTTAGACAGTGATACGATCGACTTGACAGATTCTATCGAAGATAACATTTTATTAGCGATTCCATTGCAAGTCTTTTCTGAAGAAGAATTGCAGACAACGGATTTACCAAAAGGAAACGATTGGGAAGTTGTCAGCGAAGAAGAGTATTTGCAAAGAAAAGAATCAGCTGAAACAATTGATCCTCGTCTTGCGAAATTATCTGAACTGTTCAATGAATCAGAGGATGACAAGTAAGATTGGAATAAAATGTATCAGAAAATGATACTTCATTTTACAAGGAGGTGTAACACCCAATGGCAGTACCAGCTAGAAAAACATCAAAAGCTAAAAAGAACAAACGTCGTACTCACTACAAATTGACCATTAAAGGATTGAATGAATGTCCTAACTGTGGCGAAATGAAGAAGAGCCATCACGTATGTGCCAACTGCGGCTACTATGATGGAAAAGATGTTATGTCTAAAGAAGCATAAGCACTTTTTAATAGAGAAAGTCAAAACCTCGAGACTAACCATGGAGTCTTGAGGTTTTTTTCTTAGAAAAACACTATTCATTTTCCATTCTTACTTTCTTAGGATATAATGAGAAACGTATTGAATATTTAGAGTATCAATTCTGCTGATTTTATTTTAATAGGATCATTGGGAGTGTATACGTGGTGAGAATCCACCTTATTTTTCTATCAGAAAATAAGATCATTAATATGAACTAGGAGGACAAATTATGTCAAAACAACAATTCGGCGTCGTAGGTATGGCTGTGATGGGGAAAAACTTAGCACTGAATATCGAAAGCCGCGGCTACTCAGTGGCTTTGTATAATCGGACTGGATCAAAAACGGAAGAGGTCGTCGCAGAACATCCTGATCGCAATTTAAAAGCGACTTTTTCAATCGAGGAATTTGTTGACACAATCGAAAAACCACGCCGTATCATGTTGATGGTGAAAGCTGGGCCGGCAACTGATGCCACAATCCAATCATTACTGCCGCACTTAGATAAAGGCGATATTTTGATTGATGGAGGAAATACTTTCTTTAAAGATACGATTCGTCGGAACGAAGAATTAGCTAATTCGGGTATCAACTTTATCGGTACCGGTGTTTCTGGTGGTGAAAAAGGCGCGTTAGAAGGTCCTTCTATGATGCCAGGTGGACAAAAAGAAGCGTATGACTTAGTAGCACCGATTTTTGAACAAATCGCTGCTAAAGCAGAAGATGGAGAACCTTGTGTCACGTATATCGGTGCCAATGGTGCAGGCCACTATGTGAAAATGGTCCATAATGGGATTGAATACGGCGATATGCAATTGATCGCAGAATCTTATGACTTGATGCAACGGTTATTAGGTCTTTCAGTAGAAGAAATGGCAGATGTCTTCTCTGAATGGAACAAAGGGGAACTAGACAGCTACTTGATCGAGATCACAGCGGATATCTTAACACGTAAAGATGACGAAGGAACGGACGCACCAATTGTTGACGTGATCAAAGATGCTGCCGGCAACAAAGGAACAGGTAAATGGACGTCACAAAGTGCTTTAGATTTAGGTGTGCCGCTACCATTGATCACAGAATCTGTTTTCGCTCGTTTTATCTCAGCTTATAAAGAAGAACGTGTCGCAGCAAGTAAAATCCTCTCTGGACCAGCACCTTACAACTACGAAGGCGACAAAGAAGAATTGATCGAAAAAATTCGTGAAGCCCTTTATTTCAGCAAAATCATGAGTTATGCTCAAGGTTTCTCTGAGTTACGTGCTGCTTCAAAAGAATTTGGTTGGGATTTACCGTTTGGTGAAATCGCAAAAATTTGGCGCGCAGGCTGTATCATCCGTGCCCGTTTCTTGCAAAAGATTACCGACGCGTATGAAAAAGATTCTGATCTAGCCAACTTGATGTTAGACGAATACTTTAAAGAAATCACTGAGAAATATCAACAAGCTGTTCGTGAAGTTGTTGCAATCGCTGTTCAAGCCGGTGTACCGGTACCAACATTTTCATCTGCAATCACTTATTACGATTCTTATCGTGCAGAACGTTTACCTGCAAACTTAGTTCAAGCACAACGGGATTACTTTGGAGCACATACGTATGAACGTACGGATAAAGAAGGAATCTACCATTATAGCTGGTACGACGAAGAATAGCAGGGGTTATTTATGATATTAGTACTAAGTATCTATAGCTTTTTGACAGGTTTAGCCCTATAATAATAGAGGCTTAATGAAATTTAACTTGGAAAGGAACTAAAAAAATGAGTAATATTCTGATCATTGAAGATGAGAAAAATCTGGCTCGTTTTGTCGAACTAGAATTGAAGCACGAAGGCTATGATACAGAAGTGCATTATAATGGTAGAACTGGACTTGAAGCTGCTTTAGAAAGCGACTGGGATGCTATTTTACTTGACTTGATGCTTCCTGAATTAAATGGCTTAGAAGTTTGTCGTCGTGTTCGTCAAGTAAAAAACACACCAATCATCATGATGACGGCTCGCGACTCTGTGATTGATCGTGTTTCTGGTTTGGATCATGGTGCTGACGACTATATCGTTAAACCTTTTGCAATCGAAGAATTACTAGCGCGTTTACGTGCATTACTTCGTCGAATCGATATCGAAGGCGATAAGAATGTTGCTAAACAAACAACGATTACTTATCGTGATCTAACCATCGAAAAAGAAAACCGGGTTGTGCGTCGCGGAAACGAAATCATCGAATTAACGAAACGTGAATACGAATTGTTATTGACTTTGATGGAAAATGTCAACGTAGTTCTTGCTCGTGATGTTTTACTAAACAAAGTTTGGGGCTATGAAACAGAAGTAGAAACCAATGTAGTCGATGTATACATTCGTTATTTGCGTAATAAAATCGATGTGCCAGGTGAAGATAGTTATATTCAAACTGTCCGTGGTACTGGGTACGTTATGCGCTCATGAGAAAATTTATCAAGAAACAAAGAGAACTGAAGGGGCCCTCACTCACCATTAAGTGGGCCTTTACAAGTTCTTTCTTTATATTCGTAGTATTTACGATTTTTGCTGTGATCACTTATAAGTCTTCCGTGAACTTGATTGTGACAAAAGAAAGAACTAATGTTGAACGTACGATTTCTGAAGTGACCTCTCGTTTAGCCAATGCAGATGAAGAGCTGACTTTAGTGAATACATACCGAACATTGACCGAGAGCAACAATCGAGATAGTGCTATGTACGATCAAGATATGACTTTAGAAGGCAATATGATGCGGATCGATGACTTTATTTCAGAATTAGGTCAGCGTCAACTGTCTTTAGACATCTATAACCTTGATAAAAAGTTGATTTTCAAAACGCAAAAGACTTATCAACCGTTAGTACAAACAAAATACAAAGAACCGACGATTGTGACAGTCGATGACCAAAATGGGTTTCTATCGATTGAACCGATCTATTCTAAAAAAACCGATGAGAAAATCGGCTATGCACAAGTCTTTTATGAACTATCTGATTTTTATGAGATGCGCAGCAAGTTGTTGCTGACGCTGATCGTATTAGAGATTGTTTCGCTGCTGTTGAGCAGTTTTTTAGGATTCTTATTATCGTCATACTTCTTGAAGCCTGTTAAAATCTTACGAGATACGATGGAGATCATTCGGCAAGACCCACAAGCTGAGGTTCATGTTCCAGAGATTACGACTAATGATGAGTTGTCCGATTTAGCAGTCATTTTTAATGATGTTATCGACCGAATACGAATGTATATTGAGCAGCAAGAGCAATTTGTTGAAGATGTCTCTCATGAGTTGAGAACGCCTGTAGCAGTTATTGAAGGCCATTTGAGTATGTTGAATCGCTGGGGAAAAGATGATCCAGAAATATTGGATGAGTCGATCCAAGCTAGTTTGCAAGAACTTGTTCGGATGAAGAGTCTTGTTCAAGAAATGTTGGACTTGTCTCGAGCAGAACAAGTCGATGTTTATTATGGCAACGAGACAGCGAAAGCAAAAGAAGTGACAAATCAAGTATTCAACAACTTCAAGCTGCTTTATCCTGAATTTACGTTTACTTTGGATGATGATCTTGATGACGAGAAGATTTTGAAAATTTATCGCAATCATTTAGAGCAGATTTTGATTATTATTTTGGATAATGCAGTGAAATACTCGACTGACCGAAAAGAAGTTCATGTTTCAGTTTCTTCGACCCTTAACAAGTTTGAAATTGCGATCCAAGACTTTGGTGAAGGAATCCCGAATGAAGACATTGATAAAGTTTTTAATCGTTTTTATCGAGTTGATAAAGCTAGAGCTCGAACTAAAGGCGGAAATGGTCTGGGGTTGTCCATTGCTCACAAACTTTTAGAGAGTTATAAAGGAAGTATTAGCGTAGAAAGTTCTGTTGGTAAAGGAACGATTTTTAGAATTTTTATTCCAATGTTGGAAGAAGAAACAGCTGAGTAGAACTCGGCTGTTTTTTTATGCGAAAGTTAAAAAATATTTCTTCTGAAATAGCGTTATTTTTGCTTTAAAATCGAACGTTATTTTAGAGTTTTAAATGAACGTTCGAAAAAATAAAAAGATCAAAAAAACATTCAAAAAATAGTTGCAATATAGCTCCAAGATTGCTATATTATTATCTGTTACCGAGAGAAAAAGACATCTTGAGATAAATTAAAAATAATGGTTGACGGATGAAATTTCTTGTGGTATTTTTATAAAGTCGCTTGAATGAGACGTGATACAAACTTGTTTTTTTATCAAAAAGTTTTTAAAGAAAAGTTGTTGACTTTCATTTTAAAACCTGATATGATATAAAAGTTGTTGAAACAAAGCAACAAACAATGTAGACCTTTGAAAACTGAACGAATAAAACAAACCAAATGTGTAGGGCGTTTCTATTTAATAGAAACA
>NZ_BJDX01000013.1 GCF_005405365.1 Enterococcus xiangfangensis
TATTATTGGGAATCCCAGCTTAAATCATAGATACCGTAAGGGATTTTATTCTTTATTTAAAACTTTGCAACAGAACCAAATCGATTATGTTGTAGATACCATACGCAAAAAATTCGGATTTAAGTCAATCGTCCATGCAAATAGCATTATGGAAGGCGGACGTGCGATTGCTCGCAGCACTATCTATAGTACACTTATTAGAGACCAAGATATTCAATATATCCATATTCCTTTATATAATAGACAGTCTTGTTATTACCGTCTATCATATGAGAGAATTGATTAAAAGGAGGCTTTCTATGAGAGTACAAGAAGTTATATTACCTAATGAAGGGAGAAGATATCTAGTCCTTGATGATCAAGGGAAACCAGTACTACCAGTTTTAAAGTATATGAAATATCTTGATAACATACAAAAAAGTCCAAATACACAGCGTACCTACTGCTTTGCATTGAGAGACTATTTTGTTTTTTTGTCTTTGACGGAAACAAATTATGAGAATGCCAACATCAAGACAATAGCAAACTTTCTTTCCTGGTTAGTGAACCCCACTTTAATTGAAAAAGTTCAACACCTCATACCACCCACCTTAAGAAGTGAAAAAACGATCAACTTAAAAGTTACAGCAGTACTTTCCTTCTACAAATTTCTTTACCAATTCGAGTATATTGAACAAGATGTGGCTACTAGAGCCTATGTAGATGTAAAAGGTATCAAGCAATATAAAGGATTTTTACATCACATTACAAGAAGCAAAAGTGTGTCAGAAAGCATCTTAAAGCTAAAGGAACCCAAGAAACGAGTTGAGACAATTCCAGACACTACTTTACCAGTTTGGTCAATGTAACCCATGCTGAAGCCAATCCATAAACTTATTACACTTGCCTTGGCTCCTACACGCCTTAATCTTGTAGCAACTTGGTCAGCCATCTCTTTTATGACTACTTCGATTTCTTCTCTACGAGTATAATCTTTATTTAGAACTTGGCTGTTACCAATACTTTTAGATTTCACCTTGTATTCTTGTCCTAGAAATGGTCGGTCTATGCCCCAGGAATGGGCATATAATTGGGTTCCTAGTATACCATATTTTGTTTTAAAACATGGTAATTTGCATGTGCTAAATCATAGATTGAATGGATACCCATCTTATTTAAACGAATAGCAGTACGTTTTCCAATACCCCAAAAATCAGTCAACTCAGGTATTTTCCATAGCTTTGATTGTACATCTTCATATCTCCATTCTGCTTTCATGTGATAATTGTGTTTGCTCTCATTATCCAATGCTAATTTTGCTAATAAAGGGTTATCTCCAATTCCAACTGTTGTGTAAATTCCTGTTTGTTTATAGACATCTGTCTGGATAATTTTAACTAATTCGAAGGCAGATTTAACTTTAAATAGTTTTAGACTATCAGTTACATCTAAAAAACTTTCATCTACTGAGTATACATGGTGGTTTTTTTCATCAGCGTATTTCTTATATATGTTGTTAATTTCCATATTTTTCCGCATATAATAAGCCATCCTTGGCGGTGCAATAATAAGGTCTTTTGGGTAGGGGAATGGTAAATCTCTAGCTCTGCTAACATTACTGATACAATAAGCTTTTTTAGCCATTGGGCTACTTGCTAAAATTAGTCCTGACCCTCTTTCTGAAGGGTCATCAGACGGATAACTCATCACTACAAGCTTGGTTTTAAGTGGATTTAAACCTCTTTCTACACATTCAACACTGGCATAAAAACTCTTACAGTCTATACATAATATGTCTCTTGACGGCTCCTTCCTGTAATCAAAAATTGGATTCATTTTAAAAAAATCATCCATTTCAATCACTCCATCTATATAATTTCATAATAATTAGAACATACGTTCGTTTTTTTAGTCAAGCGAACATAATTATAAGACAGAAAAAAAGACCTCTTATTTTGAGGTCCAGTTTTGATTTTCATTCAAAAGAAATCTCCCAATCAATTTTTTGAGAATAGGTTATTTCTAAGTAATACCAATCAGAAGCATCAATGTCCCTAGCATAAATTTTTGCATTATATACACCACCATTAATTAACTCACTACCAACATATTGTCCATCAGTTGTGGTTAATCTAAACCTTGCTATTCCTTCTGAATTACCTGAAATATTGATAGTTCGAGCATATCTTGGAACTTTAATCTCGTATTGAGTCATTCCATCAATTTCTGACAATTTATTTATCTCACTACTTTGTTCTTTTTGTTTTAGAGCGTCCTCTTTTGCTTGTTCTTCCGCTCTTTTTTGCTCTTCCGCTGCTTGTCTCACTTCTCTTTCCGCTTCATACTTTTGATTAAATTCAGAACTTAGTAGAGAATAATAAACATTATGGTCTTCAATACCTTGAAAAAAGTCATTGTCGGCAATTGTATTACCTCCTACGTCTTTAGTAACTTCCTCATCAGAGTCTACTATGTTCTCTGCTTCCTCTTTACTGAAGCAAAGAATACAAATTTTTCTTGTTTCATTGCCATTCAATGCCTTCTTAATCTTTATTTTTTTAGCCTTAAGTGCTTTTTTATCAACCTTTATCTCTTGAATACTTTCACTAGTTTCAAATGCCCACTTATCTTCATTATTCCATATATCTACTAAATAAAGAGTAGTAGGTTCTTTGAAATCTTTTAATCCAAATACTAATTCATGTTCCTGTCCTCGTGCTAATTCAATTTCTTTTTCTTGATTATCAGGTATTGATATATACTCTGTCACAGGTGGTTCTTTAGTCATTGCATAGAAAACGAAGATTATTAAAACTGCAGTAACAACACCCATAAATGCTTTTTCCCTAGTGCTTAACTCCTTCATCATTAAAACCCCTTCACTCTGTTATCTGACTAAATAAAAATAAATTGTCCATTCAAACGAATTTTATATTAACAAAACAGAATACTTAATTAAAGAACGTATTAGTTTTCCTTCCAATTTATTACTTGAAGAAATCAATGTTCTCTACTGTATTTTTCTTTTGTTCCTCCGAAATCCCTATGTATCTCAATGTAATTTTTTCGGAGCTGTGATTCAATAATTCCATTACCAACCTAATATCTTTTTTGTTTTGGTAAACAGTATAACCAAATGTTTTTCTCATAGTATGTGTTCCTAAATGGTCTAAATTTAACAAATCTCCAACTTTCCTACATTTTATCGTGGCCCTTTACACAACGATCCGATTAATCCGCTTACTTGTCTCTATTAGGGGCTCCTGTAAGTCGTTTAAAAGCATTTCAAAGCCTCTTTTTAAGTTAACGACGATCAGGACATCATCTACAGCCACATTATTAGCTCGATTATACTTGATAATCTCTTCTGTTTGTAATAGCGTTGTATTTAACCCTTCAAATTTTCCCGCATTATAAACCAGTTCCACAATGTTTTTCTTCAATAAATACACAGACTCTTTGCGAGATAAGTGGTATTTATCAGGAAATTTCGGACGCTTTTCTTCGTTCATCTTCTCACCTCTTGAATTTTTTCTTCTATTATATAGGGCATTATTCTGTCATAGATCCAAACTCTTTACTGCGGTATCTTTATCTTCCTGGGTGATCCCAATATAGCGTAAGGTCTCCCGTTGCGAAGAATGGTTGAGCAGCGACTGAATGATCTCTGTTTTGGTCCCTTGCTTGTACAAAAAATAGCCGAAGGTCTTGCGCATCGAATGGGGACCAATTTCTTTTAAACCAACCGCTGTTCCTGCTTCATGAATGATCCGCCAAAGGCTTTGTCGGGTCAAAGGCGTATCTGCTCCTTTGCGACTTGGAAACAAATATTTGCTGAAGTCTTGTGCTTGCAGCTGCTCAGGAAATTCGGATTGAACATAATCGAGAATCGCCTTTCGTAATTTGTTCGAAATGAAAACCGAATTGTGTTTAGCTGTTTTTTGTTCCTTCATGGCCAGACGTTCTTTGACAATCACTCGGCCACGAGAAATTTCTAACACGTCACTTAATTTCAACTGTCTTAAATCGGAGATTCGATACGCTGTATTGATCCCGATCGAAAAAAGCACCAAATTTCGTTGCCCATATTTTCCGGAAGCCAAAATTGCCTTCATGGCATCGATCTTTTTTTTATCGCGAATCGGTTCCACGCTCTTCATTTTTAGTCCCCTATCAAATGTTACTTAATATGATTATAACAGATAATAAGTCACATTTAAACAAGCTATAGAAAAAAGGCCCTAAAAGAAAAGTGATTTCCTCTTAGAGCCTCTAAGGATAGAGCGATTTTAACGAATGTGACAGAATCCGATTGTGTCACATTGGACTTTTGATATTTTCGGTAAGATTTAATTATCTCAGAACATTAATATTGCCCCTTTAAAAAATTTTGTCAGTACTTTTAAGTTATTCTATTCTGAAAATTCAAAATTTTCAGTCTATATAATTAACTTATATTCAGTTTTACCAAATGATAAGCTTTAAAAAGTATTCAGAATTTAGTCATGTTATGGATCCAATAAAGTAGATATGGAATATTTATTTTCTCTTGTCTAATTTATAAGAACTAAATGATTTCATCATTGTTTTGACACTCTCATCAAATCATTAGAATCGTGATAATGGATTTGAGTCAATATCTTGGACATATTTTAGTAGAGACTGCTAAGACATTTTCTCTGTTTCTAAATCTTCAAACTCCTGTGGAGTTAAGTAATGAATCGAACTATGGATTCGATTACGATTATAAAATCCTTCAATGTAGCTAAATAAAGATCGATTCGCTTCTTCGAAGTCTGAGTAAGTCGTCGTGTATACTTCTTCTTTTTTCAATGATGCATGGAAGGACTCAATTCCTGCATTATCATATGGTGTTCCTTTGCGACTATAGGAATGCCTTATTTTATTGTTTTCAAGCCAATTTTCCACTTCGATTGCTGTATATTGACTACCTAAATCAGTGTGTAGAATCATTCCTTCTGGGATGTGGTACCGTTGCTTTGCTTGATTGAATGTTTGTAACACACAATCGACAGTCATTCGTTTAGAAAATGTATAGCTAATAATCTTTTTCGTGTGTAAATCCATAATCGAAGATAAGTAACACCAACCATTTTTCTTAGTTGGAATGTAGGTGATATCAGCTACCCATTTTTCACAGATAGTTTTAGTAGAAAAGTCCTGATTTAAGATGTTCTCTTTTAAAACAACCGGCTGAACAGGCCGTTGAGGTCTGTATTTCTTAACCACAATTGACCTTAGATTTAATTGTTTCATCAGTTTTTGTACATGCTTAAGAGATACTGAAATTCCTTCTTTTAGCAACACTTGATGGATTTTTGTTGCACCATATCTCTGTTTATGATCAAAAAAGATCGTTGAAATCTTCTTTTTCAATTGGTTATTTCTGACTTCTGTAGCTGTTAACGATTTATTTTTATAAAAATAGTAGACGCTTCTAGGAATTTCTAATAACCGACACAACAAAGAAACAGTGTACTCCTTACACCATTTTTCAATGAATCGAACAAGTGACTTTAGGTCTTTCGAGAGAATATGGCTGCGGCTTTTTTTAATATTTCAAGTTCCTCTTTCAAACGAGCATTTTCTTTTCTCAAATCAGCCGCTTCTTTTCCGGTCAGTCCTGTGGACTGATTTGGTAAATATAAATTTTTCCATTTGTAAATCGTTGCTTCAGATAAGCCATATTCTTTCGCCAATCCTCGAACAGAACGTCCAGTTTGATTCAGCTCAACAATCATCTGTTTGAAATTTTCTTCGTATCGGGTCATAAAATCCATCCTCTCGTAGATAAGTTTAATTTATTTCTGTCTCTACGAAAAGTTGTCTAAGATTTGATACTAACACCATAAGACATTGTATTAAATCTAATCCTTTATCCATTTTTTATCAATCTTACTTCGCACCATCTCCAATACTTATTAGTTGCCAGGTTAACTGTTATCAGATCATCTTGCCCGTCTCATTCTCTTTCTCACATTATATTCTCTTCATTTATCGGTAGCTGCTAAGGAATTTACTGATAGTTCTTTCAATATTAAAGTGGTAAATCTTTCTTTGTAAAGATAACATTTGACGCTGCATATAGAACGAAAGCAATGGTTCCTAAAGCAACTAATCCCCAACCAAACTCGCCACTAGCTAATATCGCATCTGTATCAAATAGAGTTGTTATCGTTAGATACTCGAGTATAACTGGAGCATCGTCCATCAGTTGCTGAACCATAGTAAGTAGGAAGAAAGCAAATGGTATCCCCCCACCGATAGCTAAAGCTAATCCTGAGCGGTTAAATAGAGTTGATGCGAAGAATGAAACAGAGCTTATGGCTAGGATTAAGATGAGTAGACCAAGACTTAACCAAAAATAAGTTTCTGTATCAAATTCCAGAGCAGCATCGACAGATCTTGCAGATGATACCATGGCATGGTTTGCCATCGTAATGATTTGTTTTTTATTTAAATAAGTTGCTTTCATAGACGCCTCTAAAGCGGTAGGATCTTTAATTAAAGTCAAATTATCTTTCACTTGGGCACTATTCATATTTAAGGCCTTTGCAGAAGAGTCAATAACAGCCTGTAATAAGAGTTCGCGATTGGCTTTCGTAATCATGACAGTTGGCTGAGATTTTCCTTTATTTTCTTCATTCTTTTCAGCTTTAAGTGCAGTTATTTCATCTGCTAGAAATTGACGGTACTCATTAACAGAAATTCCTTGTACACTTGCACCAGCCTTCAATGCGTCATTACTTGCTAATATCATCGCCGGGTTTTTGATCAATTCCTCAGTTGTGATTTCAATATCATCATCTTCCATGTCATCATCATCTTCATAGATATCCCGACGTTCATCGGTGATAATTTTTGCAGCCTCTTCATAGGAGTGATCCTTGATGACCTCTCCTAAGTATATTGAATAGGCGTCCAGATCCATATCGCGAGCTTCAGCAGCATCTCGCATAGCTTGTTCATTATCTTTAATTAAATATAAATGTTCAGATAGATAACCTTCACTTTTATCTAATGTTTCTGATGCTTTTTCTATATCCTCTGTGATCGGATAGCCCGTCACGTTGTTGTACTTTAATTGAGAGGCACCTAAACCGGCTAATGAAACAATGACATACATTAAAATAACCGATAAGATGAGGTAAAGCGATTTGGTAAAAATGACACTTGAACGTTTTATGGGTGTTGATAAAGTATAAGCCATAGATCCAGAGTCTACCTCGCTCACTACAAGAGTATTTGCTGTAAATACAACATAAACAATTCCAAGAATAAGACCAATCAGTTTATAGAAATTTTCTAAGTTTCCTAAGAGACTGTCCATTGATGAGAGAAGACTGGAAAAAGCGGTTCCTTCCGCTGCAGCGGCAATCGATGCATATCCTGCCGCATCATAACCTATGATGAAACCAGATAAAATGACTGAAGCGACGATTGTGATAATTGCCCATAGTTTCCAATTGGTTTTGATACTTTGCTTAAATATTGGTTTTGAAAACATTTATACTTCCTCCTTAAATATCTCAGTAATATAATCTTCAAATGAGAATTTAATTTCTTTAAAATAGACCAAGTCAAAATCTTTTAAATCTTGAATGAGATAATTAATATTTTTATCATGAATTTGAACGAAAACTTGTAAATCTTCCGCTTTTACCATAGTCAATTGGTAGCCTAAATTTAAGAAACGTTCGAAATCGGCGAGTGATTTAAATTCCATTCGATAACTTTTATTCTCGTTATAACGAATGTCTGCCATATCTGTGATATCAATAATTTTGCCCTCTCGGATGATTGCGACTCGGTCACTGACTTCTTCCACTTCTTGGAAGATATTGCTAGACATAAGAATCGTTTTTCCTTGTTTCTTTTCTTGTTTTAAAAGATCAAGGAAGATGTCACGCATTAGAGGATCTAAACCTGTACTTGGTTCATCCATAATTAAGATATCTGCATTAGATGCAAATGCTGAAACAATAGCTGTTTTTTGTTTCATCCCTTTACTCATGGAACGCACATTGGCCGTCACATCTAATTGAAGAAGATTACTTAACTCTTTAGCACGTTCCCAACTTCCGCGTCCAGATAAATAGATTTGATCTTTTAAAAACTCTTCACCGGTTTTGTTTCCTGGAAAATTGATCTCACCAGGAATATAAGATACATAACGTTTGACTTCTGCACTACTTTTGGTGGCATCAAGTCCATTAATAGTGACGCTTCCTTCATCAGGTTTCAGGAAACCCATCAAGTGCCGGATAGTAGTCGTTTTCCCTGCACCATTGATACCTACGAAGCCATAGTTTTCTCCTTTTTCAATTTCTAAAGATACATCAAATATTCCGTGTCCATTTCCATAATCCTTAGTCAAATGTTTGATATCAATGTAAGCCATATCGCAAATTCTCCTCTCCAGCAGCCACTGTTTTCTTACGATCATAAAAGTCCATAAAGTAATCTTCCAAAGTAAATTTAATTTCTGAAATAAAATTTACCTTTACCTCACTTAATTCTGTAAAAAATTCTTGCATCTTCTGATCCGTTAAACTTAGTTTAACTTGATTTTGTTCAGGTCTTTTAGTTGGAATAGTAAATTCGGTATTTTCTATAAACTTCTGATAATCCTCAAAACTAGCAAACTCAATTTTGAATGATTTATTCGTACTCTGCTTCAATTCATTGGATTCAACTGTTGAAACCACTACCCCATCCTTAATGATGGCAATGCGATCACATGTTGCATCCACTTCAGTAAAGATGTGACTAGATAGGAGGATTGTTTTCCCTTCTGATTTTTCTTTTAAGATAAATTGAATGAAGCGTTCTTGCATAACAGGATCTAATCCTGAAGTAGGTTCATCTAATATCAATATTTTTGGATTATGCATAAAAGCAGTAACGACCGCTAGCTTTCTTTTGGTCCCAAGACTCATTTCTTTAATCTCTTTAGAAGTATCTACTTTAAAGAGCTCTTTAAGCTGCTCTGTCCTTGTCATATCAGTAATTTTTCTTTCATTTGCCATGAACTCAATAAATTGGTCTCCTGTCATTCCTTTTGGAAAAGCCAACTCTCCAGGTAAATAACCAACATCTTGTTTAATATTGGCTGCTGATTTCCAACTATCTTTTCCATTAATAGAAAGTTCTCCCTCATCAGCTTTAGAAAAGCCCATTAAGTGGCGAATAGCTGTCGACTTTCCAGCACCATTCGGTCCCAAGAATCCAAAAGCTTCTCCCTCATTTATCTCAAAAGAAACATCAAATATTCCACGTCCATGTCCATAGTCTTTGGTCACATGTTTCACTTCAATAACTGACATCATATTCCTACCTTTCTTTTAAATATCGATTATAAGATAATTAACAATCGTTTCTTTATTTACAAATGTTATAATATTTATTATACTAGTCTCACAAAGGAGGACAAGAGACATATTTTCAGGATCTGATAAATAATTTACATTTTTTCGATAATTGATGCTTTCTCTAAAAAGGAGGCCCTATATGCAACAATTAGATTTAAGGGTTCAAAAAACTCATAAGGCACTTATAGAAGCATTTGAAAACTTATTACATGAAAAAGAATTTGAAAATATTTCAGTAACAGAAATATGTGATGCTGCTATGGTTCGACGACCAACTTTCTACAATCATTTCTTGGATAAATATGATTTTATAACCTTTTTTATTAAACATAAAATGAATGAAATATTTGATTTTGCTATCAAAAACTCAAATGAAGAAAAAGACAACTTTTTTATTATTGTTTTTGAACAACTATTGGATCAATTTGATAATCTCTTATATCTCATTTTCAGTATTCAAATGAATGCTAATATCATTTTTGAACTTGAAAGTGTGCGCGAGTACGGGAAGAGCATGCTAGGTAACCGCATAAAAAAAGGAGCTAGTGACGAAGAATTACCCATAGAGCTTAGTTATAAAGGACAGATCATTATGGGGATCACGATTCAATCCGTCTTTTGGTATAAGGAGAAAAGAAATCAAATTAGTCGTGAAGAAATTATTGAACTATATACACAGACTTTAGAAAAATTTAGCTAATCGAAGAATTGAAATGGATTCTATGTCAAGGACATTTTAAAAAAAGAAACCTTATGAAACTAAAATGGATTGAAAAGGACCCTATAAAGGCACTTTTTTTAGTGTCTATTCTATAGGATCCACTTTGATTTATGTTTGCTGCTTTTTTCCATGCATTAACCTATTCAATTGCACAAAAGATTTTTATTTTTTGCAAAAAAATTCAAAAATATAAATTTTTCTGTTTCTCATGTGACTATGCGGGTAAAAATAATGCTTTCATGATACGATAAAGTTATTAAATTAAAAGGAGGTTATTTTTATGGCAAAAGAAACATTTCATGCAGTAGCTCAGTCAATTGGTGGAATGAAAGTTTCATGTATATCCAGGAATTTTGAATTTATTTTGGATGAACCAAAAAATTTAGGTGGATCAGATGAAGGGATGAATCCGATTGAAGCTTTATTAGCCTCTCTTGGAGCATGTAAAGTTATTGTAGCTCGATCTTTCGCTAAAGTGCAGGGCATAAATTTAAACGATATCCGTGTAGAGATAGATGGAGTATTAGATCCTGATGGTTTTATAGGAAAAAATAAAGCAGCTAAAATAGGCTATTCTGCAATCGTATCTAAATTTTATATTGAAGCTGATAATACTGATGAAGAGATTTCAGATTTTATCGCATTTATTGATCGTACTTGTCCGGTAGCTGATACCATTAAAAATGCACCTACGACTAAATCAGAAATCCATAAATTATAAACTATGAATTAAAAAAGATTCTTCTCATTTTGCACTAAACAGGTATTTCTATTTTATTTCTTGTCTTTTCGAAGGTATACATATCTATAAAAAAGACGAGAGAAAAAAACTAGTTAAATCAAGATTTTAAATACATTATTTTAAGCAATTTCATGTGTTACAACTTAATAGGAATTTAAATTTTATTGTTAAATTTTTTAATCATTTACACGAAAATTAATTTTATAAAGAACATACTCTATACTCTTATTTTTTTTTTCAAGAACTCAAAAAAGCGGAAAATCCCAGATTTAAAAATCTGAGTTTCCGCTTTTGTCATTTCAAGGATGGACTATTGTCTCAGCCTCTTCTAATTTATTCTTAAGATATTTTTACTTTCTCTGCAGGTGCTGATACTTCTTTTTGTTCTTTCCGACCTTTCAACTTATACTTCATTAATCTCATGCCATTGAAAATTACCACCAAGATACTACCTTCATGAACCAACATTCCGATAGACATATTCATCCATTCGCTGAAGAAGACGCTGGTCAACAAGACCAACACTACTCCAATTGAAATCACGATATTTTGTTTCATATTATTTGCGGTGGCTCTTACTAATCCTAATGCGTGAGGCAAGTTGCTGAAGTTCGAGTTCATTAAAACGACATCGGATGTTTCAATCGCTACGTCCGTTCCGCTTCCCATTGCGATTCCAATGTCTGCTAAAGCTAAGGACGGACTATCGTTAACGCCATCTCCAACAAAGGCTACAATTTGACCACGTTGTTGAAGTTTTCCGATATAAGCCGATTTGTCTTCCGGCAACATGTGGCCGTGAGCTTCGGTCAAACCAAGTTCGCCGGCGACCACATCAACGGTTCCTTGGTTATCTCCTGAAAGAACGACTAGATTTTTCACGCCCAAGTCTTTTAATTCCTGCAAATTAGCTTTCACACCCGGACGGACTTGATCGCGAATGCCCATCAGTACTTTTAATTCACCGTCGACTGCTGTCAAAACGAGAGAGTTCCCTTGTTGTTCAAACCGTTTGACATCTTTTTGCACTTTTTTGCTGAGAGTGACATTTTCTTTTTCCATCAAGGCCACATTCCCAACAGCCACTCTATGTCCAGCTACACTTGAAACGATTCCGCCGCCTTTCACGACTTCAGTTCCTTCAACAGGATAAAAGTTTGTTTCTCCAATTTGATTTAAGACCGCTTTTGCTAATGGATGATCTGATTCCCGTTCCACACTGGCCAGATAGCCAAGCGTTTCAGCAGGATCTTTTTCATACAGTTCAGTCGCTGCAACGGTTGGGTTTCCGACAGTTAAAGTACCTGTCTTATCAAATACAATTGTATCCACATTGCTGAAGTCTTGAATGACTTCACTCCCTTTTAAAAGAACACCGTTACGAGCACCATTCCCAATACCGGCAACGTTTGAGACAGGCACTCCGATAACTAATGCGCCTGGGCAACCTAGAACCAAGATGGTGATTGCTAACTCAATATTTTGACTGAACGCCCATACAACAATTGCCAGAACCAAGACAGCTGGTGTGTAGTATTTAGAAAAGCGATCAATGAACCGTTCCGCTTCGGATTTAGAATCTTGTGCTTCTTCCACGAGTTCAATAATTTTTCCAAATGTGGTGTCCTCACCAACTCGGTCAGCTCTGATTTGAATCGTTCCGTTTTCTAAAATGGTTCCTGCAAAAACTTCTGCATCAGCTAGCTTGTTGACCGGAACAGCTTCACCTGTAATGCTAGCTTCATTGATATGCCCTTCACCCGTAAGGACTGTACCATCTACTGGAACTTTCGCACCCGTTTTAACGAGCAAGATATCCCCTTCATCTACATCATCCACTTCTACTTCTTCAAATTCGCCATTATCCATTTGTTTCAAGGCGCTTTCGGGTGCCATTTCAGTCAATTCTTTGATAGCAGATCGCGTTTGGTTCAATGTTCGTTGTTCCAAGTAGTGTCCGAATAAGAATAAGAACGTGACAATAGCCGATTCTTCATAATTTTGAATAAAAAGCGCACCAATCGCTGCAATACTGACTAAGACATCAATACTGATGACTTTGACTTTCATTGCTTGAAACGCTTGAATGGCAATTGGCATAATCCCAAAGACAGAGGCGATGATCAAAGACCACTCTGAAAGTCCTACGTTTTCTAAAACAAAGTGACTGAAGAAACCGAGTACGATTAACAATCCACTGATGACGGTGATAACATTTTTCTTGCTTAATATATATTGTTGCATGCTTTTTCCCTCCAAATTTAATTTCTCTTTTATTGATAAACACAGTATAAGATAATTGCCTAAGTAATTAATTGACGGCTATCAAGTTTAGAAAGTTCTCTTTTATCGTTTCTAAGCACCTCGAATCGGATTGCAACAAAAAAAGCAATCCTGGAAAAATAGCTTTTCTTCCAGAATTGCCTAGTTCATTTAATCTGTTAAGCGGCCTTGACTTTTGCTTTAAGGACCGGATAGCCTACGTTTTCGATAGCTTTTTGAATCTCTTCAATCGAAGTGACAGCTGAATCAAAATTGGTTTTTACTTTGCTGGAGTTGAATAATACTTTAATGCTGTCTTTATCAATACCGTTAACTGATTTCACAGCACCTTCAATTTTTTGCATACAACTTGGACAAGACAACGTTTCTAATTGCAATATAGCTTTTTCCATAATTCCTATCTCCTTTATGTGTTTTTATTTTATCGGCAGCAGATTAATGAACACTGCCTTTTCCTCTTTACAACTGTAGTATAGCTCCCTTTTAGCAAACGAAAATTGACGCATATCAAGTTTTGCACTTCTTTTTATCTTTTTGCTCAATTCACCATCTTAATAGTCTTTTTCTGCCCCTTATTGCCATCAGAATAATAAGAAATTGGTGGATAATCTTGTCTGCGTATAAACCATACTACAATCGCGCCAATAAACAGGGCCAGAGACAAGGCTTGCGAAACGCGGATCCACTCGCCAATCCATAAACTGTCCGTTCGCATACCTTCAATGAAGAACCGACCCACTGAGTACCACAAAACGTAACTCAAAGCGACTTCTCCTTGACGCAAAAGCTGTTTTCGGTTCCGTATAGTGACGATGAGGACAAAGCCCAACAAACTCCACAATGACTCGTATAAAAAAGTCGGATGGTAGTAGGTACCATTGATATTCATTTGTTCAATGATAAATTCAGGTAAATAAAGATTTTCCAAGAATTGACGAGTAACCGGTCCACCATGAGCTTCCTGATTCATAAAATTGCCCCAACGACCAATGGACTGGGCTAACAATACATTGGGCGCTAAAATATCAAGAACGAGTGCCAAAGAAGTACCTTTTTTCTTTGCATACCAATATAGCGTACCCCCTCCTGCAATCAATCCCCCATAAATCGCAATGCCGCCATTCCAAATCGCAAGGATTTGTCCTGGATTTTGCAGATAATAACCAAGTTCAAATAACACATAATAAAGCCGAGCGCCGAGGAGTCCAATCGGAATTGCCCATAAGGCCATATCGATAATGGTATCCTCTTCCAGTCCTTTTTTCTTTGCTTCCTTGGTGCTCAACTGGAGAGCCGCTAATATGCCCGCTGCAATAATGACTCCATACCAATGAATCACAACAGAACCAATCTCCACCACATGGGGATTCAAAACGCCTAATACGAATTCCATTCTATTTGCTCCATTTCTTCAATTTTTCGCGTCATTCTAGTCATGGTGATGCTGAACAAGATTCCGGCTAAGCTCCATGGAAACCAAACAGGGAATTCACTTTTAGCTCCCTGGTCACTCGCTTCGTAATACGCCACTTTTCCGTGTCCGATTACGCCGGCTCCTTTTACAACTTCCTCTTCTTTTTCCATAGCTAACCTATCTGCCTCAACAACGTTAGACGTTTTTGCTTCGCCGCCAATCGTGTTCTTGGTGAAAGGGACGACAAAGAATGCACCCGCTGCTGACAACGTGATGGCAACTATCACCCAAAAATAATGCACATTCACCTCTACTTATTTTTACGTTTTGTTCGGCAACCCTATCTTAAAGAAAAATAAAACAAAGAAACTTGAGGATTATCATGTTTGTGCTTTTATTTTTCCAATGAATGAAGGTCGTTCTGTCTTAAAAAAGCCAAAAACGGACAGATGGAAGCAAAAGCACTGAGTTCTGTCCCGTTATTAATGAAGAGCGACAGAACACCAACGTGTAGAAAAAAGTGTGTCCGATTATTCGCTGTAAAGCAATAAATCATCTAAATCCTGAATCTTGATCTTTTTCCCAGACAGCTGTTGAATCAATCCCTCGTCCTCCAATTCTCCAAATTTACGACTGATGGTCTCAGGTGTCGTTCCTAAATAGGAAGCAATGTCCTTTTTTGCCATCGGCAGGGTGATGGTGGGAGAGTTGCCCATTTCAGGTTCCACATTTTCTGCCAAAAACAAAACTAAACGGGTAATGACACTCTCCACGGCTACTTGTGCAGTTTGACGTCCGGAGCTTTCTAACCGCTGCGACATCTCTCCTAGCAGCTTTAACGAAATTGCATGATACTCTTTTAGAAACTCTTGTACATCATGTTGTTGAATCATGCAGACAGACGTATCTCGAGTAGCTTCTGCGTATTCCTCGTGCACAGCATCAGGATTGAACAACGTCCATTCTCCCGTAAAGTCACCCGGATTCAAAATACGAACTAGTTGCTCTTTGCCAGAATTAGACAAGCGATAGATGCGGACTTTTCCGCGATTCACAATATACAAGGCATCATCTTTTTCTTGCGAGCGAAACAGAAACTCCCCTTTTTGATAGTGCTTCGTGTGAGCTTTTCCAGCGATGCGATCCATCGAGCTTTCCTCCAAATGATTGAATATTGGGACTAAGCGGATACAAGCTGAGTGGTCTCCTGCTGCATGTGGTTGGGTGTATTGAGTCAATTCGTTCTTCCCCTTTATCAGTTTATTGTCCTTCTTTTAACTTTCCTATATTTAGTATAAAGGCCCCCTACCTCAAAAAAATTGACACTCATCAAGAAAAGTCTTTTTAACGGCAAAAAAATAGGAGCTGGAAAGAGTCCCAACCCCAAAATCTTTAATTTTTAAATGTATGTTTACGAAAAACCTAATCTTCATCCTCATCGAACGCATCGTCGTCTTCCAATGCCTCTTTGCCAATGAACGCTTGCAGCATCCAAATGTTCTTGTCTAAGTCATTTTTAAAAGCAATCAATGTATCTTCTAAAGCATCGTCACCCTCGTCTTGAGCTAAACGAATCGCGCGAATAGTTAGGTCACGAGTGCTTCTGAAGTCCTCGATAATATTTTCAACCATGTCTTCTGCTTTAGCGTATTTATTAACTGCATCTTCCGAAAGCATCGAATATTTTTCAAATTCAACCGTTGTCGAAGCAGGTTTATGCCCAGAAGTAATTAGACGCTCCGCAAGTTTGTCGAACCATTTTTCATTTTCGTTATACAACTCTTCAAATTTTTCATGCAACGTAAAGAAATTGGCTCCTTTTACATACCAGTGATATTGGTGCAGTTTCACATGTAATGTATGCATGTTGCCTAAAAGATGATCCGCAATGGCCGCTGCATTAATTTTCGTATGATGAACATGTTCCTTGTGTTCTTGTTCTTCTTGCAATCTTTCTTGGGGTGTTCTTTCTTGAGTAGCTTTATTTTCAGTCATGATTTATTCCTCCTATAATTTTGGTTTGTTTAAAATAGCTTTCTTTGATTCCTCCTTTTTCTTTACTGAATTTAGTATAGGATAGATTTCCGTTAAAAAAATTGACGCTCATCAAGAAAAGTATTTCTTAATAGACGCCAGGCTTCTCTATTAAATTCAACTGAAATAATCAAAGGAATGAAGTCGTTCCCTCCAAACAAAAATTTCATTAAAGTAGGGCCTAAAAAAAGAATAGCAACTATACTTTGTCAAGAGACCTGACTGCTATTTTTTTGCTTGTTATTCTTCAATTACCAAATGTCTTGCCTTGCAGTATATTTAATGCTCTTTCTCACTAGTGTTGCATGCAACACTAGTGAGAAAGAGTATTAATAAGATTAACCTAGAAGAATAACTTTACTTTATTTATGTCATACCATAAATAAAAATTGAAAAGAATTTTTTTATTTATTTTTAGTAGATCGATTAATAGGAGTTTTAGCTTGGGAGCGTCAATAATTTTGTGTAAATGGTTCTTCCCTACTGTAGATTGTTTCTAATTCTCCATCGGTTGACTCAGCATTTGTTCGAGCTCGCCTTCGGCCTGTTGGAAACCTTTATGACTGCGACCTAGGAATTTTTGGTTGTGAGTATTAAAAGACGAGACTAAGAAACGTTCCATCGACTCTTCATTTTGGAACTGTTCCTTGCGGTGGCTGTATTTCTTGATTTGCTTATTAAAGGATTCAATCAAGTTCGTAGAGTAAATAGTCTTGCGTATGGCTAATGGGAAATCATAGAAAGTGAGCAGGTAATCGTTCGAAAGGATCGATTCCACCATTTTTGGATAGCTGGTTTTCCATTTTTCCGCAAAAGCACCACGTGCTTCCAATGCCGCCTTTTTAGATGACGCTTGATACACCATTTTAAAATCATCACAGACTTCCTTACGATCATCGACACGCACTTTGTGACTGATATTACGGGAAACGTGCACACAGCAATGTTGAAAACGGGCTTTGGGGTAGAACCGCTGCACGGCCCCTGCCATCCCCTTTAAGCCATCCGCGATGAAAAGGAGGACGTTTTTCACGCCACGTTCCTGGAGGTCTATTAAAATCTCTTCCCAAATCGTGATAGATTCAGTTGGTGCAATCGCATAGCTCAACACTTCCTTTGAACCGTCCGGGCGAATGCCAACTGCGATATGAATGGCTTCCTTGGCGACGGTTTTCCGCTTTAAAGGGATATAGGTTGCGTCCATATAAATAGCGGCATAACGGTCATGAAGCTCACGTTCCTTAAATGAAGTGACTTCTTCCGTAAATGATTTAGTCATATTGGACATGGTTTGGGGCGTGTAGTGATGCCCATACATTTTCTCAATCAAGTCTGCGATTTCCGACATGGTAATACCTTTTCGGAAGAGGTGAATGACGGTCTCCTCTAAGGTATCATTCGTCCGTCTATAAGCAGGAACAGTCTGTTGCTTGAACTCCCGTTGCGGTCGCGCGGAATCTGGAGATGAAGTTCCCCGTACTCGGTCTTGACCGTACGGTCATAGGAGCCGTTACGAGAATTACCCGTGTTAAAACCAATGCGATCGTACTTTTCGTAATCGAGGAAAGCCGTTAACTCCGTTTTGAGAAGTGTATTGACAGCTTTTTCCAAATGGACACGGAATAATTCATTCAAATCGCCTTTGTTCGCTAGAGTCTTTAGAATTTCTGTAGTAAAATCGTTCATATGGAAGTCCTCTTTTCTGTGAATGTGTTGTGGTAACTCTATTCTACAGAAGGGACTTCCTTTTTTCTATTTACACAAAATATTTTACACTCTCATATTTTGTGGAATCGACTTTTTTAGAATCTGCTTTGAATATTTTATCTATTAAAGCTTCTTTGATAATAGTGTCCATGATTTGGAATTCTTATTGGATAGAAATTTCTTTCTAGAACATGATTTCGTCGAAAGTTCTCATTGGTTGAGGATAGGCATGTTCAAAACAATCAGTCCGATATCCTTTTAATCCAGTTGCTGCACTATATAAAAAATTTCATCATAGTTTCGCCCTAGTCGTTCCAAAGATTCGATGACAAAAATATCCTTCTTCCTTAAAAAATGAAGTTCTTTTTGCAATTATTCTCGTGAGGTCTTCTTTTAACTACATAAAATTGTAACCACTGGTTTTAAGAGTAGTGTATCATCCCAAATCATATAATTAATTGACTGCGATTGTTATAAAACTCACGGTAAGCCATATAACTAGCAATAAACGAAGAAATCGCAGTAACTGAAATCAACATAAACATCACAACAATTTGGTAACGAATCGCTTGAACAGGATCAATTCCCGCAAAAATCAACCCTGACATCATACCTGGTAGGCTGACAAGTCCAACCGTTTTTGTTCGGTCAATAGAAGGAGCCATGCCCGTTTTGACGCTTTCTCTTACAATACTTATGGACGCTTGTTTTTTATTGGCTCCCAATGCCAATTTTTCCAATACCTGTTGGCGTTGGTCCGTAAATTTTGAATTCAAAGACCGATAGGTCACTCCAATCGCAGTCATGGCGTTGCTGGCAATCATGCCTGTAATTGGAACGATTTGGGAAGGGGACCAGTCAATGACTCCTGAAAAAACAAGAATGAGTAAGGACAAGGCTGTTCCTACTCCAATAGCCGTCGTTGAAATTTTAAAAGAGCGGTTGATCCCCTCACTGCGTGTATGGGCGTTATAAGAAGCGTTGAACACAATGAACAAAACCATCGCTAAAGTGAGAAAGTTGTTATCCACTCGTAATACGTAGCTCAATACATATCCAATAAGGAATAATTGAACGACAGCGCGAATTCCCGCAATAAAAATGTCGTTTCCTAATCCCAATTTCTCTTTGTAATCAATCAACAAGGCAACTATCAAGAGGACAGAGGATAAAAGCAAAGAAAGATTACTGATTTCCAAATTGTTTGTCATTTCGATTCCTCCATTTTTCCACCTTTGATAGTAATCAGACGAGAAGCTTGGTCGATTTCTTCCTGGTTGTGAGTGACGGCCAACACCGTAGTTTGTTGGTCTTTCATCATGTCTCGGACTAAATCAAGGACAATCGCTCTGTTTTCTTGGTCCAATGAACTGGTAACTTCATCCAGGAGCAACACTTTCGGTTGATACATCAAATTTCGAACCAATGCAACCCGTTGTTTTTCCCCTCCTGATAGTTCCTTGACCTCTTTCGATAAGTAAGTTTCAGGTATTTGAACTCGTTCTAACAATTTTTTTGCACGTTCCCGATCAAATCCTTCTTCTCTTATGCGGGCAGGAAAAGACAAGTTCTCTTGAACTGTCTCATCGAATAGAGAAGCGTTTTGAAAGAAATAAGAGACTTCTTTTCTATACTCCACAGGATCGATTTTTTGCAGATCCGTACCTCGATAATAAATTTTTCCGGAAGTTGGGGAAAGCAGCGTACCAATTAATTTCAAAAGGGTACTTTTTCCACTTCCAGAAGGACCAGAAAAAACAATCACTTCCCCTTTGTTTACTGTAAAAGAGATATCTTGAAGGATTTGGTTTCCGTTTGCCTGAAAACCAACCTTCTCTAATTTAAACAATGAATCACTCATACCACTTCTCTCCTTTATAAAAAAGCCCTGCACCAGTGGACCATCCATACGGGTGCAGGGCTTTTGTTTCATCCTAGTGTACCTCAGTGTTCGTTTGGATCGTTTTTGGCGTCTTCATGAGTAGGGTGAACCGTTCCTTCAAGGTGATCTGGACCAGCATAAATGGTATACAGTCTGAGCGGCTTATCACCGGTGTTTTCGATGTTGTGCCACATGTCCGCCGGAACAAATACGGCGTCATCATCCATCACTTTTTGTTGAACATGTAAGTTATCTTTAGAAGGCCCCATTTTACACACGCCTTCTCCTTCTTCAATACGGATAAATTGGTCAATGCCTTCGTGCACTTCCAAACCGATGTCATCGCCCGGTTGAATGGACATTACGGTGACTTGCAGTTTACTGCCTGTCCAAATGGTCGTCCGGTAATTATCATTTCCTGTGGTGGCGTCTTCAATATTAATGATATACGGCTTCTTCCCATGATCCTTGTAGTCTATTTCCATCTTCCATTCCTCCTAGTCTTTTTACTAAAACAATGATACCTACTTCTTATTTATAATAATTCTAATTAATGGTACCACATCTAAAATTCTATGCAAAAAATTGGCTTTTTGGAGAGCGATTCTAAAAAAGACCATATAACGCGCAATTACAATTGGTACCCCTTAATCCTCAGCACATAAAGGAAAAAATATGGAATCAAAAAATAACCGATATGTACTCTGGTTATGACTTGAATCAGGGAGAATTTCAGAGACGACACATCATACTTTTTTAGTTTGCACTTGTAAACTAACTAGCGTACATTAAGTTTATGCTCACTATCAAGCGTTGTCAATCCTTTAGACTCTTATCAATTTCGAAAGAAAGTAGCAAGGTTATTGATTGTGACTGTAAAAGTGGGGTGTTCCTATAAGCACATTAAACTATCTTCTCTAATTTATCATGCTATTTAAATTCTGTTTTTTCATGAGAATTTTTGTCCAAAACTTGTTAAAATGATTTTAAAAAATACTTACATACACAATCCCCAAAAGACACTAATGTCATTTCAGTCAAAAAAGATACCGCAGAAAATTTCCACCTGAGATTCAATACGATATTACTCTCTTGACAGCCAGCTTAATTCCTTAGTTGAATAGATTATTAAAGTGCACAAAAAAACAATGCGGCGTTTGTTATATTTTCTGGTATAAGCGACGGTGCTATAAACTTTTTTGCAGATTAAAAATCATATGAATTTAACTCCAGTAATAAGAGTTTAAGTGCCAATGCATGCATGATTCTTTCAATTTCCGTTTTATGAGTAGACAGAGCGATTCCTTCATTGCATTGGAAAATGAGTTTGTTTCTCGTAATATGTATGCTCTCATTTTTGGTTGCATAGTATTCTCTCCATTCGTCTTCATACATAAGAACGCCTCCTTTGATCATCCTATATTTAAGTCCTTCGTTATTAATATACGTAAAAAGTTGGTATTTTATTTTTATTTTCTCTCTCTTTAAAAAAACTGAAAAAAGAGCGGTTTACAGGCATTTTCATGGATAGTTACCCATAGATCAATCTGAAATGAGCGTAGAACTTCCCTCTCAAACACTGGTTTTTTAGAGAAATACGAAATATTAGGGTTATTTGCAGAATAGCTACTTATTCTTACAAAGCAACAAGCGAGCAAAAGAAAAATTCCTTTCAAGCGTTTTTTGGCGGTACACTATTTTAGCGACAGGCAAGATATGTTCCATAACGATAAACGTTGGGTGTCCAATGCGTAAATGTATCTTTGTTTTCGTGAATCGCTTCTTCGGAAGTCAGAACAACGCCACGTCCGCCAATCATGCTTGATTTTGAGCGATACGCAAAAATAGCCCCTTTGCTTTTACCTGGCTTGGTAGTGATTGACCGACTGTGCGTGCGGATGTAAAGTATTTAATTCAACCTATATAGTATAAGAAAGTTTAAACTTTACATATATTTTTCTTGTACAAGGATTAGTTCTTCTTGTCTATGATAAAATTTATTAAACAGTTTGAAAGTAAAAACTATTCAAAGAAAGTGGGCGATAACAATGGGATTTTGGTATTTTTTAACGTTAGCTGTCGGTATAACTTTGTTGATCATAAGTGTTTCAAATAAAGAAGTATCTAGATCAACCAAATTCGTAATAGCCTGTTTTGTTTTAGGGATCTTGTTAGTCATAGGTAGTCTACTTTTATTTTTACCAGGCAGCTCTTCGATTATTGAGCAACTACTTCAACTAAATTAGCTTCGTTATTAAAAGCCGACTTTCTAAAAAAAGAAAATCGGTTTTTATTTGTACTGGTCGAAAAAATTTTTTCTACGGCTGATTTTGACTTTATTTTAGATCCAGCTGAACGATCAGCGGCTCCCCTTCTTGCGTTGCTTCATCCAACATTAAAGAATAAACATCGGCATCCTCTTTCGTGATACGTACCTGTTGCGCACTCATTTCGCCAGCACCCACTTCTTGAATACGCATCATTTGGTTCTCTGGATCCACGCTATTGATAAAGTAATAATTTTCCATGACTTTCCTCTTTCTCCTAATTGAATAGGTCTGACTCTTGACTCATTTTTGCTTGTTCGATTTCACGCTGCAGCTTTTCAAAAGCTACTTTATTTTTGAATTGATCAAATTCATTGCTCGTCACCCGTTCCAGGTGTTTGACTTGATTTGTGACCGACCGACGATACTTTACCGATGATCGATAGAAATAAAGTAAGAGACTTTTTCGAAAATAGCCATCATCTATTCCACTTTTTTAATTTGGTATTTGTTGCGATTAGCTCATAATGATCGATTATATTGGAATAACTGACGTGATCGGATGCTACATAAACAAGGACTTGATTTGAATCCAATCCTTCATATTTGAGATCAAAAACGACGAAATAGGTTTGATCATCGTTCGTATAAACACTTAGATCTTCTATGCTAATTTTGGCATCTTCAAGGTCCATATCCCCACTCTATCCAAGACGGGGATAGCTAACCCGTTGCTACGACTATCCTCAAGTGACTTTTGCCATCGCTTGGTGGGGTGTTTGGTGGGGAACAATATTTTACAGCTTGTGTAACGGACTGATTCCCAATAAATTGGACGTTAGTTTTGTCTGCGGTTTTGATTGTAATATTCCCCGACATCTCTTCTGCTATGTTCTTGTCTGCACCGCTCCACATGTGAGCATAGTGTTTTAACGTTATTTCAGGGGAACTGTGTCCCATGCGCTGTGAAAGAACTAATACAGAGACGTTGAACTCGTTGATTAAATAAGAAGCGTGACTGTGGCGTAACCCTTTGCCTTGTATTCTTTTTACGTTTGCAGATTCAGCATAGCGTTTGATAATTCGGGCAAGAGTGGACTTAATCATCGGTTTTCCATCGTAGCTGAAAATGAAATCAGTTTCACCGCCAAGACCAATGGTAGTCTGCCGTTTCTTCCATTCATGAAGTATAGAGACCGTATCGTCATCTAAGGCAATCATTCTTTTTCCATCCTCTGTCTTAGTATAAGCGTTACGCTTCCAATCGCTCTTAGATTTTAGTACTAACATGTGATGTACACGCATACGCTTCTTCTCAAGGTCGATGTCATCCCACCAGAGAGCCATGCCTTCATTAACCCGTACACCTGTCATGTAGTAAACCCACAGCATGACAAAGTTTAAATGCTCGTAGAAGTCACCTATATATATCTGGGCGATCACTGATTCAAACTCCTCTTTTGTCCAAAATGGAACACAGGCTTTTCCTTTAGGGATAGCTTTTACACGTTTAGAGATATTGTGCTCTAAATAACGCATCTCAACGGCTTTGTCTAAGCTCTTGCGGAACATGCCGAACACTAAGCTAGCATATGACTGTGAATAACCTGCACCGCCGTCATCCTTAGATGTTAGCAGGTACGTACGGTAGTTCTGTACATCTTCGACGGTGAGCTGTCTGAGTGGTTTTGAACCGAAACGGTCACGAATAGTATGAAGCGTTTTTTCTCGTACGGCAAAGGTGCTTTCCTCTACGTCTGTCTTGTAGAAGGGGATGTAGAGCTCATTCATAAACTCAGTGTACGTCATTTTATAATTGGCATAGCTATTGACCTTGTGATACTCTCTTTTCACCCGTACTAGCTCTTTGTTAGCATCAGAAGCTGTTTTAAAGATTTTCCCGTTACTATCCTTGCGATCTTTCTTTCTGATGCGTTTGCCCGTTATTCGGTCTACGCCAAGCTCTGTCTGATAGAAAAAACATCCGCTCTTTAGGTCTTTGAATACACCAGGGTATTTCGTTGTTTGCTGATTTTTACTTGTCATCGTCAATCACATCGCTCTCATCTTTATTTAGGTGGAGTGTGACACCTATGATTGATTCAACAACAGGCTTGGGAACTAATCCGAGCCGTTTGTTGTTGTAAAACGGGTAACCACGTTCTACCATAATCGTTTTTGCTTGGCAGATTAATGAACGAGCAGTGTGCTCCTTATAACCAATCTGTACCAAGTCTTTTTTACAAATCGTGTCTACCATGTGGTAAATCCTCCTCTTTTCATAATTCGAAAAGCATGAGATACTAAGTAGGTAGATTTCTCATCTACTTTGTGAGAGGGATCGTCATTATTTGCTGTCCAAGGCGTGGTGACGGTCTCTTTTCTTGTGCTTTTCTCTATAATCTTTGTGTTTGCGTTGCTGTTACTGGAAATAATCTCGTACAGTATTTAATAGTAAATCTACTTCCTCATCTGATAGATTTTGTTTCTCGATGAATGAGAGTACATCACTTATTTTTGTTGGGACATTCTCCATGTAATACTGTGTCCCTAACTCTTTGTCAGCAATGATTAAAAATGTATCAGCAATGTGGGGTAGGTCTGAGTAACTCCACTTATTCTTTTTAGTCTTCTCAATCACCTTCTGTATAATTGCTTCTTTTGTTTTAAGTGGAGCAAGTTCATACGCATTAACTAGCTCCTTACGACCAAAGTCTATATAAAAACTTCTTAAACTATGGTATGTTTTTGAATCTGTATTAAATAATGAAGCAATAAAATGTTCTAGAACACCGTATAGTAGTATTGAACTGGTAGTTTTTCCTAGAATGGCTATCAACTCAAGGCTCTCTTTATTAGGGAGCCTTTTTCCGTGTTCCCAATTATAGACAGCCGCTTTACTGGTACCTCCTACTAGGCGTCCGAATTGTTCCATAGTGCAGTCGAAACTCTCGCGGATTAAGTTAATCCTCTCCCCTACCATAAATGGGTCAATCAAGTCTGATTCCTTTATAAACATCTCTTCACCTCCTATTTCCGAGTATACACGACACGTGTTTACTGGTCAACATAAAAATATTGACAAAAGAATAAAATAGTTATTTAATAGTGTTGTAATATTTGGTTTTTTTGGGTAGGGGATTTAACTTTCAGTCTATTAAATAAAGTCAATAGAGTTGATTTTTAAATTTTTTTATGATGTTTTTTATTTAGTTCTCTATTGAAAATAAATAGGCTGGGTGATATATTTTTACCGTAACGATCGTTCTTTTTAAATGTTTATAAATATTTATTTTGGTAAACGTTTGACCAATGGAGACGAACGCTACGAAACTTTTAATTGAATCATATAGATATGTTTTATGGGTTACTAACTTATCTATATGATTTAACAAAAATACTAAAACAGCAAAGGAGTAACAAACAATGAAAAAAATACCCATTATGGTAGACACTGTAAGAATCACTAGTAAGCCAACTAAAAGAAATACTGAGGGAAGTAACGGCATTTGGGGAAGATGCCTACGTAAGGAAAATTATCAGGAAGTTAGTGAGGAGGAGTTGTTGGAGATTTTAGGTACTGGAAAATCTTTCATACCTTGTAAAACAAAGGGATTTACCAACAGTAAGGAAAGTCTTCTTGAGACTCATTTAGTCATCCTTGATATTGACAACACGGAACTCAATGAGGAAGGTAAGCCAGTACCTCTAAGCAAGGATGATCCAAGGTATTTGAGTATAGAGAAAGCTATAGGATTACCTATTGTAAAGGACGAAGCGTTTGCGGTGCAAAAGAGTATCCGACATTCGGAAGAATCGGAAAGATTCAGATTAGTATTTCTTCTGAAAGCCCCCGTTACTAACTGGAAAGAGAATAAAAAATTGTATATGTACCTACAAAAGCAAATTCCATATTGTGATGAACAGGTGAGTCTATCAACTAGAATTTTCTACGGTGGAAAATCTGATGAAAACGCAGTGATCAGCATAGGGAATATTTTTGACAACGGTGCACTTCTTATTGATGATTTAGAGGAAATCGTAGAGGAGACATCAGTCATTTTACCAGATTCTATGAAAAGCAGTACAGATGATTTTACTGAGATGATCAAAAGGGGAGACAGTCAAGAAATGAAAGAGTGGTTTGGTGACTCTATTTTCAGTTCTGCTGACATGACCATCAATGAAATATATGATCGGTTGCTAAAAACTGATATGAAGAAGTTGCTTAATATAAAGAGCGAGAAATTTTGTTGTCTGTTTCATGATGACAGACATCCGTCTGGGGCAATTTATAAAGGTGACAATGATCATTCGTATTATCATTGTTTCAGTGAATCATGCGGTGTCAAAGGAGATTTTTTGAGCATAGTAAAAGGGGTGCGAGGGCTTGACAGTCGTGGGGAAACATTCAATTGGTTTTTAATGAAGCTGGAATTGTATCCCTCGGAATACCAATCAATTATTGAACAAATGCCAATAGGTTTCGATACGCTTGATGCTTTAAAACCTACCTTACATAAAGCAATAAGGGGTAAGGTGTCTGATATGAAGGAGATTTACGAAACCCTTATACCAAGAGTCTATTTTTCAACAGATAAACAAGGAAATACTATTAGTATTATGTCAGGAAGTCTTTTAGCAGAGTTGATGGATCAACGGTACGGGCGCAAAACTAATATTGAATACAGTATAGGAAAATGGAACAAGTTGTTATCGTTCATGACTTTCATCGGTATGGTAGATAAATTAGATGACAATGATTTATCTATCGACGTTGTAACCTATTTAGATCAGATCGCAGAACATACCAAAGAAAAAAATGGGTATTTTTCGTATAAAGGAAAAGCATTTGAGCCAAAAAGGGTTAATGTCTACCGATTGCGCAAACTAGATGCTTCCTTTTTTGATCGATTAATAAATGAGATTATTCCAGTAATGGAAAATTTTTATTTCACTTATCAACATTTTTCATACGCTTGGGTAAAACTTTGCTTTGGTGAAGCGGAAGCAAAGAAGGTGTTTCCCCAAAATGAGAGAATAGATTTAAGTAATAAGAAAAAGCGAATATTAGAAAAAGCTGACATGATCTTAGAAAACCTCCATCCGTTAACGGTGTGTGCGATTGCGGAAAAAGAGCTGATCAAGGAGGTCGGAAAGTCATTCCCTGGCTATAGCTCTGTAAGCGTCCAGAATGTTCTTAAGGAAAACAGGGGATATTTTGTTAAGTCTGGACACTACCTCTTTAGATCAATCATGGAAACCAACGATAATCTCAATTTGGAGATACCTAAAAATTCTTTGGTTTACAGTGTTATGCCTCCTGATGTTCCAAAATCATACAGAGACACCTAATACAGTTTATATTAAAGCCTCACTAACGATATACTAATAGTAACAAGGCAAGAGATATTAGATTAAGTGATGCTGATCAGCATCGCTTTTTCTATTTATCAGAAAATCCTCGTGTGCGTTTTGTATAGTTTTCCTTATCGAACGTGGTCATAGATTTTTTCCATTTCTTGACGTTTTAGCAATTGTAAAAATCCAATATCTTTGTTTTGATTTTCCTTTGATAGAGAACGGTACAGTGGTATATTCCCCTTCACCAAGTTTTAGTAGGGCTCGCTTTCATCTACAAAATAGCTCAGAGGAGCCCCTAGTACCTCTGAGAGGCTTTTTAGTCTCATAACGAGCGATGGCCTGCAGTGGTTATGTGCCTAAGTTCCTTTAGTGTTAGTTTAAATTTTATAATTACTTGTAAAAAATAGGATGATGACTTTTAAAGTGGGTTGTGCTAATAATTTATAACCGGTACAATTTATCATATGAGTTAAAATGAATACAGTGAATAAGGAGAATGAATTGTAATGGGTAGATTTAGTAGATCAATGGTCATCTTTTTAGGGTTTATGGTAATTAGTTTAGTTGGAGGAAGATTTATCGCTAATTATTTTTTTGATAGTCAGTACAAAGGCTTTAATGGGTATTGGGAACCAACAGATGTTCTAGCAGAAGGAAGTCAATTTAAAATAGATAATAAAAAAATGTATGAACTGACCTCGGAGGGTGAAGAAATCAAATATAGTCTAAGAAAGGATGGGGTAGATTACCTTATTGACAAAGAAGACATTCCTGATACGTCGTTCATGTACGATATTACAACACCTAAAATAGAAAATCCGAGCCCTAGTGGTGAGACGGATGTTATCTATATAACTGGAAATGACGGAGAGTTTTCATATAAACTACCGTTGTATAAAATTTCAAAAAAAGAGTCTAACTTTAAGAAAAGTAAATTTTCAATTCGAAATATTCTAATTATTGTCACAAGTGCTATGTTTGGACTGAAATATTATTTTGATAAACGTGAGGTAAACTAAATAATACAAAATTAACGGGTGTACAAGGGAGAATAATCAATGAGAAAATGTTGGAAGTCATTATTGATCATGATGGTAATATTGCTATTCTTTGGTGGGTGTTCACTAGTAGGTAAAACAGATGTGAGTAAAAAAGAGGCTGAATGGTTTCAGGGGCAATGGGTTTCTACTACCACACCAAAGTTTGTTCTAGGGATTACAGAAGATAGGGTTTTAGTAACTCATGCGATGCTTGGAAAGGTAGAAACAACGGAAGTGAGTCCAAATTATGAAAAGCAAGATGATTTAATTGGTCTTGTTTTAGATGGTGATTCTTTAAAAGAATTATTTCCAAAAATGTTTCAAAACGGTGACATAGAGAACGGCAAAGGAATCTTTACGAGAGATAATTCATTTGAAAAAAAGACTGGAAGAGAGTCGTTGTTATTAACGATTATTTATTCATACGGTGACGGGACAGAGGAGGAAGAGCCGTTATCAATTAATTTTATTAGAAGAGACAATGAAAAGAGCGAAGAATCTGATACACGAGATAATTTGACAGAAAGCGAAGAAAGCTCAAGTGATAAAAAAGAAAATCGAAAATTGACATCTGATGAAATTGAAGAAGTTTCTCAAGAGAGTGCCCAAAGTTATACCGAGCTCTCAAATAGAAAAAAGGCTGTAATAATGGCAACACTGAAAAGTGAAGGACAAACACCTGAGGAAATACAGGTGAGTGATTATTCTGTAATAGATAAATCTGAGGAACAGGTTATGGTTGTTGCAATGTCTGATGATACAAAAGATGTTGAGAAAATTATGTTAATAGATACAGAGGATTTCATGGTACTAGATTCCTTTAGCTCTAATAATTCAAAGAGTAGTGATGGGGTACGGCATGAAAGTACAACTGCGTCCACTTCTAGTTTTACAGTTCCATCAGAAAATGAAAGTAATCCATTAATTGGTAATTGGAAAATCAGTGGTTTAGCAAGCGAAATCATAATTTCACCTTATGGGGCAACTTATCTTTTCGGCAATGAGAAATTTGCTTTTGAAAATCCTAAAACGGTAGATACTAACACTATTGATTACAGTAGTAGTTTTTCAATCAATGGATCAGCAAATATTTCAACCGTGCAAGTGGAATGGGTTTCCCATAATAAAGCAAAAGTAAGATTTCATTTAGACGACGGTAGAACTGTCACTGAGGATATGATCAAACAGTAATTTTATGAGGCAAAAGCTGAACTAGATAACGGCAGTGCAATTAATATCAACATTGAATACTATCCAAAGAAAGATAAAATATACGTTCAGATACCATATAGTGAAATTCTTTTTATAGATTAGAGAGTGAAAATGAAATAGGAATTTTACAAGTAATCACGTTTTTGATTTATTAATATTGAAGCTCGAAACAAAACCGTATTATTCATATGATCGATAGTGAAAAGTGGGTATTTCTTAAGACTTAAGATTTTTCCATTGATTTAGAATGGCAAATACATTATTATAGGTATATAAAAAAATTCCGAATTGAAAAGAGTGATATACCTTGGAAGGGAAGCTTTTGAGTGTCTCTGAAGTTGCTGATTTTTTAAAAGTAACCAAACAAAATGTAAGCTCTAAAATACGGGCTGGTAGTATACTTGCAAAAAAAATAGGTAACCAATGGATTATAAATGAAAATGATCTAAAAAGATATATAAAGGACTATAATATTGTGGTTGAACCCGAGGATCACCCGAGAGAAACGAGTGATATTCCTGAAATTGTAGCATTAAGCTTTTTTTCTGGTGCTATGGGTTTAGATATTGGGCTAGAGAAAGAAGGGATAACTCCTTTACTGGCTAGTGAAATAGATAAAGAAACACGAAAGACAATTCATTCAAATAAGCCAGATATTGCTTTAATAGGTGACATGGAACGTTATACAGCAGAAGATATATTAAATTATGCTAAGTTACCAAAAGACCAAACGATAGATTTGATCTACGGAGGGCCTCCGTGTCAGGCATTCTCTACAGCAGGAAAAAGGTTAGGATTTGATGATGACCGTGGAAATGTTTTTTTATCGTTCGTTAGACTAATAGGCGATCTGAAGCCTAGGTACGCTTTAATCGAAAACGTTCGTGGGTTGTTATCTGCTAAATACCCAGTTGTTGATGGAGGAGAGCCGGTAAAAGGCGGAGCCCTTCTTTATGTAATGGACTTGCTTAAGGAATTTGGCTATAGTGTCTCTTTTGAGTTGTATAATTCTGCCAACTTTGGTAGTCCACAGACCAGAGAACGTGTGATCATGATTTGTAAATTAGGAGCAGAAAAAGTTCCATACCTATCGCCAACTAACTCCGATCAGTCAGAATACGATCTACCTAAGTGGAAAGTATTAAGGGAAGCTTTAGTTGGTATTTCTCAGGACGATAGAGATCATGATTATGTCAAATTTCCTGAAAAAAGACTTGTATATTATAGAATGCTATCAGAAGGACAAAATTGGAGAAACTTACCCAAAGATGTACAACCCAAAGCTATGGGAAAATCATTTGAATTAGGTGGTGGTAAAACAGGTTTTTATCGTAGATTGTCTTATGATAAACCGTCACCTACTCTAGTTACTAACCCGACTATGCCAGCAACAGATTTATGTCATCCAGAAAAAGATAGACCTTTGAGTATTCAAGAGTATAAAAGAATTCAAGGTTTTCCTGAAACATGGAAATTTTGCGGAGAATTGACAGATGTTTATAGACAAATTGGTAATGCTGTACCTATTCAATTGGGGCAGGCAGTTGCGAGAACTATTTTAGCTGATATGAGAGGCGAGGCGTTGCCACAATTTGATAATTTCAAGTATTCTAGGTATAAAAACACTAATGAAATAACCTTTGAGAATGAGATGAAACGAATCCACAGCTTAGATAGAGGGTAAATAAAAGAGACTATTAACCCAAATAGTCTCTTTTAATTTTCTCATGATATTCCTCTCCCAAATCGTCAAAAATATCAAGGAGTTCAGAAAATGTATGTTGATCATTTCCAATAGCATTCCAAAAATCTGATCCTATTAGAACGGCGGGACAGTTGTTCATGTCAAAAAGTTTGTAAGGCATTTTCCAATCATAAGAATTTTCTTCGCCATAAGGATTGTAAGGTAGGGCAAAGTAGGCCTTTGAATCCGGCTTTGCCATTCTGATTCGTAACATATCTCGCTTAGCAATCTCAGTTTGATCTAGATTGGGCTTTACAGTTTTTATGGAATAGTATTCGCTTGTGCCGCTGTCCCTTTGTACGTATAAATCAAAAAGAGTATTAACCTCTGAATAACGTGGGGTATCTAAGGCATAAATTTTTTCAACTTCACTTTCCCAATCAGGTGTACCTGCATTAGCACCGCTCCTTTGTTTAGAAAGCAGGTTGTTTATTCCTTCCTCCTGCCAAGAGTTTATTTTAACTATTTCGCTATGTTGATTTTCTGCAAAAGCTCCACTGCCAATGGCTATATCAAGTGCTATTTGCTCATAAACACCCTGACCGAAGGAAGTTACAAAAGATCGTTCGAATTTTGAGCCTTTCCATATTTCATTTGGAACGAGTCTGCTACCAAAAGGATTATTTTGACGAATGTTAGTCATATCGCTGTCTAGTTCTTTAAGCCTTTTAGCAAGGATATTGTCCATTTTTTCACGTATCCTTGTTTCAACTTTAATTTTTGTTTTGCTATTCATTACTGTGATCCTCCACTTTACGTGCGTATTTTATATTCAGTATAGCAGAAAACGAATACTTATTTTAGGGGACGTTTTAGAAGAAATCATGCTACAAAAGAATGGGGTAGCCCTACCCCGTGTATTTTTGACCGTAATCAAGAGAGGATATTATAAGTAGTATACGCTACTATAGGCTCTTTTTTTTTATGGATGTGAATCCGACTAAATAAAATGGTTTCTGAAACGGTGGTGCGGGCAAACGAGCAAGTAGTTGCTGTATTAGTCAGTAGAGTTTGTTTCAGATGTTGAAGGTGGAAAGTACTTTTAAGGAGTTTTGCTACAAAATACCTAACTAGATAGTAAGAGAAAATATAAATGAAATGACCTGCATCTGTTTCATATACACTAAACTAAAAAAACAATAATAAACCCCACCAAGAATTTTGGTGGGGTATTTGGTGGGGCACGATTTGAATTTAATTGAAATTATGCTAGTTTTACAGCAACAAAATGTTGTAAAATCAGCGTCGACACTCCAATTTGATTTACTAGGCTATTCCCAATCGATTGCGTCATTTCCTAGTTATATTCATCAGTAATCAACTTCATTTCGTTCAAAGGAAAAATCTTTTCCAATATCTTCAACTCACTTGAGAAGGCACTTACCCTTCAATTCCGATTTTCACAGAGATATTGTCTAGCAGAAATAAAAATGGATAGGTCGCTTTTATCGTACAAGGTACCGTATCTCCAAACACTTCTTTTTACCCTAATGATGAATTTTGTATCATATACTAGCCTTGAAATTGTTTATTTGAGTAATCTTTGAGCTCTGCAACTGCTTCAGCTGTCAATCCACTTTTCTGTTCAATCTGATAATTGACTTGTTAGTGATAAGTAGTGATTGTTTGAATTCGATATCCGAAGACAACAACACTCAAAAAAACGTTACAACCTTGTTGAACATCATGATGTTCAACAAGCTATCTTGCTATACAAGGATGTTTTAGAAACGAAAACAATAATTTGACACTAATCCGTTTAAGAATGCTGCTTGAGAAAATTTTATCAAATGACACTACTCAAATTCCTAAAATCGATATCACTAAAGCCCTGGGTCTTATAAATCAAATCATAAGAAGCCACGTACCTGACTTCTTATGATTTCCAATTTTTCACAGACTTTATTACCCCATTAACTATTGACCAGCTGCCAATAATTAGCCAGAAACTACTTGCTGTTGACTTCAATGCCATGGATTTATTCAGCCATTTTTACAAAAAATATTATCCTATCTGACTACTTAATAGACTTAGTGTACTTTGAAAAATCTAAACTCGTATTGGAAAAACTAGCTTTCGTAGCAGACCATGTGGACTCTATCGAATTAAAAATATGGGCACAATACCTAACAAACGTACTAAATATTTACATGGATGATCAACTTAATGAAAAACAGAATCGATTAAATAAATTAAATCAAATCGTAACAAATTGGCACAATTTATTGCCATCCAGTCATTTGGTAGAAGGTCTACACGGCGCTTTCCAACGTTTATCTGACAGAAACGTTGATCGTCCAAACAACATTCATATTCCACCTGTATACATTTTAAAGCCATAGGAAAAAGCCTAGTATCTATTGCTAGGCTCTTTTGTATACCTCTACACATTCATTTCCTTCTTCCAGCATTCATAAGACTCAACAGTTGCACTTTTTTTCATTCTCCTACAAATTCCACTAAACAACGACCACTTATAGTCATCCAAAATAGCAGTACCTACTCCCCCTAATCCTAAGAAAAACAGTAAAAGTAAAGACAAAAATAGCATCATATTCGTCCATAACGATAAAAGAACCAATAAAAGAGAAACTAATCCGGCCGTAATAAAAGAAAGAATCAGAATACCATAATAGATTTTCAAAATAACAGCCCATTCTTTGATCCTATTAAGCTCAGCTATTTCCTCCTCAATCATTCATCAATCCACCTGCTCTTTCTTCTTCTTGGGATCAATACTCTTTAAAAACCTCTCCTCCAACACCAATAAATGACGATAAACATCATCCATTGACCAGCCTGAAGAAAGGCTTAGACAATACAAAAAATCACAAGGCAACGTCTTTACGGTACGGTTTCTTGTTACCCAACTTGCTACTGTACTCTGCTTATAGCCATGTAATTCACAAAATTGCTCTACTGTCAGACCTAACTGCGAAATAATAAACACATTGATCGGATAGGGATATACAAAGGTATTGATACTCATAGTCAGAAAGACCTCCCCCCATATTATTACGTTTGCGATAATAATACTACTCTTTCTTAAGACCAGCAAGCAAAGCGGAGAAAAGAAGGAACGTATCATAGATATAATGTAATAGGCAATTTGCACCTTTTAATTTCAGCCTGTATCGATCATGAACAGATCTGTTTGCACGCCGATCTTATTGGGATCTATCAAGCGTTTCAGTGCTGTCTGGATAAACGTGTATTCTTTTCCAAAAGCTTCTGAGATCGCAGCGAAATAAGCCCCCCGGCTTTCTTTTTTTAGCCGGATAACGGAGCGCATCAATCCATGTATCGAAGCTAACATAATACCCCCATTACGACCAGCACGAACACGAAAATGAATTTTGTTCTCTTCTCTTAACTGCTTCAGTACTTTGTCCAGGGAACGTTTTGGGATCTTTAAACGTTCAGTTAACTCTTTTTTTGTAGAAATAATGTATGGTTGTTCTTCATAGGATTGCTCATTCAAATAGGACAGTAGATCTTCTGCCCATTCATGACTATGTGAATACTTGCGAACAGCTCTTTCTTTCTTGAATTTCCACCAACCCCGTTTTTTGTTGAATAGTTGCTCTTCAGAAAGATTGGCATCGACCCACTCTTGGCATAATAGGACAACTTTTTCTCTGTGCGCTGCTTGATATTTTCCGGAGTAAGCGGAACAAATGATTCTGGTTAATTCTCGATCAGATAAAGGGTTAGCCAAGCGGTCATTGAATTCTAACATCGTCAATTCACATGCTTCTACTTCGTATCCAGACGAAAAGTATGCCAAAGACAAGGTGAATATGACATTATTTCGACCATATACGCCCTTTTCACCTTGTATTTTTTGACTTTTTAGCAACAGCTGGAACCAGGGTTCATCGACTTGACGAAATTCTTGAGTAGATGGTAATACAAAAACGTTCTTGATCTCAGCTTTTTTGTCCGCATCTTCTCTCATTGACCAGTCGATCCATTCTTCGAAACTATAACGATACTGTGGTTCAAAGAATAAAACATTCTCTTCAGAAGGCATTCGTGTGATCCCAAAATGATTGGCATTTACATCAACAGGAAACCGATAATCATTTGAAAATTTGTTTCTTAGATTTTTTGAGATCATTTTGGCCACATTGATCACTTTAAAATTTGATTTCTTCGTCACGTATGCAGGCTTGTCTAGTACATAGAAAGCTTGAAATCCATGCGGTGTACGTAGAATCATTGTCGGCATAAAGCCGATCTCGTGACTGGCCAAGATAATTTCTCCATAGTCAAAGTTTGGATCCAATGTGTCAAAATCAACAAAGAAAGTATTGATTTGACGCAAATTGTCCTCAGAATGACCTTTTGTAAACATTCTGGCTTCATCAGCATACGTTCCATAGCGAAATACATTTGGTGTCCAATGGGTGAATCGATTATTGTTCTCGATCACCCCTTCTTCTGAAGTGATCACTAGCCCAATCCCTTCGATCATGTGTTTCTTTGAACGGTACGCAAAAATAGCCCCCTTTCCTGACTGATCACTAAAAGAGACCGGTTTTAGGTGGCTGTTTTTATATTTAAATTTACGGATACCATTTTGTAATACCGTCGAATATACGACATCCAAAGAAGCTGCCATGACTGTTATTCCTTCCCAAACTAAAAGAGAACACAAATAATCTTAAAGATTTGTGTTCTCCCAATAGCTTAGAAGTCTCAAAGGAACGACAAAATAAGCGTATATATATTGAGTTGCTCGTCAAAAAATGGTAAAATAAACCTATAGGTTCGGATTGGTAGTCCGAATAGATTTATTCAAATCACATAAGTGGTTTCCAGCCACTCACATAATTTCCATGAGACGAACGAGAACACATAGTTGTTGTATGTGATTCAGATGAAGAAGTGAGGCCAAATTCACTTTTTTATCCGTCTCTTTTTTATATGTATTATTTATTTGAATATAACAAAACAGTTAAATCTGTACAAGAAGAAATTTTAATAAAGTATAAGTTATACTTAAATAAACCTCATATAAGTTATACCTAATTAGACATTATTGTATATCTTATACTTTAAATCACTTCATTAGGTAATAAAACGATACCTTCAAAATAAGCTTTCCCTAACAACAAATATTTTGTGACGCAAAAACATAAAGTATAACTTATACTTTATGTTTTGGTAATCAGTAATAACTTATACTTTTATTGTTGAATGACTTAAAAAATTAAAGCTTATCAAATGCATCTTTTATTTCTTCTCTCAAGTGTTCCTCTTTCGCCACACCTAATTTTTGTGTAATATACGCTTCCGATAAAGTGTCAATAAGTTTTTCAAAGGTAATCCTCCCCTGCACTGATTGAAGTTCCTCAACGTAGTCTTGTAGTACGTTTAATTTTGACTCCAAAGCAGGAGATATTTTTTTGGGTTTTGTAACTTTAAATCTCTCATCTGTAATTTCTATAGGACGTCCTCGTTTTTTACTTGCTACTGAAGTAATCGCTTTTGGTTTCTTATTCATCAAAGAAGAGTATCCAAATTCGTTTTCTCCTCTAATTGATACAGATTTTTTCTTTTTTATTCCTGGTTGTAAGAGACCAGCATATTCTGTATCAACTTTGGTATCAACATTAAATTCTTTCCTTTCACTCATATTCTTTCCCTCCTAGCTATTCTTCAAATATTTTTCTGCGTGATTCAAGTTCGGCTAGTATTTTTATAAACGGTTCATGTGCCCTATAGTCCCATTGATCATAATTTCCGTTTCGATACTTTTTCAAAGATATTCCTTCTCTAGAATAACGTTTTAGTCGTTTTTGGAAATTAACAATATTCTTCGATACAGCGGATCCATATAAATCCATAGCCTCGCTCAATACACTTTTATCTAAATCATCGTCTGGTTCAAGCATGCATGCAATTATAGATATCACTTCAAGATCAATATCGTAGTTGTTAATCATAAATTTTTGGTACCCAACATATTTTCCAATTCCATCTAACGATTCCTCTTGTGTTTGAAAAGCTATTATACTATAATCAGAGGCCGCCATAGCATTATCTGAATATGCACTAATAGTTGGAGGCACATCAATAAAAATGGTCTCATAATTTTCTTTAATAGGTTCCAACAATTTTTCTAAAACCATGATTTGTTCTTTTTCATCTTCGAAGTTAGCAATAACATAGTTAGAAAACGATCTAAAACTTGTATCACATGCAATTAAATCTAGATTTTCCATAATCGGCGTTATACAAATTGAAAGATTTTCTTCGTTGATTCCATCAACTATTGTTTTATCAATATGATCTAAGTCAACAGTTCTTGCTAATATTTGTGAAGCGTTGGCTTGCGGATCAATATCTATTACCAGTGTTTTTTTCTTATTTACTACAGCATTATCAAAAGCTAGCATTGTAACTATCTTGGTTTTTCCTACTCCACCTTTAAAGTTCCCGACTGTATAAGTAGTTGCTGTCATATTTTTACCTACTTTCTTTAATCTTTATTTAAAGTATAACTTATATATTTATTTTATTCAATATTTATTTTATACTTTATATATTAAGTATAAGTTATACTTAATATATTCAATATATCTGATATGTTTCATTTAATAGCAGATATATACTACAGATCCCTTGAATTAGTGTTCCGGCTGAAGTAAAAAACCATTCTGATAAAATTTAAAAATAATGTTTATGGTATAAGTTATACTTAATTAAACGTATAACTTATACTTTATTATTTAATATATAAGTTACACAAAATATATTTATTATTTCTGCTATATTTTATTTAATAGCAGATTCATACAACAAATTTCTTGATTCAGTGTTTGGCTGACGTAAAAAAATCATTCTGATAAAATTTCAAAATAACGTTTATGGTATAAGATATGCTTAATTAAACGTATATCTTATACTTTATTATTTAATGTATAAGATATACTATAATTTATTGAAGACTAATCTATAATAATATTTTTAATCGTTGAATTTCCTTGACTAAAAAAAACGAACATGTGTTCTAATGTGTATATAAAACGTATCTTTTTTTAGAAAAGGTGATTTATCATGGTTATGCAATTTGGCGTAAACCCAAGGTTTGACTACACAAAAGAACCCTCACGGGATATTCTTTGTATCGATTGTAAGTCATTTTATGCGTCCGTAGAATGCGTAGAAAGAGGACTAAATCCTTTAAAGGCAAAGTTAGTTGTCATGTCCTATCCTTCAGACGATCCTTCTCAGCGGGGGAGTGGGTTGATCCTGGCATCGAGTCCGGCCGCAAAAAAAGCCTATGGAATTTCTAATGTCAGTCGATCACGAGATCTTCCTTTTCCGTATCCGGAAGACCTCGTAATCGCACCACCGAGAATGGCACTGTATATGAGAAAGAATATGGAGATTAACAACATTTACAAGAAGTACGCTGACGAACAAAATCATTCCGTATACAGCATCGATGAGAGCTTCGTGGACGTCACAGACTCATTAAAGCTGTTCAGTGCAAAGGACGCAAGAGAGCTGGCGAGAATGATTCAAACAGACGTTTATCGACAAACTGGAATTTTCACAACGATCGGAATAGGTGACAATCCGCTCTTGGCCAAGTTCGCACTAGACCTCGAAAGTAAAAAAAATTCAGATATGAAAGCAGAATGGCGTTATGAAGACGTTCATCAAAAGCTTTGGTCAGTAGAAAACATTACAGACGTTTGGGGTATCGGACGTCGGACTGCAATCAGACTGAAGCGAATGGGTATATTTACTATGCATGATCTGGCACACGCAAATTACTATCAGCTGAAGCAAAATTTTGGTGTCTTAGGTACTCAACTATATGCACACAGCTGGGGCGTCGATCGATCATTCTTAGGTCAGAAATACAAAGTAAAAGGTTCTGTTGCAAAGTTTTAAATCTACTATCAAATAAGGTAGAATAATAGAAAAAGATAGCAGGAGGAATGACGATGAATCATTTTAAAGGAAAGCAATTTCAGCAGGATGTGATTATTGTAGCCGTGGGCTACTATCTTCGTTATAACCTTAGCTATCGTGAAGTTCAAGAAATCTTATATGATCGTGGCATTAACGTTTCTCATACGACGATTTATCGTTGGGTGCAAGAATATGGCAAACTACTCTATCAAATTTGGAAAAAGAAAAATAAAAAATCCTTTTATTCATGGAAAATGGATGAAACGTACATCAAAATTAAAGGAAAATGGCATTATTTGTATCGAGCCATCGATGCAGATGGTTTAACCTTGGATATTTGGTTACGTAAAAAACGGGACACACAAGCAGCCTATGCTTTTCTTAAGCGGTTAGTGAAGCAGTTTGATGAACCGAAGGTTGTAGTCACAGATAAAGCCCCCTCTATTACAAGTGCCTTTAAGAAACTAAAAGAATACGGCTTTTATCAAGGGACAGAACATCGTACCATTAAATACCTGAATAATTTGATTGAACAAGACCATCGTCCAGTAAAGAGACGCAATAAATTCTATCGAAGTTTACGCACTGCCTCTACCACGATTAAAGGCATGGAAGCCATCCGAGGATTATATAAGAAAACCCGAAAAGAAGGCACTCTCTTCGGGTTTTCGGTCTGTACTGAAATCAAGGTATTATTGGGAATCCCAGCTTAAATCATAGATACCGTAAGGGATTTTATTCTTTATTTAAAACTTTGCAACAGAACCGGTTTTTTCTTTGCTATATTATTTGGTTCAGTAGAAGAGCATGCGTAGAGCATGTTCTTTTTTTGTCATAAAAAGTAACGTGTTAGTTAATTAGTAGAAAAAAGCGCTTGAATTTGAGCAACAATCTAGGCATGAAAATGGAGATATGCTACACTTTGCTTATCAAGTGATAAGGGGGAGAAAGGCATGTCACAATTTTTCAAATTATTTTTAACAAGTGCGATTGTCTTTTTGATTTTTGACTTATTTTGGTTGTTGGTGGTATCGAAAAAAATGTATCAACATTTTATTGGACAACTAATGGGAGAAGTAAAATTGGCTCCAGCAGTGATTTTTTATGTGCTTTATGTGATAGGTGTTGTCTTTTTCGTATTATTACCAGGAGTCGAAAAACAGAGTATTCTTTATACAATCGGTGCGGGAGCATTATTTGGGTTGATTTGTTACGCAACGTACGATTTGACAAATTTAGCCACGCTTAAAGATTGGCCAGTGAAGATGACGATTATCGACCTTGCTTGGGGGACTGGTGTAACCGCTGTGACGTCGGCAATTGTTTATATGATCCAAGCGAATTTTTTTAAGGGAATGTGAATGAAATGAAAGAATCAGAAGGAACCAAGTTACTCGAAGGTTTTTTGAATGGGGCTAAAGAAGTTGTCAATCAAAAACAAGAATTGAATCGAATCAATGTATTTCCTGTAGCTGATGGAGATACTGGGAGTAACTTGGCTGCTTTGATGCAAACGATCTTAGACCAAGTTTCCATACAAACAAACAGCATCAAAGATGGATTGAACCAATTATCAGAAGCGGCAATGATGGGTGCTAGAGGAAATTCGGGTATGATCTTTGCTCAATATTTTTATGGGTTAAGTACTAGCTATGATGATGCACTCGTAGCAGAAAAAGCACTTGTTTATGCAGCACAAGAAGCGTCAAAAAAAGCATATCAAGCTGTCTTGGAACCAAAAGAAGGTACGATTTTATCAGTTATGCATGTGTGGTCAGAACATCTCGTTGAGCAGATCGAACACGGAAATACCCTGATTGAGGCGTTGACGGTTGCAAAAAGACAGACTAAAGCAGCGTTGGAACAGACACAGTTCCAAATGGCTGTACTGAAAAAGAATAAATTAGTCGATGCAGGTGCAAAAGGATTTTATTATTTTATTGCCGGTCTAACCGAATATTTTTGTAATGGGGATGTCTCTCACTATGAAAAGATGCAAGTAGATCAACAGGAAGCAATCGAAGAACATTTTCTAAGCGAGGCACCTAGATATCGTTATTGTTCAGAATTTTTAGTCAAACAGTTGACGATAGAATTTGACACATTTAAAGCACAACTGGCACACTATGGTGATTCTTTGGTTTTGATTGGTGATCAAACACAAGTAAAGATACATATCCACACTAGTGAACCTGCACGATTGATGTCTTATTTAGTATCTAATGGTCAAGTGGCGTATCAAAAAGTCGACGATATGCAATTGCAATATCAAATTGGACAAAACGCAAAAGCAAAAATTGCGATTGTAACCGATTCGATCGCAGACTTACCAAAAGATTTTAGCTTGGAACATCAAGTACATGTGTTACCGATGAATCTTTTACTAGATGAAGAAACATTTTTAGACAAATTGACTATCGAACCAGATTATTTACAGCAACGACTAAAAATAGCTAAAAGTATGAGTACTGCGCAACCGAATATAAAAACGGTCGATGCCTTGCTTTCGTTTTTAGAAGGGAAATATGATCATGTGTTGGTTATCAGTGTAGCGGCTAAATTAAGTGGAACGTATCAATTGATCACCCAACGCATAAAAGAAAAACAGCTCTCTTCTAACTGGATTCAAGTAATCGATTCGAAGCTCAATTCGATTGCCCAAGGATTACTTGTCAAACGAGCCGTAGAGTTAGTTGAGGCAGATAAATCATTTGAAACAGTCGTGAATGAATTGCAGTCCTTGCGTGAACGTATTTTTATATATGTAGCAGTAGCGGATTTAGATCCGATGATTCAATCTGGCAGAATTCCCCAATTCTTAGGAAAAATCGCTCAAAAAGCCTCTGTTCATCCAATCGTCAGTCTAAATGAAGAAGGCGATGGCAAGTTGATTGGCGCTTCTTTGAGTCAAAAACAAAGTTTGAAAAAAATCACAAAAAAGGTCAGCGGATTTGCTAACAAACAGCGTTTAGAAGCAGTTTATGTCACACATGTGTTTAATGAACAAGCAGCACTTGATTGGAAAACGAGCTTAAACGCACGAGCGATACCAGTCGATGCGATCGTAGAAAGCTCAGCAGCGATTGCGATCAGTGCGGGACAATCAAGTTTAGCGATCGCCGGGGTATTAAAGGAGGAAGAAAAATGATGTATGGGATTGTTGCATTTGCATTACTCATCTATTTTATTTGTTGGTTTATTATTTCAAAAGGTAAACGCAAGTATTCGTTAGTCGATATTGCTTGGGGTGGGGGGTTCGTTGTAGTAGCTTGGGGCGGTTTGATTGCTACAGATTTGATTACATTACAACAATTAGCTATTTTAGTACTCGTGACATTATGGGGTGGAAGATTATTTACCCATCTTGCTCGTCGCAATTGGAACAAGCCAGAAGACTATCGCTATGTGAACATGCGTAAACGCTGGGGGACAAAATATGTCGATATCAAAGCGTTCTTAAATGTATTCGTCTTGCAAGGCGTATTATTATTTATTATTGCGCTACCGATCACGTATACATTTGCTAACCCAAATGAATCCATGATGTGGTGGCAATGGCTTGGCGTTTTGATTTGGTTGATTGGCTTTATTTTTGAAGTTGGCGGCGATCGTCAATTAGAACAGTTCAAAAAAAATCCACAGAATAAAGGCAAATTACTAACAAGTGGTTTTTGGTCGGTAACACGTCATCCAAATTACTTTGGTGAAGCCGTTTGTTGGTGGGGTGTATTTTTAGTTGCGCTGACAAGTTGGTCGACATTATGGCTGATTTTAAGTCCAATCTGTATTACATTGTTGTTATTATTTGTTTCAGGAGTTCCATTATTAGAAAAGAAATACCATGATCGTCAAGACTTTAAAGAATATGCAGCACATACTGCAAAATTCTTTCCAATTATTGGGAAAAAAGGGCTATAAGTTTAGTTTTTTTTTTCTACCAAAAAGGGGGAAAATCGATGTTTTTAGCATTAAATGAAATCAAACATTCTAAATTACGTTACACATTAGTCATTGGTGTGATGTTTTTAATTGCCTATCTGGTCTTTTTTTTGACAGGATTAGCTTACGGATTAGCCCAAGAAAATCGAATGGGAATCGATAAATGGCAAGCAGATAATATTTTATTATCCAGTGAAGCCAATGATAATTTGAATATGTCGATGATCGATCCTAAAGATTTTGATAAGGTTGATGTCAAAGACAAGGCTGAATTGTCACAACTTTCTGGTATCGTCTATCGTGAAGGGGATAAATCAGAAAAAGAAAATGTCAGTTTCTTTGGAATCAATCCAGATCAGTTTATTACTCCAGAAGTTACAGAAGGAAAATTATTTACAAAAGATAATGAGGTCGTTGCCGATGAAAGTTTAAAAATCAATGCAGGGTATAAAATCGGCGATACGATCATCTTAGCAACAAATGAAGAAGAATTAACTATCACAGGATTTACAAAAAATGCAAAATTTAATGTGGCACCAATCCTGTACACAACGCTAGATACGGTCCACAAACTAAAATACGGTGAACGTGCGCAAATGCAACCGATGAAATTAAATGCCATTGTGACAAAAGGGAAACTAACGGATGTACCAAGTAGTTTACAACGTTTAACGATTTCAACATTTATCAATAAACTTCCGGGATATAATGCCCAAGTGTTGACTTTTGGTTTTATGATCGGCTTTTTAGTCGTCATCGCTGCAGTAGTTATTGGGATCTTCATCTATGTTTTAACGATGCAAAAAACGGCGATTTTTGGTGTGATGAAAGCCCAAGGAATCTCTAGTAGTTACATTGCCCGCTCTGTTATTGCCCAAACGTTCTTTTTAGCGGTTGTGGGTGTTGGGATCGGGTTGCTTGCTACGATCGGCTCAGGACTTATATTGCCAGAAGCGGTACCGTTTCAAAGTAATGCGTTATTTTTTGCCGCAGTCAGTATTATGATGGTTGTCGTTGCAATCATTGGAGCCTTTTTCTCAGTTCGTACTATTGTCAAAATCGATCCATTAAAAGCCATTAGTTAGGAGGAAAATAGATGAGCGCGATAGAAATGAAGCACGTGACCAAGCAATTTCAGGATGGTGATGAGACGATTCATGCGTTAAAAGAAACGAATTTTTCAGTAGATAAAGGAGAATTTGTAGCTATTATTGGACCATCGGGATCTGGAAAAAGTACATTTTTAACCATTATCGGAGGCTTACAGAGTCCAACTTCAGGTGAAGTTTTGATCAACGGCCAACCATTTAGTCAGAAAAAAGAAAAACAACGAGCGGCTTTACGTTTTAAAGAAATCGGCTTTATTTTACAAGCATCAAATCTTGTTCCGTTTTTGACCGTCAAAGATCAATTGAAATTAGTCGATAAAGTCACGAAACAAAAAGCACGGTCAGTTGGAACAGAATTATTTACTCAACTAGGCGTCGAAAAATTAGTTTCAAAATATCCAGAAGAGCTTTCAGGAGGAGAACGTCAACGAATCGCTATCATCCGTGCTTTATATCATGATCCTACGATTATTTTAGCTGATGAGCCCACTGCAAGTTTAGATACGGAAAAAGCTTATGAAGTGGTCAAAATTTTAGCAAAAGAAACGAAAGAAAAACAAAAAGCGACGATCATGGTCACGCATGACCTCCGTTTAGTCGACTATTGTGATAAAGTTTATATAATGAAAGATGGAGAGTTAACCGAAAAAAAAGAAAAGTCAGGTGAATAGTACATGGAAAAAATTATAGTGGTTGGAGCAGGCGTAGCAGGATTAAGTGCAGCTGTTCGTTTACAAAATCTGGGTTATGATGTTCATTTATATGAAAAAGACGTCAAGCCTGGTGGGAAAATGAATCAAATCGAAAAAGATGGCTTTCTTTTTGACGTAGGGCCAACGATCGTGATGATGCCCGAAATTTATCGTGAGGTGTTTGAAGTCTGCGGGAAAGATCCTGATGACTATATTCCAATGGAAAAAGTCGATCCAATGCTAGAATTGTTTTTTGCAAACGATGACCCATTGCTATTTTCAAGTGACCTTACGACGTTGACAAAAACGTTAGAAGATATCTCAGAAGAAGATGCGCAAGGCTATTTTGCCTTTTTAGCGGATATCTACAAACGATACTTGATTGCAAAAGAACACTTTATCATGAAATCGTTCCGTGGTCCGCTTGATTTTTATAATCCAAAATCGTTGTGGGCGGGTGTTCGTTTGCGTACGTTTAGTGATGCCTATTCTTCGATCTCTAAATTTGTCAAAGATGACCGCTTGCGTAAATCGCTTGCCTTTCAGACATTGTATATCGGTGTTTCACCGTATCAAGGTCCATCACTGTATACGATTATTCCGATGATCGAGCTCTTTTATGGGGTCCATTTTATGAAAGGTGGGATGTATACCTTAGCGAAATCATTAGACCGATTGTTCAAAGAATTAGGTGGAACAGCTCATTATGGCACACCAGTCGATGAAATCGTCATCGAACAAAAGTCTGCCAAAGGAATCCGTATTGGCCAAGAGATGATTGCAGCCGATGCTGTCGTGTGTGGAGCTGATTTTCCATATGCAATGAAGCATTTGATCCCAGACGAAAAGAAACGCGGAAAATATACTAACAAAAAAATCGATAAAATGGAGTATTCATGTTCTTGCTTCTTGATGTATCTTGGCTTAGATAAGCATTATCCAGGAGAGACGTTACATAGTATTTATTTTGCTGAAGATTTTGAACGCAATGTGAGTGATTTGTTTGAAGACGGTGTACTTCCAGAAGATCCTTCATTTTATTTGTATCGTCCAACTTTACTTGATAAAGATTTAGCACCAGAAGGCAAGGAAGGTCTATATGTCTTGATCCCAGTACCAGAAGTGTCAAAATATAATGATTGGTCAGATCAGGCGATTCAAACGTATCGCAATAAAATTGTTGAGTTGATCCAAACGAAAACGCAATTTACAGATCTAAATGATCATATCGTGTTTGAAGAATATTACACACCAGATAAATTCAAGCAACAATTCAATGCCTATAATGGTGCGACATTTGGGTTGAAGCCAATCTTGTCACAAAGTAATTACTATCGTCCACACAACAAATTTGATTATGCAGAAAATCTTTATTTTTGTGGTAGTAGTACCCATCCAGGAGCCGGTGTTCCTATTGTTATGCAAAGTGCAAAACTGGCAGTAGAGGAGTTAGTTAGAGATGAAAATTAATCAGCAAAATATTTTTGAAGATCGCAAACAAGCATTTAAAATTTGCGAACAAACTATCAAACAACATTCAAAGTCTTTCTATGCCGCTTTTTCTCAACTACCAAAAAAGAAAGCTCAAAGTATTTATGCAATTTATACATTCTGTCGAGTAGCTGATGATATAGTAGACGAAGAGAAAGATGCTCAAAAATTACAACAACTTTTTCAAGAATTAGAATCATTTGAAGCTGGATCAGTTCCCAATCATCCAATGTGGCTAGCTTTAGAAGCCGTTTTTAGTGAATTTCCAATGGATATCCGCCCCTTTTATGATATGTTAATAGGACAACGCATGGATTTGAATTTTCAACAGCCAAAAACACAACAAGAACTATTAGATTATGCCTATTATGTAGCTGGTAGTGTAGGATTAATGCTTCTACCTGTGCTATCTCCTACCCCAACTAAAATTATCACACCCGCAAAAAAATTAGGCGAAGCAATGCAACTGACAAATATTTTGCGAGATATTGGCGAAGATTATCGTTTAGGTAGAATTTATCTCCCGAAAGAAGATATGCTTCGTTACCAAATTACAACAACACATTTAGAAAAACAAATTATATCAGACAATTTTATTAATCTTTGGGAGGAACTAGCAAAAAAAGCAGAAAAACTATATAATGAATCCTTAGAAATGATTCCTTTTATTGCAAATGACACACGCCATGCACTCTTAAGTGCACTTATGATTTACAAAGAATTACTCCCTGAAATTAGAAGAAACCACTATAATATTTATGAAAAGAAACATGTGGTTAGTACTCGTAGAAAAATTGAGTTAATTCATGCATTAAAAAGAAACATGTAGAATAAGAATTCAGGTGATTTTATGTACGAAGAAATTTTAGATGTAGCCGAACAGCTATTCATGACTCAAGGATATCAAGCTACATCTACCAGACAAATCACACAAATTTTGGGCGTAACACAACCAACAATTTACTATCACTTTAAAAATAAGGAAGATATTTACTATCGAGTTATGTTGCGTTTATCAAATGACGTAGAGATTAACTTAAAAAAAATTGCAAACGCGTCAAGTTCTGCCTTAGAGATAAAATTATTAGAGATGGTTGAATTTTTAAAAGCCAAGCATCCTTTTAATTTATTTGTAATGATGCATGATATACAGCATACTGTATCTAAAGAAACTTCTATGAAACTGTATCAATTATTTTTAAAGTCTTATAAATCTCCATTTATCCAGCTACTACAAGAAAATAAAAATCATCTACGACATTCAGTGGATATTGATTTTGCAGTAAGTCAATTATTTATATTAATGGCAGCATACTTAGATAGCACGGATAGAAGTGAAGATTTCTCTAAAAGAATCTATTTATACTTACATGGGATATACCAGTCTGAATAATAATCCAAATAAGAGGCTATGTACATATAACCTCTTATTTGGATTTATCTTTGTTTACCAGTTAAACAGAATTTTCAGTAAGTATAAGTGGTTGAAAAAACTTATCACACTATTTAATCAAGTTCTTCAAAAAAAGGCTGATAGCTATCATCAACAATCCCCTTAAAAGTCAGACCGCTAACATCTGTACCTCCACGCATTACTAGTCCTTGATAGTTAAGATTATGCCGTTTGCACATTTCTTTAAAACGTTTAATTACCCGATTATCGTCTTCATGATAATAAGCATATAAGCTTTGATTGACTTCATATTCTAACTTCGCGTCAAATTTATCTGCTGCTTTTTTAAGCGTTTCAATAACGTGATCTAACTGTTTTTTACCACTCTCATGATTAAGACTTCGTATTTCCATGGCAAATGTTGTAATCTCAGGAACAACATTTGTTGGATAGTCACAAATTACTTTTCCGATAGTTGTTGTTGTATTTTCATCAATCTTCAAAAGATTCATATTTGAAATTGCCTCTGCCATCACTTGGATAGATGAAATACCTGAATAATTTGATTGAACAAGACCATCGTCCAGTAAAGAGACGCAATAAATTCTATCGAAGTTTACGCACTGCCTCTACCACGATTAAAGGCATGGAAGCCATTCGAGGATTATATAAGAAAACCCGAAAAGAAGGCACTCTCTTCGGGTTTTCGGTCTGTACTGAAATCAAGGTATTATTGGGAATCCCAGCTTAAATCATAGATACCGTAAGGGATTTTATTCTTTATTTAAAACTTTGCAACAGAACCATACTGCAAACGATCTGTTAAATCGGCATGTATGTCCTTAACAATAGCAATCGTTAAGGGATCTTCGTTCAGTAAGTGGGACAGCATGTTCTCAAAAGCTTGTTTGTGGTTTTCAATCTCGTAAAATTCACGAACGGTCGCCTTCCCACTCATAGGTAAAGTTCCATTCACAATAATTGAAACAGTCGCAGGCAAGGAAATGGTATTGCCTTCAATTCCTGCTGAGTGGTGGGCTAATCGTACAAGAATATCATCAAGATAATCCTGCGTGAATGTATCTAAAAAACGTTTCATACGCTCTCCCTCTCTTCTTTTACTACTGATTTTAAATTAAAGCAAAAATTCAAGAATCAAAACTTTTTTAAAACAAGGTTTCGATTCTTTTATCTTTTTGTTATTTTATCGGCATATTCTGTTCTTTCATTACTAATTGAACAATCCGCTCAACAAAGGACTTAATCGTCGACTTGGCTAAGGTTTTGAATTGTTCGCTAGAAAGATAATCTTGAATTTGATTTAATATAGCAGTCGCAATTACTGCCATTATTTTCATAAGAAAACTAACAAGAGGCTTAGCCATTTTTATTCTCCTTTTTAAGTTCTTTTAGTATTTTTTTTAACACTTTATTCTTAGTGTACTTTTCTAAAAAGTTATAAGCAGATAGGGTTAATTCTTTCTCAGTTATGTTTTCGTTAAGCTCTATATCCGTTTTTAATGAATAGTAAAGAGCTTTGGGCTTAATATCCAGATCATCGTGAAATTTAGCTAACTTTGTATCAATTTCTTTTTGAATTTTTAAATCAAATTCGTCGGTGTTGAGTTCTTGTGGAATATCTTTTTTAAGTGTAGAAATTTCATTATTAATATTTAGTCGGACCTGTTCAACATTTTTTTCTTTAAACACTTCTATATCATGGATCACATCTTTTAACGTTTCATCAGCCATTCGATACACCATCCTATATTCATTTATTCCTATTATAGAGTATGTTTTTCATGCGATTTACAGGCTCATATACGTATAACTCATCGATCATAAACCTGAAAACACCGTTAAAACCTCTTCTGACAACACGTTTTAACGTTTAATAGTACGTTTATCTAATGATTTTCGAATTAAACGAAATTCATTGAGTTCTTCGTCAGACATTAAGTCTTTGTAGGCATCAACGAGAGATTCCACGACTTCATCGACGTTTTTTTTATCCATTATAGTAATTAAAGCTTGTAGGCTATTTTTTGTATCTTGAAAGCAACTAATTGATGTTCTTTTTCCTCTAACTGATTTTGCTTCAGGAAGCACTTTAGTAGGTAGTGCATCTGAATTTGTGACAGAATAGATATTTTGTCGCGTATACGTTTGTGCTGGTTGCGCTGGCGTACTTGGTTTTAATAAATTAGATTTTTTCTTATTAGTCATTCCCTTCAATCCTTTCAATCAATTCGTCTGTCACGTCACTGTATAAGGCATGGACATTCTTATCGTGAACGTCAAATCTCTCGCTGATTTTAGGATCGACGATTCCGGTCATATCATAACGTTTCAAACGCTCCATATTTTTAATCACTGTTTTAAACATGTTTTCTTTACCAAATGATTCGGTTGCATTCTGCAAGACTGATCGGTCGACAATTGCATTATTTTTTTGCAAGACGGGTAAGATACCTAAAATATCAAAGTCTGTTTCATAAACTTCCATCAATTCTTGTAAATATTTTATAAATGCTTCGGCTCCGATAAATGAACGCTCTTGCGTTTGCAAAACAATAACAATGTAGTCTGAAGCAAGAACTGCTGAATCGGTAAATGTTGAAAGTGTAGGAGGTACATCAAATAAAATATAGTCGAAATTCTCTTCAAATTGTTTAACAATTTCAGAGAAATAAGTAGACCGTTTTTTTAAGTTATTTGGGAACTTTTTTTCTAAAAATAAAGGATAAGAAGTTAAATCTGCGAAGCTAGGTAACAAGAACAGATTCTCTTTAATAGGTGTAATTATACTTTTGACATCATCTTCCGCAATAGCAGACATTAATGTTTTATTGAACGTCATAACCTCACCAGTTTGACTTTGTCTTGTAAGAGAATAAAGTGCCGTTGCATTTGCCTGGGGATCCAAATCAATTAGAAGTGTTTTAAAACCTTTTGCAGCTAGATGATACCCCAGGTTCTGTTGCAAAGTTTTAAATCTACTATCAAATAAGGTAGAATAATAGAAAAAGATAGCAGGAGGAATGACGATGAATCATTTTAAAGGAAAGCAATTTCAGCAGGATGTGATTATTGTAGCCGTGGGCTACTATCTTCGTTATAACCTTAGCTATCGTGAAGTTCAAGAAATCTTATATGATCGTGGCATTAACGTTTCTCATACGACGATTTATCGTTGGGTGCAAGAATATGGCAAACTACTCTATCAAATTTGGAAAAAGAAAAATAAAAAATCCTTTTATTCATGGAAAATGGATGAAACGTACATCAAAATTAAAGGAAAATGGCATTATTTGTATCGAGCCATCGATGCAGATGGTTTAACCTTGGATATTTGGTTACGTAAAAAACGGGACACACAAGCAGCCTATGCTTTTCTTAAGCGGTTAGTGAAGCAGTTTGATGAACCGAAGGTTGTAGTCACAGATAAAGCCCCCTCTATTACAAGTGCCTTTAAGAAACTAAAAGAATACGGCTTTTATCAAGGGACAGAACATCGTACCATTAAATACCTGAATAATTTGATTGAACAAGACCATCGTCCAGTAAAGAGACGCAATAAATTCTATCGAAGTTTACGCAC
>NZ_BJDX01000014.1 GCF_005405365.1 Enterococcus xiangfangensis
CTTGTTAAATTCATTTTAACTTGAATTCAACAAGGGGTGCTTTTTTATTTTGTCTCAGGTTATTGGGTCAGTTCCGTAACGATCCGAAGCTTTTTTATCAATTAATAAACAATTAGTTTTTACTTCCTTTATCGATTGAAAATGCCCCTTCTTTTTGGAGAGCATGGGCCCAAAAAATGCCGGTCAATTGTGCAAATATAAAGAGAACAATCAATGGGACTGCAGCTACAAATGGGGAAGAAGAGTGGTACCAATCGACTATCGGACTTTTTAAAAGGATCAAGGCACAACTCAATAAGATATTGACGAGATTGCCTAGGATCAATAAAGACAGGCGTCGAATTTTTTTTGCATAGAAACCTATAGTGACAGTAACTATCAAAAACAGAAAAATACCAATAAGAGAATCGAAAAGATAATCGATTGCTAATGAGAGATGCATGTAAGGGATGAGATAAAAACCAAACGGTAGTAGTGAAATTATTTTCTTATGCATCATAAATAGCCTCCAGCAGAACGTCTTTAAGGTTATTTTATGATTGATAAATAGTCAATTCAATCGAAATTACATAAATAATGATAATAATTAAAGTTATTTTATGCTGCTATCAACAAACCGTTACCTATTTAGAGTTAAATTTTCTTCTTTGTAAAACGAACACTTATCAGGAAAAAAGAAAAGTAAGTTAGAGTTGTCTTTTAAGAAAGAGCATGAGTCTGCTAAAGTTGATTAAATGACTGCTAAATGCCGCTGAAATTTTATCAATCATGAACAAACAAAGCAATATTTACACTTTACTATCTGAATAATTGTGATAATATGATTAGAAATGGAGGGGTTATATGAATAAAGTGCAAGATCGATTTAATAAAAATGTGTATGAAATCGCCGTCTCATTGATTCGTCAATTTGATGAAAAAGTTTCTGGAATTCCTAATATGTTAAAGTTGACATTAGGCGAGCCGGACTTTAATACCCCTGAACATATCAAAGAAGCAGGGCAACAGGCGATTAGAGATAATTTTAGCCATTATACAGGAATGTCTGGTTTGATCGATGTTCGAAAAGCCGCGAGCTGTTTTTTATCGGAAAAGTATACAGTCAACTATCAACCGGAAACGGAAGTATTAGTGACTGTTGGGGCAACGGAGGCGTTATCTGCTAGCTTGTTGGCAATTTTAGAGGCGGGAGATAAAGTTTTGCTTCCAGCGCCGACATATCCGGGATATGAACCGCTGATTTTATTAGCAGGTGCTGAACCCGTTTATATTGATACACGGGAAACGGATTTTATTTTAACGCCAGAACAAATTGATCAGGCAATGGCAGAACATGGAGACAAAGTTAAAGCCATCATTATTACATCGCCGTCAAATCCAACTGGGGTAGCTTACAATGAAGCGGAAGTTTCTGCATTGAGTGAGACATTAAAAAAATATCCGATTTTTGTAATCAGTGATGAAATTTATAGTGAATTGAATTATGAAGCGAAACATGTTTCATTCGGAAAATATTTACGAGAACAAACAATTTTGATCAATGGGTTGTCAAAATCTCATGCGATGACAGGCTGGAGGATTGGTTTTATTTTTGCGCCAGCAGAATTAGTTGAACAAATCATCAAAGTTCATCAATACTTAGTGACGGCTGCTTCGACGATCTCGCAAAAAGCGGCGGTTCGAGCATTGGTCCAAGGAATCTCTGATGCAGAAGTGATGCGGGAAGAATATCGTGAACGTCGAGATTTTGTGTATCAATCTATGACAAAATTAGGCTTTGAAGTTGCCCGTCCTTCAGGTGCATTCTATATCTTTGCGAAGATCCCAGCAGATCAAGAGCAAGATTCGATGAAATTCTGTATTGATTTAGCAGAGAAGAATCAGTTAGCACTTATTCCGGGAGTTGCCTTTGGTCCAGAAGGTGAAGGCTATGTCCGACTCAGCTACGCCGCATCAATGGATAACTTAGTTGAAGCGATGAAACGTTTGACCGACTATTTAAATAAATAAAAAAATGGATCAAATCGAAAAGATTTGATCCATTTTTTTTATTTGTTCAAGTAATTGAATAATCCGCTGATGGTTTTATCTTGCAAAGCGATCTCTTTGTCATCGATTGTCGCTGTTACTACATGGTAATAATCAGGCAAGTCTGGGACTTCTTTTAGTTGAGCGGCTAGAAAATCATTGGGACTAGAATAGTTCACCGTTTTTCTGAGCCATTTACATCATAGATAATGACTAACATAGGTTTCACTTCTCTCATGGTTGTTTTTCAATCTGATGTTATTGTACATCAAAACTAATAAAAAGTAAGGGAATTTGTCTTTACCAAATATTTACAGTTCTTTACGGATCATTTACAGGGACACAACTAGATATTTACTTTTGATTGATAAAGTAATGATGTACTAAGGAAAAGGAAAGCGTCAGCGTTTTTCGATTCGGATTCTTAAAAAGAAATTTATTAGTGGGAGTGTATACGATGAAGAAAATTATTTTAGCATTAGCTTTTTCAGGAATTATCTTGGCAGGCTGCGGTACAGGAGACGCGGCAAAAGATTCGGGTTCAACAAAAGAAAATCCTGTGAAGATTACAGCGGTAGGGTCTACAGCTTTGCAGCCGTTAGTTGATGCGGCCCAAGAAAGCTATACACAAAATCATCCAAACGTCCAGATCTCTGTTCAAGGCGGCGGAAGCGGGACTGGTTTAAGCCAAGTCGAAAATGGTTCAGTAGAAATCGGAAATTCAGATGTTTTTGCGGAGGAAAAAGAAGGGGTCGACGCGAGTAAATTAGTCGATCATAAAGTTGCAGTAGTCGGGTTTGTTCCGGTTGTCAATAAGGACGTTGGAGTAAAAAATATTACAAAACAGCAATTGATCGATATTTTCACCGGCAAACTCAAAAACTGGAAGGAACTTGACGGCAAAGACGAAGCGATTCAAGTGATTAATCGAGCTTCCGGTAGCGGAACCCGTGCTTCTTTTGAAAAATGGGGACTAGACGGAAAAGAATCTATTCAGTCGCAAGAACAAGATTCATCAGGAACCGTTAAAAAAATTGTGGCACAAACACCAGGAGCCATTAGTTATTTGGCATTATCCTATGTTGATGACAGTCTGCAAACCTTGCAACTTGATGGTGTGACGGCAAACGCTAAAAGCATTACGACAAATGAATGGCCGATTTGGTCCTATGAACATATGTATACAAAAGGCGAGCCGGAAAAAGCATTGGCTGATTTCTTAAAATTCATGACTAGTGACGAAGTACAATCTGGACCGGTCAAAGAATTGGGCTATTTGCCGATAACATCAATGAAAGTCGAACGTGCCGCAGACGGTACCGTAAAATAATTTTTGATGGAGTAATTGAAGAAAAGACACCTTTCCCCAAAAAATAAATAAGCTGACCTCAATTTCGTTAGAAAGTTGAAGTCAGCTTTTTTTAATTATTCGGTAAGGTCACTGTAAAGGTTGAGCCAAGTTTTGGATGGCTCTCGACTTCGACCGTTCCGCCAAGAATCTCACTGTATTCTTTGACGATAGCCAGCCCAAGACCTGTTCCGCCTGAGTGGCGGGCACGAGCTTTGTCCACTCGATAAAAACGTTCAAAGATTCGTTTCTGATCGCTTTTTGACATGCCGATACCATGGTCGGTCACCGTGATGACTAATTGATCCGTCAGACGATAACACAATTCAATCTGGCTTTTCTCTGTTGAATATTGAATCGCGTTTTCCAACAGATTTTTGATAATCGGTTGAAAAAAAGTCAAGCGCGTTTGGTAGAAACAATTTTTTGCGCCATCAATTGTAATAAGGATCTGTTTGTTTTTCAGCAAATGCTGATACAAATCGATCTGTTGTTGGAAAAAGTAGTTCAACTCGAGTGCTTGACGGTCTTCAGCTAGATCACTGCCATCTTTTGATAGTTCAATAATATCTTGGATCAGCCGCTGCAAGCGTTTGGCGTCATTTTGCATGATCGTTAAAAATTCTTCGGTTAGATCTGGATCCTCTTTGGCTCCATCTAATAACGTTTCCGTAAAGCCTAATAAAGAAGTTACAGGGGTTTTCAATTCGTGTGAGACATTGCCTACAAAATCTCGCTGAATTTTTTCCAAGCGGCGGACATGCGTCAAATCATAGACCGTTCCCATCACCTGATCGCCTTTAAGCTCATTTTCAATATAACGTAAGCGAATATCTAAGTTCATCGAATCGGGTAATTTGGCTGAGATTTCTTGATGAACTTGATTTTTGTCGACTAAAACTTGCTGGATCAATTGGATGAACTTATTGTCTTGGATAACTTGCCAATAGTAATGTTGGCTAGCCCCGCCGATTTGCAGCAATTCTTCCATGGCCGGATTGATCATGATAAAACGGCCTTCGGTATCGATAATGAACACCCCGATAGTCAATTCATGAAAGAGCGTCGAAAACTGTTCTTCAGTCGATGTGTAAGCAGCATAGGTTTCATTCAATTGTTCACTGATTTGATTGACAGTAACGTAAAGCTCTTGCCATTGCGAAGAGTTTTGCATGACATAATTGCTTTTTTCTGGTTCAGCCAACATCCGTTGCAAAACGGGTAAAACTGTTTCGATCGGCCGGTTTCGCTGATAGGTCAGATAGCAGATGATTAGATAGATGAAGGCATAAAACAAAAACAAAATAGTAAAAATCGTTCGCTGAAAGTTTTGGGTCTTTGATTGAAATGCAGAAGTTCTTTTAGCAACTCGCAAGATACCGACAATCTCATCACCAGAGCGGATCGGCTGCGCAGTATAGAGCAATTCCGCTTTCAAAGTAGTACTATAACGTACGGAAGAACCGACATCATTTTTATTCAAAACAAATTTTACTTCAGGTCGATTTTCACGCGTACCGGAAAGATTCGGCTCGGTGCTGTCAAAAATGATTTTTCCATGTGTATCTAATAAGGTGATTCGATCTTGTGTTTTTTTTGCAAAGTCTTCGATCGCGTGTTGGTTTTTGTCGGAGTCAAGTGAATCTAAGTCTAGCTGCTGAATGACCAATTCGCCGTTACTAGTCAAAAATTCCTCTTGTAATTCCAACAATTCTTTGGTGAAAAAGTGATTGGCTAACTTCCAACTGCCTAAAAACAGTAAGCAAACAAGTAGAAAAGGAACAAGGTAGTCTAAGTGTTTACGTTTCATTTAGCCGGCACCTGAAACTTATAACCAAAGCCGCGAACGGTTTGCAAATATTGCGGATGTTTAGGGTCGACTTCGATTTTTTCTCGCAGATGGGAGACATGGACATCAACGATCCGACTTTGACCGGAAAAATCATATTGCCAAATCCGATCCAGCAAGGTATCGCGATCAATGACGCGTTTTTGCCGTTTCATGAAGTAGACGAGTAGTTCAAATTCCTTCGGTGTCAGATCAATCTTGTCATCACGAATGAAAACTTGGTAAGTAGCCAAGTCGGCTTTGATTTCGCCAGCAGTTAAAAATTCATGTTCGATCGTTTCTTGTCTAGGTTCTACTCGGCGAAAAATTGCTTTCATTCGAGCAAGAACTTCCCGCGGCGAAAATGGTTTGGTCAAGTAATCATCGGCTCCAATCTCTAAGCCTAAGATTCGGTCGATCGTATCATCTTTAGCAGTGAGCATTAGAATCGGTGTATCAATTTTTTCTTGCCGCAATTTTTTTGCGATCTCCAAACCGTCCATCGATGGCAGCATCACATCTAAAATAATAAAATCAAATTTTTCATTTAAGGCCAGCTCGTAGCCTTCCTTGCCATCTTCAGCAGTAGTGACGGCGTAGCCTTCTTTTTCTAAATTGAAACTCAATAACTTGATGATCGAAAGCTCATCGTCTACGACTAATACACGTTTCATATGGATCTCCTCTCTAGTGGAAGGAATTAATTTTTCTTGTTAAGAACATTTATGAAAGACTATTTCCATACCTTAATAAATGGTATAATGGGAAGGCAGTTTTGTCACCTATTTTCTATTAATTTGATAGGAGAAGTAACCATGCTGGGAATTAGTGCCTGTTTAGGCGGTGTCGCGTGTCGGTACGACGGTGGCACAAATGAGATTGCGGCGCTGAAAAGTTTAGTTGAAACAAATCAAGCATTGATGATTTGCCCTGAAGTTTTAGGCGGCTTGCCTACACCGCGTCCTCCTGCTGAGATTCGTGGCGGTGACGGATTTGATGTCTGGCAAGGCAAAGCAAAAGTTTTCGATCAAGAAGGCCATGATTTGACGAATGCCTTTAAACAAGGCGCGATCAAAGCGTTTAAAGAAATGCAGAAATTACAGATCACAGGTCTTGTTTTAAAAGAAAGAAGTCCTTCCTGCGGCAGTAATTTGATCTATGACGGTAGTTTTTCCGGTACTCGGATCAAAGGTGTCGGTGTTGCAACGGCTTATTTTATCCAACAAGGATTACCTGTTTATTCTGAAGAAAATTGGCAAGAAATGAGGATGACGTAATGGAGATCGAAAAAACCAATCGTATGAATGCGTTGTTTGAATTTTATGCAACGTTGCTGACTGAAAAGCAAATGAATTATATGGAGTTGTATTATGCCGATGATTTTTCTTTAGGCGAGATTGCTGAGGAATATCAGGTGAGTCGTCAGGCAGTTTATGATAATATCAAAAGAACAGAAAAAATCTTGGAAGATTATGAGCGCAAGCTACATTTGTTTTCAGATTATATTGTGCGGGAAGAGCAGTTGGATAAATTGGAAGTATATGTCACGGAGCATTATCCCAAGGATGAATTTTTAGCCGCTACGATCGCTGGATTACAAGATTTAGATGAATAGAAAGGAAATTTAATCAATGGCATTTGAAAGTTTAACGCAGCGCTTGCAAGCTGCGATGGGGAAATTACGTAAAAAAGGAAAAATCACAGAATCAGATATCACTGAAATGATGCGTGAGATCCGTTTGGCTTTACTTGAAGCCGATGTCAACTTACAAGTGGTGAAACAATTCACCAAAGAAGTCCGTAGTCGGGCGATTGGAGCAGAAGTATTAGAAAGTCTGTCTCCAGCCCAACAAATCGTAAAAATCGTTGATGAAGAGTTAACAAAGACCTTGGGAACAGAAGCAGTCGGAATTGAAAAATCACCTAAGATTCCGACAGTTATTATGATGGCTGGGTTACAAGGGGCTGGTAAAACAACGTTTGCCGGAAAACTTGCCAATCAGTTGATCAAAAATGAAAAAGCTCGTCCGTTAATGATTGCAGGCGACATATACCGTCCAGCAGCTATCGACCAATTGAAAGTTTTAGGTCAACAGTTAGATGTTCCTGTTTTTGATTTGGGAACTGAAGTCAGCCCGGTTGAAATCGTTCGTCAAGGGATGGAACAAGCGCGAGAAAATAAAAACGATTATGTCTTGATTGATACGGCCGGTCGTTTACACATCGATGAAGCGTTGATGGAAGAGCTGAAACAGATCAAAGAAATCGCACAACCGAATGAGATTCTTTTAGTTGTCGATGCGATGACAGGGCAAGATGCAGTCAACGTAGCGCAGAGTTTTAATGAACAATTAGGAATCACTGGGGTCGTTATCACTAAATTAGATGGGGACACTCGTGGTGGTGCGGCGTTGTCAATTCGGGCCGTCACAGGGGCTCCAATCAAATTTGTCGGATCAGGTGAGAAACTAACAGACTTAGAAGTCTTCCATCCAGATCGTATGTCTAGTCGAATTTTAGGCATGGGCGATATGCTGACATTGATCGAAAAAGCGCAACAAGATTACGATGAGAAAAAAGCTGAAGAACTTGCACGCAAGATGAAGGAAAACAGTTTTGATTTCAATGATTTCATCGAACAATTAGATCAAGTGATGGGCATGGGACCGATTGAAGATCTATTAAAAATGATTCCTGGCATGAGCCAAATGCCTGGAATTGAAAATGTCAAAGTTGATCCTAAAGATGTCGAACGTAAAAAAGCGATGGTTTATTCAATGACACCAGCAGAACGAGAAGATCCAGATTTATTGAATCCTAGCCGCCGCCGTCGGATCGCTGCCGGTTCAGGGAACTCGATCGTCGAAGTTAATCGCATGATCAAACAGTTCAAAGAGTCGCGTAAAATGATGCAGCAAATGAGTAAAGGCAATATGTCAGCAGGAATGGATCAAATGTTTGGTTCAGGAATCAAAGGTAAAATGGGCAAGATGGCCATGAACCGGATGGTTAAGAAAAGTAAAAAGAAGAAAAAGAAACGCAAATAGCATAAATTGATGGAAAAGCTAGGCAGATTTTATTGCCTAGCTTTTTTGATTTTTATACGAAATTCCTGTCCAGATAGCCAGCCAATCGACCTTTTGAGTGCTATACTAACGGTAGTTGATTGCAACGGCTGTTGTAGTCATGGAGTAAAGGAGTTAAGAAAAAGTATTTTTTGGGGGTTATCAAATGAAAACAAAAAGAATCATCGCTTCACTATTTATCGTATTTTTCTTATTAGCAGGATGTTCGAATAAGGCTGCAGAAGAAACGACAACGGATAAAACAGAAAGTTCAACGGTTGAAAAAATTTCTGATTCATCTAGCGCTGAAAAAAAGCAATCACCTAAAAAGAAAAAAATAGCATTGGCAGGAACTTATTATACGAATGAAGGCAGTACAGCTACTGTTGAGCAACTGAGTGATCAAGAATGGAAAATCACGTACCAAGTTTCAGAAGGAGAAATGACAGCAACCTTTATTCCAGATTGGCAATCAAAAGGTGCCGACTATCAATCAAAGACACAGATGTCAAAATCTGACGGAGATTCAGGTTTTAAAATCGATATTACAGCAGCTGCATCTGGCGAGATTAAATTAACGATGAGTGACGGAAATCCAGATCATCAGATGACTTTCAGTAATCAGAAACCTAAAGTGACAGCGGACCCTGTTTTGCAAGGCGATCTTTCTACTTTTGAAGGCAGCTATTCAAATGATACGACTGAAAAAGCAATCGCAGAATCTGGTTTTACTTTAAATGGGTACACTCCAACGAATTATTATCAAAATCAGACGACCGTTTTCCCAGGCATTTCTAAAAGCGGGGAAGATTGGATTTATTGGGCAGGTTCAAGCCATGCACATTATAAAATGAATAAAAATCAGCTACCTAAAAAGACTAACGGGTATTATGAAGTAACTTTCTTAGGAACAAACGCGATCGCCATCGAAGGCAAAGAATTAGTTTTGACACTTGTTCCTAGTGGTGTATCAGGACCTGACGGCAAGACGAGTGACGAAAATCGCATCTTTTTTGATTCCGATAATCAGGAAAGTCTGCGTGAATACCATGACGAATGGTGGAAAGCGTATCAATCCAAACAAACAGAAACCGACCTTGATGTCGAAGCAATCCTCACTGGCGACTTTGCGACATTAGCTGGTACTTGGAAAAACGGCGAAGGCCGAACACTAACAATCAATGCAGATGGAACAACGGATAATCAAGAAAAAATTGTTGCACAAAGATCCGAACCCGCTGAAGATGGAATTTCTTATGTAAGTATTATGCCTATTAATGGAGGTGGAGGCGCTGCGATTGCTCTCTATAAAATTGGTGCGACAAATCCTGAAGGGGACCAATCTGATACGACAAGACCGAGAATCATCATCACGCAAAATAGCGGAAGTTTCCCGGCTGAGGAATACTATTATCGTCAAGACTAAGTACGCATAGTCGAAAAAGAGGGAGGAATGCAGATGGAACGTTGTCAATGGGCTGGAAGCAATGAAAAGATGCAACACTACCATGATACTGTTTGGGGTGTGCCGGAGTACGATGATCAGCGACTTTTTCGGAAACTAGTCTTAGATATGAATCAAGCCGGATTAAGCTGGCAGACGATTCTGAATAAAATGACTAATTTTGATTTGGCGTATGAACAATTTGATATTGAAAAAGTTGCACAGTTTGATACTGCAAAGGTTGAAGCGTTGATGCAAGACGCAGGAATTATTCGTAATCGTCGAAAAATTGAAGCAGCGATCAACAATGCACAAAAGATCATCGAAATGCAGACAGCCGGGCTAAGTTTTGCTGATTATTTGTGGGGCTTCACCGATTACCAAGTAGTAGATAATAAAATCAGTACGGCGAAAGATGTACCCGCCAAAACAGCATTATCCGATCAGATTGCTAAAGATCTCAAAAAACGCGGGTTCAAATTTGTCGGTAGCACGACGATCTATGCTTTTTTACAGGCCGTTGGAATCGTCAATGATCATGAACAAAATTGTTTTCGTTACGCAGAATTGACTAAGAAATAGCAGCCGTTAGTTGTCTTGATTTTTTCAGCAAACGATCAAAAAAATTGGTATTAGCAAATTTACTTGATAAACTGTTGGAAAAGAAAGAGGTGTGTCCAATGGCAAGAACAGTTTTTTATGGCGCAATGAGTTTAGATGGCTATTTGGCAGATAAAGAGGACCGTTTAGAATGGTTGTATCAGCAAGAAGGTGGGGACAAGTTCCCTTTTGATTTGTTTTATCAATCAATCGATTATACAATGATGGGGCGTCGAAGTTACGAAGTCGTTAAACGAGATGCACAGTTAGAAGTCATCAATCCCGGAAAAGAAAATTTTGTCTTTAGTCATTCAGCAATCAAAGTCGATGACAATATGCAAGTGATCAATGAAGATCCTGTCGAATTTATAAAAAAACTACCTGCAGATAAAACGATTTGGGTCGTTGGAGGCGGAGCATTATTGCAACCGATAATTGAAGCAGGACTGATCGATGAATGGTGGATTCAGATCGTTCCGATTTTATTAGGAGAAGGTGTGCCGCTTTTCTTGCCGCAATCCAATCAACAAAAATTTCAATTACTTGAAACTGAACAAATTGGCCAATTTGCTCAGCTGCATTTAAAGAAATAAAAAAAGAGTTTTTGATAGAAGTAAGCAGTTTAAAAAAATAGGCTGAAATTTTTGGGAATGACTTTTTTAAATTTTGCGAAATTCTAGCTTATTTCTGAAGCTGCTAGAATACTGTTTATTTGGAAAAAAGGGTGACAAGGTTTTGTCAGCCCTTTTTTTGAGGATATAAAATATTGACAACGCCTATACCGCAATCAAGGAGTCTGCGGAGTCCCAATTAGCTTTAATATTGCGCATATTGAATATCAAAAATGTGTCCGAGAGCCTACGTCAAAACTATCAGCTGAGCTATTGACTAAATGTTCAAACGGCGAGTTGAAGTACTATATAAATGACAAAAGTGGTTATGGTTCTAGTTTTTAAGCTCAAACTAAAAACTGAATTACTTAGCTGTTAAAGTGAGCTAGAAAAAAATACTCGCCCACGGCAAGTATTTTTTAATTGATTATTTAGTTAATTTATTGAAGAATTCAATGTATTTATCTGTGATCGTTTTGAAAAATTTCACTGTGCCATCGGCAATATGACCATCGTTATCTACTAAGTTCATGATTCCGCCAATATATGCTTCGGGTTGTTGTAAGGTTGGAACGTCTAAAAATACTAGTGACTGACGTAAAGCATGGTTGGCACCGAATCCGCCAGGTCCGCCAGGAGAAACCGTTACGACTAAACCAGGTTTGCCGCCCCAAACACTGCTGCCCATTGGACGAGAACCGACATCTAAGGCATTTTTTAATACGGCTGGAACCGAACGATTGTATTCTGGTGATACGAAGAAGAGACCATCAACTTCACTGACATCTTTACGAAAACGCGCCCAAGCATCAGGGGCAGCACCTTCTACTTCAAGATCTTCATTATAAAAAGGAAGATCATCAAATTTGATGAATTTAGCTTCAAATTCTTCAGGTAACAGTTCTGCCAATTGTTTGGCCACGATTTTGTTGTAAGAGTCTTTACGAAGACTGCCGACTAAGATACCGATTTTTTTTGTCATTATAATTCCTTCGCTTCCTATTACTTTTGTTAACCTATAGTTATATCTTACGTAAAATAAGTAAACGGTGCAAAGGATACGCTTTAAAAGAAAAAGAGTACTGTAAAGAAAAAACTCTTTACAGCTAAATCAAAGCGTGTTAAACTACATCTTGTGATTAATTATATGGAGGTGTAGTTATACAATGGCAGTTAAAATTCGCTTGAAACGTATGGGTTCTAAAAAGAAACCTTTCTACCGTATCGTTGTTGCTGATTCTCGTTCTCCTCGTGATGGACGTTTTATCGAAACTGTGGGTACTTACAATCCTTTGAAAAACCCTGCAGAAGTCGTATTAAAAGAAGAAAATGTTTTAGACTGGTTACAAAAAGGTGCACAACCTTCTGATACAGTTCGTAACATTCTTTCTAAAGAAGGCATCATGCAAAAACACCACGACGCTAAATTCGCTAAGAAATAGGGTGATCTGTTATGCAAGATTTAACGAACCTTGTGTTGACGATTGTTCATCCTTTGGTGACAAACCCTGCAGAAGTGAAGTTAGAGATCGAGGAATCTAATGATTTTTTAGAGTACAACTTAACTGTTGCACCTGAAGATATCGGCAGAATCATCGGGAAACAAGGCCGAGTAGCAAAAGCGATCCGTACGATCGTATATAGTGTTCGGACTGATGGACCGAAAAAAGTTCGTCTCAACATCGTGGATGGTAAATAAAGTGAGAACACTCGAGTCGGTTTGATTCGAGTGTTTTTTCGTTGAAAATACGTTAGACTATAGATGGAGGTGTTCCATCATGAAAAAATATTTGTTGTTGTTTAGCACGGTATTTCTACTAGCTGCTTGTAACTCAGGAAATAGTGATTCACAAGATAGCACCGCAGAATCGACTGTTGAGACAAAGACAAGTTCGAAGGCAAGCCTATCAAGTTCAACGAAGCATACAAGTTCCAGCACAGATTCATCCACTGTAACTAACACTAAAACACAAAATAGTTCAACAAAAACCAATTCGTCCCATGAAAATCATGCATTATCAGCGATGGAGGAATTGCAAGCCAATTATCCTAATGAAAAGTTTCCTGATCCAACAACGATCAGTGGTGGAAAATCAATTGGGATCACTGTTTCTGAAGCGCAGCAAACACTGACCATCAATTATTATGAAGTGGGAGAAGACGTACCGTTAAATGATCCCTCATTAAATGGACAATCACCAATCGCTCGATTTCAGCGGAAAAATTTCGACTCAAACGAAGCGGCACAAAATGAAGTTGGGCAAACTTATGATCCGAATGGACAACAAGTCGATCTTGGGTATAATATCACGGGGTATCAGAGCGCTGGTGCGGGATCTAGTTTCTTGATGTGGCAAGAAGGCAATTGGAGTTTAGCTGTACAAGCCAACAATCTTGAACAGGAGAATCCCATTCCATTAGCCAAACAAACCGTTGAATATTTAGAACAAGCTTTTCTGCCAGTCCCGCATGATGCCGGTCAGATTTCTTTGCGAGTAGCTACTGGTGATTACCAATCGAACAGAGTGGTTTGGCAAGACAATCAAACGATGTATACAATTATGAATGCTGATTCGATGAACAGTTTGAAAATGGCTGTATCGATGGCAAACTAGCCTAAGCAGAAAGAGGAAAATAAGTGACTAATTACTACAAAGTCGGGAAAATCGTCAATACGCATGGAATACGCGGTGAAGTTCGAGTGATTTCTACTACTGATTTTACGGAAGAGCGTTATCAAGTGGGAGAACAGCTATTTTTATTCCGTGATAAGCAAGAGGTTCTTCCTTTGACAATCGCAAGTTACCGCAGACATAAAAATTTTGATTTGCTCAGTTTTGAAGGCTACCCTAATATCAATGATGTGGAAGTCTTTCGTGATGGCATCTTAAAAATCTCAGAGAAACAACTGGGTGAATTAGATGAACACGAATATTATTATCATGAGATCATCGGTTTGACGGTAATTGATGAAGAAGATAAAGAAATCGGTAAAATTACCGAAATCCTATCACCTGGAGCCAATGATGTCTGGGTCGTAAAATGCAAAGGACAAAAAGATGCCTTACTGCCGTATATTGAATCTGTAGTTAAAGCCGTCGATTTGACAGCGGGGACAGTTCGTGTTGAAATTCCGGAAGGATTGTTAGATGATGCGGATTGATGTTTTGACGCTTTTTCCTAAAATGATCGAAGGTCCTTTAGGAGAATCGATCATCGGAAAAGCAGTGGAAAAAGATTTATTAGAAATCAACGTTCATGATTTTCGGCAATATTCTGATAACAAACATAAACAAGTTGATGATTATCCTTATGGCGGCGGTGCTGGAATGTTGTTAAAAGTTCAACCGATCTACGATAATCTACAAGCGATTGAAACTGAAACGCCCAATCAAAAAAAACGTGTAATCTTGCTCGATCCAGCTGGGAAACCCTTCAATCAAAAAATGGCGGAAGAATTTTCACAAGAAGAACAATTGATCTTTATTTGCGGCCATTACGAAGGCTATGACGAACGGATTCGTTCACTAGTAACTGATGAAGTTTCTTTAGGAGACTATGTTTTGACCGGCGGTGAACTTGGTGCGATGGTAATGATCGATGCCACGGTCCGCTTATTGCCAGATGTTTTAGGCAACCAAACATCTGCCAAGACAGATTCTCATTCGACGGGTCTGTTAGAACATCCACAATATACGCGCCCTGCAGAATTTGAGGGAATGGGTGTGCCAGAAGTCTTGATGAATGGCAACCATCGCTTGATTGAAGAATGGCAGTTAAAAGAATCACTGCGCCGGACTTATTTGCGTCGCCCAGACATGTTAGAAAAATTAGAAATGACACCAGAAATGATAAAATTTCTAGCTGAGATCAAACAAGAAGAACAATAAGAAGTTGTGCCAGAAGTGGATAGAAAAATAGGCTTGCGGCAAGACGCTTGTCACAGCTTATTTTGTAAAAATAAACTTGAAGAAATAATCAACGACAAAATAGATCTGAATTAATCGAAATATTTCTGACAAGAATTTTATCTTTACAGATAGATATTCCTCTGTTAGAATATTCAAGTGAGTGTAAAACTCATCTATTACGATAATCCGCTAGGGTGATAGACTCTAAGATTGTTTGGAAATTAGGAGAATGATAAAATGAATCCATTAATCGAAGCTTTAACTCAAGAACAATTACGTACGGATATCCCAGCATTCCGTCCTGGGGACACTGTTCGCGTTCACGCGAAAGTTGTTGAAGGAACTCGCGAACGTATCCAGTTATTCGAAGGCGTAGTTATCAAACGTCGCGGAGCTGGTATCAGCGAAACTTATACTGTACGTAAAATCTCTAACGGTGTTGGTGTGGAACGTACATATCCACTACACACTCCACGTGTTGCGAAAATCGAAGTAGTTCGTTACGGTAAAGTACGTCGTGCAAAACTTTACTACCTACGTGCATTACACGGAAAAGCAGCTCGTATCAAAGAAATTCGTCGTTAATCTATTGTTATCTGATGAAGCAAAGCCCTTGCCTAGTAGCAAGGGCTTTTTCTTTTTCTTTTTTTATTTGAGTTAAAATACCGTTGATAAACGCATCAGAAAACGAAAAGGGGAAAAAAGGGCAAGGCCTTACAATTTTATTAAGAGTTTTACTGAAAAATGGTGTGTTTAAAAATTAAAGCATCTGTTTAAACAGATTGAAAAGGAGAAATCGTGTATTCTTAATGCACTTTTTTCTCTTTTTTTTTGGCACGGCACTTGCATATAATAAAGTGAGGTGATAAAGATGAAAAAAAAATTCCTGGTTGCAACACACGGGCAACTAGCAAGTGGGTTTCAGAGCTCCCTGACTATTCTAGCAGATAAAGGTGCGGAGCTTAATGTAGTGGATGCCTATTTAACGGATGAGGACTATACGCCAATCATTAAAGAGTTCATCGGGTCTGTTGGAGAAAATGAACAAGGAATAATTTTTACTGATCTATTTGGAGGCAGTGTTAACCAAAAGGTTGTGACTGAACTCATGCTGAGTAAGAAAGACCAAATTTTTGTTGTTTCCAATAGTAATTTGGCTATTATTTTAACTTTAGTTTTGATACCAGAAAAGGAGATTTTTACACAACAAAGTATCAATGAAGCAATTAATGAAAGTCAAGTCCGTTTGGTAACGACACAATTACCGGAAGAAGAAACATTTTTTTAAATAGAACGATTAAATAGAAAAAATCCTGAGGAGGAAAAAATAATGATAACTCAAATTCGTGTTGATGATCGATTGATTCATGGACAAGTAGCGGTGGTTTGGACAAAAGAATTGAATGCTCCACTACTAGTAGTTGCAAATGATGAGGCAGCAAAAAATGAGGTAATGCAAATGACGCTAAAGATGGCAGTACCAAATGGCATGAAGTTATTAATTCGTTCAGTAGAGGACGCTATTAAAGTATTCAATGATCCTAGAGGTGCTGACAAACGTATTTTTGTCATTGTAAATAGTGTATCGGATGCTAATAAAATCGCTCAAAATGTCGAAAATTTAGCAGCTGTAAATGTAGCCAATGCTGGACGATTTGATAAATCTGATCCAAAAACAAAAACAATGGTTTTCCCTAGTGTGCAGCTAAATCCTGATGAACTAGCAGCTGCCAAAGAATTGTCTCACTTGGAACGTGTTAATAGCTATAACCAAGTTTTACCAACAAATCCACAATTAAGTTTAAAAGAAGCATTAAAATAGGAGGGAACCAATATGTTGATGCATGCAACGATGGCAGCTTTAGCGGTGTTTATCTGTTTTGCGGGGAACTATTTGACTGGACAAAGTATGATGGAGCGTCCTTTAGTGGTAGGACTCGTAACGGGTATTTTGATGGGAGATATGAAAACCGGTATTTTAATGGGCGCATCATTAGAAGCAGTCTTTTTAGGAAATGTAAATATTGGAGGCGTAATCGCAGCAGAACCAGTGACTGCAACTACTTTAGCAACTACTTTTGCAATTATTTCTAATGTGGAACAAAACGCGGCGATGACATTAGCAGTACCAATCGGGATGTTAGCAGCATTTGTCGTAATGTTCTTAAAGAATGTCTTTATGAATATTTTCGCCCCAGTTCTGGATAAGGCAGCACGGGAAAATAACCAAAAAATGATCGTCACGCTTCACTATGGTACTTGGGTAATCTATTACTTGATTATCGCATCAATTTCTTTCATTGGGATATTGGCTGGTAGTGGTCCGGTAAACACATTTGTTGAAAATATTCCGCAAAATTTGATGAATGGTCTTAGTGCCGCCGGCGGATTGTTGCCTGCAGTAGGGTTTGCCATGTTGATGAAGTTATTGTGGGATAACAAACTAGCAGTTTTTTATATCTTAGGATTTGTTCTAACCGCGTATGTTCAATTACCAGCTATAGCAGTTGCCGTTATCGGTGTAGTTATATGTGTTATCAGTGCACAAAGAGATCTTGAAATTAGAGATGTCGGCAATGGTGCTGGAAATCACCACACCGGTTCCATGACTAAAACTGAAGAAGAGGAGGACTTTTTCGCATGAAATTTCAAGAAAATCTAACCAAAGAAGAAAAGAAAATGATGCGCTCAGTCTTTTGGCGTTCATGGACAATGAATGCTAGTCGTACAGGAGCAACGCAATATCATGCTGTTGGAGTAATCTATACATTACTACCAGTAATTAATCGTTTTTATAAAACAAAAGAAGAGCGCGCAACAGCAATCGTTCGTCACACGACTTGGTTCAATGCTACAATGCACATCAATAATTTCATTATGGGGCTTGTGGCTTCAATGGAAAAACAAAACAGTGAAGATGAACACTTTGATCCTAGTTCGATTACAGCCGTTAAAGCATCCTTGATGGGACCAATCTCAGGAATCGGCGACTCATTTTTCTGGGGGATTTTACGAGTAATCGCAGCTGGAATAGGAATTTCATTGGCAGCCACGGGTTCTCCTTTAGGCGCGATCATGTTTTTATTAATCTATAACGTTCCTGCTTTTCTGATTCATTATTATGCATTGTATAGCGGCTATTCTGTTGGGGCTAGCTTCATTCAACGTATGTACGAATCAGGTGGTATGAAGATATTAACAAAGGCTTCTAGTATGCTAGGCTTAATGATGATGGGCTCAATGACGGCTTCAAATGTTAAATTCAAAACAATTTTAGAAGTCAGTGTAAAAGGTAGTAAAGAAGTAATGAAGATCCAAGATTATCTTGATCAATTGTTTGTCGGGATTATTCCCCTAGTTGTCACACTATTTGCTTTTTGGTTATTACGGAAAAAAGTTAATGTGAATATTGTAATGTTTGGAATCATGTTTTTAGGGATCGTATTAGGATTGTTAGGTGTATGTTAAATAAAAGTGCAGTCTTTTTTGATATCGATGATACACTATTAGATAATTATAGTGCGTTCAAGTGTACATTGAAAAAGTATTTTCCAGATTCTTCAATTGATGAGAATCATTTTTTAGGACTTTATCGTGATTTTCGTTCGCATAGTGAGAAAATTTATCAACGATATCATGAAGGGAAAGTTGGAGCAATCCATAATTATGATCGCTGGTCATCTGTTTTAAAAAGACTAAAGGTAGCTGATGATTCTAATAGAATTGATCTGGATAATTATTATCATGAGTGTCAAAAGAAGCAAGCGTTGTCTGTTGAAATGACTATTCTTTTGCAAGTTTTAAAAAATGCAGGTATTCTCTGTGGTGTTTTAACGAATGGATTTACCCAACAACAACAAACTAAATTAGACCAGTTGAAACTTAGTCGTTTCATTGATCCAAAATGGCAGTTTATTTCAGAAGCATTAGGCGATGCCAAGCCCAATGTGAGTTGTTTTCAAAAGGTGGCGGATCAATTACCGGCAGATATTACAAAAATACTCTATTTAGGAGATAGTTATAGAAATGACATTGTTCCTGCTCTAGCCGCAAATTGGGAACCGATTTGGTTAAACCGTTTTGGCGACAAGGATGAATTGTCAGTACTAGAAGTAAAATATAATGATGAAGCAGTGATAGAATTGTTATCTCGACTACTTAGCACCCGATGACACACATATAGAAATTTGATCAAAAAAACTATCGCAGTTCAGAGTATGTTTAATCCTACTTTGACTGTGATAGTTTTTAGTACGATGATTAAACAATCTTAGCTGAACATTTAATCAGATGACAAGTTGTCTAAGATACGGTATTTTTATTGGGGGAGGCTAAACGATGCGACAAGAGACACGGGAACAATTATTGGACTTATTGGCACAAAAAAAAGCTTCAACAACTCAAGAAATTGCAGATGCTATTTCATTGAGTCGATCAGCTACAAGTTTGTATTTAAATGAATTATTAGATGGAAATGAAATTCAAAAAAGTGGGACAAAACCAGTCTATTGGTCAATCGCAACACCAGACTATAATGAGGCTGGAGATGTCTTTTTACAATATATTGGAAGCGAAGGCAGTGCAAAAAAAGCAATCGAAAAATGTAAAGCGGCTGTCTTATACCCACCATTAGGTCTGCCGCTTCTTTTACATGGAGCGAGTGGCGTAGGGAAAAGTTTTTTGGCACAATTGATTTTTGACTATTTACACGAAAAAAAATATAATGGGGCACAAAATTTTTTTGTTTTCAATTGTGCAGACTATGCGAATAATCCTGAATTGCTTTCTTCGATTTTATTTGGCCATATCAAAGGGGCATTTACCGGCGCTGAGAAGGAAAAGAAAGGTCTTTTAGCTCAGGCCGACAATGGTGTTTTATTTTTAGATGAAGTCCACCGATTATCTCATGAAAATCAAGAGAAATTATTTCAATTTATGGATACTGGAAAGTTTCGGCCTGTGGGAGAAGAGGCGGAATTGATTCATTCCAATGTACGGTTATTATTTGCTACAACGGAAATACCTGAAGAGGTCTTGTTACCGACATTTTATCGTCGTATTTCGGTGATTATTGATTTGCCTACATTTCATGAGCGGCCGATTTTTGAAAGGATAGAACTTGTTAAATATTTATTTGAACGTGAGTCAAAACGAATCAAGAAAAGCATCACGATTTCAAATGATATTTTTTCTGCACTAGCAACACAAGAATTGTCGGGAAATATTGGAAGCTTGGCTAATCAGGTAAGAATGGCTTGCGCAGATGCCTTGCGTATATCTCCAAACAGTCAAGAATTAGTTGTTGGAGAAAACAAGCAACCTGTTATTCAAATCAATTATCCTCCTGCTCCGACATTAGTAGAAGATACACATCTTTTTGTCAAAAAAATCACGCCGCTTTTGCAAATAACTGATTTTGTTAAATTAAAGGAAGAACTGCGATCTTTTGATAGTCGATATTTGGAAAATACCGTGACATTAATAAATGACAGTCTAGCACTAAATATAAAAACAAGTATTCAAAAACAAAACCGTTGTGTTATTGATAACGAGCTGATGACGAAAGAAGCGCTAGAGACCGTTTGCAGATTGTTGCAAGTGCTAAAAGGAGAACTATCTTCCCAAAAAATAGAAGAGAAGATGTATTTGTTTTCAAAACAATATCCTAGGACATTGCTGCTTGTCACGAATCTTACTAAAAATGTACCCTCAGAAGTCCAGAATTTTGTTGCTTTTTTCTTGGGAATCCTGTTAATCGGCAAGGTCTCAGAAGAAATTCGTTATCAAGCACTTCTTGTTGCGCATGGTAACGCAACGGCAAGCAGCATTCAAGCAGTAGCCAATAAAATGTGCGGCGACTATGTTTTTGATGCAATTAATATGCCGCTCTCTTCTTCAGCCCGAGACATCGTAGCAGAAGTCAATGATTGGCTTTCTGAAAGAGACACCTCTGAAGGAGTTATCATGTTAGTCGACATGGGGTCGTTAACACAACTTTATAAAAGTTTGAAACCTCAGATTTTAGGGGAACTTCTAGTGATCAATAACTTAACAACTTCTTATGCATTAGAAATTGGGCAACAATTGGTCAATGGGAATCTTTTTTATGAAATTGCGAAAAAAGCTGAACGTGATTTTGTTACTAATGTACAGTACTTTGAAGGATTTTCTGTGGAAAAAAATGTGATCATTGCAAGTATTTCTGGACGTGATGTTGCTAAAAAAATTAAAGCAATTTGCGAGAAATATTTTAATCCAGATATTAAACTCATAGTGTTGAATTTTAGCGAATTAGTAAACACCTTAGAACGGGCTTATTCAGAGGAGGGATACTTAAAAGAGACAGCTGCGATCTTGACGACTTCTTATTTAGATAATAAGACGCCTGTCACGAATATCAACTTAATTGATGTTTTAGATGAAGATGCTGAAAATCAATTGAACATGCAATTAAAAAATTTGATTCATCCTAGTAGTATCCCGTTATTGGTAAATGAATTCATTCATTTCTTTTCTAAAGAAGGCCTATCAGAAAAACTTGAATTTTTAAATCCAGATGTTATTATTCGGCAAGTAGAAGATGTGGTTGGAAAATGTGAGAAAAGATTTAGCTTGCAGCTAAATGCTAAGATGAAGTTTAATCTGATGATGCATATAGCCTTAATGGTAGAACGTACTATTCTAGGTGCAGAGGATTATCCAGTTCCAGAAGATATCAATCAGCTAAGTATCAATAGCAAACCCTTTTATCAAAATGTCCAAACGATCTTTTATACACTGGAACAATTTTATAAAATTAAAATATCAACTTGGGAACTCTATATAATTTATGAAATTTTAATTGGCTAAAACTACTTAGAAAGAAGTTCCTTACTAGAAAAATTAGTAAAGCCGTACGTTCCTTTTTTTGGATCGTTAACTATATAAATTATCTGCGAATTATTCTTTTACTTAAAAGAAAGCTATCGATAACAAGGACGAAGTATCTAAATCTTTGATCGCTTGCCATTTAATAATAAATATAATGTTGAAAAAAATGATATTATTAAATTGAAAACAAATGGGTTGAATATAATTTTTTGATGATAAAACAATTCAATGATTTTACAATTCACTAGATAAATGTAATGATTAATGTGTATTTGTAAATTGGGAGTCGGCTTTCAGTCGACTTATTTCCTATAGATTAAGGAGTGAATATCATGAAAAAAATTATTGTCTTAGGTTTATCGGCAGCGCTGCTTGCGGTTTTAGCAAGTTGCGGGAGCAATCCGGAATATTCGAGCAGTTCCAGTTCTAGTTCTGCACAAGAAACAAGTCAAACAAAGGCAAGTGATACAACGGATACAGATTTTAAGGTGAGCGTCGATGACGCGATCGAAGCTTATCAAGAGGCGTATCCTGATAGTGAGATTACATCCATTGATTTAGAAACCTCATTGGGAAAATATTTGTATAAAATCGAAGGTGTCGATGACGACAAAGAATATGAGCTACGAGTAGATGCCAATACGAAAGCTGTTTCTAAAGAACGTGAAGAAAATCTAGATACAGAAGATCAAGCGGGTGTTAAACGAACAGAGGATAAATTGGATTTGCAGGATCTGTTGAGTATCAAGCAAGTATCTGATATTGCTGAAGAACATGTTGGAGATGGGAAAGCGACTGATTGGAGTCTGGATAAAGAGGATGGGACGACTTATTGGGAGATCAAGGTAACAAATGGAAATGAAGAAACAGAAGTTAAAATTGACGCGAAAACAGGTGAAGTGCTAGAAACTGATGTAGACGATTAAAAATTATTCCATAAAGATTATGCAAATGGGTGACTTTCAAACAATTAATGAAACATTGTTTGTTTTAAAAAGGGGATGGGGCATGCTTTTTGCCACATTCCCTTTTTGTATGGAGTGGACTACCAGAAAAAGTAAAAAGACACACTAAAAATAAAATGTGTCTTTTACAAATATTTTTCCCGTGATTTTCTAATGATAGAGTGTTTTCCAGTGAGTGTAAGACAGGACTTAAACTTTTCGGTATTTTTTTAATCCAGTAATATTTAATAAAGTAAATCCCGTGATGAATAAAATCAAAATCAGCAGATCAAATTTAATCGTTTCCCAGCCTTGGCCTTTGATCATGATGGCAGTCAAAGCGTCTCCTCCGTAACTCAAGGGAAAGATATAGGAAAGATAGCGCGCCCAAGGTGCCATGGTATCTAATGAGATCAAGCCTGAAAAGAAAATCTGCGGAATGACGACTAATGGGATAAATTGGATCATTTGAAATTCAGAGCTGGCAAAAGTCGAAACAAAAATTCCCATGGAAAGGGCGGTTAACGCAATCAAAATGTTTGTTATAATTACCCAAATCAAATTTCCAGCAATGTGCAAGTCAAGTACATAAACTGAGAATAGACTGATTACAAAGGTTTGGACAATGGCAAATAAGCCATAGCTTGCTAAATAGCCTAAGACGATTTCGCTGCGTTTGATTGGTGTCGCTAACAAGCGCTCCAATGTTCCGCTAGTCCGCTCTTTTAATAACGCGATGCCGGAAATAAAAAAGACAAAAAAGAAGATGAAGAAACCAATCAAAATTGGAAATATCTTGTCAAAGAAGGTACTATTGGCACCGCCATAGACATAAGAGTTTTTGATATGGAGCTTTTGAACAGCAATAGGTTGGGCATTGGCCGCCGATTTTTGCAACGCTTGACTCATTTCTTTTATTTTGCTGGTTGTTAAAATATTTTGGATCATAGCTTTGATACTTGCTGTATTGCCGGGGTCTTCGTTTTCATACGTCACTTTGACAGCTGAGTTATCCAATGTGATAAAAGCAGTGAGATCGTCTTTTTCAATCATGTCTCGAATCGTTGTTTTTTTAGGGTAGCTCTTTATTTCAACTTTGTCAGCAGGGAAATTGTTTGCTAGCGTGGAAGGGACAGTATCGTCTATGCCGATTGTCACTTTAGTTTCTGAGTTTGAATCAAACACGATATTCATTAACGATAAAATAAGGATCGGAGCAATCAGCATGAGTGCCAAGGTTCGTTTATCACGAATCAATTCTTTTAATACTCTAGTTAAAACTGCATTAAAACGCTTCATTTGTCTCGCCCTCCGCTTTTAAGAAAACTTCTTCAATAGAATGCACTTTAAATTTTTGTTTTAGTTCAGTTGGACTGCCGAATGCAAAAATTTTCCCGGCGATGATTAAGCCGACAGCGTCACATTTTTCAGCTTCATCCATTACATGTGTGGTAACAATGATTGTTTTTTCTGCTTCTGTTAGCAAGCGGAGTTGGTTCCAAATAGCCGCACGTAAACTTGGATCAATCCCAACAGTAGGTTCATCTAAGACAATCAGATCGGGATCAGCTAATAAAGTGATTGCTAGAGATAGTCTGCGTTTCATTCCGCCAGAATACGTTACGACTAACTGGTCAATAAATTCGTTTAAATTGACCAAATTCATCGTTCGCTCGATTGCTTGAGTCAATTCTTCTTTTGACATCTCGGTCAATTGTCCAAAGAAAAGTAAGTTTTCTTTGGCAGTCAATTCATTGTATAAAGCGTTACTTTGTCCCATATAACCGATTCTGCTTAATATTTTTCGATTGGGCATTTTAGTTTGAAAAACGGTTGATTCGCCTTGATCCAGCTTTTCCATCCCCAACAAACATTTGATGGTAGTAGATTTCCCAGCACCGCTAGGTCCGATCAATCCGATGATTTTTCCAGTCTCTATTTGAAGATTAACATCTTTTAAGATCGCGTGTTGATCGAAAGATTTGTAGGCGGCGGTCATTTTTGCCGCAAATTTATCAGTAGTCATTTTATTCCTCCTGTAAAGCCTCTATTTTTAAACTATTAAAATTGACATGTCAGACAGGGTGTCTATTATTTTGTACTATATGAATTATAAAAGGACAGCTGCCTGTTGCAAGGAAAGAATAATGATAATGAACAAATGAAAAAATACTGTTCACTATTTTGAGGAAGGGATAGAATTGAAAGAAGACTTACGTTATTATCGGACCCGAAAAAATATTTTAGCTGCAATGACTGTACTGCTTCAAACTAAAAAATTTGAGCAGATCACAGTGACAAATATCTGCGAAGAAGCTCAGGTCAGTCGAAGCGGTTTTTATCTTCATTATGTAGATAAGTACGATTTGGTTGAAGCAAATTTAAAAGAGTTTCGCGATCAAGCCAATCAATTTATCCAAATGAATGCGGAAAACAGCAAGACAAAACTGTTCCTCAATATGCTGTCATATTTGCAAAGTGAAGGCAAACTCATCGCTGCTTTGATATCAGAGAATGGTTCAGTGGAGGTTCAAAATTATATTAAACGAATGATGCAAGAAAATGCTCGGATAAATATTTTTCCGCGGCTGGATTTGAAACTTGAAAGTGCTGCAGAGATTCATTATGCATTGTTATTTTTGAGCAATGCATTATTTGGTGTTTTGCAAGACTGGATCAATCGCGGACAAAAGGAATCACCTGAAGAACTTGTAAGAATAATCGATCGTTTACTAGCGTTTGAATTTAAAAGCTAACAATAGACGCTGAAATTACTGCTTAAATTTTGTTTTGACGAAGACTTATAAAAAAGGTTGTGACAAAATGTCACAACCTTTTGGGGTTCAACGTTGAATAAAATCATGAGGGATGCATAGTTTTTCTTGCTTATGATAAAAGAATGCTTCAAAAGCTCGTTGTCCAATCTTTGCTAAGTGATGATCGATGCTGGGAAAACCGATTAAACGGCTGATCAATAAATTTTCGCGCCCGATTACTAAAGGCGTTTTGTCATAAGAGTGTGCTACGATGACTGCGGCAATCTCATCACCATTTGTTAAGATGCCATCAACTTCACGTTTTTCGAAAAATTCCACTGCTTTTTGCCCGTCTTGGCCATGAACGCAACAATCCCAAAAAATATTTTCCCTATCAAAACCAGGAAAAATTTCTTCAGCAATCTGAAGGGTTACTTTTGAGTTATGGCTGATATTTTTGCTGCGTCCTAAAGTCATTCCAAGATGCTCTACGCCTTTGTCTTTCAAGTATTGAAAGGCTTCACGCAATGAGCTCGCTAAATTGAAATAAACACAGCTGACAGATGCATCCGGGATATTTTCGCAAAAAACGATGGGACCGTATTGATGATAATCGTTAAAAACTTCAATGGGGTTTGATTTGGTCGTAACGATCAGACCGTCATAAGTCTTTGTCGCAAATTCATCCAAGTAGCTTTTTTCAAGTTCTTGATCATAATTTGTCGGTAACAGACTGACACGGTAGCGATGCTGAAAAGCCGCCTGCATAATACCGCTGAGCATCTGGTCATAGTAAGCATGGTCGATAAACGGCAAGACGACGCCGATATTTTTTGTTTTGCCGTAACTTAAATTTTGCGCCGAGCGATTCGGAACGTAATTTAGTTCTTTCATTACTTCCAAGACTTTTGCTCGCTTTGATTCATCCACATAAGGATGATTGTTAATGACGCGAGAAATCGTGGAAACAGAGTAACCAGTGATCTTTGCGATATCGCGGATATTTGCCATGAAACACACCTCTTCTAACTTTATTAAACGAGTAAATGTTCTTTTAAATACTCGATGACGCCAAGGCCGGATTGATAAAATGTATACCGGCGGTCTCGATAAAAGAAACTAATAATGGGACAGCCCAAAAATTCATTGATAAATAGATGTTTGATTTCAGTCAATTGAAGGTTCTGGATAGTCGGCCGTTTGAATCCACGGCTTCTTACAAGCTGCAATTGTTTATCAGAAAAATGCAGGGAAACTTGAAAATGTTCTTGGAGATTATCTTGCTGAACTTTCACATAAGTATTCATAAAAAAATTCCTCCTTTTTCTTTACGAGGAAAGTATAATTTATGAAACTCGTTTCATAGCAAGCATTTTATTTTATTTTTTGAATAGGAAGAGCCGCTTACGTTTTTTTAGGTTCAGTTAACAGCAAAACTTATTCATGATCACTAGAATCGAAATAAAAAGTTTCTTCAACATCTTCAGTGAGTAGTACTAACAGATAGCTTCAAATAAACCAACAATGGTTTTAACTTCAGCAGCGAGTTGAACGGTACATCTTTACTATCCCATAATTTTTTTCTGATCACAATCAAAAGTATCACTAAAAAAGCTTTCTTAGAATTGAATAGTACTTTTGAAAAACAGGATCGAGTAAAAATTGGTACAACGTTTGTATTGAACTGCTAACTTCAATTTAACAGTGGTAGAAATGGTTCAAAAGAGCTGATTGAAGTGGCAGACAGAATAAGAATATTCAAAATAAAAGAGAAGTCTTAAATAAAAGGCTTCTTTTTTAGAATTATGATAAAACAATTTGAACCGATGTTTCATCGTTGATAAATATAGACATAGGTGCTATATTAGCAAATATAATTAATACAGATTTTAAGGAGATGTAATACAGTGAGCAAGAAAGGTTCAGAAATCATTGTTAATAGTTTAGAAAATCATCGCGTGCCATTTGTTTTTGGGATTCCCGGTGCTAAGATCGACGGTGTATTCGATACATTAGAGGATCATGGTCCGCAATTGATCTTAACTCGTCACGAACAAAACGCCGCTTTTATGGCACAAGCTATTGGACGTTTAACAGGAGAGCCCGGAGTAGTGATTGCAACAAGTGGTCCTGGCGCAAGTAATTTAGCCACAGGATTAGTTACTGCGACTGCAGAAGGCGATCCGATTCTAGCGTTGGCTGGCCAAGTGAAACGCTCAGACCTTTCAAAATTGACTCATCAAAGTATGGACAATGCAGCACTGTTTGCACCGATTACAAAATATAGCTCAGAGATCCAAGATTCAGAAACATTGTCAGAAAGCATCGCGAATGCTTTTCGAATCGCTAAAACAGCTAAAAAAGGAGCCAGTTTCTTATCGATTCCGCAAGACGTGACAGATGGAGATGTTGAAGGCGAAGCAATCAAACCTTTATCAACACCTGTATTGGGCACAGCTGACGATGAAGACATCGCAGATTTGGTAAAACGAATCCAAGAAGCGAAACTACCCACATTATTAGTTGGTATGCGGGCTTCTGGTGAAAAAGAAACACAGGCAATCCGAAAATTAGTTGAGAAAACTGGCTTGCCAGTAGTTGAAACATTCCAAGGGGCCGGGATTATTTCTCGTGAATTGGAAGAACATTTCTTTGGCCGAGTGGGATTGTTCCGTAATCAGCCAGGAGATATGTTATTGAAGCGTAGCGATTTGATTCTAGCGATCGGGTATGACCCAATTGAATATGAAGCCCGCAACTGGAATGCAGAAAAAGATGCCCGGGTAGTAGTTATCGATGAAGTTCCAATGGAGATTGATCAATACATGCAGCCGGAAGCTGAATTGATTGGAAGCATCGCGAAAACGATTGAAAAATTAAGTAATTCGATCGAAGTTTATCAATTGTCAACAGATGCTAATCAGTATTTAGCGACATTGCAAAAAACATTAGCCAATGGCAAACAAAAAAGCAAAACCGCTGATGGGCGGGTACATCCATTAGAAGTTATTGAAACGTTGCAAAAAAATGTGACTGATGAAATGACGGTAACTGTTGATGTAGGAAGTCATTATATTTGGATGGCACGTCATTTCCGCAGTTATGAACCCCGTCATTTATTATTCAGCAATGGGATGCAAACGCTAGGTGTGGCTTTACCATGGGCGATTTCAGCGGCATTGGTGCGGCCAGAGACACAAATTTTCTCTATTTCTGGCGATGGCGGTTTCTTATTTTCAGCACAAGAACTTGAGACGGCGGTTCGGTTGAAACAAAAAATTATTCATTTGATTTGGAACGATGGCAGTTATAATATGGTGGAATTTCAAGAAGAAATGAAATACGGCCGTTCTTCAGGCGTTCATTTTGGTCCGGTCGATTTTGTGAAATATGCAGAAGCATTTGGAGCAAAAGGGTTGCGTGCGACGAATCAAACCGAACTAGAAGCAGCTATTCAAGCGGGATTGGCAACAGAGGGTCCGGTTATCATCGATATTCCAATCGATTACTCTGATAACAAAGAACTAGGCAAGACAATCTTACCGGATCAATTTTATTAAGAGGGGATTACTCATGACAGTGAAAACAAGAAGAAATTATATCTATCAGCATGGAACACTTGGTGGGTTGATGCAAGATTTGTTGGAAGGTACAGAAAAAATTGGGACTTTAGTAAATTATGGCGATTTCGGTTTAGGGACGTTGGAAGGTGCAAATGGTGAAGTCATTATCTTAGATGGCGTCATCTATCATGTCGATCAAACGGGAAAAGTCACTCAATTAACTGGCGATGAGCTGACACCTTATGCAGCAGTCACTAATTTTGAAACTGAAAAGCAATTTATTTTAGAGAATGTCTCTGATGCTGTTGTAAAAACAGAGATTTCAGCAGAAATTAGTCACAATTTATTTTCGGCTGTTAAAATAAGCGGTACATTCAACCATATGCACGTACGCGTAGTGCCCAAACAACAAAAACCTTATCCGCGCTTTGTAGAGATTGCGCGGAATCAACCAGAATTTTCGGCAGATAATATCACTGGGACAATCGTAGGTTTCTTTACACCAGGATTATTCCAAGGAGCCGCTGCAGCTGGATTTCATTTGCATTTCATTAGTGATGATCGGAATTTTGGTGGGCATGTCCTAGATTTTTCATTAGAAGAAGGGCTGGTCGAGTTGATGGAGTTGGCGGAATTTCGACAAAACTTTCCAATAAAAAGTGCGGATTACTTAGCTAATGAGATCAAATTAGAAGATATTTCAAAAGATATCGAAGAAGCAGAATGAAAGCGGCAGTTATTAAATAAAGAGTGCAACAGTATCTAACAGATACCGTTGCACTCTTTTTCTTTTTTTAAATACCTAATAATGGAGCAGGGTCAACAAATCCCGACCATAAAGCGGTGGACACACCGAAATGCAAGTGAACACCAGTCGAATTTCCGGTCGTTCCCATGCCGCCTAAAACTTGTCCGGCACTGACTTCAGAACCGACAGAGACACTTGGTGCAGAAACCATATGCATATAATATGAGTAATGACCATCTGAATGTTGAATCACAACATGGTTGCCAGCGGACCAATGGAAACCTGACTCAACAACTTTTCCACTTTTAGATGCCATGATAGGAGTACCGGCAGAACCAGCAAAATCTATTCCGTCATGCTGAGTACCAGAAGCACCGGTTGGATCTTGGCGCAAACCGAAGGGACTAGTTACAGATAGACCGATCGATAAAGGAGCGGCCCAGCCACTGCTGTTTTCTGTTGGTTTAGACGCAGTTTCTGCAGGATTTGTTGTTACCTGACTAGCATTTGTATCAGTTACAGTTTGTGCTTGCTCCTGTTGTTGTTTTGCTTGTTGTTCTTGTTGTTGCGCTTCTAGTTGAGCAATTTCAGCTGCTTGTTTTTGTTTTTCAGATTCAGCCGCGGCTGCCTGTGCTTGCGCTTCTTCTGCCGCTTTTTGCGCTTCTTCAGCTGCTTTTTTTGCTTGCTTTTCCGCTTCGGCTTGCGCTTTTTCACGTGCGGCTGCTTCTTTTTTACGTTGTTCTTCTAACGCTTTCAAAGCTGCTTGACGTTTCTTCTCAGCATCTTCTTTTTGTTTTTCATATTTCTTTTTCTGATCTTTTTCAGTTGCGATACTTGCTTGAAGATCATTGATTTTCACTTGCTGATCCAACTTTGTTTGGACAAGTTGATCTTGTTTCGCTTTTAACTCAGTTGTTTTCTGATTGATCGATTGTAGGCGTTGTTCTGCTTCTTTTTCAAGTTTTTCAAGTTCAGTTTTATCTTTTGTTTGTTGTTCCATGATATCTTTACTTGCGCTTAAAATAGTAGAGACAGCTATTGTCTTTTTCACAGCATCACCAACAGATTTCGCGTTGATGACAACGTCTACGATTGAAGCAGAATCATGATTGGTCTGAACATCGCGTGCTTGATTACGAATCTGTTCTTCGCGTTTTTGGATTTTATCTTGAAGAAGTCCAATCTTAGCAGTCAAATCACTTAATTTTTTTTCTTCAGTAGTTTTCTCTTTTAAAACATCTGCAACTTCTTGTTCAATAGCTGCAACTTGTTGTTCCAATGCCGCTTTTTGCTCTTCCGCCGTTTGTTCCGTTTGCTGCAATTCAGAGATTTTTTTATCTTGATCCGTGATCTTTTGATCATATTCATCGGCTAATACACTCAATGGTGCGGTAGTTAATGTTAAGGCGCATAAAGTTAGTGCCGTATATTTTTTTAATTTAATCAATGGGTTCCCTCACTTTTCATCTTTCGGATTTAATTATATAAGAAGATCGAGTTGAAAAGCTTAAAGTAGTCGAAACTTTATTTAACCGTATAGATTGTAATAGTAATGAAATATTTAATAATAGAAGGAAAAAGTCAATCAACTAATAAAGTGAGCTTTTTTACTGGAGGGACTCTTTTTTAGGGATGTAAGCTAAGAATACTATCGATGGAGTTCTCTTCTGAGTTAGGGTAGAATAAATCAAAAGTTATAAATTTTATTCTTGATAAGAATGGACAAAGAAGCGATGTTCGATTGAGATCGAATAAAACAGGAGGAATTATTGTGAGTTGGAAAAATCAAACAGAAAAAGAAGAAGCCTATAAATTATTATTGTTACAGCAAAAAGCATTATTAGAAGGAGAGACAGATTTGATCGCCAACTTGGCAAACTCATCTGCTTTATTAAATCAAACATTACAAGAAACGATTTTTGCTGGCTATTACTTGTTTAAAAATGATGAATTGATTTTAGGACCATTTCAAGGAAATGTTTCGTGTGTTCATATTGCCATGGGAAAAGGGGTCTGCGGCGAATCGGCAGAAAAAAATCAAACGTTGATTGTTGAAAATGTTTTAGAACATAAAAATTATATTGCTTGTGATTCAGCGGCACGCTCTGAAATCGTAGTACCTATGAAGAAAAAGGATCAGCTGATTGGTGTACTGGATCTTGATAGTTCCGAAATTGGTATGTATGATCAAATCGATCAATTATATTTAGAACAATATGTGTCGTTATTATTAGAAACTATCGACTAGAACCAGAAAATATCGCTTAAAAAACGTTTATTTGACAAATAACACTGTTAATGTAGTTTTTAATACACTTTAGTGCTATTATATAAGTGTAGTATAAAACATTAATGAGGTGGTTGAATGAATAAAGAAGCGATTATTGTAGGAGAAAGCTATGAGTGCCGTAAAACTGATTTTGCTCGGCCGATCATTGGTGAGGTAGTCCGTAAAGAAAACAACGGTTGTATCGTGAATGTAGAGCGCTTTTATGGGCTAGATGCGGATAAAATCGATCAAGTAAACGGACAAGTATTAATTAAATATAGTGAAATAGCGGGAATTAATTATAAGAAATGTTTCTTTAATTAATAAATCGGTCTATCTAAAAAACCACTCAACTATTATTTTGAGTGGTTTTTTTGTACCTAATAACAACGATTAAGCGAGTTATTTCCAAATCAACGAGTTTTAGTGAGTTTTTTACAGAACGTTGATTAAGTAGTCAGAAAATTCCGCAGTAGACAGCGCGTTGGTATCCAATGCTTGAGCAAAGTCGTGAGTTACATGTTTGCTTTGTAAAGCTTGTTCGATGGCAGCTGTGATTTTCTCACTTGCTTCGAACCAACCTAAATGATCCAGCATCATCCCAGCGGAAAGAAGTAAGGAACAGGGGTTGGCCCAACCTTTGCCGGCGATATCTGGAGCTGTACCATGAGTAGCTTCAAAAATTGCATGTCCTGTCTGATAATTGATGTTTGCTCCTGGCGAGATACCGATACCGCCAACTTGGGCAGCTAAGGCATCAGAAATATAATCTCCATTCAAATTTGTTGTCGCTACAACTTGATAATTTTCTGGGTATAAGAGAATCTGCTGCAAAAAATTATCCGCGATAACATCATCTACTATGATCTTCCCCAAATTTTTTGCTTCTTTTAGTGCCGCATCTGCTTTTTCGGCTCCTATCTCAGCAGAAAGCTTTTTATAGCGATTCATAGTAAAAACTTGCGGGTAATTTTCTTCAATTAATTCATAGCCCCAGTTTTTAAAGCCGCCTTCAGTAAATTTCATGATGTTTCCTTTATGGACAAATGTCACACGTTTTTTTTCGTGTTCAAGTGCGTAATCCAAAGCGGCCATGATCAAACGCTGACTTCCTTCTTGAGAAATCGGTTTGATCCCTAACGCACTTGTCGCTGGAAAACGAATGGTAGTCACCGCTAATTTTTTCGTTAAAAAGTCTAAAAGTCGTTTTGCTTCAGCGGATTCGCTGGCAAATTCGATTCCAGCGTAGACATCCTCGGTATTTTCACGAAAAATCGTCATGTCAGTTTTTCCGGGCGCTTTTAAAGGGGAAGGAACCCCTTTAAAATAGCGAATTGGCCGCACGCAAGCATAAAGATCCAATTCTTGCCGTAAGGTGACGTTTAATGAGCGAAAGCCTTCACCAATAGGAGTGGTCAAAGGACCTTTAATAGCAAGTTTGTATTTTTTTAAAGCCGCCAGAGTTTCTTTAGGAAGCCAGGACCCCGTTTGGTCAAAAGCTTTTTGACCAGCGAGAACTTCTAGCCATGTGATTTTCCGCTCAGTTTGATAAGCTGAGTAGACAGCAGCGTCGATAACTTTTTGTGTTGCCCGCCAAATTTCTGTACCAATACCATCGCCTTCGATATAGGGGATGACAGGATGTAATTGTTTTGTCATTAAGCCTGCTCCTTTCTTATTTTTTTGTGGATGACTAACGGCAGAATCCCTTGGTTTTTCCAATAGGCAATATCTGCTTCTGAATCAAAACGCAATTTAACTTTGAAATGGGTCGTTTGCTTGCCTTGGGCAGTCACATCAATAACTTGATTGATGTGCGGCTCGATGGGAAAGTCAAAACTGTAATTTTCTATCCCGGTTAAACCAAGTGTTTGGGCTGTTTCTCCTGAGAGGTACTCAAAAGGGACGACGCCCATCATAACTAGGTTGCTGCGATGGATTCGTTCATAACTTTCTGCTAAGACTGCTTTGACGCCTAAGAGATTGGTTCCTTTAGCCGCCCAATCGCGGGAAGAACCCATTCCATAATCTTTTCCCGCGAGGATCAAAGTGCCGATTTGCTTCTTTTGATAAACCATCGCTGCATCGTAAATTGACAGTTCTTCACCTGTAGCTAGTTTTGTATAGCCACCGGTTGTCTCAGGAGTCAATTGATTTTGGATCCGAATATTTCCAAAGGTGCCGCGCATCATCACTTCATGATTTCCGCGTCTAGAGCCAAACGAATTGAAGTCTTTATAAGCGATGTCATGATCCTTTAAATATTTTCCGGCAGGCGATTGAAGGCCAATATTTCCGGCAGGCGAAATGTGATCTGTCGTCACTGTATCGCCAAATTTAGCTAGAACCGCTAGATCCTTTAAGGTTGTTTCGTCTATCGTTTGATTTAAGTTGGTAAAGAAAGGGGGATTTGCAATATAAGTAGAATCGTCATCCCACTCATAACAAGCACCCTTAGAAGTTTCAATTTGGTTCCAACGTTCATTGGAGTGATAAATATTTTTATACGCATCACGAAAATCTTTAGGGTCTAAGAAATCATTGATGTAAGCATTCACTTCTTCTTGAGCAGGCCATAGATCTTTTAAATAAATAGCTTTTCCATCAATTGTCGCAAGCGGCTCTTTAGTTAAATCTTTTTTGATCGTTCCTGCCAAAGCATAAGCGATAACTAGTGGGGGAGAAGCTAAATAGTTTGCTTTGATCAATGGGTGGATCCGTCCTTCAAAATTTCGATTACCGGATAAGACTGCTGAGACGACTAATTCACTTTCTTTTAAACCAGTTTCGATTTCAGCTTCTAAGGGACCAGAATTTCCGATACAAGTAGTGCAGCCGTAGCCTACGATATCAAAACCTAACTCAGCCAAAGGTTCGAGCAAATGGCCTTTTTCTAAATAACTTGTCACGATTTTTGAGCCGGGAGCTAAAGAAGTTTTGATTGTTTTTGGTACGCGCAATCCTAACTTCACGGCCTTTTTTGCTAATAGTCCAGCAGCTACCATGACAGAAGGATTGCTTGTGTTGGTACAGCTGGTGATCGCAGCTAAAACTAAATCACCTGTTTCAATCGAATCTTTTGTGTTTTCTAACACTATTTCTCGCTCGATTTCAGCAGCTGCTAAACCAAAGCCTTGCGGTCCATTTGGCTTAGTCAACGATGCTTGAAAATTTTCTGCGACTTCAGCTAATAAAATTCGGTCTTGCGGTCGTTTCGGTCCGGCAAGAGAAGAATGGACAGTAGATAAGTCTAAGTGGATTACGCGCGTGTAACAGGGCGTTTTGGTCCCATCGTAAAAAAGCTGATTTTGCTTTGCATACGCTTCGACTAAATTGACTTGTTCTTCAGAACGGCCAGTCAAACGAAGATAGCTCAGTGTTTCTTCATCGATTGGGCAAAAACCGCAAGTAGCGCCGTATTCTGGTGCCATATTGGCAATTGTCGCGCGATCAGAAAGGCTCAGATTTTTGTAGCCAGATCCAAAGTATTCAACGAATTTCCCAACTACTTTTTTACTACGTAAAAGTTCCGTTAGAAAAAGTGCCAAGTCCGTTGCTGTCGCACCGGGACTTAATGTTCCGATTACTTCTACTCCGATTACTTCTGGTGTAGGAAAATAAGACGCTTCACCTAAAATAGCCGCTTCTGCCTCGATACCGCCGACGCCCCAACCAAGGACGCCCAGTCCGTTGATCATCGTCGTATGGGAATCGGTTCCCTCTAAAGAATCTGGGAAGAGCAGATTTTCCTCATCTTTTAAAATGACATCAGATAAATATTCAAGATTGACTTGATGGATAATTCCAGTTTCAGGTGGGACGACATCAAAATTGTCAAATGCTTGTTGCGCCCACTTTAGAAATTGATACCGTTCATGATTACGTTCGAATTCTTTTTCAGTATTATAGGACAAGCTTTCTTTCGTGCCCGCATGATCTACTTGAACAGAATGGTCTACGACTAAAGTAACTGGAATTTCAGGATTGATGATTTTGGGATCACCGCCTAAAGCTACTACGGCATCACGCATAGCCGCAAGATCGACAACCGCAGGAACGCCTGTGAAATCCTGTAAAACAACGCGTGACGGTCGAAAGGGGACAACCCCCGTTGGTTTCTTCGGATCAAAACCGATCAATTTTTCTAAATCAGTAATCTCTTGATGGCGAGCGAGACTTTCTAATAATACGCGAATACTGTATGGGAAATCAGTGATCTTTTTCTGATAGTTAGCAACAATCGTTGAAAGATCGAAATATGTATATTGTTCGTTATTAACGATAAGTTCTTTTTTCCAGCCCAATGAAAAACCCCTCCTAAATACACTGCCTTTTGGAATGAATGGTTATATTATACGAATAAAAAAATGAAAAGTAAATGAAATTATTAAAACTATTTAATTTTAAAATAATGATGTTATAATGATTTCTAACTATATTTTTAGTAAACGAAAGACTAGGAGGACACGGTAATGTTAGATTTAAACCAAATGGCAGATGTTTGTCGCAAAAAGGATTATTTAGAAGCTTCTTTATATAGGAAGCATCATGTAAAAAAAGGGTTGCGTGATCTTGATGGAAAAGGTGTTTTGGCCGGTCTTACCAACATTTCTACGATCCATTCACAAGTGATGGAAGGCGATAAAATCATCTCCCAATCTGGTGAACTGCGTTACCGTGGAATTAATATTAATGAACTAGTGGAAGGGTTTGTTTCTGAAGAGCGTTTCGGGTTTGAAGAAATTAGTTATTTGTTATTATTTGGTTCATTACCGACCCAATGTGAATTAGCGGAATTCAAAGGGGGAATCGGTAAAAGACGAACACTTCCGACAAACTTTGTGCGTGATGTTATTATGAAGGCGCCATCACATAATATTATGAATGTGATGGCTCGCAGTGTTCTAACGTTAGGATGTTACGATCATGAATCTGATGATATCAGTATTGAGAATGTTTTAGATCAATCTTTGTCCCTAATCGCTGCGTTTCCAATGATTGCGGTCTATTCTTACCACGCCTATAATCATTATAGCAAGGGGGCTAGTATGTATATCCATCGTCCAGATGAGAACTTGAGTACAGCGGAAGCCATTTTAACGATGTTGCGGCCAGATAAAAAATATACATTCCAAGAAGCGCAAACATTAGATATGGCATTAGTTTTACATATGGAGCATGGAGGAGGAAACAATTCGACTTTCACTACCCGAGTCGTTACTTCTAGCGGGACAGATACTTATTCAACAATTGCAGCGGCACTCGGTTCATTGAAAGGTCCAAAGCATGGAGGCGCCAATATCAAAGTGACACAAATGATGGAAGACTTAAAAGCAAGTATTACAGATTGCGAAGATGAAGATCAGATTCGTGCCTATTTAGAAAAACTTTTAAAGAAAGAGGCTTTCGATAAGCAGGGGTTGATCTATGGTATGGGACACGCCGTTTATGCTGAATCTGATCCGCGAGCGGAAATCTTTAAGCACTACGTTGAGAAATTAGCGACTGAAAAAGGTTCTGAGGCAGCCGCTGAATTCAACTTATATCGTAAAGTCGAAACTCTAGCACCGAAAATCATCGAAAAAAGCCGCAAAGTTTACAAGGGTGTCAGCGCGAACATCGATTTTTTCAGCGGTTTTGTTTATCACATGTTAGATCTGCCGCAAGAATTATATACAGCGATGTTTGCGATTGCTCGAATCGTCGGCTGGTCAGCTCATCGTGTAGAAGAGTTGGTGAATGTACAAAAGATCATTCGACCAGCTTATATGGAAGTTTCAGAAAATCGTGAGTACCAAGAAATAAAAGAGCGGTAGAGATCGTTCATTAAATAAAAATGTATTTGTGGCTTATTATAATTTGAGGTAGCGGCTTTTCTTTGGAATTCATCGATTGAAATTAAACTAATATTGTTTAACTTATAGTAACTGAGGTAATGAGTAGCAGGTCTTTTAGCAGTTTTTCGTGGCTAGTGATAAGCAAGTTTTCATTGACAAGTTAACTCTTCTCTGCTATTTTATTAACAATCAATGAAAAATGAATGAAACGCGATGAAAAAGAAAGTAAAGTAATGAAATTTTCTAAAGAGAGTTCCTGTTTGGTGAAATGGAATGTCGATTCATTACATGAAAATGGCTTTTGAGCGGATTTCCCGAATGTTTAAGGAAATACGGATGCCCCCGTTAACAGGACACAGTCTCCAAGATGCAACTTTTTTGGGTACTGATCGAGGTGAAGTCTGTGAAGATTTTACGATTAAAGGTGGTAACGCATAGTCAATGCCCTTAGCAATTTTTGCTGAGGGCATTTTTTGTGTTTGCTTTTTAGGCAACGGGTGACGACCCTAAGCGGTAAAAAGATTCAATGATCAACCTCAAAGAACAATTGGAAGGTGGAAAATTTATGGCAGGATTTTTAGTAGTTCAAACGGATTTTGGGTTGCAAGATGGGGCAGTGAATGCGATGTATGGAGTGGCCTACCAAGTCGAGTCAACATTGAACATCAACAATTTAACACATGAGATTGAACCGTATAATATTCATGACGCAAGTTACCGATTGTTACAAGCCGTGACTTATTGGCCGGCAGGAACTGTTTTTGTTTCAGTCGTCGATCCAGGAGTTGGTTCAACGCGCCGGAGCGTTGTTGCGGAGTTGCAAGATGGACAATATGTCATCACGCCAGACAACGGTACGTTGACTTATTTAGCGCAATATGTGGGAATCAAGGAAGTCCGACAAATCGATGAAGAAACTCAGCGCTTGCCAGGATCATCAGAAAGCCACACCTTCCATGGACGTGATGTGTATGTTTATAATGGCGCACGTTTGGCAAGTAAAAAAGTGACGTTTGTGGAATTAGGTTCGGTGATTTCAATCGATGAATTAGTGACATTTCCTTTGATTGCTCCTGTTCAAAATGAAAATAAAATCACTGGGACAATCGATATTACGGATATCCGTTTTGGTTCACTATGGACAAACATCCCAGTTGCCTTTTTTAAAAAGTGGCAAGTTGAATATGGACAAAGCCTGTTAGTGAAAATATACTATCAAGGCGTTGTACGTTACCAAGACGAAGTCGTCTTTGGTCGGTCGTTTGCGCAAGTCGCACCAAAAGAAGCGGTACTTTATATCAATTCATTATTAAATGTTGGTCTCGGAGTCAACTTAGATTCATTTTCTGCCGTATATAAAATTGGGACAGGCAATGATTGGACAATCGAGCTGACAAAAATTTAAGAAATAAGCACTTATAAATTATTAATTGGAGGAGTAAAATTATGAATAAAAAGTTTACAGTAAAACACATTGTGGCAATTGGTATCGGCGCGGCGGTCTTCTTTATTTTGAAACGATTTGTGACGATCCCGACAGGAATTCCAAATACTGACATCGCAACAGCGTATCCGTTTTTAGCTTTATTAGGTGTGGTGTATGGTCCAATCGTTGCGGGGTTAGCCGGTTTTATCGGACACGCGCTAGGCGATTTGACAACTTATGGAGCTTGGTGGTCTTGGATTGTTGCTTCTGGGATCTTAGGAGTCTTCTTTGGTCTTTTAGCTAAACGGATTCCAATTGAAGAAGGAATTTTTGGAAAAAAAGAGATCGTGACGTTTTTAGTAGGAGAAACCATTGCTAATCTAGTCACTTGGGTAATTATTGCACCCATCGGCGACATCTTGATCTATGCAGAAGCTCCAAGCAAAGTCTTTACGCAAGGGGTCGTTGCAGGGATCACAAATGCGATTGTAACAGGGATCATTGGTTTTATTTTATTAAAGGCGTACGCCCAAACAAAAACGAAAAAAGGTAGTTTGAATAAAGAAGCTTAGAACGAGAGGAAATAAAATGATCGAGTTTCGTAATTTTACATTTCAATATCAAAGTCAAGCTGAACCTACATTGAAAGAGATTCAGCTGACCATTAATCAAGGAGAAAAAATCTTGATCATGGGACCCAGCGGTTCAGGGAAATCGACGCTGGGGAAATGTTTGAATGGCATCATCCCGCAAAATGAACAGGGCAGTTTTACCGGCAGTTTAACGATCAATGATAAAGTTTTTAGTGAGGCTTCTATTTATGATCTTTCTTTAGATGTCGGGACAGTATTGCAAGATACTGATAGCCAATTTGTTGGATTGACCGTGGCAGAAGATATCGCTTTTTCACTTGAAAATGAGATGATAAAACAATCAGAAATGCGCGAAGCAGTAAATTACTGGTCGAAAAAAACCAATCTGGCGGCTCAACTGGAAAAACGTCCGCAAGATCTTTCCGGCGGACAGAAACAGCGAGTGACGATGGCAGGCGTTTTGATCGATGAGACACCGATTCTTTTGTTTGATGAGCCACTAGCCAACTTGGATCCCCAGACTGGCTATGAAGCAATTCAAATGATCGATCAGTTGTATCAGTCACAAAAATTTACGACGATCATTATTGAACATCGGTTAGAAGAAGTTTTAGCGGCACCCATCGATCGAGTTATTTTGATGGATGAAGGCAGGATCATTGCGGATCTGACACCGACTGAATTATTGAAAAGTGATCTATTAGCCAAATATGGGATTCGTGAACCCCTTTATATCACTGCTTTAAAACGGGCAGGGATCTCATTAGCTGATTTTTCAGATTTGACCCAAGTCGATCAATTGGTTTCGCCAGAAATATCAGCTGCTTTAGCTAAGGCACAAGGGACATTCAAACCACTCCTTAAAAAAGAAGAGGCACTACTAACGTTGAACAACCTTTCCTTTGGTTTTGGCGATGAGCCGGTGATCAAAGAAGTTGATTTGACACTTTATCAAGGAGAGATGGTCAGTTTAGTAGGGCATAATGGTGCGGGAAAATCTACATTGTCTAATCTGATCACAGGGTTTCATTCGTTGCAGACAGGTGAGCTATTATGGAAAGGGCATTCGATCGCAACAGCAAGTATCAAAGAACGAGCAGATAAAATCGGCTATGTTTTGCAAAACAGCAGTCAGATGCTTTCAAAGAATATGATTTTTGAAGAGGTCGCGTTAGGTTTAGAAAACCGTGGTGCAGATCCTGAAACGATTCAAGAAAAAGTTTTTGATACCTTGAAAGTTTGCGGACTTTATGAGTTTCGCAACTGGCCGATCTCGGCACTGAGTCATGGACAAAAACGGCGAGTGGCGATTGCAGCAATCTTAGTACTTGAACCAGAGCTGCTTATTTTAGACGAACCGACCGCGGGTCAAGATTATTATCATTACAATGAAATGATGGTATTTTTGCGTAAACTGAATCAACGGGGGATCACGATCTTGATGATTACCCATGACATGCACTTGATGTTGGAATACACACAGCGGACGATCGTATTAAAAGAAGGACAAATTATTGCGGATAAAACACCAGCGGACGTTTTATCTTCTGCAGATTTAGTAGCTTCTGCAAGTTTGCGTGAAACGAGTTTATATCGTTTGGCCCAAAATAATCATTTAGCGGATGCTGCGGGCTTTGTTTCGGCATTTATCCAACATGAGGAGGCGTCTTATGGAGGCAAATAATTTAATCGGTTATCTGCCGAAAAAAACTGCGATTCATCAACTTAGCGGTTTTACCAAGCTCATTTGTTTCTTAATGATCTCAATCGTCGGTATGATCTCATACGATACCCGTTTTTTGCTGGGACTTGCTGTGTTTTCTGTCGTCATTTTCCAACTTGCACAAATCAGTTATCGTGAGATTTCTTTTGTAGTGAAATTTATCGCATTTTTCTCTCTTCTGAATTTATTGACAGTCTATCTGTTTGCTCCAGAATACGGGGTAACGATTTACGGGACACGCCATGTACTTTTTGAAGGGATCGGTCGATACACGATCACGCAAGAACAGCTTTTTTATGAATTTAATTTACTAGTTAAATATTTTGTTACGATACCACCGGGTCTGATTTTTATTTTGACGACAAATCCGAGTGAATTAGCATCAAGTATTCATCGTGTTGGTGGATCGTATAAGATTGCTTATGCCTTCTCTTTGGCTTTGCGGTATATTCCGGATATCCAAGAAGATTTTCGGACAATCTCAAAAGCACAACAAGCCCGTGGAAACGAACTTTCCAAGAAGGCATCGTTGATGAAACGAGTACGTGGAAATCTAACGATCGCGATTCCTTTAATTTTTTCAAGCTTAGAGCGAATCGAGACGATTTCTTCTGCGATGGAACTACGGCGTTTCGGTAAGAAAAAAGGGCGGACGTGGCTGCTGGCCAAACCATTAAAGCGTCAAGACTATTTAGCTTTAGCCGTTGTCGTCCTATTATGCTCGGTAGGGATTTTCTTATTAGTTATCAATGGCGGCCGCTTTTATAATCCATTTCATTAAATCGAAAAAGAGTCAGCTGTGCAAACTAGCTGACTCTTTCTTTGCATCGACATAAAAGATGGACCAGCTCTTAAATAATCCCGGTCATAAAAATTTTTCGTAGTAAGATCATTGTGACTGTACTCGCTTTTTTGATTTCTTACTGTAGCTGACTAGAATCAATAAAGTGATAAAAATGAGACTAATCGTTAAATAGACACTATGGTAACCAGCGAGCTGCTGATTTTTCAGCAAAAAAATCTGCTGGTTGATCACACTGAGAAAAGTCACCATAAAACTTTGACCTAGTGTTCGGCAAAGAGTGATAAATCCAGAAACAGTACTAAGATTTTGTGTAGTCGCATAAGCTTGCGCCGAAATTACACTGATCGTTACACCGGTTCCGATAAAGAAACCGAGTAAACTAGAAAAGATCAGCAAAATTGAATAACCAGCGGTATTAGGCAAGATACTTAGGCATAAAAATCCAAGCAAGGCACCACTAAGTACTAATTGTAATAAACGTTTTTGTCCGAATTGGATCAACAACTTGCTGGAATAATAAGATCCGATGATAAAAAATACGGAAGATGGTAGCAACGCCAACCCAGCTGAGGTAGGAGACAAGTGTAATTCAGTCTGGATCCACATAGGAAGATAGACTTGAAAACCAATCAAAGCACCGTTAATCAAGAAAACACAAATTGTTAATAAGCGAAAATCACGAATGAGGATCGTGCTGACAGGAAGGATCGGACTATCTTTCTTTTTTTCCTTGCGATAAAAACGAAAAAGAATCAGCATACCCGCAATCAAAATACTAATCCCCAATAAAAAGTGAGTGCTGAATAATTGAATTCCACTTAATACTATCAATAAGCCGAAAATAAGCGAGGTATATTGTTGAAATACACCGGACTGAGGAACTGTCGGATGCGCCTTTTCTTTGTAAAAAATTTGTACGATCACAAGTATAAGCAGTATAAAAGGAACATTAATAAAGAAAATCCAGTGCCAAGTGAGCTGCCTTAAAATCAAACCACCAATCAACGGAGCAATCAATGATGCAATTCCCCAGGCAGAATTATTCAGCCCCATAACTTTCCCTCGAGTAGTAATATCGAAAAGTTCACCGATCAAAGCAAAGGTCATCGGCATGATTCCACCGGCACCGATACCTTGGATGATGCGAGCACCAAAGAGCATCCAACTAGAAACAGAAAATCCGCAAAGAATTGTTCCCAATAAAAAAAGCAACAGCCCGATTTGGAAAATGATTTTTTTGCCATGATTGTCTGCTAAGCGTCCAAAAATTGGAGTGGCCAGCGCACTTGAAAACAAATAAGTTGAAAAAATAAGCGAGGTCAAGTTAGGATCTCCTAAAGAACTTACAATAGAGCGGGTTGCAGTGACTACGATTGTTGATTCGATAGCAGTTACTAAAGTTGCAAGATAAATCGCGACGATCATCCAGTTCGTTTTAGCCATATTATTTCCTCCCAGAACGTTCTATTTGACGATACTCAGTATATGTTATATTATTTGCTTGCGCAAGTAAATAAACTTGTAAAAAAGGAAGTGACCGAATTGCAACACGCAATTAGTGAGATCGATACATTAAAACAATTACCCGTCGTCAGCCGCAGATATATCAAGTTGATTGATAATTATCTTGCACCTTATCAGTTAAATTCAAGTCTTTACTATTATATTTTGAAATTACATGATTTTGGGGATCTCCCGCAAGAAAAATTAGTGCAATTGACAGGAGTCAATGCCAGCAACGTGACCCGAGCAATTCAGAAGTTGATGGACAATCAATATATTCTTCGTAAAGAAAACCCAGAAGACCGGCGTGGTTATCTACTTTCTTTGACAGAAGAAGGGGGTAAGATGTATCAGGTGATTTTAGCAGCTTTACAAAAAGCTAATGAAGCATTTTTGGCCCCATTAACTCCAGAAGAACAACGATCTTTCATTGCAGCTGTTAACAAATTGAGTGAGTAGACTGAAAGGAAGTCTGTAAAATGAAAAGATAAGAACTATTAAAGGAACTAGTAACTATTCCTGATGACTATCAATTGATTGATGAAAGAAATGAAATTCGCAACAAGCAAGAAGTCACTATTTGGCGTTTTCAAAAAGATGGACGCTATGAATTGAATGGTCCAAGAATCATTGCAGTTTTTCTAAAAGATACGTTGATAAGTGTAAAAAACATGTCGACTATTCCTTCAGGGAAAATGAGTTCACCCGACCGTGCTCGTGAAATTGCAGAGACTATTTTTGCAAAAAGTAATCGAAGCTACGCTCGCGGATTATCATTTCTTCGAATGGAACGTCAACAACGCCAATTTTTAGATGAAGACGGAAGAAATCATCAATTTCCAGTATTGTGGATCAAATTTGGTCATTCAAATGGTAGTTACAACTGGGTTACGTTAGGCGCGAACAATCAAGTGATTGAAATGGAAATTGATTCTCGGTGGGATTATTTTCATGGACGCCGCAAAACGGAGATGTGGGACAATGACGATTGGGTGTTGGCTAGAGAAGGAAACGGCCCACAATTAGCTAGTCCAAACGCTTTGGCTTAGGACTTTGAAGGGAGTGGACCATCATGGATGAACGACAATACGAGAATAATCTTGAACTGTTAGGTCAACTTAGAGATCGACTGCAGCGGCTAGAAGATATGGATTATATGACTGCATACTATAAAGGATACAGTACAAGTGGAGCGACATTAGACGAGATCAAGGAAGAAATCCAAATTCTTCAAGGGCAAATCAATGAATTAGAAATGCAACTAGACGATTTTGAATGGTGAGCTGCTGAACTCAGGAGTCTTAACTGCCTCGTTTAGCGCAATGAAAGAGGCTGTGACATAAGTCTCAAAAAAAAAAGCACTAGAAACGACGTGAAAACGTCCTTTTCTAGTGCTTTTTGG
>NZ_BJDX01000015.1 GCF_005405365.1 Enterococcus xiangfangensis
GAGTAGCGAAGTGGCTAAACGCGACGGACTGTAAATCCGTTCCTTAGGGTTCAGTGGTTCGAATCCACTCTCCTCCATTTGTTTCAGGGGCATAGTTTAAAGGTAGAACAGCGGTCTCCAAAACCGTTAGTGTGGGTTCAATTCCTGCTGCCCCTGTTTTTATTAATATGGCGATCGTGGCGAAGTGGTTAACGCACCGGATTGTGGCTCCGGCACTCGTGGGTTCGATTCCCATCGTTCGCCCTTGTATTATTGGGGTATAGCCAAGCGGTAAGGCAAGGGACTTTGACTCCCTCATGCGTTGGTTCGAATCCAGCTACCCCAGTTTTTCAGAAATTATCAAGAAATTTTCTTGATATACTTGTTCTGAGAAAAAATTAATAGTATAATGGCGGTATAGCCAAGTGGTAAGGCAGAGGTCTGCAAAACCTTCATCACCGGTTCAAATCCGGTTACCGCCTTAGTACTAAAATAGTATTATTGATATGCCGGCGTGGCGGAATTGGCAGACGCGCTGGACTCAAAATCCAGTGCCCTCACGGGCGTGCCGGTTCGACCCCGGCCGCCGGTATAAACTAAGATGCTAGATCATCTTGGTTTTTTCTTTTGAATTAAATAGCAATATGGCGATCGTGGCGAAGTGGTTAACGCACCGGATTGTGGCTCCGGCACTCGTGGGTTCGATTCCCACCGTTCGCCCTAAAACGAAAAAGATCAGACAAAAATGTCTGGTCTTTTTTTATGAATTCTAATTTAGTTTTCCTGTACTAATATGAAATTTTAGGTGAGCAGGTTCTTTTGGTAATTTTTTTTTGAGAGTGTATGATTAAATTTAAGATATTTCGGCATACTAGTATATCATTTAGGAAATGGTGAAATGAGACTCAAGGCCTATTTACAGGGTTTATCGGTCATCGATATACTTGAGACTAGTGAATACGAAGGAGGTGCGATTATGGATATTTATCGGGCGGATAGACTGCCATTTGATTGTCGCGAAGAATTAGGAATTATTTTTGCAGATGGTTTTACTCAATGGTTAGGATTTTTTTCAAAGGATAAGAATATAATAGCAAAAGCATTCAGTCACTCTTTTCAATTGGATCAATTTTATGTTGCTGTAGTGGATCAAAAAATCGCAGGCTTTGTCGCTTGTACCAATTGTTATGATAAGAGTCTAGTCTTAGAAAAAGAGGAGCTGAAAAAGCATTTTGGCTGGTTTAAAGGAACGATTGCTGCCAAAGTATTAAAAAAAGAATTCGAAGCTCCATTTAAAAATCCGCCAAACAATACAGGTTCGATTGAATTTGTTGGTGTCTCTTCGGAATTTAGAAAGCAAGGAGTGGCTTCAAATATAATCAAATATATTATTGAACAGACTCCTTATGCACATTACGTCATTGAAGAGGTGGCGGACACTAACTTAGCGGCTATGTCGTTATATTACAAGCTGGGTTTTACTGAAACAAAACGTAAGAATCTTTCCCAAAGCCAAGCGAAGAAATTAAAGATCAATTCTTTTGTATCTTTTCAATTGAACAAATGATAATTCAATTTAAGAGTCGTGAGATCACCTTTTCTATCAATCAAATTATTAATTAAGCTTGACAAATTTTGTCGGGCTTTTTTTTGTACCTTGAATTTGAAGCTTCTTTCAAGTTGATAGAAATTAGATAAGTACACAATTAGTCCTAAAATTTTTATGAAATAAGATGGAGAATATTATTTAGAAAATATTCTGAAAACTCATTGACTTTTAATTTAACGAGAGGTATAGTGTTGAAAAGGTTAGAACAACATTAAAAAACAAGGAGACGATTATTATGCATACAAGAAAATATAATAACTATGACGGTATCGTCTTATTAATTATTATGTCCAGGGCTTAGAACGCGGAGAAACAACCGTTAGTTTGAGTCCTGTTTGCGTTAAGAAATGGGATTCTTGCAAGAGCATCCCATTCTTGATGGGATGCTCTTTTTTGAAGGTAGGAGATGTGAATAGTGAGAGAGAATCGAATAAAAAAAAGAATCGATGCGCCACCAGTTGAAAGTTTCTTATTTGCTGGTCAAGCAATTCATCAGCATAACGCTATTGGTAGTAAAGGTATCAGTTACTCAGTAACAGCTTTAGCGGACACAAACAGCTTAATGAAAGTGTCTGAAGCATAGGAGGAATGGGAATGGAAGAAATGAAGCAAAAGGTGGAAGTTGAAAACCTGCAAACAGGTGCAGATATATTAATCAACTGTTTGGAAAATCAAGGAGTAGAATTGATTTTTGGTTATCCTGGCGGTGCGGTCTTGCCATTATATGATTCACTTTATGATGAAACTATTCCAAATATTCTTACTCGTCACGAACAAGGAGCTGTTCATGCCGCAGAAGGATACGCCAAAGCCACTGGCAAACCAGGTGTTGTGATCGTCACTAGCGGGCCTGGTGCGACCAATGTAGTGACTGGAATCGCCGATGCAATGATTGATTCGGTGCCATTAGTAGTTATATCGGGTCAAGTATCAAGGGCAGGAATTGGTAAAGATGCTTTTCAAGAAGCTGATATATTGGGAATCACAGTCCCAATCACTAAAAATAATTATCAGGTTCGTGATATCGAAGATCTTCCGCGAATTGTCAGCGAAGCTTTTCATATCGCGACGACGGGTAGAAAGGGTCCTGTGCTGATCGATTTGCCAAAGGATATTACGACATTGAAGTCTAATCCTAAAATCGAGAATGTCGTTCAGCTGGAAAGTTATCAACCTACGACGACACCTTCGACTTTACAAATCGAACGACTAATGAACTTATTAAAACAATCAAAAAAACCACTTGTGTTAGCTGGTGCTGGTGTAGTTGCAGCAAATGGCGGAGAAGAGTTACGACAGTTCGTTGAAAAATATCAATTGCCAACGGTCACCACGTTATTAGGTTTAGGGCTATTGCCTCATGATCATCCGAATTTTCTTGGGATGGGCGGGATGCATGGAGCTTATGCAGCTAATATGGCATTGATGGAGACCGATTTGTTGATCAACATCGGTAGCCGTTTTGATGATCGCTTAGCCTGTTCACCAGAAGCCTTTGCGCCATATGCGAAGGTTGCTCATATCGATGTTGATCCAGTTGAAATCGGGAAAGTTATTCCAACGGATGTACCAATCGTCGGTGACGCAAAAATTGCTTTGCAGCAAATGTTGGCAGTTGAAATTGGTTCACCAGATTATGATCAATGGCGAGAACTTTGTGAAGAACGCAAACAGAAACATCCATTGAAATATGAACGAGATGAGAAAGTCATCAAACCGCAAGAAGTGGTTGAAATCATTGGTCGGATCACTGAAGGTAAATCTTATGTGGTCACCGATGTTGGTCAACATCAAATGTGGGCAGCGCAATTTTATCCATTCCAATTTCCTAAACAGCTGATTACAAGTGGTGGTCTTGGGACGATGGGATACGGGATACCTGCCGGAGTCGGCGTAAAATTTGGTAAACCGAATAATTCGGTAGTAGTTTTTGTTGGGGATGGCGGGTTTGAGATGACGAATCAAGAGTTAGCAATCTTGAATCAAAATAATTTGGATATCAAGTTTGTCTTGATGAACAATCAATCACTTGGGATGGTTCGGCAGTGGCAAGAAAAATTCTTCAATGAACGGCGCTCCCAATCGGTCTTCCAGCAACAGCCTGACTTTATGAAAATGGCTGAAGCTTATGGAATTGGTGGTAAAAAAATCACAAATCCAGCTACTTTAGATAAAGAGTTGCAAGAAGCGTTTGCCGCACCAGGACCGATGTTGATCGAAGTAATGATCAGCAATCGTGAGCACGTATTACCGATGATTCCGGCTGGAATGCCAAATGATCAAATGTTGGGGGTTGATTAAATGAGGCGAATGATTACGGCAATGGTTCACGACCAAGCAGGGGTGCTGAGTCGAATCACAAGTGTTTTGAATCGACGGCAAGTAAATATGGATAGTGTTTCCGTCGGCCGAACAGAACGAGCAGGGGAGTCGCAAATGACGATTATTATCCAAGCTGATACCTTAGCCGATGTGGAACAAGTTACCAAGCAACTAAATAAACAAATTGATGTTGTTAAAGTATCTGATATTACCGATGAACCGCATCTGGAAAGAGAATTGGCATTGATCAAAGTCAATGCTCCGGCAGCAACGCGCTCGGAGATTCAAGCAATGATCGATCCCTTTCGTGCAGATGTCGTGGATGTAGGATTAAAAACGATCGTGGTCCAAGTTGCTGGCTCTACTGAAAAAGTCAACGCTTGTATCGATGTGTTGAGGCCTTATGGTATCAAACAATTGGCTCGAACCGGAGTAACCGGCTTTAATAGGGGTTAATAGCAGAAATGCTTTTAATATAGTTTAAAAAAATGGAGGAAAAAATTATGGTTAAAGTTTATTATGATAATGCAGTAGAAAAGGATGCTTTAGAAGGAAAAACAATCGCTGTGGTAGGTTATGGTTCACAAGGTCATGCGCACGCACAAAACCTTAGAGACACAGGCCATCAAGTCGTAATCGGTATCCGTGAAGGAAAATCCGCTGAGGCAGCTCGCAATGATGGATTTGATGTATTTCCTGTAAATGAAGCAACCAAAAAAGCCCAAGTGGTCATGATTTTGGCTCCAGATGAAATCCAAGGAAATTTATATGAAAAAGAAATCGCGCCAAATTTGGCAGAAGGCGATGCAGTAGCCTTTGCCCACGGTTTCAATATTCATTTTGACGTAATCAAAACACCTAAAAACGTAGATGTGTTCTTAGTTGCTCCTAAAGGCCCAGGTCATTTAGTTCGACGTACCTTTGCAGAAGGATTTGCCGTACCTGCCTTGTTTGCTGTTCATCAAAACGCTACAGGTGCTGCTCAGGATTTGGCACTATCTTATGCAAAAGGAATCGGTGCTACTCGAGTAGGCGTGTTAGAAACAACCTTTAAAGAAGAGACAGAAACCGATCTATTCGGTGAGCAAGCAGTTCTTTGCGGCGGTTTGACAAGTATGATCGAAGCTGGATTTGAAACATTAGTTGAAGCCGGATACCAACCAGAATTGGCTTACTTTGAAGTTTGTCATGAAATGAAATTGATCGTTGATTTGATCTATGAAGGTGGTTTCGGAAAAATGCGCAACTCGATCTCTAATACTGCTGAATATGGAGATTATGTTTCTGGTCCGCGTGTGATTACTGAGCAAGCTAAAGCAGGAATGAAAGATATCTTGACTGATATCCAAAATGGAAAATTTGCTAAAGGCTTTGTTGAAGATAATGCGAACGGCTTCCCAGAATTCAAGAAAATGCGTGCGGAAAGTGCCGGTCATCAGATCGAAGCAGTCGGCAGCGAATTAAGAAAAATGATGCCATTTGTAAGTCGTAAGGATTAATGGGGGAATAGCGATGGGATTAATTAAAGATACCGAAGTTCGAAGTGCCTATCAATTACTGAAGAACTCCGTAAATCATACACCGTTACAATATGATCGTTATTTATCTGAAAAATATCAAGCGACGATTCTTTTGAAACGTGAAGACTTGCAAAAAGTTCGTTCATTTAAATTACGTGGTGCATATTATGCCATAAAAAAACTTCCAGAGTCTGAACTGAAAAAAGGGGTAGTGTGTGCGAGTGCAGGCAATCATGCGCAAGGAGTCGCCTATACTTGTCAGGAATTAAAGACAAAAGCGGCGATTTTCATGCCGACGACAACACCACAGCAAAAAGTTTCTCAAGTCCAATTTTTTGGCGGCGAATTTGCTGATATTCATTTAGTCGGCGATACGTTTGATGCTTCTGCAGCAGCTGCGAGAAAGTACTGCGAAGAAAACGGGATGACTTTTATTGATCCTTTCAATGATCGAGATATCATTGCTGGGCAAGGAACATTAGCTTTAGAAATGATGACTGACGCAGAAAGTGAAGGCTATAAACCTGATTATGTGATCACAGCAATCGGCGGCGGCGGATTAATCAGCGGTGTTTCTGCTTATGTGAAGAATACGTCACCAGATACAAAAGTAATTGGGGTTGAACCAAAGGGAGCTGCTTCAATGCAAGCAGCTTTTGCCAAAGAGCAGCCAGTGACATTAACAGAGATTGATAAATTTGTCGATGGTGCGGCGGTTCAACGGGTCGGTGATATCACTTATTTGCATAGTAAAGAATACGTCGATGAGTTGATGTCCGTCGATGAAGGGTTGATCTGTTCAACGATTTTAGAATTGTATGGTAAACAAGCAATCGTTGTTGAACCAGCTGGAGCATTGAGTGTCGCCGCTTTAGATCTTATGAAAGAAAAGATCAAAGGCAAAACGGTGATCTGCGTCATTAGCGGTGGGAACAACGACATTAATCGGATGGCTGAGATTGAGGAACGTTCATTGATCTATGAAGGATTGAAACATTACTTTGTTGTGAATTTCCCGCAAAGACCGGGCGCATTGAAAGAATTTGTCTCAGAAGTTTTAGACAAAGGCGATGACATCACTCGTTTTGAATATACTAAAAAGAGTAATCGCGGCAAAGGCCCTGTTGTGATCGGTGTATTATTAAAAGAGCCTAAAACTTTGCCCAATCTGTTAAAACGACTGGAAAAATTCGATTCGACTTATATTGAATTAAGTCAAAACAAAACATTATACGATTTATTGGTTTAAATCAAAAAAGACGATGGCTTTTAATGTCATCGTCTTTTTTGTTCAGTCAGGCCTGGAAAGCTCATCATGGGAATCGAAAATTTTTGATCAGTAAGGAACGATAACGATCCAAGTAGGGTGACCATCAACTTGGACCTCTTTTAGTTTGAATTCAGGATGAGGGATAACGTTTGAAGAGCAGTCATAATTTTCTTTAAAGTAGGCTTTAATTTGTGCATCTGTCCATTGGCGAGCCGGGAAATGTTGAAAATTCTTTCCGTTGTACATGAAAACAAAGCCGATACTCCAGGCGTGTCTTACAGTTTCTGGGAATTGTTGGATCTTTTTTTCGAAGGTATTCATTCGCACACTCCTAGCTAAAAAATTTCTTAAAATCAGAGGGTACATTCATTATTGCGTAATTGAAACCATTCGTCCAGTAGATAGGAGACAAATCATTTGGTGTTTGACCAATTCTGATGTATTATGATCACGGATAGTTACTTACAAAAAGTAAAAGTGTAAATCTTTTTCATTTAGCTAAAAATGTTTTACACTATATCCGTAAGAATTTTTTATATTTTAGGAGGTTTGTTTATTATGGCAAAAGAACATTATGATAGAAGTAAACCACACGTTAATATTGGTACCATTGGTCACGTCGATCACGGTAAAACAACATTAACGGCAGCAATTACAACGGTATTAGGTAAGAAAGGTCTAGCAAACCCTCAAGACTATGCTAGTATCGATGCTGCACCAGAAGAACGTGAGCGTGGAATCACTATTAATACGGCTCACGTAGAATATGAAACAGAAAAACGCCACTATGCCCATATCGATGCTCCAGGACACGCGGACTATGTGAAAAACATGATTACCGGTGCTGCTCAAATGGACGGTGCGATCTTAGTTGTATCTGCTACAGATGGTCCAATGCCGCAAACACGTGAACATATTTTGTTATCACGTCAAGTTGGTGTTAAACACTTAATCGTCTTTTTAAACAAAATTGACTTAGTTGATGACGAAGAGTTGATCGACCTAGTTGAAATGGAAGTACGCGAATTACTTTCTGAATATGGTTTCCCAGGTGATGATATCCCTGTTCTTAAAGGTTCTGCTTTAAAAGCCTTAGAAGGCGATCCTGAACAAGAACAAGTGATTCTTGATTTGATGGATACAGTTGATGAATATATTCCAACACCAGAACGTGACAATGACAAACCATTCTTATTACCAGTGGAAGATGTCTTCTCAATCACTGGTCGTGGTACTGTAGCTTCTGGTCGTATTGATCGTGGTGAAGTAAAAGTCGGTGATGAAATTGAAATCATCGGAATCAAACCTGAAGTTCAAAAAGCGGTTGTTACTGGACTAGAAATGTTCCGTAAAACATTGGATTATGGGGAAGCCGGCGATAACGTTGGGGTTCTATTGCGTGGTATTACACGTGATGAAATCGAACGTGGTCAAGTTCTTGCAAAACCAGGTTCAATTACACCGCATACGAAATTTAAAGCTGAAGTATACGTATTGACAAAAGAAGAAGGTGGACGTCATACACCATTCTTTAACAACTATCGTCCTCAATTCTACTTCCGTACAACTGACGTAACGGGTAATATTTTATTACCAGAAGGTACTGAAATGGTAATGCCTGGCGATAACGTAACGATCGATGTTGAATTGATCCACCCAATCGCTGTAGAACAAGGAACAACATTCTCAATTCGTGAAGGCGGCCGGACTGTTGGTTCAGGTATCGTAACTGAAATCGAAGCTTAATGAGTTAGCAAAGAACACCGCAATTTTTGCGGTGTTCTTTTTTATGATTAGGATAATAAAGGCAATTTGTTGCGCAGCAGACAATTATTGAACAAAATATCCGCGAGAACTGAAAAGTTCTCACGGATATTTTTAGATATTTAAGACCTTATTCAAGAAATCTTGTGTTCTTGGATTGTGGGGATTATTGAAGACTTGTTCAGGTGTGCCGTCTTCTAAAATTTTCCCGCCATCAGTAAAGATCACACGGTCAGCAACTTCTTTAGCAAAGCCCATTTCATGAGTAACGATGACCATCGTCATGCCTTGCAAGGCTAAGTCTTTCATAACTTTTAAGACATCGCCGACCATTTCAGGGTCAAGCGCAGAAGTCGGTTCATCAAAAAGCATGATATCAGGGTTCATTGCTAATGCGCGCGCGATTGCAACACGTTGTTTTTGTCCACCGGATAAACTGTCAGGGTAGACATCTTTTTTCTCAGCTAGGCCAACTTGAGTGAGTAATTCGATGCCTCGTTTTTCTGCGGCATCTTTTTTTTCACTTTTTAAATCCAAGGGAGCTAAAATAATATTTTCTAAAACAGTCAGATGCGGAAACAAATTGAAATGTTGAAAGACCATTCCGATATGTTGACGGACTAAGTTGATATTGGTATGTTTGTCCGTCAAATCTTGTCCATCAATAATGATTTCACCAGAAGTCGGTTCTTCTAAACGATTCATACAGCGCAAGAATGTACTTTTACCTGAACCAGATGGTCCAATGATACAAACGACTTCGCCTTCACCGATGCTGATATTCAAGTCATTCAGAACAGTGTTGTCTCCGAATTTTTTTACTAAATGATTTACAACAATTTTTTTATCCATCTTATTTCACCTTCTTATCTAAACGGTTCGCTAACTTGGTTAAGATCGTGATCAAGATCAAATACATGATCGCGATAATCAAGTATACGTAAGAACTTTGGGTAGTCCGAGCAACAATGATTTTTCCTGTTTGCAACAATTCGACCACACCGATTGCAGAAATGATCGTTGTATCTTTCAAACTGATAACAAATTGGTTGATGAAAGAAGGAATCATAATCTTCACGGCTTGTGGTAAAATAATTTTTTGCATTGTCCGATTATAAGAAAGTCCCAAACTGCGGGAAGCTTCCATTTGTCCTACGGGTACGGCGTTGATCCCGCCGCGGACGATTTCAGCGATATAAGCACTAGCATTCAAAGTCAAAGTGATGATTCCAGCTGCAAAGTCAGGAATTTTAATCCCTGTAATCCCTGGCAGACCGAAGAAAATAAAGAAGGCTAATACCATCATCGGGATCCCGCGGATGATATCGATATAAATCCCCGCTATGATCCGCAAGCTGCTGACAGGAGAAACTCGGAACAAACCGAAAATAACACCAACGACTAACGCTAGTCCAAAGGAAACTAGTGCTAAGATGATCGTTTTCCATAGACCGTCTAATAATGATTTGTAGTTGTTTTTTAATAAACCAGTGATCGTTGATTCATCGACAGTTGATTGTTTTTCTTCGCTACCTGAACCGATGTATTGGTTTACGATTTCATCGTATTCGCCTGTACGTTTTAATTCTTTCAACCCTTCAGTGAACATTTCGCTAAGTTCAGGGTTTTGTCCTTTTTTGACCGCAAAACCATATTCACCGCCGACTTCGCGTTTGATCGGTGTTTTTAATGCTTGTCCTTGTTTTACTGCATAACCGATAACAGGGTAGTCATCCATCATCGCATCAATCGATCCAACTTTTAATGCATCATATAATTGATCGGCTGCATCAAAACTTTTAATAGTGTAACCATACTCTTTTTTATGCGCTTCTAAGAAATCGGCACTTTCCGTTCCTACTTTGGCACCGACTGTTTTTCCTTTTAGGTCTTTATAGTCTTTGATGTCTTTATTATCTTTAGCAACGGCTAATTGGATGCCGCTTTGGAAGTATGGATCAGAAAAATCATAGTTTGCTTTTCGTTCATCAGTGATCGTCATGCCAGCGATCATTCCATCGGCTTGTCCGGATTCTAGTGCTTGCATCGCAGGAGAGAACCCGATAAATTTGAAGTCGATTTTGAAACCTTGTAATTCTGCAATCCGTTTTAACAGATCCACATCGATCCCTTTATATTCGCCATCACTGTCTTTGTATTCAAAAGGGGCGAAAGCTGAATCACTAGCAACGACATAGACATCTTTTTTCGGTTCGATCTTTTTCATTTCACTTGAAGCAGCAGAGTCATTTGAACCGGTAGAGATATATTCGCTGACGATTTTATCATAACTGCCGTTTTGTTTTAAATCTTTCAAACCTTGATTGAATTTTTTCAATAACTCTTTGTTTTCGCCTTTTTTGACGGCAAAACCATACGCGCTGCCTTTTTCTGGATCACCGACTAGTTTAAAGGGTTGGCCATTTGTTACGGCATAACCTAAAACAGGGTAATCATCAAAAATTGCTTCAACATTACCATTTGTCAATGCGTTGTACATGGCGTCGGCGGCTTCGTATTGTTTGATTTCATAGCCGTATTTATCTTTGTTCTTATTTAAGAAAGTCGCACTTTCCGTGCCGATTTTTGCAGCGACCGTTTTTCCTTTTAAATCGCTGTAGTCTTTGATGTCTTTATTATCATTTTTCACAGCCATTTGAATGCCGCTATCAAAATAAGGATCAGAGAAATCAAAGGTTTTTTTTCGTTCGTCCGTGATACTCATACCTGCGATCATTCCATCAAGCTGGTCTGATTGTACACCTTGGATCGAACTGTCAAAACCTAAAGGGCGTAAATCTATTTTAAAATTTTGATCCTTAGCTATCTGGTTAAGTAAGTCCACATCGATTCCTATGTATTCGCCATCGGAATTTTGAAACTCGAAAGGTGCAAAAGTCAGATCCGTTCCGATTTTATATGTTTTTTCTGCAGCATTTGTCTTACTGGCAAAGCCAAGTGTGAAAATACTTGCCATTAAGAAAATGAAGAATGGAATTAATTTGTTTTTTCTCATAATAATCCTCCTAAGTACTTATCATTTGTTTATTATATGTTAGTTTAAGCTTAAAATACAAGGGAGTTTGACGTTAGATCGAAAAAAATCGTAATTTAATGACACGTTATGTAACAAAACGTTACATGAGGGTTTGTAGAAATTTTTGGGAACAAGTACAAAAAATGGCGAAAATATGTTCGGTATGCTATAATTTTAAAACGGAAAATCTTTGTTTATTGAATAGAAAAAGGGGGATTTTTGTGTGATTGAAAGAGTAACGGATACAGCGTTTGACCTTCATTCAAAATATCAGCCTGCTGGCGATCAGCCTGAGGCCATCAAACAATTAGCCGAAGGAATCGTCGATGGAAAAAAAGCACAAATACTTTTAGGCGCTACCGGTACAGGGAAGACGTATACGATTTCTAATGTAATCAAGGAAGTCAACAAACCAACTTTGATCATTGCCCACAATAAGACATTGGCAGGTCAATTATATGGTGAGTTCAAGGAATTCTTTCCTAACAATGCGGTGGAGTATTTTGTTAGTTACTATGATTATTACCAACCAGAGGCTTATGTGCCTTCTAGTGATACTTATATTGAAAAAGATTCAAGTATTAACGATGAAATCGATAAATTGCGTCACTCGGCAACTAGTGCACTGCTTGAGCGCAACGATGTGATTGTTGTTGCTTCAGTTTCTTGTATTTTCGGTTTGGGTTCACCTAAAGAATATTTGGAACAAGTCGTTTCACTGCGGGTCGGGATGGAAATGGATCGAAATCAATTGTTGCGAAACTTGATCGATATTCAATTTGAACGCAATGACATTGATTTTCAGCGAGGCCGTTTTCGGGTTCGTGGCGATGTGGTAGAAATATTTCCTGCTTCACGCGATGAACGAGCTTTGCGCGTGGAATTTTTTGGTGATGAGATCGAACGAATCCGTGAGGTCGACGCATTGACAGGAGAAATTACTGGAGAGACCGAACACGTCGCAATTTTCCCCGCCACTCACTTCCTTACAAATGAAGATCATATGGAAGTAGCAATCAGCAATATTCAAACGGAACTGGCTGAGCGATTAACTGAGCTACGTAATGATAATAAATTATTGGAAGCGCAGCGGTTAGAACAGCGGACCAATTATGATATCGAAATGTTGCGTGAGATGGGCTATACTTCTGGAATCGAAAATTATTCGCGGCATATGGATGGTCGTAAAGAAGGTGAGCCGCCCTATACACTAATCGATTTTTTCCCTGAAGATTTCTTATTAGTAGTCGATGAGTCGCATGTAACAATGCCACAAGTTCGAGGAATGTACAATGGGGACCGCGCGCGTAAACAAATGTTGGTAGATTATGGATTCCGTTTACCATCAGCATTAGATAATCGTCCATTACAGTTGAAAGAATTTGAAGAACGGGTGAACCAAATCGTTTACGTTTCGGCAACACCTGGACCCTATGAACATGAACAAACTGACACAGTAGTAGAACAAATCATTCGCCCAACCGGCTTATTGGATCCGGTCATTGAAGTGCGCCCGATTATGGGCCAAATCGATGATCTTGTCGGTGAGATCAATGAACGTGCTGAACGCAATGAACGTGTCTTTGTCACGACTTTGACGAAGAAAATGTCAGAAGACTTGACGGATTATCTCAAAGAGTTGGGAATCAAAGTCAAATATTTACACAGTGATATCAAAACATTGGAACGTACAGAAATTATTCGTGATCTACGGTTAGGAAAATTTGATGTACTGATCGGAATCAACTTGCTGCGTGAAGGGTTGGATGTTCCTGAAGTTTCGCTAGTAGCAATCTTAGATGCGGATAAAGAAGGATTCTTGCGTAGTGAACGTTCTCTTGTGCAAACGATTGGTCGGGCAGCTCGAAATTCTGAAGGACGAGTAATCATGTATGCTGATAAAGTGACGGATTCAATGCAAAAAGCGATGGATGAGACCACTCGTCGACGCACTATTCAGCAGCAGTATAATGAAGATCATGGAATGGTACCGAAAACAATCATTAAAGAGATTCGTGATTTGATCTCTATCAGCAAAGTAGCAGAAGAGACCGGAACTTATGACACGACTTCTTATGAGGACTTGTCAAAATCCGAGCGAAAAGAACTTATTGCGAAACTGGAAGACGAGATGCGTGAAGCTGCTAAGACCCTTGATTTTGAAACAGCGGCAACCTTACGTGATACTATTTTAGAATTAAAAGCAGCGGACTAAAGATAGTAAGCTCGGATGCCGGTTCTGCTTTTCGCAGAGGATAAAAAAAAGCGCGGGAACGTAATTTTTTCATACTATTGGTGATCAGCAGTTTAGCAGAATGGTATGCGTGATGAAAATAAGATTCATTTTTTACTTTTAAAAATGAATACATTGAAATGAAATAGGAGATATAAATGGCGAATGATAAGATTGTAATTCATGGAGCGCGGGCTCATAATTTGAAAAATGTAGATGTCACGATTCCTCGTGACAAGATGGTTGTTGTTACTGGTTTATCGGGTTCGGGGAAAAGTTCATTAGCTTTTGACACACTATATGCTGAAGGTCAGCGTCGCTATGTAGAAAGTTTGTCTGCATATGCCCGCCAATTTTTAGGCCAGATGGATAAACCAGACGTCGACAGTATCGATGGTCTGAGTCCGGCGATTTCTATCGATCAGAAAACGACAAGTAAAAATCCTCGGTCAACTGTTGGTACAGTAACTGAGATCAATGACTATTTGCGATTATTGTATGCTCGTGTCGGACATCCGATTTGTCCGAATGACCACATTGAGATTACGTCACAATCTGTAGAGCAGATGGTCGACAAAGTTTTGGAACTGCCTGAACGCACAAAGCTTCAAATTTTGGCACCAGTCGTTGCGAAGAAAAAAGGTCAGCATAAAAAAGTTTTTGAAATGATCCAGCGCGAAGGCTATGTCCGGATGCGTGTTGATGGAGAATTGTATGATGTAACAGAAGCACCAGAGCTGACTAAAAATAAAAAGCATGATATTGAGATCATCATCGACCGAATTGTTGTTAAAGAAGGAATCCGTTCGCGGTTGTTTGATTCCTTTGAAGCGGCGTTGCGCTTAGCGGAAGGCTATGCGATCGTTGATGTGATTGGTGAAAAAGAAATGTTGTTTAGCGAACATTACGCGTGTCCTTATTGTGGTTTTACCGTTGGTGAACTTGAACCACGCTTGTTTTCATTCAATGCTCCGTTTGGTGCCTGTCCAGATTGTGATGGTTTAGGAATAAAATTGGAAGTCGATACAGATCTAGTGATTCCAGATCAAAGTAAAACATTACGCGAAGGCGCATTAGTTCCTTGGAATCCGATCAGTTCACAATACTATCCTCAAATGTTGGAACAAGCTTGTTTGAGTTTTGGAATCGATATGGACACACCGTTTGAAGAATTACCGGAGGAACATCAAGCAATTATTTTGAATGGTTCCAATGGTGAAAATTTTCATTTCCATTATGAAAATGATTTTGGGGGTGTTCGCGATGTGGAAGTTCCTTTTGAAGGAATCATCAGCAACATCGATCGTCGCTACAAAGAAACAAACAGCGACTTCACACGGGATCAAATGCGTCTGTACATGACTGAATTGACTTGCCAAACGTGTCAGGGCTATCGCTTGAATCCGCAAGCTTTATCAGTTCAAATCAATGGCGAAAATATCGGGAAAATTAGTGAAGATTCGATAAATGGTGCATTGGGATTTTTTGAAACAGTGGCTTTGAGTGAACAAGAAAAAATCATTGCTAAACCAATCTTAAAAGAAATCAGAGACCGTCTAAGTTTTTTGCGAAATGTCGGCTTGGATTATTTGACATTGAGTCGTGCAGCCGGGACGTTATCTGGTGGCGAAGCTCAACGAATTCGTTTAGCAACACAAATTGGCTCAAACTTATCTGGTGTGTTATATATTTTAGATGAACCGTCGATTGGGCTGCATCAAAGAGACAATGACCGCTTGATCGAATCGCTGAAAAAAATGCGCGATCTTGGAAATACATTGATTGTGGTAGAACACGATGAAGATACGATGCGTGCGGCAGATTATTTGATCGATGTAGGTCCTGGTGCGGGAGATCAAGGCGGCGAGATCGTAGCAGCCGGAACGCCTAAAGAGGTTGAGGGAAATCCTAACTCACTAACAGGTCAATATCTATCAGGAAAACGAGAGATTGCTGTACCGAAAGAACGTCGTAAGGGAAATGGCAAGAAAATCAAAGTTACCGGCGCAGTTGAAAATAATTTGAAAAATATTGATGCAGAATTTCCATTAGGAAAATTTGTTGCAGTTACTGGAGTTTCAGGGTCAGGAAAATCAACGCTAGTTAATCAGATCTTGAAAAAGGCACTGGCACAAAAATTAAATCGTAATTCAAATAAACCCGGGAAGTTCAAGAAACTGACTGGTTACAAACATATCGAGAAATTAGTCGATATCGATCAGAGTCCAATCGGTCGAACACCACGAAGCAATCCAGCGACATATACTAGTGTGTTTGATGATATTCGTGATCTATTCGCTCAAACGAATGAGGCAAAAATTCGCGGATATAAGAAAGGTCGATTCAGCTTCAACGTCAAAGGCGGACGTTGTGAAGCTTGTCGTGGCGATGGAATCATTAAGATCGAAATGCACTTTTTACCAGATGTGTATGTTCCATGTGAAGTTTGTCATGGCAAACGCTACAATTCAGAAACGTTGGATGTTCATTATAAAGGAAAAAATATTGCGGATATTTTAGAAATGACCGTAGAAGATGCGGTAGAATTCTTCAAACACATTCCGAAGATCCACCGCAAATTGCAAACGATCGTTGATGTTGGTCTAGGCTATGTGACGATGGGACAACCAGCAACGACCTTATCTGGTGGAGAAGCGCAACGGATGAAGCTTGCCAGCGAACTGCATAAAAATTCGAACGGCAAAAATTTCTATATTTTAGACGAACCGACGACTGGTTTGCATACCGACGATATCGCGCGTTTATTAAAAGTCCTTGAACGGTTTGTCGATGCTGGTAATACTGTTTTAGTGATTGAACACAATTTAGATGTCATTAAATCTGCAGATTACATCATTGACCTTGGTCCAGAAGGCGGCGATGGCGGCGGGACAATTTTAGCAACGGGGACGCCGGAAGAAATCGCTGAAGTACCAGAGAGTTATACTGGATATTATCTAAACCGTGTGCTTAAAAAATAAATAACTGATAAGTAAAAATGCGAGTAAAGGATTCTCCTTTGCTTGCATTTTTCTTTATGGTATGATTATCAAGGATTTAGAATGAGAAGGTGTAAGAGAATATGAATGAAAAACAAAAATTTGTACCGATTTTATTAGGAAGCGACATTAACGTATATGGGATGGCGCGTTCTTTTCATGAAGCTTACGGAATCGTTTCTGAAGCTTATGCCGGTTTACAGTTGGCACCGACGAAATACAGTAAGATTGTAAATGTCCACATTGTTCCAGGGTTCGATAAAGATCCTGTATTTATGGAGCAAATGCGTGAACTGGGAAAAAATACTTATAATGATCCTGCAACGAAATATTTAGTGATTGCTTGCGGCGATGGGTATGCCGAATTGGTTTCCCAACACAAAGAAGAACTTTCTGAATGGTTTGTCTGCCCGTACATTGATTTTGATTTACTGCAACAATTGATCAGTAAAGTCAGCTTTTATGACATCTGCGAAAAATATGATTTGCCTTATCCTAATACATTCATTATTACAGAAGATATGCTGGAAGCAGGCAAGTTGAAACAAGATCTGCCGTTTGATTTTCCAATCGCATTGAAACCTGCAAATAGCGTCGAGTGGTTATCAATCGATTTTGAAGGACGCAAAAAAGCGTTTATTTTAGATACACGCGATGAGTTTGATACGATCATTGAACGGATTTATCAAGCGGGATATACGAGCGAAATGATCGCACAAGATTTTATTCCTGGTGATGACAGCAATATGCGGGTTTTAAATGCTTATGTTGATCAAAATCATCATGTTCGAATGATGTGCTTAGGGCATCCGTTACTGGAAGATCCTTCACCAGAGGCAATCGGTAACTATGTGGCGATCATGCCGGAATATAATGAAAAAATCTATCAAACGATCAAAGGGTTTTTAGAAAAAATCAATTATACTGGTTTTGCAAACTTTGATATGAAATATGATCCTCGAGATGGCGAGTATAAATTATTCGAAATCAATTTGCGCCAAGGTCGCAGTAGTTTCTTTGCGACATTGAACGGCTTTAATTTGGCTCGATTTGTGACAGAAGATCGTGTCTTCGAAAAACCATTTACTGAAACACTTTATGGCAAAGCCGAACCTGAAACAGCGATGTTGTGGATGGGTGTCCCAAAAAGTGTGTTTGAAAAGTTTGCACGAAACAATTCAGATAAAGAACAAGCGTTAGCACTGATTAAAAAGGATCAGTGGGGAACAACGGTCTTTTATAAAAAAGACATGTCTTTGATGCGCTGGATCTTAATGAAATACATGTTCAGTAAATACAAAGGACGCTTTGATTTATTCTTTAAAGAGAAAGAAGGGTAAGCATGGAAAATTTCTTTAGTATTCTTGGCGGGATGGGGACGATGGCGACTGAAAGTTTTATTCGTATCTTGAATAAGCGGACGCAGGCGCACAATGATCAAGAATATTTGAACTATGTGATGTTCAACCATGCCACCATTCCTGACCGAACGGCGTACATTTTGGATCATGAAGCGGCGAATCCATTGCCGTTTTTGTTAGATGATATTGAAAAGCAAAATTTATTACAGCCTGATTTCATCGTATTGACCTGTAACACGGCTCATTATTTCTTTGAACAATTACAAGGAGCAACAAAAATTCCAATCTTGCATATGCCGAGAGAAGCGGTAAATGAAGTAACACGACATCACCAAGCTGGCGAGAAAATTGCTGTGCTGGCGACGGCAGGAACGATGACTGCAAAAGTATATCAGAGTGAATTAGAAGCACGAGGCTTTGAAGTCTTGGTTCCAGAAAAAGAGTTGCAAGACAAGGTCAACTATTTGATCTATCATGATGTGAAAGAACATGATTTCATCAATAGTGAACTGTATTTAGAGATTCTTTCAGATGTTTTTGAAAAATATGAGTGTCAAAATGCTATTTTAGGTTGTACAGAACTTTCTTTGGTCCAAGAGTTGACAAAAGACGTTCCATATCCAGTCATCGATGCGCAATCAATCTTAGCTGATCGTACGATTGAACTGGCGTTAAAAAACAGATCTTCCAAGTAGGAGGTCTGTTTTTTTAGTTTTATAACTAGAAGGACAGCCGAAAAATCAGCAAAATGAGTAAAAAGAGAAGAATTAGGAAAGAGTAAAGAATTATAAATAAGTAGCAAAGACACGCCAGGAGTGTTATAATTTTATAGATAGCTAAGGAAGCTAACGTTCAGTTTCTTTGGCATCTTTTTGTGTGGTCAGAAATTTAAACAATCAAAAAATTATGGTTAAAAGAAGTGATCCAGTTAGATTCAATTAAGAGGATCCCAGGAATAAAATCAATGATTCAACAAAATCATTTTCTAATTATGTGAAAGGAGTGACACAAATGACTGATAGTTTACATTTAGTTGTCATTACTGGTATGAGTGGCGCGGGGAAGACCGTTGCAATCCAAAGCTTTGAAGATATGGGCTATTTTTGTGTAGATAATATGCCTCCAGGACTGATTCCAAAATTTTGGAAGTTGATCCGTGAATCAGGGAAAGTAACTAAAATTGCCCTAGTGGTAGATTTACGTTCACGTTCATTTTTTGAAGATATCCAAAAAATGTTGATAGAGATCGAGAATACCGGTTTCATCGATACGAGTATCTTATTTTTAGATTGTTCAGACGAGGAGCTTGTTTCTCGTTACAAAGAGACTCGCCGCGCCCATCCATTAGCAATGGATGGGATGATCACAGAAGGGATTCGCAAGGAACGTGCGATCTTGGAGGATTTAAAAAATCGTGCGACGTTGATGATCGATACAACTGAATTATCGCCGCGACAATTACGCGAAAAAATCAATCAATCCTTTAAACAAAAAGACGATGTAGGATTCCATGTCGAAGTCGTTTCTTTTGGTTTTAAATATGGATTGCCGATTGATGCAGATATCGTAATGGATGTTCGTTTCTTGCCAAATCCTCACTACATTCCAGAGCTGCGTCCGCAGACTGGCTTAGACAAGCCTGTCTATGATTATGTGATGTCTTTTGCTGAAACGGAAAATTTCTATACGAACTTTGTCCGTTTGATCATGGATATTTTGCCAGGTTATATCAAAGAAGGCAAAAGTTCACTGACGATTGCCATCGGCTGTACTGGCGGACAACACCGCTCAGTCGCTTTGACCGAGCGGATAGGCAAAGCAATCACTGAGGCGGATTATCGAGTGAATATTACTCATCGTGACAAGGATAAGCGGAAAGAGACGGTGAATCGTTCATGAAAATGAAAACATACCGTATTCGCAAGCCTAAAATCGTTGTGATTGGCGGCGGAACAGGACTGCCGGTCATTCTAAAAAGTTTACGCAACCAAAGTGCAGAGATCACAGCCGTCGTGACTGTGGCTGACGACGGTGGCAGCAGCGGTGAATTACGCGATTCAATCGATATGGCACCGCCGGGAGATTTGCGCAATGTTTTGGCAGCTTTATCTGATATGCCTAAATTGTATGAAGATCTATTTCAATATCGTTTTCATGAAGATGATAAATTTTTAGCCAATCATACAATTGGGAATTTATTGATTGCGGCTTTATCGGAAATGCGCAGCAGTACGTATGAGGCAATCCAATTACTTTCTAAGATGATGCATGTGGATGGACATATCTATCCTTCATCGGAAACGCCATTGATCTTGCATGCTGATTTTACTGACGGAACCAGTGCAATCGGTGAATCAAAAATCGCTCTTGATCGCAAAACGATCGAAAGAGTGTATGTCACTGAAAAAAATGGTCAAGAAGCGGTTCATGCGGCACGTAAAGTTGTGAATGCTATCAATGAAGCAGATATGGTGGTACTAGGACCGGGCTCTTTATTTACGAGTATTTTGCCGAATTTGGTGATTGAAGAATTAGGCGAAGCCGTTCGGACGACCGCCGCGGAAGTAGTCTATATTTGCAATATCATGACCCAAAAAGGCGAAACTGAGCATTTTAGCGATGCGGATCATATTCGTGTGTTGCATAAACATTTGGGCAGCCATTTTATTGACACTGTTTTGGTCAATACTGAAAAAGTTCCAGAAGGATATATGGATCCTGAGATTTATGATGAATATTTAGTACAAGTAACACATGATTTTAATGGATTAAGAGAAGAAGGATGCCGAGTGGTTTCAACGGATTTTTTGAAACTGCGTGACGGCGGTGTATTCCACGATGGTGAAAAGGTCGTGGATGAATTGTTCCGGATTGTGTTTGGTGCAAAACTTTAAACAATTGGACTGCTTCTATCTGGTAAAGCAGTATGATCCTCAAAATCAGAAATATTTATCAAACTAGTATTATAGAATTAAAATAATTTTTCTAATTTAAAAAAAGGAGGGCTCGTCATGTCTTTCGCAGCAGAAGTAAAAAAAGAATTAACGAGTCTGACAGTCCAAAAGAATCTCGCACAGGCTGAACTAGCTGCTTTGATTCGAATGAATGGCTCGCTTAGTTTGAGCAATCATCAATTTGTTTTAAATGTCCAGACTGAAAATGCGGCGATCGCTCGTCGGATTTTTACTTTGTTGAAGGAGCATTACGGTGTACGCAGCGAATTACTGGTACGTCGGAAGATGAAGTTGAAGAAAAACAATGTCTACATTGTCCGGCTGAAACAAGGGACTCAAAATATACTATTAGATTTAGATATCATGGATGGAATGATGTTCCAAGCCCATATCACCAATGAGATCAAGCAGTCTGATGAAAAGACAAGAGCTTATTTACGCGGCGCATTTTTGGCATCCGGTTCAGTCAACAATCCGGAAACAAGTCGTTATCACCTGGAAATTTCTTCGATTTATGAAGAACACAACCAAGATATTTGTGATTTGTTGAATCAATTTGAACTTAATGCCCGAACATTAGAACGGCGCAATGGGTTCATCACTTATTTAAAAGGGGCAGAGAAAATCGCCGACTTCTTGACATTGATAGGTGCGACAAATTCGATGTTGAAATTTGAAGATGTCCGGATTGTGCGCGATATGCGCAATTCCGTGAATCGGTTAGTCAATTGTGAGACTGCTAATATGAATAAAACAATCGATGCTGCTTCAAGGCAGATTGAAAACATTCATTTTATTGAGGCAACTGTCGGATTGCAATCATTACCGGAAAAATTACAGGAAATTGCCGAGTTAAGAATTCAAAATCCAGAGATCAGTTTAAAAGAATTAGGAGAAATGATTCCTTCAGGAGCAATCTCTAAATCAGGTATCAATCATCGCATTCGAAAGATCAATGATTTTGCGGACAATTTGCGAAAAAAAACAGTTTAAAATAAAATCGACCTTCAAAGTTAGCGTAAAAAGCTAACTTTGAAGGTCGATTTTTCATTCAGCAATATAGGCTTTTAACGTTGTGTCATCAATCGCTTCATCAAAAATATGTTCGCCTAAAATAATCGTTGGAACAAATGTAATGTTGGCTTGCTCGGCTTCATTCCGAATTTCTTGCTGCAAACTGCGATTTGCTTGTTGAACAAACTGCAGCGTTTTTTCAGCGTATTCGGCAACGGCTTCTAATTCAAAATCTTCCCAAGTTTCTTGAGTTTCAAAGGCTTGCTGGATTTGGATCAAGGCTTTTTTAGGATCAGCACTGATATATTCGTGCATTACATTTCCGCGTTGCAAACTGAGTTTATCTTTATCTAATAATTTAATAACACGTTGAATCTTCCCGTCAGCGACCGCTTGGTTCAAAGTAGCATAAGATTGTTCGAACCATTGCTTACAATACGGACACCGAAGATTGATAAACTCAATTAAGCGTTTAGGGGCAGTATCAGAACCAATCTTTATTCCATTGAAGTCATTGACTAACTTTGCATTAATAATCGAAATATCCATAAAAAAGACACGTCCTTTCTTTTATTAGTGTACAAAAAAAAGATTAGAAAACAAAATTTTTCGTATAAATAAATGAAAAAGCTTAAAACCTAGGTTTGAAATTGTGCAAGGTTGGTTTATAATTAAAGCGTTATAGCAATGGTTATATGGAAGTTGCTTCGATTTTTTTCAGCCTGTTAAATTTAAGAAAAATGACAAATTTTCTGCAATGAATTACAGGTGAAAACGTTGGAGTGTAGCAAACGGAGGAATCTGATGGGGTTTCTAACAAGAAATACTCGGATATTATTATATAAATGAGGAGGAGAAACATGCGTAAGAAAAAAACGATGGATGGAAATACAGCAGCTGCTTATATTTCCTATGCATTCACGGAGTTAGCCGCGATATATCCAATCACTCCCAGCTCAACGATGGCCGAACTTGTAGACCAATGGGCATCGCAGGGAAAGAAAAATATATTTGGCCAACCTGTATCAATTACAGAAATGCAATCAGAAGCTGGTGCGGCTGGAGTTGTCCATGGTGCGTTGAAAACAGGTGCACTAACTACAACATATACAGCCTCACAAGGCTTGCTGTTGATGATCCCGAATATGTATAAAATTGCCGGAGAATTATTGCCGGGCGTTTTTCATGTTGCGAGCCGCGCGGTGACGACGAACGCATTAAATATCTTTGGCGACCATGGCGATGTCATGGCAGCACGTCAAACGGGTTTTGCGATGCTGCAAGAAAGCAGCGTACAAGAAGTGATGGATTTGTCCGCCGTGGCACATTTAGCCGCGATCGAAGGCAGTCTTCCTTTCATGAACTTTTTTGATGGGTTCCGGACGAGTCATGAGATTCAAAAAGTAGAAGTCCTTGATTATGAAGAATTGGCTCCATTGATCGATCAAGAAAAATTGCGCGCTTTCCGCAAACGCAGTATGAATCCTAATCATCCAATGATCAGCGGGACGAATCAAAATCCGGATGTTCATTTCCAACAGCGGGAAACAGTCAATCGTTATTATGATGAGTTGCCGGCAATCGTACAAAAATATATGTTTGAGATCAATAAACTTCGTGGGACCAACTACGATCTAGTGACTTATTATGGTGCAGAAGATGCAGAAGAAGTTATCGTTGCGATGGGCTCTGTTGCTCAAACGATTGAACAGACAGTGGATTATTTAAATGCGAATGGTCGCAAAGTCGGTTTTTTGAATATCCATTTGTATCGTCCGTTCCCAACCGAAAACTTTTTAGAAAAACTGCCAGCTACAGTTAAATCAATTGCGGTACTGGATCGTTCAAAAGAACCCGGAGCAGATGGAGAACCGCTTTTACTAGATGTTCAAAGTGTAATGTATGAAGCAGATGTTCGGCCAAAAGTTATCGGTGGACGTTTCGGTTTAGGTTCAAAAGATGTGACGCCAGATCAAATTATCTCTGTTTATGATGAGTTGTTAAAAGATAAAAAAACGGCGAAAAAACGATTTACGATCGGAATTGTTGACGATGTGACGAATATGTCGTTGAAAAAAAGAGAGGTTGTTGATTTAACCAATCCAACTACATTCCAAGCGAAATTCTGGGGATTCGGATCCGATGGGACAGTTGGAGCGAACAAATCAGCAATCAAGATTATTGGTGATCATACGGATAAATATGCCCAAGGCTATTTTAGCTATGATTCGAAAAAATCCGGTGGACTGACGGTTTCTCATTTGCGTTTTGGAGACACACCGATCCGTTCAACGTATCTTGTTGAAAGTGCTGACTTTATTGCGTGTCACACGCCAGCATATATTCATACTTATGATTTATTGAAAGGCTTAAAACCAGGCGGAATCTTTTTGATGAACTCTATGTGGAGCGATACGCAGATAGATAAATTATTGCCTGCGAAGATGAAACGTTACATTGCTGAAAATGATATTAAATTCTATACGATCAATGCTGCAAAATTAGCGATGGAAGTCGGTCTTGGTTCACGAATCAACACCGTGATGGAAACAGCATTCTTTAGTTTGACAGAAATCATTCCATTTGATGAGATCTTGCCGATTTTACGAGCTGAAGCTGATAAAAGTTATCGTCGTAAATCGTTGGAAATCGTAGAAAAAAATATCGCAGCAATCAATCAAACGGTCGAATTATTACACCAAGTACAAGTTCCTGCGACTTGGCGGACCGTTGAAATACCTGAAAAAATTCGTAAAACACCCGTTTCTCAATATGTGGAACAAATTGTCGAACCAATCAATTCACAGCAAGGAAACGATTTGACTGTAAATGATCTTGTAGCAAATGGAATGACAGATGGAACCATTCCGACTGGGACGGCGAAGTTTGAAAAACGAGGTGTCGCACTGGAAGTTCCTCATTGGATCAGCGATCGTTGCACGATGTGTAATGAGTGTTCCTTCGTTTGTCCGCATGCGGCAATTCGACCATTTTTAGCAGATGATGAGGAAATGGAAGAAGCGCCAGCGGGCTACATCGTTCGTGAAATGCGCGGCGCTGACGGCATGAAATATCGTATCCAAGTTTCAGTTGAGGACTGCACTGGCTGTGGATTGTGTGTTGAATCGTGTCCTGCAAAAGACAAAGCGTTGGTTATGAAACCTTATGAAGAAGAAAAAGAACAAGCAATCAATTGGGCCTTTTCAATGACGTTGAAACAAAAGGCCAACCCTGCAAAAACAAATTCTGTTATCGGATCGCAATTTAACCAACCGTTGCTTGAGTTTTCAGGCGCATGTTCTGGTTGTGGTGAAACACCGTACGTTAAATTGATGACACAAATGTTTGGCGATCGGATGATGATTGCTAACGCGACAGGCTGTTCATCCATTTGGGGCGCAGCAGCACCGGTCAGCCCTTATACAACGAATGAAAAAGGTCAAGGTCCTGCATGGTCTAATTCATTGTTTGAAGACAATGCTGAATATGGGTACGGTATGTTTTTAGCAAATCAAACGCGGCGAAAAGAGTTAGCCGATAAAATCAGTGACGTCTTAGATACCGTTTCTGAACCTTTGCGCAATCTGATGGAAGACTGGATGGATCATATGTCCGAATCAGAAGGAACGCAGCAGCGGGCAACGAAATTGACAGCAGCACTTGAGGCAGAAGGTTTAGCTGATCCTAAATTAGCAGATATTTATGATAACCGCGATCTATTCGTCAAAACGAGCCAATGGATGTTCGGTGGCGATGGCTGGGCGTATGATATCGGCTTTGGCGGAATCGATCACATCTTGGCAAGCGGTGCGGATGTGAACATTTTAGTCATGGATAATGAAGTTTATTCAAATACTGGCGGTCAGACCTCTAAAGCAACACCGGCTTCAGCTATTGCGAAATTCTCTGCCGGCGGTAAGTACCAATCTAAAAAAGATTTAGGGATGATGGCGATGACATACGGCAATGTTTACGTTGCGCAAATCGCTTCAGGTGCAAACCAAATGCAAACGATCAAAGCTTTAGAAGAAGCAGAGAAGTTCCCTGGGCCATCACTGATAATTGCTTATACGCCATGTATCAACCATGGGTTACGCGGCGGTATGAGCCAAACATTGAAAGAAGCTAAAGATGCAGTCAACTCAGGTTACTGGTCATTGTATCGCTTTAATCCTGCCCAACGGGAAAAAGGAAAAAATCCGATGTCATTGGATTATAAGAAACCTGATTTCAGTAACATGATCAGCTTTATGAAGCAACAAAATCGCTTCTCAGCATTAGAAAGAATCCAGCCTGATGACGCACAGCGTCTATACCAAAAGACAGTTGATGACGCACAGACTCGTTTTTATAACTATGCGCGTTTAGCCGGTCAAGAAGAAAAGATTCGTGCAAAATTGGAAGGAACAACAGTCGCCGTTGGTGTCGCTGAGGCAAAACCAACTCGTGAACGTACAGTTGATCCTGAAGCAGAAGCGCGCCGTGCTGCCCGCAGAGCCGCTCGAGCTGAGAAACGCAGCAAATAGTAAAAGTTTTGAAGAGCCTTAGTTTACTAGGGCTCTTTTTCTGTTCAATTCTTATGCCAGAACTGTACCACTGTGGTATAATTGTAAAGAATTTTGGATAGAAAGAGAGGTTATCTATGCCTAATCGTCTAATTGAATTATTCAAACCAGAATATTGGCTTAGCTTTTTTTCTGAGAATCTTTCAACTTGGGATATCATCGTCAACCTTTTAGATATATTTGTCGTTTGGTTTTTGATCTATCGTTTGTTTGAACTTGTTCGAGGAACGAAAGCCGTCCAATTAATCAAAGGTGTGGCGATTTTTATTGGGATTCGAATCGTGGCAGAATTGATTGGTTTGCACACATTGTCGTGGCTGATGAATCAAATTATCACATACGGTGTGATCGCAGCAATCGTCATTTTCCAGCCAGAAGTTCGACGCGGACTAGAACATTTAGGGCGTAGTTCTTTCTTCAAAACAACGAAGAAAGAAGAGCGCGATGATGAACGGATGATTCTGGCGTTTGACAAAGCGATTCAATACATGTCCAAAAGGAAAATCGGCGCATTAGTAACGATTCAACGTTTCACTGGCTTGGAAGAATACATTGAAACAGGAATCGATTTGGACGCAGATATCACCGGTGAGTTATTGATCAACATCTTTATACCGAACACACCTTTGCACGATGGCGCTGTGATTGTTAGAAACGGCAAGATTGCTGTTGCTTCAGCATATCTGCCCCTTTCAGACAGTATGTTCATTCCAAAAGAATTTGGGACACGGCATCGGGCTGCTGTAGGGATCAGTGAAGTCAGTGATGCATTGACATTTATTGTTTCTGAGGAGACTGGTGGCGTGAGCATTACGCTGAACAACGAATTCCTTCATGATCTATCTCAAGAAGAATATTTGGCTGTAATGCGGCGTGAGTTATTACCGGATGAAAAGAATGTTGGTAAAAAGAGTCTCTTGCAAACCTTTTTGGAAGGATTGACTAAAGGAGGCCAAAAATGAGAATTAAATTTAAGAAAAGCAATGCACCGTATATGCTGATCTCATTATTATTTAGTTTGATCTTATTTTTTAACGTAAACAGTCAAAGCTTCAGCCGCTTGATTTCATCTGAAACCAATTATGAAGAAGCACTTCAAAATGTGCCAATCAACGTTTTATATGATTCGGATGAATATTTTGTTCACGGTTTTTCGTCGACCGTTTCAGTAAAATTGAGCGGAGCAAATCGGATTCAGCTAAATAGGGAAGTCGACCCGGATACACGTAATTTTAGTGTCGTGGCTGATTTAACGAAATTGTCGACAGGAACGCATGAAGTACGCCTGAAAACAAAGAACTTATCCAGCTCGCTTTTTGCAACGATTGAACCTGAGACTATCTCGGTCACGATCGAGAAAAAAGTGACGAAGCAGTTTGATGTATCGCCGATTTTAAGCAGTACGACTAACAATACCGGTTTAGAGATTGGTCAAATGTCTGTTGAACCGACAAAAGTTTCAATCACAACTGGCGAAGATACAATGAAAGAAATCGATCGTGTGGTCGCGTCAGTAGACAGTAGCAAACTAACTGCGGATCAAAAAAGTGTCCGCACGTCTGTCCAAGCGTTAAATGCTAGCGGGGAATCTCTACCAATCCAGTCTGATCCGCAAAATGTTACGATCAATCTTGAAATTCAGACACCAAGCAAAGAAGTATCGCTTTATCCGATTCAAGAAGGAGAGCTGCCTTCGACGATTGAAAGTGTCAAAATCACCTTGAATCGTTCAAAAGCAACGATTACCGGTGCAGAGTCAGTAATTGATCAAATAGACAGTATCGGAATTCCAGTCGATGTCAGTCAAATACAAGGGACTGTAAAAAAATTGGTCGATATACCAGTCGCTGGAAATTATCAAGTTAATCCTAAAACGGTGAACGCGCAAGTGACACCGGTATTCAAGAAATCACAAGAAACAGAAACTAGTAATACAGATCAGTCTAACGCATCAACAGAAGCATCCAAAAATTCGAGCGAAGCTTCAAGTTCTGCTGAAACAAGTACCACTCAAACGACGAGTGATCAAGAAGCAGCGACAGATCAATCGACTAACTAGATGGAGAAGGGAAATATAATTTAATGGGTAAATATTTTGGAACGGATGGCGTACGCGGGATCGCAAATAAGGAATTAACGCCGGAATTAGCATTTAAATTAGGGCGATGCGGGGGATATGTACTAAGCCAGCATCATAACAGTGAAGAACGTCCGCGAGTTTTAGTTGGTCGCGACACACGTATTTCTGGTGAATTATTAGAAACAGCTTTGATCTCTGGTTTATTATCTGTTGGGATCGAAGTATTCCAGCTGGGTGTTATTTCAACGCCAGGTGTAGCATATTTGACAAGATTACAAAAAGCTTCGGCAGGTGTCATGATTTCTGCTTCTCACAACCCGGCAGAAGACAATGGAATCAAGTTTTTCGGTGGCGACGGGTTCAAATTAGTCGATGAACAAGAAGCTGAGATTGAAGCATTGATCGACGCTGAGGAAGATACGTTGCCTCGTCCATCTGCTGAAGGACTTGGAACATTGGATGAATTTCATGAAGGTTTATTGAAATACTCGCAATTTTTGGTCCAAACAATTTCAGGCGATCTATCAGGATTGACTGTTTGTGTCGATGCAGCGAATGGCGCGACTTCGACAAGTGTCGATCGATTATTTGCTGATTTAGAAACTGATTTCTATACAATGGGAACATCACCAAACGGCTTGAACATCAACGCCGGTGTTGGTTCGACCCATCCTGAAACATTAGCGAAAATGGTAGTTGAAAAAGGAGCAGATGTCGGTTTAGCTTTTGATGGCGATGGCGACCGAGTGATCGCAGTAGATGAGCTAGGAAATATCGTTGACGGCGATCGGATCATGTTTATCTGTGCTAAGTATTTAGCTGAACGCAAACGATTAAAAAAAGATACTGTAGTGACGACGGTTATGAGCAATTTAGGTTTTCATAAAGCAATTGAAGAAATTGGTTTAGCGGATGTCATTACCCAAGTTGGTGATCGTTATGTCGTTGAAGAAATGCGTAAAAATGAATACAATCTTGGCGGCGAACAATCTGGTCATGTCTTATTCTTAGATTATAATACGACTGGTGATGGCATGTTGACTGGCGTTCAATTATTGAACATCATGAAACAAACAGGCAAAAAGCTTTCTGAACTTGCAGGAGAGGTAACAATCTATCCGCAAAAGTTAGTCAATATTCGTGTGAGCGATAAATATGGCGCAATGGATGTTCCAGCTATTAAAAAGGCGATTGAAGAAGCAGAAGCTGAGATGAATGGCGATGGACGGATCTTAGTTCGACCTTCAGGGACAGAACCATTATTACGAGTGATGGCAGAAGCACCCACTGATGAAAAGGTCGAATACTATGTTGAAAAAATCGCGTCAGTTGTCCGTGCAGAAATCGGTTTAGACTAGACAAACGAAGTTGTGACAGAAATGAGCAGTTTCAAGAATAAAAAGTAGTTTTTGTAAATTGCTTCTGAAATTTTTGAAACAATATTTATTCAAAAAAGATGGGGGATGATGAGAAATTTGTCATTCCCTTATTTTTATGAATTAAAAAAAGAGTACTCGCAAAATAGATTGAACTATTTTGCGAGTACTCTTTTTTGATTTATTCTACTGTAACTGATTTCGCTAGATTCCGTGGTTTATCAACATCATGTCCCCGTAATAAGGTCGCATAATAGGCGATCAATTGTCCTGGAATAACTGAAATTAGTGGACGCAAGAATTGATGAACAATCGGTAAAATAATTTGATCGCCCTCTTTGCTCAATTCTTCTGAAACAATGACTAATGTATGAGCACCGCGGCTTTCTACTTCGCGTAAATTTCCACGGGTATGAGGAGCAGTCACTGCTTCAGTGATGATTCCGATAACTGGTGTTCCTTCTTCGACCAAGGCAATTGTTCCGTGTTTTAATTCACCAGCTGCAAAACCTTCTGCTTGAATATAAGAGATCTCTTTTAGTTTTAGAGCAACTTCCATAGAGACATAATAGTCTTCTGAACGTCCGATATAAAAAGCATTCCGAGTCGTTGCTAAATATTCTTTCGCTAATTCTTCGATCATTGCTTTTTCAGAGATCATCACATCCATCGCGTTAGCTGCGATTCCTAATTCTTTTGTCAAATCGAATTCTTTAGCCGCTGCGATTCCTTTTGCCTGTCCAACCGCTTTAGCTAAGACAGTTAGTGCTGCAATTTGCGCAGTGTAGGCCTTAGTAGAAGCCACCGCGATTTCTGGACCCGCGTGTAATAACATTGTGTAGCTTGCTTCCCGTGATAGAGTGGAGCCTGCGACATTTGTTATCGTAAGTGCTGGGTGCCCTAATTCGTTGGTCTTAACCAAAACTTGGCGACTATCTGCTGTTTCACCGCTTTGAGTTAAATAAATGAAGAATGGTTTTTTTGAAAGAAGTGGCATATTATAACCAAATTCACTCGATAAATGGATCTCAACGGGGATATCGGCTAAACCTTCGATGATTTGCTTGCTTGCCCAACCGGCATTGTTACTTGTACCGCAAGCAACAATATAAATACGATCGCTTGTTAATAAGCTCTGCAATAAGTCATTGTCGATTACGACGGTTCCTGTTTCATCGGTATATTCACTGATGATCCGACGCATCGTTGCAGGTTGTTCGTCGATTTCTTTCAACATGTAGTAAGGATAAGTTCCTTTCTCCATATCAGAAAGGTCAATTTTTGCTTCATAAGAGGCACGTTGGATCTCGTTGCCGTTTTCGTCTTCAATCTCCACGTGTTCTTTTGTTACGATGACCATTTCGCCATCGTTAATTTCAACAAATCGATTGGTTTGTTCTAACATAGCCATTGCATCGCTGCAGACAACATTAAAGCCGTCGCCTAATCCAATCAATAATGGGCTTTTATTTTTTGCAACATAAATCGTTTCGCGATCGTTTTTGTCAATCAAACCAAAAGCATAAGAACCATGGATCTCTTTCAATGCCTTTTTAAAGGCATCTTTGGTCGATAGGCCTTGGTCGGCGAAATATTCAACTAAGTGAACAGCAATTTCTGTGTCGGTTTCACCATAAAAACGATCATTTGCCAAATATTTTTCTTTTAAATCATCATAATTTTCAATCACGCCATTATGAACCAACACAAAACGCTTACTTTGCGAGGTATGAGGATGCGCATTTTCTTCGCTTGGTTCGCCGTGAGTTGCCCAGCGTGTATGACCGATCCCGATCGTACCGTGAACATCCTCACCGATTTTTCCAGCCAATTCTTTGATCCGTCCTTGTGATTTGATCAAGAAATCTTCGTTTTGATCTGCTACAAAAATACCAGCAGAGTCATATCCACGATATTCTAATTTTTCCAATCCGTTAACTAAAATACTTGTTGCTTGCTCATTTCCTACGATTCCTACAATTCCACACATAATGTTTTCCTACTTTCCTAGCATTATATGTTTCCGAGCTGTCTGACCATTTTTTTGTTCTTTTAATAAAGTTTTTGTAATGATCTGTAGAGCACAGCTACCCTGAAGCCACCCGCCGAAACGTTCGATCAGCTTCTTCCTCGTCACCCTAAAAAAGGGTCTGGCGCTATCTTATTGGTCCATTTAAGATTTTATTGTTTTATTATCGGAAACAAGGACTAATATAATATAAACTTTCTAACTAGTCAAATATTTTTTTATTTTTATAGAATTGGTATATATGTAATTTGTGAAAAGTCCCAAGTGAATGAATTTGTTTCTACATTTCATCTATTAGAAGAATAGGTTAGAATGAAAGAGTATTATTTATAAAAATTCTGCCTGATAAGCGGAGTTGAACGAAGTTTGTTTCAAAAAGAGGAGGAAATTAAATGAATCAACTAGAAAATCTAACAGTTGGAGACTTGCGTAATTTTTTAGCACAGCTGACCAATGATCCAGAAGTCACAGATGAAACTAAAATATTTTTAGATACTGGCTGGGATAGTATCCAAGAGATCAGTCCAGATGCTTTGAGTATTGAAGGTGCCCAAGCATTTAAAATAGAAGATCCTTTGACCCATGAATTTTTTGGCGGGTATTCTCTATTGGAAAAGGCAGAAAAGATGAAAGGTGAAGGTCCGATAGAAAAAGTTTTAGTTATCCGCAATTTATATTAAAATTTGGGTCGAGGTCATTTTTGGAAAAAACGGTCGTACGTTAAGAGGGTTCTCTGAAGAAAATTAGGAAATAGTTGTATTCGAAAGTATTCGTATGAACGAGGAGGAAAATGATGAATAAAAGACGGTGGGCTGCTATTGGTATTGCAGTGACATTATTGATTTTATCAGGAATATCATCAGCAATCAGCAGCAAAAAAGACGAGAAAAAGGAACTTAGTCAAGTCAATGAATTGTTGTATGGGACAAATGAAGTACAAGAAAAAATAGAAGAAGCTGGCTCAAATAATAAAAAAATCGTCAAATTGGTAGTAGAAGGTGCAATTATTGATGATGGGACCAGCGGTTTGTTTTCAACTGGCGGATACAATCATGAATCATTTATGAAACAACTGGCAAAGATCAATAATGATTCTAAAGTCAAAGGAATCCTATTAGAAATCAATTCTCCAGGGGGGTCTGTGTATGAGACGGCTGAAATTACTCGTGCGCTGAAAGAACTTCAAGCATCTAAAAAAATCCCAATTTATGCTTCGATGGAGAGCCAAGCGGCTAGCGGCGGTTATTATATTGCGGCTAATTCGGATAAAATCTATGCAACGGAAGACACGATGACCGGTTCAATTGGTGTCATCATGTCTAGTATGAACTATTCTGGATTGATGGAAAAACTTGGAATCAGTGATACGACAATTAAAAGCGGTGCTTTAAAAGATATCGGTTCTTCCTCGCGTCCGCAAACAGAAGAAGACAAAAAAGTTTTGCAAGCTTTTGTTGACAGTATGTATGGTCGTTTTGTAAAAACAGTCGCAGAAGGGCGCGATATGAAAGAAGCGGACGTGCGCAAATTAGCTGATGGTAGAATCTATGATGGGACACAAGCAGTTGAAAATGGCTTAGTTGATACGCTTGGCTATCCAGATCAAGCGTTAAAAGCACTAAAGAAAGATAAAAAATTGAGCGATGCAAAGGTTGTTTCTTATACTAGCGGATCGACCAACTTTATGAATACTTGGTTAGGGAATAACTTGGCAGAGTTTCAAGGAATCAAACCTTCACAAGAAGAATTAGTCAGAAATATCGTTGAAAGTGTCGGCACGCCTCAAGCACCTAAAGCAATGTATCTTTACGGAGGTGAGTAAGCATGAATGAAGAAACTAGCCAAAAACCGGCAGTTGGACCGGTGACGCGCTTACTGGAAAAACAAAACCACCGGCCCCAGTTTCATGACTATCCTAATTACTTTTATGCAGGTTTTTTGATTCGGCTGTTTGCTTATTTATTAGATTTATTATGTATTACTGCGGTGACGGGGCTTTTGTTAGGCTTACCAGCAAATTTATTTGGTTGGACAAAAAGTACTGAATTGTTAAGCGTATACGGATCGTTGACACTTCTGATCTATTTGGCGTATTTTATTTTGTTGACAAAATTAAACCAGGGACAAACAATCGGGAAAATGGTGTTTGGTATCCGAGTCATCTGCTTTAATGAAGAAGAATTAAGTTGGCAAACGGTTTTGATCAGAGAAGGTGCTTGTCGATTCGTTCTGCGGGGATCATTTTTTATGATTGGATACCTTGTAACGATTTTTACAGCAAACAAACAGCACATCGGCGATTACTTTTCCGATACCAGTGTAGTAACTATAAACTTATTAGCAGCTAGAGAGGGCTTTATTCAAGAATGAATCCGATAGAATTTCCCAATAATGATCAATATTATTTAGCGCTTGCCGAAGAAGCATTTTCAGCCGGCAACTATCAGCAAGCGTTAGAAAAGTATCAACTTGCTTATCAAGAAAATTCTTCGACAAAACTGAATCATTTGATCGCAAGCTTGGCCTTAGAACAAGGTGAATTTGCTGAGGCACTAGAATATGCGAATGAAGCAGCCGATAGTTACCTTGAAACAGCTGAAACGATCGATTTGTATTTGCAGATTCAAACATATTCAAAAAAATTTTTTGCCGCACGGGAATTTTTATGGCGGGGACAAAAAGAGAAACTGTTGACCGAAGAACAAGGCGAACTATGGCTGTTGCGGATCGATGACCAAGAAGCGTTTTATCAAAGACAGCAGCAGACACTGCTCAAGCAAATTGAGGAACAACTTAGTCAATTACCAACATTAATGCCGATGGAGCAGTTGGTGCTGGTCCGCAAAATCAAACAACTCCCAGAAGAACGCCTAAGGTCAGTGGCTGAAGATTTTATGATCGATTCTAAAATAGCACCATTAGTCCGCGGTTATTTGTTTGAAAGCTTGGCACGCGTGGGAATTGCTGATAAGGTCCGCTATTTGACTATTCAAGCTGAGATCGTAGAATTGTCACCCGCAGAGACAGGATTTGATGTGACGTTGCAGACTGAAATCGAAATGCAGTTAGATGAAAAGCTGCGTGATAATGATCCAATCCTTTTAGCCAACATATTAGAGCAAGTTAAATTAGAAATGGCGTTTTTATATCCATTACAGACCGCTTATCAAAAGCCGGAAGCCTGGGTTTCCAGTTATTTAGCCGATTATTTAAATGAAGCAGAGACACTTGACGAAACGATTGAAGCAATCCGCGAAAAAATCAAACGACTGATGTTTGATTACCATTAAAAAATGCCGAGAGTAACAGCTTTATATTTACATTTTATAAGCAGTAGTGTAATATTTAATGGTATGCAAAATGCAAGTATATTAGTATTCGGAGGGAACAAACGTGACTGTAAATTTTGAAAAAACAGGCACCAATGATGGTGTGTTAACATTTTCAATTGAACAAACTGAGATTCAAAAAGGATTAACAAATGCATTCAACAAAGTGAAAAAAAATCTTAATGTACCTGGCTTCCGTAAAGGAAAAGTATCACGCCAAGTATTTAACCGGATGTATGGTGAAGAAGCATTGTATGAAGATGCGTTAAACGACGTATTGCCAACTGCTTATGAAGCTGCTGTAAAAGAAGCTGGAATCGATCCAGTCTCTCAACCAAAAATTGACGTAGACAGCATGGAAAAAGGCGAAGCTTGGGTCATCAAAGCAGAAGTTATCGTAAAACCTGAAGTAAAATTAGGCGACTACAAAGAACTTGAAGTTCCTAAACAAGATGTAGAAGTAAATGAAGCTGACGTAGATGCTCGTTTGAAATCAGAACAAGAATCTCAAGCAGAATTAGTTATCAAAGAAGACGAAGCCGCTGAAAATGGCGACACAACTGTTATCGATTTTGAAGGTTTTGTCGGAGACGAAGCATTCGAAGGCGGTAAAGGCGAAAACTATTCACTTGAATTAGGTTCTGGCTCATTCATTCCTGGCTTTGAAGAACAATTAGTTGGTCACAAAGCAGGCGAAAGCTTAGACGTAACAGTAACTTTCCCAGCAGATTACCAAGCTGAAGATTTAGCGGGTAAAGAAGCTGTCTTTAAAGTAACGATTCATGAAGTAAAAGCCAAAGAATTACCTGAATTAGATGATGATTTTGCTAAAGACGTTGATGAAGAAGTAAATTCTTTAGACGAATTGAAAGCAAAATATCTTGAAGAATTAACAAAACAAAAAGAAGAAGCTGCCAAAGAAGCAAAAGACGAAGCTGCAATCAAGCAAGCTGTTGAAAATGCTGAAATCGTAGACCTTCCGCATGTAATGGTTCATGACGAAGTTCATCGCTCAATGGATGAATTCCTAAACAACATGCAACGTCAAGGAATCTCACCAGAAATGTACTATCAATTAACTGGTTCTACAGAAGAAGATCTTCACACACAATTTGAAGGCGAAGCTGAAAACCGCGTGAAGACAAACTTAGTGATGGAAACAATCGTTGAAGCAGAGAAAATTGAAGCGACAGAAGAAGATATCGCTAAAGAAATCAAAGAATTAGCAGATATGTATCAAATGCCTGAAGAACAAATCCGTCGTGTCCTAACAGAAGACATGATCGAACATGATATCAAAATGAAAAAAGCAGTTGAATTAGTAACTGGAACAGCTATAGAAAAATAAGTCTAATGATGAAGCTCTTCGGATCTTAGTAATGAAGACTAAATAAATTTTGGCTCTTCGTCAAATTGTGTTAGTAGAGACAAATTTTAATAAAAGTGAGTCGAATATGCGGTGCGTTTTGCGCGCCGCATATTTTTTGGTTTTTAAAACTAGTCCTTTGGTAGAAGTAATTTTAGTCGCCTAAATTTTACCAAAAGTGGAGTTTTTTTGATTTGTCTACAAAAAAAGTGTTGGTAGAAAAGCTGTTTTGAATGTCCGTCCATACGAAACATTATTGAACCTAAGTATGTAGCATGATATGTTGCATACTTTTTTTGTATCCATTAAGTTTAAGCAGATACATGTCTAATAATCTCTAATTTGATTCCTCTTTTTTATAAGGATAATTTACAAATTTTTAGTTGGAAAATCGAAGCAAATAACCACTTTGAAAAATAATAATTTAAATTTGGGATGAAAATATCTCATATTTGGGTTCACTTTTTTTGGAGCAATAAAGATCAACTGAACTGAAAACGCTTTTTAGGTTCTTTTCGAAAGTTGCTATCCATGTATATTTAATAAAAAGTGATAAATTGCCTCAATTGAGAACGCTTTTTATTTTATGCCAATGAAAAAGGTGAACTTAATGCTCATTGTCAATTGTTTATTAAGTAACTATATTATAGATGTGCACAAGAAATAAACGAAATTGAGGTGAAGTAAGTGTTAAGTAAAGTAATCAAAGATGAATATATTCAGCTGGATGTTCAGGCAAATAATTTTGAAGATGCCATTAAAAAAGCTTTGCAACCTTTTTTAGAGGCAGATGTAGTTACCGAAAAATATATAGAAGCAATTTTACGAATCTACGAAGAAACTGGTCCATATATTGTAATTACTAAAAATATTGCTTTGCCTCATGCACCAGTCGAGGAAGGGGCGAAAGATGTCGCCATTGGATTCACACGTTTGAAGACTCCGGTTGTTTCCGGACACAGTACAAATGATCCTGTTAAATATCTTTTCCCATTAAGTGCTAAAGATAGTCAGTCACATATTGAACTATTATCAGAACTGGCAAATTTATTAGGAGATCCTGAATTTTTAGGGTTTATTGAAACAGTACCATCTGAAGAAGAGTTTAAAAACTATATTACAAAAACAGAAGGAGAGAACAAAAATGAGTAATCATAAAGCATTAGTAGCCTGTCGTGCAGGTGTTGGATCAAGTTTGATGTTAAAAATCAAAGTAAACGAAGTCGTTAAGGAAAATAATTTTCCATTAGAAGTAGAACATTCATCTTTAGATGGTGTACCAGGATTCCCTGGAGATATGATTATTACTTTACCTGATGTAGCAGAAGAATTAAGAGAAAAAAATCTTCCACAAAAAATTGTAGGTATTGCCAATATTGTAGACAAGAATGAAATCAAAACAAAACTAGAAGAAGCATTTGCTGAATTGGAAAAATAAAAGGTAGAAAGGGAGACTGAAAAATGGATTTTATTATTAGCTTCTTAAGTACACCAGCCGTCTTGTTAGGACTTGTGGCAATGGTTGGGTTATTGGCTCAACGAAAATCTGGAACGGAAGTCCTGACTGGGACTTCTAAAACAATCATTGGTTTCTTAATCTTTAGTGCAGGCGGCACGATCATGACCGGTGCCTTGCAGAACTTCAATACATTGTTCCAAACTGGATTTCATATTAATGGTGTCGTAGCATCACCGGAAGCCGCAACAGCACTGGCACAGACAGAATTTGCATTTGTTACAAGTAGTACCTTGATTTTAGGATTTATTATGAACTTAGTAATTGCCAGAATCACTCCATTTAAGAATATCTTCTTTACAACTGGTCATAGTTTATTCTTTGCTTGTGTATTATCTCTAATTCTGAAAGCGCATAAATTTTCAGATGTATCAGCAATTATCGTTGGTGGCTTATTACTTGGATTCTTCTCAGCAGCATTACCACAACTATGTCAACCATTTATGCGGAAAATCACGGGAAGTGATGCAACTGCGATTGGGCATTTTAACATGGTGGGGTATGCGCTATCAGGTTATATTGGTAAATTGTTTGGTAAATGGAAAGACCGTACAACAGAAGATATCAACTTCCCTAAATGGTTATCTTTTTTTAGAGATTTCTTAATGGGTGTAGCAGTTGTCATGTTGTTCTTGTTTTATATTTCAGCGTTGAAAGCAGGTCGTGAAGTAACACAAGAACTTGCAGGAACAATGCATTGGTTAGTATTCCCGTTTGTTCAAGCATTTACATTTACAGCAGGTATGTCTATCTTGATGACCGGTGTACGGATGTTCTTAGCAGAAATTACAACAGCTTTTGTGGCAATCTCTGAAAAATTCATCCCTAATTCACGTCCTGCATTGGATGTTCCAACCGTATTCCCATTTGCACCTACAGCGGTTATCGTGGGATTCCTTTCATCATACACAGCTGGATTGTTGGGCGTATTGATAATGGTAGTCTTCAAATTCCCTATTGTCATCATCCCAGCTGCTCATATTTGTTTCTTCTCTGGTGGTACTGCAGCTGTATTTGGTAATTCAACCGGTGGTTGGCGTGGCGCAGTTGTTGGATCATTTGTAGTTGGTCTATTATTAGCATTCTTACCAACAGTTCTATATCCATTATATGGAAGCTTAGGAATTGAAGGCTCTACCTTCCCTAATATTGATTATAATGTTTGGGGTATCTTATTAGATAAAGTCTTGAGTGTATTTGGAATGTAATTATTCTTACAGCAGGCTCAGTAGTTAGTCTACTGAGCCTATTTTTAGAAAGAAGGTAAAATTTTTGGAAACAAATAAATTAGATAACTTTATTGAAACAGTAGATAAGGAAGTTCATAACTTTATAAATGAAATTGATAAACAAGAATTAATTGCCGCAGCTAAATTGATCACTAACAGTAAAAAAAACCATGGGCGGGTTCATATCACTGGCGTAGGCAAACCGAGCCATGTGGCTGAATATATTGCTGCACTGAATTCATCAATTGGAACACCAACTTATTTTTTAGACACGACTGAGGCTGTTCATGGTTCAGCAGGTCAAGTTTTGCCTGAGGATATTGTTATTGCTATTTCCAACAGTGGTCAAACAGATGAACTAAAACGTACTATTCTTGCTTTGAAGAAAATTGGTGCAAAAATAATTGGTGTTACAGGGGGAGCTTCTTCGTGGTTGAGTGAAAATGTAGATGTTTTCTTATTTGCTGGAGTAACTAAAGAGGGCGATGATCTGAATAAACCGCCAAGAACGTCTATTTTAGCAGAGATCATTATTTTACAAAGCTTATCGATCCTTTTACAACAAGCAGAAAATATTGACCTAAATGATTACTATCTATGGCATCCAGGTGGAGCATTAGGACAATCAATTCTGGAAGAAAAGGGAGCAAAAGTAAAATGAAAATAGAAGGTATTGTTACAGCAATGGTTACTCCATTAAACGAAAAGGGCATTGACGAAATTGCAACTAGAGCATTAGTCAATCGTTTAATTGACTCCGGTGTGGCTGGACTGTTTATCTTGGGAACAAATGGTGAATTTTATGCATTAAGTGAAACAGAAAAAATGATGTTAGCAAAAATCGTAGTCGATGAAACAAATGGTCGTGTACCAGTATTTGCTGGTTCTGGTGGTATTTCTACAGAAGCGACGATCAAACTAACGAATAAGCTAGAAAAAACTGGTGTGACAGCGGTATCTGTTATTACCCCATTTCTAATGAAGATTAATGATGAAGAACTAATCAATCATTATGAAAGAATCGTAAAAAATACCAATTTACCGATTATCCTTTACAATATTCCAGCAAATACAAAAATTAATATCAGTGAAGATGTTTTCAAGAAATTGGTCCAAAATGATCAAATTATTGGGATTAAAGATAGTAGCGGCGATATTGAGAATATTAAGATGTATATTGAAAACAGCCAACAACGAGAAGACTTTTCAGTTCTAATTGGATCAGATTCAAAGATTTTAACGGGATTAACGCTTGGAGCAGATGGAGCTGTAGCAGCTACTTCAAACGTTTTAACTAAAACAGATGTAGGAATTTATGATCAATTTATAAAAGGTAATATAGAAAAAGCGCAAGAGTTACAAAATAGTCTTGAGGAATTTCGCAGAGTCCTTAAATTTGCGACAGTGCCTAGTGTTTTAAAATATAGTTGCACAATCATTGGAAATTCAGTAGGTGTTCCCAAATTGCCAGTATTACCTGTAAAAGAAAAATATTATCAAGAGATCAAAAATGTAGTAAAGGGATATCAAAATGTAGAAGGGTTTGAGATTGACAATGAAGAAAATTAAAATTCTATCTAGAATTGAAGCAGAGAAATTAATGGCAATTGTTCGAGTTCAGACAATTGAAAGAGCAAGAGAGATTGTGGATGGATGTTTAGCAGGAGGCGTTTCATGCCTTGAAATTAGCTATACAAACGAGAATGCCGGAGAAATCATTGCACAGTTAAAAGAGATTTATAAAGACGATGTATTAATTGGTGCTGGTACTGTTTTGGATAGTGAAACAGCCAAACAAGCCATTTCAAGTGGTGCGGAGTTTATCATTGCGCCTAATTTTCAATTGTCAGTTGCCAAACTTTGTCATAGATATCAAATTCCATACATGCCTGGTTGTACTTCGGTAACTGAAATAGTAGAAGCTTTGGAAGCTGGTGCGGATATGATTAAGGCCTTTCCTGCTTCTAGCTTTATCGGTCCGAAAGTTGTTTCCACAATCAAAACACCGATGCCACAAGTTCCGGTCCTATCTTCTGGTGGGGTTACATTGAATAATGTAACAGAATGGCTTGAAAATGGTGTGGACTGTATGGGTGTTGGAACGTTATTATCTAAAGGGACGCAGAAAGAAATTGAAGAACACGCTTCAATATTAAAAAATAAAGTAGTGGAATTTTATAAGTAACCGAAAGGAATGAGCATGGATGGTGATGATTGATCAAAGGACTCGTCTTTTAATGAAAAAATTAATTGAAAAGCCAATTAATAGTCAGCAAAATTTGATGGACCAATTATCATTATCGAAATCTCAGATTGACTATGCGTTGGAAAAGGCAAGTGCTGTGCTAACCGAAGCCGGCCTTGAACCGTTGTTCATAGACAATCTGAATGTGGAGCTAAGTGAGGAGAATAAAAATTATTTCCTCACTTTGTTTTCGCAGAAGAAGATATATGATTATTATGAATTGAGTTCGGAAGAACGAAAAAAATATATCTTTCTAATGTTGTTGTTTCATTATAAGGAGTATTTATCTCTGAATCATTTTATTCAAGTTTTAAAAGTAGGCAAGACTACTTTTACAAGAGATATCAAAAAAGTCGAAGAAGAGTTAAAGAATCACAATTTGGAGATCATTTACACTAGAAAAGAAGGATACCAATTAGTCGGAGATGAAGCGAAAATACGCTATCATCTAATGAGAATGATTTTGGAAGATTCTAGTTTGGGTGATAATTTATTTTTATACAACTATTTTCTTAGCCAAGAAAGCGAGATTGATGTAAATGAAATTTCAAAGATAATAAAAGAACTAATGGACCAGTTTAATATCAAATTGGTCGAAAATAGGTTTAATGAATTTTCTTACATGTTGATATTTCTGGTTCCTCGCTTGAGTAAAAACTGGACAGAGTTTTATACAAAATATAATTATCAAACTTTTTTCAAAATGCAAGAGTATCAGTTTTCGGTGGCGCTATTAAAGAGTTTTAATATCACAAATGAATACGCAAGTTTGTACGTTTGTGGATGGATATTAGGAATGGCCATGGGTACCGCTGATCAAACAATTCCTGACTATTCTATTATTAATGAATTAGTTGAACGAATCTTTAATCGTTTTGAAATGTTATCCGGTGTCCGATTCAGAGATAAACAATCCGCCAAAAAACAATTGTTCAGTCATTTTAGGCCAGCATATTACCGTTTGTTTTTCCATTTGCCTATTGTGAACTATCTTCATGAAAAAATTTTAGTAGAATTTCCTGATTTATTTGAAATTGTCAAAGAGACGATGCGTCCTATTGAAGTTCTTTTTGGCACTGATATACCTGATGAGGAAATCACATTCCTAACGATCCACTTTGCTTCCCTGCTAGATGATTATGATGAATATCCTGTGCGTCAAAAAGTAGGTTTAATTGTATGTCCTAATGGGATTGGAAGTTCAGCTATCATTTACAATGAATTAAAGAATATTTTTCCTGAAATGATTTTGATTGGGCCGGTAGAGACGAATGAGTTGACTACTGTTACTGAAAATTATGATATGATTTTTACAACGGTTCCGAACATTCGGCTTTATTCCCAAAAGAAACCCATTTATGTAGTCAATCCCATTATGAGTATCGATGAAAAATACCATTTGATTCACGAAATTCAAAACACAAGTGATATTTCTCCTAGAAGATATAAAACAGAAGAATTACTAGAAATAATTGATAAATATGCTGATATAAAAGATAAGGAACAATTAGGAAAAGCATTAGAGTCCTATCTACATGAGAATAGGTCTTCAAAATCGAAAGGAAATGTTAAAGCTAAAGCAACTGTAAATTCTGAACTAAACTTATTGGATATTTTGAAACCAGAATATATCCAATTGGATGTGATGACTCGAAGTTGGGAAGAAGCGTTCTATGTAGCAGCAACACCTCTAGTTGATGCAGGAGTTTTCGGACGTCGGTACATTGATACGATCATCCAAACCACTCGAAGAGAAGGACCATATATGGTAATCATGGACAAAGTAGCGTTGCCTCATGCTCGTCCAGAAGATGGTACGAAGAAAGTTGGTCTGGGAATTACTGTATTAAAAAATGAGATTAAAGTAATGGGGAAAACACCAATTAAATATATCTTTACCCTTTCAGCCGTCGATAACAAGAAGCACTTAGCAGCAATTGCAGAACTGGTTTCGTTACTAGATAAAAAGGAGTTCTTTAATATCCTAGATCATTCGAATCAATCCACTGAAGTGTATCATTGGTTAGAAAAAGAGTTGGCTAAGGTTTAATCGGGCTTTAAGCAAGTCTATCTTGTTGAAAGCCAGATTTGGTACCAGTAATAGGGAGCTGACGATACTCATCCTGTAAAATGATGTAATGCTCAAAAAGTATAATTATTGAAACAATTTTTTGTTTTATTCATTACTATTAATAGTCATATCAAAAAAAGAGGACAATTATGTTCTCTTTTTTATTATCTAATGTCAGATAAATTTCTATCGATATGTTTTGACGAGAATCCTATTTAAGTTTACTTAACTTACTTTATTTCAAGTGATTGCTTAAGTCTTTGACAGATTTACTCTTTTATCCATATAATAGTGTGTTAGTTAAATGCATGACACAAGATCCCTATATTGATAATAATCAAACAAATAATTTTAATTGCAATACAACTAATAACTTTTAAATAGTACTTTAATTTGTTATTATTAAAATAATGACAAAATTAGTGGTTGCGTCAAGAATTATGTGTAAATGGAAAAGCCCATTCTGTTGATCAAGTTAAAACATTGATTCTAATGTATCAT
>NZ_BJDX01000016.1 GCF_005405365.1 Enterococcus xiangfangensis
TGATACATTAGAATCAATGTTTTAACTTGATCAACAGAATGGGCTTTTCCATTTACACATAATTCTTGACGCAACCATTTCAGATCGTAAATTGCTTTAAAAATAATTTTATATTATAATCAGCTCGTATGTTTTTTGTTTTAATAGATGAAATTTTATTTATAGTTGTTTTAAATAATAAAAAGAATCTATTAGTAGGAAGCAATATAAATAGAACAATGTTGTGATGGAATAGAATGACGAAGGAGGATACAGGCGTGCAATTATTGCTTTTGACTAAGGTTCCGTTATATGAAGAGAATTTTGAACGACAACTGAAGCAATTAGGAAATGAAGTTTATTGTTCCAGTAATATGATGACAGCGTTAAAAAAGGGTTCTTTTGATAAAAGTTTTCTCAATCAATTTGAAGCGATCATTTTTAGCGAGACGCTGTATGACATGGAAACGCAGGAAATAATGAAACAAGTATCTCAAGAAAATATCAAATTTTTCCGCCGTTCAACAGAAAGCAAGTGTGATGAAATGGCTTGTGCTCCGTTTGATGCATGGATCCCATTAGATTCAAGTCTAGGACAGCTGCGGGAGATTTTACTGGTCGCTGAGCTGACTAGCTTAGCAAATAAAGATGCTGCCCATGTGCAACAAGTTGCGGTCAAACAAAAATTATCGGAACTGAGCTTGAAATTAAAGCAAAAAGAAATCGTTTATTATTTGATCCAAGCTGGTGAGCGCACAGTTCCGCGGGAAGAAATCAGTCAGCAAATTTGGGAAAAGGCACCAACTAAATCGGTTTTAGCGAGCCTTTCAAAAGTTGTTTCCAAAGTCAACGATAAATTGGAAAATGAATTTGGCGATGAAGCAATTCAAACTGTTTGGGGCCAGGGCTACCGTTTGAACAAAAAGTTTTTTGATTATTTGGAAAATGATCTTGTTGAGCAAGAAGTGATTCCGTGTCAATCAGTAATAAAGGTGTAGGCACTCTAAGTACAACGATCAGTTTTTCTAACAGTGGCCTCTTTTTCAGTGGCCTCTTTTTTGGGAAACATTTATAGATCTATGTGAGGATGCAGTGGAAATTGCGACTCACTGTTTATTTGGAAAAAGAGAGTATGATATTTTTTGTCATACTCTCTTTTTTTCTGCAGTTGTGGTTTCTAGAAAAGTCGAAAAAACGGAGTATGTTAGTGAATCGACAGCAATTTTGGGAGCAGAGTTTAAGGATTGATTAAAATCACGAAGTCGAAAATGGTGCATTAGTTCTAAGGCTAAGAAAAATCGCTGAGTAATGAGAGGCTACATTGCTCAAACAGCGAGCTGTATCAGTCGCTGTTTTTTAGCTCGTCCGAATTAGATAAATCGTTCTTTTACTAAGTGAATTTTCTCTCAAACAGACGGGTTCATTCTCGATTAGATTGTCTGTTATAGTAAAAAAATAGGACAGTTAGCATTAAATAATGGTCATTATTTTAAAATAATTTCGTTAAATGAGAGTTTAAAAAAGTGCTTTCTTAAAATAGTTACTTTTGTTATAATCACTTTGAATTAATTCGACAAAGGAGTGTACAGATGGAAACTAAAACAATCAATAAAACAACAGAACAAACAAATAATCCTTGGGAAGGTTTTAACGAAGGCCGCTGGCAGCATGAAGTCAATACATTGGACTTCATCAAGCGTAACTATACAGAATATAAAGGCGATGACAGCTTTTTAGAAGAAGCTGCACCAAGCACAGAAAAATTATGGGAAAAGTTACAAGAACTTTTTGAAATTCAACATAAGAAAAACGGTGTCTACGATATGGACACAGATGTTCCTGCAACGATTACTTCTCATGAACCCGGTTACTTGATCAAAGACGAAGAAAAAATCGTTGGCTTGCAGACTGATGTACCGTTGAAACAAGCATTCATGCCTTTTGGCGGGATCAATATGGCGAACAAAGCGTTAGAATCAAATGGTTATGAAGTTGATGATGAAATGTCGTTCATCTTTAACAAATGGCGCAAAACACACAACCAAGGTGTTTTTGATGCATATACAGATGAAATGCGTCTAGCTCGTAAAAATAAAATCATTACGGGTCTGCCAGATGCTTACGGCCGTGGTCGAATCATCGGTGATTATCGCCGTGTTGCATTATACGGGATTGATTTCTTGATGAAAGAAAAGAAAAAAGACTGGAAAAATGTCGGTAGCAAAGTAATGACAAACGACGTGATCCAATTACGTGAAGAAGTTTCTGAACAATACCGTGCATTAGCAGATATGAAGGAAATGGCTGCAAGTTACGGCTGCGATATTTCAAGACCAGCCAGCAATGCTCAAGAAGCGATTCAATGGTTATACTTTGGCTACCTGGCAGCGATTAAATCACAAAACGGTGCCGCAATGTCGATTGGCCGGATCTCAGCCTTCTTGGATATTTATATCCAACGGGATTTAGATCGTGGATTGATTACAGAATTTGAAGCACAAGAATTGATTGATCACTTGATCATGAAATTACGGATGGTAAAATTTGCGCGTACACCGGAATACAATCAATTATTTTCTGGTTATCCGATTTGGGCGACATTATCATTAGCAGGAATGAACATGGACGGCTCTTCATTAGTTACGAAGAACGATTTCCGAATTTTGCACACGTTGACTAACATGGGCCCTTCACCAGAACCGAATTTAACAGTTTTATATTCATCACATTTACCAGAAGGCTTCCGGACTTATGCAGCAAAAGTTGCTAAACAAAGTTCTTCAATCCAATTGGAAAATGATGATCTATTACGTCAATACTGGGGTTCAGACGACTCGGCGATTGCTTGCTGTGTTTCTGCGACAGTAATCGGAAAAGATATGCAATTCTTCGGCGCACGTGCCAACTTAGCTAAAGCTGTTCTTTATGCGATCAACGGCGGAGTAGATGAAATGACGAAGATGCAAGTGGGTCCGCGTTTCCGTCCATTAGAAGGCGACAGCATTGATTTCGATCAATTTATGGATAGCTACAAAGATGTTTTAGACTGGTTAGCTGAACTTTATGTAAATACATTGAATGTAATCCATTATATGCATGATAAATATGCATATGAAGCACCACAATTAGCATTGATGGATACAGATTTGAAACGGACATTTGCAACAGGGATCGCAGGAATCTCTCATGCGGCTGACTCATTGATGGCGATTAAACACGGAAACGTAAAAGTGATCCGCGATGAAGATGGCTTGGCTGTAGATTATATTCCGCAAAATGAATTTCCAACTTACGGAAACGATGACGATGAAGCGGATGAAATGGCAAACTGGATCTTGGAATACTTCATGACTCAAATCAAACGCCAACACACATACCGTGATTCAACACCAACATTGTCATTGTTGACGATTACGTCAAATGTTGTTTACGGAAAAAATACAGGGAATACGCCTGATGGACGTCGAGCAGGGAAACCATTAGCACCAGGTGCCAACCCAAGTTACCAAGACGGGAAATACTTAGGCGAGAAAAATGGTTTATTGGCTTCGTTGAACTCAACTGCGAAATTGAATTATGCTTGTGCGCAAGATGGAATCTCTGATACACAAACTATCAATCCAGGTGCGTTAGGACGGACAGACGATGAAGCGATGCAAGTAGAGAATTTACGTCAGGTCTTAGACGGCTACTTTGATCGTGGTGGCTATCACTTGAACGTCAATGTTTTTGGGCGTGAATTGCTAGAAGAAATGGACAAAGATATTGACAATCCTAAATACGCTAACTTCACGATTCGTGTATCAGGTTACGCAGTAAAATTCCGTGATTTGACTCCTGAACAACGTCGCGACGTTATTTCACGGACAGACCATACAAAAATGTAAAAATGCTTTTGTTTCTGAATAAGCTAAAAGATCGTGAGACTCATTACTGAGTCTCACGATCTTTTTTTATCAAACTTAGTTTGAATCTGCCAAGGTTTCCCATTGTAAATGGTGCCCAGCGACTTCCGCAATCTTTTAAAAGATGATATTGTCTTTGATCAATTCGATATTTTTGATAAATAATTTGCGGTCATGGATTTTGATTGCGCCACAACTTTTTAGTTGATGCATGATCCGGCTGACACTGCTTGCGGCATTGATGCCGCAGAAATGAGCGATTTCTTCGTTTGTTACGACAAAATCGATCAGTACGCCATCTTGAAATTCGATTCCAAATTTATCATAAAGATCATAAATCTGAGTACAAACAGCTCCGAATTTTCCGTTCATCAGCATTTGCTGTGTTCGTTTCATCGATTTGAGCAATCGTTCTCGGTAATAATTTTTAACGTAGATTTGCAGTTCGAAGTTTTGGTTGATGTCTTTCCAAAATTCTACGCGATCGATTTGATAGAGTTCGGCTTTTTCTGATTCTACTCGAATGTTAAATGGTGCGTCGATAAACTGAGAATATTCATCCTTTAACAATGAAACTACTTCGAGATCATTGATGTACTCCAAATTAAATTCTCTGCCGTCTCTGGAGATGACACTGGTCTTAATGACTCCGCTTTTCAAAATGTATACATGATGATCCTGGATTCCTTCATAGAGTAAATACTTTTTGTATTCTTTCGTCACGACAGGGAATTTCTTTTGTTTTAAGTAGTTTGTTAAAGCTGCATTGTCCAATTTTCATTTGTTCCTTCCATAATTTGCTGAAATTTATTGCTATTTTATCATAAATAGACGCATTGTTTGATCAAAAGTATGTATAAAAAAGATACGAACAAATGTTAATGTCATAATTTACTAAAAAAATTCAAAAGCATTTTTCATTATGAAATCTGATTTTATATTTTTTTTATATCCGTATAATCAGTCAAGTAAGTCAAACAAACCCAATGTTCTAGTGATTAGAAAGTTTGGAAAGAGGAGTGGTTATTATGAAAAAATGGACATGCGCAATGATCGAACGATTGGAATCAGCCTACAAGGTACGATTTGAAAAGGAGGCAGTATTGGTCTTTTTGAATGATGCTTATCAAAATGCCTTGATGTTGAGGAAGGATATTACGCAGGAACAAGACGAAACACTAGAAGACTTTTTGCGGGAGTTTGACCATACACGGGACCTGTTTATTAGCCAAGCGGTGGATCGTTATCCATCAAACTACAATAAGGTTGCGGAAAAAATCTCTGATTTGAAGAAACTGAGTGAAACTATCATCTATTAATGAGAGCGGGTAATGAAAATTAAGGAAGAAAAGCTATTTAATAAAGGGTTTATCACAATTACTATCATCAATTTTATCGTTTTTTTAGTTTATTATTGTTTTGTCGTGATCACAGCGAAATATGCCAGCGATAGTCTAGGTGCATCAACGGCTCAAGCCGGTTTTGCAGTTGGGATCTATATCATTGGGACATTGCTTGCACGATTATATATCGGAAAAAAATTGGAATTATTCGGTCGGCGGGCAGTTTTACGTTACGGCGCACTTTTTTATTTACTGACGACAGCCGCCTATTTGATCAGCAACAACATCTTTATTTTAGATGGCGTCCGCTTTTTAAACGGTTTTGGTTACGGGGCTGTTTCAACGGCAGCTAATGCGATCGTAACTGCCTATATCCCTGAAGCAAAATACGGGGAAGGGATCAACTATTATGGGCTAAGTACTAGTTTGGCTGCAGCAATCGGACCGTTCATCGGTTTGCTTTTACTGCCAGTAGTTGGATTTAAAGCAATCATTATCTTGGCAGTTGTATTAGCCTTCATCACAATGGTCGCATGCTTCAAATTTGATGTTCATAATATTGTCTTGACGGAAGAACACCGTGCGTTGATTAATAAATTTAGTTTAGAAAGTTTTATTGAAATCAAAGTACTGTTTATTGCCGGAATCGCATTTTTGATCGGGATCGCTTACTCAAGTGTCTTAGGTTTCTTATCCATTTATGCGGATCAACTGCACTTAGTGACCGCTGGAGCCTTTTTCTTTGTAGTTTACGCATTAGTTGTTACCGTCACAAGACCAATGTCTGGTAAAATCTTCGATAAATATGGTGAAAATTCCGTAATGTATCCAAGTTTTATTTGTTTGACGATTGGTTTGATTCTTTTAGCCTTTACTGGAAATGCAATCGTATTGTTGGTTGCTGGTGCTTTTGTAGGACTAGGTTACGGAACATTTATGGCTAATGGACAAGCAGTTACGTTAAAATTAGTTGATAAAGCTCGAATCGGTGTGGCTCTTTCAACATATTTCATCGGATTGGATCTAGGATTGGGTGTCGGTCCTTATTTATTAGGAGCGATCAAAGGATTTTTAGGTTCGTATCAACGAATCTACATTTTCTGCGCGGTAATTCCAATCATCGTAGCAGTCTTATACTTGTTTTTCTATCATCCAAACAAACCAGCTAAAGCACGTGCTTTAAATAATAAAGAAAATGCAAGTGTGCCTGAATAAATTAGGCTGATGCATTTCAAAAAGCGGGTAGGACAAACTTTTGTCCTACCCGCTTTTTGAAATGGCGAGAAGCAACTTCTTCAGAAACAAAGCGAAAGATCACAAAAAAATGTGAGAAGCAATTTTCGGAAAAATCTTCTTGTTTCTTGAATCTATTCACTTTTGATAGGAAGGCTTTTTAAATACTAGCCAGTCTTTCTTGGATCAACCTTTTTAAACTAAGATTTTCATTTAGTTTGGCATAATGATCGGCCTGTTTCAAAAGTTCTCGCTGTTCGTTAGGATTGTCTTGGATAACAGCTTTTTCAAAAAACAGTTCTTCTAAACCATCGATCACGTTTACTTCTAAGAGTGTTTGAATTCCCTCGTCAAAAAGTGCATTGGCTCTTTCTTGGTTGCCGCGGTTAGCGTAAAAACAAGCTGCTTGATAATAGGATGGGACTAACTGTTTTGTATTCATTTTTACCTCCAATTATTCAGCGCATAAGATTTTTGCGCTGTTTCTGATAACAAGTGAGACGTAAAGCTGCACGTGATTTGCCGGCGATTTCATACATTTGTTTGATGTACTACCGATTGATTGTTATACTTGGCCGTCTATGAATAACGCTTACAAATTAATTCTAAAGCTTTTATTAGAAAACTACAATGAATTTATTCAAAAAAGTGTGTTTTTTTAAATTTATTTGCTTTGTTTTTGACAAGAGCTCCATTGAACAGAGTTATTATCAGTTTTTTGAGAAGGATCGTTGAATCGTCATGAGGACCGTCGAGATAGTTTGGTTAAGTTGAATGAGTTAAAAAGTCTGCTTGCGTTTCAAAACAAATATGATAAACTGTTAAAATAATATGAAATGAAAGAGTGATTATGATGAGAAAAATGAATGTTGCAATTGTTGGCGCTACTGGCGCAGTTGGAACGCAAATGATCAAAATGTTAGAAAATAGTTCTTTGCCGCTTGGCACTGTGAAGTTTTTGGCTTCAAAGCGTTCAGCAGGAAAGCAACTTTCATTTAAAGGCGAAACTCAAACGATTGAAGAATTAGTTCCTGATTCATTCGATCAAATTGATCTTGCTTTATTCTCAGCTGGCGGAGGAATCTCTGCTAAATTTGCACCAGAAGCCGTCAAACGCGGCGCTGTTGTCGTTGATAATACGAGTCACTTCCGGATGGATCCGACAGTACCGTTAGTTGTACCAGAAGTAAATCCAGAAGCCTTGCGCGAACACCATGGAATCATTGCCAATCCTAATTGTTCAACAATCCAAATGATGGTCGCTTTAGAACCAATCCGTCAAGCTTTAGGACTGAAACGTGTGATTGTTTCGACGTATCAAGCAGTATCAGGCGCAGGAAATCTAGCCATTGAAGAATTGGCGCAGCAAACTCGTGATTTTGCTGCTGAAAAACCACTTGATGAATGGGAAGCATCAATTTTACCAGCTAGCGGGGATAAAAAACATTATCCATTAGCATTCAATGCGTTGCCTCAAATTGATGTATTTGCTGAAGGCGGCTATACGAATGAAGAGTGGAAAATGATTAACGAAACAAAAAAAATCATGGGCGATGATACGATCAAAGTTTCAGCGACCTGTGTACGAATCCCAGTCATGAGTGGGCATTCTGAATCTGTTTATATCGAAACTGAAAAAACGGCGACAGTCGCCGAGATTCAAGAACTGATTGCTAATGCTCCGGGGGCGGTATTAGAAGATGATCCAAGCCAACAAATTTATCCGCAAGCATTGAATAGCGTTGGGAAAAAAGAAACTTTTGTAGGGCGGATTCGTAAAGATCCTGATGAAGAAACAGGAGTTCATCTATGGGTCGTTTCAGATAATTTATTAAAAGGTGCTGCTTGGAATTCAGTGCAAATCGCCGAAACAATGTACGAAATGAATTTATTTGAATAAAGTATCAGGGGTGTGGCAGAAATCTTGTCACCTCCTTTTTTTGCGCAGAATATAAAGGACCAGAAAAAATGCGTAATAAAAGTAAGAATTTGTTAAGGGATCTTTGTTGTTCATTTTCCACCAATGGTTTTTCAGAAAAAATCATGTATAATAGCTAGTGAGTATAAGCACAGACCGTACTGATTACGGGGTCTGAGTAAGCTGAAATAATAAATAAAGAAACTAGAGAGGTGGATATTTTGAGTACAGTCAAAATAATTCCCTTCAGCGGTGTACGAGAAAATGGTAAAAATCTCTACGTAGTTGAAGTGGATAATGATATTTTTGTCCTCGATTGTGGACTGAAGTATCCAGAAAATGAATTACTAGGGATTGATGTCGTGATTCCTGATTTTACCTATTTAATTGAAAATGCGGATCGCGTAGCCGGGGTCTTTTTGACACACGGTCATGCAGATGCGATCGGTGCGCTGCCGTACTTAGTATCTGAAGTAGCGGTGCCGGTCTTCGGAACAGAATTGACAGTGGAATTAGCGAAATTAAACGTCAGCCAAAATGAGGAAAGTAAAAACTTCAAAGATTTCCATGTGATCGATGAACATACAGAAATCGATTTTGGAACGGCGGTCATCAGCTTTTTCCGTACAACACACACGATTCCCGATTCTGTCGGAATCAGCTTAAAAACGGATGAAGGAACGATCGTTTATACCGGCGACTTCAAATTTGATCCTACGGCAATCCCAATGTATGCAACCAATTATCGTCGTCTAGCCGAAATCGGTTCAGAAGGGGTCTTAGCTTTGTTGAGTTCTTCATCAAACGCGGAAAATCCGATCCAAGTGGCTGCTGAACAAGAAATTGCTAGTGAAGTCTATGATACTATCAACGAATGGAATGGACGGATCATCGTAGCCTCGGTGGCAAGCAACTTGCAGCGTATCCAACAAATTTTGAATGCGGCAAAAGAAGCCGGTCGTAAAGTTGTATTGACTGGACAAGATGTTGATCGCATCATCAAAACAGCGATGCGTTTAAACAAATTGGAAGTACCGGAAGATATTTTAATTACAATCAAAGAGATGAAAAACTATCAACCAGATGAATTGGTTGTTTTAGAAACTGGCCGAATGGGTGAACCGATCAAGTCATTGCAAAAAATGGCCAACCGTTCCCACCGCAGTTTGCGGATTGAAGAGGGGGATCTAGTCTATATCACTACGACACCAACGATTGCAATGGAAACGACTGTCGCGAAAACAGAAGATATGATTTATCGTGCTGGCGGAATCGTCAAGAGTATTTCTGAAAACTTACGGGTTTCCGGACATGCGAATCCGCGTGACTTGCAGTTGATGATGAACTTTATGGCGCCGAAATATTTTATTCCAGTGCAAGGAGAATATCGTCAATTGGCAGCACATGCCAGTTTAGCTAATGAGTTGGGGATACCGTTCAAAGATATCTTTATTACAGGACGCGGTGATGTCCTGGAATATAAAAACGACCATATGAGCGCAGCCGGAAGTGTTCCAGCGGATAATATTATGATCGATGGAATCGGTGTTGGCGATATCGGCAATATTGTATTGCGCGACCGCAAAGTTTTATCAGATGATGGGATTTTCGTCGTCGTTGTAACGATCGACCGTAAATTGAAAAAAATCGTGTCAGCGCCACAGATCACGTCACGTGGGTTTGTGTATATCAAAGCTAGTCGCGATCTGATCAAAGAAAGTGCGGAAATGACCAGCGAAATCGTTGAGAAACATTTGCATTCCGATGATTTTGAATGGAGCAAATTGAAACAAGATATTCGAGATCAATTGAGCCGCCATTTATTTGAACAAACGAAACGACGTCCAGTGATTTTGCCAGTCATCATGGAAGCCAATCAACGTCGCGGCAGACGCAAATAGCCAAATCAGAATCTCTTCTAACTTTTTTTAAGTTAGAAGAGATTTTTTGATACTTAATACTCTATTTTTTCGGTAAAAAGGAGTATGATTGAAGTGGAGTAAATTGTAGAGAGGTCTGGTCATATGTTGGAAAAACCATTAAAGTGCCCAAATTGCGGCATCCATTTTTATGTGGATGAAATATTGAACGTTCAAGAGCATCCGAAAGAAGCAATGCCTGTCGAGTGCCCAAATTGCCACCATGTTTATGAGAAACGGATTACAAACGGTTACTTCATGACTTTCGAAGACCGTGAAGTTGGAAAATACGATGAAGAAACGGGAGAGTAATTCTCTCGTTTTTTATTTTAGTTTGCTTTTTTCAGTGTTTCCTTTAAAATAGCTATGGTTCATTTTTTATAGCGGAAGGAAGGCTTTTAATGAAAACTTATCAAGATGATCCAGTTGTTCAAAAGAACCGCTGGTGGATTTTAGTCTCAGTAGCGATGTTTACTTTCATGTCTACTTTGGACTCTAGTATCGTGAACATTGCGTTGCCGACGATCTCAAATGACTTGGCAGTTCCAATGAACAAAGCTGAATGGGTCGTGTCGATTTATTTGATGATCGTCTGTGCCTGTTTGTTGTTGTTTGGTAAAGTTGGCGATAGTTTCGGCAAAATCAAAGTGTATCGCATCGGTACCGTTATATTTACATTAGGTTCGTTGCTGTGCGGGTTCAACCATTCATTAGCGATGCTGCTGTTTGGGCGAGTGATCCAAGGAATCGGTGCCAGCATGACGATGGCGACTAATACAGGGATCACGACAGAAGTTTTTCCTATGAACGAACGCGGCAGAGCGTTAGGAGCAATCGGCGCTTTTGTTTCTTTAGGTTCGATCGCCGGACCTGGTATCGGCGGCTTGATTTTAGCGCATTTTTCTTGGTCTTATATTTTCTGGATCAATGTTCCAGTAGGGATCTTGACGATTTTGATTGGGGAGAAATTTTTGCCTCGCGACATTACGATGTCCAAAAAGAAAATCGATTGGCTTGGTTTTGTCACCTTTGCCATCACGATCATGAGTTTCTTTGGGTCAGTCTTTATTGGACAAGAAGTCGGTTATGTTCAGCCGCTTCCAATTGTCTTATTGCTCGTTGCAGTCATCTTTTTTGTAGCTTTTATCCAAGTAGAAAAAAAGAAAGAAGACCCATTGTTAGTTTTTAGTATTTTGAAAAACAAATTATTCACGATGAGCTTGGTCACGGCGCTCTTGATCTTTTCAGCTAACTTTTTTGTAAATGTCGTCGTACCGTTTTACTTACAAAATGCTCGTGGACTGACCGCAAGTTATGCAGGTCTGTTGATGATGGTCTTTCCATTTTTGATGGTCATCGGTTCGCCGTTAAGCGGCTATTTGACGGATCAGATCGGTCCGCAAAAATTAGTTTTGATTGGACTAGTCATGTTGTCTGTTACACAATTGATGTATGTCTTTATGGATCAGAACAGTCCGATTTGGTATTTTATTTTGGCTACCGCAATCATGGGAATGGGCAATGCATTGTTCCAATCACCGAATAATACAATCGTTATGAGCAGTGTGGAAAAAGAAAATCTTGGCGTTGCCGGCAGTTTGAATTCATTTGCCCGTAATTTAGGGATGGTCATTGGGATTGCGTTATCTACAACAATCCTGTATAGCGGAATGAGTGCTTCTTATGGCAAACGAGTAACTACTTACATCGACAATCGGCCGGATATCTTTATTTTCGGGATGCGAGTCACCTTTATTGCTGCTTTAGTGATTTGTGTTATCGCTTTGCTGCTTTCATTGGGTCGTTTTAGAAAAAAAGCAGTCAATTAACCAATTATTAGTACAAAAGAAGTCGATCGTGCCTTAGATGGTAACGGTTGACTTCTTTTTTTTAAAACACTCTGTTATACTAGTTTTGCTAAGCTGTACTACTGAACTAGATAAATCTCACAGCGGGAGGAAATTATGGCGACAAAACATGATCTGATACTAGAACATATCGAGAACCTGCCGGTAGGAGAACGCATCTCCGTCCGCAGTATTGCAAAAAATCTGCGCGTCAGTGAAGGAACAGCGTATCGCGCAATCAAAGATGCGGAAAATATTGGATTGGTCTCAACGATCCAACGCGTCGGCACGATTCGAATCGAACGCAAATTGAAAAAAAATATTGAACGATTAACTTTTGGCGAAGTGGTCCGGATCATTGAAGGCGATGTATTGGGCGGCTCTAATGGATTGGATAAAGACTTACATAAATTTGTGATTGGTGCGATGACAGTAGAAGCGATGCGCCGCTATATCACACCTGGATCACTGCTGATTATTGGAAATCGGGAAAGTGCTCAAAAATTAGCCTTGCAAGATGGTGCGGCAGTCTTGATTACCGGCGGTTTTGATACGACACCGGAGATCGCCAAGTTGGCAGATGAATTAGCACTGCCGGTTATAAGTACAACTTATGATTCTTTTACAGTCGCAACAATGATCAATCGCGCGTTGAGCGACCAGTTGATCAAAAAAGACATCATGCAAGTCAGCGATATCTATATGCCGTTAGAAAAGACCGTTTATTTGCAAACAGGTGATACGATTGCAAATTATCATCGTTTAGCAGAAAAAACGGGTCATTCCCGATTTCCCGTTGTTAATAAAAGCATGCGCGTTTTAGGCGTGGTGACTGCAAAAGATGTTTTAGGCAAAGTCGAAAGCCAAGCAATCGATCGTGTGATGACGCGTGATCCAAATGTTGTGAAGCAGAGTATGAGCGTAGCGTCAGTAAGTCACCAAATGATTTGGGACGGACTTGAAATGATGCCGGTGGTAAAAGACGATCTTTCATTAGTCGGCATGGTCAGCCGTCAAGATGTAATGAAAGCGATGCAGCTAGTACAGCGTCAACCGCAAATGTCTAATACGATTTCTGATCAGATCATTGGGGACATCGTGACAATCGATACAGATCGCGAAGACAACTTGCTAGAGAATCCTTATTTTAAATTTGTAGTCACCCCTCAAATGGTCAATGGTGTCGGCACGATTTCTTTTGGGGTCCTAAGTGAGATCGTCGGAAACGTGGCGCAACGCAGTATTTTAATGGATCAACGCCGCAATACGCTGATTGAGCAGATGAACTTGCATTATTTACGCTTGATCCAATTAGAAAGCGAGATCGAGATTCATTCAAAAACATTAGAACTCGGACGCCGCTCAGCGAAAGTTGATTTGGAAGTTTACATTGATAATGTCATCGTGGCAAAAGCGATTGTTGTCTGTCAAGTGATGGAACGTTCTTAGAAAAGAGGAAGAATATGACAATTACAGAAGAAATTTTACAAACGATCAAACAATACGATCGGATCATCATCCATCGTCATATGCGGCCTGATCCTGATGCGTTAGGCTCACAATGCGGTCTTGCGGAGATTTTACGGGCGACATTTCCAGAAAAAGAAGTCTATCAAGTCGGCGGTCCAGTAGAAGGATTAGATTTTCTAGCAGAAATGGATGAGATTGCTGATGAATTGTACCAAGGGGCACTGGTCATTGTGACAGATACCGCAAATGCTCCGCGAATCAGCGATGAGCGGTACAAATTAGGCGATAAACTGATCAAGATTGATCATCATCCGAACGATGATCCTTACGGCGATGTGTTGTGGGTCAATCCGAAAGCCAGCAGCTGCAGTGAAATCATTGCCGATTTAGCCTTTACTGAAAATTTAGTAGTAACAGAAAATGCGGCTCGTTTATTGTACGGCGGCATAGTCGGCGATACTGGCCGATTCTTGTATCCCGCGACGACTGCTCATACATTGGAAGTTGCAGCCAAATTATTAACTTACGGCTTTGATGCGGCACAGTTGAATCGTACGCTTGATCAAATCTCATTAGACGTAGCGAAACTTTCAGGTTATTTGTATCAAAATCTGCAGATCGATGAAAATGGTGCTGGCTATGTCTTTTTAGATCAAGCAATGTTGAAAAAATATGGGATCAAAGATTCGGATACAGCGGCACTTGTCCCGCTGCCTGGGACGATTGATGTAGTGTTGGCATGGGCTGTTTTTGTGGAACAGCCAGAAGGCTATTATCGTGTTCGATTGCGTTCTAAAGGTCCGATCATCAATGAGGTGGCTAAGCGCTATGACGGGGGTGGTCATCCATTGGCCAGCGGAGCAAACGCAAAAGACCAATCGATGTGCCAAGAAATTTACCAAGAGATCCAAAAACTCTGCGCAGATTATCAAAACAAATAAGGCTTTAAGAAGGTTCGACCAATGATTTGTCGAACCTTCTTTTTTTACGAAAAGCTTTTCAAGCGGCGTTGTTTCGGCTAAACTGATTTAGAAAACTAATTTTATTGGAGGAAGATTATGCCGAATTGCCCAATGTGTCAATCAGAATATACTTACGAGGATCGCGGCTTGTTTGTTTGTCCCGAATGTGGTCATGAGTGGTCGGAAAATGAGGAAATAGAAGAAGGGCTCATCGTTAAAGACAGCAATGGAAATGTGCTGCAAGATGGCGACAGCGTCACAGTAATCAAAGATTTAAAAGTTAAAGGTGCTTCAGGCGCAATCAAGCAAGGGACAAAAGTCAAAAATATTCGCCTAGTCGAAGGTGATCACAACATTGATTGTAAAGTCGACGGCTTTGGTCCGATGAAATTGAAATCTGAGTTTGTTAAGAAGTTGTAAGCTAGAGAAATTCTTAGAGTTGTTTTCATAAAAAAATCCTACTTTTCATGCTAAACTAAAGTTAGGAAATTGTAATAAACAACAAATTTATATTTAAATTAGAGGAGAATGGCTATGTATGGATATGGCTCATTTTATAATTTTTTAGATCCTACCTTTTTATTAGTGATCGCTGGGCTAGTTATTTCAGGGCTGGCTTCTGCCTATGTCAATTCGACATTTCGCAAGTACGATGAGTTTCGCAGTAGTAAAGGAGTCACAGGGACTCAAGCAGCTGAATACATCTTGCGCAGTCAAGGGATCACAGATGTTGGCGTGCAAAAAATTGCTGGTGATTTGACTGACAATTACAACAGCGGCAACAAAATGCTGAGCTTGTCAGAGGCAACTGCTCAATCTACATCAGTAGCGGCGATCGGTGTGGCTGCTCACGAATGCGGTCATGCGGTACAAGATGCAAAAAATTACCTCCCATTGCGTTTGCGGGCGGCGATCGTACCGGTAGCGAATATCGGTTCGACACTTTCTTTTCCACTGATTATGATCGGAGTCTTTATGAGTTGGAACCAAATGTTGATCAATCTTGGAATCTTGGCCTTTTCATTGGCGTTGATTTTTCAACTTGTAACATTGCCTGTAGAATTTGATGCTTCAAAGCGCGCATTGAGTATTTTGCGTGAAGGGAATATGTTAGATGCCGATGAATTAGCAGCTGCACGAAAAGTGCTCTTTGCAGCGGCATTGACTTATGTTGCAGCGGCGCTGGCGACATTTTTACAATTGTTACGGTTGATTTTGTTATTTGGCAATCGAAACCGGGATTAAGAACCGACAGTTTGTCGGTTCTTTTTTTGTTGTAAAAATAGCGGAGAAAAACACTGCGAATAATTTTTACTAGTTGTTTGCGATAGCTCTTATTACTGATAATTTCGAGAATATGGTATGATTGATTAAAGGATGTCAGATTGATTTTTAACCGAAATGAACACATCTATACGAGAAGGAGCTGATACCATGAAAAAATCAACCAAAGTCAAAATTGGAGTAGGTGTCATCGTTGCAGCCAGTACAGCGACAGCCGTAGTAGCTTCTGGAAAACTAATCGAAAAAGTCCGTCATGTCTCAAATCGTTGCAAAGTCAAACGTTTTGTCAGTGATAAATTCGATGGCAGCGAGTCATTGCTAGCGATCGTGGATAAACTGTCAGATGATGATTTGGATAATATCATGAATATTTTGAACAAGATCAAAAGCGGGAAAAAACGCGTATCTGTCTATGGGGATTCCATCAAAGATACAACAGAAGATTTGAAAGCTAAACTAATGGATCTTGTCGACCATTTGATGTAAAGATGTGCCAGTAATGGCGCATCTTTTTTTGGGGAAACAAACGGTGAATTTGCTGAAGAAGGAGCCGGTTTTTAATAATTTATTTTTTTTGCGAATGCTTTATGCTAAAGTAAGCTAAAACTAGCAAGTGAGGGAAGCAATGGAACGGGAAAGTCGGCTAACAGAAGAAGAAAAAGTCTTTTTTATGCAAGAAGCGATTAGTGAAGCAAAAAAAGCAGAAGAAATTGCGGAGGTCCCGATTGGTGCGATCGTTGTTTATCAAGGGGAAATAATCGGCCGCGGACATAATTTACGTGAGCACAGCCAAGATGCGACCAGTCACGCAGAGATGTTTGCCATTCGAGAAGCCTGTCGACATTTGGATAATTGGCGCTTAGAAAATTGTCAGCTCTTTGTCACATTGGAGCCTTGTCCAATGTGCAGCGGTGGAATGATCTTGTCGCGTGTGGAGGAGGTTTATTTTGGTGCTTACGATCCGAAAGGCGGAACAGCAGGGACGTTGATGAATTTATTGACCGATGAACGGTTCAATCATCGCGCCTATGTCGAAGGCGGTATTTTGGAAGCAGACTGCAGTCTTTTGCTAACAAATTTTTTTCGAGAGCTGCGGGCGCGAAAAAAAAAGACTAGCCAAAGTGAGTAGAGTTTGTTATACTATTTTTTGCCGAAAGGCAGGACAATGTCGGGCTTGTGAATTGTGTCAGATCCGGAAGGAAGCAGCACTAAGCAGGATCCGGCATGTGTCTTTTATACGAATCAACAGCAGACTAACGGTCTGCTTTTTTTGTCTAAATTTTTTCTATTAGGTGATAAGTTCAATCAACTTGAATACAAAAATACCGTTGTTGAAAGTTACACGCAACAACGGTATTTTTTTAAAAAAGAGTTCCTTGTAATCTTGGATTTTCGATCGCAAGCAATTGTGCTTTTATCGTTAGCCCAGCCTCGCTTGCCCCAGAATAGCCGACTAGTTTGCCGTTTTTGCCAATTACTCGGTGACACGGAACAATAATCGGCAACGGGTTGTTGCGGTTAGCTTGACCAATCGCACGAACCGCTTTGGGCCGTTGGATCTTTTCAGCGATGGCTTGATAACTGCACGTAGTCCCAAAATCGATTTCGGTCAAAGCGTGCCAGACTTCTTGCTGAAAGTCTGTTCCGGTCTCGAAAACATAGGGGAGATCGAAAGTCGTGCGCTGTCCTGCTAAAAATTCTAACAGCTGTTTTCTTGCCGATGTTAAAACAGCTCGATCAGCTAAGGGATTTTCAACAATTGGCGTATAAGATACACGAGTCAAGGCGTGTTGATCGGCATCCAGCCATATAGTTCCAAGAATAGAATCAAATTTCATCATTTCACCTGCTTTTTTACAAACGACTTCGTTTAGCCTTTTTCGGCTATATGTTACTATAGATGGAACAAGAAGAGTTGAAAAGAGGTAGAATAATGGAAAAAATTATTCTTTTGCATACCAATGATCTCCACTCCCATTTAGAAAATTGGCCGAAGATCCGTCGTTTTTTGCTAAATCGTAAGCAAGAAGAAACGGCCGATAAAAAAATTATCACACTTGATCTCGGTGATTTTGTCGACCGCTGGCATCCGCTGACTGAAGCGACCAATGGTCAAGCCAACGTCCAGTTGATGAATCAAATTCATTACGACGCGGCCACTATCGGCAATAATGAAGGTGTGGGAAATTCCAAAGCCGAATTGAATCATTTATACGATCAGGCGAATTTTGATATCGTATTAGATAATCTTTTTGATAAACAAACACTGCAATTCCCAGCATGGGCGCAGCAAACAAAAATCATTACAACCGCTCAAGGGACCAAAGTCGGGTTGCTGGCATTTACGGCGCCGTTTTCGTTGACCTATAATCCGAATGGTTGGGATATTCGGCAAGTAATGGATATTTTGCCAGAATTGGTCGCCGATCTTCGTACAAAAGTTGATGTATTGGTTTTAATGAGTCATCTAGGGATCAGTGTTGATCGTCGGATTGCGCGAGAATTGCCGGAAATTGACGTGATCTTAGGGTCGCATACTCATCATTTGTTTGAACAGGGTGAAAAGATTGAAGGCGTTCAGTTGGCTGCGGCAGGGAAATACGGCTATTATGTCGGTGAAGTCCATGTGACAGTCGATAGTAAGCACCAGATCCAGAAAACTTCAGCTCGGACATTTGCAACTGAAAAAATGCTAGCATTGCCTGAAGATCAAGAAGAGATCGAAGACTATCTACAAACAGGCCATCAACTATTAGCAGATAAAAAAGTTGCGGATGTTCCGTTTGCTATGAGCACAGATCTGCAAGACGAGCATCCGATGATCGACTATACTTTAGCAGCAGTAAAAGAAGCGGCTGGAACAGAAGCAGCCGTGTTGAATTCTGGGTTGTTCTTGCAAGACATCCCTGCAGGAATCGTCGATCAAGATCAACTCCACACAGCATTGCCGCATCCAATGCATTTGATCAAAGTGACACTGAGCGGCGAAAATCTGATCCGTTTGGTTTTGGAAATGGAAAAAAACCGACATTTTCTGATTAATTTTCCTGTGATGGGGATGGGATTTCGCGGAAAAGTGTTTGGTCATCTTGTGTATGACGGGATTGAATACGATTCAGTGAATCATCAAGTCCGCTGGCTCGGCGAGTTAGTCGATCCTAAGTTGGACTACACGATTGCAACGGTCGATCATTTTATGTTCGTTCCGTTTTTCCCAACGATCGAGATCGCCGGTCGCTATGAATTTCTATTCCCGGATTTTATCCGTAGTGTTTTGGGAGACTATCTCCACACTCACTACCCAATCAAATAAAAACAAGGTATAATAGCAGGCAGGTGGTGAAACGATGACAAAAGAACAGAACGATAAAAAAGAAAAACAAACCAATCCAGAAAAAACCGTCACTGAAGAGTTGACTGAGGTTTTAGATGAAATCGTTGAGACGCCCGCTGAAGAAAAGAAAAAGGGTGAAATGGTCGTATTCGTCGATGAGAGCAACCTTTTGATTGGCGAACGCCAATACCGCTTAGTTAGAAATTATCGTGAAGGCTTTGATGCCGAACGTTTAGGTGAACGCTTTAGTGAGGTCTTGACACGTTATGATTATATCGTTGGAGATTGGGGTTATGAACAACTGCGCCTAAAAGGCTTTTTCCGTGAAGAGGATCGGAAAAGTTTGCCAGAGCAGCGAATCGATACATTAGAAGATTATTTATATGAGTACTGCAATTTTGGTTGTGCTTATTTTGTCTTGGAACGAATCGGCGGTAAGCGTCAGCAAGTGCGCAAAAAGCGCAAGCGAAAACGCAAAGACAAACCGCAAGCTTTCGTAGAAGAAAAAAAGGTCCCAGTGACCGATAAACCAAAGAAAAAGACGATCATCAGAAATCGTCAGCCGCAAAAGGAAACGCCTGTACCAACAAAAACAAAAGAAAAGGGCGAACGCTTTGTAATTCGCCAAAGAGAAGAGTAATGCGATGTACAAAGGATATTTGATTGATTTAGATGGAACGATCTACCGCGGTAGTGAACCAATCCCCGCAGGTCGGCGATTTGTAGAACAACTGCAAGCGCGACGGATTCCATTTTTATTTCTGACAAACAACACGACAAAAACACCGGCAATCGTGGCAGATCGATTAGCCAATGAGTTTTCAATTCACGTCAGTCCGGAGACGGTTTATACCGCAACACTTGCTACGATTGATTATATGAATGGGGCAGACAAAGGCAAAAAAGTATTTGTCATTGGCGAACCTGGATTGATCGATCCGATTTTAGCTGCCGGTTATGTTTGGGATGAAAAAGATCCGGATTATGTAGTGGTCGGGTTGGATACAAATGTGACGTATGAGAAATTTGTTTCAGCAACGTTAGCAATTCAAAAAGGCGCGACCTTCATCGGAACCAATTCAGATAAAAACATTCCGACCGAACGCGGCTTGCTGCCGGGTGCTGGTTCAGTGATTGCGTTAGTAGAAGCTGCTACTCAGCAAAAAGCGATTTATATCGGCAAACCTGAAGCCATCATTATGGATAAAGCCGTCGAAGTTTTAGGAATGGAAAAATCAGAGGTCTTGATGGTAGGCGACAATTATACGACGGATATCTTGGCAGGAATCAATAATGGGGTCGATTCTTTATTGGTTTTGTCCGGGTATACTCAAAAAGCAGACGTACCGACTTTGCCTGTGCCGCCGACATATCTTGTCGACTCGTTGGATGAGTGGAATTTTGATGAAGAATAACTGGCTAGAGCGTGTGGGTTTGATTTGTTTGCTGCTGACTTTGCTAACATTAGCGATCACACTGACAATCAATGCCCGCTGGCTGTATCAATTTGATATCGGTCAATTGGATTTGTTGGATTATACAACTCTTTCAGAAAAAGAGCTGCTGCATAATTTTGATCAACTGATGCGTTACTTGAACGTGCCTTGGGTAGAATCACTTCAAATGACGGATTTTCCGGTCTCGACTAGTGGTGCGAAGCATTTTTATGAAGTGAAACGCTTGTTTCTACTGAATTACGGCTTGTTATTAGTGACTGTGATACCGAGCGTTTTATATTTACGGCATTTAATTAAGCAAAAACGCCTCTGGACATTGATTCAGCCATTTCGCATAGCCGTTGTGGCACCTATCGTGATCGCCTTTATGATGGCGGTGAACTTTGACCGGTTCTTCATTTTATTTCATGGAGTACTGTTCAACAATGACGCGTGGATTTTTGATCCAATGACCGACCCAATCATCAATGTTTTGCCAGAAACATTTTTCTTGCATTGTTTTATTTTATTTTTTGTTCTTTTAGAACTATTTTATTTCTTGCCGATGTATTTTGGCAAAAGAGCATTAAAAAAAGAGCCGTGAGCTCTTTTTTTAATGCTCTTTTGTCTAATTTATTTGACAATAGAATCTAATTTCCGCGGATGTTCGTGAGCTAAACGACTAGCAGCCGATGCGGCGATCGCCCCGACCAGATCGTCTAAAAAAGTATGGACGTGGATCCCGTCATGTTCGTTTAGTTTTTTCAAAATGCCTGGTTTTACTTTATCGATGTAGCCGTAATTTGTGAAGCCAATCGAACCATAAACGTTCACGATCGAAAGAGCCATGATTTCATCGATGCCGTAAAGCCCTTCATCTTCTTCTAAAATATTTTGCAGCGGGTAGTCTAACTTTTTTTGTTCAGCTAGTTTATCTAGTTGGATACCGGTGATAATCGCGTTGTGGACCTCGCGTTTTGTCAACACGCGGTTCACACTGTGGATACACAATTCGATATCCAGTTTATCAATATAATCTTTTTGCAAAAAGAAAACTAATTCTGCAATATCTCTAATAGTAACTCCGCGTTCTTCTAAGAGTTCGCGGGCCGTTTGTTCAAGCGCAGTTGTTTCAAATACCATAACTTACCTCCAAAATTATTTTTGTGGAAATAGGCTGGTGCTGTGTCCGGGCTGTGTCCGATTTTTCGGATTGATATAATGGAGCGCATTGTTAACAGCGGTCGGCGCTTCGCCCATGCCAGTAGCGATTAGTTTTACTTTGCCATCGTACGTCGTAATATCTCCACAAGCATAGACACCTGGGATCGATGTCCGCATATCCGATTCGACGAGAATAGCTTGGCGAGTACTTTCTAATCCCCAAGATTTCAAATGATCCAATGAAGAAGAGAAACCATAGTTGACAATCAAATAATCGACACCCACTGTAATTGTCTCATCGCTCTTCACCTTTTGTAAAGTCACACCTTCTAAGTCTTGCTCACCGGTGAGTTCAGTTAACAGATACGGTGTGTAGATATTGACGGAGGATTCTTTCAACTTTTCAACACTGTGTTCATGCCCTCTAAAATTATCCCGGCGATGGATAATCGAGACTTCTGCAGCAATAGGTTCTAACATCAATGCCCAATCAATCGCGGAATCTCCGCCGCCAGCGATGGCAACTTTTTTTCCGGCATACTTCATCAAATCAGTGATGTAATAATCAATCCCGTGATTTTCAAAAGTTTCAGCACCGTCGATCATCAAACGTCTTGGCTGAAAAGAACCGTTACCAAGAGCAAGTACGACCGCTTTTGTATAATGACTTTCTTTATTCGTGATCAATTCGAGATAATCTTCATGTTGTTTTAGTTCCAGCACTTCTTCATCTAAACAATACGTATGAGAAAATGTCCGCAACTGTTTTTCTAAGTTGTTTACCAGATCCGCCGCTTTTACAATCGGGAATCCAGGAATGTCATAAATATTTTTTTCAGGATAAAGAGTTGTCAATTGTCCGCCTAGTTGTGGCAAACTGTCGATCAACTTTGTCTTGGCTTGGCGAATTCCTGCATAGAAAGCCGCAAACATACCGACTGGTCCTGCACCTACGATAGTTATATCAAAAATTTCCATATCAACACCCTTTCTTCTCATCGATTGTAACAAATAAATGAAAGAGAAAAAACTGCTTAGTTTGTAGAGGTGGCAAATTTAGAAAAGTTTGTTATGATGAACACAGCAAAAAAATAAAGGAGGATTTTGAAGTGACTCAATTCCCACAATTAAATTTAACAGAAGAAAAAGGTCCTAAAGCAACAATCAAAACCAATATGGGGGATATCATGGTTCAACTATTCCCGGAAGAAGCACCTAAAACCGTTAAAAACTTTATTGAATTAGCAAAGACAGGTTATTATGATGGGGTGATTTTTCACCGTGTAATTCCTGATTTTATGATCCAAGGCGGCGATCCAACTGGTACTGGAATGGGCGGCGAAAGCATTTATGGCGAAAAATTTGAAGATGAATTCTCACGCAACCTATTCAACTTGCGCGGAGCATTATCAATGGCTAATGCAGGTCCTAATACTAACGGTAGTCAATTCTTCATCGTGAACAAGCAAGATGTTCCTGCTAACATGATGACACAACTAGAAGAAGCTGGTTTCCCAGGTGAAATCATCGAAACATACAAACAGGGAGGAACTCCTTGGTTAGACTTCCGTCATACTGTTTTTGGCCATGTGATTGAAGGAATGGATGTCGTTGATAACATTGCTGCTGCTAAACGCGGTGCGCAAGACAAACCGGTTCATGATATCGTTATTGAATCAATTGAGATTGCAGAATAAAAAAATACGGCTTAGCCGTATTTTTTTTTATTCGTTTAATGCAGTTGCAATCCGCCGCAAACCTTCGGCGAGGACACTTTGTGGACAGGCGACATTTAAGCGCATGTGCTGTTTGCCACTGGATCCATAACTGACACCGGGGTTTAAAACCACTTTGCCCGTATGAACCAAGCGATTTTCCAATGCTTCATCGGACAAGCCGTATGCCGAAAAATCTAGCCACAATAAATATGTTCCTTCTGGAATCATGATTTTTACTTTTGGCAAATGATTTTGGAAAAATTCTAGCAAGTAAGTCACGTTTGATCGGATATAAGGCAGCAATTCTGAAAGCCAATCCTTTCCAGTTTGGTAAGCGGCCTCCATGCCGACTAAGCCAAATGTATTGATCTCGTGCTGGAAATTTGCCGCTTGTTTCCGTAGCAGTTGTTCGCGCAACGCCTTGTTTTTGACAAAGACGACAGAATTTTTAATCCCAGCCAAATTAAAGGTCTTAGTCATAGAAGTAAATTGCAAGCTAAAATCGCTGAAGTCTGTTCCGGCACAAAAGAAAGAAGTCATTTCATAAGGCGGAAAAACTAAGTCTTGATGAATCTCATCACTCAAGACAAGTACAGCATACTTTTTACAAAGTTCTCCTAAACGTTGCAACTCTTCTTTTGACCAGACGCGTCCACCTGGGTTATGCGGGTTGCATAAAATCATCGCTTTAACACGTTGTTGGTTAAATTTCTCTTCGATATCTGCAAAGTCCATCACAAATCGGCCCTTTTCTTCACGCAATCGGCTACGAACTAATTTTCGTTGATTATTAGTGATGATGGTTGCAAAGGGAGGATAGACAGGATCGTGGATCAAGATCGCATCATCTCGATCAGTAAATGCTTGAATCGCTGTCGTTATTCCGGCTAAAACTCCGGAAAAGAACAAAATATCCTTTTTCTCTAATGCAAGGTGATGTTGCTCGTTTTCCCAGTCAATGATTGCGCGATAAAGACTTTCCGGTGTTTCAGCATAACCTAGTACTCCATGAGCGATTAATTTTTGATAAGCAGCCAAGACGCCCTCGGGTGCTTGGAAATCCATATCAGCAATCCACAATGGCAGAAGATTTTCTTCGTTGTACGTCTGAAGAATCGCGTCCCATTTGATGCTGTTGGAACCGCGGCGCTCGATTGGCCGTTCAAAATGTGTCATTTTCTTTCCTCCTAGTTGCGAACTTCAATTTTATTTATAAATACAGTATAATGAAACATGCGAAAAGAGGGAAACGAATGAAATATAAAATTGGAGATATCATTGAAGGATATGTAACGGGCATTCAACCTTACGGAGCATTTATTTCATTAGATGATCAGACACAAGGACTCGTTCATATATCTGAAGTACAGTCTGGCTATACAAAAAATATACACAGCTTTTTAGAAGTTGGACAAATGGTAAAAGTTCAGCTCATTGATATCGATGAGTATACTAAAAAAATCAGTTTGTCATTGCGGACGCTAGTAGAGCATCCTGCTGAAGTGCCGTATCATCGAAAACGTTACTTTACAAATCGCAACAAAAATATCGGGTTCCGTTCACTTGAAAAGAATATGCCTAAATGGACCGATGAAGCCATCGACTTTTTGCTGAAAGAGCAAGTTGAAAATTAATTACTATTTTATGCAAACAATATCTTTTTTTCTGAAAGCATGATACAATGAGTGCGATTTAGATTAGCTCTTGCAGAGGTGAAAATTGTGACGAAACAAGTATCTGGAACAATCATGTTGCATTTAGAAGATGGATCAAAACGTTTTTTAGTTCATGAAGTAGGAAGAGATAAAGAATTTGCCCATACTGAGACCACAGCTGAACACACTGTTTTAGCTAGTTTTTTAAACTTTTTGAAAACGACACTACATATCGACGTAAATAATATTCGTCTAGTTGAATTAACCAATACACAATCACACGGCGCCAGTTTACCATTGTATGTATTTGAAATGGTCAGTGAAGAAGTCACAGAACTGCCAGAAGGTTTTGCTTGGGAAAGCCCCGACAGCGTGAGAAAAATCCTTGGAACAATTGAAATCGAGGGTGTACCATTATTTGAATAATCCTGAAAAAAGAGCTTATAAAAATAAGTTCTTTTTTTTTTGAAGAAAATAGTTGACCGCCGCTTAATTAAATGGTAAATTAATAAACGTTGCTGATGCAGTAAAAGCCGAACGTTGACTTTTGAAATCAAAAAAACTTCAAAAAAGTTATTGACATTCACTCAGCAAGCTGTTAAGATATAAAAGTTGCTGAAACAAAGCGACAAAC
>NZ_BJDX01000017.1 GCF_005405365.1 Enterococcus xiangfangensis
ACAAACAATGTAGACCTTTGAAAACTGAACGAATAAAACAAACCAAATGTGTAGGGCGTTTCTATTTAATAGAAACAAACAACATAGCAAGCAATATGCTAGCAAGTCAATTTATACAATTGAGCTTAACAATCGCAAGATTGTTTCAAACACTTTTATGAGAGTTTGATCCTGGCTCAGGACGAACGCTGGCGGCGTGCCTAATACATGCAAGTCGAACGCTTTTTCTTTCACCGGAGCTTGCTCCACCGAAAGAAAAAGAGTGGCGAACGGGTGAGTAACACGTGGGTAACCTGCCCATCAGAAGGGGATAACACTTGGAAACAGGTGCTAATACCGTATAACAAGTAAAACCGCATGGTTTTACTTTGAAAGGCGCTTTTGCGTCACTGATGGATGGACCCGCGGTGCATTAGCTAGTTGGTGAGGTAACGGCTCACCAAGGCAACGATGCATAGCCGACCTGAGAGGGTGATCGGCCACATTGGGACTGAGACACGGCCCAAACTCCTACGGGAGGCAGCAGTAGGGAATCTTCGGCAATGGACGAAAGTCTGACCGAGCAACGCCGCGTGAGTGAAGAAGGTTTTCGGATCGTAAAACTCTGTTGTTAGAGAAGAACAAGGATGAGAGTAAAAAGTTCATCCCTTGACGGTATCTAACCAGAAAGCCACGGCTAACTACGTGCCAGCAGCCGCGGTAATACGTAGGTGGCAAGCGTTGTCCGGATTTATTGGGCGTAAAGCGAGCGCAGGCGGTTTCTTAAGTCTGATGTGAAAGCCCCCGGCTCAACCGGGGAGGGTCATTGGAAACTGGGAAACTTGAGTGCAGAAGAGGAGAGTGGAATTCCATGTGTAGCGGTGAAATGCGTAGATATATGGAGGAACACCAGTGGCGAAGGCGGCTCTCTGGTCTGTAACTGACGCTGAGGCTCGAAAGCGTGGGGAGCAAACAGGATTAGATACCCTGGTAGTCCACGCCGTAAACGATGAGTGCTAAGTGTTGGAGGGTTTCCGCCCTTCAGTGCTGCAGCTAACGCATTAAGCACTCCGCCTGGGGAGTACGACCGCAAGGTTGAAACTCAAAGGAATTGACGGGGGCCCGCACAAGCGGTGGAGCATGTGGTTTAATTCGAAGCAACGCGAAGAACCTTACCAGGTCTTGACATCCTTTGACCACTCTAGAGATAGAGCTTCCCCTTCGGGGGCAAAGTGACAGGTGGTGCATGGTTGTCGTCAGCTCGTGTCGTGAGATGTTGGGTTAAGTCCCGCAACGAGCGCAACCCTTATTGTTAGTTGCCATCATTTAGTTGGGCACTCTAGCGAGACTGCCGGTGACAAACCGGAGGAAGGTGGGGATGACGTCAAATCATCATGCCCCTTATGACCTGGGCTACACACGTGCTACAATGGGAAGTACAACGAGTCGCGAAGTCGCGAGGCTAAGCTAATCTCTTAAAGCTTCTCTCAGTTCGGATTGTAGGCTGCAACTCGCCTACATGAAGCCGGAATCGCTAGTAATCGCGGATCAGCACGCCGCGGTGAATACGTTCCCGGGCCTTGTACACACCGCCCGTCACACCACGAGAGTTTGTAACACCCGAAGTCGGTGAGGTAACCTTTTTGGAGCCAGCCGCCTAAGGTGGGATAGATGATTGGGGTGAAGTCGTAACAAGGTAGCCGTATCGGAAGGTGCGGCTGGATCACCTCCTTTCTAAGGAAATAGTTCATCTTAGATGAACGTTACGGAAACTACACAGGAATG
>NZ_BJDX01000018.1 GCF_005405365.1 Enterococcus xiangfangensis
TTTTTTAATAAGTTCAATTGCTTATTTTTTATCTGATTGGGAAGTCTATCGCTAGATGGAACAATCAAACCCCTAACGAAAGTTAGGTTAAGGTTAAGTGAATAAGGGCGCACGGTGGATGCCTTGGCACTAGGAGCCGATGAAGGACGGGACTAACACCGATATGCTTCGGGGAGCTGTAAGTAAGCTTTGATCCGGAGATTTCCGAATGGGGAAACCCAGCATCTTTTATAGGATGTTACTTTTCAGTGAATACATAGCTGATTAGAGGTAAACGCAGAGAACTGAAACATCTAAGTACCTGCAGGAAGAGAAAGAAAATTCGATTCCCTGAGTAGCGGCGAGCGAAACGGGAAAAGCCCAAACCAAGAGGCTTGCCTCTTGGGGTTGTAGGACTCCGATATGGTAGTTCAGTGAGATAGTCGAAGGACCTGGAAAGGTCTGCTAGAAAGGGTAAAAGCCCCGTAGACAAAATTTGACTGGCACCTAGGAGGATCCTGAGTACGGCGGAACACGAGGAATTCCGTCGGAATCCGGGAGGACCATCTCCCAAGGCTAAATACTCCCTAGTGACCGATAGTGAACCAGTACCGTGAGGGAAAGGTGAAAAGCACCCCGGAAGGGGAGTGAAATAGATCCTGAAACCGTGTGCCTACAACAAGTTAAAGCCCGTTAATGGGTGATAGCGTGCCTTTTGTAGAATGAACCGGCGAGTTACGATTACTTGCGAGGTTAAGTTGAAAAAACGGAGCCGTAGCGAAAGCGAGTCTGAATAGGGCGAATGAGTAAGTGGTCGTAGACCCGAAACCATGTGATCTACCCATGTCCAGGTTGAAGGTGCGGTAAAACGCACTGGAGGACCGAACCCACGTACGTTGAAAAGTGCGGGGATGAGGTGTGGGTAGCGGAGAAATTCCAAACGAACTTGGAGATAGCTGGTTCTCTCCGAAATAGCTTTAGGGCTAGCCTCAGAGTAAGAATGATGGAGGTAGAGCACTGTTTGGACTAGGGGCCCATCTCGGGTTACCGAATTCAGATAAACTCCGAATGCCATCCATTCATCTCTGGGAGTCAGACTGTGAGTGATAAGATCCATAGTCGAAAGGGAAACAGCCCAGACCACCAGCTAAGGTCCCCAAATAACTATTAAGTGGAAAAGGATGTGGGGTTGCACAGACAACTAGGATGTTGGCTCAGAAGCAGCCACCATTTAAAGAGTGCGTAATAGCTCACTAGTCGAGTGACCCTGCGCCGAAAATGTACCGGGGCTAAATAGTTTACCGAAGCTGTGGAACATACCATTAGGTATGTTGGTAGGAGAGCGTTCTAAGGGCGTTGAAGGTAGATCGTGAGGACTGCTGGAGCGCTTAGAAGTGAGAATGCCGGTATGAGTAGCGAAAGACAGGTGAGAATCCTGTCCACCGAATGACTAAGGTTTCCTGGGGAAGGCTCGTCCGCCCAGGGTTAGTCGGGACCTAAGCCGAGGCCGAAAGGCGTAGGCGATGGATAACAGGTTGATATTCCTGTACCCGTTGTTTTTGTTTGAGCAATGGAGGGACGCAGGAGGCTAAGGAATCAGACGAATGGAAATGTCTGTCCAAGCAACAAGTCTTGATGTGAGTCAAATGCTTACATCTTTAAGGACAAGTTGTGATGGGGAGGGAAATAATAGTACCGAAGTTCCCGATGTCACACTGCCGAGAAAAGCTTCTAGTAAGAAAACAATGGCCCGTACCGCAAACCGACACAGGTAGTCGAGGAGAGAATCCTAAGGTGAGCGAGAGAACTCTCGTTAAGGAACTCGGCAAAATGACCCCGTAACTTCGGGAGAAGGGGTGCTGATCTAACGATCAGCCGCAGTGAATAGGCCCAAGCGACTGTTTATCAAAAACACAGGTCTCTGCAAAATCGAAAGATGACGTATAGGGGCTGACGCCTGCCCGGTGCTGGAAGGTTAAGAGGAGTGCTTAGCGTAAGCGAAGGTACGAATTGAAGCCCCAGTAAACGGCGGCCGTAACTATAACGGTCCTAAGGTAGCGAAATTCCTTGTCGGGTAAGTTCCGACCCGCACGAAAGGCGTAACGATTTGGGCACTGTCTCAACGAGAGACTCGGTGAAATTTTAGTACCTGTGAAGATGCAGGTTACCCGCGACAGGACGGAAAGACCCCATGGAGCTTTACTGCAGTTTGATATTGAGTGTTTGTACCACATGTACAGGATAGGTAGGAGCCGTAGAAGTCGGGACGCTAGTTTCGACAGAGGCGCTGGTGGGATACTACCCCTGTGTTATGACCACTCTAACCCGCACCACTAATCGTGGTGGGAGACAGTGTCAGATGGGCAGTTTGACTGGGGCGGTCGCCTCCTAAAGAGTAACGGAGGCGCCCAAAGGTTCCCTCAGAATGGTTGGAAATCATTCGCAGAGTGTAAAGGCACAAGGGAGCTTGACTGCGAGACCTACAAGTCGAGCAGGGACGAAAGTCGGGCTTAGTGATCCGGTGGTTCCGCATGGAAGGGCCATCGCTCAACGGATAAAAGCTACCCTGGGGATAACAGGCTTATCTCCCCCAAGAGTCCACATCGACGGGGAGGTTTGGCACCTCGATGTCGGCTCGTCGCATCCTGGGGCTGTAGTCGGTCCCAAGGGTTGGGCTGTTCGCCCATTAAAGCGGCACGCGAGCTGGGTTCAGAACGTCGTGAGACAGTTCGGTCCCTATCCGTCGCGGGCGTTGGAAATTTGAGAGGATCTGTCCTTAGTACGAGAGGACCGGGATGGACTTACCGCTGGTGTACCAGTTGTCTCGCCAGAGGCATCGCTGGGTAGCTATGTAGGGAAGGGATAAACGCTGAAAGCATCTAAGTGTGAAGCCCACCTCAAGATGAGATTTCCCATTTCTTAAAGAAAGTAAGATCCCTGAGAGATGATCAGGTAGATAGGTCAGAAGTGGAAGTGCAGTGATGTACGGAGCGGACTGATACTAATCGATCGAGGACTTAACCAAAAATTGATTCACGGTTGTTTGAATGTTTCTGATCCAGTTTTGAGTGAACGAAGTTTACTCAAACAAATAGTGTGGTGGCGATAGCGAGAAGGATACACCTGTTCCCATGTCGAACACAGAAGTTAAGCTTCTTAGCGCCGATTGTAGTGAGGGGTTGCCCCTTGTGAGATTAGGACGTCGCCACGC
>NZ_BJDX01000019.1 GCF_005405365.1 Enterococcus xiangfangensis
GGAACTGACCCAATAACCTGAGACAAAATAAAAAAGCACCCCTTGTTGAATTCAAGTTAAAATGAATTTAACAAGGAGGTGCTTTTTTAATGGGAACTCGAGTGGCTTATCCGATTCAAATCAAAGAGATGGCTATAAAGATGAAACAAGATAAAATTCCTGTAAAAACGATTATGGGAGGTGCTTTTTTAATGGGAACTCGAGTGGCTTATCCGATTCAAATCAAAGAGATGGCTATAAAGATGAAACAAGATAAAATTCCTGTAAAAACGATTATGGAAGAATTAGGTATCAAAAACAAGACGCAAATTGAAACGTGGTGGCGTTGGTATCGTCATGGTGAGAATCACCGACTTGTTCAGCCTGTTGGAAAACAATATTCTTATGGAAAAGGTCCAGAAGAACTATCGACCGAAACACAACTTAAGAATGAAAATAATTTTTTAAAGATACATATTGATGCGTTAAAAAAATACAAAGAGTTGGAAAGGATGTGGAACCAGAAATATTTGTAGAATTAGTTAAATCAATGAAAGGAAAATTGACCACTACTGCATTATGTCAGCTTTTTGAAGTTTCACGAGCAACCTATTATCGTTGGACTCATCGAAAAGACTTAGGAAAATTGACTGCCCTTGAAGAAGCTGTCCGTCGTCTCTGCTTCTTGCATAAGTTTAGGTATGGGTATCGAAAGATCGCTGCATTAATCAACCAGGAATACAAAGTTAATAAAAACACGATTCAAAGGATTATGCAGAAATATCATTGGAACTGTCGTGTAAAAATAAAGAAACGCAATAAAGTTGGGCAACCCTATAAAATAGTCGAGAACAAGCTGAATAGGCAATTTGCTTCAGAAGCACCTTTAAAGAAATTGGTTACAGATATTACTTATCTGCCTTTTGGTCAAAAACAATTGTATTTATCTTCGGTTATGGATTTGTACAACGGTGAAATTATCGCCTATACCATCGGTGATAAGCAAGATACGGCTTTTGTTCTAGATACACTTGATCAGCTACCTAAAACAACCGACTGTCTATTGCACAGTGATCAAGGTTCTGTTTATACTTCCTTTGATTATCAGAATCAAATAAAGTCAAAAGGCATTACCATGAGTATGTCCCGTAAAGGAACGCCATCAGATAATGCCTGCATCGAATCGTTTCATGCCTCGCTAAAGTCTGAAACGTTCTACTTAGATAAGCTCACAAATGAGCCTACATCTATTGTAATAGAAACGGTAAAAGAATACATTACTTATTATAATGAAGTTCGAATTCAACAAAAACTAGGCTACCAATCACCGATAGAATATCGGAAATTAGCAGCCTAATAAATGCTTTTTTATTACTGTCTCAGTATTTTAGG